>NZ_QXGS01000028.1 GCF_003604215.1 Teichococcus vastitatis
TCCGCCGTGCCAGCCTGATCCGGTAGTTCAGCCCGCCGGAAACCATCGCTCCTACACCACGCGATGGGACACGACCCACGCTGCGTCGCCTCGGCCATCGACTGGCGGGCAACGAGGCAGCTGTGCACCGCGGCCGACAGAACTGTTTGACGGGCCGGGCGGTCTGTCCCGGAACGCCTCCGCCTGATGTGGAACGGCTTTGTTCTTCCGCTGATCCAGATGAGCGAAGTCGCTGCTTCGGGATCCTTGCAGGGCCAGCATGAAACCTGCGTGGATGGAGCGCCTTCCTGAGACCGAGCCGCGCCGTTCGTGGCGGCATGGTCGGCCGGCGGGCGGCGATCACATTGATCGGCAGGAGCGATCCTTACCGGCACCACACCTGCAGCCTATTCCGGTTTCTGGCTTACGATGCTGGGACGCCGCGACAGCGGCCGGCGCAGCGATTCAGCTGCAATGTTCGGAATGGCCGGGGCGCCAATTAGCACGGTCAGCGCAGGGCTTGACCCGAACCTGCCCCAGGTGGGGACGGCCAGGGTACCAAGCACACGGTCATCACACGAAAGCAGATGGATGGTGCCCAGAGCCGGAATCGAACCAGCGACACTGCGATTTTCAGTCGCATGCTCTACCAACTGAGCTATCTGGGCCCAAGCTGCGGAACCGTTGCCGGCGCCGCCGTGGTGAGGTGGCGCGAAATACCGGACCTGGATGAGGCTGTCCAGCCACCAAATGCACCGAACGGCCATTGTTTGTGGGCGCCGGTGGCTCAGCCTTCGGTCTTGTCCTCGGGCTCCACCGGGGTACCCGGTACCGCGTAGCTGCCGCTCAGCCACCGGCCGAGATCCACCTGCTTGCAACGCTCTGAACAGAACGGGCGAAGGGAAGGGGCGGATGGTTTGCCGCAGATGGGGCACCGCGCCGCCTTGGTTCCTGGTGTGGGTTTATCGCGCATGGATATGTTCCTCCCCGACGGGGCAGAGCGGGTCCGGGCACAGCTCCAAGGAGCCCGCCTCCGCGGCAAAGATCTGCAGGGTATCGCCTGCTTGCCGGAGTGCTCGGAGAACGGAAGGCGGCGCCGTCAGCATCAGCCGTGCTCCCGGCTGCTGGTGGGCCGTGCGGAGGCCTTGCCGCAGGGCGGCGAGGCCCCGGCTCAGCGGCGAAGGCGGAAGCCCCAGGATTTCGTGCAGGGGGCGCCGAACCCGGCGTCGCTGGACCTCCAGCAGCCCAAGGCCGGTCAGGCCGACCAGACGGGCGAGGGGATCGGCCCTCAGGGTTTCGGCAAAGCCCGGCAAGAGGTCGCGGCGCCGGGCCGCGGTGAGCCCCGCCATGTCGATCAGGATGGCGCCGGCTGCATGGCGCAGGCGGATCTGCCGCGCGACCTCGGCCAGGGCGCGGGCATTCAGCGCACGGTGCGCCGCCGCGTCACGGCCCCCCGCCTGATGGCCGGCATCAATGTCGATGGCCAGCAGTGCTGGGGTCGGGTGCAGCGTCAACCGACCGCCGCCGGGCAGCAGCACCTCCTGCGCACCGAGCAGGCTGAACTCCTCTTCCACCGCTTCCTCGAACGCGGAGGATCGCACCAGCTCGACCCGCTGCCGTCCCAGTACGCCGCGCAGCCTGGCCGCCGTCGCGGCATGGTCGACGCGCACGGGAAGCTCCGGGAACGCCTGGGCCAGACGCAGCGGCGCGTCCGGCCCGGCGGCGAGCCGGCGCAGCGGGCCGGTGACCACGTCGCCCGGGACCACCGCGAGGCGCGGGCCCTTGCCGCCCTGTGCGGCGCGGGCAATCCGGACGCGCAGCCATTCGCCTTCGCTGCGGCCTCTGGCGCCGTCCGAATCCGGCAGAAAGCCCGTGGCGCCGCCCGCCAGCGCCACAAAGGCGCCGGCCATGGCCGGAGCCCGCGCGGCGAGCCGGCCGACATGCAGGTCGTCCAGTCCTTCGGGATCGAAAGGGCGCTCGATGAAGGCGGCGTCGAGCCGCTCGTCGCGCCACAGCGCGGTACGCTGTTCCCCGGGGGAGACCGAAACCAGGATCAGGGACGCAGCCATCCAATGCCCCGCAGCAATTGCGCGGTCTCGTGCAGCGGCAGGCCGACCACGTTGGAGTGGCTGCCGGACAGGAAGCGCACGAAAGCCTCCGCCGATTCCTGGATGGTGTAGCCGCCCGCTTTGCCGCGCCATTCGCCGGATGCGATGTAGGCGTCCACCTGCTGCGGCGTCAGGCGCTGAAAGGTGACGATGCTTTCCACCACGCGCGTCAGCAGCCGGCCATCCGGCAGGCCGAGCGCCACGCCGGTGTAGACGCGATGGCGGCGGCCAGAGATCAGCGCCAGACAATCGCGGGCCTCGGCCTCGTTCTCGGCCTTCGGCAGGATGCGGCGGCCGACCCCCACCACCGTGTCGGCGGCCAGCACCAGCGCATCCGGCTCCAGCGCCATCACGGCACGGGCCTTGGCCTGGGACAGGCGGCCGGCGAGCGGGCGTGGCAGTTCCTGCTTGCGGGGCGTTTCGTCGATCTCGGGGGGCAGCACGCGCGCCGGCACCACGCCGATGCGGCGGAGCAGATCGAGGCGCCGAGGGCTGCCGCTGGCCAGGATCAGGGAAGGGCGCCCGGAGGCCGGCGCCGCGGCGCGGACCGGAGGGGACACCAGGGGGGCCATCTGGCCCGCCTCGGACATTACTTGAACCGGAAGGTGATACGGCCCTTGGTCAGGTCGTACGGAGTCATCTCGACATTCACCCGATCGCCGGCCAGCACGCGAATGCGGTTCTTGCGCATCTTGCCGCTGGTGTGGGCGAGAACCATGTGCTCATTGTCGAGCTTCACGCGGAACATGGCGTTGGGCAGGAGTTCAACGACTTGGCCGCTGAACTCAATCATATCTTCTTTAGACATCAGGCCTCTTTCGGCGGTGCTGCTGCGGGAACGGGCGGGCGGCGCGGACCATGATGGCCCAGGCTCCGCCGGTCAAGGATAGGCACGGGATCTCGCCCACCCTTGACGCATCCGCAACAGAAATGGCGCCTGCGCGCGCAATCTTCAACGGGGCGCAGGACGGGGTCGGCAGGCCTCAGCCCTGGCCCAGACGCATGGCGATCGAACGGGCATGGGCGGTCAGCCCTTCCGCCTCGGCCAGCGCCACGGCGGCCGGACCGATGGCGTCGAGGCCACGCTTCTCCGCGCTGATCCAGGTGGTGCGCTTCAGGAAATCGAACACGGACAGGCCGGAGGCGAAGCGGGCGGTGCGGCCGGTGGGTAGCACATGATTCGGCCCGGCCACGTAGTCGCCCAGTGCTTCCGGGCAATGGGCACCCAGAAAGGCGGCGCCGGCATGGCGGACGCGGGCGAACAGCGCCTGCGGGTCGGCCACCATCACCTCCAGGTGCTCGGGTGCCAGCCGGTCCACCAGCGCCGCGCCTTCCTCCCAGTCGCGCACCACGATGATGGCGCCGTGCTTGTCCCAGGAGGCGCCGGCGATGGCGGCCCGCGGCAAGGTGGCGAGGTGGTCGGCAACGGCGTGCTCCACCGCATGGGCCATCTGCGCGCTGGTGGTGATCAGGATGGCCTGGGCACTCTCGTCATGCTCGGCCTGAGCCAGCAGGTCGATGGCGATCAGCGCCGGGTTCTGCGAGGCATCGGCCAGCACCACCACCTCGGATGGGCCTGCGATCGAATCGATGCCGACGCGGCCGAAGACCTGGCGCTTGGCTTCCGCCACGTAAGCGTTGCCGGGACCGGCGACACGGTCCACCGGATGGATGCTGTCGGTGCCCCAGGCCAGCGCCGCGATCGCCTGGGCACCGCCGACGCGCCAGATCTCGGTGACGCCCGCGCGGTGCGCCGCGGCCAGCACCAGGTCGTTCAGCACGCCGTCCGGCGTCGGCACCGCCATGGCGATCCGGCCCACCCCCGCGACGCGGGCCGGGATGGCGTTCATCAGCACGGAGGACGGATAGGCCGCCTTGCCGCCGGGCACGTAGATGCCGGCCGCGTCGATCGCTCCCCAGCGCATGCCGAGCGTCAGCCCGAGCGTGTCGTCCAGTTCCACGTCGTTGGGCAGCTGCGCGGCGTGGAAGCGCTCGATGCGGGTGGCGGCGAGGTCGAGCGCGTCCAGCAACTCGGGGGCGCAGCGGGCCTGCGCGGCGTCGATCTCGGAGGCCGGGACGCGCAGGCCGGCGGCGCCGCCCTCCGGGGTCCAGCGGTCGAACCGGGTGGTCAGGTCGAGCAGCGCCGCGTCACCGCCGCGCTTCACCTCGGCGATGATCGACGCCACCGCCGCGTCCACCTGCGCGGTGGTGTCCCGCGCCTGGTCGAGCAAGGCGCGGAACTCGGCCTCGAAGCCGGACTGGGCGGTGGACAGGCGGATCATGGGTTTGGTTCCGGGGCGGTCTTGTGCTGGATGACGGGCGAGATCAGGCGGCGACCAGGGCGGCGCGGAAGCGGGCCAGCCAGTTGCCGATCGCTTCCGGCCGCGTCTTCAGCGCGGTGCGGTTGACGATCAGGCGCGAAGTGACGGGGGCGATCACGTCGGTTTCCACCAGCCCGTTGGCCTTCAGGGTGGAGCCGGTCTGCACCAGGTCGACGATCAGCCGCGACAGGCCGAGGGATGGCGCCAGCTCCATGGCGCCGTTCAGGTGCACCACCTCGGCCTGGATACCCTTGGCTGCGAAATGGCGGCGGGCGATGTTGGGGTATTTGCTGGCCACCGCGACGCGGGATTGCCGCGCCATGCCGGGCGCCCCGGCGCCGCCCACCGGCTCGGCCACCGAAACGCGGCAGGCGCCGATACCGAGGTCGAGCGGGGCGTAGATCTCCGGATAGTCGAACTCCATCAGCACGTCGGCGCCGCAGATGCCGATCTGCGCCGCGCCGAAGGCCACAAAGGTCGCCACATCGAAGGAGCGGACCCGGATCACGTCCAGCTGCGGGTCGTTGGTCTCGAACCGCAGCCGGCGGGAAGCTTCGTCGTGGAAATCGGCCGCTGGCCGGATGCCCGCACGGGCCAGCAACGGCGCCACCTCCCTCAGGATGCGTCCCTTGGGCAAGGCCAGCACAAGCGGCAGGGCATCGGTGCCGCCGGCCGTGATCCTGTTGTTGATGGGCTGGTCCATGGGAAATGCTATCACTGCAAGGGGTGGCTGGGCAGAGGGCGCAGCGCCGGATCAGCCTGCGATGCGATCGATCTCCGCGCCCACCGCGGCCAGCTTCCGTTCGACCCGCTCATAGCCCCGGTCCAGGTGGTAGACGCGGTTCACCACCGTCTCGCCCTCGGCGGCGAGGCCGGCGATGATCAGGGACACGGAAGCACGCAGATCGGTCGCCATCACCGGCGCGCCGGACAGCTTGCCGATGCCCCGCACGATGGCCGAGGAGCCATGCGCATTGATCCGGGCGCCCATCCGGGTCAGCTCCGGCACATGCATGAAGCGGTTCTCGAAGATCGTCTCGGTGATCATGGAGGCGCCCTCGGCCACCGCCATCAAGGCCATGAACTGGGCCTGCATGTCGGTGGCGAAGCCGGGAAAGGGCTCGGTCATGACGTCGACGCCGTGCAAACCGTTCAGGCGGCGGGCGCGCACGCCATCGGCCTCCTGCAGCAGCTCCACGCCGGCCTCGCGCAGCGAATGGGTGCAGGCGCCGAACAGGTCCAGCCGCATGCCTTCCAGCAGCAGCTCGCCGCCGGTGATGGCGCCGGCGCAGGCGAAGGTGCCGGCCTCGATCCGGTCGGGCAGGATCGGGTGGGTGGTGCCGTGCAGGCTGTCGACGCCCTGCACCACCAGGCGGTCGGTGCCGATGCCCTCGATACGGGCCCCCATCGACACCAGGCACTGGGCCAGGTCGGTGATCTCCGGCTCGCGCGCCGCGTTGATCAGCTCGGTGGTGCCCTCGGCGAGCGTCGCGGCCATCAGCAGGTTCTCGGTGGCGCCCACCGAAACCTGGGTGAACAGGATGCGGGCGCCCTTGAGGCGGCCATCAACCCGGGCGTTGATGTAGCCGGCCTCCAGCTCGATCACCGCACCCATCTGCTCCAGCCCCTTGAGGTGCAGGTCGACGGGGCGGGTGCCGATGGCGCAGCCGCCGGGCAGCGAGACGCGGGCCTGGCCATAGCGCGCCAGCAGCGGCCCCAGCACCAGCACGGATGCGCGCATCTTGCGCACGAGGTCGTAGGGCGCCTCGAAATCGGTGGCGGCGCCGTCCAGCGAAATCCGGCGAGAGGCGGTGTCGTGCTCGACCCGCAGGCCGTGCTGCGCCAGCAGCCCGCCCATGGTGGCGATGTCGGACAGCGCCGGGGCGTTGGTCAGCACCACCGCCTCGTGAGTCAGCAGGCCTGTGGCCATCAGCGGCAGCGCCGCGTTCTTGGCCCCGCCGACGGCGATGCGGCCCTCGAGGCGGCGGCCGCCGCGAATGCGGATACGATCCATGCTGGGGATTTTCCCTTACAGCTTCGGCAGCGAGACGCCGCGCTGGCCCATATACTTGCCCTTGCGGTCCGCATAGGAGACCTCGGGCTCGCCGGCGCCCTGCAGGAACAGGAACTGGCAGATGCCCTCATTGGCGTAGATGCGGGCCGGCAGCGGGGTGGTGTTGGAAATCTCGATGGTGACCTGGCCTTCCCATTCCGGCTCCAAGGGGGTCACGTTCACGATCAGGCCGCAGCGGGCATAGGTGGATTTGCCGAGGCAGATCACCAGCACATCGCGCGGGATGCGGAAATATTCCACCGTGTGGGCGAGGGCGAAGGAGTTGGGCGGAATGATGCAGGTGTCGCCCTTGCGGGTGACGAAGCTGTCCTCGGCGAACTTCTTGGGGTCCACCAGGGCATTGTCCACGTTGGTGAACACCTTGAACTCATCTGCCACCCGGGCGTCGTAGCCGTAGGAGGACAGGCCGAAGGAGATCACGCCCTCGCGGCGCTGGCTCTCGACAAAGGGCTCGATCATGCCGTGCTCCGTCGCCATGCGGCGGATCCAGCTGTCAGGCATGATGGACATGGGCCAGGTTTCCGTGCGGCGGCGGGAAGGTCGGCCGGGATACCGCAGGGTGGCGCCCGGAGCAACCATCCGGGAGGGGTCGCGTCTCAGCCCCGCGGCTTGGAGGCGGGGGGAGGAGAAGGATCGCCTTCGGCGCGGGCACGGCTCTGGGCCTTGCGGCGGCGCAGGTTCTCGCGCAGCGCAGCGGCGCGCCGGGCCTCTCGCTCGGCCTGGGCGGCGGCGGCCGGGGTCTTGGGCGGATCGGGAGGCTGTGCCATCGGGCGACGGAACCGGGAAAATGGTGCTGCTGGACAGGATTGAACTGTCGACCTCTCCCTTACCAAGGGAGTGCTCTACCACTGAGCTACAGCAGCTGAACGCCGTGAAAGCGAGGCGCTACCTACCGTCCGGGGCCGGGGCGTGCAAGGGGCCATCGTGCCGGTCGGGACCGAAAAAGCGCCTCGGGCCCGTCTGCAGGGGGTGGGGCGGCGACGCCACAGGGGAGGCGCCCACGCCGGGGCCGTCCGACCGGGCGCGACACGGGCTGCCCGGCCGGCGTCCCGCGCCCTTAATAGACGATGAAGCCGCGAATCACGTCCAGCATGGCGTCCGGTTCGTCGGCGCGGATGGAATGGCTGCTGTTGCGGAAGATGCGCAGGTCGGAGCCCGGGATCAGCCGGTGGATTTCCTCGGAGAATTCCGGAGGGCAGATCCAGTCATGGGCGCCGGCCAGGATCAGCGTCCTGGCGGTGATGTTGCTCAACTCCGGCCGCAGGTCGAAGGAGCGCAGGAAACCGCCGGGGCGGAAGGCGCGGTTCAGCGCCTCCGGCTCGTGCAGGGTGCGGGCGCGGCCGTCGCGCGCCCTGGCATCGTCATGGGTGGTGGAATACAGCGGTCCCATCACGGCATAGAAATGTTTCAGCTTCTCCACCGTGTCGAGTTCACCCTCCCACAGCATCCGGCAGACGCGCTGCTGCTCCGGCGTGCCGCGCTCGGCCACGATCTGCTGTGCGCGGGCGTTGAACCCCGCATGCGCGGCCGTCACCACCAGGACGAGGTGCGACACGGAGGCCGGGTAGCGCGCCGCATGCGCCATGGCCACCATGCCGCCATAGGAGGTGCCGATGGACACGACCGGCCCGAGGCCGAGGTGCTGGCGCAGCGCTTCCAGGTCCTCGACATTCTCGTCCAGCGTGTAGCGCGCCGGGTCGCCCTTGGCGGAACGTCCTTGGCCGCGATGGTCGAGGTAGACGAGCTGCATGCGCTCGGCGAGCGGTGAGAAGCCGGGCTTGAAGCCGCTGTGGTCGCCGCCGGGTCCGCCATGCAGGATCATGGCGACGGGCCGCTCCCGCAGGCGCGGCCCGTCCGGCACCAGCCCCAGCCCCTCAATGTCGAAGAAGATCTCGGTGTCGCGGATGGATGCGCGCATGGGACTGTTCCCCTTCAGGCTACCGGAAGCCGCTCGCGCAGCTCGTCCACCAGCACCCGGGTGTTTTCCGAGTAATCCACGGGAACGGTGACGAGGTGGACGCCGCCCGCGGTGAAGGCGCGTTCCAGCGTCGGCACGAAGTCGCCGATCCGCTCGACCCGCCAGCCGCTGGCGCCGTAGCTCTCGGCGTAGCGCACGAAATCCGGGTTGCCGAAGGTCATGCCGAAATCGGCGAAGCGGTCCACCGCCTGCTTCCAGCGGATCATGCCATAGGCGCCGTCCTCCAGGACCAGTACCACCAGGTTCAGTTTCAGGCGGACGGCGGTTTCCATCTCCTGGCTGTTCATCATGAAGCCGCCATCGCCGCACACGGCCAGCACGTGCCGATCCGGGTGCAGCATCGCCGCCATCATCGCGGAAGGCAGGCCGGCGCCCATGGTGGCCAGCGCATTGTCCAGCAGCAGGGTGTTGGCCTGGGTGGTGCGGTAGTTGCGGGCGAACCAGATCTTGTACATGCCATTGTCTAGCGCGACGATGCCGTCGGCGGGGATCACCTGGCGCACATCATGGACGATGCGCTGCGGCGTGAAGCGTTCCTCCGTCGCACGGTCGGCGATGCGCGCCAGGATGCCGTCCCGCAGCGGCAGCAGCGCCCCGGCGTTCGGGATGCGGCCTTCCACCCGGTCGGCCAGCAGGCGCAGCGAGGGGCCGATGTCGCCCAGCAGCTCGGCCTGCGGGAAATAGACCTGCTCCACCGTCGCTGGCTGGTAGCCGACATGGATCACCTGCGGCCCGCCCGGGCCCATGATGAAGGGCGGCTTCTCGATCGTGTCGTGGCCCACGGTGATGATCAGGTCGGCACGCTCGATCGCCTCGTGGACGTAGTCGCGCTCGCTCAGGGCGGCGGTGCCCATGTAGAGCGCGGTGCCGCCGGGCACCGTGCCCTTGCCCATCTGCGTGGTGAAGTAGGGGATGCGGGTGCGCAGCACGAACTGCGCCAGGTCCTCCGTGGAGCGTGGACGGGAGGCGGCGGCGCCCAGCATCACCAGCGGCCGCTCGGCGGCCAGGATCATGGCCGCGGCACGGTCCAGCGCCGCCGCGCCGGCCACCGGCAGCTCGGTCGGGTGCGGCGGGATCATCGGCAGCGCGTCGCATTCCTCGGCCGCGATATCTTCCGGCAGCTCCAGATGCACCGGGCCGGGGCGCTCCTCGGCGGCGATGCGGAAGGCCTCGCGCACCTGGGTCGGGATCATCTGAGGCGAGACGATCTGCCGCGACAGCTTGGTCAGCGGCTTCATCGACGCCACCACGTCCACCACCTGGAAGCGCGCCTGGCGGGAGGACAGGATGCCCTTCTGCCCGGTGATCATCACCATGGGCATGGCGCCCAGATGCGCATAGGCCGCGCCGGTGGACAGGTTCAGCGCTCCCGGTCCCAGCGTCGTGATGCAGACGCCAGGACGGCCGGTGAGGCGGCCATAGGTTGCGGCCATGAAGGCGGCCGCCTGCTCGTGCCGGGTCAGCACCAGCTCGATCGCCGAGTGCCGCAGCGATTCCAGCACGCCGAGGTTTTCCTCGCCCGGCACGCCGAAGATCCGGTCCACGCCCTCATTGGCCAGTGCCGCCACCAGCAGATCGGATCCTTTGGTCATGGGAGGCCCCTTCGAATTGCCAGAAAATGTCCAGGTGATGTTAGACCCCTGGCTCCCGGAGGCAACCGCAGGCCGGCCGCCGGAGCCAGGCAACCCGGCGGCACCGCCCGCGCTTACTTCCTGCCGCCAGCAGGGAAGGGGGCTCCGCCATGCCACCGGCCACGGGCCAACTGGAACGCTACCACGCCAAGCGCGACTTCCGCGTCACGGCCGAGCCGCGCGGCGGTGCTACGAAGCGGGCCGGCCCGGCGCCGGCTTTCGTGGTGCAGAAGCACGACGCCAGCCGGCTGCACTGGGATTTCCGGCTGGAGCATGACGGCGTGCTGTGGAGCTGGGCCGTGCCCAAGGGCCCGTCGCTGGATCCGGCCGACAAGCGGCTGGCGGTGCATGTGGAAGACCATCCGCTGGATTACGCCGGTTTCGCCGGCACCATCCCGGAAGGCCAGTACGGCGCCGGTACGGTTGAGCGCTGGGATTTCGGCACCTGGACCGGCCCGGACGATCCCGCAGCCGCGCTGCGCAAGGGCGAGCTGAAGTTCACGCTGAAGGGCCGCCGCCTGCGGGGCGCCTTTGTGCTGGTGCGGCTGAAGCCGCGCGGGCGGGAGAAGGCCGAGAACTGGCTGCTGATCAAGGAGCGTGACGGGCAGGAACGGCCCGGGATCGATGCCGCCGCGCTGGAACAGGCGGTGCGCGTGCCGCAGCCGGGCCGCGCCGCCCGCGCCAAGGGCGATCCGGCCCCGGCCCAGGCGCCGCCGGCGCGCGACGAGGCCGCGCCGGCTCCCGAGGCGGACAGCCCGCCGGCGCCGGGTGCCCGCCGCGGCCGCATGCCGCGCGCCCCGCGCCCGCAACTGGCGCAACTCGTGGAAGACCTGCCCGAGGAAGCCGGCTGGCTGAACGAGGTGAAGTTCGACGGATACCGGCTTCTGCTGCGCATCGAGGACGGTGCCGTGCAGGCGGTGACGCGCGGCGAGCAGGACTGGACGGCAAGGCTGCCGGCGGTGGTGCAGAGCGTCGCGGGGCTCAACAGCGGCGACGCGCTGCTGGATGCCGAACTGGTGGCCCTGCGGCCGGACGGTGTGTCCTCCTTCGTGCAACTGCAGCGCGCCCTGTCGGAGAAGCGCGATGACAGCCTGTACCTGTACGTGTTCGACCTGCTGCATTGGCGGGGCTGGGATCTGCGCGGCTGCGCCCTGGCCGACCGCAAGGCGCTGCTGCGCTCGGCGCTGAGTTTCAACGACACGGTGCGGTTCAGCGACCATCTCGAAGGCCGGGCCGGCGCCATGCGGCGGCAGGCCTGCGCCATGGGGCTGGAAGGGATCATCGCCAAGCGCGCCGACGCGCCATACCGCGAGGGCCGGGGCGCCGATTGGCGCAAACTGAAATGCGGCCACCGCGAGGAGCTGGTGGTGCTGGGCTGGACCGATCCGAAGGGCACGCGCACCGGCCTGGGCGCGCTGCAGATGGGCTTCTGGGATGCGGCGGGAACGCTGCACTATGCCGGCGGCGTCGGCACCGGCTTCGATGCCGCCGAGCTGCGCCGGCTGCGCAGGCGCCTCGACCGCATCGCGGCGGAGCCGCCGCGCGACCTCCACTACGCCGACGAGCCGCCGGAGCGGGGCATCCACTGGGTGCAGCCGGAGCTGGTGGCGGAACTGCAGTTCGCCGGCTGGACCGGCGCCGGCCGCATCCGCCAGGCGGTGTATCTCGGCCTGCGCGAGGACAAGGCCGCGCGCGACGTGGTGCGCGAGGCCCCGGGCACGGACACCCCGCGCCGCCGGCTCCGGCCATTGGCGGTGCCGCGCATCCTGCGCATCGCCCGCGACGGCATCGCCGCCCCCCGGGAGGAGGCCAAGCAGCCAGCCGGCGAACCGGCGCTGTCGCATCCGGAGAAGCCGCTCTGGCCCGGCATCACCAAGGCCGATCTGGCGCAATACTGGCGCGACGTCGCGCCGCACGCGCTGCCGGAGCTGGCGGGGCGGCCGCTCGCGGTGCTGCGCTGTCCCGACGGCATCGCGGGTCAGCATTTCTTCCAGAAGCACGCCATGCGGGGCCAGCCGGAAGCGCTGCGCGCCGGCGATCATGGCGGCGCGCCCTATCTGGTGCTGGACGATGTGAACGGGCTGATCGCCTGCGCGCAGCTGGCCGCCATCGAACTGCACGCCTGGGGCGCGCGGGAAGACGACCCGGATCATCCCGACCGCCTCGTCTTCGATCTCGATCCCGGCGAGGGCATCGGCTTCGACATGGTGGTGGATGCGGCCAGGGAGGTGCGGGCGCGGCTGAAGGCCCTCGGGCTGGAAAGCTTCTGCCGCACCTCCGGCGGCAAGGGGCTGCACGTGGTGGTGCCGATCGCGCGCGGCTTCGGCTGGGATGCGGTGCGCAATTTCTGCCGCGGCTTCGCCGAGATGTTGTCGGCCGAGGCGCCGGAACGCTACCTGTCCAAGGTGTCGAAGGCGGCGCGGCGCGGCCGCATCTTGGTGGACTGGCTGCGCAACGGCAAGGGCGCCACGGCGGTCGCATCCTTCTGTCCCCGCGCACGGCCCGGCGCGGGCGTGGCGACGCCGTTGCGCTGGACCGAGGTGAAGCACGGGCTCGATCCCCAGGCCTTTACCCTGAGCACCATTCGCGACCGGCTGAAGAAGCAGCGGCGCGACCCCTGGGGCGATTGGCGCGCGCTGGAGCAGGCGCTGCCGGTTCTTCCCGCGAGAAAGAGGAGGTTGATCCGATGAGTGAAGCCCGCCCGCTCTGGCATGGCACGCTGCGGCTCGCGCTGGTGTCCTGCCCCGTCCGCCTGCTGTCGGCGCATCACGAGCGCAACAACCTGCACTTCCACATGATCAACCCCGACACTGGCAATCGCATCCGGATGGTGACGGTGGATGCCGGCACTGGCGAGGAGGTGGAGCGGCGCGACACGGTGCGCGGCTACGAGTTCCAGAAGAACGACTATGTCCTGATGACCGACGAGGATTTCGAGAGCGCCCGCATCGACAGCAGCCGCACCCTCACCATCGCCAAATTCGTGCCGCGCGACAGCATCGACAGCCTGCATTTCGATGCCGGCTATTATCTGGTACCAGACGGCAAGGAAGGACAGGATGTTTACGCGGTGCTGCGGGAAGCGCTGGACCAGAGCGGAACGGCGGCGCTGTCCCGCCTCGTGCTGTTCCGCCGCGAGCGCGCCGTGGCGATCTTTCCGCATGGCGAGGGCATGCTGCTGCACACGCTGCACGAAGAAGGCGACATCAACCCCGCCGCCGACGCCTTCGACGAGATCGAGACGATCCGCACCGAGCCCGAGATGGTGAAGCTGGCCCGCCAGCTGATCGACCGGCAGCGCGATCGCTACGATGCCGCCGATACGGAAGACCGCTACGAGGCGCGGCTGCGCGATTTGATCGATGCCAAGCTGCGCGGCGAGGGCCTGCAGCCGGAACGGGAAGAGGCGCGAAGCGACAATGTGATCGACCTGATGGCGGCGCTGAAACAAAGCCTGGGCAGCCAGGACGACGCCGCCGCATCCTCCAGGAAGCCCCGCAAGGCTGCGGCGGGCAAGGCCGCCGCCAAGCCGGCCAAGAAGCCGGCAGCCGCCGCCAAGACGGCCACGTCCGCCAAGGGCCGCGGCAAGGCGCCGGCCGCGCCGAAGCGCAAGCGGGCCTGAACGCCCCGAACCGGCGCAACACGGGCATCACGCCCTTTCCACGGCTCGCGGTGCCGCCGGTCAGCCCGGCGCGAGCGGCAGGCCCACATAGTTCTCCGCCATCACCTGCTGGGCGGCGGGCGAGCCGCGGATGTAGTCCAGCTCGGCGATCTGCATGCGGCGGGCGAAGCCGTCCATCTCCGGAAAGCGATGCGTCAGGCTGGTGAACCACCAGGAAAAGCGCTCCGCCTTCCAGACCCGCGCCAGCGCCCGCGCCGAGTAGCCATCAAGCCCCGCTTCCGAGCCGTCGCGGTACCGCGCCACCAGCGCCTCGGCCAGCATGGCCACGTCCGATGCGGCGAGGTTCAGCCCCTTGGCGCCGGTGGGCGGCACGATGTGGGCCGCGTCGCCGGCCAGGAACAGGCGGCCATGCCGCATCGGCTCGGCGACGAAGGAGCGCAGCGGCGCGATGCTCTTCTCGATCGCGGGTCCGCGCACCATGCGCGCGGCCGCCTCGGGGCCGAGGCGAAGGGTCAGCTCGTCCCACAGGCGCTCATCCGGCCACTCGGCCAGCGTCTCCTCCAGCGGCACCTGCACATAGTAGCGACTGCGCGTCGGCGAGCGCATGGAGGCGAGGGCGAAGCCGCGCGCATGATTGGAATAGATCAGTTCGTGGTCGCAGGGCGGCACGTCGGCCAGGATGCCGAGCCATCCGAAGGGATAAACGCGCTCGAAGCTGCGCAGCGCGGCCTCCGGGATGCTGGCGCGCGAGACGCCGCGATACCCGTCGCAGCCGGCGACATAGTCGCACCTGACCTCGTGCATGGTGCCGTCCCGCCTGTAGGTGACCCGCGGCGCGTCGCCGTCGAGGCCGTGCAGCGCGACGTCCTCGGCCTCGAACACGGGTTCTGCGCCGCGCGCCAGATGCGCCTCGATCAGGTCGTGCGTCACCTCGGTCTGACCGTACACGGTGACGGCGCCGCCGGTGCGCCCGCGCATGTCGATGCGGAACAATTCGCCGTCCAGCGCCACCTGGAAACCCTCATGCACCAGTCCCTCCCGGCGCAGACGCGCCGCCACGCCGGCGCGCTCCAGCAGCGCCACGGTGCCCTGTTCCAGCACCCCGGCGCGGATGCGTCCCTCGACATGGGCACGGCTGCGGCGCTCGAGCACCAGGCAGTCGATCCCGGCGCCGTGCAGCAGCTGGGACAGCAGAAGCCCGGCGGGCCCGGCGCCGATGATGGCCACGGCGATGCGCTGCGTCACTGGACTGCTTCCCGATCTAGTTGGTTCCGGCCAGAGGATGCGGCGCGGTCCGGTTCCATCTCAATGGACAAAGCCGGCGCATTCCTGGACGATCCGTTCGGTCCGATGCGCAGCACCCTGATCCCGGTTTTCGCCCTCTACGGCGAGCAGCACAGCGACCCCGCGCCGGAGCCGGTGCATGTGGAGACGATCCACGCCCGCAGCCATTTGCACGATTGGATCATCCGTCCGCATCGCCACGGGATCCTGCAGCAGGTCTTCTGGATCCGGCGCGGCGACGGCACGCTGACGTTGGAGGGGGAGGAGCTTGCCTTCTCGGCGCCCCGGCTCTTCATCATGCCGCCCGGCGTGGTGCATGGCTTCCGTTTCCGCCGGGGCACGCAGGGACATGTGCTGACCCTGACATCGGCGTTTCTGGATGCGCACCAGGCGCTGCTGGGTCCATCGCTGCGGCGGGACGAGGTTTCCTCGCTGGATGCCGCCCCCCTGCGCCGGTGCCAGCACCGCCTGTCCCAGGCCTTCCGCGCCGTGCAGCGAAGCTTCGATGCCGCCCATGAACTGGAGCGGGCGCCCGGGCAGGCGGCGCAACTGGTGGGTGCCGTGCTGACACTGCTCGGAATGGTGGAACAGTTGTCGGAAGAGACCGGCAGCAGCGGACGGCCGCCCAGCCGGGCGGCCTTACTCACATCGCGCTTCCGCGCGCTGATCGATGCGCAGTTCCGTGCTTCCGCCAGCCTGCCGCAGCACGCCCGGCAACTCGGTGTCTCCGCGGCGCAGCTGACCCGGGCCTGCCGTCAGGTGACGGGACGTTCGCCGCTGATGCTGCTGCAGGACCGACGGCTGCTGGAAGGGGTGCGGCTGCTCACCCATACCAGCCTCAGCGTCGCGGAGATCGCCTATGCCAGCGGCTTCAGCGACCCGGCCTATTTCTCCCGCTTCGTGGCGCGGCGGTCCGGCATGCCGCCTTCCGCGCTGCGACGCCGCGCGCGCGGCGCTGTTCCAGCACCCTCGTCAGAAATTTAGGCCGGGAGCGCGGAGGGTCGTACCATCGGCTGGCGGAGACCGGTGGTGCGCGATGGCGCGGTGATAGGCCGCCAGGTAATCCTGCGCCATCCGCGGCGCGGTGCAGAACTGCTCGGCCCGCCGCCGGCAATCGGCGCGCCGTAACTGCAAGGCCGCCAGGATGCAGCGGGCCAGTGCCGCGACCCCGCCGGCCGGCGCCAGCCGACCGCTGAGGCGATCCACCAATGTCGGCAGCGCGCTCTGGGCAAAGCCGGTCACCGGCGTGCCGCAGGCCAGCGCCTCGATTGCCGCTTCGCCATAAGGATCGCTGGCGGGATCGGTGCAGACCGCCACGGCCGCCTCGGCCACGGCCAGCGGCATGCTGTCGGGCGGCAGCACGCCGACGTAGCGACTGCCATTGCTCAGCCGTGGCCGCACCCGTCCCCGCCAGAAATCCTCATCGCCGATCGGCCCGATCACCATCAGCGGGATGCCGGCGATCAGGCAGGCCTGCAGCGCCATCATCAGGCCCTGCCCGGGCGCAACCCGGCCGCGCCAGACCGCGTGCGGCGTCAGGTCCGGCTGCCGCAGGCAGGCCCGGAAGCGGTCCAGCGGGAGGCCATTCGGCACCAGCGGAAGCTCGCCCAGGAACGGTCGCCAGGCCTCCGCCACGGCGGGCGAGAGGGCGGTGAACGGCAGGTCGCGCCGGGTGCGCTCCAGCACGGCCGTGCCCAGCGGTTCGTCCGGCAGCGCATGCAGCGTGGTTACCATCGGCGCCGGCAGGCGGTGCGCCAGCATCACCGGCAATTCATGCGCCGTGTCGTTGTGGATGATGTCGGCGGGGTCATCCGCCAGCGCTGTCAGCATGCGGCGCTGCAGATCGAATTGCGCGGCCGCTGCGGCTTCCGCCGCGCGGGTGCCGGATCGCTGCCGGCCTCGGCCCGTGGCTGGTCCCAGGCACACCGGGTTCAGGCCAGGGTCGGTGCCATCGGCGGCAAACAAGCGGACCCGGTGGCCAAGGCGCAACAATTCCTGGACTAGCGTTCGAGTGTGGCGTTCCCGTCCGTCGGCGGAGGAACCGTCGATCGGATGGTCCAGCTGCGCCAACACATCGATCCGCATGCCGCATGCCCCGCCTATGCCGGGCCCGTACGGCCGGCCAGAGGAGGAAACGCTACCTTGGCTGACCAGTTTCGGCAGGCGCGGCATCTTTTTCGCGCCGCCGTGACGGTTGCGACCGGGCCGTGCCGGCAAATGGCGGCTTTTTCGGCTGTCAAACGCTTACGCCTGCGTCATCTTTCGATGTGTCACCTGTTCAACCGCCACGGAGCCGACCGCTGATGACCATGGGATTCCTGACGCGCCGCGCGACCCTGCTTGCCGGCAGCGCCTTGTTCGCGACCTCCGCCTTCGCGGCCGCGCCCGCTGCTGCGCAAAACCTCACCATCGCCATCGGCGGAGCCGTGACCTCGCTCGATCCACATTTCTACAATGCCTCGCCCAACAACAGCGTCGCCGCCCATTTCTTCGACAAGCTGGTGGAATTCGACGCCAAGGCACAGCTGGTGCCGCAACTGGCGGTCAGCTGGCGGGCGGTGGAGCCGACGGTGTGGGAGTTCAAGCTGCGCCCCGGCGTGAAGTGGCATGACGGCCGCGACTTCACGGCCGCGGATGTCGCCTTCACGGTGAAGCGCACGCCCGATGTGCCGAACAGCCCCGGCGGCTTCGGCTCCTTCGTGCGCGCGATCGAGCGGGTGGAAACGATCGATCCGCTGACGGTGCGTTTCCACACCCCCGGGCCCTACCCGATGCTGCCCACGGATCTGGCCTCCGTCGCCGTGATCTCCCAGCACGCGGGGGAAGGCGCCGCCACCGAGGATTACAACAGCGGCAAGGCGATCATCGGCACCGGGCCGTACAAATTCCAGGCCTACAGCCCCGGAACCCGCGTGCAGATGGTGCGCAACGACAACCATTGGAGCGGCAAGCCCGCCTGGGCCACGGTGGATTACCGCATCATCTCATCGCCGCCGGCGCGGACCGCCGCCATCCTGTCGGGCGATGTGGACATCATTGATACGGTTCCGTCGTCCGACCTGCCGCGGCTGAAGGGCGAAGCCAAGGTCGAGCTCACCTCGATCCAGGGGCTGCGCATCATCTACCTGTCGGCCGACCGCTCGCGCGACGCCGATCCGATCCACGTCACCGACAATGATGGCAGGCCGCTGCCGAAGAACCCGTTCAACGACCTCCGGGTCCGCAAGGCGCTGACCATGGCGATCCAGCGCGATGCGCTGGCGGATCGCGTGATGCAGGGCACCGCCAGCCCGAACGGACAGTGGCTGCCGCCAGGTGCCTATTCCTACAACCCCGACGTCAAGGTGCCGGCCTACGATCCCGATGGTGCCAAGAAGCTGCTGGCGGAAGCCGGTTTTCCGCAGGGCTTCCGCATGGTGCTGAGCACCCCGAACGACCGCTACCCGAATGATGCGCGCACGGCGCAGGCGGTGGCGCAGATGTGGACCCGCATCGGCGTGCAGACGCAGGTGGACGCGCTGCCCTGGTCCACCTTCTCGGCGCGCGCGAACCGCCAGGAATTCGGCATGCGCCTGGTGGGCTGGGGCAGTGCCACCGGCGAAGCCTCCTACGCGCTGGTCAACATCCTGGGCACGTATGACAGCGAGAAGCGGACCGGCGCCAACAATTCCGGGCGCTACAGCAATCCGGAGCTGGACGCGCTGACGGCCAAGGCTCTCGGCACGCTGGACGACAAGGCGCGGGAGGACATCCTGAAGCAGGCGGTGAAGGTGGCGATGGATGACGTCGCCATGTTTCCGCTGCACCAGCTGGTGAACACCTGGGCGGTGAAGAAGGGGCTGAAGCACGATCCACGCATGGATGAGCGGACCCGCGCGATGGATGTCACGCCCGGCTGATCCGGAGGTGACCGCGGTTGGCGGGGTTCGCCTGCCGGCCGCGGTTCAGCGCACCAGGGCGCCGTAGATCCAACCCAGCGCCTCGCCATCCTCGGTGCTGACGCGCAGCCAGCCCTGGTTTTCCTCGATGATGCGCAGCGTCGTGCCCGTTGCCAGCACCCGTAGCACCGGCGAGCCGCCGGTCGGCGAGGCACGGACATTGGCCGATTGCCGCACCACCCCGAACCGCGCGGTGGTGGCTGGCGGAGGCGCCGCGAGCGGCGGATGAACATAGCCGGAGCCGGCCGCGGACAAGCCGTCCGGCAGCGCCAGGTTGCGCGGACCGGGCGCGAGCTCCGGCGGCGGCGCGGCCTCCATCTCGCCGCCGCGGCGGGGCGGCGGGGGCGGTGCCGGGGGCGGCGGCAGGGGCAGGGGCGGGTCGTCCGCGCCTTCATAGAGCGCTGGCGGTGGTGGCAGGTCCACTTCCGCCACGGGTGACAGGGGGGGCACAGACCCCGTCCGGGCCGGTGGCGGCACCGATGGCGAGAGCTGCGGGGAAGACCCGGGGGCAAGCTGGGGCACGCTGCCGGCAACATCCTCCGGCTCCCCGGTCGAGGTCAGGCTGCCTAGGTAGAAGGCCAGCGCCACCAGGGGCGGCACCACGAGCCAGCTCCAGGCGGCGCGGGATGGCCCGCGCCGCACCTGTGCCGCGCGCGGTGGCGGCGGCGGACGGCTGTTCGGCAGCGCGCCGACACCGGTCTGCACCGGCCGGGGCGCCGGCCTTGCCGGTTCCGCCGGCTGGGATTGCGGCCTCGCCTGCGGCTGGCTGAGCTGCCGATAGGGGTGCAGCAGCTTGTAGGGGTAGCCGGCGAGCACCTCGACATAGGCGCGGTAGGCCGCCACGAAGGCGCCACCCAGCGCCAGGTTGCTGACGGCCAGCGACTTCACCAGCCCGTCGCCGCTGATGTCGATGCGCATGTATTGCGCCAGCGGACCGGCCTCGGTCTGGCCGATGATCTCGGCATCGCCGGACGGGGTGTTCTCGGTGAAGCGGAAGCTGCCCACATCCATGGCGATGCGGCGGCCGTCGATGATGCGATCGCTGCCGAAGAAGAAGCCGGGCAGGAATTCCCAGAAGCCGACCCCCATCAGCACCACGGTGGCCGCGTCGTCGCCGAGTGCGGCATCCGGCACGGCCGCGATCGACAGGTTGCGCGGTTCGCGCGGAACCAGGCCGCCGCCCGCGGGATCGGGGCGGTGCACCATCTCGAACAGCATCCCGGCCCCCGACAGGGCCACGGCGGCCGCGCGGAAATCCTCGTAGGCGCGGGCCAGCTCGGCGTTTTCCAGCAGCCGTGCCGCTTCCGGCAGAATGGCGCGGCGCTGCTCGCTAACCGATGGCTGCGGCCCATATTCGCCGGTCAGGGCCGGGTCAGGCGGCAGCGCCGGCTGCGGCATGGCTGGGGCGGACGCGGGCAGCGGGGCGCCGGCCGCGCCGGCAGATCTGGCACTCGCCGGACGGCGCGGTCCGGGCGGGGCCATGCCCGGCTCCCGCTGCGGCAGGTCCGGCCCGGCCTGATCCTGCATCGGGGCAGATGGTCCTGCGGCGGGCGCGGCGGATGGCATGGGATCCTCGCGACCGGCCAGGCCGTCGGGCGCCAGATTCCTCTTCGCGGATGATCCCTGGGATGGACGCAAGCGGGATGACATGGCCGGCAAACTCGCACAGAAGGCGGAACGGGTCCAAGCATCCGTCCGCTGCCAGCGGCGGCGGCGCTTCAATCATGATTGAGGCTGTTTAAGTCCCGCGGGGCAAGCTTTGCCTGCCGAGGCTGCGCTTTACCTTCGGGACGGCAGAGCTTCTTCTTCGATTCCTCCGGCGGGCACACCGCCGCCCATGATGATCACATCTTCGTCATGGCGACCTATAGTTGATCAGCATTCTGCAACTCGCTGCCCGTCAGGGTAGTCGCCGCAGATGCTCGCCGGATCGTGTGCAGCCGCCGTCATTCCAGCGGCTTTGGCGGTTGAATGCAGCGCGATGGGCTGCTTAAGACAAGAGCATGCACGGCTTGGACGCCCTTCGCGGCGTAGTCATGACGATCACGCCGCCTTAGCCGCCGCTTCCCGCAGCCTTTCGCGGGGTGCTGGAGCGCGCCAGGGCTCTCGCCGTTCTGCGGAACGGTGACGACGTATCTTGCGCGGGCGCCGGATCGCGATGGGGCCGCCCTGTATCAGCCGCGCCTGCTGAAGGTCGCGCGATGCCCTGAAGCCTTTTTGATTTTTCCTGAAATGGCCGCGCCGCGCCTGACGGCACGCGCTTGCGCCAGGGGTGACCCGTTGTCCGATCCGTCTGTCCCCGAGACTTCCCGCCCGCGGAAGCATCCTGTCGCGGCCACCCTGCGCGACAATGCCGCCCCAGGTCCCGCACGGTTCCTCTGGTGCTTCCTGCTTCTGGTGCTGATCGGGTTGGGTGCCATAACCGGCGCGCATTGGCTGCTGGCGAAGCAGGACCTGCTGGCGCCACCGCCACTCGCGGCCACCGATTGCATCGACGGTAAGCTCGCCGAGCTGCGTGACGCGCAGCTGGAGGACCGGACCTTGCTGGCGCTCGGCTCCTCCGCGACCTTGCGCAATCTCGACATGCCAGCGCTGCAGGCGGCCCTGCCGGCCAGCCGCGCCTACAACGCCGCGCCTTGTTACCTGCACATCGACCAGACCGCCTTCCTGGCCGAGCAGTTGCTGCCGCGCCTGCCGGAGATCACGACGCTGTTGACCGTGGTGGCGCCGCGCGACTTCGAGTCCTGCCCGGCGGCAGCCCGGGATTTTCTTGATCCCGCGCTGTTCTCCGCCTTCCTGGACGGCACCGTGCCGCGCTGGCTGCCTTATGTGAGTGGCTTCCGGCCGCTCTACCTGGCCCGCGCCGCCGCGGAGCGCGCCGGCCAGACCGTGCCACTGGCAGAGCGCGAGGCCCATGACGGCCTCGGCTCCGCCGTGCTGCGCCGGCCGCAATCCTGGCGCCCGCCCATGGAGATCGACCAGGATTGCTTCGCCGGCCTGACGGAGCTGGAAGCGGCGGCAGCGCGGCACGGGGCGCGGCTGGTGGTGGTGACGCTGCCGGTGATGCCTGAATGGCGCGCGGAGAATGATCCGGACGGCGGCCGCATCGCCGGCTGGGTGGCGCAGATGCGGCAGGCGCTGCGACGGGGCGAGACCCTGCTGATCGAGGGGCACGCGCTTGCCTGGGACGATGCCCGCTTCGCCGACCCGGTGCATCTGATCTTTCCCCACCACAGGGAGTTCACCCGGTTCATCGCCGCGGCGCTGCGCGGCACGGGCGGCAGCGCCGGCGGCACGGGAAGCTGAGACCGTGCTGTTCAACTCCCACATCTTCATCCTGCTGTTCCTGCCCATCACCCTGGCCGGCTTCTTCCTGCTCGGCCGCCTGCCGGACACGCGGCCGGCGCGGCTGTGGCTGCTCGTCGCCTCGCTGGTGTTCTATGGCTGGTGGAGCTGGCTGTATCTCGGCCTGCTGCTGCTCTCCATGGCGATCAACTTCGCCCTGGGCCGAGGCATCCTGTTCTGGCGCGATGACAGGCCGGGCTGGTCGCGCGGGCTGATGGTTCTGGGCGTTGCCGGCAATATCGGGCTGCTAGCCTGGTACAAATATGCCAGCTTCGTGATGCAGAATGTGGGGGCGCTGACCGGCCTCGAATTCGCCGTGGCGGGCGTGGTGCTGCCATTGGCGATCTCTTTCTACACCTTTCTGCAGATTGCCTTTCTGGTGGATTGCCGCAGCGGGCGCGCCGAACCCTATGGCCTGCTCGACTACACCCTGTTCGTGACGTTCTTTCCGCACCTGATCGCGGGGCCGATCGTTCACCACCATGAATTGATCCCGCAGTTTCACCGCGGCGCGACTTATCGGTTCCGCTCCGCCGATGTTGCGGCGGGCCTCACCTTCTTCACCATCGGACTCATCAAGAAGCTGGTGATCGCCGATCCGGTCGGTGCCTTGTCCACCCCGGTGTTCCAGACGGCTGCCCTGGCTCCGCCGGGCCTCGCCGAGGCATGGGTGGCGCTGCTCGCCTTCTCGATCGGCCTGTACTTCGATTTCTCGGCCTATTCGGACATGGCGATCGGGCTGGCCCGCATGTTCGGCATCCGCTTTCCATACAATTTCGATTCGCCCTACCGCGCCACGTCGGTGATCGATTTCTGGCGCCGCTGGCACATGACTCTGTCGCGCTTCCTGCGCGACTACGTCTACATCGCGCTGGGCGGTAGCCGGCTCGGCACGGGGCGGCGGAACGCCAACCTCCTCGTCACCATGGTGCTGGGCGGGCTGTGGCACGGCGCCGGCTGGACCTTCGTGATCTGGGGAGCGCTGCACGGACTCTACCTGCTGATGAACCATGCCTGGCGCAGCAGGGTGGGGCGCGCCCGCATCGCCGGCCGCGACCGGACGCTGGGGCGGATTCCGGCCTGGTCGCTGACTCTGCTGGCCGTGATGTTTGCCTGGGTGTTCTTCGCGGCACCCGATCTGCCTGCCGCCGCCGCCATGCTGGCCGGGCTGGGCGGCCTGCAGGGATGGATGCAGCCCGCCCATGCCGAGCTTGTCGGCCTCACCTGGGCCGGAGGGCCGGCGGCCCTGGTGGAAGCGATCGGCGGCATGCGGCTGCTGACTGCGGCGATCAGCTTCGGCATGCTGGGGCTGGGTATCCTCCTGGTGCTGGCGGCCCCCAACTCGCAGCAGATCGTCGATGGCGGGGAGGGCGAGGTAACGATGCCTTGGCTACTGCGCTTCCGGCCCCATCCCGTGTCGGCCGCCGCCGCAGCCATGGCCTTCCTGCTGGCCCTGGCGCTGATGGCCGACGTGAAGGAGTTCGTATACTTCCAGTTCTGATCCTGGGCCATGCCTCGATGATCGACGAGTGGATTGCTCGTTACCCTGGTGGATTGCTAGAGTTATGCAACCACGAGGAGAATGGGTCGGTATGTCCGGAGCCGGGAACATCACGCGGTGATGCCCGACGGCACCTTGCCCCCAGGAGCAATTCCGCAGACGGGGGCCGCGCCACGGCGGCAGATCGGGCTGCGGGTGCTGCTGGCCCTGCTTATGGGCGGCTTCGGCCTGCTGGCCACGGGTGCCGCGGCCCTGATGCTCGGCGCGCAGTTGGAGCAACGGCTGCAGCGTGACATCGGCGCCGAGTTCACGGTGGCCGCGGAACGGCTGGCGGACCTGCTGAACCGATCGCTGTTCGAGCGTCTGCGCGAGGTGCAGTTGCTCGCCTTCCTGCCGCTGATGCGCGACGGCGGCGGCCGGCCGGAGGAGCAGCGCGAGGTGCTGCGGCAGGTGCAGAGCCATCACCAGGGCTATGCCCTGTTGATGCTGATCGCGCCGGATGGCCGGGTGATCGCCAGCAGCAACGGTTCGCTCGAAGGGCTGGACGTCACGGGGGATGAGTATTTCCGCCAGGGGCGCCTGCGGTCCTTCGTGGGCGGCGTGCGGGATCCCGGGCTGTTGGCGCCGCGGCCGGGCGACACGGCGCGGCTGATCGACTTGGCGGCGCCGGTGTTCGACGCCGCCGGTGCGCTGCGCGGGGTGGTGGCCGGGCCGTTGTTCTGGGATTGGGCGGCCGCGCTCAGCCGGGAGGCGCTGGCGCCGCTGCGCGAGCGGCGGCGGGGCGTGGACGCCGTGCTGCTGTCCCGCGACGGCGAGGTGTTGCCGGGCCAGGCGATCGCAGCCGGGGAGGCGAGGCTGGAAAGCCTGGCGCCGGGCGCCCTGCCGATGCTGGCGCGCGGGCGTGCCGGCAGCGCTGTGGCGGGTTCCCTTCTGGTGGGCTTCGCGCCCATGCGTGGCCAGCGCGACCTGCCGGGACCCGGCTGGACGGTGCTGGTGCGGGGCGATGCGGCGGCGGCTTTGTCGCCGGTGCAGCGGCTGCGCCACCGCATCCTGGGCTGGGGTGCGGCAGCGGCGCTGCTGGCGGCGTTGCTCGGCTGGGGCATCGCGGGAGTTGTGGCCAGGCCCCTGCAGCGCTTGTCAGCCGCCGCGCGGCGGCTGCGCAGCGACTTGGCCGTCCCGATTCCCCGCAGCGGCCGCGTGCGCGAGGTCGCCACCCTGGCCGACTCGCTGGCCAGCTTGCTGACCACGCTCCGGCGGCGCGAGCACGAGCTGGCCGAAGGCGAGGCGCGGCTGCGCGCCGTGCTGGAACAGATGCCGGTGGGCGTGGTGCTGGTCGAAATGCCGTCCGGCCGACTGTGCTTCCGCAATGCGCGGGCGCTGCAGATCCTGGGCCGCCCGCTGGAGCTGGACACGCCGCTGACCCTGCAGGCCGCCTTTGGCAGCCTGCGTCGCGACGGCCTGCCTTACGAGGCGGAGGATTTCCCGGTGGCCCGGGCGCTGCGCCTCGGCGAAACCGTGGTGGCCGAGCCGATGCTGTATTGCCGGGACGATGGCAAGGTGATCTCTCTGGAGATGAACGCCGCGCCCGTGCGCGGCACCGCCGGGCAGTCCCTGCTGGTGGTCTGCACCTTCGAGGATGTCACGGAATCCCGCCTCACCGCCGAGCACAACCGGGTGCTGGCGCGGGAGGTGGACCACCGCGCCAAAAATGCGCTGGCGGTGGTGCAGGCGGCGCTGCGGATGACCAGGGCCGACAGCCTGGAGGCCTTTGTACGCGCCGTGGAAGGACGGGTTTCCGCGCTGGCCCGGGCGCAGATCCGGCTCGCCGAGGAGGAATGGCGCGGCGCCGGCCTGCATGCCTTGCTGAAGGGGGAGATGGCGGCTCTGCTGGGCGATGGGCTGCACGGCGCGCTGGAGCTAGAGGGGCCTGAGCTGATCCTGAAGGTGGAGGCGGTTCAGCCCTTGTCGCTGGTGGTGCATGAGCTCGCCAGCAACGCCGCCCGGCACGGCGCCCTGTCCCGGCCGGGAGGGCGCGTGACGCTGCGTTGGCACCAGGAGCGGGACGCGGCGCGCGGCAGCGACGTGCTTCACCTGCAATGGATGGAGCTGGACGGCCCGGCCCTCAGCGGGCCGCCGGCCCGGCGCGGCTTCGGCGCCCGCGTGATCGAGACAACGGCGCGGCAGCAGCTGGGCGGCACCGTGCATTGGGAATGGCGGCAGGCCGGGCTGTGCTGCCAGATGATGGTGCCGATGACGCGCCTGGTCACCGAGATCACCGCCGACTGAGCCCGGCCGCGGCCGTTTTCCCGACCTCCTCCGATGGCAGCCGGCAGCGGCTGGGCGTAGCCTGTGCCCGTGCCTGACGAATCGAAGCTCCCCGACCCCCGGCTGATGGCGGCCATTGTTGCCAGCGCCCTGTTCATGCAGAACCTCGACAGCACGGTGGTGGCGACCGCCCTGCCGGCAATGGCGCGGTCCCTCGGCGAGGATCCACTCGTGATGGGGGTGGCGATCACCTCCTACCTGGTGGCGCTGACAGTGTTCATCCCGCTGTCGGGCTGGGTGGCAGACCGCTTCGGCGCCAAGCAGGTGTTTCTGGCGGCGATCGGCACCTTCACCCTGGCATCGGCGCTGTGCGGCCTGTCCACCGGCTTGGCCGGTTTGGTGGCGGCGCGGGTGCTGCAAGGCCTGGGCGGCGCCATGATGGTGCCGGTCGGCCGGCTGCTGCTGCTGCGCCGCGTGCGCAAGGAGGAGTTGCTGTCGGTCACCACCTGGCTGACCATGCCGGGGTTGCTCGGCCCTTTGCTCGGCCCCCCCGTGGGTGGGCTGCTGACGGACCTGATCTCCTGGCGCGCGGTGTTCTGGATCAACGTGCCGGTGGGCGTTCTCGGCATGCTGCTGGTCTGGCGGATCATCCCCGCCTTGCCGGCCACCCTGCCGCCGCCGCCCGACATCCGGGGCCTGACCCTGGTGGGCGTGGCGCTGGCCTGCCTGATGTTCGCCTTCGAGACCCTGGGCCGGGGTTTGGTGCCGTCCTGGATGGCCGAGGGCGTGCTGTTGGCCGGCATCGGCTTGGCCGTGTGGGCGGTGCGGCACTGCCTGAAGGTGACGAACCCGGCGCTGGATTTCAGTCTGCTGTCGATCCCGAGCTTCCGGGCGCCGAATGTGTCCGGCGTGCTGTTCCGCATCGGCGCCGGGTCGGTGCCGTTCCTGATCCCCTTGACGCTGCAGCTCGGTTTCGGCGCCAGCGCCGCGCAGAGCGGCATGGTCAGCTTCGCCACCGCGCTGGGCGCCTTCGCCATGAAGCCGATGGCGCGCTTCGCGCTGCGCCGCTTCGGCTTTCGCGGCGTGCTGATCTGGAACGCCGTGCTGGCCGCGCTCTGCATCGCCGCCTGCGGCGCCTTCCGGCCCGGCTGGCCTATGTCGGCGGTGTTCGTGGTGCTGCTGCTGGGCGGCCTGTGCCGCTCGCTGCACTTCACCACGCTGAACACGCTGGCCTATGCCGACGTGCCGCAGGAGAAGCTGTCGGCCGCCACTAGCCTGTACAGCACCGCGCAGCAGCTGCCGCAGGCGCTGGGGGTCGCGCTGGCTTCGGCGACGCTGCAGGCGAGCGTGGCCCTGAGCGGGCGGAGCGCGGCGGCGATGCCGGATTTCACCGCCGGCTTCCTGGTGGGAGCGCTGCTGACGCTGCTCGCCGCGCCCCTCGCGATCGGGCTGCCGCGGGATGTGGGCGAGGGGATCGTCGCCGGCGGCGGTGCGCGCCGGCGGTAGCCATCCCGCTGCGAGGCCCGGAGAAACTCAACCCCGGCCGCGCCGTTATGGGAACGGATGATGAACAAGGAAACCATCATGGCCAAGGACGACGCGCAGGACGTGCCCAGCAACACGGTCAAGGATCCGGAAAACTGGACCACCGGCGATGAAAGCATGACCGGGGCCCAGGCCAGTTACTTGCAGACCTTGTGCGAGGAAGCGGGCGAGGAATTCGATCCGAAGCTGACCAAGGCTGAAGCCAGTCAGCGCATCGACGCGCTGCAGGGCAAAACCGGGCGCGGCCGCGACCACTAGGCGCCGCGACGCCGCAGGTGTCCGGAACGTCAGGCACCGGCATGGCCGGTCTGCCTGGCGTCGCCCTGGATCGATGCCTGAGGCAGGTCAGTGCCGGCACTCCGTATACCACGGTCCGCAAGCCGGTATTTCTCGATCCCGCCGGCTACTGATCGTGACGACCGCGTGAAACACACCGGGATCTGGCCGGTCGGCAGCGCCGGCGCTGGATGCCGGAGGGAGCCTACTCGGCCGGCTGGTGCTGTGCGACGCCGCTGCGGCTGAAGCGCCGCGCCAAGCTGTCGAAGGCCAGGTACAGAACGGGCGTCACGAACAGCGTCAGCGCCTGCGACACGGCGAGGCCACCCACCACGGCCAATCCGAGGGGCTGGCGCAGCTCGGCCGCCGCACCCCAGCCGGCGGCGATCGGCACGGCGCCAGCGGCGGCGGCCAGGGTGGTCATCATGATCGGCCGGAAGCGGAGCAGGCTGGCGTCCCGCACCGCAGTCAGCGGGTCATCGCCTGCGCGCTGCCGTGCCAGGGCCACGTCCACCACCATGATGGCGTTCTTCTTGACCAGCCCGATCAGCAGCAGCACGCCGATCACCGCGATCACCGACAGTTCCAGCCCGAACAGCCACAGGGTTGCCAGCGCCCCCAGCGCCGCAGGGGGCAGGCCGGACAGGATGGTCAGTGGATGCACCAGCGATTCGTAGAGCACGCCCAGCACCAGGTACATGATCAGCACGGCGGCCAGCAGCAGCATGCCCTGGCCGGCCAGCGCGTCCTGGAAGATCTGCGCCGTTCCCGCATAGCCGGTGACGATGGTGGGCGGCAGGCCGAAATCGCGCTCCACCCCGGCGATGGCGGTGGTGGCGTCGCCCAGCGCCACGCCGGGGGCGGTGTTGAAGCCGATGGTCACCGCGGGCAGCTGGCCCTGATGGGCCACGGTCAGCGGGCCGACGCGGCGCTCCAGCGTGGCGATGCCGGCCAGGGGCACCAGCCGGCCGCCGGAGCCGCGCAGATAGATCTTGGCCAGACCTGCCTCGTCCTGCTGGTCGCGCGGCAGGGCTTCCAGGATCACGGCATAGGAATCCGAGGCGCCGTAGATGGTGGAGATCTGCCGCGACCCAAAAGCCGAATAAAGCACCTGGCGCACCTGATCCACCGAGACGCCCACCGCCGCCGCCTTGTCGCGGTCCACGTTCACCGACAGGATCGGCGCGGCCATCTGCAGGTCGGAGTTCACGTCCTGCAGTTCCGGCAGGCCGCGCAGCGCCTCGGTCATGCGGGTGGACCAGTCGTACAGTTCGTCGGCGCGCAGCCCCTGCAGGGTGTACTGGTAGAGGGTGCGCGACGGACGGGCGCCGAAGTTCAGGTTCTGGATCGGGTTGAAGAACACCCGCATGCCGGGGATCCCGGAAGTCTGGCGGCGCAGATCCTGGATGATGCCCTGGATAGCCTCGCGGTCCCTGCGCGGCTTCAGCTGTACGAACATGCGGCCCTGGTTCAGCGCCTGGCTGATGCCGCCGATGCCGGCCGAGGAATTCACCTGCACCACGGAGGGATGGCGCCGCACGATCTCCGCCACGTAGCCCTGCCGAACCACCATGTCATCGAAGGACGTGTCCTGCGGCCCCTCGGTGGAGACGCTGAGCAGGCCGGTATCCTCCACCGGAAAGAAGCCCTTGGGGATGGTGACGGCCAGCCAGGCGGACAGGGCGATCGAGGCGAGGAAGATCAGCCACACCGCCGGACGGAAGCGCAGCGCCTTGTCCAGCATCCAGCCATAGCCGCGCTCCACCGCCTGGAAGCCGCGCTCCAGCATCGCATCGAAGCGGGAGGGCCTGCCATGGGCCGGCAGGCGGCTGGCCATCAGCGGTGTCAGGGTCAGCGACACGAAGCAGGACACGATCACCGCCAGCGACACGGTGGCGGCGAAGGCGTTGAACACCCGCCCGACCACGCCGCCCATCAGCAGGATCGGGATGAACACGGCAATCAGCGACAAGGTGATGGAGATGATGGTGAAGCCGATCTCCCGGGCACCGCGGATGGCGGCGGCCAGAGGATGCATGCCGTCCTCCATGTGCCGGACGATGGCCTCCAGCATCACGATGGCGTCGTCCACCACCAGCCCCACCGCCAGCGTCATGCCGAGCAGGGTGATGTTGTCGATGCCGTAGCCCAGCGCGTACATCAGCCCGAAGGTGCCGGCGAGCGAGATCGGCACCGCGATGGCCGGGATCAGCGTGGCGCTGACCTTGCGCAGGAACAGGAAGATCACCAGCACCACCAGCCCCACCGCGATCATCAGGTGGTGCTGCACGTCGCCTACCGCCTCGCGGATCGAGGCGGAGCGGTCCAGCATGACGATGATCTCGGCGCCTGGGGGCAGCGCGGCCTGCAGGCCGGGAATGGCGGCCTTCACCGCATCCACCACATCAACGGTGTTGGCATCCGGCTGGCGTTGCACCGCCAGCGTCAGGCCGCGTTCGCCGTTCACCCAGGCGGCGATCCGGTTGTTCTCCACCCCGTCCAGCACGGTGGCGACGTCCTGCACACGGATCGGCGCGTTGTTGCGGCCGCCGATGATCAGGCGGCGGAACTGCTCGGCATCCTGCAGCTGGTCATTGGCGCGCAGCGTCAGCTGCTGGCGCGGGCCGTTCAGCGTTCCGACCGGGGTGTTGCTGTTGGCCGCGGAGATGGCCTGCTGTGCCTCGTCGAAGCCATAGCCCAGCGCCGCCACGCGGTCGGGATCGAGCTGGATGCGGACAGCGTATTTCTGCTCGCCATAGGTGACCACCTGGGCGACGCCCGGGATGCGCGACAGGGCGGGCGAGATCAGCACCGCCGCCACCTCGTTCAGCCGGTAGAGCGGCACGTCGCCACCCTTCAGGTTCAGCAGCACCACCGGCGCGTCGGCCGGGTTGGACTTCCGGAAGGAGGGCGGGTTGGTCATCTCCTGCGGCAGCCGCCGCTGCGCCCGGGAGATCGCCGCCTGCACGTCCAGCGCCGCCGCGTCGATGTCGCGGCCCAGCACGAATTGCAGCGTGATCGAGGTGCGGCCCGAGCCCGAGGTGGAGGACATCTGGTCGATGCCGGCGATGGTGGAGAATTCCCGCTCCAGCGGCAGCGCGACCGAGTTTGCCATGTTCTCCGGGCTGGCGCCGGGCAGGTCGGCGCTGACCGAGATCACCGGGAAATCTACCCGCGGCACCGCGGCCACGGGCAGCTGCAGGTAGGCGATGATGCCGGCCAGCACGGCGGCGACCGCCAGCAACCCGGTCATCACGGGGCGGCGGATGCAAAGCTCGGACAGGTGCATGGTGGGTCCCCAGGCTCAGCTTTGCGGGCGGGCGGCCCCGCGCTCCGTCACGCGGGCGCCGTCGGACAGCAGCTGCGCGCCCTCGACCACCACCTTGTCGCCGGCGGCGATCTCGGCTTCCAGCACGGCGCGGCCCGAGACCACGCGCTGCAGGGCCACGGCGCGGCGGCGGGCCCGCGACTCGCTATCCACCACGTAGACGTAACGCTCGCCGCCCGATCCGGTCTGCACCGCCTGCACCGGCACCGACAGCGCATCCGGCTCCACCCGCGGCACCAGCACCACATTGACGTACTGGCCGGGCCAGAGGCTGTCCTGCGGGTTGGCGAAGCGGGCCTTGAGCTGAATGGTGCCGGAGGTGGCATCCACCTGGCTGTCCACGAAGAACAGCCGGCCCTCCACCGGCGCCTTGTGGTCCCCGGGGGGATGCGCTGTCACCGTGGGCTGTCCCTGCCGCATGGCGGACTGGATCTCCGGCAGCCAGCGTTCCGGCACGGCGAACTGAACCTGGATCGGGTCCGTCTGGGTGATGGTGGCCAGCGGCGCGGTGTCGCCGGCGCGAACCAGGTTGCCCTCGGTGGCCGGAATGGCGCCGAGCCGTCCATCCAGCTCTGCCCGGATGGTGGCGTAGCCGAGGGTGATGCGGGTCTGCGCGATCTGCGCCTCGGTGGCGCGCACCGTGGCCTCGGCGGCGGCCGCGTCCGCCTGGGCCTGTTCCAGGCGCTGCTGCGCGGCGAAGCCTTCCCCCCGCAGGGAGGTGTAGCGCACCGCATCCTGTCGCGCCCGCACCGCCTGGGCACGATCACGGGCCGCCTGCGCCTCCTGCTGTGCCAGCTGCGCCTCGGCCATGCGGGCATCCAGGGTGAACAGCACATCGCCGCGCTTCACCCGCTGGCCTTCCTGCACATGCACCTGCCGCATCTGCCCTTCGACTCGGCTGCGCACCGCCACCGTGGCCTCGGCCATCACGTTGCCATTCGCGGTGATCTCCAGTGGCATCGGCCCACGCTCAGCGGCACGGGTGACCACCGGAAGGCCGGCTGGGCGCCGGGCGGGCGTTTCCTGGGCGTGCGGAGATAAGGAGGGGAGGGCGACGGCTACCAGCCCGACGCCGAGCGCGCCCGCCAGCAGCCAGGGATGCGAACGCGCAATTTGCATGCATTCGCCATAAAGCGCCGCGCCACTCCGGCATAGCTGCCGTTACGGTGCGTTACAATTCAATTCGGAAGGCAAAGGGCGGTCCACCTGGATAATGGACACTGGGAACGGCAAAGCCGCGGTTCATGCGGGGCTGAGCCTGCAAGCCGCGGTGCCGGCCAGTCCAGCCGCTCCACGGGGGAGCGGCGGGGGATCAGAAGCCTTCGCGCTCCAGGCGCTTGCGCTCCACCTTGCGGGCGCGGCGAACGGCCTCGGCAGCCTCGCGGGCGCGGCGCTCAGACGGCTTCTCATAGTGGCGGCGCAGCTTCATCTCGCGAAACACGCCTTCGCGCTGCAGCTTCTTCTTCAGGGCCTTGAGGGCCTGATCGATATTATTGTCCCGAACGACGACCTGCACGCTGTGCGGTATCCTTTTTCCAGTCGGCCTGGCACGCCAGGTTGTGTGAAATCGAAAGCACGAAGCGCCGGACAAGCGCCGGTGCCTTCCTGCAAGGTGCGCGGCGTGTAGCATGGCATCCGGCAAGATCAAAGGGTTTCCCGGCGCCCACGGGGCGGACGGGGATCACAACCAATGACCAGGCGTCGCGTTGCTGGCGGCGGAGGGATTGCATGGCCATTCTGAAGATCGCCCGCATGGGCCACCCGGTGCTGCTGCGCGTGGCCGAACAGGTGCCGGACCCACAGGCGCCCGAGATCCGCCGGCTGGTGCGCGACATGGCCGAAACCATGCTGGACGCCTCCGGCCTTGGATTGGCGGCGCCGCAGGTGCATGAACCGTTGCGCATCTTCGTCTGGCGCAACGGCGACGCCGTCGCCGCGCTGATCAACCCCGAGCTGGAGCTGCTCAGCCCGCCCGACCAGCGCGGCTGGGAAGGCTGCCTGTCGATTCCCGGGCTGCGCGGCAATGTGGAGCGTGCCCACCGCGTTGCGTTCCGGGGCACCGACATCGAGGGGCAGGCGGTGGAAGGGGAGGCGGAAGGCCTGATTGCCCGCGTCATGCAGCACGAGTTCGACCATTTGAACGGCGTGCTCTACCCCAGCCGGATGAGCGATCTCGGGCTGTTCGGCTTCACCGACGAACTGGCCCGGGCTGCCCATCAGGCAGCCCAGCAGACGGAACGGCCATGAGCCCGGCGACGCTGGAGCGCAGCGCCGAACGCGACGCCGCGTTGCGCGCCACCCTGCCGCATGTCCCGGCGCTCGGCTGGACCTCGGCTGCCCTGCGCGCCGGATTGCGTGACATCGGCGCCGATCCGGCCTCGGCCGACTGGCTGTTTCCGCGCGGAGCCGCCGGCATGGCGGAAGCCTGGAGCGACCTCGCCGACCGCGACATGGCCGCCGAAGCCGCCGAACTCGGGCTGGATGCGCTTCGCACCCCCGCACGCATCCGCACCCTGCTGGAGATCCGGCTGCGGCAGCACACGCCGCACAAGGAGGCGGTACGCCGTGCCCTGGCGGTGCTGGCCCTACCCTGGAACTACGGTGCCGCGGCGCGTGCCACGGCGCGCAGCGTGGACGCCATGTGGCAGGCGGCGGGCGACGCATCGGCCGATCTGTCCTTTTATACGCGCCGGGCCACCCTGGCGGGGGTGTACGCCAGCACCGTGGGCTACTGGCTGCAGGACCCCGATCCGGATGCGGAAGCGACATTGCGCTTCCTGGACCGGCGGCTGGCCGATGTGGCGCGGCTCCAGCGCCCGCGGCGCAGGGCGGCTTGAGGCGGCGTCACAGCGCCGGCCGGAGAAGCCGTCCGGCAGCGTGACAGGCGGAGAAACCGGTGGACAAGCCGGGCCATGCGCGGCACAGGCCCGGGCTTGGCTCCCTTGTTTCAGGATCCCCCGCGTGACCGACACCCTCTCCGCCGCGCCGCTGGTCGGCATCATCATGGGCAGCCGCTCCGATTGGGAAACCATGCGGCATGCGGCCGAGACGCTGGACAAGCTCGGCATCCCGCACGAGACGCGGGTGGTGTCGGCCCACCGGACGCCGCAGCGGCTTTATGATTACGCGCAGGGCGCCGCCGGGCGCGGTTTGCGCGTGATCATCGCCGGGGCCGGCGGTGCCGCGCACCTGCCGGGAATGGCCGCCGCCATGACCCGCCTGCCGGTGCTCGGCGTGCCGGTGGAAAGCCACGCCCTGAAGGGCATGGACAGCCTGCTCTCCATTGTTCAGATGCCGGCGGGAATCCCGGTCGGCACGCTGGCGATCGGCCGCGCTGGCGCGGTGAACGCGGCGCTGCTGGCAGCGGCCATGCTGGCCACCACCGATGCGGCGCTGGCCGCGCGGCTCGACGCCTTCCGCGCGGCGCAGACCGAGTCGGTGGCGGAGACCCCGGCATGAGCCGGAACCCGGACGCGCCGCTGCCGCCCAACAGCACCATCGGCATCCTCGGCGGCGGCCAGCTCGGCCGCATGTCGGCCCTGGCCGCGGCGGAACTGGGCTACCGGTGCCACGTCTACGCACCCGACGCCGACTCGCCCGGCATGCAGGTGGCCGCCGCCCGCAGCGTGGCCGGCTACGAGGACGAGGCAACGCTCGCTGCCTTCGCCGCCGCCGTGGACGTGGTGACGTTCGAGTTCGAGAACGTGCCCTCCCGCACGCTGGAGATCCTGGCGCCGCTGGTGCCCTGCCGGCCCGGCATGAAGGCCCTGTCTGTCTGTCAGGACCGGCTCCAGGAGAAGGCCTTCCTGGCGGCCGCCGGCGTGCCGGTGGCGCCCTGGGCGCCGGTGGCCTCGGAGGAGGACCTGCAGGCCGCCCTGGCCCGCATCGGCCTGCCGGCCGTGCTGAAGACCACCCGATTCGGCTATGACGGGCGCGGCCAGGCCGTGCTCCGCGCCCCGGAGGAGGCCGCCGCCGCTTTCGCCCGGCTGCACCCGAAGCCGCTGATCCTGGAAGCCTTTGTGCCCTTCACCCAGGAAATCTCGGCGGTGGCCGCGCGTGGTCCGGATGGCGCCACAGCGGTCTATGATGCCGTGGAAAACCGCCACCACCACCACATCCTGGATCTCAGCTTCGCGCCGGCACGGGTGCCCGCCGCGGTGGCCGATTCGGCCCGGCGCCATGCCGCCCAGGTGGCGGCGGAGCTGGAACTGGTCGGCGTGCTGGCGGTGGAATTCTTTTTGTTGCCGGACGGCACGCTGCTCGGCAACGAGATCGCGCCACGCCCGCATAATTCGGGCCACTGGACCCAGGATGCCTGCCAGTCCAGCCAATTCCACCAGCACATCCGCGCCGTGGCCGGCCTGCCGCTCGGCACGGCGGAGCGGCATTCCGATGCGGTGATGCGCAATCTGGTGGGGCCGGAGGGCATGGCGAAGCTGTTGGCCGCGCAGGCGAATCCCACCGTTTCCGTTCATCTCTATGGCAAGGCAGAGGCCCGGGCAGGACGCAAGATGGGCCATCTGAATCGCGTGCTGCCCCGCGGCACGGTGGAACAGGCGCGGGATGAGGACCTACTCTCCGGCCTGTGACCAGAGGAACCGGACGGGCTGTGGCAGCGAAGTCACATGTGGCCGGAATCACTCCATCACCCGCTGTACTGTAGCCGGGGGAGTGCTAGTTGATGATCACGCAGCGCCAAGAACCCAGATGAAACTCGGTGATGAGCGCGGCGAGCATGCCTCTGGTGGATCGAGGAGATTTCGAATGAGCCTCAAGAAGGCGCTTCTGGCCGCGACGATGATGTCGCTGCCGCTCGCGGCCCACGCGCAGCAGCCGGTGACCGGCGTGTATCTCGGTGCTGGCGCGGGCTACAACTACCTGCAGTCGACGAGCGTCGACCTGCCGGAGAACGGCCCGTCCATCTTCGGCGCCGCCGATGTGGAGTTCGACCATGGCTGGGGCGGCGTGCTGAGCCTCGGCTACGGCTTCGGCAACGGCTTCCGCGCGGAGCTCGAGGGCAATTACCGCGAGAACGAGGTCGACCAGATCGGCAGCCTGCCGGGTATCGGCGGCAAGGCCCGTTCCTACGGCGCGATGGTCAACGCCCTGTACGACTTCAACCTCGGCCTGCCCGTGGTGCCGTACCTGGGCGCCGGCGTCGGCTATGTGTGGCACGAGTACGACACCGTGCGCAGCCGCTTCAACCCGGCCAATGCCGGCGTGAACAGCATCACCATCGATGACGAGGACGGCCAGTTCGCCTTCCAGGGCATCGCCGGTCTTGCCTTCCCGATCGCGGCCGTGCCGGGCCTGGCGATCACCGCCGAGTACCGCTTCCTGGGCACGCTCAGCCCGGAGATGACTGTGACCAACCGTGGCCCGACGGGCGCGGCGGTCAGCCGCTCGGTTGACGTGGACAACTACAACCACTCCGGCTTCATCGGCATCCGCTATGCCTTCAACCAGCCTGTGCCGCCGGCGCCGGTTCCGGTTGCCCCGGCTCCGGCCGCCGCGCCGGCCCCGGCCCGCACCTACCTGGTGTTCTTCG
>NZ_QXGS01000029.1 GCF_003604215.1 Teichococcus vastitatis
TCGGCCGTTTCCAGCCTCCCGCCGCGCGACAAGGCGATCGACCAGCCCAGGATCAGCAACACCAGAAGCGCGCCGGCAGCACCCAACACCGGCCAGGATAATCCGAACAGCCCCGCCGGCCTTCCGCTGGTGGGCAGGCCATCGCTCCTGCCGCGCTGGTCATTCGCCATGATCTCGTCTCCCGGAGGTGTTGTGTGTCCTGCACATAAGCCGCTGCAGAGATTGTCATAGGGAAGGTTTGGCTACGGAGGGTCGGCCTTGTTGCTCCGATGGCCTTGTTCCGCCTCCCTCCGCGGTGCACTCCACTGTCACCCCCTGGCGCCACTGCCCAGGCTACTCCGCCTGTGCCGCCGACGCCTACGGCCAGCCCGATCGACGAACAGTCAACCTGTGCCCCAGCCGTGACAGTTCCTGCTCACGCCGTCCCGCAGGAGATGCGAGCGCACACCAGCGCCGGCTCCTTGATGGCGCGCAGCAGAGGACTTCACGGCTTTCCGCCGCGGGTCTGCAGAGGGAGCGATCCTCTGCTGCGACCCAGTGCTGGCGAGTGGCTCGGGGCTGAGGAGCAGGGTCGGTGTAGCCATCGCTGGGCAGTCGGATGACCAACTCTCGGCTATAGAACCATCAAAAAAGCATGGCAAATCAACCCGCTAAAGCTTGGGGGTTAAATTGTCCTACCCCCAAGCTTTGGAGACAGAGAGCCATCTGAGGAGAGAATCTGGAGGTCGTTTCGACACTAGACCATCAAGGTCAGTGCAGAAAACTAGGCCGCACAAGCGCATAGCTGCGGCAGCCATTAGCCTGGAGAATGTTTGTGAAAAGTCCGACTGGAGCGGGCGAAGGGATTCGAACCCTCGACCCCAACCTTGGCAAGGTTGTGCTCTACCCCTGAGCTACGCCCGCGCTCCGTCGGCGTGGCGGCGATATGTCACGGCGCCGGACAGCACGCAAGACCCTCCAAATCTCTTTTGGCAAAATTTCTTCAAGGCTCCAGCTCGGTTCCATCTGGTAATAGCCGCGGTTGACAGTCAGGCAGCGGTGGGCAGAGGCGCCTGAGTGCAGTGCCACTTCCAGGGTAAGAGTTCGTTGAGCCTGTAGGCGGAGTAGTCGGCGATGCGGGCGAGCACATTGGCGAGCCAAGCGCGTGAGTCGACGTCGTTCAGCTTCGCGGTGGTGATGAGCGCAGACATCATCGTGGCCCGCTCGCCACCACGGTCACTGCCTGCGAACAGCCAGGCCTTTCTGCCGAGAGCCATGCCACGGAGGGCGCGCTCGGCGGCGTTATGGGTGAGGCAGATCCGGCCCTCGCTGAGGAATTGGGTGGATGCAGGCCAGCGCTCGAGCGCGTAGTCCAGCGTCCCGGCCAGATCATTGTGGCGCGACAGCCTGCCCCTGGTCTCCAGCATCCAGGCATGGAGGTCGGCAACAAGCGGGGCAACGCCGCTTTGCCGGTGCGACAGGCGATCCGCCGCCGAGGACCTGTTCACCGGCCGCTCGGCGTCGAACACCCGGTCGATGCGCCGCACGGCCTCGGCGGCCAGCGGCGCGCGGGCGACCTCGGCCAGCTCGAACACCTTGCCGGAAATGCGCCCAACACGCGCCTCCATGATCGGCCCGGGCTTGCGGCTGGCCAGGTAGAGGCCGCCAAACCCGGCATAGGCATCGGCCTGCAGGATCCCGGTGTAGGAGGCCAGGTGCCGTTTGGGATGCCCGGCGGTACGGTCGCGCGAGAAGTAGAACACGGCCGCGGGCAGCGCGGGTCCCGCAAAGGGCTGGTCGTCCCGAATATTAAGCAGAGCCGGACGGTGATCGTCTTGCCGCGGGCCAGCAACGGCACCGTGGTGTCGTCCCGTCCAGGCGCTCCGCCGCCAGCACATGCGCCTCGATGAGGGCATGGAGTGGCGAGAGCACCGCCGCCGCGGTGCCAACCCAGTCCGCTAGGGTGGAGACGCTCAGTCCCCGCCCTGTCGCGGGCGATCGGATGGAACGGCGCAGGGGGTTTGGGTGATCACCTCGCGCTGGCGGCAGGAGAACCGCTCCCGCAGGGTCTGGACGACCTTTCACTGCCGCGGAATCAGTCCCAAGATCTTCGTGACACCCTCACCGAGCTTGGACAGGTCGCGGCGCAGCAGGGACAGGCTGCGGGTGACAGGAGCACCACCCGCTCGTGCGGCAGGTGGGCAAGCAGAGGACCGCGGTAGGGCCTGCGCGGCGGCGGTGCTCCGGGCCGGGTTCCCGCCTGGTTCTCCGCTCGCGTCGCGTCCTCGGCCGCTGTGGCGACCAGTTCGCCGGGTTCCAGCTTCAGCTGACCCAGCAGCTTGCGGCCCCGCTCGGAGGAGGCACCGGACTTGTCGTGCCGCAGCTTGGCGATCACAGCTTAAGGTGGATGATCATCGCCTCCGCACCAACCACCCTTGCCTCGGCGCCGGCAGCACGGGCCTCGGCCGCGATACGCGCCTCCCGCTCGGCTGCCAGTGCCGCGCGAAGGGCCTCAACGTCATCAGGGACAGCCGCGCTTTGCCAGCACAATCCTTCGCTGAAGATCAGCCCGCGGCCTGAGGTCTGTAAGTCAGTTGCGGGTTCCGCCAATCGATGCCGTCGAGCATGTAGGCCAACTGCGCGGCGGAGATCGGCGCTACATCACCCCCAGTGGCGGGCCAGAGGAGGCGTCCTCGTTCCAGCCGCTTGGCGTAGAGGGACATGCTGAGCCCATCGTGCCACAGGATCTTGAGCAGGTCGCCGCGCTTGCCGTGAAAGACATACAGATCGCCCGCATGCGGGTCACGCCCAAGCGCCTCCTGCATCTGTAAGGCCAGACCGTTCATGCCGCGGCGCATATCCGTGTGCCCCACTGCGAGCCAGGACGCGAACACCCGAGGGAACCGGGATCACCCGCGCAACACCAACAGCAGACGCGCAGGGCCGCCGCTCCGGTGCTCTCGGCCACGCGCAGGCGGGTACCGTCCGGCAACACGATCTCGACGGAGCGCTCACCCTCCGGGACCTCACCTGGGCAGGATGCTCCTCCAACCCGTGCCATGGCCTCGGTCCGGGAAGGGCTGATACGACATGGACGGGCACAAAACTCGGCATCTCCACCACCAGCCGCCCCCGCCGCTGGGCATCGCGCCACTGCCAGATCCGACCGCGGCTGACGTCATGCCACCGCGCAACGGCAGCAAGCCAAGCACCGGCATCAATCTCGGCCAGGATCCGGAGCTTGTCCTTCATCCGCCAGCGCCGACGCCGCTCCACCCCATTGATGATATCCATCCCACCTGCCCTTACCGACACCCTTAAGAACGTCGAAGATCAGCGATCAACCAGGGCTGAGACGGCGTGACTCCCCGGATGGACACCCAGCTCGGACCAGCTTCCGTATTTGAGACCATGCCCTGGTCGGCCGATGAAGCGTGCCGGCCAAGGATCAGCAAAACGGTGCCGCTGCCGGTCAGCCGCGGACATATGCGCGGGCTTGTATTGTTCCGCTTCCGCACGTTGGCAACAACTGGGCGCCTCCAACGTCTGGCACGTTGCCGGCCGGAACGCTGCGGCGCTCCGTAACGCCTCCTGCAAACCGGTGCAGCGCCACCCTGTCGCGAGGGAAGCCCTTGATCTTGTTTGCGCAGGCCGCTCATTCTGCCCGGACGCCCCGACCGGCTCTGCGAGCGGCCGAAGGCGTCCACGGCCCTACCACCATCAGCAGCATTCCCTGATACCGATGCGGTGCTGCTTGGTGAGATCGCGAGCGGTTCCCGAGGCTGGACCGGTCGGACCTCCGCAGGTTCCGGGCGGGCCTCGCCGGCGGCGGAGCACCGGCGACTGTCGGCCCGACACTGCGAGCCCCGCCGGACCAGTCACACCCTGGCAGGCAATCCGCCGCGGCGGAGAACCCTGCGAATGGTCGAAGAAGGGCCCGATCGAGCTTCCCCGATTTGCTTCATCGCCTTCAGGCCGCGTCAATGATTCGGTGGACGACGCACAGCTTGTTGCCATCGGGATCGCGCAGATAGGCGCCGTAATAACCGGTGCTGTAGTGGGGGCGCAGGCCGGGTGCGCCCTCGTCGCGGCCGCCGGCGGCGAGGCCGGCGGCATGGGCGGCATCCACCGCCATCCGGTCGGGCGCGAAGAACGCCGTCATGCTGCCATTGCCCGGCGTGGCGGCGGCACCGTCGAAGGGGCGGCAAACATAGAACTCGGCCGGGTCGCCGGGCCTGTGCCAGCAGGCCCAGCCGATCTCCGGCTCGTCCGTCCTGCGCTCCAGGCCCAGCGGAAGCAGCACCGCGTCGTAGAACCGCGTGGCGGCGGCGTAATCCCGCGCGCCCACCGTGACGTGGCTGAACAGCCCGCTCATGCGGCGCGCGGCCGGGTGCGCAGGCCAGGGCGCAGGTGGCGGAAGGGCAGCGAGGATGGATCGGCCAGCACCGGGCCCGGCGCTGCCACCACCAGCACCTCCGACGCGATGGGCTGGAAGTCGGCGCGGAAATGCACGCTGCTCTTCAGAGCCAGGATCTTCTCCGCCGCCGGATCGACGCCGATGTGGCGGAACAGCGCCTGGTCGTGCGCCTGCATCTTGCGGCTGACCACGATCACCTTCACCGGCCCGATCGCCACCAGTGCGGTGGGGCCAAGATCGGCCGGGTTGCCCCCGTTCATCGGCCCGGTGCAGGTGAAGCGGCCATCCGTCAGCCGCAGCACGGTGGCCGTGGCTTCGAAGGGCAGGCCGTCCGACTTGCCGCCGAGATGCAGCGACACCTCTGCCCCCTCCCCGGCCGCGTGGCAGGCGGCCGCGCTCTCGGCATCGTTGATCAGGCCCAGCGCCGCGGGCGCGCCCTGCCGCACCAGCTCGGCCAGAAGGCCGGTGGTGTCGCCATGGCCGCCGCCGCCGGGATTGTCCTGCGTGTCGGCCAGCACCACCGGCCGGTCGGCCGCGGCGGCGAGGCGGATCGCCTTGGCCACGCCCTCCGCCACTGGCAGGGCGCCGCCGGCAAACAGCGGCTCGCGTTCGGCCAGAAGGGCGGCCAGTGCATCGGCGGCGGCATCCGCGGCGTTCTGCGTATCCGCGAAGGCGGCCAGCGCCACCCCGCAATCGGCGAAGTCGGCGTAAGGAAAGCCGAAGCAGAAGGCGAGTTCCGCCGCCTTCTCCTGCTCGGCGATGGCTTCCCGCGCATCCATCACGGCGGCCATCGGCTCCACCATGGTGCATTGCGCGGTCAGCGGCATCCAGTACTCGGCCTGCCGGAACGCCTTGGCGAAGGGCGCGCCGCGCGCGATGCGCTCGGCCAGCAGCCGCATGGCGCGTGCCCCCGCCGCTTTCATGTCCACATGCGGATAGGTGCGGTAGGGCGCCACGGCGTCCGACAGCCGCACCATCTGCTCCGTCAGGTTGCAATGGGGGTCGAGGCTGACCGTCAGCGGCATCGCCGCCCCCACCACGGCGCGCACCCGGCGCAGCAGCTCGCCCTCCCCGTCGGGAAAGCCTTCCGCGACCATGGCGCCGTGCAGGTCGAGGTAGATGCCGTCCAGCGGCCCGGCATCCAGCGCCACGGCGAGGTCGGCGACGAGGCAGGCACTGATGCGCTCGAAGGCTTCCGCCGTCACCGGGCCGGCCGGGTTGGCGAAGCACCAGGAGAGCGGCAGCAGCTCGAAGCCTCGTGCCTCGGCCTCGGCCATGGCGCCGGCGGCGGCGACGGAGGTGGGGCGCAGCGTGTCCAGCAGCGCGGCGCCGCGCATGAAGCCGGGAAAACCGCCGGGCTGGCGGAATTCCGGCCATCCGGTGGCACGCGGCGCGAAGGAATGGCTCTCGTGCAGAAAGCCGCCGATGGCGATGCGCATGGCTCAGTCTCCGCGGACGGGTCGGGCGGTGGCCAGCACGGCATCGGCCAGCACGGCCAGCCCGGCTTCCGCCCATTCGGGGGTGATGTTCTCGGCCTCGTTGTGGCTGAGGCCGCCTTCGCAGGGCACGAAGATCATCGCCGTCGGCAGCCGGCGGGCGACATAGACGGCGTCGTGGCCGATGCCGGTCGGCATCCGCTTGAAGGGCAGGTTGCGCCCCTGCGCCGCGCGTTCCAGCGCCGCCACCAGCTCATCGCTGAACGGCGTCAGCGGGCATTCCCAGAACCGTGCCAGCTCAACCTTGAGCCCGCGTTCCGCGGTGATCTCCGCCGCGCGGTCCCGGATGCGCGCTTCCATGCGCGCCAGCGCCTCCATCTCGCCGTGGCGGAAGTCGATCGAGAACCACACGCGGGAGGGCACCACGTTGCGGCTGTCCGGCTGCACCGTCAGCCGGCCCACCGTGCCGCGCCCGCCCTCGGCCAGCGCCGCCTCCTCCACCACCTGCACCAGCAGCGCGGCACCCACCAGGGCATCGCGGCGCGGCACCATGGCGGAGCCGCCATGCGATTCCTCGCCCTCCACCGTCACGTCGAGCCAGAGCTGCGCCAGGGCACGGTCGACCACGCCGACCGGGACGCCCTCCGCCTCCAGGGTCGGCCCCTGCTCGATATGCAGTTCGAAATAGGCGCCGAGGGACCGCAGCGCGGCGGGATCGGCCTTGCCCTGCCAGCCGATGCGGCGCAGCTCCTCGCCGAACACGGCGCCGGCCGGGTCGGTCTTGGCCAGCACCTCCGTCTCCGGAAACAATTCCATGGCGACGCCGCTGCCCATCATCGGCGGCGAGAAGCGGGCGCCTTCCTCGTTGGTCCAGTTCACCAGCACGATCGGCGCTTCAGTCTCGGTGCCGGATTCATGCAGGGCGCGCAGCACTTCCAGACCGGCCAGCACGCCCAGCACGCCGTCAAACCTGCCGCCCGAGGGCTGGGTATCGAGATGGCTGCCCATGGCCACCGCCGGCAGGGACGGATCGCGCCCTTCGCGCCGGATCGCCATGTTGCCGACGCGGTCCACGGTGACGGAGCAGCCGATCGCTTCCGCCCAGTCCCGCAGCAGGGCGCGGGCCTCGCCGTCGCCATCGGTCAGAGTCTGGCGGTTGTTGCCGCCCTTCGGCGTGGCGCCGATCCGCGCCATCTGCATCAGGCTGTCCCACAGCCTGGCGCCGGAGACCGGAAGATTGCTCATGCCTTCTCCACTCCGCACCATTCCGCCAGCGTCAGCGCGATGCAGCGCGTGGTGGCGTGGAAGCTGTCCAGCCCGACGCTCTCGTCGATGCCGTGGATCGCATCCGCATCCGGCCCGAAGCAGGCCACCGGTGTGCCCTGGTAGAGCTGGAAGAAGCGGCCATCGGTGAGGCCCGAAGCCGGATAATCGCGCAGCTCGCGGCCATTCGCCTCCGCGAAATGGCGCTGCACCATCTGCACGATCGGCGCCTGCTTGTCGAACACGCAGGGGTCGGCCATGAAGCCGGCGAATTCCAGCCCCACCTTGGTGCCGCGCAGCCGCTCATCGGCCGCCGCCTCGGCCACCAGCCGCTCGATATCCGCCTTCACCCGCCGGGCCGTGTTGCCCATCATGATGCCGACGCGCAGCCCGATCTTGGCGCGGGTGGGAACGGAGCTGTTCCACTCGCCGCCCTGCACCGTGCCGAAATTCACGTTCACCGGGTGGTTCACGCCGAAGAAGGAGGAATGGATGTTCTCCGCCCGGTTCATCTCCGCCTCATAGGCCTTGAAGCGCTGCGAGATGACATAGGCGGCCTCGATCGCGTTCACCCCGGCCTGCATGTCGCGCACATGCACCGGGCGGCCCGTCACCGTCACCCAGGCCCAGATCACGCCCACCTCGGCGGTGTAGAGACCTTCCACCCCCGGGCCGGGTTCGGGAATGATCACCGCGTCGCATTTCGGCAGCGCCAGCATGCAGGCCAGGGCGCCGTTGCCGGTGCATTCCTCCTCGATCACGGAATGGAACTGCACCTCCGCCGCCGGCTGCAGCCCGGCCATCTGCAGGGCGCGGAACGCCATGACGTTGGAGATGTCGCCCGCCTTCATGTCCCCGGCGCCGCGGCCATACATGCGGCCGTCACGGATTGAGGGCTCAAAGGGGGGCGTGGCCCAGATCTCGGCCGCGCCTTCCGGCACCACGTCCACATGGCCCTGCAGCACCAGGCTGCGCCCCTTGGCCTCGCGCGGGCGGTGCACCGCCACCACGTTGTCGCGCCCGTCATAGGAGATCAGCGGCGGCGAGAAGCCGGGATGCGCGGCCAGTTCCTCCGGCAGCGTCGGCACGCGCCGCGGCTCCAGGCCGAGCGAGGCGTAGTTGCGCGCCATCTCCTCCAGCGCCGAAGCCTCGTTGCCGAGGGTCGAGGGACAGCGCACCAGCCGCTCCAGCGCCGCGACGGACTCCGCCTCCAATGCGGCGACGGCGTCGAGGATAGCACGGCGGATGCCGGGATCGAGGGACATGGGCATGGCTCCGTTCAGGCGGTTTCGGCGAGTTCGGGCGGGGTCCAGCCCCGGCCGGGAATGCTGTCGAGCAGGGAGCGGGTGTAGGGATGCTTCGGCGCGCCGAACACCTCCGCGGTCGGCCCCAGCTCCACGATGGCGCCGCGCTGCATCACCGCGATGCGGTCGCAGATCTGCGCCGCGACGCGCAGGTCGTGGGTGATGAACAGCATGGTCAGGCCGAGGCGCTGGCGGATCTCGGCCAGAAGGTCGAGCACCTGCGCCTGCACCGATACGTCGAGCGCCGAAACCGGCTCGTCGGCGATCAGCAGCTCGGGCTGCATCGCCAGGGCGCGCGCCAGGCCGATGCGCTGCCGCTGCCCACCGCTGAACTCGTGCGGGTAGCGCTCCATGGCCGAGGGCTCCAGCTTCACCAGCCGCAACAATTCGAGCGCGCGCTGCCGCGCCTCGTCCCGGCCGACACCATGGGTGATCGGCCCCTCGGTGATCGCATCGCCCACCTTGCGGCGCGGATTGAGCGAGGCGTAGGGATCCTGGAACACCATCTGGATGCGCTTGCGATAGGGCAGCCATCCCTGTCGCGACAGCGGCCGCAGGTCGTTGCCGTGGAACAGGATCTCCCCCTGCTCCGGCTCCACCAGCCGGACGACGCAGCGGGCCAGGGTGGATTTGCCGGAACCGCTCTCGCCCACGAGGCCCAGCGTCTCGCCCTTGTTGAGCGTGAAATCGGCGTCGTGCACCGCGCGGACCACGGCGCGCGCGCCGAACCAGCCGCCGCGCTGGTAGGTCTTGGTCACGCCCTTCATCTGCAGCACCGGCGCCGGGCGCGCCGCGGCGCGGTCCAGCGTGCGGCCATGCGGCACCGCGCTGATCAGCGCGCGGGTGTAGGGATGCTGGGGCGCGTCGAGCACCTCGCGGGCCGTGCCCTGCTCGACGATGCGGCCGCGCTGCATCACCGCCACGCGGTCCGCGATCTCGGCCACTACGCCGAAATCATGGGTGATGAACATCACCCCCATGCCGCGCCGCTGCTGGATCTCGCGCATCATCCGCAGGATCTGCGCCTGGGTGGTGACGTCGAGCGCGGTGGTCGGCTCGTCGGCGATCAGCAACGCCGGCTCCAGCGCCAGGGCCATCGCGATCATCACGCGCTGCCGCTGCCCGCCCGACAGACGGAACGGGTGCATGCGGGCGATCGCCGCCGGGTCGGGCAGGTTCACCGCCGCCAGCAGCTCCGGCACGCGGGCCCTCGCCTCGGCGCCTTTGCCGTGAACCGACAGCGCCTCGGCGATCTGGTCGCCCACCTTCATCAGCGGGTTCAGCGCCGTCATCGGCTCCTGGAACACCATGGCCATGCGGCGGCCGCGGCGCGAGCGCAGCGCCTCGGCCGAGAGGCCCAGCAGGTCCTCGCCCTCGAAGGTGATGCGGCCGGATGTCACCGGCAGGCCCTTAGGCAGCAGCCCCATCACCGTGTTGGCGGTGATCGACTTGCCCGAGCCGCTCTCGCCCACCACGCACAGGATCTCGCCAGCATCGAGGTGCAGCGACACCTCCTCCACCGCGTGCGGCCGGTCGGCGCCGCGCGGCAGGGCCACGGACAGGTTCTCGACGGTGAGCAGCCGGGTCATGCCTTGCCCTCGCGGTTGCGCGCCAGGCGCGGATTGAGCGCGTCGGACAGACCCTCGCCCACCAGGTTCAGCGACAGCACGGTGAGGAAGATCGCGATGCCGGGAAATACGCTCATCCACCAGGCGATGCGGATCACGCTGCGGCCGGAGCCGATCAGGAAGCCCCAGCTCATCAGGTTCGGATCGCCGAGGCCCAGGAACGACAGCGCGCTTTCCAGCAGGATGGCCGAGGCCACCATCAGCGAGGACAGCACCACGATGGGCGACAAGGCGTTGGGCAGGATGTCGCCGAACACGATGGCGAGCCGTGACTTGCCCAGCACCTCGGACGCCTGCACGAACTCGCGCGAGCGCAGCGACAGGAACTCGGCTCGCACCACCCGCGCCACCGGCGGCCAGGACACCACGGCGATGGCGAAGACGATGGAGCCGATGGTGGGCGTGAAGATCGCCACCAGCAGGATCGCCAGCACGAAGGAAGGAATGGTCTGGAAGAACTCGGTGAAGCGCATGACGATGTCATCCGCCACGCCGCCCAGATAGCCGGCGGTCGCGCCGAGGCCGATGCCGATCACCAGCGCCACCACGGTGGACACCGCGCCCACCAGCAGCGACACGCGTGCGCCATGCGCGATGCCCGCCGCCACGTCGCGGCCCAGGCTGTCGGTGCCGAGCCACATGCCCATCTCGCCCGGCGGGGCGAAGGGCATGCCCGCCATGTCCCACGGGCTGCCGGGAAACAGCCAGGGCGCGGCGACGGCCGTCGCGATCACCAGCAGCAGGATCACGAGGCCGACCACGGCACCGCGGTTGCGGCAGAAATTGCGCCAGAAGCCGCCCATCACGACACCTCCACCCGCGGATCGACCACCGCGTAGAGCAGGTCGGTGATGAGGTTGAACAGCACCACCATGACGCTGGTGCAGAAGAACACGCCCATCAGCACCTGGTAGTCGCGCGCCAGCAGCGCCTCGAAGGCGAGGCGCCCGATGCCGGGCCAGGCGAACACCGTTTCCACCAGGATGGAGCCGCCGATCAACTGCCCCGCCTGGATGCCGGCGAAGGTGATCACCGGCAGCATGGCGTTGCGCAGCACGTGGCGGCGCAGGATGCGTCCCTCCGGCACGCCCTTAGCGCGTGCCGTCTTGACGAAATCCTGGTCGGCCACCTCCAGCATGGTGGCGCGGGTCAGCCGGGCATACACAGCGACGTAGAACAGGCCGAGCGTCAGCGCCGGCAGCAGCAGGTGCTTGCCGATGTCGAGCACCCTGCCGATCCTCGACAACTCCACGCCGACCGACATCATGCCGAAGGAGGGCAGCCATTCCAGCGTCACGCTGAACAGCAGCACCAGCATCAGCCCCACCCAGAACAGCGGCGTGGCGTAGAAGGTCAGGGCCAGCACGGTGATCACGGAATCCGACCAAGTGCCGACGCGCCGCGCCGCCAACGCGCCCATGGTGACGCCGATGGCGATGGCGAACAGAAAGGCGGCGCCGGTCAGCAGCAGGGTCGCCGGCAGCCGGTCCCACAGCAATGCGGCGACGCTGGCCTGTTGTCGATGGCTGAAGCCGAGATCCAGCGTCAGCACACCCTTCAGGTAGAGCCAGAGCTGCATGTAGAGCGGCTGGTCCAGCCCGAACTGGGCACGCAGCTGTTCCAGGAAGCGCGCATCGGCGGAACCGGACTGGCCGGCAATGATGCTCGCCGGATCGCCCGGCGCGGCATGGATCAGAAAGAAATTGCAGACGACGATCGCCAGCACCACGACCGCCGCCTTCACGAGGCGCCCCGCCAGATAGGCGGGGAAGCGCGACAACTCCATGCGTCAGGCCAGGAACACGTCGTCGAAGCTGGCATGCACCCCGGCGCCGGAGGTGATGACGTTGTGCAGCTTCTTGTCGTAGATGGTCGGAAAAGCCATCTCCATCAGCCACAGCAGCGGCACGTCGCTGACCAGCAGCTTCTGCACCTCGCTGAAGGCTTCCTGCCGCACCGCCGGGTCCGCCGCGTCACGGCCCTTGGTGAACAGCTCGTCCACCTTCGGGTTGGCGTAGCCGGACACGTTGGAGAACAGGATCTTCTTGATGTTGGTGGACACGTAGGAACGCTCCACGCCCAGCGTCGGGTCGCCATACTGGTAGAGGTAGTTGATGGTGGTGTCGAAATCCCAGTTCGCCGTGCGCTGGGACCAGGTGCCGACATCGACGCTTTCCAGCTGCAGGTCGACGCCGACCTGACGGAAGGATTGCCGCAGGAACTCGGCCAACCGGGTGAACACCTCGCCGTAAGGCAGCGACATGTGCCGGATGGTGAAGCGCACGCCCTGCCCGTTCGGCTTCAGCCCGGCCTCGTCCAGCAGCGCCTTGGCGGCGTTCAGGTCGTAGCCCGGCGTCTTGGCGCTGCCGTCATAGAAGCGCGTGGCACTGTGGAACGGCCCCGTCGCCGGCTTGCCGATGCCGAACCACAGGCGCTGCGCGATGAAATCGCGGTTCACCGCCATGGTCAGCGCACGCCGCACCCGCACATCATCCAGCGGCTTTACGCGGTGGTTGAATTCCACCCACATCAGCGGGCCGAAATATTCCCAGCCCTCGGTCTTCACCTCGAAATTGGGGCGGGCGCGCAGCTGCGGCACGTCGAAGGGCTCGATGTCGTTGGACTGCGTCATCATCACCTGGCCGGATTCCAGTGCCAGGCGCCGGCTCTGGCTGTCCGGCACCACGCGGTAGATGATGGCATCCAGGTAGGGCTGGTTCGGCTTCCAGTAATCGTCGAAGCGCTCCAGCCGAATGAAGTTGCCGCGCTGCCATTCGGCGAAGCGGAACGGCCCGGTGCCGACCGGCTTCGCCACCGCCGGGGCCTGCCGGTAATCCTGCCCGTCGAACAGGTGCTTTGGCACAATTGCCGAGACGGTCACGTCGAACATCAGCAGGAACGGCTCGAACGGCGCTGACAGCACGAACTTCACGGTGTTCGCGTCCACCGCGATGCCTTCCTTGATGCGCCCGAAGACGCCGCGCGCGCGTGGCGAAAGCTCCATGTGGAACTTCATGATGGAGAACACCACGTCCTCGGCCGTCATGGGCTGGCCGTCGTGGAACTTGACATTCTCCTGGAGGCGGAAGGTGTATTCCAACCCGTCAGGGCTGATTTCCCAGCTTTTGGCCAACTCCGGCATGGGCTGCAGCTTGGCGTCGTAGCGCAGCAGCCCCTGGAACATCTTGCCGGCGACGATCAGCGTCGGCCCTTGATTGTTGATGCCGATGTGCAGCACCGGCGGCTCAGGGTTGACGATGGTCGTCAGCGTGCCGCCGCGCTTCGGCTGGACGCCCTGCGCCAGGGCCTCCTCCGCCCGCATCAGAAAAGGCAGAGCGGCCGCAGTGGCCATCAGGCCACGACGTGAAACAGCCATTGTGGTCTCCAGTGAGCTTCCCTGGGAGCGAACGCTAGCCTTGGTTCCGCCAGATGGACAAGCCCGGCCGCCGCGAGTTCCACTGGCCGGCACAGACTGCTTCCCCGCGCCCTCGCGATCCGCTCCGTTCAGCGGATCGGCGGCGCATATTGCAGCCCGCCCGCGGTGTAGAGGGCGTTGCGGCCGCGCGGCAGCCCCATCGGCGCCACGTTGCGGTTCCATACCTCGCCCAGATTGCCGACCTCGCGGATGATGTTCACCGCCCAGTCGCGCCCGACCCCCAGCATGGCGCCGGAATCATCGGTCCGGCCGAGCAGCCGCTGCACGTCCGGCTGCGGATCGGTGGTGGGCACATGGCGCACCTTGGCCGCATCCCCCAGCATAGCCGCCGCGACGGCCTTGCAGAAATCGTTGTACAGGCCGCTGAAGGTGCCCTGGCCATCGAGAAAGGCGAAGCCGGGCAGGTCCGCCGAGGTGCCGCAGACCAGCGCGCCGCGGGCCCGGATGGCATCCAGCGTCGGCGATCCGCCGGCCGGCCGGGCCCGTGCCGCGGAGGTCGCGGCACCGGCGGCCAGGCTCAGCATCGCCAGCCCTGCCAGGAAAGCCGGGATGCGCGGGCGTCGTGTCATGCGTCGCTCCTTGGAAGCTGCGGGAATGCGCCGACCCGGGGTTGCTCCGCGGCCGGCGGTTCGGTTGAGCTCAGCGGCCGAAGCGCCGGGCGGAAAAGGCGTCCACCGGGATCTCCGGCGCCCGCCCGGCGAGCAGCTGCGCCACCACGCGCCCCGTGCGAGGCCCGGCCACCAAGCCGACATGGCCGTGGCCGAAGGCGTGCACGATGTCCGGCGTCGCCCGTGCCGGCCCGAGGCAGGGCATGCCATCCGGCATGGAGGGACGGTGGCCCATCCACACCTTGATGCGCTCCGCCGGCAGATCGCGCGGCAGGCCCGGGAAGCAGCCGAGCAGCTTGTCGCGCAGGATCTCGGCGCGCCGCCAGTTCGGCGCCGCCTCCAGCCCGGCGATCTCCACCTGCCCGGCGCAGCGCAGGCCGTTGCGCGTCAGGGTGATCGCCATCTTGCCGTCGGAGGGCATCAGCGGCGTGCGCGGTCGCACTTCGGGGTCGCTCAGCACCGCGTGATAGCCGCGCTCGGTTTCCAGCGGCACGGTGTCGCCGGCGGCAGCGGCCAGTGTCTTGGAATGAGCGCCGGCGCAGATCACCGCCGCGTCGCACGCGATCTCGCCCGCCGCGGTGCGCACCGCCTTCAGCCGCCCCGCCTCGATGCGGAAGCCGGTGGCCTTGTCCTGCCGCAGCTCCGCCCCCTGCGCCGCAGCATGCGCCACCAGCGCCGCCACATAGGCGCCGGGATCGGTGCAATGGCCGCCCTGCTCCATCAGCACGCCGAAGCCGTAGCGGCGATCCAGCTCCGGTTCGCGCTGGCGCAGCTCATCGCCCGACAGTTCCAGCCAGGGAATGCCGACCGCCTTGCGGATGCGCCAGGACATCGCCTCGGCCTCAAAAGCGGCGCGGTCGGGATAGATGTACATGTCGCCGCGCTGCTCGATCAGCTCTGCGACGCCGGCTTCCTCGGCCAGCCTGCGGTGCAGCGCCGGCCCGTCCTGCAGCAGCGGCTTCATTGCCTGGGCGATGCGCAGCACCCGCGCCTCGGTCCAGCCGGCCAGCAGGTACTTCACCAGCCAGGGCATCACTCTGGGAAAATAGGACCAGCGGATCGCCAGCGGACCGAGCGGGTCGCGCAGGAAACCCGGCACCTTCCTCCACACGCCGGGGCCGGCGGGCGGGATCACCGATTGCGGCGACAGCCAGCAGCCATTGCCATAGCTCGCCGCCTGCTCGCCGCCCGGCGTGCCGGGCTCCAGCAGGGTGACGCGCTGCCCGTCGCGCAGCAGTTCCAGCGCGCTGGCGGCGCCGACGATGCCCGCCCCGATCACCACCACGTGGCGGGCCATGGGAGCATTCATGGCAGGCTTCCCGTATTGGTCATGCGGTCCTCGGTTCGGGCATGTCAGGCGGCATCGCCCAGGATGCGGGCGGCCAGGGTATTGCCGGTGTAGATCTCGGCGAAGCCGGCGCGGATCATCTCGGTGATGCGATCCAGCCGGCGCGCGATATGGGCCTGCATCAGCGCCGCCCCCGCCCCGGCGTCGCGGGCGCGCAGCAGGGCGACCATGGTGGCGTGCTCGTCGGTCCAGTGGCCCGGCTGGCCCTTGTCCAGGTCGATCCAGCGGATGAAGCGCATGCGCTCGTTCAGGGAGCGGAGGGAGCGCAGCATCTCGGCATTATCGGCCAGGGCCACCAGATGGGTGTGGAAGGCCTCGTCGGCGGCAAGCTGGGCCAAGGCGTCCTGCCCGGTGGAATGCTGGGTGCGCCGCGCCAGCGCGTCGAGCTGGTCCAGCCCGCCCTCATCCGCCCGCTCGGCGGCCAAGCGCAGAGCGCCGATCTCCAGCGTGGCCCGGTATTCGTACAGCGTCAGCACGCGCTTCGGGTCGAGCGGCAGCACCGAATAGCCGCGGTTCACCGTGGCCTCCAGGAAGCCCTCCGCCGCCAGGCGGTTCAGCGCCTCGCGCAGCGGCGTCCGGCTGACGCCCAGCCGGCGGGCCAGCTCCACCTCGTTGATGCGTTCCGAGGGGCGCAGCCGGTAGAACACCGCCATCGCCTTGACCCGCGCATAGACCCGGTCGGCGGAGCGCAGCGGCGCGCCGGCCAGGGCATCGGCGGCGGGTTCGGGATCGGCTCCGAGACTGCGGGTCATCGCCGGGGGACGGTAGGGACAGAAGTGCATACAGGTCAACACACAGACTTGACGCTGCTTCACCCCCGCCGCCAGACTGCCTGCCGATCATTCTACCGGGCTTCCCCATGAGCACCCTTCCCCCTGTTGACCCGCGCCGCGGTTCCCCGCCCTCTGCCGCAGGGCCGCGCGGGATCGCCCGGGGCGGCAAGGCCGTCTATGGCGCGCCGCTCGGCATCCTGATGCTGGAAGCACGCTTTCCCCGCATCCTGGGCGACATGGGCAACGGCGCCACCTGGCCCTTCCCGGTGCTGTACCGCGTGGTGCGCGGCGCCAGCCCCGAACGCGTGGTGCTGAACGGCGCCCAGGGCCTGCTCGGCGAGTTCCTCGACGCCGCCGCCGAACTGGTGCGGCTGGGCGCCGAGGCCATCACCACCAATTGCGGCTTCCTGTCGCTGTTCCAGCGGGAGATCGCGGCGCATGTGGGCGTGCCGGTCGCCACCTCCTCGCTGCTGCAGGTGCCGTGGGTGCAGGCGATGCTGCCGCCGGGCCGGCGTGTCGGCCTGATCACCGTCAGCGCCGCGACCCTGACCCCGCGCCACCTGGAAGCCGCCGGCGTGCCGGCGGACATCCCGGTGGCCGGCACCGAGAACGGGCGCGAATTCTTCCGGGTGCTGATCCGGGCCGAACGGGACGACATGGACATCGACCTGGCCGAGCAGGACATCCTGGCGGCCGGGCGCGAGCTGGTGGCGAAGCATCCGGAGGTCGGCGCCATCGTGCTGGAATGCACCAACATGCCGCCCTACGCGGCGGCGCTGCAGCGGGAGCTCGGCCTGCCGGTCTACGACATCTATTCCATGATCACCTATTTCCACGCCGGCATCCGCCCGCGCAACTTCGCCTGAACCGCAAAGGAACCATCATGGCCAAGATCTGGACGGGCGACGCGCCCGTGCTCTGCCTCGCCCACGGCGCCTATGACCTGGAAACCGCGTTGCGCGCCCAGGGCTGGACCGGCCCGGCGAAGGTCTTCAAATCCAAGGACGAGCTGATGGCCAACCTGGCCGAGGTCGAGGCACTGGTGATCTCCGGCTTCTGGACCGACGACATCCTGGACCAGGCGCCGAAGCTGAAGCTGGTGCAGTCCATCAGCGCCGGCACCGAGCGCTACGGCCTCGAGGCGTTCCGCGCGCGCGGCGTGCACCTGTGCAGCGGCCAGGGCGTCAATGTGAACGCCGTGTCCGACCACGCCATGGCCCTTCTGCTGAGCCTGACCCGCCGCGTCAACGAGGCGGTGGCCAACCAGGGGAAGCATGAATGGCGCGGCATGATCTCCGACCCGGCGCAGCGCGAGGCGGAGCTGGAAGGCTCCACCCTGGTGATCCTGGGCCTGGGCGGCATCGGCGGGCGGCTGGCGCGGCTGGCCCAGGCGTTCGGCATGCGCGTCATTGGCCTCAAGCGCAACCGTTCCGGCGCCAACCCGGATGGCATCGAGTTGCGCGGGCCGGAGGAGCTGCAGGCGCTGGCCGCCGAGGCGGACGTGCTGGCGCTCACCTGCCCGTTGACGCCCGAGACGCGCGGCATCGTCTCGGCCGAGGTGCTGCGGGCAATGAAGCCCTCCGCCTTTCTGATCAACGTGGCGCGCGGCCCGGTGGTGGATGAGGCGGCGCTGGCGGAGGTGCTGCGCGCGGGCGGCATCCGCGGCGCCGGGCTCGACACCTTCGTGGAGGAGCCGCTCGACCCCGCCTCGCCGCTGTGGGACGCGCCCAACACGGTGATCACGCCACATTCGGCGGGCGAGACCCAGTTCTACGAGCGCAACGTGATCCGGCTGCTGCTGCAGAACATCGCTGCGCTGGAGAAGGGCGAAGCGCTGGTCAACAAGGTGGCCTGATCGCCGGCACCCCACTCCCCCACCCAAAGATGAACCGGCGGCAATCTTGTGACCGCCCGGCCCGCACCCGATCTGTGGGGCATGATCGACGCAAAAGCTCTGTTGAACCAGTTCCTCGGCGCCGCCCGGACGCCGGGGGCGCCCCAGGGGAGCCAGGGCGTCTCGCCCTGGACCCAGCCCGGCGCCTCGCCGCCGACTCCGCCCCAGGCCTGGAGCGGCGGCAACATGAGCGGCCTCGCCGAGGCTGCCAAGCAGGTCCTCGGTTCGGGCGGCAAGCCGGCCGGGGGCGGCTTCGGCGGGCTGGCCGGCGCCGCGGCGGCGGGCGGGCTGATGTCGGTGCTGATGGGCAAGAAGAACAAGAAGCGCGGCGGAGGCCTGCTCAGCCATGGCGGCGCGGCGCTGCTGGGGGCACTGGCCGACCGCGCCTTTCAGAACTGGCAGGCGGGGCGGCAGCCCGGCGCGGTTGCCGCGGTGACGCCGGGCGACGCCGCTTCGGTGGATGCCCGGTTCCTGCCCGAGGCGCGGCCCGCCGCCGGCGGCGAGCCGTTCGAACTGGCGCTGATCCGCGCGATGATCGGCGCCGCCCGCGCCGATGGCCACATCGATGCCGAGGAGCGCCGCCGCATCTTCGCGCAGGTGGAGCAGGCCGGGCTGGACGCCGAGGCCAAGGCCTTCGTATTCGATACGCTGGATGCGCCGGTCGGCGTCAGCGAGGTCGCCGCCGCCGCCAGCACGGCCGAACAGGCGGCGGAACTCTACCTGGTGTCCCGGCTGGCGGTGGACCCGGACGACCCGGCCGAGCGGGCCTACCTGCAGGCGCTGGCGCACCGCCTGAAGCTGGCGCCGGAGCTGGTGGCGCATCTTGACCGGCAGGCCGACGCGGCGACGGCCTGACTTCGCATCGCGCGTCCCGTGCCGGCGACCCGTCGCGGGCGGCTCATGGCAGGGGACCGGTCCGGAACAGGGACACACGCAGCCCGCCATGCGGAACCGGCGCCGTGGCGGGCAGAAACGGCAATCCGGTCGCCTGCGCCAGCATGACCTCGCTGGTGACGATCCCGACGCGCCAGCCGGCGAAACGGCTCATCAGCGTCTGCCCGAGAGCGCGGTAGAGCGGAAACAGCGCCGTGCGGTCGCCGATGCGGGTGCCATAGGGCGGGTTGGCGATCACCAGCCCCGGCGGCCCGGCAGGTGCGACCACGTCGCTGATCGTGCGCTGCTGGAACTCGGTGCCATCGGCCACGCCGGCGCGCTCGGCATTGGCGCGGCTCATGGTGACCGCCCCGGCATCCCGGTCGCTGCCATAGCACCGCGCCGCCGGAATGCGCCCGCTCCGCACCTCGCGCATGCGCTGCCAGGCCTCCGCGTCGAAGGTGGCGAGCTTCTCGAAGGCGAAGTGCCGGAAGCGGCCGGGGTTGAGCCGCGCCGCGATCTCCGCCGCCTCGATCACGAAGGTGCCCGATCCGCACATCGGGTCGAGCACCGGCTCCCTCCCGTCGAAGCCGCATTGCTGCAGAAACAGCGCAGCCATGGTTTCGCGCATCGGCGCCCGGTTCACGGCTTCCTTGTAGCCGCGCTTGTGCAGCAGCTCGCCGGAAGTATCGACGCTGATGGTGCAAAGGTCGTGCTCGATGCGGGCGCGCACCACCACCTCCGCCTCCGACGAGGCAGGGGCGCCGAGCCTGTCCCGGATGGCGGCCTCGATGCGCTCGGCCGCGGCGCCGCTGTGATAGATGCGCGAGCCGCTGCAGGAAGCCTCCACCCGGAACGGCACGTCCGGTCGCAGCACGCTGCCCCAGGCGACGTGGCGCGCCCGGCCATCGAGTTGCGCGAGGTGCAGGACCCGGAACGCATCCAGCCGCGCCAGGATGCGGCCGGCGCCCCGGATCCACAGATTGGCGCGCCAGACTTCCGGCCAGCCACCCCTGATGACCACGCCGCCGGGAACAGCCCGGGGCTGCTTGAAGCCCTTGCCGCGGATCTCGGCGCACAGCACCGGCTCCAGCCCGGGCACCGTCGCCAGAAAGATCTCGAAATCGCTGTTCTTGGTCATCTCGCCCGCAAAGGAAGCACGGTTCGCCTCGGCACCCTGGCCGTCCGCTCCGGCGAGGAACAGGAGCGCGGACGCGGCGGGCTTGTACCACCCCGCCGGAGGCACGGCCATCGTGGCAGGCCGGGCGCCCTCCGGAATGCGCGGCCAGGCGGCTACTCCGCCACGATCACCCGGATGCCCCCGGCGCGGAACGGCGCGAGTTGCGCCTCGGTCGAGGCGGCGTCGGTGACCAGGGTGTAGCCGCGCGCCGGCCGGGCCCAGTGGGATTGCGAGGCGCGGCCGAGCTTGGACGCGTCGGCCAGCACGAACACCTCCGCCGCCTGTTCCATCATCAGCAGCTTCAGCGCCACCTGCTGCAGCGTCGCCTCGCACAGCCCGCGCCCGGCGATCACCCCGTCGGCGCCCATGAGGGCCTTGTCGGCGGTCATCCAGCGCAAGCCCTGTTCGGCCAGCGGACCGCTGGTGCTCATGCTGATCGGCCGCACCGCGCCGCCCAGCAGCACCAGCTCGATCTCCGGCGCCTGCGCCAGGGTCGTGATCAGCGGCAGGTTGTTGGTAATGACGCGGTGGCGCCCGTCGCGCAGCCACGGCGCCAGCGCCGCAACGGTGGAGCCGCCATCCAGGATCAGCGCGTCCCCGGGCCCGATCAGCGCCGCTGCGGCACGCGCGATGGCCGCCTTGGCGGCGCCGTGCTGCCGGATGCGCGCGTCCAGGCTTTCCTCGGCCTCCGGATGCGCCGGCACCGCGCCGCCATAGGTGCGGGTGATCGCCCGCCGGTCCGACAGGGTCTGCAGGTCGCGGCGAATGGTGGAGGCGGACACGCCGAAGCGGGCCGCGAGAACCTCCACATCCGCTCGGCCGCTGGCCACCGCCGAGAGGATGGCCTCGCGGCGCGCCAGGCTGCGTCGCATGGCGGCCGGGATCAGCCGCGGCGCGGCGCGAGGTCGACCGCCTGCTTCAGCGCCTCGACGAGGCTGCCGTCATCGGCGATGCCCTTTCCGGCGATGTCGAAGGCGGTGCCGTGATCCACCGAGGTGCGCACCACCGGCAGGCCGATGGTGATGTTCACTCCCGCCTCCAGCCCCATCACCTTGACCGGGGCATGCCCCTGGTCGTGGTACATGGCGACCACGAGGTCGAAATCGCCCCGCGCGGCGCGGAAGAACAGGGTGTCGGCCGGCAGCGGGCCTTCCACCGCCCAGCCCTTGGCCTGGCATTCCCGTACGGCGGGGATGATCTTTTCTTCCTCCTCGCCCTGGCCGAACAGCCCGTTCTCACCGGCATGCGGGTTGATGCCGCAGACGCCGATGCGCGGATTGTCGAAACCCGCCTTCACCAGCGTGGCGCGGCCGCGCTCGATCACGCGGAACACCAGGCCCGGCTCGATCCTCCGGATCGCGTCGATCAGCCCGACATGGGTGGTGACGTGGATCACGCGCAGCTTCGGCGCCACCAGCATCATCGACACTTCCGGCGTGTTGGTCAGCGTCGCCAGCAGCTCGGTGTGGCCGGGATATTTGTGCCCGGCGGCGTGCAGCGCCTCCTTGGACAGCGGCGCGGTGCAGATGGCATCCGCCTGCCCGGCCTCGACCAGCCGCGTGGCGCGCTCGATATAGCGGAAGGCGGCCTCGCCCGAGAGTGGCAGCACCTTGCCGAAGGGATGCCCCGCGGGGATCAGGCCCAAATCCACCACATCCGCCGTGCCGCAGACGAACCCCGCCTCGGCCGGGGTCTGCACCGCCCGCACCGCCAGGGCGGAGCCGATCAGCCCGCCCGCCTCGCGCAGCCGCCCGGCATCGCCCACCACCAGCGGGCGGCACATGGCGTAGACCTCCGGCCGGGCCAGGGCCTTCAGGATGATCTCTGGGCCGATGCCCGAGGCGTCGCCCATAGTGATGGCGACGATCGGCCGGGTGTCGGGAGTCTGCATCATGATGCGGTTCCGGTGCGTTGGCGCAGCCGTTCCAGGCTGCGCAGGATGGTGGTGCCGTCGCCGAAGGCGCCCGCCTTGGTCATCACCGGCAGGTGCAGGGCGCCGAGGGTCAGGCCGAGCGGCACGCCGGGCTCCACCTCGTCCAGCAGCCGGATGCCGTGCACGCCGAGGCGGCGCAGCAGCGCACAGGCGGTTTCCCCGCCGGTGGCGAACAGCCCGCCCATGCCGCCGACGGCCGGCGCCAGCAGCATCGCCAGCGCCTCCGCCAGCGCCGCGCCCCGGTTCAGCTCCGCGGCCGGATCGGCGGCGATCTCCACCAGGGTGTCGCGGCCGGCGCCGAGGGCCGCGGCGATCTCCTGCCGGAGCACGGCCCAGCGCGGATGTGCCTCGCCGGCGCGCAGCAGGGCGGCGGGCAAGGTGAAGCGCGGCGCCCCGGTGGCGGCCAGCGCCTCGGCCGCGGCCCGCGATGCCTCGGCCACCGAGCCCACCACCACCAAGGCCCCGCCATGGCGGCGCGGCAGCGCGGGAGAAGCGGCCGGCGTTTCCGGCAGGGCGGCGGCCAGGGCCGCCGCGATGCCGCCGGAGCCGACCCACAGCACGCTGTCGGCCAGGGGCAGGCTGGCCCGCGCCAGCGCCTCGAGATCCGCTGCCTCCGTCGCATCGCACACCACCGCGTCGAGGCCGCCCGCCTGCGCCGCCCGCAGCGCCTCCGCCAACGCCGCGGCGCCGCCGCGCATCTGGCCGAGCGGCAGGGTCCAGGCCTTGAGCCCGGCAGAGCCCAGCACGGCCAAGAGGTCGGCGCTGTTGTAGCTGTGGTCCCTCGCCCAGAGCGGCGTGGCTTCCAGCGGCACGCCCCACAGCCGCACGCAGCCATTCTCGGTGGTGCGGCCGGTGGCCGGAAAGGCCGGCGCGACCAGGGCCAGGCGCGGCTGCCCGGCGTCGCGCAACAGGGCAAGGCTGCCCGCCAGCTCCGCTGCCGGCTGGCCACGCAGGGTGGAATCGATCTTCTTGATCAGCGCCGGGCGGGCACCGCCGGATAGGTGCGGGCGCAGCAGCGTGGCGTGGCGCGCCGCCGCCGCGGTCGGCGGCAGGCGCCGGCTGTCGGCATCGATGGCCAGGGCGCCGGGCCGCGCGCCGGCTCCACCGGCCGCATCGTGCCAAGCCACCATCGCCTCCAGGCCGCGGCGGGCGAAGGCGATGGCGCAATCCGCCGCCCCCGTCAGGTCATCGGCCAGGATCAGCCACCTGCCCGGCTCCAACCGCATCAAGGCAGCCCCGCAGCGGCCGAGCCGGCCGCTGCCGCGCCGGGTGTTCCGGAACGAATCGCGGGATCGCTCCCCGCGGGGACAGGCTCGGACAACGACGGCACGGGGTGCTCCTCGTGGAAGCTGCGCGTTCCACGCATCGAAATACGGAGAATATGCTTATGCTGGGCAGAGAGCAAAGTCGCTACCCGAGGATCGAGCGATATCGGCGGATTGGGCCTCATGAGTCCGCGCGTTCTGCGCAGCAGGCCAGAATAAAAAAGCCCCGGCGCATCGCTGCGCCGGGGCCGGTCACCGAACCGGAACCGGGTCGGGCCTCAGCTTTGTCCGAGAACGCCGTCAGTGCGGCGCCACAGCTTCATCGGGTTCTCGTCCCGCAGCGCCGGCGGCAGAAGGTCGGCCGGGAAATCCTGATAAGCCACCGGGCGCAGGAAGCGCTGGATCGCCAGCGATCCCACGGAGGTGGTGCGGCCGTCCGAGGTGGAGGGGTAAGGCCCGCCATGCACCATGGCATGGCCGACCTCGACGCCGGTCGGGTAGCCGTTGACCAGGATGCGCCCAACCCGGCGCTCCAGCACCGGCACCAGCTTCCGGGCCAGTTCCAGATCCTCAGGCTCCATCTGGATGGTGGCGGTGAGCTGGCCTTCCAGCCCTTCCGCCAGCCGCAGCATGGTGTCCTCGTCCGGGCAGCGGATCACCAGGGAGGATGCGCCAAACACTTCCTCCAGCAGCGCCTCGTCGGCGGCGAAATGCTCGGCCGTGGTGGTGAACAGCGCGGCCCGGCCCATGTAGGGACCGCCCGCGCCCGGCAGGCCCTCGGCCACCGTCTGCACCCGGTTGTTGGAGGACAGCTTCTCCACACCCTCCTTGTAGGCCTTGTAGATGCCAGGAGTCAGCATGGTCTGCGCGGCCGAGCCTTCCAGCGCCGCCTTGGCGGAGGCCAGGAAGCTGTCCAGCGTCTCGCCCTCGACGCCCATCACCAAGCCGGGATTCGTGCAGAACTGCCCCGCCCCCATGGTGAGCGAGCCGACGAAGCCCTTGCCGATCGCCTCGGCCCGCTTCTTCATGGCGCCAGGCAACAGGAAGACCGGGTTGATGCTGCTCATCTCGGCATAGACCGGGATCGGCTCGGGGCGGTTCTGCGCGATCTTCATCAACGCCGTGCCGCCGGTGCGGGAGCCGGTGAAGCCCACCGCCTTGACCCGCGGATCGGCCACCAGCGCGCTGCCGACCTTGGCGCCCGAGCCGAACAGCATGGAGAACACACCCTCCGGCAGGCCGCACTGCTTCACCGCCGACTGGATCGCGCGGCCGACCAGCTCCGAGGTGCCCGGATGCGCCGAATGCGCCTTCACGATCACCGGGCAGCCGGCGGCCAGGGCCGAGGCGGTGTCGCCGCCGCCGACCGAGAAGGCGAGCGGGAAGTTCGACGCACCGAACACCACCACCGGACCCACCGCAATGTGGCGCTGGCGGATGTCGGAGCGCGGCAGCGGCTTGCGCTCCGGCTGGGCCGGGTCGATGCGGGCGTCGAGATAGCCGCCGTCGCGCACCACCTGGGCGAACATGCGGAACTGGCCGACGGTGCGGCCGCGCTCGCCCTCGATGCGGCCGCGCGGCAGGCCGCTCTCGGCGGAGGCGCGCTCGATCAACTCGTCGCCGATGTCCAGGATGGCTTGGGCGCAGGCTTCCAGGAAGGCGGCGCGCGCCTCGGGGCCGGTGTCGCGGTAGCTGTCGAAGGCCGCCGCCGCCAGGGCGCAGGCCCGCTCCACCTCGGCCGCGCCACCGCCGCCATAGCCGGGCTGCAGGGTTTCGCCGGTCGCCGGGTTGATGCCGTGCACCGGCTTGTCATCGCCGCGCACCGCGCTGGCGCCCAGCAGCATCTCGCCTGTCAGGGTCATCGGAGCCTCCTCATTCCCGGCCGGGCGCGATGCCCGGCGCATTGCCCGCGAGGTAAGCGGGGTTTTGCCGGATGGCGCAACCCCGCCGCCTTCAACATCCGACCATCGTACGAATTTTCGGGCTGGATTCGGCCCGCCAATCCGGCGAGGAGAGACGGCGGCGCAACTCCGTGGCCGACTCCACTGTTTCTTCTGGGAAAGCGGGTACTTACCCACAGACACCATATCTAGTTATCCACCAGCAATTTTTCCCTATATGTTGACGATGCCGGGGCCCAGCGCACATGGTGCGTACCGCGCCGGAACAGCGATTCGTCCCCGGCGAGCCGATCCCCAGGAAGCCGGAGACACCGCCCCATGACCACCCTGTCCCTGCCCGAGGAAGCCCTTCGCGATCCCAGCGGGCGCGAGAAGCGGGGCGTGCCGCCGGAGCAGCGGCAGTTGCAGGTCGTGCGCCGCGACGGCCGCCCCACCCCGTTCGATGCGGGCAAGATCACCACGGCCCTGACCAAGGCCTTCCTGGCCGTGGAAGGTCGTTCCGCCGCGGCCTCGCAGCGCATCCATGAGGTCGCGGCCGATCTGACGCAGCAGGTGGTGGCGGCGCTGACCCGTTTCTCCGGCGCCGGCGCGACGCTGCACATCGAGGACATCCAGGACCAGGTGGAACTGGCGCTGATGCGCGGCGGTCACCACAAGGTGGCGCGGGCCTACGTGCTGTATCGCGAGGAACGCGCCAAGGAGCGCGCCCAGCACGCCGCCCGCCCGGCCGAACCCGAGCTGCATGTCCGCGATGCCGATGGCGGGCTGCGGCCGCTGGACCGGCAGGTGCTGGCGCAGCTGGTGCAGGAAGCCTGCGACGGCATCGCCGATGTCACCGCCGCGCCGATCCTGACCGAAACGGCGCGCAACCTGTATGACGGCATCAGCACGGCCGACCTGGCGCAGGCGCCGATCCTGGCCGCCCGCACGCTGATCGAGCAGGAGCCGAATTATTCCGAGGTCAGCGCCCGCCTGCTGCTGGCCGAGCTGCGGCGCGAGGCCCTGGCGCATGTGGAAGGCGGCCGACCGGCCCAGTCCGTCACCCAGGCGGAGATGGCCGAGCGCTACCCCGAATATTTCAGGAACTTCGTGGCCCGCGGCATCGACGCCGGTATGCTGAACCCCGAGCTGGCGCTGTTCGACCTCGCCCGCCTCGGCGCAGCCCTGAAGCCCGAGCGCGACCTGCAGTTCCAGTATCTCGGCTTCCAGACCCTGTATGACCGCTACCTGCTGCAGCAGGACGGCATCCGTTACGAGATGCCGCAGGCGCTGTTCATGCGCATTGCCATGGGGCTGGCGCTGCGCGAGATCGACCGCGAGGAGCGGGCGATCGAGTTCTACGAGCTGATCTCCTCCTTCGACTTCATGTGCTCGACGCCGACGCTGTTCAACAGCGGCACGCGGCATTCGCAGCTTTCCTCCTGCTTTCTGACCAGCGTGCCGGACGACCTGGAGGGCATCTTCAACGCCATCCGCGACAACGCCATGCTGTCGAAATTCTCGGGTGGCATCGGCAACAGCTGGACGCGGGTTCGCGGCCTCGGCGCCCACATCAAGGGTACCAACGGCCAGTCCCAGGGGCTGGTGCCGTTCCTGAAGGTGGCCAACGATACCGCCATCGCGGTGAACCAGGGCGGCAAGCGCAAGGGCGCGGTCTGCGCCTACCTGGAGACCTGGCACATCGACATCGAGGAATTCCTCGACCTGCGCAAGAACACCGGCGACGACCGCCGCCGCACGCATGACATGAACACGGCGAACTGGGTGCCGGACCTGTTCATGCAGCGGGTCGAGGCGAATGGCGACTGGACGCTGTTCTCGCCGGACGAGGTGCCGGACCTGCACGACCTGTACGGCCGCGCCTTCGAGACCGCCTATCTCCGCTACGAATCCCTGGCTGCCGCCGGCGAGATCAAGGTGCACAAGCGGGTGCGCGCCGTGGACCTGTGGCGCCGCATGCTGACCATGCTGTTCGAGACCGGCCATCCCTGGATGACCTTCAAGGACCCGTGCAACCTGCGCTCGCCGCAGCGCCATGCCGGCGTGGTGCATTCCTCCAACCTGTGCACCGAGATCACGCTGAACACCTCGGACAGCGAGGTGGCGGTGTGCAACCTCGGCTCCATCAACCTCGGCCGCCACGTCACCGAGACGGGCCTCGACCGCGAGCGCCTGCAGCGCACCATCCGCACCGCCATGCGGATGCTGGACAACGTGATCGACGTCAATTTCTACACCATCCCGCAGGCCCGCCGCTCCAACCTGCGGCACCGGCCGATCGGCATGGGGCTGATGGGCTTCCAGGACGCACTGCACGCGCTGCGCATCCCCTTCGCCTCGGAGGACGCGGTCCGCTTCGCCGATGAAAGCATGGAGCTGATCTCCTTCCACGCCATCGAGGCGTCGGTGGAGCTGGCGGCGGAGCGCGGCGCCTACGCTTCCTTCCCCGGCTCGCTGTGGAGCCAGGGCGTGCTGCCGATCGACAGCATCGAATACGTCGCCGAGGCGCGCGGCGGCCTCGATCTCGATCGCTCGCAGAGCCTGGACTGGAGCGCGCTGCGCGAGCGGGTGAAGACCACCGGCATGCGCAACTCCAACACCATGGCCATCGCGCCCACGGCGACGATCTCCAACATCGTCGGCGCCACCCAGTCGATCGAGCCGACCTTCCGCAACCTCTACGTGAAGGCCAACATGTCGGGCGACTTCACCGTGGTGAACCCCTATCTGGTGCGCGACCTGAAGGCGCGCGGCCTGTGGGACGAGGCCATGGTCAGCGACCTGAAGTATTACGACGGCAGCCTGGGTGCCATCGACCGCGTGCCGGAGGATCTGAAGGCGCTCTACGCCACCGCCTTCGAGATCGAGCCGCACTGGCTGATCGAGGCCGCGGCACGCCGGCAGAAATGGATCGACCAGGCGCAGTCGCTGAACCTGTACCTGGCCAACCCGAACGGCCGCAAGCTGGACGCCATCTACCGCCTCGCCTGGCAGCGCGGGCTGAAGACCACCTATTACCTGCGCACCCAGAGCGCCACGCATGTGGAGAAATCCACGCTGAAGACCTCGGATGGCAAGCTCAACGCGGTGAAGCTGCAGGCGCCGGAGCCGGCCGCCCAGGCCGTGCCGGTGCCGCCCCCCGCAGCCGATGCCGCGCCGCAGTTCTGCTCCATCGACGATCCCGGCTGCGAGGCCTGCCAGTGACCCTGAAGGCGGCGGATACCATGACCATGGAGAGCACGATGTTGGACTGGAACGAGGGCAAGGCGGACGCCCCGGTGTTGCCGGCCGGTGACGCCACCGGCCTCGGGCAGATCGACCATGGCGCGGCTCGCGTGTCGGTCGATGACAAGGCGATGATCAATTGCCGCGCCGACGTGAACCAGCTGCTGCCGCTGAAGTACCGCTGGGCCTGGGAAAAGTATCTTTCCGCTTGCAACAACCATTGGATGCCGACCGAGGTCTCCATGCAGGCCGATATCGCGCTGTGGAAGTCGCGCGACGGGCTGACCGAGGAGGAGCGCCGCGCCGTTAAGCGCAATCTCGGCTTCTTCGCCACCTCGGAGTCGCTGGTCGCCAACAACATCGTGCTGGCGGTGTACCGCCACCTGACCAATCCGGAATGCCGGCAGTACCTGCTGCGACAGGCCTTCGAGGAGGCGGTGCACACCCATACCTTCCAGTACATTGTGGAAAGCCTCGGCCTCGACGAGGGCGAGCTGTTCAACATGTACCGCGAGGTGCCGTCCATCACCGGCAAGGCGGAATGGGCGCTCAAATACACCCAGAACCTGTCTGACCCCGGCTTCGGCACCGGCACGCCGGAGAATGACCGCGCCTTCCTGCGCGACCTGATCGCCTTCTACGTCGTGTTCGAGGGCATGTGGTTCTACACCGGCTTCGCGCAGATCCTGTCGCTCGGCCGGCGCGGCAAGATGGTGGGCATCGCCGAGCAGTATCAGTACATCCTGCGCGACGAGAGCATCCACCTGAACTTCGGCATCGACGTGATCAACCAGATCCGCGCCGAGAACCCGGGCCTCTGGACGGCCGAGTTCTCCGAGGAGGTGCGCGGCATGCTGCGCGAAGCCTGCGAGCTGGAGGTGGCCTATGGCCGCGACACCATGCCGCGCGGCTTCCTCGGCCTGAACAGCGCGCTGTGCGAGCAGTACATGCACTTCATCACCAATCGCCGCTGCGCCCAGCTCGGGCTGCAGCCGGTGTTCCCGGAGACGGAAAACCCGTTCCCCTGGATGTCCGAGGTGATGGACCTGAAGAAGGAGAAGAACTTCTTCGAGACCCGCGTCATCGAATACCAGAATGGCGGCGCACTGAGTTGGGAGTAGGAACGGGCCGGCTCCGGCCGGCCTGAGCGGACGGCCGGGACAGGAGCGGAGCGGGCCGGGGGATCCCATGGCGCCATCCGCGCCGCGCCGCCCCGGCGCCTTCGGTGCCAGGGAATGCCCAGGGGGAAATATCTCAGGGGGAATACCAGGGAGGGTTTCATGCCGGCCCATGGCCATGTGATGGCCCTTGACCAGGGTACCACCTCGACCCGCGCCATCTTGTACCGGACGCCGGAGCTGGTGCCGGTGGCGGTGGCGCAGCGCGAGATCGCCCAGCATTTTCCTGCCTCCGGCTGGGTCGAGCACGAGCCCGAGGATCTGTGGAACAGCTCGGTCGCCGTGCTGCGCGAGGCCATAGCCGGGGCTGGGCTCAGCGCGGCCGACATCGCCGGTATCGGCATCGCCAACCAGCGCGAAACCACGCTGGTCTGGCACCGCCACACCGGCCGGCCGATCCACCGTGCCCTGGTCTGGCAGGACCGGCGCACCGCCGATGCCTGCGCCGCACTGCGCCGGGCCGGCCATGCGCCCCGGGTCGCCGCCGCCACCGGCCTGCTGATCGACCCCTATTTCTCCGCCACCAAGATCGCCTGGATGCTGGATCATGTTCCCGGCGCGCGGGATGCGGCGGAGCGCGGCGAGCTTGCCTTCGGCACCGTAGACAGCTTCCTGCTGTGGCGCCTGACCGAAGGGCGGGTACACGCCACCGATGCCACCAACGCGGCCCGCACGCTGTTGTTCGACATCCATGCCGGCCGCTGGGATGCGGAGCTCTGCGCCTTGTTCCGCGTGCCCCCGTCCCTGCTGCCCGACGTGCGCGACTGCGCCGCGATGTTCGGCAGCACGGCGGTGCTGGGCGGCCGCACACCGGTGCTCGGCATCGCCGGCGACCAGCAGGCAGCGACGCTGGGGCAGGCCTGCTTTCGTCCGGGCATGGTGAAATCCACCTACGGCACCGGCTGTTTCGCGCTGCTCAACACCGGCGAAACGCCAGTCGCCTCGCGGCATCGGCTGCTGACCACGATCGCCTATCAGCTGAAGGACCGCCGCACCTACGCGCTGGAGGGCGCCATCTTCGTGGCCGGGGCCGCCGTGCAATGGCTGCGTGACGGGCTGGGGTTGATCGGCACCGCGGCGGATAGCGGGGAACTCGCGGCCCGCTCCGATCCGGATGCGAGGCTCTACCTGGTGCCGGCCTTCGTGGGGCTGGGCGTGCCCTACTGGGATGCGGAGGCGCGCGGCGCCATCTATGGCCTGACCCGTGCCTCCGGCCCCGCCGACTTCGCCCGCGCCGCGCTGGAATGCGTGGGCTATCAGACGCGGGACCTGCTCAGCGCCATGCGGGCCGACCTGCGGGGCTCGGAAGCCTCCGGGGAAGACGCCGTGCTGAGGGTGGATGGCGGAATGGTGGCATCGGACTGGACCATGCAGTTCCTGGCCGACATCCTCGGCGCACCGGTGGACCGGCCGGTGCAACAGGAAACCACGGCGTTGGGCGCGGCCTACCTGGCCGGGCTGCAGGCCGGGCTCTGCCCGGAGCCGGAGGGCTTCGCACGGTCCTGGCAGCTTCAGAAGCGCTTCCTGCCGCAGATGGCTGAGGCCGACCGGGAGGCGGCCTATGCCGGATGGCGGCGTGCTGTCCGGCGCACCCTCACCGAGACCGCCTGAAGCGCGTCAGGGACCATCAGGCTCTGCGGGAGGCGCTAAAGCGCCGCCAGAAATTCCGCCAAGGCCGCGTTGAAGGCATCGGGCCGCTCGAAATAGGGCGAATGGCCGGCGCCCGCGATCTCCACATGCCGCGCCCGCGGCATCTGCGCCGCCAGCAACGATGCGACGGGAGCGGCGAACACCACATCCTCGGCCCCGGTGATCCACAGCGTCGGCGCCGAGATGTGGCCGAGCTCGCTCGCGGGGCGGGTGCGGGCGGCGAACATGCGGCGGCGCAGCGCCTCCTTGTCCAGCCCGGGGCTCAGCTCGTCCACCGTGCGGTACAGCAGGTGCAGCGCCGGCTGCTCCTCCGCCATGCGCGCGCCGGCCGCCGGATGCACGCCGCGCGCGGCGCCTGCCGCCCTGGCCGTCTGCGCCTCCGCCGCCCATTGCGCCAGCCGCGCCGCCGCCGCCGGCCCGGCGCTCGCCGGGTCGATCGGGCCGGAGGTGGCCGACAGCACCAGGCCACGCAGCCGTCCCGGATGGTGCAGGGCGAAGTCGATCCCGGTCCAGCCGCCCATGGACTGCCCGATGAACACGGGCGCCTCGATCCGCAGCCGGTCGAGCAGCGCCGCGAGGTCGCCGGCATAGGCCGCCGGGTCCGGCTGATCCGCCACCTCGGACGGGAAGAAGCCGCGATGGCTGAAGGTGACGCAGCAATGCGTCGCCGCGAAATGCCCGACCTGCCGCCACCAGGACAGGTGGTTGCCGCCCAGGCCATGGCCGAACACCAGCGCCGGCCCCTCGCCCACTGCCTCGAAGTAAATGCGTGCATCGGGGCGGTCGACGAAGCCGCGCCGCCGCGGTGCGCTGCCGCCGGGCAGCGCCAGGGGCTGGGTGGGAAACTCGGTCATGGCGGCGGCCTCCTGCCTGCGGGCCGGCAGCTTGCGGGGCGGCGAGCGACGTGTCGAGATGCGCGGCCGGACCAGGCGGGAACAGGCGCATGAGCGATTTCGACTACGATCTGGTGCTGCGGGGCGGCACCCTGGCCAGCGCGGCGGAAGTGTTTGAGGCGGATCTCGGCATCAGGGACGGCGTGATCGCCGCGATCGGGCGCGGCCTGCGGCGCGGACGGGAGGAGATCGACGCACGCGGCCGGATCATCACGCCGGGCGGCCTCGACTCGCATTGCCATATCGAGGAGCTGGGCCAGGACGGCACGGCGCAGGAGGAAAGCTTCGCCTCAGGCTCGGCGGCGGCGCTGGCCGGCGGCACCACCTCCTTCATCTGCTTTCTGCCGCAATGGAAGGGGCATTCCCTCGCCGCCAGCGCGCCCGGCTATGCCGAACGCGCCCGGCGATCCCGCGCCGATTATTCCTTCCACCAGATCATAACCGACCCGACGCCGGAGGTGCTGGAGCGCGAGGTGCCGGCCCTGGTGGCACGCGGCATCCGCAGCCTGAAGGTGTTCCTGACCTATGACCCGCTGCGCCTGACGGATGGCGAGTTCCTCCAGGTGCTGGCCACGGCCCGACGCCTCGGCGCCATGGTCACCGTGCATTGCGAAAATTTCGATGCCATCGGCTGGCGCATCCAGGCCTTGCTGAAGGCCGGGCTCACAGATCCGCTGCAGCACGCCTGGTCCCGCCCGCCGGTGGTCGAGCGCGAGGCGACGCACCGCGCCATCGCCCTGGCCGAGTTGGCGGACCAGCCGATCCAGGTGTTCCACGTATCCTGCGAGGAGGCCGCCGCCGAGATCGCCGCTGCCCGCGCCCGCGGCGTGAAAGTCTGGGGCGAAACCTGCCCGCAATACGTCACCCTGTCGCATGATGACCTGCGGGCGCCGGATTTCGCCGGCGCCAAGGCGGTCTGCTCCCCGGCGCTGCGCGACCGGGCGGAGCATGCTCGGATCTGGCGGCGCATCCAGGACGGCACGCTGGACGTGGTCACCTCCGATCATTGCGGCTTCTCCTTCGCCACCGCCAAGAAGGCGGCAGGCAGCAGCGCCTACGGCACCGGTGCGGCGGTACAGCGGCCGGACGGCACGCCGGCCTTCAACGCCATCCCCAACGGCGTCCCCGGCATCGAGACGCGGATGCCCGTGCTGTTCTCCGAGGGCGTTTCCAAGGGCCGCATCGACCTGCCGACCTTTGTGAGGCTGAGCTCGGCCAACGCGGCGAAGCTGTTCGGCTTGGCCGGCCGCAAGGGCACGCTGGCGCCTGGCGCCGATGCCGACCTGGTGCTGTGGGACCCGGATCGCGAAACCACCATCACCCAATCCCGCCTGCATCACGCCATCGACTACACCCCGTGGGAGGGCATGGCGATCAAGGGCTGGCCGGCGCTCACCATCCGCCGCGGCGAGGTCGCGATGCGCGAGGGCGAAGTGCTGGCCGCCCCGGGCTCCGGCCGGTTCCTGCCGCGCGGCCCTTATGCGCTGGCAGCGCCCTCCGGCCGCGTGCCGGACGGCTTCGACGCCGCGGCGGTGTAGCGCCCCCCCCCGCCCCGGGACTCATACCGCCGCCGGGAACAGGCGTCGCCCAGCCTCGTGCTCAGGCGCCGGCCAGCGCCTCGCGGAACAGCTCCGCATCGACGTTGGCGCCGGAGGCCAGCACGGCGAGCACGCGGCCCCCGGCCTCGATCCGGCCCGCGAGCACGGCAGCCAAGGCGGCGGCGCCGCCCGGCTCCAGCACCAGGCGGAACTCCTCGAAAGCCAGGCGCATGGCCGCCATCGCCTCCGCGTCGCTGACGCCGAGCGCGCCGCGCAGGTGGCGCTGCGCGACCGCGAAGGTCATCGCGCCCGGCGTCGCTGCCAGCAGCGCGTCGCAGATGGACGGCCTGGAGATGTCGTTGGCCTGCCGCGTGCCGCTGGCCAGGCTGCGGGCCAGGTCGTCGTAATCCTGCGGCTCCACCGCCCAGACCTCGGTAGTGGGGGAGAGCGCGTGGGCCGCGATGGCGCAGCCGGCTGCCAGCCCGCCGCCGGAACAGTTCACCAGCAGCGCGTCCGGCGCCGCGCCCAGCGCCTCCGCCTGCCGGATCATCTCGATCCCCACCGTGCCGGCGCCGGCGATGATGCGGCGGTCCTCGAAGGGCGGGATCAGGGTCAGGCCGCGGCTCGCCGCGATGTCGCGGCCGATCGCCTCGCGGTCCTCGGTGCGGCGGTCATACAGCACCACCTCCGCACCCCATTCCCGGGTGCGGCGGATCTTGGTGGCCGGCGCGTCTGCCGGCATCACCAGCACGGCCGGGGCGCCGTGGCGCCCCGCCGCCCAGGCCACCGCCTGCGCGTGGTTGCCGGAGGAGAAGCCGATCACCCCCCGCGCGCGCGCCGCATCCTCCATCTGCGAGATGAAGTTCCAGGCGCCGCGCGCCTTGAAGCTGCCGGTGCGCTGCAGCCCCTCGGCCTTCAGCAGCAGCCGGCCGCCGATGAGGCGATTGACGCGCTCGCTTTCCAGCAGCGGCGTCCGTACCAGCGCATCGGCGATGCGGCCGGCCGCCGCCTCGATCTCGTCGAAGCCCGGCGGCAGCAGGTGCCAGGGGGTTTCAACGGAAGCGGGGGCTTGATCCATGGTGGCCATCCGGTGCGGGAAAGCCACCGGCATAAACCCGGCCGCGCGGGATGGCTAGGCGGCGCGGCGGGGCAATCGATATGGCCCGACCGGAATGGCCGGCGCCCGCCCCGCGATCATCGCCGCCAGCAGGTGGGCGGTGCCGCAGCCGATGGTGAAGCCCAGCCCGCCATGGCCAAGATGCAGCCACAGCCGGCCGATGCCGCTCTCGCCCAGGATCGGCTTCCAGTCCGGCGTGGCGGGGCGCAGCCCAGCCCACGCTTCGGCGCGCGGCCAGTCGCCGGCCGCCGGAAAGGCTTCCCGGGCTTGGCGTTCCAACAGCGCGACGCGGTCTTCCGAGACCCGGGTGCCGAAGCCCACCAGATCCACCATGCCGGCGACGCGCAGCCGCCCCTGCCGATCCGGCGCGGCGTCTTCCAGCAGCGCGTATACCGTCTTGTGGTGGGCGTCGGTGATGCTGATCTGCGGCGGCCGGTCGGTGGTGCGGGTCGGCACCGTCAGGCTGTAGCCCTTCAGCGGGTAGAGCGGCAGGCGCAGGCCCAGCGGCTCCGCCAGCCGCATGGCGCCGATGCCGGAGGACAGCACGAAGGCATCCGCATCCACCAGGCCCTGGGGCGTCTCGGCCGCCTCCACCGCGCCGCCGATCAGCCGCAGCCCGGTGACCTCGCGGTTGAACAGGAACTGCACCCGGTTGCGCCGGGCCAAGGCATCGCGCAGCGCCAGGCAGAATAGGTGGGAATCGCCCACCGCCTCCTCCGGCGTGAACACGCCGCCGGCCAACTCGCCGCCGATCGCCGCCAGCGCCGGCTCCAGCGCCAGGCATTGCGAAGCGTCCAGCACCTGCTGGCGGGCGCCTTCCCGGGCCTGCAGCGCCACCACCGCGGCGGCGTCCTGCAACTCCTCGGCCTCGCGGAACACCACCAGCTTGCCGTTCTGCCGGTAATGGAAATCCAGCCGCTCCCCCGCCATCATGGCCGCCAGCACGTCGCGGCTGTGATAAGCGAGGCGCAGCATGGCGCGGGTTCCGGCCTCGAAATTCTCCGGGCGCGAGGCGCGCAGGAAGCCGAGCAGCCAGCGCCACAGCCGCGGGTCCATCTGCGGGCGGAGGCGCAGTGGCGCCTCGGCGTCCAGCATCCAGCCCAACCCCTTGCGCGGCACGCCCGGCGCCGCCAGCGGCGCCACGTAGCTGTAGCTGAGCTGTCCGCCATTGGCGCGGCTGGTACCGAGGCCGGGGCCCGCCTCGCGGTCCAGCACCACCACCTCATGCCCGTCATCCGCCAGATGCCAGGCGGCGCACAGGCCGGCAATGCCGGCGCCGATAACGCAAATCTTCAAGGCGCGGCTCCGTGCCGCCGGTACAGGGTCAGGGAAAGCGATCCGCGCATGGTGTTCCGGCCTTCTGACGACGTGCCGCCCGTGGACGGCAGGCTGGCCCGGCGGCGAGCACCGCGCCGAACCTCATCGGAAGACCCTAGCAGTCTGTCGGATTTCCCTCCGGTCTGAAATCCGCGAATCTGATGGGCATGACGCAGTTTATCCCCTTCAGC
>NZ_QXGS01000003.1 GCF_003604215.1 Teichococcus vastitatis
CTGATCCGCGCCAGCGGCACCGAGCCGGTGATCCGCGTCATGGCGGAAGCCGAGGAAGAGGCCCTGGTGGAGGACACTGTCATGGGCCTCTCCGCCCTGATCCGCGCACGGGCGGCCGCCGGCCCGCTGCCGCGTCCGCCCGCCGTCCCGGCGCCGGCCGCCGATCCCGTGGAGGTCCAGTGATGCAGGGACGCGTGCTGATCATCGCCGGATCGGATTCCGGCGGCGGCGCCGGCATCCAGGCCGACCTGAAAAGCTGCATGGCGCTGGATGCCTATGCCGGCACGGCGATCACCGCGCTAACGGCGCAGGATACGCTCGGGGTGCACGGGGTGCATCCGGTGCCCCTCGATTTCATCCGCCAGCAGATCCAGCTCTATCTCGCGGATATCGGCGCCGATGCGATCAAGACCGGGATGCTGGCCGACACGCCGACCATCGCCGCGGTGTGCGACGCGCTCGCGGCGTTCGGCTCCGGTCAGCCCCTGGTGGCCGACCCGGTGATGATGGCCAAGGGCGGCCATGCCCTGCTGGAAGCCGGCGCCGTGGACACGCTGAGGCGCCGCCTGCTGCCGCTGGCCGCGGTGATCACGCCCAACGCGCCGGAAGCCGAGCTGCTGGCCGGCCGGCCGGTCCGCAGCGTGGAGGACATGCCGGGGGCCGCGGCGGCGATCCTGGCGCTCGGGGTGCCCGCCGTGCTGCTGAAGGGCGGGCACCTGCCCGGTGAAACGGTGGTCGACCTGCTGGCCACGCGCGACGGCAGCGAGCGCTTCGAATCGCCCCGCGTCGAGAGCGCCCACACCCACGGCACCGGCTGCACCCTGGCCTCGGCGATCGCCGCTGGGCTGGCACAGCGGATGTCGCTGCGGGACGCGGTGATCCGTGGCCGCGCCTATGTGCTGGCGGCGCTGCGCACCGCGCCCGGCCTGGGGCGCGGGCATGGTCCCTTGAACCACGCCGTCACGGTGGACCCGGCGCGCATTGCAACCCTGGCATGATGCGTCCGGGCGAAGCTAAGCCTTCGCTCCGCGTGGCGGCACGGGCAAGCTGGGCAACCCTTGGCAGACAGGGTGCCGCCATGCCGACCGTGCCGTTCTTCCACGTCGATGCCTTCACCTCCGACCTGTTCTCCGGCAACCCGGCCGTGGTGGTGCCGCTGCGATCCTGGCTGCCTGACGCGCTGATGCAGAGCATGGCGGCCGAGCACAACGTCAGCGAAACCGCCTTCTTTCTGCCCGTGGGTGCTGGGCACTGGCATCTGCGGTGGTTCACGCCCACGACGGAAGTGCCGATCTGCGGCCACGCCACGCTGGCCACCGCCTTTGTTCTCGCCACCGAGTTGGGCGAGGCAGGACCGTTCCGCTTCCGCACCGCCTCCGGGCAGCTCGGGGTGGAGCGGGAAGGGGATCGCTTCGTGCTGGACTTCCCGGCCAACACGCCGCGTCGCCTGTCCGGGTCGCAGCCTGGCCTGGCCGCCGCGCTGGGCGCGGTGCCGCGCGAGGTCTGGAAGGCGCGCGACTGGATCTGCGTGTTCGACAGCGCCGAGACGGTGCGCGCCCTGGCGCCGGACCATGGCCGGATCGCCGCCCTGGCCGGCTCCGATTGCGCGATCGGCCCGGCGCGGGTGATTGCCACCGCGCGGGGCGATGATGGCCTGCATGACGTGGTCTCGCGCTACTTTGCCGCCGCCGTCGGCATCCCCGAGGACCCGGTGACGGGCGCCGCGCATCTGCAACTGGTACCGCTCTGGGCGCAGAAGCTAGGGCAGGAGGCGCTGGTGTGCCATCAGGCCAGCGCGCGTGGCGGCACGCTGTGGTGCGCCATGGCGGGCGAGCGTGTGCGCATCGGCGGCCACGCCATCCTGTACAGCCGCGGCGAGGCGATGCTGCCCGGGGGATGATGCGTGACTTGATCGCGCCGCCCACCGGACGCTAACCCGCCCGCCAGCATCAGACGAGACCCACAGCCATGGCGCCCGCCCATCCCCGCCCTGCCCAGCGCCCCGCCAATCCGTGCTTCTCGTCGGGTCCCTGCGCCAAGCGGCCGGGATGGTCGCTGGCAGCATTGGAGGGGGCGCTGCTCGGCCGCAGCCACCGGGCGCGGGAGCCCAAGGCGCGGCTGGCCGAGGTGATCGACCGGTCCAGGGCCATCCTCGGCATGCCAGCGGATTGGCGCCTGGGCATTGTTCCGGCCTCCGATACGGGCGCGGTGGAGATGGCGCTGTGGTCCCTGCTCGGGCCGCGCGGGGTGGATGTGCTGGCCTGGGAAAGCTTCTCCGGAGAATGGGCCACCGATATCCTGAAGCAGCTTCGCCTGCCCGATGTACGCCTGCTTGATGCGCCCTATGGCCGGCTGCCCGACCTGGCCCTGGCCGATCCGAACCGGGACCAGGTGTTCGTGTGGAACGGCACCACCTCCGGCGTGCGGCTGCCCGATGCCGACTGGATCCGCACCGGGCGCGGGGGCTTGGCCATCTGCGATGCCACCTCCGCCGCCTTCGCCATGGCGCTGCCCTGGGACAAGCTCGATGTGGTGACCTGGTCCTGGCAGAAGGTGCTGGGCGGGGAGGCGGCGCATGGCATGCTGGCCTTGTCGCCGCGCGCGGTTGAGCGGCTGGAAAGCTATGCTCCGGAGCGGCCGCTGCCGAAGATTTTCCGGCTGACCAAGGGCGGCCGCCTGATCGAGGGCATCTTCCGGGGCGACACCATCAACACGCCATCCATGCTGTGCGTGGAGGATGCGCTGGACGGGCTGCGCTGGGCGGAGTCGCTCGGTGGGCTGCCGTCGCTGATTGCCCGCTCCGAGGCGAACCTCGCCGCCGTGGCGGATTGGATCACCGGCCAGGACCGCTTCGCCTTTCTGGCCGAGGACCCGCGCACTCGGTCCTGCACCTCGATCTGCCTGCGCATCGTGGCCCCCTGGTTCACCGCGCTGGACGCGGGCGGGCAGGCGGCTGCTGCCAAGGCGCTGGCGGCCAGGCTGGAGGCGGAGGGTGTTGCTCTCGACACCGCACCCTATCGCGATGCACCGCCAGGGCTGCGACTCTGGGGCGGCGCTACCGTGGAAACCAGTGACCTGCGTGCGGCGCTGCCTTGGGTGGATTGGGCGCTGGATCAGGTGACGGTATCCTGAAGGGGGGAGGAAGCCTGTTTTGACAATCCGGCTTGAGCAAAAGATTATTCTGAACGTGGCCGGCCGGCGGAATTCGTTCGGTTAGCCTCCCTGACCTATCTGGCGCAGCTTTGGCATGATCGGCCAAGGCACCATCTCCCATGCCGGCCGTATGCGCCGCTTCAGGGTCCAGCCTGCCTCGACAACAGATTCTGGTGGCGACGGTGTTCGGGCTGGCGCCGTTGTTGTTCGCCAGCAACATGGTGGAGGCCAGGTGGTTCAGCGGCACGGTGCCGTCGGTGAGATTGGCGGCCGGGCGCTGGCTGATGGCGGCGCTGGTGCTGCTGCCGGTGGTCCGGCCAGCGCGGCGCGTTGCGCGGCGGATCGCCCCCTGTGCAGGCTCTGCTGCCATTGCTGGATGGCGTGGTCAGCCTGGTGCCGCAATACGGCGCGGCCGCCGATACCGGCGCCGGCAACATCGTGCTGATCGCGACGCTGTCGCCCTTGCCGGTTACCCTGGTCGAGCGAATCGCCTTTGGCACCCGGCTGCGGCCTCTGGCGCTGGTCGGGGTTGCCCTGGCCTTCGCCGGCATTGGGGCCTCTGGCAGCTTCGCCCGCTTGGTGAGCACGGTGGGGGCGGCACGCGCCAGCATGTCGATGTATCTGGTGCCCGGCTACGCGCTGGCCCTCGGCGCCACCCTGCTGGGCGAAAGCCTGCACGCCTACCACGCCCTGGCCATGGCGCTGGTGCTGGGCGGCGTCGCGCTCGGCACGATCGGCCCGGCGGTGGCGCGGCCGAACTGATCGGGGCAAGGGCATTCCGCCCCGCGAAGGCCATTCCGCATGCGGAAAAGAAGGCTTGCCTCAAGCGATGCCGCGGACAAGTCTGCGCGGCGGAGGCGGCCGGCCTGTGCCGCCCCGGAGGGGGAGGTTCCGGCTCATGATCCAATTCAACCGTCGTCATCTTCTGGCGGCCGCCGGTGGGTCGGTGCTGCCCGGCATGGCAGCCCGTGCCCAGGTGCCGGCCGGCGCCGCCACGCCGATCCGCATCGGCGTGCTGGCCGATTTCTCCGGGCCCTATCGCGACACGTCCGGGCCGACCGCCCTGGCTTGTGCCCGCCAGGCGGTGGAGGATCTGGCGCTATCCACGCGCGGCATTCCCGTCGAGGTGCTGCAGGGGGACCACCAGAACAAGCCCGACGCCGCGCTGGCCCTGGCCCGCCGCTGGATCGACCAGGACGGCGTCGACATGATCTGCGAGGTGAACAACTCCGCCATCGCCCTCGCCGTGGCCGGGCTGGTCGCGGAGAAGAACAAGGTGCAGGTCAACACCGGCGCATTGTCGGCGGTGCTGACCGGGGAGCGCTGCTCGGCCAACACCGTCCACTGGACCGCCGACACCTGGATGCTGGCCAACACGGTAGGCCGCGCCACGGTGCGCAACGGCGGCGATAGCTGGTTTCTGATCGTCGCCGACTACGCCTTCGGCCACCAGATGGAGCGCGACCTGACGAGCTTCATCGAGGCAGCCGGCGGCAAGGTCGCGGGCTCGGTGCGCTTTCCGTTTCCCGGTACGACCGATTTCGCTTCCTACGTGGTACAGGCGCAGGCCAGCCGCGCCAAGGTTGTGGGCCTTCTGATGGCCGGCGCCGACATGGTGAACTGCATCAAGCAGGCGCGCGAATTCGGCCTGGCGCGCCGTGCGAAGCTCGCCGGTACGCCGATGTTCGTCACCGACATCCACGCCCTCGGCCTGGAAACGGCGCAGGGATTGCTGCTGTCGGAAGCCTTCTACTGGGACCTGAACGACCGGACCCGCGGCTTTCTCGGGCGCGTCCGTCCGAAGGTGGCGGGCAACTGGCCCAATCAGGAGCATGCCGGCACCTATTCCGGCGTGCTGCACTACCTGAAGGCGGTGGCCGATCTGGGCGCGCCGGCCGCCCGGGCCAGTGGTCTCGAGGTAGTGCAGCGCATGAAGGCGATGCCGACGGACGATGATTGCTTCGGCCCCGGCACGCTGCGTGCCGATGGCCGCAAGATCCATCCCTCCTACCTGTTCGAGGTCAAGGCGCCGGGCGAGAGCCGCGGCCCGTGGGATTATTACCGCCTGGCCGGCACAGTGCCGGCAGAGGACGCCTTTCGCCCGCTCGGCGAGGGGCGCTGCCCTCTGGTGCGGCTCTGATCCCGCCCGGCGGCGCCGGCGCTTGCTGGCACCGCCGGCGCGATCCGCTATAGCACCGCCCGGACAGCGGAGCGGTGAATGACGATCGGCATCGAGATGGGCGTGACCAACGCCGGGCAGCCCGCCAGCCTCGACCTCGAGGAGTTGCTGGCGACGCGGCTGCTGGTGCAGGGCAATTCCGGCTCGGGCAAGTCGCACCTGCTGCGCCGTCTGCTGGAACAATCCGCGCCCTGGGTGCAGCAGGCGGTGATCGATCCGGAAGGCGATTTCGTCACCCTGGCGGAGCGCTTCGGACACCTCGTCATCGACGCCGCGCAACACAATGAGGGTGCCTTGCAGCGCGCGGCGGACCGGGCGCGGGCGCACCGCGTTTCCGTGGTGCTGAACCTCGAAGGGCTGGATGCGGATGGGCAGATGCGCCACGCCGCCGCCTTCCTGGGCGGGCTGTTCGATGCCGAGCGCGACCATTGGTCGCCCATGCTGGTGGTGGTGGACGAGGCGCAGCTCTTCGCTCCCGCCGCGGCCGGCGAAGTGTCGGACGAAGCGCGCCGCGCCTCGCTCGGTGCCATGGCCAACCTGATGTCGCGCGGCCGCAAGCGCGGGCTTGCCGGCATTATCGCCACGCAGCGCTTGGCCAAGCTGGCCAAGAACGTCGCCGCCGAGGCATCCAACTTCCTGATGGGCCGCACCTTCCTCGACATCGACATGGCCCGTGCCGCCGACCTGCTGGGCATGGAGCGGCGGCAGGCCGAAATGTTCCGCGACCTGCCGCGCGGCGCCTTCGTAGCGCTCGGCCCCGCCTTGTCGCGCCGGCCGCTGGCGGTCCGCATTGGCACGGTGGAAACCGAATCGCGCGGCACCAATCCGGGCTTGATCCCGTTGCCGCTGACGGCGCCGGAGGACGCGCGGGAGCTGGTGCTGGCCGCGACCGCTGAGCCCGACCCGGTGCTGCGCCTGCCACCGCGTCGCCCGCTGCCCCCACCGCCCGACATCCTGGCGCAGCTGGCCCAGGCCCGGCCCGCCATGGCCGCCCCGCGCGCCGAGCCGGATGCGACCCCCGAGGAGCGCGCCGCCCGCAAGCGAAGGCTGGAGGAGATCCTGCGGCAGATCCTGGCGGAGCCGGAGGCCGCCTTCCGCAGCGTCTCCGTGCTGTACCAGGATTTCCTGGTGCGGCTGCGCATCCATGCCACCCCCGGCAAGCCACCGGAAATCCCCGCCTTCCGTCGCATGCTGGCGGTGGCGCGCGCTGGCATCAGTGCCGAGGCCGCTGAGGGCGAGGGCTGGCAGCAGGTGGAGGCCCGCGCCGGCACCCTGCCGGAGGACACGCAGGGCGTGTTCCTGTTGCTGGCGCGGGCCGCGCTGGACAAGCTGCCATGCCCCTCGGACAACACCATCGCCGAGGCCTATGGCACCCGCTCGCCTTCCCGCGCGCGGCGGCTGCTGGCCTATCTGGAGGAACAGGGCGCCGTGGTGCAGCGGCCGGATGCGGCGGGGCGCCGCATCGTGGCACTGGTCGGCCTCGGCTGGGAAACCGCGCCAGGCGATCCGAGCGCCTGACGCTTTTCCGGGGCCGGTGCGGCAGCAATCACGGGGCGTGGGCGGAGAACTGCTCCAGCACCGCATGCGCCGCCGTGACCCGCGCGGCATTGGGGATGTTCCGGTTCGCGAGCATCACCAGCCCGACGCCCTTGTCCGGCCGGAAGGCGAGGTAGCCGCCGAAGCCGTTGGTGGAGCCGGTCTTGTTGAACAGGAAAGGCTGTCCGGCCACGGCCGCCGGCGGCAGCGGGGTCACGGCTTGCGCCTCCAGCGCCATGGTGGAGGAATTGCCGGCCAGCATCCGTTCCAGTGTGACGGGTGCGACGTAGCGCTCCCAACCGAGACCCTGCGCCATGTCGCCGGTGCTGAAATAGCCGCTCTGCGTGCGCTCAACGGCCCGCCGAACCGGGTTGTGCAGGCTGCTGGGCCGGAGGTTGCCGTCCAGGAGACGGATCAGATCGGCGGCACTGGATTTCACGCCATAGGCTTCCGCGTCGAGCACGCCCGGATTGACCCTGATCGGCGCATTGTCCCGGCCGTAGCCCCAGGCATACCGGTCCATCTCCGCCTCCGGGATGCGGATATGGGTGTGGGGCAGGCCGAGCCGGGGAAACAGCTCGCGTTCCGCCAGCGCCCGGTAGCCGTCGCCCATCGCCGATGCCGTCACATGGCCAAGCAGCCCGATGCTGGGATTGGAATAACGCCGCTGCTTGCCCGGCTCCGAAGCGGGCGTCCATTGCCGGAAGTATTCGATCATCCCGGCGTCGCCGGTGACGCCGGCGGGAAACTGCAGCGGCAGGCCGCCCGCGGTATAGGTGCCGAGGTGCAGCAGGCTGGCGCGATCGATGGCGCTGTCGCGCAAGGACGGCAGGTACCGGCCCGGCCGATCCTCCAGCGAGAGAGCGCCGACGGCCTCGGCATAGGCCGCCAGCGTGCCGGTGAAGATCTTGCTGATGGAACCGATCTCGAACAGCGTTTGCTCGGTGACCGGGATGCCGTCCTCCCTCGACGCGACGCCGTAGTTGCGGAACCAGTGCCTGCCGCCCGCCGTCACGGCCACCGCCATGCCCGGCACGTCGTGCGCCGCCGCCAGCGGCCGGTAGATGCGGTCGAGGGCAGAGGCGACCGCATCGGGGGTGCCGGCGGCGCGAACCGTGTCGGGAAGCAGGCAGAACGGAAGCAGGGTGAGCGCCATGGTCCGGCGCGTCAGTGTGGCTGGGGTCATGGAGGGTCTCTTTCGTGCCGTGGCGCCTGGAAGACTGCGGGTTGCGTGGCGGTCCCGGCGAGGCCGCCTGTGCTAGTCCGCCGGCCTTCCCTGGCGGCGGCAGAGTGGCCGCAGGGATCGCGCTGGACAAACGGGCATTCCTCAGGCTTTGCCCAAGGAAAATTCATGCGTGACCGCCGATGAATCAGCACCTTCCGCTCAACGCCCTGCGCGCCTTCGAGGCCTCGGCGCGGCATCTCAGCTTCACCCGCGCCGGGCTGGAGCTGCGGGTGACGCAGGCGGCCATCAGCCACCAGGTCAAGGCCCTTGAGGAAATCTTGGGCGTCCGCCTGTTCCGCCGCCTGCCGCGCGGCCTGGCGCTGACCGAGGAGGCTGAAGCCTTGCTGCCGGTGCTGAGCGACAGTTTCCGCCGCATCGGCGCGACCCTGGAGCGCTTCGGCGGCGGCCGCCTGCGGGAGGTGCTGACGGTGGGCGCCGTCGGCACCTTCGTCACCGGCTGGCTGCTGCGGCGGCTGCCGGAGTTCCACGCCACGCATCCTTTCGTGGACCTGCGGCTGCTGACCAACAACAATCGCGTCGATCTAGCCGGGGAAGGGCTGGACCTCGCCATCCGCTTCGGGGACGGCGCCTGGCACGGCACCGAAGCGGAGGCGTTGTTCGCGGCGCCGTTGACGCCGCTCTGCGCGCCCGGCATCGCCGCACGGCTGCGCCAGCCCGCCGACCTGCTGCGGGAATCGCTGCTGCGCTCCTACCGCCTGGATGAATGGCCGCGCTGGTTCGCCAGGATCGACATGACGGCACCCAACATCCGCGGCTTCGTGTTTGATTCCTCGCTGACCATGGCGGAGGCTGCGGTGCAAGGCGCCGGCGTGGCCCTGCTGCCGGCGCGCATGTTCGAGCGCGACCTGCGCGATGGCCGGCTGGCGCGGCCGTTCGGCGCCGAGGTGACGCTCGGCGCCTACTGGCTGACGCGGCTGAAGTCGCGGGAGGAGACGCCGGCTATGGCGGCGTTCCGCGACTGGTTACTTACTGCTTCTCGATCTTTGCCGCCGTGACCACCTTCTGCCACTTGTCCAGCTCGGCGCGGACAAAGGCCTGGGCCTGCTCCGGCGTGCTGCCGACCGGCGTGGCGCCGAGCGCGGCGAAGCGCTCCTTGACGCTGGCCTCCTGCAGCTGCGCCACGGCGTCGGTCGCGATCTTGCTGGCCACCGGGCCGGGCAGCCCGGCCGGGCCGATGATGGCGCCCCAGGTGGAGGCCTCGAAGCCGGGCAGGCCGCTCTCGGCCACGGTCGGCAGGTCCGGCAGCACCGCGATGCGCTGCGCCGCGGTGGTGCCGAGCGCCTTCAGCTTGCCGGCCTGCACATGGCCGATCACCGCCGGAAGGGTGTCGAACATCACGTCGACGCGGCGGCCGATCAGGTCAGGATGCGCGGCGGTGGAGCCACGATAAGGCACGTTGACCATCGGCGCGCCGACCTGGTGCGCGAACATCTCGGCCGCGAGGTGCACGGCACCGCCCGTGCTGGCGAAGGTGATCTCGCCCGGCTTCGACTTTACCAACGCGATCAGCTCGGGGATCGACTTGGCTGGAAAGTCAGGCGCCGTCACCACCACCAGCGGCACGGAATAGATGATGGAGAGAACGGAGAAGTCCTTCAGCGTGTCGAAGGGCGTGGTGTAGAGCGCGGCGTTCACCGCGTGGTTCACCGACACGAAGCCCAGCGTGGTGCCGTCGGGCTGCGCCTTGGCCACCGCGTCGCTGCCGACGATGCCGTTGGCACCGGTGCGGTTCTCCACCACCACCGATTGCTTCCAGACCGGCGTCAGCTTCTCGGCCAGCAGCCGGGCCGCGATGTCGGAGGCGCCGCCGGGCGTGTAGGGCACGATGATGCGCACGGTGGAGGGCGGGAAGGAGACTTGGGCCCGGGCGCCCGTGCTGAGGGCGAAGGCGGCCAGCGGCGCGGCCAGCAGGGCCGCGCGACGAGTAATCATCATGGATTGTTCCTTGTTGCCTGGACGTCGAAGCCGGCGCGGCCGGTGCTGGCCGCCCGCGCCGGCCGGGGATTACTTGGCCGCCGCGGTGCGCAGCAGGCCCCATTCGCCGAGGCGCTTGCGCAGCTCGGCCTCGGCGCGCGGCACCAGCGGCCAGGCGGAAGGCGGACGGGTCGCGCCGCAATCCTCGCCCATCATCTGCAGCGCGGCCTTCACCACCGACACGTTGGTGCCGTTCTGCTCCTCGGCGCGCAGCGCCTCGAAGGCGGACATGGTCTCGATCAGGCCGGCGGCCTTCGCGTAATCGCCCGCATCCAGTGCGGCATGGATCGCCACCGAATGCTCCGGCCAGACATTGATCAGGCCGGAGGTGTAGCCGCGCGCGCCGACGGCGTAGAAGGGTGGCGCCCAGGTCTCGGCCAGGCCGCCGACCCAGGCGATGTCCATGCCCTTGGTGGCGCGGATCATCTCGCCGAGGCGCAGCGGGGAGGGGGCGGCCCACTTCACGCCGATCACGCCCGGCACCTGGCACAGCGCCAGGATGTTGTCGTTGCCGATGCTGTCATTGCGCAGATACAGCACCACCGGCAGGCCCTGGCCGGCCTCGGCGACGCGCTGCACATAGGCCAGGATGCCGCGCGGCGAGACGAACGGGTCAGGCGGCTGGTGCACCATCAGCGCGGTGGCGCCGGCGGCCTTGGACGCCTTGGTCAGCGCCACCGCGTCATGCACCGAGCGGCCGATGCCGGCCAGCAGGGGCACGCGGCCGCCGATCTGCTCGGCCGCCACATGCACCATGCGCTCCGCCTCGGCAGTGGTGAGGCCGTAGAACTCACTGGTGTTGCCATTGGCCACCAGCACGTGGACGCCGGCCTTCACCGCGCGGTCCACCACCGGCTGCAGCTTCGCCGGCGCCAGCTTGTCATCGCTGTCGAACGGGGTGACGAGGATACCAGAGATGCCGTTCAGCGCCGGCCGCAACTCAGATTGTGCCATGGTGCGTTTCCGTTTTCAGGTGTTGAAGGCGTCGAGGATGCCGCTGGCCTCGAGCGAGCGGCGAACATGCGCGCGCATCCGTGCCTCGGCCCGCTCGGGGTCGCGGCGACGGATGGCGGACAGGATGGCGGCGTGTTCCCGCCAGGCGCGGCGCGGCTCCTGCGGCGTGGACCGCAGCGCGCGGAGCCGGCCGAAATGGTCATAGGCCCGGAGCGCTTCCAGTGAGCGCTGCAGGAAGCTGTTGCCGGTCAGCCCCTCGATGCGGCCGTGAAATCGCTCATTGGCTTCCGCCAGCGCGGCGATGTCGTTGCCCTGCAGCAGGGGGCGCATGGCTCGCAGCAGGCCGAGCAGGGCTGCGATGTCCTCCGCTCCCGCCTGCCGCGCCGCCAACGAGGCGGCGGTGCCTTCCAGCGCGATGCGGATCAGCCCCATCTCGGCCAGCCGGCGCGGGCCGAACTCGGCCACCAGCGTGCCGCGCCGGGGCAGGGTGACCACCATTCCCTCTGCTTCGAGGCGCCGCAGCGCTTCCCGCACCGGCTGCGCGGAGATGCCCAGCGTCTGGGCAAGCGAGCGTTCCGAGATGCGCTCGCCCCCGGGCAGGCTGCCATCGACGATGGCGTCGCGGAGCCGGCGATAAGCGCGCTCGGCGAGGGACAGGATGTCCTCGGCGGCAAGCGGAACGAGGCCGGCAGGGCTGTCGAGCATGGGGCAACGCTATCAGGCCTTGCGACCGGACTGCAATAGCAGATTGCAGACGGCCTGGATCAGGCTGGGTGAACGATCGGCCGCGCTGCGCGTTGTAGCCACGTCCCGAACAAGGAAGCGCGGCATGGAAGACGAGCGGATCTGGCCTTTGGAGGAAAGCCTTTGGACGGCCGACCCCCAGCACTACCGCGAGCTGATCGATGATGAATGCCTGATGGTGCTGCCCGAGCCGCCCTTCGTGCTGGGTGGCGAGCAGGCCGTGGCGGCGGTGTCCGATACGCCGCGCTGGTCCAAGGTGGAGTTTTCCGCTCAGCAGGTGCGGCGACCGCAGGAAGGCCTGATCGTCATCGCCTACAAGGCGCGGGCCGAGCGCGAAGGCCACGAGCCCTATGAGGCCCATTGCACCACCACCTTCCGGCGCCTGGGTCCGGAGGAATGGCGGGTGATCCAGCACCAGCAGACGCCGCCGCTGGTGATCGGCCCTTCCGAACGGCGCGACTGAGGAAGCCTGACGGAATGCGCGGTTCAGCGCGGCGGTGACACGCCGCGCGCCACCGCGTCGAACTCGGCCTCGCGGCGGATGAATTCCGCGGCTGGTGCGGCGCACACCGTGGTGGTGCGCCCCAGCGGTGTTTCCAGAATGGTAAAGGCGGCGCGGCTGTCGCCCGGCACGCCGGTTTGCGGACGGAGTTTCGCCACGAGCCGCAGCCCGGTGACGCCGTCCTGTTCCACCGTGGTCTCCCGCAGCACCTCGTACACGGTGGCCAGGCGGGTCCGTTCCAGCTTCTGCCAGGCCGGGCTGCCTGCCAGGTTGTTCAGCGTCGCCTGATCGATCTGCCGGTCGCGCGGCGGCGCAGGCACGAAGGCCACTTGGCAGTCCGGGGCCGCCGCGCCGGGCCGGCCGACCGCGAAGCGTGACGTCTGCGGCGCGCGCGGCTCCACTGGCGCCGCCGCATAGGGCGGCGGCGGTGCCACGCGCAACGCCGCTTCGTCTGCTCTTGCTGCACCAGGGAGCAGCAAGAGCAGCGGCAGCAGAATCGGCCGGATCGGCGTCAAACGAGGCGCCGATCGGCCGCGGGCGGAAGGCAGCGGTCAGTGAACAGGCTGTCCACCGTCGGCACCTCCTTCAGCCCATAGGCCTCGGCATTGGCCCGCAGCAGGGTCTCGGCGCGCGCGGGGTCGAGGTGCCCGGTACCATGTTCGCGCACCGTGTCCGTCAGGATGCAGCGGTCTCGCGTCATCGCCCAGCGGCGCTGTTCCAGCGCCACGTCGAACAACGGTTCCCGCTTCTTCACCGAGGCCATGGCGGCCGCCGGATCGGCCAACAAACCCTTCAGCCCGCCGATCACCGCGCGCACCGCGCCATCCGCCTGTTGCTGATTCTGCCGCAGCCACTCGGCGCGCACCAGTAGCCCGCTGCCATACTGGTCCAGCCCGTTCTCGGCATAGGTCCAGGAGACGATGTCGGACTCCGCGATGTTCAGCGCCAGCAGGTTGAAGTGGGTGGTGAACAGGAAGCCGGTGACGGCATCCACCTTGCCCTGCGCCAGCATGGTGTCGCGCAGATTCGCCGCCATGTTGCTCCACTGAATGCGCGAGGCGTCGATTCCGGCGGCGCGGGCGAAGGGCGGAAACAGCACGCGCGATGCCTCGCCCTCCGGGGCGCCGAGGCTGTGGCCCGGCAGGTCCTTCAGGCTGGCAATGCCGGAGCGCCGGGTGGTGATCACGGCGGCGGCGGTGCGGTCCAGCACCGGGTAGATGCAGACCACGCGGCGGGTCGGGTTCTCGGCGTTGAACTTCACCGCCGCCGAGATCTCCGCATAGCCCATCTCATAGGCGCCGGACGCCACCTTCACCACCGTGTCGCCGGAGCCGAAGCCGCGGTCGATCTTCACCGCCAGCCCCTGGTCCCGGAACAGGCCCCGCTCCTCGGCCAGGGTGAACAGGGAATGGTTGCCCTGGAGCGCCCAGTCGAGTGCGACGCGGAACGGCGCCTGGGCGCGGGCGCCGTGCAGGCCGGGCAGGGTCAGCGCCGGGCTGGCTCCCAGGGCAGCCAGAAGGGTGCGGCGAGGCATCATGACGATGATTTCCGGTGTTTCGCCGTTTGAAGACCCCGCCCGCCCGTCGCGTCAAGCACGCGGCGCGGCGGGATCGTGCTCCGGGGTGCCCGCCACCAGCGCATCGCGCAGCACCGAGTGGAACTCGCGCCGGTGCAGTTCCCGCAGCACCAACAGGGAGGAGGCGATCAGCGCCACCGGGTGAAGGATCCAGGCCAGGGCCGCGAGACCGAAATAATAGGCCCGCAGCCCGGTGTTGAAGTGGCGGGCGGCGCGGTTGGCGACCTCGGCCGCGATATCCGCCTGCGGCAGCGCCTCCGGCAGCTCGCCCAGGCCGCCAACGCAGATGGAGGTGTAATTGAACTGCCGCAGTGCCCAGGTCAGCTCGAAGAAGGCGCGCACGAAGATGAAGATCAGCAGGAAGATGCGCAACTCCCACCCCGCAGGGTCGGAGGGCACCTGCACGAAGGGCACGGCGCCGAAGATGCGCTCGCCCAGATCCGGTGCCCCCAGCATCGCCACCAGCCCACCCAGGATGAAGATGCTGGTGTTGGCCAGAAAGGAGGTGGAGGTCATCAAATTGCCGATGATGGAGATGTCGGGGATGCGGTTGTCCCGGCTCGGCACGGTTCGCATCCAGCGGCGGCGGTATTCGTCCATCGCGGCGATGACGCTGCGGCTGCGGATCGACGGCACCCGGTCGACGATGGTGGCGTAGCCCATCCAGCAGCCGCTGAAGATGGCAAGGGCGATCCAGTCGAGGGCGGTGAGCGGCAGGTCCATGACCCGGCCTTAGCATGGGACCGGGCGGAACGCGGCGAGTCGGCACGTTACCCGCTGCCGAACCCAGTTGCGCCGGCCGTCCGAGCAGGCCAAGCCGCGGGCATGACGACCAACCGCGATCCACACGCCGCACGGCGTGCCATCCGTCTGGTGTTTCTCGCCAACGCCATCACCTTTGCCGCCTGGGCGCCGCTGGTGCCGCTGGTGCGGGCGGAGCTTCTCCTGTCGGAGGCGACACTCGGCCTGGTGCTGCTGGCGCTCGGCGCGGGCGGCATCCTGGCCATGCCGCTGACCGGTGGCCTGGTGATCCGGTTCGGCAGCCGCGCCACCTGCACGGCGGCCGGCATCGGCTTCGCGCTGGTGCTGCCGTTCCTGGCGCTGGCGCCGAATGTCTGGCTGCTCGGCGCCACCGTGTTCCTGTTCGGTGCCACCGGCGGCATGATGGACGTGTCCATGAATGCCCAGGCCGTGGCGGTGGAGGCGAGGGGCAGCCGCCCCGTGATGTCCTCGATCCACGGGGTGTGGAGCCTGGGAGGGCTGCTCGGCGTGGCCGCGGTGGCGGCCATGCTCCGGGCTGGGCTGCCGCCGCTGGGTGCCGTGTTGCTGGTGTCGGCGGCGGCGCTGCTGCTTCTGCTGACGCAGTTCCGCGCCCTGCTGGACAGCTCGTCGGATCGTCCTGGCGAGGCCGGGCACGGCTTCGCCCTGCCGCGCGGCCCGGTGCTCGGCATCGGCGTGCTGGCGCTGCTGGCCTTCCTGGCGGAGGGCAGCGTGCTGGACTGGGGCGGTATCCTGCTCAGCGAATCCCGCGGCGTGGATCTGACGCTGGCCGGGGCCGGCTACGCCGCCTTTTCTCTGGCCATGGCCGCGGCGCGGTTGACCGGCGACAGCATGACCAAGCGTTTCGGCGCGGTCGCCATGCTGCGGGCCGGCGCGGTGCTGGCCGCGGCGGGCTTCGTCGCGGCCGCCCTGCTGCCATGGGGCTGGACCGCCATGGCAGGCTTCCTGCTGGTGGGCTTTGGCCTTGCCAACATCGTGCCGCTGCTGATCAGCGCCGCCGGGCGCCTGCCAGGCGTGGCGCCGGGAACGGCGCTCGCCGCCGTCGCCACCCTCGGCTATTCCGGACTACTGGCCGGCCCGGCAGCGATCGGGTTCGTGGCCGAGGCGGTGGGGCTGGAACTGGCCCTGGCGGGGGTTGGCGCGCTGATGCTGCTGGTGGTGGCCCGGGCGGGGCTGGCACGCGGCTGAATGCTGCCCGTCTCCATCCGGCAGTTGATGTGGATGCTGGACGGGCGGCAAGGTCGCGCGGGCACCTGCCACCCGCCGCTGGTCCCGGGGAGGCAGCGCGAGGTCTGCAGTGTCCCGCAAGCACCGCCACGGCCAGAGGCTAACTGCGATCGACCGATGTTTCCGGCCGAAGCCATGCCGATACTCAGCGCATCGGCGGCGGCCTCGGGTGCCGCGGCATGGCGGAGGCAGCTGTCCACGGCGCCAACGGCGGCGAGGCCGCGTCGCCATCCGGCATGAAAAAGGCGGGGCCCGCCGTGGAGCCCCGCCTGAAGCGTTCTGGGCGTGAGGCGCTCAGCCCATCTTCTTCTTCAGGTTCTCGTCCAGCTTGGACAGGAAGTTCTGGGTGTTCAGCCAGGGCTGGTCCCGGCCGATCAGCACGGCCAGGTCCTTGGTCATGAAGCCGCTTTCCACCGTCTCGATGCAGACCTGCTCCAGGGCGTTGGCGAAATCGGTCACGTCCGGCGTGCCATCGAACTTGCCGCGATAGGCCAGGCCGCGGGTCCAGGCAAAGATCGAGGCGATCGGGTTGGTCGAGGTTTCGCGGCCCTTCTGGTGCTCGCGGAAGTGCCGCGTCACCGTGCCGTGCGCGGCCTCGGATTCCACCGTGTTGCCGTCCGGGGACAGCAGCACGGAGGTCATCAGGCCGAGCGAGCCAAAGCCCTGCGCCACGATGTCGGACTGCACGTCGCCATCGTAGTTCTTGCAGGCCCAGATGTAGCCACCTTCCCACTTCAGGGCGGAGGCCACCATGTCGTCGATCAGCCGGTCCTCGTAGGTGAGGTTGCGCTTCTCGAACTCGGCCTTGAACTCGGCGTCGTAGATGGCGCGGAAGATGTCCTTGAAGTTGCCGTCATAGGCCTTCAGGATCGTGTTCTTGTGGCTGAAATACACCGAGTAGTTGCGCGCCAGGCCATAGTTGAAGGAGGCGCGGGCGAAGCCCTCGATCGACTTGTTCAGGTTGTGCTGCATCATGGCAGCGCCGGCGCCCTTGAAGTCGAACTGGCCGATTTCCTGCGTCTCACCGTTCTCGGCGACGTAGGACATCTTCACCGTGCCGGGGCCGGGCACCTTCATCTCGACGGCGCGGTAGATGTCGCCATAAGCATGGCGGCCGACCACGATCGGCTTCGACCAGTGCGGCACCAGGCGCGGCACGTTCTGGCAGATGATCGGCTCACGGAAGATGGTGCCGTCGAGGATGTTGCGGATCGTCCCGTTCGGGGACTTCCACATCTTCTTCAGGCCGAACTCCTTCACCCGCGCCTCGTCCGGGGTGATGGTGGCGCATTTCACGCCGACGCCGTACTGCTTGATGGCGTTCGCCGCGTCGATGGTGACCTGGTCATCGGTCTGGTCGCGATACTCGATGCCGAGGTCGTAATACTTCAGGTCGACGTCGAGATAGGGGTTGATCAGCTTGTCCTTGATGAACCCCCAGATGATGCGGGTCATCTCGTCGCCGTCGAGCTCGACGACGGGGGTCTTTACTTTGATCTTGGCCATGCCGATCCTCGTCTAAACGCCAGAGAATGCCGCCGGCATGGGCCGGGATCGCATCCGGAAGGCCGGCGGCGGCTGGGCCGGACAATCGCATCGGCGGGAGGGCTGGGCAAGGGCGGCGGCCCCACAACTTACCCGGGGCGCGGGCGTTACAAAGCCTCAGCCCTAGCACGGGCCTGGCAAAAGGAGTTTCGCCGCATGAGCGTTTTCGGGTCCATCCTGTCCAAGATCTTCGGCCATGGCACAGCGGGCGCCGCCCCCTCCGGCACCGCCCCCGTATCCGATGACACCCCGAAGCCGACGGCGGCCGACGCGCAGCCGGGTGCCGCGACGCCGCCGGTTCCCGGCACCGCCCCGGCCGCCAGCGGCGCTGCGGCCGCGACGCCAGTGCCCACGCAGCAGGTCGACGTCGCGGCCGTGTTGAGCGACATGGCGTCGAAGAATCCGCAGCAGCTGAACTGGAAGCAATCGATCGTCGATCTGATGAAGCTGCTGGGGCTCGACAGCAGCCTCGACAACCGCAAGGCCCTGGCCAAGGAGCTGGGTTATTCCGGCGACATGAATGACTCGGCCAGCATGAACATCTGGCTGCACAAGCAGGTCATGAACAAGCTGGCCGAGAATGGCGGCAACGTGCCGGCCGAGCTGAAGGACTAGGCTTCGCGAGCGGGAAAGGCGGGGCCGCGAGGCCGCGCCGCTCCCACGCGGTCAGCCTGATTACCAGCCATAGCCGCGGTGGCGGTAGGGCCGGCTATGGTAGTGCCGGCCGTGGCCATAGCCATGGCCATAGCGGTAGCCGCCGTCATACCGGCGGTGCCGATGGCGGCGATAGCCGCGGTTGTCGTCGTCGCCGACGGAGCCTGCGATCAGTCCGGCGGCCAGGCCAGCACCAGCGCCGAGCGCCAGGGTGCTGCCCCAATCCGTCGTGCCGTCGGGATTCTGGCAGCCAGCCAGGGTGAGGGTGGCGGCAAGGGTGATGGAAGCCAGGAAGCGTCGCATGGGGGATGCACCTCCGATGCGGACAAGATGGTTCGCCGACAAGGCCATTGCGAGGCCGGATCAAGGCGACTTCCGGGCAGAGTGTGACGAAATGCCGCGGCGTTATCCGGCGCGGCCGGAGAAGGCATTGAAGGTCTGGATGGTGTAGGTATCCTTCACCCCTGGCACGCTTTGCACGCACTGCACCACGAACAACCCGATGTCGCGGTCCGGCTCCAGGTAGAACTTGCCGAGCAGGTCGTATTGGCCGGAAACCGAATGCATCTCCGACAGCTCCTCGATGCTGTCCGCCATCTCCCGCGCCACCTCATAGGCCCGGCCCATCTCGCATTTGATCAGAACAAAAATCGCTCGCATGTCTTTCTGTGCCTCGCGGGTCGTTGTTGCGGGTGGGACGGGCCGTGGTGCCCGGCATGGCAGGCGCGAAACATTTCTGGAGCGCCCCTCCTGGCTTCCGCCGCCGATACCCGGAATCCCACCGGATGCCGGGCCCCGTCATGGTTCCGATCAAGCACCGCGGAGCGCACCGCCCGGTGGTGTTGCCGGAAGAACAGCTTTCCGATCTCGGACGGGTAGCCCAGGCGGCGCGGCTCGGCTAGCCTCCGCCCCGGTTGTATGACGACCCGATCGAAGGGAAGAGGAACGAAACCATGGATGGGATGAGCACCGCCACACGCACCGGGGGCCAGCTCCTGGCCGATGCGCTGGTGGCGCAGGGGGTGACGCACGCCTTCTGCGTACCGGGCGAGTCCTACCTCGACCTGCTCGACGGGCTGTACAACAACAGCGACAAGATCAGCCTGACCACCTGCCGCTTCGAGGCCGGCGCCGTGAACATGGCCGAGGCCCATGGCAAGCTGACCGGCCGCCCCGGCGTGGCGCTGGTGACGCGCGGCCCCGGCGCCTGCCATGCCGCGATCGGTGTTCATGTGGCGATGCAGGACAGCACGCCGCTGGTGCTGATCGTCGGGCAGATCCCCTTCGCCGAGACCGACCGCGAATCCTTCCAGGAGGTCGATTACCGCCGCATGTTCGGCTCGGTCGCCAAATGGGTGACGCAGATCGATGACGCGGCGCGTATCCCCGAGCTGATGGCGCATGCCTTTGATGTCGCGACCTCCGGCCGCCCCGGCCCCGTGGTGGTGGCGATCTCGGAGGAGATGCAGAAGACCCGCGTCGCGGTGCCGGATATCGGGCCGGCCGAGGTGGCGCCTGCCGCGCCATCCCCTGCCGCGCTGAACAAGATGCTGGCCTTGCTGGACAGCGCCGAGCGGCCGCTGGTGGTGCTCGGCGGCTCCCGCTGGAGCGCCGAGACGCGCCGCATCGTCCAGGCGTTCTGCGTGGCGCGCGACCTGCCCGTCGCGGTCGGCTTCCGCCGGCAGAGCCTGTATGACTGCACCCTGCCGAACTATGCCGGCGATCTCGGCGTCGGCGCGGATGCTGGTCTGGTGGCGGCCGCCAAGAAGGCGGACCTGATCCTGGCGCTGGGCACCCGCATCGGGGAGCCGGTCAGCCAGGGCTACACCCTGTTCGACATGGCGGGGCAGGCTGGGCAGAAGATCATCCACGTATATCCGGACCAGGCGGAGATCGGCCGTGTCTACCGCCCCGCCCTCGGCATCACCGCCGAGATCAACGTCTTCGCCGAGGAACTCGCGAAGCTGCCCGCGCCGGTGGGCGCGCCGCGCTGGTCGGCCTGGACCAGGGACATCCATGCCGCGCGGGTCAAGCAGGCCGAGGCGCCGGACTACGCCGGCCCACTGAACCTGGCCCGCGAACTGCAAGCGCTGGAAAAGGTGTTGCCGGCGGATACCATCTTCACCTGCGACGCCGGCAATTTCGCCACCTGGCCGAACCGCTTCATGCACCTGACCGAGCAGCAGGAATTCCTGGGCCCGACCAATGGCGCCATGGGCTACGCCGTGCCGGCGGCGATCGGCGCCAAGATCAGCTTTCCCGACCGCGTCTGCATCGGGCTCGTCGGTGATGGTGGCTTCCTGATGACCGGCCAGGAGATCGCGACTGCCTTCCAGGCGGAAGCGCCGGCGATCATCCTGGTGTTCAACAACGGCATGTACGGCACCATCCGCATGTACCAGGAGCGCGTTTATCCCGGCCGCGTTTCCGGCACGCAGCTGACCAACCCGGACTTCGCCAAGTTCATCGAAAGCTTTGGCGGCTATGGCGAGACGGTGGAAAAGGATGGCGAGCTGGTGCCTGCCTTCCAGCGCGCCCTCGCCAGCGGCAAGCCGGCGGTGATCGAGGTACGGATGAACCCGGAGCAGGTGACGCACCGCGCCACCATCGAGCAGCTGCGCCAGCAGGGCGGCAGCAAGCACTGATCTAGGCGGCGCGGGGGAGCCACCCCCCCCCGCCATTCCCGCGACGGCGGGCCGGATGCCGCGCGGGGCACCAACCAGGAACGCGGTGACCCGGGGGACCATCGTCCCCCGGGTTTTCCGTCAGCCTGCGAGGGTCTTGCCGGTGGAGCCCAGGTCGGCGAAGGCCTCGTCCAGGCGCTTGACGATTCCCTTCTCCGCGGCCCGCAGCCACTTGCGCGGGTCGTAGAGCTTCTTGGTCGGCTTGCCGCTGGACGGATCGATCTGGTGCGTGAAGGCCACCGGGTTCGACTGCACATAGGCGCCCACCGGCTCGGCGAAGGCGAATTGCGTGTCGGTGTCGATGTTCATCTTGAACACACCATAGGACACGGCCTCGGTGATCTTGGCCTTCTCCGAGCCGGAGCCGCCGTGGAACACCAGCGCCATCGGCTTCTCGCCGCCGCCGAACTTCGCCGAGACGGCTTCCTGCGATGCCTTCAGGATCTCCGGCCGCAGCTTGACGTTGCCGGGCGCATAGACGCCATGGACGTTGCCGAAGGAGGCCGCCATGGTGACGTGGCCGATCGGGGACAGCACTTCCCAGGCCTTCAGCACGTCCTCGGGCTGGGTGTAGAGATGCGCGTTGTCGGCCGATTCCTCGAGGTCATGGCCGATGCCGTCTTCCTCGCCGCCGGTGACGCCCAGCTCGATCTCCAGGCTCATGCCGAGCTTGGCCATGCGCTCCAGCACGGTCTTGCATTCGGCGATGTTGGTGTCGAGCGGCTCGGCCGAAAGGTCCAGCATGTGCGAGGAGAACAGCGGCTTGCCGGTCCGCTTCATGAACTCCTCGCCGTGGTCGATCATGCCGTTGACCCAGGGGATCAGCGAGCGGTCGGCGTGATCGGTGTGCAGCACCACGCAGATGCCGTAGGCGGCAGCCACCGTGTGGACGTGCTGCGCGGCCGAAACGGCGCCGAGCACGCGGGCGGCGGCGGCATCGGGGCAGCCCTCGCCGGCGAAGAAGCGGGCACCGCCATTGGAGAGCTGGATGATGACGTCGGACTTGTTCTTGGCCGCCGCCTCCAGCACCGCGTTGATGCTGTTGGTGCCGACGACGTTAACCGCCGGCAGGGCGTAGCCGCCTTCGCGGCAGGCATCCAGCAGGGCGAGGTAGTCGGCGCCGGTCACGACGCCCGGCTTCAGTCGGGTCTTGCTGCTGAGGGGGGCGGCCTGGTCCATGCGGATGCTCCGGCTAGAAAACGATGGGTGGCAGCATACCCTGTTCCGCGCCGCCGCGCGCCTCCCCTCCGCGATAACATCGGAGCCAACCGGTCAGTCGCCGATCGCGACGCCCTCGCGGCGCGGATCGGCACCGCCGAGCAGGCCTTGCGGCGTCACGATGATGGCCTGCAGCCCGGACACCATGGCACGAACTTCCGTGCGGTGGCCGCGGGCCTGCAGCGCCGGCGCCAGCGTTGCCGCCATGGTGCCCAGTTCCAGCTCCGCCGCGCCGCCGAGCGAGCCGGCGCGCGGCAGCGACACCGCCGCCTGCGGGTCAAGCTTCCAGTCCAGCAGGCCGAGCAGCGTTTGCGCCACATAGCCGATGATGCGGGCCCCGCCGGGTGAGCCGAGCGTGGCCAGCAGCCGCCCTTCCGCGTTGAACACCAGCGTCGGCGCCATGGAGGAGCGGGGCCGCTTGCCGCCCTCGACCCGGTTCGCGACCGGGCGGCCGTTGATCTCGGGCCGGAAGGAGAAATCGGTCAGCTCGTTGTTGAGAAAGAAGCCCCGCACCATCAGCCGGGCGCCGAACGCATCCTCCACCGTGGTGGTCATGGACAGGGCGTTGCCGGCGGCATCCACGATCGACACCTGGCTGGTGCCGTGTTCCGGCTGGTCCGGCTGCGGGGAGAGGTCGGCATGGCGCCAGCGCGGCTGGCCGGCGGCGGGGGCGGGGTTGGCCCGGTCGCGGTCGAGCAGCTGGGCGCGCAGCGTCAGATAAACATCCTCGGTCAGCCCCCGCACCGGCACAGGCTGGAAGTCGCTGTCGGCGATGTAGAGGTTGCGGTCGGCAAAGGCGAGGCGGCTGGCCTCCACCAGCAGATGCGCCGCCTCGGCGCCGCGCGGGTCGAGGCCCGCCATATCGGCATGCTCCAGCACCCCCAGGATCTGCGCCACGGCGACGCCGCCGGAGGAGGGCGGCGGGAAGCCGCACAGCCGGAAGCGGCGGTAAGGGGTGCAGAGCGGCTCCCGCTTCTTCGGTGCATAGGCCGCCAGGTCGTCCACCGTCAGGCCGTTGCCCGCGTCGCCATGCCCGGCCACGGCGGCGACGATGTCCTGCGCTACGGGGCCGACCTGCATCGCGGCAGCGCCGCGCCCGGCCACCATTCGCAGCGTCTCGGCCAGGGCGGGATTGCGCAGGAGGTGGCCCTCCGGCCAGGGGGTGCCGTCTGCGGCGAAGAAATAAGCGGCGGCGGACGGGTTGCGCTTCAGCCGCTCGGCATCCTCGGCGATCAGCCCGGCCAGCCGGGCGGAGATCGGGAAGCCCTGTTCGGCCAGCCGGATGGCGGGCTGGAACAGTTCGGTCCAGGGCAGGCGGCCCTGCTCGTGATGCGCCGCCTCCAGCATCGGCAGCACGCCAGGCGCGCCGACGCTGCGCCCCGACAGCACCGCTTCGTAGAAGGTGAGGGGCGTGCCGTCGGGCCGCAGGAACAGCCCGCTGCCGGCCGTCGCCGGCGCTGTCTCGCGCCCGTCCCAGGCGGTCAGGCGCCGCTCCAGGCCGTTCCAGTGCAGCATCAACGCGCCGCCGCCGATGCCGGAGGATTGCGGCTCCACCAGGGTCAGCACTGCCTGCACCGCCACCGCCGCATCCACCGCGGTGCCGCCGGCGCGCAGCATGGCGAGGCCGGCCTCGGCGGCCAGCGGGTGGGCGGCGGCCACCATCTGGCGGCTGGCGCGGGCCGGCGGACGCGGCGCCTCATGCGCGGCGGGCTGAGGCGTGGTGTCCTGCGCCCGGGCGGCCGCGCCGGGCAGCAGTGCGGCGACCAGCAGCGGTGCGGCGAAAAGGGCCGTTCGGATCGAAAGGGTCATGCGCATCGCTCCCGGTGGCGGCCGCAGGTTAGTGGCTCCGCCCTGGCTGTCGATGCCCCACCGCGCGGACGCTGCTTGCGCCCGGGCGGCACTTCACCCCATGTGACCGTCGGCAAGGCTCGGAGAAGCGCGATGGCCGAGGATCAGGCGCCGGACGGCATCCGGCAGAAGCTGGTGGACACCAAGCAGCGCTGGGCGCGCGAAGGCCGGCTGCTGACCGGCGGGACCGCACCACCCGGCCAGCGCCTGCCGCCCGGCCAGCGGCTGGTGCGGGACTGGCCGGTGCTCGACCTCGGCGTGCAGCCGGCGGTGGCGGAGGAGAGCTTCCGGCTGGAGGTCGACGGGCTGGTGGACCGGCCGGTGACGCTGGATTGGCGCTGGCTGATGGAGCTGGAACAGGCGGAGCGTACCAACGACATCCACTGCGTGACGCAATGGTCGCGTTACGACAACCGTTGGAACGGCATCGCCGCCACCACGCTGCTGGAGCTGGTGCGGCCGAAATCCCAGGCCCGCTTCGTCGAATTCGGCGCCTATGACGGCTACACCACCAATCTGGCGCTGGAGGATTTCGCCCGGCCCGAGAACATCCTGGCGCATAGCTGGCAGGGCGAGCGGCTGACGCGCCAGCATGGCGGCCCGCTGCGCGTGGTGGTGCCGCACCTGTATTTCTGGAAAAGCACCAAGTGGGTGAAGCGTATCTCCCTCCTGGCGCAGAACAGGCCCGGATTCTGGGAACAACGGGGCTATCATGATCGCGGCGACCCCTGGATGGAGGAACGCTATGGCTGAAATCTCCCGCCGTACCCTGTTGGGCGCGGCCCCCGTGCTGATGGCGGCCATACCCGCGCCCAGCGGCCATGATTTCTGCTTCGACGCGATCGAGGGCGGCGAGATCGATCTGGCCGATTGGCGCGGCAAGCCGCTGCTGGTGGTCAACACCGCCAGCTTCTGCGGCTTCGCGCCGCAATTCGCCGCGCTGCAGACGCTGCACGAGCGCTACGGCCCGCGCGGTCTGCTGGTGCTCGGCGCGCCCTCCAACGACTTCAATCAGGAGAACGCCGACCGTGCCGCCATCAAGGATTTCTGCGAAGCCACCTGGGGCGCGCAGTTTCCCATGACCGCGCCGCTGCATGTGCGCGGCCCGGAAGCGCATCCCTTCTTCGCCTGGGCGGCGGCGCAGCCGGGCGGGGCGGTGCCGCGCTGGAACTTCTTCAAATTCCTGGTTGGCCGGGACGGGCGGCTGCTGCACGCCTTTCCCAGCGCCACGGAGCCCGATTCTGCCTCCATGCGGCAGGCGCTCAGCGCCGCCCTGGCGTGACAACCGCGTGGCGGGCGATGCGGCCGGCGGATCTTCCGGCCGTCAGCCGCATCGCTGCCGCGGTGCACCGGGACTTCCCCGAGGAGGATGCCGTGTTCGCCGAGCGGCTGGCGCTGTCTCCGGCCGGATGCCTGATGCTGGAGCGGGCGGGCGCCGCCGCGGGCTACGCCATCAGCCATCCCTGGCATTTCGGGCCGCCACCGGCGCTGAACAGCCTGCTGGGCGAACTGCCGGCGCGGCCCGAAACCCACTACCTGCACGATGTCGCCCTGTTGCCCGCGGCACGCGGCGCCGGCGCCGCGCGCATCCTGCTCGGTCGGCTGGAGGTGCTGGCCGGCGGGCTGCCGCTCTCCCTGGTGGCGGTGGGGGGCACAACAGGGTTCTGGGCCGGGCTCGGCTTCCGGCCGCGGGAGGAGCCGGCGCTGCTCGCGAAGCTGGCCAGCTACGGCGATCCGACAGCCCGGTTCATGGTGCAGCACCGATCGGGCTGACGCCATCCGGCGGCGCCTCGCGCACCAGGCACCAGCGGTTCTCCTGCGGCTCGGGTGCGCAGCCCTGCCACCAGCTTTCACGGCAGAAGCGGTTGGCCGGGGTGAGCCATTGCGGCGCCGCCATGCAGCGGCGCCAGTTCTCCGGGCTGGAGGCGGGGCCGTCGAAATACAGCGTCTCCAGCCAGGCATAGCCCAGTGGCTCCACCACCGGCAGCGCCCGCGTCACCCAATCCCATTTGGCGGGCAAGGCCGGGCGGGCAACGGCGATCGCGCCGCGTTCCACGGCACGGCGGTAGCCCTTCAGGAAATGCGATTCGAGGCGCATGCCGAAGCGGCCGACGCCCACGCCGAACAGCGCCTCGACCACGGTGAGATCGCAATGGTCCGGCAGGATCAACGCCGTCGGAAAGGCCAGGGTGGTGCCGGGAAAGGTACCGGCGCGGGCGAACAGATCGATCTCGAAGAAATAGCCCAGCACCCGCATGCGGCCCATGGTGGCGCGCAGATAGGGCAGGGCACCGCCCGGCGGCAGTTCCGCCCAGCGCCGCGCGACGGCGCGCCACACCTCCGCTGCGGCGGGATAGGTGGGATCTGTGGCCGCCCAGTGCCGTTCCAGGTCAGAGCCGAAGCCGCGCGCCTCACCCCCGCGCTGGGACGCCATCATGTGCAGCAGCGCTTCCTGTGCCCCGACGCCGCCCCAGGACACCACATGCGCCAGGTGCTTGGGACCCGGGCGGGTATCCAGAAAGGATTGCAGCAGAAAACCGATGCCCTGCGCGCTCAGCCCGCCCTGGCTTTGCCCGGTGACGAACACTTCACCGCCGCCGCGCAGGTCGCCGGCATAGTCGGCGGCGTCCCGGATCATCGCCAGGGCCGCGGTGGAACTGGCCTGGGCCCGGCCAAAGGTCAGCCCGGAGGCCCAGGAGCGGAAATCGCGGTGCTCGAACACATGGGTGCCGGCCACGGCGTAGATGCGGTGCGGCGGCAGGCCGGAGGAAGGGCGCGCCTCCAGCACCGCCGCTGCGAAGCCGGAATACTGGTCGGCATAAAGCCGCAGCAGCCGGTAGTCCGGCAACTCCGCTTGCAGATCCGGATGGTCGAGAAAGGGCGGCGCCCCGACCGTGCCATGCCGCACGTCATAGGCGATGTCGGCCGCCTTCACCGTCGCCTCGTCCACCCGCCACAGGGAGCGGATGGCGGAGCGGCGGTCCAGCAGCACCGCCGAGGCATCCTCGCCGGGCAGGTAGATGGTGTCCGGATTGCCTTCCGGCGCCGGCAGGTCGCGCAGGTTCTCGAGGTGCAGCTCGATCCGCCACGGTTCGCCACCACCGCCAGGGCGGATCCGCACGTCGTGACGCGCCAGGATCTCGCGCGCGAAGGGCAGCAACTCGTCCAGCGTCAAGCGGAGATCCCGCCCCGGCCCGCCGGCGATGCCGGGCACGCCGTCGTCGCAGCGGAGCAATTGCTCGGCGGCGGCCGGCCGGCGCGGGGCGAGCGCCGCATCTGGCTGGGCGTGTGACACGGAGGGCGCCAGGAGCAGGGCTCCACAGAGCAGCAGGCGATGAAGCGCGGCGCCTCGGCCCGGACGGAATGGCCGATCCATCCCGTCCGCCACGATAGGGAAGCGGTTGATCAGAGCGAATGTCCCGGCAGCAACACAGTCAAGGTTAGTACCGGGAATATGGCCAAATTATTGGACAAATCTGACAAAAGAAGCGTATTGTGAAGTCTCAGTCTCCGAAGCGGTTGGACCGCGGGAAGCCGTTCGGCGGCTGACGGCCCGCGCCGGCACGGTTGCCCCGCCAGGCGGTCAGGTCGGTTTCCAGCCGCACCCGCTCGCCGATGCGCCAGCTCAGGCCGACCTTGCCGTCGAACACCTTCACATCAGCCATGCCGCCATCCTTGTAGCCCTGCAGCACCACGCCGCGGCCGCGCACCATCTCCGGCACCTGTTCCAGCGGAAACACCAGCAGCTTGCGGTTCTCGCCCACCACCGCGATGCTGTCGCCATCCACCAGAACGCAGGCGGCGGCCTCGACAGGGGCATCCACCATCAGGACCTGCTTGCCCGTGCGCTTCTCGGCCACAAGGTCTTCGGACTTCACCACGAAGCCGCGGCCTTCTGTGGAGGCGACGAGGTATCTGCGCCCTTCCGCCCAGACGAACAGGTCCACCACGTCGTCCTCATTGGTGAGATCCAGCAGGAGGCGCACCGGCTGGCCATCGCCGCGGCCGCGCGGCAATGCCTCCGCCTTGATCGTGAAGCTCTTGCCATTGGTGGCGAACAGGCACAGCCGGTCGGCGGTACTGGCATGCAGCGCGATGCGCAGCGAATCGCCTTCCTTGAACTTGTGCTCCGTGTCGAGCGGCACATGGCCCTTCAGCGCGCGGATCCAGCCCTTCTGCGACAGGATCACCGTCACCGGCTCGCGCTCCACGAAGGCGCTCTCGTCGATCACCACCGCAACCGCGGCGCCGCCCACCTGCGTCCGGCGGCGGCCGATCTCGCTGTCCTCGCCGAACTTCTTCCGCGTGTCCTCGATCTGCCCGGCCAGCGTCTTCCAACGCATCTTCTCGCTGCCGAGCAGCGCCTGCAGCGATTTCTGCTCCGCCGAGAGCTTCTTGTGCTCGCGCCGGATCTCCATCTCCTCCAGCTTGCGGAGCGAGCGCAGCCGCATGTTCAGGATCGCCTCGGCCTGCACCTCGGTCAGCTCGAAGGCCTTGATCAGCACCGGCTTCGGATGATCTTCCTCGCGGATGATGCGGATCACCTCGTCGAGGTTGAGATAGGCGATCAGGTAGCCGTCCAGGATCTCCAGGCGGCGGGCAATGGCGTCGAGCCGGTGCTGACTGCGCCGCACCAGCACCTCGTGCCGGTGGTCCAGCCAGGATCGCAGCACCTCGCGCAATCCCATGACGCGGGGGGTGCGGTTGGCGTCCAGCACGTTCATGTTGAGCGAGACGCGGGATTCCAGTGGCGTGGCGCGGAACAGCGTTTCCATCAGCACGGCCGGATCGACGGTGCGGTTCTTCGGCTCCAGCACGATGCGGACGATATCGGTGCTTTCGTCGCGCACATCGCCGAGCAGGGGGAGCTTCTTCTCCTCCATCAGCTCGGCGATCTGCTCGATCAGCCGGGATTTCGCCACCTGGAAGGGGATCTCGCTGACCACGATCTGCCAAGTGCCGTTCTTCAGCGCTTCCTTCTCCCAGCGGGCGCGGATGCGGAAGCCGCCGCGGCCGGTGACATAGGCCTCGCGCACCGCCTCGGCCGACTCCACCATCACGCCGCCGGTGGGGAAATCCGGTCCCGGCATGTGCTGCAGCAGCTCGTCGATCTCCGCCCCGGGATTGGCGATCAGCGCCAGCGCCGCGGCGCAGAGCTCGCCGGCATTGTGCGGCGGGATGGAGGTCGCCATGCCGACGGCGATGCCGTTGGCGCCGTTGGCCAGCAGGTTGGGAAAGGCGGCGGGGAGCACGATCGGCTCCCGCTCCTCGCCGTCATAGGTGGCGCGGAAATCAACCGCGTTCTCCTCGATGCCGTCCAGCATGGCCTGGGCAATGGCAGTCAGGCGTGCCTCGGTGTACCGCATGGCCGCGGCGTTATCGCCGTCGATGTTGCCGAAATTGCCCTGGCCCTCGACCAGCGGGAAGCGGGCGGCGAATTCCTGGGCCAGCCGGACCATCGCTTCGTAGATCGAGGCGTCGCCATGCGGATGGTACTTGCCCATCACGTCGCCGACGATGCGGGCGCATTTCTTGAAGCCCGCCGCCGGATCGAGCTTCAGCTGGTGCATGGCCCAGAGCAGCCGCCGGTGCACCGGCTTCAGCCCGTCCCGCACATCCGGCAGGGAACGCGCCGTGATGGTGGACATGGCGTAGGCGAGATAACGCTCCGACAGGGCGACCGACAGGTTGGTCGGCCGCACGTCACCGCCATCGGGAAGCGTTGTCAGGTCGTCGGGCATCGGGTCCTCCGGCTGGGTCGGGCGCGACCGGGCTAGCGCAGCCCGGCCTGTTTTTCCAGCGCCCAAGCCGCAGGAAAGGAACATAACAGGAACCAAGAAGCCTCGCGACTAACCTCACAAAGCCGTGAGACCACCCCGCCCAGGGCTCGACGCTGTGGCCCGACCTGCCCATGGTCGTCCGACAAGATCACTGCCGCCCGGCCCGCCGGGTCAGGCGGCGACGCCGGGAGACACCAGAAATGAGCGCAAGCGCACAACCCCTCGCGCCCGGCGGCACCACCGCCCAGGAGGAAGATCCCTACACCCTGTCGCCGGATGCCGTGATGGAGGCCCCGGCCGGCTGGCGCGACTCGCTCAAGCACCTTGGCCCGGGGCTGATCCTCAGCGCCTCCATCGTCGGCTCGGGCGAGCTGATCGCCACCACCACCCTCGGCGCCACCGCTGGCTTCGCGCTGCTCTGGATGGTGATCTTCTCCACCTTCGTGAAGGTCGCGGTGCAGGTGGAACTGGCGCGGTGGACCATCTCCACGGGCCAGCCGGCCCTCACCGGCTACAACAAGCTCGGGCCGCGCATCGGCCGGGTTGGCTGGATCAACGTGCTGTGGGCGCTGATGGCGCTGAGCAAGCTGCTGCAGATGGGTGGCGTGATCGGCGGCGTCGCCATCGCTCTGTCGATCCTGATGCCGCTGGGCGGCCCGCCGATGAGCGGCACCTCGGTCACGATCTGGACCACCATCGTGGCGCTGGGCAGCATCGCCTTGCTGTATTCCAATAGCTACAACCTGATCGAGAAGGGCGCCACGGCGATGGTGGTGGTGTTCTCCATCGTCACTATCGCGATCGCGCTGGGCCTGCCCTTCACGCCCTACGCCTATGGCATGGACGACATCGCCGCGGGCCTCGCCTTCACCATCCCGGCCGGCGCGATCGGTGCGGCGATCGCCATGTTCGGCATCACCGGCGTGGGTGCCGACGAACTCACCTTCTACACCTACTGGTGCGTCGAGAAGGGCTATGCCCGCCATGTCGGGCCGAATGACGGCTCCGAGGCCTGGAAGCGCCGCGCCAAGGGCTGGATCCGCGTCATGTACAAGGATGCCTTCGTGTCCTGGTGCATCTACACCTTCGGCACGCTGGCCTTCTTCCTGATGGGGGCCGCGGTGCTGAACCCGCAGGGCGTGGTGCCGCAGGGCAATGAGATGATCACCTCGCTGTCGCGCATGTACACCGACACGCTGGGCGAATGGGCGGGCGTGCTGTTCCTGATCGGCGCCATCGCGGTGCTCGGCTCCACCTTGTGGGCGGCGGTGCCGAGCTGGTCGCGCATGTATGTCAACCTCGCCGCCGAGATGGGCATGCTGGAATGGAAGAACCGCGAGCAGCGGCTGCGCTGGATCCGCGGCTTCACCATCGGGCTGCCGATCGTCTGGGGTCTGGCTTATCTGTTCATCCGCTCGCCGGTGCTGATGATCCAGATCGGCGGCGCGGCGACCGGGGTGTTCCTGCTGGCCGCCGTGATCGCCGTGTGGCACCTGCGCAACACGGAAACCGATCCCGCCATCCGCGGCGGCAGCGTGTTCAACACGCTGCTGGTGGTGAGCAGCGTCGCCATCGTTCTGCTCGGCATCTATACCGGCCTCAGCGTCTTCAAGCTGGTCTGAGGAGAACCGCCGGGGGCGCCGGTCCCCGGCGGCTGGCGACAGCCGCCGGCCATCTGGGCCTCAGCGACGGTTCTCGTTGAACCAGCGGCCCAGCGCCAGCCAGGGTCGTGCATCCCAGAAGCGGCTGGCCTGGCCGGAGGTGGATGGCATCACCCAGACCGCCGGGAAGTCGCCCGGTCCCTCGACATGGCCGTAGGGAATGGCGCCGGTGCGCCGGCCCAGGAATGCGGCGGCCGGCGCCTTGGCGGTGAACGCCACTGCGGCAGGATGCACGGCGCGGATGCGGGTCGCGAAACCCTGCGGATCATAGGCGCCAGGCGGCAGTTCATCATCATTGCCGAAAGCGTGCTTGGCCATGTCGGTGAGGCCGATGCCGTGACGCAGCAGGGACGGGTATTCCGCTGGCGCCAGCTTCCGCGGCGTCAGCCCGGCCTGGTGCAGAATCGACCAGAAGCGATTGCCGGGATGCGCATAATAGGCACCCCGCGCGGCCGACACCGCGCCGGGCGCCGAGCCGCAGAACACCAGCCGCAGCCCCGGCTCCAGCAGGTCAGGCAGCACCGGATCGCCGGGAGCGGGAACCAGCCGGGTGATCATGCCGCCGGGGTTGGAGAAGGGGGCGGCGGCACCAGCGCCGCGAGGCGCTCTTGCAGCCGCTCCCGCGCCGGCGGCATGGGGCGGTGGCGGGCGCCGAAGGCGTCGCGCGCCAGGAAATGCCCGGTCAGCCGCAGCCCCTTCAGCCACTCGGCCGGGTCGCGCTCATCCTGGCCTCCCAGCAGAAACAGGGGCAGTGGCAGCAGCCGGTCGCGAAACGGCTCGGCCGCTTCGGCGCTGACCGCGCGGCCGGTGCGCGGCGACACATGGGTGAGGTGCCCGGCCATGCCGGTGACGGCGCAGGAGGACAGGTCGAGGCCGTAGCCCAGCGCTTCCAGCAGCAGCGCTTCCCAGCGGATGTAATCGGCCAGCATGGCCCCGGCGCCGCGGCCCAGATTGGCCATCAGCGTCAGCAGCCCGGAGAACACCCGGGGCTGCGCCTCACGCTCCGGCAGCGCGTCGGCGGCCAGGGCACAGGCGGATTGCAGCAGCGCCAGCGACAGGGGATCGTCCATCGCCAGCGCGGCGGAAGGGTGCACCATCTCCCCCGTGAAATGCCCCAGCTGCTCCGCGAGGCGCCCGATCCAGCGCACCTCCACGAGGTTGCCGGGCTGCCACAGGCCGGCCTGGGAGCGGGACGCGCCGCCTTTGGCCAGCCCGAGGTGCCGGCCGTGATCCTCGGTCAGCACCGCGATCACCGCGCCGCCTTCGCCATGCGGGCGGGCCTCCAGCACGATGGCGGGGGCCTGCCATTCCATCAGAGCCGGGCCTCAGCCCGCATCGTCCAGTCCGATCGCCCGCAGCCGGGCGCGCTCCTCGTCCCAGCCCTGGCGTTCCTTGACGTTGAGGAACAGGTGGACGCGGCGCTCCAGCAACTTTTCCAGCTCGGCCCGCGCCTTGCGACCGATATCCTTCACCTTGCTGCCGCCATCGCCGATCAGGATCGCCTTCTGCGAGGCCCGGCCCACATAGATGGTGCAGTCGATGCGCACCGAGCCGTCGCGCCGCTCCTGCCATTGCTCGGTCTCCACGGTGGCGTGGTGCGGCACTTCCTCATGCGTCTGGCGCAGGATCTGCTCGCGCACGATCTCGGCCGCCAGCATGCGCTCCGGCAGGTCGGACAACTCGTCATCCGGAAACAGCCAGGGGCCGTAGGGCAGGCGGGCGGCCAGCGAGGTCATCAGCCGCTCCAGGCCGTCGCCCTTCTCGGCGCTGATCATGAAGGTCTCCTCGAAGGAGAGCTGCTCGTTCAGCGTGGCGGTCAGCGGCAGCAGCTTCTTGGTGTCGATCAGGTCGGATTTGTTCAGCACCAGCCAGATCGGCACCCGGGAGCGCTTCAGCACCGAGATGATGGATTCCACCGCCTCGGTCATGCCGGCGCGGGCATCCACCATCAGCAGGGCCACGTCGGCATCCTGCGCCCCTTCCCAGGCGGCGGCGACCATGGCGCGGTCGAGCCGCCGGCGCGGCGCGAAGATGCCCGGCGTGTCGGTCAGGATGATCTGGGTCTGGCCCTGCATCACCACGGCGCGGATGCGGAAGCGCGTGGTCTGCGGCTTCGGCGACACGATGGTGACCTTGCTGCCGGTCAGCCGGTTCACCAGCGTGGACTTGCCGGCATTCGGCGCGCCCACCACGGCCACCATGCCGCAGCGGGTCTGCTCCCCCCCGGTCCCGGCGCTTTCGGTGTTCTCGCTCATCACTGGCCTGTCTTGTCCTTAATCCCGGCGAGCCATGCCTCGGCCGCCGCCTGTTCCGCCGCGCGCTTCGAATCGCCCCGGCCTTCCGCCTCGCGCCCCGCCGCCCGCACCGCCACCACGAAGAACGGCTTGTGCGACGGGCCGCTGCTCGACACCATGCGGTATTCCGGCAGCCCCTCGGCACGACCCAGCGTGTGTTCCTGCAACCGGCTCTTGGCCGACATCGGCGGCGTCGGGTCGGCTTCCAGGAACACGGACCATTCGCGGCGCACAAAGGCCCGCGCCGCCTCCAGCCCCGCATCCAGGTACAACGCGCCGATCAGCGCCTCGGTGGCATCGGCGATCACGGTGCCACGTCCGCGCAGCCCGGTGCGGCCCTCGGCCGGCGGGATGCGGAGCGCGGCGGGCAGGCCGATCGCCTCGCCCACCTTGGCCAGGGTATCCGCCGCCACGAGAACGGACAGCCGCTTGCCGAGCGCGCCCTCGCGCTCCTGCGGGAAGCGCTCGCTCAGCCACTCGGCCATCACCAGCGCCAGGACACGGTCGCCCAGGAATTCCAGGCGCTCGTTCGAATCCAGCATGCCCCGCTTCGGATCCGCGGCGGAGCGATGCGTCATCGCGTGCGCCAGCAGCGCCGGATTGCGGAACTGGTGGCCGAGTCGGGCCTGGAAGGCGCCGCTCATGCCGTCAGCGCACCGCCATGAACAGGCGGCTCCAGCGGATCGCGAAGGGCCAGGCCCAGACCTCGTACCAGGCGGCGGAACCATCGACGGAGAAGAAGATCCGCTCGGCCCGGCCCACCAGGTTTTCCAGCGGCACGAAGCCGACGCCCGAGATCATGTCGCGGCTGTCGAGGCTGTTGTCGCGGTTGTCGCCCATGGCGAAGACATGTCCGGCCGGCACCACGAATTCCGGGGTGTTGTCATAGGGTCCGTTGTCGGTCTGCTCCAGGATCTCGTGCCGCACCTGCGGCCCGCCATCCGGGCCGGGCGGCAGGGTTTCGCGGAACAGCCGCACCGTCATGCGGGGGCCGTCGCCCTCCACCGTGTAGGGGCCGAGCGCCTCGCGCGGCACTTCCTGGCCGTTCACGTACAGCCGCCCGGCCCGCATCTGGATGCGGTCGCCGGGCAGGCCGACGATGCGCTTGATGTAGTCGGTGCTGTTGTCGCGCGGCAGCTTGAACACCGCGACGTCGCCACGTTCCGGCAGCGAGCCCAGGATGCGGCCGGAGAACAGGTCCGGGCTGAGCGGCATCGAGTGCCGCGAATAGCCATAGGCGTATTTCGACACGAACAGGTAGTCGCCCACCTGCAGCGTCGGGATCATGCTGCCGGAGGGGATGTTGAACGGCTCGAAGGCGATGGTGCGGATGCCCACGGCGATCAGCCCGGCATACACCACGGTTTTGATGCTTTCGAGCCAGCCGCCCGTCTTCTTGGTCATGTTTGGATCGCGCCAGGCCCCATGGGAAGGATGCCGGAGGGGAGGACTGCAGAAAAGCCGCCGCGCCGGTGGCCACGACCAAGGCCGCAACCCCGGGGGGTAGAGCCCGGCGTGGCCCTGGCTGTCAAGGAAGCGGCGGCGCCGGTTGCAGTTCGAAGGCCTCCGCCAGCAGCCGCACCGAGCGCCGCCGCGCCTCCGGATCGTGGATCGGGCTGAGCACCGCGACCTCCTCGGCGCCGAGTTCCGCCGCCATGGCTTCGAGCTTCGTCCGGACCTGCCCAGGCGTGCCGACCGCCGCCCGGTCCCGCATGCGGCCGAGCTTGTCCCGCTCGCCGGGGGTCGCCGGATAGGCCGCCGCCTCCTCGGGCGAGGGCAGGGCCGGGTAGATGCCGCGGTCGCGCGACAGCTTCCACACGGCGCGGGACAGGAACAGCCGCTCCGCCTCGGCCTCTGTCTCGGCGCACATCGCCACCACCGCGATGGCGGCATGCGGCGCCACGAGACGTCCGGCCTCGGCGCGGAACTCGTGGCGGTACAGGGACAAGGCCTCGGCCGCGCCGGCGCCATCGGTGATGAAATGCGCGAAGCCGTAGGGCAGGCCGAAATAGGCGGCGAGCTGCGCCCCGTAATCCGAGCTGCCGAGTACCCACACCTCCGGCCGCGTCGGCCCCTCGGGCTGGGCGCGCACGGCGCGGAAGGGATGGTTCTCGGGCAGCCCCTCGCCGAGCCAGCCCAGCACTTCCTGCAGCTGCGCCGGAAACCGGTCGGCGCCGGATTGCGCGGCGGCGGGATTGAGGGCGTAGGCGGTGCGGCCATCACTGCCCGGGGCCCGCCCGACGCCCAGGTCGATGCGGCCGGGCGCGACGGCCTCCAGCACGCGGAACTGCTCGGCCACCTTCAGCGCAGCGTAGTGCGGCAGCATCACGCCCGCCGAACCCACGCGGATCTGGCGCGTGGTGGCGGCGATGGCGCTGATCAGGATCTCCGGCGCCGAGCCGGCGTGGCTGTCGCTGTTGTGGTGCTCGGCCAGCCAGTAGCGGCGATAGCCCAGCGCATCGGCGAGTTGCGCCAGAGCCAGGGATTCGCGGATCGCCGCCGCGGCGTCACGCCCCGCGGCGATGCTGGACTGGTCGAGGATGGACAGGGAAAGGGCCATGCGATGAGCCTAGCGCGCGGCGGGCGGCAGCGGAAACCCGCACTCAGCCGGGCGGCGCCGCATGGCGCTGCGGAACCCCGTCGAGCGGACCCTCAACCAGCCAGTCCGCGCCGTCGGCCACGGCGAAATCCGGGCCCAGGGGCGCCTTGCCGGCGCCACCCGGCAGGTCCAGCACATAGGTCGGCCAGGCAAGGCCGGTGAGCCGCCCGCGCAGGGCCCGCAGGATGGCGCGGCCTTCGGAGATCGGCACCTCGAACCGGGCAGTGCCGGGCGCGCGGTCGAGCTGGTGCAGGTAATAGGGCTTCACCCGTGCCGCCAGCATGGCGCGGAACAGCTCGCCCAGCGCCTCCGGGCTGTTGTTGACGCCGCGCAGCAGCACGCTCTGCCCCAGCAGGGCGACGCCGGCACCCGCCAGCGCGCGCAGAGCAGCGCGGGCAGGACCGGCGAACTCCCGGGCATGGTTGGCATGGACGCAGAGGAACAGCGCCTTCTCTGTCTCCAGCGCCGCCAGCAGATCGGGCGTGATCCGCTCCGGCGCCGCCACCGGCACCCGCGAATGCAGCCGGATGATGTCGAGATGCGGGATGGCCGACAGCCGGCGGATGATGTGGCCGAGCCTGCGCGGCGACAGCATCAGCGGATCGCCGCCGGTCAGGATCGCCTCGCGCACCTCCGGCGTGGCGGCGAACCAGTCCAGCGCCGCCTCCAGCTCTGCCTCGGAGAGCAGGCCCCCATCCGGCCCCACCACCTCGCGCCGGAAGCAGAAGCGGCAATAGACGGGGCAGGCCAGCAGCGGCTTCAGCAGGGCGCGGTCGGGGTAGCGGTGCACCACGCCGCGGACCGGGGTGAAGGGGGCATCGCTGGTCGGATCGGAGCGCTCCTGCGGTGCCGTGTCCAGCTCCGCCACGTCGGGAATGTATTGCCGCGCGATGGGGTCGGCGGGGTCGGCCCGGTCGATCAGCGCCTGCACGGCGGGCGGGACGGCGATGGCATAGGTTTCCGCCAGGCGCTCCAGCCCGGAGGCGGCGTCAGCCGGCACCAGCCCGGCCCGCACCAGGGCGGCCGGATCGCGCAGGGTGCGCGCCGGGGCCGCCGGCGGCGCGCGATCGGATGCGCCCGGCAGGGCGTGCGGCTTGGTGTTGGCGGAGCCATCGGGCATGGTCGCGCGGCTTACGCCCGGAGAGCCCGCCGCCGCAATGCCCGATCCCGCAATCCTGCCCGAATGGCATCCGCGGCGCCTGGCCGCCCGCCTGCCGGCCCTGCGCCGCCGCGCTCGGCTGCTGGCCGAAACCCGCGCCTTCTTCGCCGCCCGCGGCTATACCGAGGTGGAAACCCCCGCCCTGGTGCCGGCGCCGGGCATGGAGGTGCACCTCGCCGCCTTCCGCAGCGAGTTCCGGCCCATGCTGGGCGGCGAAGCGGTGCCGCTCTGGCTGCGCACCTCGCCGGAGTTGGCCATCAAGCGCCTGCTGGTGGCCGGGTGCGGCCCGGTGTTCGAGATCGCCCGCGTCTGGCGCAATGGCGAGACCAGCCCACGCCACGCTCCGGAATTCACCATGCTGGAATGGTACCGCCCCGGGGTCTCGCTCGACGCGCTGATGGACGAGACGGAGGCCTATCTTCGCGCGGTGCTGCCGCCCCGCGTGGCCGCGGCCGGCGTGGAGACCGACCTGACGCTTCCCTTTGAACGGCTGAGCGTGTCCGAGGCGTTCCGCCGCCATGCCGGCGGCCTCGACATCCTCGCCACGGTGGGGGCGGACGGGTCAGGTAACACCGAAGCCCTGCATGCCGCCGCGCGCGCCGCCGGCCTGCCGCCTCGCGCCGGCGAAAATTGGGAAGACCTCTTCTTTCGCCTCCTGCTGGAGCGGGTGGAGCCGCAGCTCGGGCGGCAGCGCGCTACCTTCCTGACCCACTGGCCCGCGCCCCAGGCGGCGCTGGCCCGGCGCGACCCCGCCGAGCCGCGCGCCGCGCTGCGCTTCGAGCTGTTCGCCGCCGGAATCGAGCTGGCCAACGCCTTCGACGAGCTGACCGACGCGGCCGAGCAGGCGGACCGCTTCGCCCAGGACGTGGCCGAGCGGCAGCGGCTGTATGGGGAAGGCTGGCCCGTGGACGGGGATTTCCTGGCCGCCCTCGGCCATGGCATGCCGGCGACGGCCGGCATCGCGCTGGGATTCGACCGGCTGGCGATGCTCGCGGCCGGCACGGACACGGTGGCCGGAACGCTGTGGCTGGGAGCCTGGCCCTACCCGCTCTGAGCCGGAGCCAGAACTGGCTCCTGCATGGTGTCCAGCGCCTCGAGCGGCCGCCACAGGCCGCCGGTCAGGATCTCGCTGGGACGGAACCGCGCCTTGTAGGCCATCTTGCGGCTCTGCGGCACCCAATAGCCGAGATACACGTAAGGCAGGCCCATCTCCGCGGCGCGCTGCACCAGCCACAACACCGCGAAGGTGCCGAGCGACTGCTTCTCCAGCGCCGGGTCGAAAAACGAATACACCGCCGACAGCCCGTCGCTCAGCCAATCGGTCAGGCAGCCGCCGAGCAGCCTGCCGGAGGCGTCGCGGAACTCGATCAGGCCGGTGGTGATTGGGGTATCCTCGACCATGGCACGGTAGTCGTAGAACCCCATCGCGGCCATGTCGCCATCCTGGTGACGGGCGCGCTGATAGGCCTGGAACAGGGCGAACTGCTCGGCCGTGGCGCGGGCGGGGGCCGCGGTGCCGGTAACCCCGGCGTTGTTGCGCAGCACCCGGCGCTGCGTGCGGTCCGGCATGAAGCGCGCTGCATCGATCCGGATCGGGATGCAGGACTGGCAGCCGGCACAGACCGGAGAATAGGCGATGTTGTGGCTGCGACGGAAGCCGGCGCGCGAAAGGCGGTCGTGCAGCGTTTCCGCTTCCGGGCCGGTCAGCTCGGTTACGACCTTCCGCTCCATCCGCCCTGCCAGATAGGGGCAGGGCAGCGGCGCGGTGGTGTAGAAGAAGTGGGGGCGTCGGGCCGAACGGTGCAGCATGTTTCCGCCATCTTCCGCATCCGGGAACCCGGATGCAACAGCCGGGCGCCGGTTTGTTTTCAATCGGCTGTGCTCATGGCCGCCGGACGGAGCAGCAGGCGCTGCCCGGCGGAGGCCGGAACGCTGCCCAGCGGCAGCAAGGCATTGGCCTGGGCGCCGCCCGGCGCCGCCCCGGCCCAGCGCCGCAGCTGGTCGCCCCAGTGGCGGGACAGGGGATGGCCGGACTGTCCGGTGGCGATCACCGCCCAGGCGCCTTCCGGCGTCGACAAGTCGAACACGGCACGCAGGCCGGCACCCTGCACATGGGTGAAGTCGTTGCCGGCGCCGCGCATGCCGCCGCGATGCACCGTCTGGTCGTCGCCGGGAGACGGCACGGCCAGGGTGGTGAGCCCGCCCAGAACGGGCAGGAAGCGGAGCAGCGGATGTTCGAACCGCGCCTCGTGCGCGGCCCCCCAGCGCCAGGCCGCGGGATCGGCGCCGAAGCGCGCCGACATCGCCGTCACCGCCTCCTCCAGCGCCTGGCTGGCCAGCACGGTGCAGGCGCCGCCCGGGGCGAAATCGGCAGCCGCGCCGCCGTGCGCCGCGGCCGGACGGCACCAATGGGCCCCGCGCCCATCCGGATGCAGCACGAAGCGCAGGAATTCCGGCGTGGCGTCCCAGCCGCCGGCCGGTACCCCGCCATTGCCCAGAGCCAGACGCGCGGCGCGGGGCCACCAGGCGTTGAAGATCAGGGGCTGTGGCCGGTCCACCGTCATGCTGCCGTCCCAGGCCAGCAGGAGGTCACGGGCGGTGCCGGCCACGCCCTCGGGGCGGGGGAGGGCGCGCAGCAGGGGAAGCATCTCCCGCGCGAACAGGCTGACCGCGTCCCGCTGGATGGCGGCCAGATCCTCCGGCGCATGGCGCGGGCTGCCGGCGAGCAGTTCCTGGATGCGGGCGAAACGCCAGTCGCCGAACCAGTCACGGCCGAGATAGGGCTCCGCGCCCGCCGGCTGCACCCGGTTGTTGGCGTTGGCCAGCACGCCGGACGCGGGGTCCACGCGGTGCGGCAGGGCGTCGAAGGGCACGAAGCCATTCCAGTCATGGCTGCCATCCCAGCCCGGGGCCGGCACCGTGCCATCGCCGGAGCGGCGCAACGGCGCCCGGCCGGTGAGAAACATGCCGATGCCGCCGGCCGCATCCGCCACCATCAGGTTCTGCGGCGGCGAGGTGATCCGCGCGGCGGCCTGCCGGGCCTCGGCGAGCGAGGTCGCGCGGTTAAGGGCCAGCAGTCCATCGGCCGCGCTGTCCTCCGGCGCCAGATTGGCCATCGACACTGCCAGCACGGTGTTGTCCGGCGGCCGGTCGCTGCCCTCGGCCAGGTCGCTGACCACCGGACCGTGCCGCGTTTCGCGCACCGTAATGGTGTCCGGCGCCTCGCCGCGAATGGCGATGCGCTCCTGCCGGGTGGCGAACGGATGCGGGCCATCCGGCGTCTGGTATCCACCGCCGGCGAGGCGCTCGACGAACAGGTCCTGGGTGTCGGAATGGGTGGTGGTGAACCCCCACGCCAGCCGCTCATTGCGGCCGATCACCACGAAGGGCACGCCGGGCGAGGTGGCGCCGGCGCGGAACCGCCCGCCGGGCAATTCGATCCGCACCAGATACCAAAGGACCGGCGCATTGAAGCCGAGATGCGGGTCGGAGGCCAGCAAGGCGCCGCCCGTGGACGAGCGGCCCGGCGCCACCGCCCAGGCATTCGAAGCGGTTTCCGGCAGCGGCGCCTCGGGAAAGCGCGGCACGGCGGCGGCCAGGCGGCCGAGGCGCTCCGGCTCCAAGGCGGCGCGGCGGTCCGGATGCCCGGCGCTCTCATCGGCCGGCCACAGCTCGGCCAGGCGTTCAGGCGGCAGAATGCCGGCAAGGCGGGCGCGGTCCAGCTCGGTGCGCCAATTGCCGGACAGCCAAAGCCCCATGGTCTTGGCCCAGAGCAGCGAATCCGCGGCACGCCACGGTTCCGGAGCGCCGAGCAGCAGGAATTCCGGCGCCGCCATGCGTCCCTTGGCGTCGATCCAGGCATTCACGCCGCCGGCATAGGCTTCCATGACGTCGCGGGTGGGGGCCGGCAGCGCGGCGAAATCGGCTTCCGCCCGCTGCGCGAGACCCAGGGTGCGGTTGAAGCGGTCGAGCCGCAGCGCCGCAGGACCGGCGATTTCGGCCAGCCGGCCCGACGCATTGCGGCGCATCAACTCCATCTGGAACATCCGGTCGCGCGCATGCAGCCAGCCCAGGGCGATCGCGGCATCCCGCTCCGTCTCGGCGGTGATGCGCGGAATGCCGTGCTCATCCTCCAGCACGGTGACAGGGGCGGACAGGCCGGGCAGGTCGACCTGCCCCTCGCGCGCCGGCAGCGTCGCCCACAGCAAAGCGGCCAGAGCCGCTGCCATGCCGGGGATCAGGATGGCGGCCGTGACCAGGCCGCGCCGGAAGAACCGGCGCAGCCGGCGAGGGCGTTGTTGCATGAGGGCGATGTAAGCCGGTTCGACGGGCGGCGCAGCCCCGGCTGTGTTAAATCCTGCGCAACATGAACAGGCCGCCGCCCATGATCCGACAGGCCGCCGAGGCGCGCGGCCGAACGGCCGAGAACAGCGTCGCCGCGCGGCTCGAAGCCGATGGCTGGACGGTCCTGGCGCGGCGGTTCCGCAACCGGGGCGGCGAGATCGATCTCGTGGCCGAACGCGAGGGGTTGCTGGCCTTCATCGAGGTGAAGGCGCGCGCCGGGCTGGCCGAAGCCGCCTTCTCCGTGACCCCGCGGCAGCAGGCAAGGCTGCTGGCAGGGGCGGAGGCCTGGATGGCGGCGCATCCCGGCCATGGCGCCACCGGCATCCGCTTCGACGTGGTGCTGGTGGATGGGCAGGGGCGGATGCGGCGGATCACCGATGCGATCCGCCAGGATTGAGCAGCCGGTGCGGTCTAGCGGCCCTGCAGTGCCATCCGGTAGTTCATGGGAACGCCCAGGGTCACCAGCTTGTCATTGCTCAGCAAAAAGGCCGGCGGCGCCGGAAACGGCGCGGCGGTCAGCGCCGTGGTCAGTGCCGCCGCGTCGAGCAGCGGAGAACCGGAGGAGCGCTGGACCTGCGGCGTATAGGGCCGGCCCTGCGCATCCATGCTGAACTCCACCACCACGGTGCCTTCCGGTGTCACAAAGGGCTGGCGCGGGTCCCGCGGGCGGTAGATGGCGGCGCGGAGGCGCTCGGAAACCGCATTGGCCCAGGCGGAGCGCTCGGCCTGCTGCTCGGGCGTTAAGGGCCCCCGGCTGCCGGCGCAGGCCATGAGCAATAGCAGGAACGATAACGCACCAAGCCGCATCGGCACCTTCATCAAAGGGCGCATCCTGCCAGAACTCGCCCTCAGGAGAAATGTGCGTGATCGATCATAGCGCGATGGTTCTGGTGCGGATCTGTCTCAGATCGGCGCGATGCGCACCGCCGCGATGATCACCACCGCTTGGGCGTAGGGATATTCATCCGTCATGGTGAGGCTGATCTGCGCCCCATGGCCCTGCGGCGTGATGGCATCGAGGCGCATCGCCGCACCGCCCGTCAGCCGCAGGGAGGGCTGGCCGGTGGACAGGTTCACCACCCCCAGGTCGCGCCAGAACACGCCGGCGCGGAATCCGGTGCCGAGCGCCTTGGAGGCCGCTTCCTTGGCGGCGAAGCGCTTGGCATAGGTGGCGGCGCGCAGCTTCACGGTGCGGCTGTCGGCCTTGCGCCGTTCCGCGACGGTGAAGATGCGCTCCAGGAAGCGATCGCCGTAGCGCTCGATCGAACGCTCGATGCGGCGGATGTCGACGATGTCGTTGCCGAGGCCGATGATCATGCAGCACGCCTAGCCGGGGCCGCGCGACCTGTCATCCCCCGATCCTAGCCCCGGGACCGCTCCACCTGAATGATGCCGGGGCAGGCGCGCAGCGCCGCCACCACGTTGGACAGGTGGCGCAGGTCAGACACTTCGAGATCCACCACCACCTCGGCGAAATCGGCGGCGCGGTGCGCGAAGCGCAGGTTGTGCAGCTTGCCGTTCTGCTTGGCGATGGCAACCGTCATGGCAGCGATCGCCGCATCCTCGTTGCTGGTGACAACGTCGAGCCGGCCGAGATGCGCGCCGCCGGAGCCGGCCTCGTAATCCCAATCGATATCGAGGAAGCGCTCCGGCGTGGCCGCCAGCGCTTCCAGATTGTTGCAATCATGCTTGTGGACGGTGACGCCCTTGCCGGTGGAGACGATGCCGACGATGCGGTCGCCGGGCACTGGGTGGCAGCAGCCGGCGAATTGCACGGCCATGCCGGCCACCAGCCCCGTGATGCCGTGGCTGGCTTCACGCCGGCGCTCCGTGCGCATCACGGTGGAGCCGGGCTTGCCGCGGGCCCGGGCGAGCGGCAGGTTGTCCATCGGCCGCGGCGGGCCGCGAAGCTCCGGAATGGCGGCGTGCAGCACTTCCCGTGCGCCGACATTGCCATTGCCGACGGCGACGCAGAGATCCTCGAAGGAGCTGTATTTCAGCGGCTTGAGCGCCGGCTCGACCAATTTCTCGGCGAAATCGATGCCTTCCTGGCGGAAGGCCCGGGCAATGGCGCTGCGGCCGGTTTCGCCGAATTCGGAGCGCTGCCGCGCCATGACGAAGCGCTTGATGCGCGCCTTGGCCTTGCCGGTGACGACGAAGCGTTCCCAGGCCGGGTTGGGCGTGCCGCCGCGGGCGGTGATGATCTCGACCTGGTCGCCGTTTTCCAGTTGGTGGCGCAGCGGCACGATGCGGCCGTTGATCTTGGCGCCGACACAGGCGTCGCCCACCTGGCTGTGCACCTGGTAGGCGAAGTCCACCGGCGTCGCGCCGCGCGGCAGGGCGATCAGGTCGCCCTTCGGGGTGAAGCAGAACACCTGGTCCTGGTGCAGGGCCAGCTTGGTGTGTTCCAGGAAGTCCTGCGGCTCGGCGGCCGTTTCCAGGATCTCCAGCAATTCCTTGACCCAGGGATAGCGGCGCTGCTTCGGCACCTCGGCGCCGGGGCTGCCGCCCTGCTTGTACATCCAATGCGCGGCGACGCCGTATTCGGCGATCTCGTGCATGTCCGGCGTGCGGATCTGCACCTCGATCTTGGCGTTGCGGCGCTCCGGCACGGTGACGCCGGTGTGCAGCGACTGGTAGCCGTTCGGCTTCGGGGTCGAGATGTAGTCCTTGAACCGGCCCGGCACCACGCGATAGGCCGAGTGGATGGCGCCCAGCGCGGCGTAGCAATTGGCCTTGTCCGTGGTGACGATGCGGAAGGCCATGATGTCCGAGAGCTGCTCGAACTCGACCTTCTTCTCGTGCATCTTGCCCCAGATCGAGTAGGGCGATTTCTCCCGCCCCGTCACCTCGATGGCCGGGATGCCGGCCTCCGCCAGCTGCGACCGCAGGTCGGCGGCGATCTCGTCGATCAGGTCGGCGCCCTGGCCCCGCAGAAAGGCGAGGCGCGCAGTAATGGTCTGATAGGCGTCCGGCTGCAATTCACGGAAGGACAGCGACTGCAGCTCGGTCTTCACCGCATCCATGCCGATGCGCTGCGCGAGCGGCGCATAGATCTCCATCGTCTCGCGGGCGATGCGGGCGCGGCTGTCCGGCTTCGGCTTGAAGTGCAGCGTCCGCATGTTGTGCAGGCGGTCGGCCAGCTTCACTAGCAGCACGCGGATGTCCTCGCTCATGGCGAGGACCAGCTTGCGGAAATTCTCCGCCTGCTTGGTGCGCTCCGATTGCAGTTCCAGCCGGGTCAGCTTGGTGACGCCGTCGATCAGCCGCGCGATGTCGGCGCCGAAGCGCCGTTCCAGCTCGGTCAGGCTGAAGGTGGTGTCTTCCACCACGTCGTGCAGCAGCGCCGTGGCGATGGTCGCGGTGTCGAGCCGGTAGCCGGCCAGGATGCCGGCCACAGCGAGGGGATGGGTGATGTAGGGATCGCCATTCTCCCGCGACTGGGAGGCATGAGCAGTGGCGGCGATGTTGTAGGCTGCCTCGATCAGCGCCTTGTCGGCGCGCGGATCATAGGCCGCGACCCGCCGGGCCAGTTCGGTGCCCGGGGTCTCGATCACCGGCGCGGCGACCGGTGGCATCGCCGTGGCCGGCATGGCCGGAGACAGCACGGGCGCGGCAGTGCCTGCCGCGCCCTCGGGGGCTTGCATTGCGGGGGAAAGGTCGGTTCCGGCGCCGGTTTTCAAGCGCAACCTGTCACGGGTGCGGGGCTCAGCGACGCCCGCCGCCGCCAAGCTCAGCGGCGATGGCGGCCTCGATGTCGTCGGCCGAGAGGTCCTCGTTGCCGGCGTCCGGCAGCGGCTCCTCGCTGACGTCCATCACGCCGAAGATGTTCTCGTCGGTGGCGATCAAGTCGATCACCTCCTCCTCCACCGGCTCCGGCTCCGGGGCGCGCAGCAGGGACTTGATCAGGTCCTGCTCCAGCTCGGCCGGCTGCACGGTTTCCTCGGCGATCTCGCGCAGCGCCACGACCGGGTTCTTGTCGTTGTCGCGGTCCAGCGTCAGCTCCTCGCCACGGCTGATGTTGCGCGCACGCTGTGCGGCGATCAGCACCAGCTCGAAGCGGTTCGGGATCTTCAGGATGCAGTCTTCGACCGTGACGCGGGCCATGGGCGGCCTCCAAATGCAGAATAATGCTGAACGCCTGAGATAGCCATCGCACCCGCGAAAGGCAAGTTTTCCGAGGGAATCCGGCTTCAGAGGCGGCGCATGGCGGCGGGCGGCAGGCGGCCCAGCAACGCCCCCACCGTGTCCTTCAGCCGGGGGTGCACCCAATCCGGCGCCACCTCCGCCAGCGGCTCCAGCACGAAGCGGCGCAGATGCGCGCGGGGGTGGGGCAGGATCGGATCCGGGCCGTCGCGCACCGCATCCCCCATGGCGATGATATCGAGATCCAGGGTGCGGGGCGCGTTGGGGTAGGGGCGCTGCCGCCCGGCGGCCTGCTCAATTCGTTGCAGGGCCGCCAGCAAGGCTTCGGGCGCCAGCGCGCCCTCGCAGCGGGCGATGCCGTTGACATACCAGGGCGAATGCGGATCGGGCGGATCGGGCTCGGTCAGCCACCAGCCGGACAGGGCGGTGACACGCAGGCCAGGGACGGTGTCCAGCGCGGCGGCGGCGGCGCGGCAGGTGGCCAGGGGCGCGGCACCGCCGGTGCCGGGCAGGTTGGCGCCCAGCGCGACCAGGATCATCCGCGATGCCTCAGCCGGGCCGGAAATCCGGCACCAGCTTCAGCGCGTCGGTGGTGTCGAAATCGCGCAGCACGGCATCGTCCGACATTTCCACCTCCACCACTTTTTCCGCGTACTTGCCGACCAGGTGCCGGGCGCCGACATCGCCGGTAATGGCCAGCATCTCGGGGATGAACTCGCGCGACCATAGCATCGGGTTGCCTTGCTTGCCGCGGAAGGTCGGCATCACGATGGCGCGGCCTTCCTCCGGGTCGAAGGCTGCCATCAGCCGGTCCAGCATGGCGCCCGTCACCAGCGGCATGTCACCCAGGCAGACCAGCACGCCCTCCACCTCCGGCGGCAGGGCCGCGAGGCCGGCCTTGAGCGAGCCTGACAGGCCCTCGGCATATTCCTCGGCATGGGCGATCAGCACGGGGCGGCCGGCCAGCACCTCCTCGACCCGCTGCGCCTCGTAGCCGGTGACGGCGATCACCGGGCGGGCGCGGCTGTCCAGCACGTTGTTGACCACGCGGGCCACCATCGGCACGCCGGCCTTGTCGGTCACCATCAGCTTGTTCAGCGGCGCCATGCGGCGCGACCGGCCCGCGGCCAGCACCAGCGCCGCCACCTGGCGCGGACGGCGCGGCGCGGCGCCGGACTGCGCCTGTGCCGCCGCCTGCTCGCGCGGCAGCGGCCGGGTCTCGATCTCCTTCAGCAGGCCGCCGACCCCCATGCCGGCGATGTCCGCACCAGTGACCTTGAGACCCGCGAAGAGGCGGTGCAGCACCCAGTCGAAGCCGTTCAGCTTGGGGGACCGGGCGCAGCCCGGCAGCACCATGGCCGGCACTTCGCCGCCGGGAAATGGCAGCGCGCCCAGGCAGATCAGGTTTCCCGGGTCCACCGGCATGCCGAAATGCTCGATCCGGCCGCCGGCGCGGACGATCGCCGCCGGCCCGGCGTCGCGCCGGTCCACCACGGCGGAAGCCCCCGCCACCAGCAGCAGCTCGGCTCCCTGGCGCCTGAGCTTGGCCAGCGCTTCGGCGATGGCGTTTTCCTCGTGGCGGCAACGGATCGGCGGCAGCAGCGTGCCGGACAGGGCGTGGATGCGGGCCTCGGTCGCGTCCACCGTGCCTTCCAGGATGCTGTCCTTCATGCCCGGAAGGTCGCTGAGCACCAGCCCGACCTTGAGCGGCCGGAACGGGTGGACGGCCAGCGCCCGGCCGCCCCGCGCCACCACCTCGGCCAATTGTAGCGCCCCGGCAGGGGCGGAGAAGGGAATCACCTTCACCGTCGCCAGCATCTCGCGCGCCGATACCGGGGTGTGGTTCGGCAGGGTGGCCAGGGTCAGGCTCTCGTCCAGCCGGTTCAGGCGGTTCACCAGCGCCTCGTCCACCACGAACAGCCCGGCGGCATCGGCCAAGATGTTGACGCGGCCGGTAGCGGCGCGGGAACGGGCCAGCAAGGGGCCGAGCAGCGCCTCGCCCAGGCGCTGCGCCGCCTCGTTCTCCGGAATGTCGCCGGGCTCCAGCCGGGCGGCGACGATCTCGGCATGGCCGGCGCGGCGCAGGGCGTCCAGGGCGGCGGCGTCCAGCACCGTGCCCTTCTTCAGCACGCGCGGGGACGTGTTCTCGGGCAGGCGGATGGTGTGCGCCAGGATGGCGCCCTCGGCCGCGTCGAGGGGCGTGGGACCGAACTTCATGCGCGCTCCGCGAGGGCCGCGCCGCGGCGCTTGGCGACGATCTCCGCCATGACGGACAAGGCGATCTCCGGCGCGGTAACGGCGTTGATGGAAAGCCCGATCGGCGCTGCGATGCGGGCACATTGGGCGGGCGTCAGGCCGGCCTCCGCCAGCCGGTCCAGGCGCTTGGCGTGGGTGCGGCGGCTGCCCAGCGCACCGATGTAGAAGGCGGAGGAGCGCAGCGCCACCTCCAGCGCGGGGTCGTCCAGCTTCGGATCGTGCGTCAGCGTCACCACCGCCGTGCGGCTGTCCGGCGCCAGGCGCTCCATCGCCTCGTCCGGCCAGTCATCCAGCAGTGTGACGCCGCCGCCGAAGCGTTCCTCGGTGGCGAAGGCGCGGCGCGGGTCCACCACCACCACCGCGAAGCCGAGGCTGCGGGCCATGGGCACCAGCGCCTGAGCGACGTGAACGGCGCCCACCACGATCAGCCGCAGCGGCGGGTTGTGCGGCTGCACGAACCAGGAAGCGTCCTCATGCTCGAGGTTGCCCGCGCGATCCGCGGCCAGGGCGGCTTCGGCCGCCTGGGCCAGGGGCGCCGGCAGCGCATCCTCGGGGAACAGTTGCTGCGCGCCGTCCGACAGGCGGGTCAGCAGTGCCACCGGCCGCCCAGCGGCGCGCGCCGCCTGCAACCGCGACAGCAGCGCCGTCTTCACACCAGCTTCTCCCCTTCCAGCTTCTCCACGAACACCTTCAGCTTGCCGCCGCAGGCCAGGCCGACTTCCCAGGCCCGCTCGTCGCTGATGCCGAAATCGAGCAGCTGCGGCGCGCCAGTGTCCATGGTGGCGCGCGCCACGTCGGCGACCGCGCCCTCGATGCAGCCGCCGGACACGCTGCCGGCGAGGCGGCCGCTGGCCGTCACCGCCAACTGCGACCCGGCGGGGCGGGGCGAACTGCCCCAGGTCTCCACCACCGTCGCCAGCGCCACCGTCTCGCCTTCCGCCAGCCAGCCGGCGGCCGTGGCGAGAATGTCCTCCTGATCGCTCATCGTCTGTTCCCATCCCTTGCGGGGTTACGTCCGGGGGCGCGCCGACAGGGTCTGCACCAGGGCACGCAAGCTGTCGATGTTGTGGACCGGGCGATGCTCATGCACCAGGGGCAGCATGACGCGGATGCCCTGGGAGCGGGGCTGGAAGCCGGCGAAGCGCAGCAGGGGGTTCAACCAGATCAGCCGGCGGCAGGAATGCCGCAGCCGCTCCGTGGCGGAGCCGAGCAGCGCCAGCTCGTCGGCGCCGCCGCGCTCCAGCCCGTCGGTGATCAGCAGCACCACGGCGCCCTGGCCGAGGACGCGCCGGGCCCAGTGCTTGTTGAACAGCGCCAGGGCCTCGCCGATGCGGGTGCCGCCGGACCAGTCCGGCACGATATGGCTGACCATCTGGAACGCCGCCTCCGGATCGCGGTGGCGCAGCTGGCGGGTGATGTTGGTCAGCCGCGTGCCGAACAGGAAGCAGGAGACGCGGTCGCGGTCATTGGTCACCGCGTGAAGGAAGTGCATCAGCACCTGGGCGTAGCGCCCCATGCTGCCGGAGATGTCGCACAGCACCACCAGCGGCGGCGGCCGCACCACCCGCTGCAGGCGCCGCAACTCGAGGATCTCGCCGCCCTGGCGCAGGCTGTGCTTCAGCGTGGCGCGGAGATCGGCGCGGCTGCCCGACGGGTGCGGCCGGAAGCGGCGGGTCGGCCGCTCATCCAGCGGCAGGGAAAGCTTGCGGATCTCGGTCTTGGCGGCGGCGATCTGTGCCGCGTCCATGGCGTCGAAATCCATCTGCCGCAGCGCCTCGGTGGCGCTGACGGTGAGCGTCGCGTCTACCTCCTGCTGCTCGGGCGGGGCGGGAGGCGGGGCGGCGGGGCGGTTGGCCGTCAGCGCCTCGGCCAGCCGGCGGGCGCCCGGGCCGGGCTTGGGCGGCGGCTTGCCGCCCGACAGCGCGTCCATGGCGGAAGCGTGGCGCCCGGCTTCCGGGTCGCGCCACCACAACAGGAAGGCGTGGTCGAAGATCTCGGCATGGTCATGCCGATGCACCATGGTGGCGCGTAGCGCGGCACGAAGCTGCTGCCGGTCGCCGATCTCGACCTGCCGAAGCGCCTCGGCACTCGCCAGCAGCTCGGCCGGGCCGACCGGCAGGCCGGCGCGGCGCAACAGCCGGCCGAAGCCGAGCAGGTTCTCCGCCAGATGCGGTCCATCCGCCATGCTCAGAACGCCGTCCTGGTCAGAACGGCAGGGCCGGGCGCGGTGCGGCGGCGGCCCGAGCCGCGTCCACCAGCTTCGCGGCTTCCTCGCCGCGCAGCTTGGCGATGTCGTCCTGGTATTTCAGCAGGGCACCCAGGGTTTCCTCCACCAGCACCGGCTCCAGCTCGCGCGCATTGAGGGCGCTGAGCGCGGCGGCCCAGTCGATGGTCTCGGCCACGCCGGGATACTTGAAGAAGTCGCTCGCACGCACCGCCTGCACGAAGGCCACCACCTGCGCGGAAAGCTGCTCCGGCAGACCGGGCAGCCGGGCGCGCAGGATCGCCCGCTCGCGCCGGGCATCCGGGTAGTCCACCCACTGGTACAGGCAGCGGCGGCGAATGGCGTCGTGCACCTCCCGCGTGCGGTTGCTGGTCAGCACCACCACGGGGGGCGTGTCGGCGCGCACCGTGCCGATTTCGGGGATGGACAGCTGGAAATCGGCCAGGATCTCCAGCAGGAAGGCCTCGAACGGCTCGTCGGCGCGGTCCAGCTCGTCGATCAGCAGCACGGCCGGCGGGCCCGACAGGGCGGAGAGCAGTGGCCGCTCCTGCAGGAAGCGGCGGTCGTAGATGCCATTCTCCAGGGCGGCCCGGCCGGTTTCGCTTTCGGTCTCGCCGGCCGCTTCCGCCAGGCGGATCGCCATCAGCTGGCGGGCGTGGTTCCATTCATAGGCGGCGGCGGACAGGTCCAGCCCGTCATAGCATTGCAGCCGCACCAGCCGCCGGCCGAGGCCGGCGGCTAGCACCTTGGCGATCTCGGTCTTGCCGGTGCCGGGCTCGCCTTCCAGGAACAGCGGACGGCCCATGGCCAGCGCCAGATGCACCGTGGTGGCCAGCGCCCGGTCCGCGACGTAGCCGCCGGCCGCCAGCAGCGCCTCGGTGTCCGCGACGGTCGCCGGCATGGGCGGTGGCGGAAGCGTGGCCACCGCTCAGCCCAGCACGAACAACAGGAACAGGATCACCGCGAACGCCGCCGAGCCGATCCAGAACACGATGGGCAGGCCCATGATCTCGGACGGCACCAGGGCGAAGATGGAGACCGGCTGGGCCGGCGGCAGGGCGGGGCGGTGGCGCGCCGGGGCGCCCGGCGTGGTGACGGAGGCCGGGCGGCCGCCGGGCGGCGTTTCGCCGGCATGCTCGGCCAGGCCCACGCCGATCAGGGTGGCGGCGCCCAGCCGCTCGGTGGTGGAGGAATTGCCGATCTCCGTGCCGGGCGCGGGCGTCGGCACGGTGCCCTCCGGCAGCTCCGGCTCGGCCGAGGGACGGGGCGCCGCCGGCTGGCCGGCCGGCCCCTTCACGTCGGCCGCGCCATTCGCCGCCTCCGGCCCGGCCGTGTCGGTGGCCACGATGGCGGCGAAGCGGTTGAAGAACTGGTCGGCCATCTGCTTGGAGGTGCTGTCGATCAGCCGGGCGCCGAGCTGGGCCATTTTGCCGCCGACCTGCGCCTTCACCCCATATCTCAGCAGCGTCGATTGCGGCCCCTGTTCCTCCAGGCTGACATCGGCACCGCCCTTGGCAAAGCCCATGGCCCCGCCATTGCCTTCGCCGCTGATGGTGTAGGACGCCGGCGGGTTGAGGTTCTCCAGCTTCACCTTGCCGTTGAACCGCGCCGACATGGGGCCGATCTTGATGGCCACGCGGGCCTGGAAACCGTTCTCGCCGTCCCGCTCGATGGATTCGCAGCCGGGGATCGAGGCACGCAGCACCTCCGGATCGTTCAGCCCTTCCCAGACAACCTGCCGCGGTGCCCCGATGCTGCGCTCGCCCGTCATTTCCATGGTGCGTCTCCCTCTTCTCTGCCCGGATCGCATCCGACCGGAGTCCCGCCGGGCCACCGTGGCCCCGCCCTGCCTGTATCCGCCTTACGGCCAAGCCCGAAGTCGCAGGCTAGGACGCATGACGGAAACGGGAAAGGGCGGGGCGGCCGGATGGTTGCGGCTCAGCCGAGCAGCCAGCGCAGCGAACGGCGGAGTTGGGCGGCGCCGTCACGCTCGAACCAGCGTCCGTGCGCGAAGATGACCCGCTCGGGCTGCAGCGCCAGCAGCCGCGCCGCGGCGTCCGCCGCCTCGCGCTGATGCCAGCGGACCACGGCGCGCAGATAGGGCGGCGGCATGCCGTCCGGGGCGGTCACGCCGAACAGGCGGGCCACGCCGCGCATCGCCCAGGGCAGTTTCGACGGCTCGAAGTTCATTGCCATGTCGGTCAGCACCAGGGTGGCCGAAGGATGGTGGAACAGCGCCATCTCGCGGAAGCCGCCGCCACCCCGCACCTCAATCAGCCGCAGCACGTTGCCCCATTCGGCTGGCACGGATTCTCCGAGGTCACGGTCAAGCCGCACCCCGCTGCGGCGGACCTGGCCGCGATCACGCAAGCCGGGCGCGGCCCAGGTCATGGCGTCGCGACAATGGCGCTGCCATTCCTCCAGAAACGTCCAGTGGACGATGTTGGGCGCCACCAAGTGGCGGATCGGCCCGATCCGTTCCAGCTCCTCCCAGAGGCGGAAATCGAAGCGGGTCGGCGAATGCAGCAGCAGGTCGCCGTCGGGCAGGCGGAACACCGTCATGCGCACGGGCAGCGTCACGCCCAGGGCCGCGGACATGATGCTGTCGACGACGAACACATCCTCCGCCACCGGCTTCAACCGGTCGAGCGGCGGATAGCCGATGGTGGCCGCCGCATCCTCCCCGGTGCTGCCCAGGAGGCGCGTCGCCATCGTGCCCTGCCCGGGGCCGCTGCGGGGCTGCGCGCTGCTCAGCGCCACCACTGCCAACTCTGCGAGGCCGAGGCCGATCAACAGCGCCCTCGCATCATCCGGTTGCCGGCGCATGGTGAGCCCGGCCAGCACCAGCGCCGCCCCGCCAGCGGCATCCAGCGCCAAGTGCTGGCGCATGCTGATTGCCGGGGTCAGGCCGGCCTCGTAGTCGGTGGCGGCCGAATAGCTGGCATGGAAGGCACCGGCGCCGCCGAGCACCGCCCGCACCGCCGGGGGCAAGGCACGGTTGGCAGCGAGGCCGCCCAGCGCCGCCGCCACCGTGTAGTCGATCGCGCCGTGCAAACGGGTCGGGATCATGGGCGCTGCTCCCTCAGATGCCGGCCTTGGCCCCGCTTTCCTTGAGCATGGCGAATTTCCGCACCAGCGGATCCAGGTTGTCGGCGCACCACTGGGCCATGCGCTCTTCCTCGCGCAGGGATTCCTGCAGCGCGGCCGGCGCCGTGGTGTCCCCGGCGAGGTCAGCCAGCGTCAGCAGCGATTTGTAGGACGCGATCTCGAAATGCTCGAAGGCGTAGTTGGCCAGGGAGTTCTTCAGGATCTCGTCCTGCATCGGCGCATGGGCCAGCGCCGCCATGTTGCCCATCAGCCCGGTGATGAAGTCCTTCACCCCGGAACTGGAGGAGCCCAGCCCTTCCAGGATGGTGTCGAGGCGGGCGCGCTGCTGCTCGCTCTCGGTGATGTGGCGGCGCAGCGCATCTTCCACCTCCGGATAGCTTTGCAGCCGGTCCACCTGGCGGGACAGCAATTCGATGGCCTGGGTTTCCAGCGCCCGGGCATTGACCAGGCCTGTGATGTAGAGGTCGCGGCGGCTTTCCTGCATGGACGGATTCTCCGGCTGAACAACGGAAGCCGGGACGGGCCCGGCATGCGCGGCGTGATGCGGAGCCGCGCATGCAACAGGAACGGCGCGGGGCCGGGCGGCGTTTTAGAAAAACTGTTCAAGGAGTTGTCAGGCTGGCCAAGCTCGAGTTCCGTGCCGGTGCCAGCCCGAGCGCCTCCAGCACCCCGGCGTCCAGCCCGCCGGCGGGGGGCAGGGCGGCCTCGGCCCGCAGGGCGGCAATGCCTGCCAGGCTGCGGCGGCCGATCACGCCATCCACCGAACCATCGTAAAGGCCCCGCGCCTTCAGGGCTGCCTGCACCGCCCTCAACGTCGCCACCGGCAGGCTGCCGGGCGTGTTCCAGGGAATGCAGCGCTGCGCGCGCTCAAGCCAGGCGAAGCGGTCCTGCAGGCCGATCAGGCCGCCATTGATGCGACGGGTCAGTGCGGTGTAGTCGCCGGCATCGGCAAGGGCGTTGAGGCGCTTCCAGGACCAGAAGCCGCAGGCCACCGCCAGCGCGTGCTCCGGCTCGTTGGCCAGATCCGGGGATGCCAGCAGGTCCAGCCCGGCGCGCCGTCCCACTTCGGCATAGGCCTCCCGCCCGGTGATCTGGATGTAGCCGCGGCCGCGAAAGCGGAAGCCGTCTCCCGGATGCAGATTGCCCATGCGGCCGTCGTACACCTTGGCCGCCAGCTTCTCGGGATCGCCCGCGAAGGGCAGGGCGGCCTCGGGCGTGGGGAAGCGCGCCGGCCAGATCTGCATCAGGCGCGGCGCAGAATAAAACAGGTTCTCCGAGCGTGCCTGAAGACCGGAAGATTCATGGCCCGCTTGGGCGAGAAAGAAATGGCACCGCTGCGCGGTCGAATCGAGCCCGCCAGCGCGGAACAGGGCAGCACCGCGCGTGGCGAAAGCCAGAAGATGGTCGGCTGAGGCGGCGGGATACAGCAGCCGAAGACGGGAAAGAGCAAACATGAAAGGCTCCATCACGAACAGGACTATGATCCTATATACGTGAGAGAGTCAGAAGGAAAGGAATATAATCTTATGCTGGGGGAAGTTCCACCGCGTAGCGGCTCAAGGTCGGAACCTCCCGGATCATCTTTCGGTTATGCAGATAGCGTGCGAAGCGGTGGTAGCGGTTGGCATCCAGGGCGGCCGGGCTGAGCGAGAACCGGTTCAGCGTGTCGCGGAAGGCACGCCGGTTCAGTTCGTTGTCCAGCTCCTTGCGCGGGCCATCGATGAACATGCGCCAGGATTCATCCGGGTTGTTCACCAGAAAGGTGGTGGCGGCCTCCAGGGCATCCATGAAGCGGCGCAGCGCCGCGTCCTTGGTCCGGTCCGTATGGGCGACGTAGATCAGTTCGTCATAGATCGGCATGCCATGCTGCTCAGGAAAGAAGGCGCGGCCGGGCCGTCCTTCCAGTTCGAGCTGATGCAGTTCGAAGTTGCGAAAGCCGCCGAGGATGGCCTGCACCTGCCCCGACATCAGGGCCGAGGACAGGCCGAAATTGACGTTCACCAGCGTGACGTCGCGGGAGGACAGGCCGGCGGAGCCGAGAATGGTATCCACCGCCAGTTCCTCGAACCCTGCCGTGGAGAAGCCGATCTTCTGCCCCTTCAGATCGGAGAGCTGCTTGATCGGCCCGTCCCGCAACACGGACAGGGTGGACAGCGGCGTTGCCACCAGTGTGCCGACCCGTGCCAGGGGCAGACCCTGATCCACTGCAAGGTACAGGTTCTTTTGGTAATAGACGCCGAGATCGGCCTGCTTCGCCGCCACCAGCCGCGGCGGATCGTTCGGATCGGCCGGCGCGATGATGCGCACATCCAGCCCGGCCTGGGCGAAATGGCCGCCCTCCCGTGCCACGATGATCGGCGCGTGATCCGGGTTGACGAACCAGTCGAGCATCAGGGTCAGCGCTGTGGGGGTGCCGGGGGCAGCGGGGTTGGTGGGCGCCGCGGCCGGCGCCTGCGCGAGGGCGGCCGTGGGCAGCGCCAGCGCGGCCAGGGGTGCCATCAGCGCCGGCAGCGCGCGGCGGGACAGATCGGTCATGCGGTTCCTCCGGGAGTGTTCTTCGGGATGTCGTCGTCGTGCAGCGCGTCGGGCTGCCAGGGCAGCAGCGCCCGCAACAGGCGGTCGATGGCGAACCACAGCGCCATGGCCATTGCCGCGAGCACGGCCAGCGCCGCGAACATCATGTCCGTCTGGCTGCGGCCATTGGCCTGCAGCATGACGTAGCCGAGCCCGGCCGAGGCACCGACCCATTCGCCCACCACCGCGCCGATTGGCGCCACGGCGGCCGCGACGCGGAGACCGGACGCTAGGCCAGGCAGCGCCGCCGGCACGCGGATGCGCCACAGCATCGCGAAGCGGGAGGCGCCCATGGTCGCCGCCAGATCGAGCCAGCCCGGCTCCGTCCGCCGCAACCCGTCATAGAAAGCGGTCGCCACCGGAAAGAAGATGATAATGGTGGCCATGGCGATCTTGCTGGCCAGGCCGAAGCCCAGCCAGAGCGTGAGCAGCGGCGCGATGGCGAAGACCGGAATAGCCTGGCTGGCCACCAGCAGCGGCAGCAGCCAGCGCCGCCCGCCGCGCCACAGCGCCAGTGCGAGCGCCACCAGCACGCCCAGCAGGGTGCCGAGCAACAGGCCGAGCAGGATCTCCGTGCCGGTGGTCAGAGCATGGCCCCACAGGATGTCCCAGCGCGCCTGCAGCACCTGCGCCACGCGCAGCGGCGCCGGCAGCAGGAAGGGTGGCACGCCGGTGAGCCGGACAAAGCCTTCCCACAGCAACAGCAGCCCGAAAGCCGCCAGCAGCGGCCTCATGCCATGTCCGCCAGGCGTTCCAGCAGCGTCGCCTGGGCCGCCATCACCGCGGGATCCTGCGCGGCGCGAGGCGTGGAAGTGCCGGGCACCGGGTGCTCTTCCGGCAATGCACCGCCGGCAGCCGGGCGCAGCACCAGCACTCGATCCGCCAGGCGCAGCGCTTCCAGCGGATCATGCGTCACCAGAACCACGGTGCGGCCGCGCAGCAGGCCGGCGGCCAGGGTCTGCAACCGGTGGCGCGTCGGTGCATCGACGGCCGAGAACGGCTCGTCCATCAGCACCACGGGGCGGTCTTCCATCAGCGTGCGGGCCAACGCGGCGCGCTGCCGCATGCCGCCCGAAAGCTCCGCCGGGCGGGCGGCCTCTCGGCCTTGCAGCCCCACCTCGGCGATCAGGGCCCGGGCGCGGCCGAGGTCCGGCCGCTGGCCGCGCAGCCGGGCACCGAGGGTGACGTTGCCGAGCAGGTCGAGCCAGGGCAGCAGCAGATCCTGCTGCCCCATCCAGGCCGTCAGCGCATGGGCGGAGTGATCAAGCCGCGCACCCGGCGGCAGCGGCAGCAGCCCGGCGAGCAGCCGCAGCAGGGTGGACTTGCCGACGCCGGAGGGGCCGAGCAGTGCAGTGGTGCGCCCGGCCGCAAAATCGAAGCGGGCCGAGCCAATGATATCGCGGCCGCCGAGGCGGATTCTGGGCAGACTGAGGCCGATAGACGGCGCCATGCGAAACCACCGATCCCTTCGCCGGCATGACCCGGATCAGGTTCAAGGGGTCGCAGGGCCCATCCCTGCCTCTCAGCCCGACGCGTCGGGCTCCCCCTGGGGAACTAGACGTTCCTATGGTGGAGCGACAATCTTGGCAAGAGCTAAGCCTCAGATGAAAATTGTGCCGACCCGATCACGCAGATTGAAGCGTCCCGGACGGCAGAATACTCCACTGTTAATCAGAGCTACGCCCTTTGCAAAATCGCGATCCGCTACCTTAAACGGTGCTAGTGGTGCTTCGCCGCGCTTTTCCAGATCAGCTTTGGTGGCGAGACAAATAACGTCAACATCGTGCAGGGTGTAGAGAAGCTGCTGCATAGCCGTGAACAAAGGTCCACCAATCGGCAGATTTCCCTTAGTGACGTAGCAGAAGGGCGGCTCAGCCCAATGCCCATATGCAGTCGTGGCAAAGGAACTGAGCTTGGCCTCGGTTTGCTTTGCTCTTTCGGGCTCTGCCCGCGCGTTCAGCACATCTTCCGGGAAGATTGCGGGGTTCACGATATGCGAAGGGCTGAGGCGTCGCGCCTCCTCAAACGTCACGACCTCTGATCCAGGATCGAAAGCGACTTCGGCGCGAGGAAAGGCCGCTAACATCCCCCACTGGTCCACGGCAATCTCACGCAGGCGGGCATCTCGAAATGCGCTCTCGTCGAACTTGTCCAACAACACCGGATTTCTGGGTGCATCTCGCACATTGGAATACCAGTCGCGATACTTGAAGCACCACTTTTCATCATCAGACTGGCTAATCCAAAGTGTCGGCTTACCGAGTGCTTCGGCGTAGATTAGCCCATGCAAGCTTTGTGATATAACGATCTCAGCGTCAGCGATCTGCTGAATAGGCAGCATCGAACTGTCCCGCATCTCGACCATGATGATTTCAGGAGACTTAGATAGTTTCTTGAAGACCGGCATCCACGCGGAAGCCCAGTGGGGAATCACCGCCGCTCGATAGCGGGGACGGCGTGCTGCGAGATCCCGCAAGTTAGGCAAGCTGCCGACGAAGGAACCAGCATCGCCCAGTGGCACATCTCCCAACTTGATGCCACGCGCATGGAGCCAGTCGCGCGTCAATGTTCCGCGTACTGCCCGTATCTTTTTTGCATCGACGTTCGGCGTATAGGTGGTCGGATCGATGACGCCACTGCCCCAGATGTAAGAATTCTGGTTGGCCATGAACATGATACTACCGACGCCAAGTACGTGTGGATGGCTATCTGGTGTCAAGAATGGCTGAGCACCGACTAAGTCCCGAATTAGTTCGGCAGAGATGGTGTCGCCATTGTTGGGAACGCCATTCCAGAAGCGGTACGCAACGAAGTTGGACCTCGGCATTCTGCAGTTTCCTTCTCAGCTTCAACCTGCTTGTTGCAGCAGCCGGCTAATATCCAGGACTTCGGGAGCCGGAACTCGTTGTTGGATCCACTCGGCAAGGCGAGGCTGCCGAGCAGGATCGAATTTGCGCGCAAATAGTGCCGAGCTTGCCTCAAGTTCAGGGACCAAGGTATCGCTGAGTTCAACGGGATCACCGGTCCGGAACCGCATATTGGCGTCAACGATATTTAGCTTGAGACGCGCACTTTCAGTGCGTATCCACGTTTGGATAAAGAGTTCATCGCCGCAGAAAACATTATCTAAATATGCTGCAAGCTCCCGAGCGACAGGACTATTGACAAATTCTTCGACAAATCGCCGACTTAGGATGTACCAAGCTCGTCCACCGTGGCTGCCGTAGCGTGCAAGAATGTCCCGGCGCCGCTCGATCTCTGCTGGCGAAGGCTTGTCAATCCTGAGACATTTGCGAGCGTAATTATTCTTGCATTCGAATAAATGGCGGCAGTAGTACCGCATTTCTGGATCTGTATCAGGCGAGAAAAACCGTGCTCTGACTACGCGAGAAATTTCAGCTTTTACGCGGCCCTTCAGAAAAATTTCTTCGAAATCATCTTCATAGCTATCGGGGATTCCATCCCAAATGGCGAGTTGTTCTGCTACCCCTCCCATAGTGCCGTAAAAATTTACGAAAGCGTCCGTGTTGCGGATCTTTGCCCGCTTCTCGAAGTCAGCCATTTGTTCTGGCGTTTTTAGAGGAACATCCTGACCTGAAAGGTTTATCAGGTAGCTCCACTGTTGGGGCAGCGTTAGCGCATGAATGAACATTTGCAATAACGCGGTCACCTGACTGCCACCGCCCCATGTGATTGGTCCGGAACTCCGCAGCCAAAGCCTTGGAGGAAGATCCTTGATCTCCGGCCAATGCCCTTTGTGATCATAGGAGATCACACATGTTGAATCATTACTACGCAATACAGACACCAGATAATCAATCCAGGAATTCACTTGGTGAATCTGAACGTAGTGGAGAAGCATCTGAGCTCCATTCGACAGTGTGATCAAATTTAGAATTCAAACGAAAGTGTCTTTCGGCCCCACCTTGATGGCAAGGCTTAGGATTGTCTGCTCGCAGTCCCTTCTGAGGGCTACGAAATGGCCTAAAGAATTCTACTTATGCGGGTAGACTGTGATGATGGCAAGATGACTTGTCGCAGCTCTTTGAACAACAATGAACCGCTTGACTACCACCTACCGTCACAGCCTTCCTGATTTAAAACAACGTGTTCCTTCGCTGCTCACGATCTGGCAGCCCGCCTCATGTTTTTTCAAGTTCCGACCGCGAGCAATGACTGAGTTGTTCCGGAATCATTGTGACGAATTGTCAATGATGCAAGAGCCGCAGGCAATGGAGCCTCTCCGCCTGCCGCTTATTAGCATAGGTTCTCTAAGCGACTCCCGCTCGCAACAGATCATGGATGTTCAGTACGCCCACCGGCCGCTGCTCCTCCACCACGAAGATGGCCGTGATGGCGGCGGAGTTCAGTTCCGCCAGGATCTGCGCCGCCAGCATCTCGGGGCCGATGGTGCGGGGATTGCGGGTCATCACCTCGCGCACCGGACGGTCGGTGAAGCCGCCGCCCTCGAAGGCACGGCGCAGGTCGCCATCGGTGATCACGCCGGTGAGATGGCCTTCCCCATCCACCACCGCGGTGATGCCGAAGCGCTTGCCGGTCATCTCCACGATCGCCTGGGACAGGCTGGCGCTGTCCGGCACCATCGGCACACTGAGACCGGTGTGCATCAGGTCGCGCGCGTTGCGCAGTTGGGCGCCGAGCTTGCCGCCAGGATGGAAGCGGCGGAAATCCTGCGCCGTGAAGCCGCGCATCGACAGCAGCGCCACCGCCAGCGCATCGCCGATCGCCATCTGCATGGTGGTGGAGGTGGTGGGGGCCAGGCCGTTCGGGCAGGCCTCCGGCATCGCCGGAAGGATCAGTGGCAGATCCGCCGCTCGGCCCAGCGCACCGGTGCTGCGGGCGGTGATGGCGATCAGCGGAACCTTGAAGCGGCGCGTGTAGGCGATGATGTCGGACAGCTCCGGCGCCTCGCCCGACCAGGACAGCGCCAGCACCACGTCCTGCTCCTGGATCATGCCGAGGTCGCCATGGCTGGCCTCGGCCGGGTGAACAAAATGGGCCGGCTGGCCGGTGGAGGCGAGGGTGGCGGCGATCTTGCGGCCCACATGCCCCGACTTGCCCATGCCGGTGACGATCACGCGTCCCGTCGCCGACTGGATCGTGGTCACCGCGCGCGTCAGAACGCGGCCCAGCTCACCGTCCAGCGCCATGCGCAGGGCGGAAAGCCCCTGCGCTTCCAGGTCAATCGTGTGCTGCGCGGCTGCAATGACGCCGGTATCGGCCTTCACGGCGAGGTCCATCACGGAAGGCACTTCCTTTTCAGGCGGTGGGCCGGGAGTCGCGGCGTCGCAGCAGGCTGCGCGCCAGGGTCAGATCGGCCGGGGTATCCACGCCGAGCGGCACTTCCGCCACTTCCATCGCATCGATCCGCATGCCGGCTTCCAGGGCGCGCAACTGCTCCAGCTTCTCGCGCTTCTCCAGTGCCGAAGGCGGCAGCCGTACGAAGCGCTCCAGCGCGGAGCGGCGCCAGGCATACAGGCCGATGTGGTGGTACAGCGGCCCTTCGCCCCAGGGTGCCTGCGCCCGCGTGAAGTACAGCGCCCGGAAGCGGCCGCCGCCCAGCGGAGAGCCCACCATCTTCACCACGCTGGAGGCTTCGCGCTCCTCCACCCGCAGGATCGGCGCCACCGCGGTGCCGATGGCGACCTCCGCATCCTCCAGCGGAAGGGCGGCGGCACGGATGGTGGCCGGCTGCACCGTCGGCAGGTCGCCCTGGACGTTGAGAATGGCATCGAAGCGGCCATCGGGATCGATGCGGCCGATCGCCTCGAACACCCGGTCGGAGCCGGATGGGTGTTCGGGCGCCGTCATCACCGCCTGGCCGCCGGCCGCCTGCACCACCTCGGCGATGGCTGGCGAATCGGTGGCCACCCAGACCGGCGCGAGGTCGGCCTCCATCGCGCGGCGCCAGACCGCCACGATCATCGGCTCGCCATGAATGTCGGCGAGCGGCTTGTTCGGCAGCCGTGAGGCGGAAAGCCGGGAAGGGATCAGGATAACCGGGTTCATGCCGCCGCCTGCTGCGCCTTGCTCAGCCTGTCCAGCGCCACAAGGTCGCGCAGCAGAGCCTCGAATTGCGACAGCGGCACCATGTTCGGCCCGTCCGACGGGGCCCGGTCGGGGTCCTGGTGCGTCTCAATGAACACGGCGGCAACCCCCACCGCCACGGCGGCGCGGGCCAGCACCGGCACGAATTCCCGCTGCCCGCCGGAGGATGCACCCTGGCCACCCGGCTGCTGCACGGAATGCGTCGCGTCGAACACCACCGGGGCGCCTGTGCGCGCCATGATCGGCAGGCCGCGGAAATCCGACACCAGGGTGTTGTAGCCGAAGGAGGTGCCGCGATCCGTCAGCAGCACCTTGGGATTGCCGGCGCCCGTCAGCTTGTCGACCACATTGGCCATGTCCCAGGGTGCCAGGAACTGACCCTTCTTGACGTTCACCACCCGGCCGGTGGCGGCGGCGGCCAGCAGCAGGTCGGTCTGCCGGCACAGAAAGGCGGGAATCTGCAGGATGTCCACCGCCTGGGCCACGGCGGCACATTGATGCGCATCATGCACGTCGGTCAGCACCGGCAGACCCAGTGTTTCGCGGATCTCGGCGAAGATCGGCAGCGACTTGTCCAGGCCGAGGCCGCGCTGCGCGGTGGCGCTGGTGCGGTTCGCCTTGTCGAACGAGGTCTTGTAGACGAGCCCGAAGCCGACCCGCCCGGCGATCTCCTTCAGCGCCGCCGCGGTTTCCAGCGCGTGCTGCCGGCTTTCCAGCTGGCACGGGCCGGCGATCACCGCGAGGGGCAGAGAATTGCCGAAGCGAACCGAACCAACGTCGACGATCGGGGCGGGATGAGGCATGAGTTGAGCGAGACCTTAGCAGATAGCCCTTTCATTCTACAGGCTGCCGCAGATCCGGCAAAGGCGATGAACATCGCGTGAGATGCCGGAGCCGATGCCGTATGTCACCGAGCCTCGCCCGCTGTCACGCCGTGAACCGACGCCACTTCAACATCCAAGACGCGCCACTGCCACAGATCGTTCATGCCCGCTCCGCTGCTGATTGGCTCCGAGATCTATCGCCGCTCCACCTATGGCCCCAAGCATCCGCTGGCCATTCCGCGCGTGTCTACCGCACTGGACCTGATCTGGGCGTTGGGCTGGCTCGACCCCGCCCGCTACATCGACAGTCCCCGCGCCACGCCGGAGCAACTCGCCCGCTTCCACCATCCCGACTATGTCGCGGCACTGATGGCGGCCGAGGCCGAGCAATCCGTGCCCGATGCGGTGCGGGCCCGCTTCCACATCGGCGCGCATGGCAACCCGGTCTATCGGGAAGTGTTCCGCCGCCCCGCCACGGGCGCCGGGGGCACCATGCTGGCGGCGCGACTGACGGCACCGCGGGGCGGCATCGTGCATGTGCCGGGCGGCGGCACCCACCATGGACGGGCCGACCGCGCCAGCGGCTTCTGCTACCTCAATGACGCGGTGCTGGGGCTGCTCACCTGGCTCGACCTCGGGCTCACCAACATCCTCTACATCGACATCGACGCGCATCATGGCGACGGCGTGCAGGATGCCTTTGCGGAGGAGCCGCGTGTTTTCACCTTGTCGATCCATGAGGCGAATCGCTGGCCCTTCACCGGCGCCGTCACCGACCGGGCCGGCGGACATGCCCGCAACATCCCGGTACCGCAGGGGCTGAACGACCCGGAATTTGCCTATCTCTGGCGCCAGGCGGTGATGCCCGTGGTGCGGCATCTGCGGCCGCAGGCCATCATGCTGCAATGCGGCGCCGACGCGCTGGAGGAAGACCCGCTGGCCCGGCTGTCCCTGTCCAACAACGCGTATTTCGATGCCGTGCGCGCCGTCATGAACCAGGCGCGGCGGCTGGTCGTGCTGGGCGGCGGCGGCTACAATCCCTGGTCGGTGGCCCGCTGCTGGGCCGGCATCTGGGGTGTGCTCAACGGGCTGGAGCCGCCGCTGCGCCTTCCGCCCGAGGCCGAGGCGGTGCTGCGCGCACTCAGTTTCCATCGCGCCGCCGGGCGCAACCCGCCCGAGCACTGGTTCACCACGCTGTGCGATGCGCCGCGCCCGGGTCCGGTGCGCGGCGAGATCCGCCACCTTGCCGCCATGACGCTGGAAGACCTGCCCGAACCGCCCGCCGCCGTGGCATAAGCCCGCCATGCAACGCCGTACCCTGCTGGCCCTGACGGGCCTCACCGCCGCCATTCCCCCCGCCGCTGCGCAGGAAGCCGCGCAGCCGCGCCTGCCGACCGCGCCGCTGTTCATCACCACCCGCGACGGCCGGCGCCATGCCTTCACCGTGGAGATGGCGCTGACGCCGGACCAGCAGACCATCGGGCTGATGTTCCGGCGGGAGGTGAAGCCGGAGGAGGGCATGCTGTTCGACTGGGGCACGCCGCGCGACAGCGCCATGTGGATGCGCAACACGCTGGTGCCGCTCGATATGGTGTTCATCGCCGCCGATGGTCGCATCCACCGCATCGCGGAGCGCACCGTGCCGCTGAGCCTTGCCACGGTGGAAAGCCGCGGCCCGGTGCGCGCCACGCTGGAGCTGGCCGGCGGCACGGCGGAGCGGCTCAGGCTGCGCGTCGGCGACCGTGTCGACAACCGCATCTTCGGCGCCGGCCCCTAGTTCACCGCAGGGATTTCCCCTACCGCCGAGCCTGCGGCCGCACCCGCACGCTCTCGCCATGGCCGGGCGGGCGGAACCGGTCGGGCGCGATGCCGGCTTCCAGCAGCGCTTCGGACAGCGCCTCCCCCGGCGCACCAATGGCTTCCTGGGTCAGCTTGAACGTGCCGAAATGCATGGCCAGCGCCTGCCGCGCCTCCAGGTCGAGGAAGGCGTGCACCGCCTCGGCCGGGTTGACGTGGACTGCCCGCATGAACCAGCGCGGCTCATAGGCGCCGATCGGGATCAGCGCCATGTCGAAGGGCCCGCAGCGCTGCCCGATCTCGGCGAAATGCGTGCCCCAGCCCGAATCCCCGACAAAGCAGATCGAGGTGCCGCCGCCTTGGTGCAGGGCGAAGCCGCCCCAGAGCGTGTGCGCCCGATCATGCACCCCGCGCGCCGAGAAGTGCCGCGCCGGCGTGAAGCGCGCCGTGATGCCGCCGGGCAACGCTGCCTCCTGCCACCAGTCCAGCTCCACCACGTCCCGCATGCCGTGCCGGGCCAGCAGCCCTGCATTGCCAAGGCCGGTGAGGATGCGTGGTGCGTCGCGCGCCTGAAGGCGCCGCAACGTCGGGATGTCGCAATGATCGTAGTGGTTGTGGCTGAGCAGCACGGCGTCGATCTTCGGCAGCGCCTCGAAGGCGATGCCGGGCGCACGGACCCGCTTGGGCCCGAGGAAGCTGACGGGCGAGCAGCGCTGGCTCCAGATCGGGTCGGTCAGCAGCGTCGGGCCGCCGTGATAGCGGATCAGGAAGCTGGCATGGCCGACAAAGGTGACCGCCGCCTCGCCGGGCGGCGGCTCGGGCGGAGGAGAGAAGGGCGGGTCCTCCACCCAGTCCGGCCATGGCATGCCCGGACCCTCCCGCATCATCTGCCACACCGCGGAAAGCGGCTGGCCGGGCACCGAGCCGTCCGGGTTCAGGAACACCCGGCCCCGGCGCTGCGCACCCCGCGGCGGCGGCAACACGGCCATGTCGCCGACCTCAGCCCGGCAATGCCACGCCGAGCCGCCCCGCCAGATCGGTGATGAACTGCCAGGCCACGCGACCGGAGCGGCCGCCGCGGGTCACTGACCATTCCACCGCCTCCCGGCGCAGCGCCTCCGGCGCGATCGGCAGCTTCAGCGCCGCCGCATAGCCCTCCACCATGGCGAAGAAGGTGGACTGGTCGGCGTTGTGGAAGCCGATCCACAACCCGAACCGGTCGCTGAGAGACACCTTCTCCTCCACCGCCTCGGCCGGGTTGATCGCTGAGCCGCGCTCATTCTCGATCATGTCGCGTGGCATCAGGTGGCGGCGGTTGGAGGTGGCGTAGAACAGGACATTCATGGGCCGGCCCTCGATCCCGCCATCGAGCACGGATTTCAGCGCCTTGTAATCGGCGTCCTCGCGCTCGAAGGACAGGTCGTCGCAGAACACCAGGCAGCGGCGCGACGCGGCGCGCAGGATGTTCAGCAACTCCGGCAAGGTGCGGATATCCTCTCGGTGGATCTCGATCAGCGCCAGACTGGCGGGGTGCGCGGCGTTCGCGGCGGCATGCGCGGCCTTCACCAGCGACGACTTGCCCATCCCCCGGGCGCCCCAGAGCATGGCGTTGTTGGCCGGCAGGCCGCGCGCGAAGCGCAGCGTGTTCTCCAGCAGAAGCGATTTCTGCCGCTCGACGCCTTGCAGCAGATCGATCTCCACCGCGGCCACGCGTGTCACCGGGGCAAGCCGTGCCGGCGATCCGCCCTGGGCAGGATGCCAGACGAAGGCATCGGCGCCCTCCGGGGCTGGCGGCGCGGCGGGCGGGGGCGCCAGCCGCTCCAGCGCCGCGACGATGCGGTCGAGGGTGGGGAGCAGGGGATGGTCGTCGGCGGGAAAGGGCAAGCGTCGGGCTCCGGCGTCCGGGTTGACGGCGAGGTGGGGGAGGCTAGTTTCGCCCGCCAGACACGGCAAGACGGAAGCCCCTCAGATGTTCATCTCCCCCGCCTATGCCCAGGACGCCGCCGCGGCCGGTGGCGCCACCGCCATGATCATGCAGCTCGCGCCGCTGATCCTGATCTTCGTGGTGTTCTATTTCCTGCTGATCCGGCCGCAGCAGAAGCGCGCCAAGGAGCATCGCACCATGTTGGGCGGGCTGAAGCGCAGCGACCGGGTGGTGACCGCCGGCGGCATCATCGGCACCGTCACCAAGGTGAAGGACGGCACGGAGGAGGTCGAGGTCGAGATCGCGCCGAATGTGCGCGTCAACGTGGTGCGCAGCACCATCTCGACCCTGGTGCGGCCCACGGCGGCGAATGACAGCAAGCCGGGCTGACGCCGGCTTCGTCACGGAACAGGACGCCGGGGGTTTTCCCCCGGCGCCCTTCTCGTTGGCGGTGCGCCCGGCTTGCGCCGGCTGCCTCAGGCCGCCTGGCCGGATTTCAGCCCGCCATTCTGCATCAGCTCCTCGACCTTCTCCCAGTTGACGAGCTTGTTCAGGAAATTGTCGAGGTAGTTCGGACGGACGTTGCGGAAGTCGAGGTAGTAGGCATGCTCCCACACATCGGCGCCGAGCAGCGGGGTGCCTTCGCCGGTGGAGATCGGGTTGGCGCCGTTCGGGGTCTTGGTGACCTTCAGCTTGCCCGAATTGTCCATGATCAGCCAAGCCCAGCCGGAGCCGAACTGCGTCACGCCCGCCTGCTTGAAGGCATCCTTAAACTGGGCGAGGCCGCCGAAATCCTCGTTGATCTTGGCGCCGATCTTGCCGGGCAGGCTGTCGCCGCCGCCATTCGGCTTCATCACCTGCCAGAACAGCAGATGGTTCCAGTGCTGGCCGGCCTGGTTCAGCACCGGCAGGCCTTCGGCGCCGGACTTGCCGGCCTCGGCCACGATCTGCTCCAGCGACTTGCCGGCCAGACCCTTGCTCTCGACCAAGCCGTTCAGCGCGGTGACATAGGCCTGATGGTGCTTGCCGTGGTGCAGCTCCAGCGTCTCCTGGCACATGCCGGAGCCGGCCAGGGCGGAAGCGTCGTAAGGAAGCGGCGGAAGGCTGAAGGCCATGTGGCTTCTCCCGTGAGGTCAGAATCGGTGTAGCGCGATTCAGCAGCGGCGCCGGGTGGCGCCGGGCGGTTCAGAGCTAGGCGTGTGCCCCTGAGGCGTCAACCGGGGCGCCCGTTACAATCCGCCGCCCTGTTGCAAGGGCCGGGGCGGCGCCGTAACCCGCCGCATGGCCGATCTTTCACCGCTCGCCGAGGCCGCCCGACGGCACGACCCGGACCGTTTCCTGTGCGCGCTCTTTGCGCCGCCGGAGAAGCGCGAGGCGCAGTTCCTGTTGATCGCCTTCAACCACGAACTCGCACGGGCGCGGGAAGCCGCCAGCAATCCCATGGCCGCGCTGATCCGCCTGCAATGGTGGCGGGATGCGGTGGAGGAGGCCCACGCCGGACAGCCGCCGCGCCGCCATGAGGTGGCAGGCCCGCTGGCCGAGGCCATCGCCGCCGGCCGGCTCGATCCCAGCGACCTGCTCGGCATGGTGGATGCGCGCGAGGCGGAGACGGAAGATGAGATCCCGAGCCGGGCGGCGCTGCTGGCCTATCTGCGCGGCACGGCGGGCGGCTTCGCCGTGGCGTCGGGCCATGCGCTGGGGGCGCCGCCGGAAGCCCTGCCGGCTTTGCAATCGCTCGGCGCCGCCTACGGCATGGCGGGCCTGCTGCGCTCCATTCCGGCCCAGGCCCGGCAAAGCCGTTCCTTGCTGCCGGCCGATCTGCTGGGTGAACACGGCCTGTCCAGCGCGGATGCCGCGCAGGATCCACGCCAGCCCGGGGTCGCCGCGGTGGCGCGGCAGCTGGTGACGGACGGCATGAACCTGTTGCGCCAGGGTGCGGTGCGGCTGCCGCGCGGGGTCGGGTCGGCCGCGCTGCCGGCGGTGCTGGCGCGGCGCGACCTGCGGCGCATGGCTGCCCCCGGCTGGGATCCGGCGCTGCCGCCGCCGGCCCGCGGGTTGGGGGACCGTCTGGCGGTAATGTGGGCCGGTTGGCGGCGTGGCTGAGCCGGCTCACGCGGTTGCAGCCCGTGCCGGGCCAATTTCGCGGGTTAGGTCCCGATAACCGGCGGCTGCCCGGGATGCGCTGGGCCCCCGGCGCCGGCATGGCACAGTTCCCCACCAATGCGACGGCCGGCGGCTCTGTCGGAAGCCACCAGCTTGGCGCACACGGCCGGGAATGCGGCGGCCCCTGGTCTCGCTCGATCGGCCGACGAGATGCGGACGCTCCATGCCCTGGCCCGGTCAATCGCCACAGGTTAGCCCGAACGAACTGACGCCGCAGCCGGTTGGCCGCACCGCCGGCGCGGATCGCAGGATGCCCGGCCGGGCACAGCAGGGCGCAAGATCCGGCTCGGGATACGATGAAAAATCCTCGAACAATCCTGTGGATCAGTTATGCTGCAGTGCAGCAAGCGGCGAACAACAGCCGCGGCTCCTCCGCATCCACCAAGGACATTACCATGCTGGTTCAACTGGTTCTTGTTTATTGCTTGGCCGCCGATCCCGCAAAGTGCATCGAGCAACGTCCGATGCCGATGGATCCCGAGCCGGGACTGATGGCCTGCGTCAAGGGCGCGCAGCCCGAGGCAGCCCGCTGGCTGTCCGAACACCCGCACTACATCTTCTCGCGCTACCGCTGTGAGATGGGGTCGCGCGCCACTGAGCAGAGTACCTGAGGGTCTAATCCTCCACCCAGGCCGGCGCGGTGCCACGCACCACGGTGCGGATCGCGAAGGCCGACTGGATGCGCGCGACGCCCGGCATGCGGGAAAGCTGTTCCTTGTGGATGCGCTCGTAATCCGCCGCGTCGCGCGCTTCCACCCGGATCAGGTAGTCCGAGACGCCTGTCATCAGGTAGCATTCGCATACCTCGGGGCACTGTCGCACCGCTGCCTCGAAGCGGTTGAAGGCATCCTCCGTCTGCCTCTCCAGCGTGATCTGCACGATCACCACGGTGCGCGATTGCGGTCCGGGATCGGCGAGGATGGCGGTGTAGCCGCGAATGGCGCCACTGCTTTCCAGCAGGCGCAGCCGCCGCAGGCAGGCCGAGGGCGACAGGCCGATCGCGGCGGCCAGGTCGGCATTGCTCATGCGGCCATCGGCACGCAACAGCCGCAGCATCTTGCGAGCTAGCGAGTCCAGGACAGGAGGCTGCATGATAGACGCAACTTTCGCAGATTCTTCGAAGCTTCAGCCCATCAATCCTACGAAGATGCGCCAATCGCAAGCACCTGCGCCGGCATCGGCCCTAGCATGATGCGGTGCCGCCGGTTTCCGGCGGCCTGGCGGAGCATGGTCTGCGATGAAGGTCCTTATTCTCGGCGCCGGCGTGGTGGGCGTCACCTCGGCCTATTACCTGGCGCGGGCGGGGCATCAGGTCGAGGTGGTGGACCGGCAGAACGGCGCCGGCCTGGAAACCAGCTTCGCCAATGCGGGCCAGGTATCCTTCGGCTATTCCTCGCCCTGGGCCGGTCCCGGCATCCCGCTCAAGGCGGTGAAGTGGATGATTCAGAAGCACAGTCCGCTGGTGGTGCGCCCCCGGCTCGATCCGGCGCAATGGCGCTGGATGTGGCAGATGCTGCGCAACTGCACTGAGAAGGCCTACCGCATCAACAAGTCCCGCATGGTGCGGGTGGCCGATTACAGCCGTTCCGCCCTGGCCGATCTGCGGGCCGAGACCGGGATCGAGTATGACGAGCGGGAGCGCGGCACGGTGCAGCTGTTCCGCACCCAGGCGCAGCTCGACCATGTCGAGGGCGACCTCAAGGTATTGCGCGACTACGAGGTTCCCTTTGAGGTGCTGGACCGCGAGGGTTGCGTGGCAGCGGAGCCGGCGCTGGCAGCGGTGCGCCAGAAATTCGTCGGTGGCTTGCGCCTGCCGCAGGACGAGACCGGGGACGCACATGTCTTCACCCAGCGCCTCGCCGCCATCTGCGAGGGCATGGGGGTGGTGTTCCGCTATGGCACGGAGATCGAGCGGCTGCTGACGGAGGGCGGCGACATCAGCGGCGTCGTCACCGGCGCCGGCACCTTGACCGCCGACCGCTACCTGCTGGCGCTGGGCAGCTATTCCCCGAAGCTGCTGGGGCCGCTCGGGCTGAACATCCCGGTGTTTCCGGTGAAAGGCTATTCGATCACCCTGCCGGTGACGGACGAAGCCGCCGCACCGGTTTCCACGGTGATGGACGAGACCTACAAGATCGCCATCACCCGTCTCGGCAGCCGCATCCGCGTCGGCGGAACGGCGGAGATCGCCGGATACGATACCACCCTGCGTGAGGAGCGGCGGCAGACCCTGCTGCATTCCGTGATGGACCTGTATCCGCGCGGCGGCGATCCGGCGCGGGCGGTGTTCTGGTGCGGGCTCCGCCCCATGACGCCCGATGGCACGCCGATCATCGGTCCGACGAAGTTCCCCCGCCTGTTCCTGAACACCGGCCATGGCACTCTGGGCTGGACCATGTCCTGCGGCAGCGGGCGCCTGGCTGCCGATCTGGTGGCCGGCAACCGCCCGAACATCGAACATGAGGATCTGGCGCTGTCACGCTACGCCGCCTGAGCGCGGCCGGCGCATCGGCATCACCCCGTTCAGGACCGCTCGCTGGGGATGTCGCTCGGCTCCACGGCAACTGCCCGGAGCCGAACCGGCAGGCAGCGGGGAGCGGCGGCCGCTGCGCCGGGACCGGACGCCGCAGCCAGCGCCGGAACTCTGACACAGCCGGCAGGTCAACATCGAGGCCGGCGACCGCACGGTGTCGCGGCAGGACCGGTGTTGTAGGAGCAGCCGTCGAACAGCGGTGCCGAGACCAACCGGCACTGCCGCAACAGTGACCCTGCGACATCGCGGCCTGGACGGGCGACACGCGCCCCGCCTGGACCGCGTCCGGCGTGCCGCCCGGTCCGGGCCGAGCGCGCCGCCTCAGGCCCCGACGATCACCGCGCCGCCAAAGGTCTTCTCCACGAACGCTTTCACCGCCGGGTCGGCATAGGCGCGCGCCAGCTTCTGCGCCCAGGGCTTGGCCTCGTCGCCGCGCCGGGTCACCACCAGCACGGTGTAGGCGCTGTCGGTGCCCTCCACCGCGAGGCCGTCCTTCAAAGGGTTCAGCCCGGCCGGCACGGCGTAGTTGCCGGTGATGGCCGCCGCATCCACGTCATCCAGGCCCCGCGCGATGGAGGCGGCCTCCAGCTCGATGATGCGGATACGCTTCGGATTCTCGGTGATGTCAGCGATGGTGGCGCGGTAATCCACGCCGGGCGTCAGCTTGATCAGCCCCGCCTTGGCCAGCAGCAGCAGGGCACGGCCGCCATTGGTCGGGTCGTTCGGAATGGCGATGCGGGCGCCGTTCGGCAAGTCGCCGATCGCCTTGTGCTTGCGGCTGAACACGCCCATCACCGTCAGCACCGTCTTGCCCACGGGCACGAAGTCGTAGCCGCGCTGCTGCTTCTGCGCTTCCAGGAAAGGCAGGTGCTGATACGTGTTGATGTCAATCTCGCCCGCCGCCAGCGCCGCGTTGGGCTGGATGAAATCGGCGAACTCGGTGATGCGAAGGGCGAAATCATCGCGCGCCAGCACATCGCGCACCACCTCCAGCACCTGGGCGTGCACGCCGGAGGTGACGCCGACATGCAGCGGCCGCGCCGCCGTGCCGATGGCGGCGGCCTGCGACAGGACCGGGCGGGGAAGGATCGCCGGCAGCAGCAGCGCGCCGCCGGCCAGGATCAGGGAACGTCGGTTCAGCATGGTTCGGATGCTCCTCAGAAGGCGGGAACGACGGAGCCCTGGAAGGTCTCCTTCACGAAGGCCTTGATGTCGTCATTCTGGTAAGCGGCGACCAGGCGCTTCGCCCAGGGCGCGTCCTTGTTGTCCTGGTGCACGACGATCAGGTTGGCATAGGGGCTGTCGGCGCTCTCGATGGCGATGGCGTCGCGCACCGGGTTCAGCCCGGCCGGAATGGCGAAGTTGGTGTTGATGGCGGCCGCGTCCACCTCATCGAGCGCGCGGGGAATCTGCGCCGCTTCCAGCTCAATGATGCGCAGGCGCTTCGGATTCTCCAGCACGTCGGCGACGGTGGCGCGGAAATCGGCGCCCGGGGTCAGCTTGAAAGCGTTGTTGGCGGCCAGCAGCGCCAGCGCCCGCCCGCCATTGGTGGGGTCGTTCGGGATGGCGATGCGGGCGCCGTTCGGGATCTCGGCCACCGTCTTCAGCTTGCGCGAGTAGACGCCCATCGGAAACACCAGCGTCTTGCCGACGGCGACGATCTTGAAGCCGCGGTCCTTCACCGTCTGCTCCAGAAAGGGCTGGTGCTGGAAGCAGTTGGCATCCAGGTCCTTGGCGGCCAGTGCGGCGTTCGGCGTGATGTAGTCGGTGAAGGGGACGATGCGGATGAACAGCCCGTCCTTCGCCGCGATCTCCTGCACCTTTTCCAGCACCTGGCTGTGCGGACCCGCGGTGGCGCCGATGCGGATCGGCCGCGCCTCGGTGCCGATGTCGGCGTTCTGGGCCAGGGCGGGCAGGGTGGCGGCGAAGGGCAGGGCGAGGACGCTGCCCAGCAGCACGCGGCGATTGGCGGACATTGGCATGTTTCCTTGTTGAATTAGCGGGTTTCGTTGAACGGTCCGGGGTCAGCGGCGGCGGACGCGGCGCACCAGCCAGTCGCCCAGCGACTGCAGGCCCTGCACGAACAGGATCAGCACGATCACCACGCTGGCCATCACTTCCGGCATGAAGCGCTGGTAGCCGAAGCGGATGCCGAGATCGCCCAGGCCTCCGCCGCCCACCGCGCCGGCCATGGCCGAATAGCCGACCAAGCTGACCAGCGTGACGGTGACGGCGGCGATCAGGCCAGGCAGCGCCTCGGGCACGATCACCTTCCAGAGGATCTGCAGGCGCGTGGAGCCCATGGCGCGCGCCGCCTCCACCACGCCGCGGTCGACCTCCCGGAACGCGGTCTCAAACAGCCGGGTGATGAAGGCGGTGGAGGCGAGCGCCAGCGGCACGATGGCCGCGCCCGTGCCGATCGAGGTGCCCGCCACCAGCCGGGTGAAGGGTACGATCGCCACCATCAGGATGATGAAGGGCGTCGAGCGCACGGCGTTGATCAGCAGGCCGAGCGGACGGTTGACCAAGCCGTTCTGCGCCAGGCCGCCCCGGTCGGTGGCGTGCAGCAGCAGCGCCAGCGGCAGGCCGACCATGATGGCGACAAGCGCGGCGCCGGCCACCATGGTCAGCGTCTCGATCGCGGCGTCCACGAAAAGCTGCTGCAGCATCGGTGGCATCCAGGGGATCATGGCTCAGGCCCCTTCGTTCACGGGAGTCACAGCGAGGCCCAACTCGCCAAACCAGTCGACCGCGGCGTCGATCCGCGCCGGCGCGCCGTAGGCGGCCAGCGCCATGAGCCCGAACGGCTCCTCGCCGATGGCGTCGATGCGGCCGGAGATGATGTCGAGGTCGAGCTCGAAGCGGCGCGACGCCTCGCTGATCACGGCGCGGGTGCTGTTGGGGCCGGCGAACAGAACCTGCAGCAGGCGCCGCTCCTCGCCGGGCCGGGCGGCCGGCAGGCGGGCCACGGTGCCCGGCGGCACGGCGTAGCCGATGGTGTCGGCGATGAAGCGGCGCGTGGTCGGGTGCTGCGGCCGGGTGAAGACTTCGAACACGCGGCCCTGCTCCACCACCTGGCCGGCCTCCATCACCGCGACGCGGTCGCAGATCTCCTTCACCACGGCCATCTCGTGCGTGATCAGCAGCACGGTGAGGTCGAGCTTGTCGCGCAGCCGCTTGATCAGCCCGAGGATCTCCTGCGTCGTCTCGGGATCGAGCGCGCTGGTGGCCTCGTCGCACAACAGGATGCGCGGGCGTGGCGCCAGGGCGCGGGCGATGCCGACGCGCTGCTTCTGGCCGCCGGACAATTGCGCCGGATAAGCGCCTGCCTTCTCGCTCAGCCCGACAAGGGACAGGGCTTCCGCCACGCGCGGCCCCCGCTCGGCGGCGGGAATGCCGGCGACCTCCAGCGGATAGGCGACGTTGTCGGCCACGGTGCGGGAGGAGAGCAGGTTGAAATGCTGGAACACCATGCCGATGCCGCGACGCCGCTCGCGCAGGGCGCGGTCGCCCAGCAGCAGCAGATCCTCGCCGAGCACACGCACCGCCCCGCTATCCGGACGCTCCAAAAGGTTCACGCAGCGGATCAGGGTGGATTTGCCGGCGCCGGAGCGTCCGACGATGCCGAAGATCTCGCCCGCGGCCACATCCAGCGACACGCCGTCCAGCGCCTTGGTGCCAACGCCGCCGCGGCCGGCGAAGCGGCGGTGCAGGTCGGTCAGGCGGATCGCGTGTTCGGGCGCGGCCGGAGAAGGCCGGTGGGCGGTGGTCTGGGCCATGGTGGTTCCAAGCAGCAGCGGGAAAGGCGCGCCGCATCAAGGCGCAGCGGGGGGACGGATGGTCAGATGCGTGACATTCGGCGATGCATGGACACTTGGCAGATCCCCAACACGGTCGGATGACCCACGAAGCGACCGGCGGAGGGACATGTTCCCCTCATCCGCTGCCCGGCTTCCCGGCGCTTTAGCCCTTGATGTCGCGGCGCAAGCTGCATCCGTCAAATCCCGCGGGAAAGGATTTCCCCTTCCACGACGGAGAATGGACAAACCACAATCCGACCGCAAGACTCGATCCCGCCTGACGATCCATGCGCTTGACGCATGGCTCATCACCTGAGGCTGTTGATTTCGTGCAAAACGGCATCGGAACCGCTACACAGCGCGCACTCTCGCAGAACCGCCGTCCCGGAGCCTGGAAGCTCCTCAGTGGGGTGGCGCTGCCCTGGCGGTGCCCGACAGGCGGGCGCGCCCCACCCGAACACGGCGGAATATTCCCGATACCATGTCATTTCCCTTGATGCCCGAAGCCCTTCTGCGCGCCCTGACCGAGCGCGGCTATGCCGAGCCCACCGCCGTGCAGTCGGCGGTGTTGGAGCCGGAGACGGCGGGCCGCGACCTCCTGGTGTCCGCGCAGACCGGCTCGGGCAAGACAGTCGCATTCGGCTTGGCCATCGCGCCGCAACTGATGGAGGGGCAGGAGCGCCTGCCACAGGCCGCCGCGCCGCTGGCGCTGGTGGTGGCGCCGACGCGTGAGCTGGCGCTGCAGGTCAAGGCGGAGCTGTCCTGGCTGTATGCCCAGGCCGGCGGCCGCGTGGTCAGCTGCGTCGGCGGCATGGACCCGCTGGCCGAGCGGCGCGCCCTGTCGCAGGGCGCCCATGTTGTGGTCGGGACTCCTGGCCGCCTGCGCGACCACCTGGAGCGCGGCAATCTCCGTCCCGACTCACTGCGCGCCGTGGTGCTGGACGAGGCCGACGAGATGCTCGACCTCGGCTTCCGCGAGGAGCTGGAGGCGATCCTCGGCGCGGCGCCGGCCGAGCGCCGCACCCTGCTGTTCTCGGCCACGGTGCCGCGCGAGATCGAGCGGTTGGCGCAGTCCTTCCAGACCGACGCGCTGCGCATCGAGGCGAAGGGCGAGGGTGGCCAGCATGGCGACATCGAGCACCGCGCCGTGCTGGTGGCGCCGCACGGCATCGAGCGGGCGGTGGTGAACCTGCTGCGCGAATCCGACAGCCCGCGCGCCATCGTGTTCTGCTCGACCCGCGCCGCCGTGGCCCGGCTGCACACCAACCTGACCGAGCGCGGCTTCTCGGCCGTGGCGATTTCCGGCGAGCTGTCCCAGACGGAACGCTCGCGCGCGCTGCAGGGCCTGCGCGACGGCCGCGCCCAGGTCTGCGTCGCCACCGACGTGGCGGCGCGCGGCATCGACCTGCCGGACCTTGGCCTGGTGATTCACGCCGAGCTGCCGAAGGAGCCGGAGGTGATGCTGCACCGGTCCGGCCGCACCGGCCGTGCCGGACGCAAGGGCGTGTCCGTGCTGGTGGTGCCGGTGAACCGCCGCCGCATGGCGGAGCGGCTGCTGATGGGCGCCCGCGTCCAGGCGGAATGGGTGTCGCCGCCCTCCGCCGAGACGATCCGGGCCCGCGATGCCGAGCGCCTAGCCGCTCAGGCTGAGGCGCTGCTGGCCGAGGAAGCGGAAGTCGAGGATCGTGATGTGGCGCGCGAGCTGGCCGCCCGCCACGGCGCCGAGGCACTCGCGGCCGTGTTGGTGAAGGTGCTGCGCGCACCATTGCCGGCGCCGGAGGAGCTGGCGTCGGTGGATGCCGCGCCGGCACGCCGTCCGGCTTACGAGCGGACCGGCGGCGAGGCCGAGGGCGTTTGGTTCCGCATCAATGTGGGCCGTGACAACCGGGCCGATCCGCGTTGGATCCTGCCGATGCTGTGCCGGCGCGGGCAGGTGCGGCGGGACGAGATCGGCCGCATCCGCATCATGGGGCGCGAAACCCAGTTCGAGGTTGCGCCGGCCGTGGCCGGTCGCTTCGCCGCCGCGGCGCGCCGCCCGGATGCCGAGGAGCCCCACATCCGGGTGGAGCCGGTGACCGGCGGCGGCGGCCGGGCAATGCCGCCGCCGGGCCGTGCGCCGCGGCGGGAGGCGCCCCGCGCACGCATCGCGTAAGCGGCGGGGGAAGCTTTCTCGATCTTTCGGTCGGCCTGGCTTCAAGAAGCTGTGGGGCGCGCGCTCGTGCGCTGCGGTGGTGGCCGCAGGCTGTTATGGCCCTCCACAGGCTTGAAGGTGCGGACAGGTGGCCGAACAGAATGCGGCCCGATCAGCACGGGCGGAGGGGTCGTCGACGATGCCATGGGATGAGCAGGATTCGTTGGAGCCCTACGAGGCGTCCATCGACCGGCTAAACATGGCGGGACCTTTGCTCGGAGCGACGGGCTGGATCGACGAACTGGCGCAGTTGGTGGCTGTGGACACCTCGGTGCCCGCAGTGGCCGGGTGCGACGCGCTGGCCGCGCTGCTGCAGGATCAATTCGCCCCCTTAGGCTTCGACATGCGCCGCATCCCGCTGGACAGCGGTCCCGTGGATGGACCGCGCCTGCATCTGGTGGCGGCGCGGCGTACCGGGCGGCCGATCTGCACCATTCCGCTGTTGATGGACACGGCCGCGCCCAACGCGCACTGGACCCGGCCGCCGCTCACCCTGACACGGCAGGGCAGCCGGCTCTACGGCCTCGGCACGGTCAGCATGAAGGGGGCGATCGCTGCGGTCTGGGCGGCGCTGCGCGTCGCCGACGCGGTGGGGCTGAAGCTGCGCTTCGACCCGCTGCTGTTGTTCACCACCGATGGTGCGGCGCGCCGCTGGCCGGGGCTTCGCCACCTGGCGGAACAGCGCGTCGCGGAAGGCCATGTGCTGTGGCTGAACGGTCCCGTGGCGCCGCGCATCTGGGCCGGCAGCCTGGGCAGCCTCGACCTGGAGATCGAGGTGTCGGATTGTGCCGCGTCCCGCACGGGAGAAGCCGGGTCTGCGGCGAAGCCGATCCTGGAAGCGCTGTCCCGGCTGCAATCAGATCTGCGCCGCCGCACCTCGCGTCTGCCCGCGCCGCCGGATGCGGGCGGCGGCATGCTGCGGCCGAAGCTGTCGGTGGTGTCGGTGCGCGGTGACGAGAGTGGCGCATCCCCCGATTGCAAGCTGCTGGTGCAGCGCAGCTTCACGGCGGAGGAAGGCTATGCCGTGGCGCTGCAGGAGCTTCGTTCCGCCGTGGCCAGCGGCATCCGTGAGGCTCCGGGATGCAAAGTGGAGAGCCGTGTTTCCCGGCGGCTGGAGCCGGTGGTGGATCCCGATCACGGCCCGAACTGGTCACGCTGGCTGCGCGCGCTGAGCTGGGGCTTCGGCTTTTCGCCCAACAGCTTCCGGCGCTGGGGCGGCGCCGGTGGCTCGGCCATCGGCTTCATGCAGCAGGCGGGCATCCGCGAGATCCTGGCCGGCGGACTGCTGCGTCGCGGCCAGAGGCTGCACGGCGCGGACGAGCACACCACCGTGGAAGATGTGGAAGCCCTCTCGCGCGCCGTTCTGGCCTACCTCGCCGACGTGCCGCAGATCCCGGACTACAGCTGACCGGTCCGCGGGCCCCGCCGCCTGCTTCAGCGGGGCAGGGGGACGTTGTCCAGCGCGGCGAGGCGGCCGGCCAGCCCGGCGTAGCGGTCGCGGCTGGCACTGAGGTGCTGCCGCATCGCGTCCCGCGCCGAGGCCGCGTCGCCGGAGGCGATGGCCGCGGCGATCCTGGCATGCTCTTCCCGCACCCGCCGCAGATAGGCGGTTCTCGCCTCCGGGTCCTCCAGGTGCGGCCGCACCGTCTGACGGGGGATCAGCATCGGGCCCAGGAACTCCAGGAAGCGCGGAAAGAACCCGTTGCCGGTGGCGGCGAAGATGGCGCGGTGGAACTCCAGATCCTGCGGCACTGCGATCTCGCCCGCTTCCACCGCGGCGTCGAAGGCGGCGGCGGCCTGCTCCACACGTTGCAGCGCCTCGGCATCGCGCCGTTCGGCGGCCAGCCCCGCAGCCTCTGTTTCCAGGGCGATGCGCAGCTCGATCACCTGCAGCACGTCTTGCAGCGACCGCATCTCGCCCGGGTCGATACGCACTTGGCCGCGCGCCAGCGGATCGGCCACGAAGGCGCCCACGCCCTGGCGGGTCAGCACCAGCCCCTCGGCGCGAAGGGCGGCGACCGCCTCCCGCACCACGGTGCGGGACACGCCGGCCTGTCGCATCAGCGCCTGCTCGGTGGGAAGCCGGTCGCCCGGCTTGAGGCGACCGGCGCGGATCTCCGCCGCCAGGCGCCGCACCAGCTCGGCAGTCAGGTTGGCCGGTGGCGCAAGCGGCGCCAGCTCGATGCCATGCGGTACCGCGCCGGTGTTGCGTCCGTCCATGGGTCGTCTCCCCTCCGCCGACGGCGTTTCGCGCCGTCAGGTCATCGGATGACGTAGGCCCTGCGCCGTGCTGGCGTCAAGCAGGCCGCCGGGCAGGGGCCGCGCCCCGATCCGGGCCATCGGCCGGTCAGACAGGGCGGCCGATGCTGGTGGCCAGGGTCATCTCGTCGGTGCGCACCTGGTAGCTCAAGCCCCGGCGCATCGCCCAGGTATTCACCGCGACATCGAGCGGGATCAGCGCCTGCTGGTCGCGCAGCGCCGCCCAGGTCGCCTGCCGGGTCAAGGCCTCGCGCTGATGATTGTCCATGGTCTGCCGGGCCTTCCGGATCATCCCGTCGATGTCGGGATTGCTGAAGTGGCCTCGATTGGCGGTGCCGAGGCCAAGCGCCGCGTCCCAGCTGTGGATCTGCGTTTCCAGCATGCCCAGTGCTTCGGGGTTGGACGAGAAGCCGGCGAAATTCACCGAATACTTCAGCTGCGCCGCTTCCGAGAGCCAGACGCCGTGCGGCCGGGTTTCCACCGTCGCCGCCAGGCCGATGCGCGACCAGATCTGGGCGATGGCCTGCACGATCTGCTCGTCATTCGGGAAGCGGTCGTTCGGGCCGGTGACCTGCACCGCGAAACCCTACGCGTATCCGGCCTCGGCCAGCAGGCGCCAGGCGCCGCCGGGGTCGAAGGGCTGCGGCGTCAGGTCCGGCGAGGTGCCGAAATACCTGCCCGGCCCGAGGTCGCCCGCCGGCATACCCTGGCCCTGCAGAATACGGTCGCACAGCGCCTCGCGGTTGATCGCCACGGACAGGGCCCGACGCACCCGCACATCCCGCAGCGGATCGGCGATGGAAGAGTCGTCTGGCCGGGTGGCCTGAGGCGCAGCAAGCTGACATGCTGCACCACCCACCGCAACGCGGCCGACCCCGCCTGACCCGGATCAAGACCGTAACGAAGATGCTCGCTGTTTCCCGACCGGCCGGCATGGCGGTGCGCGCGGCATGACGCCGCGCACCATCTTGCTCGACTGCGATCCCGGGACGGACGACGCCATCGCCCTGTGGCTGGCGCTAGCCTCCCCGGAACTCGCCTTGCGGATGGTCACGGTGGCCGGCGGCAATGTCGGGCTGGAGCGCACGCTGCCGAATGCCCGCGCCGTGCTCGGGCTGGCGGGTTCCGCAGTGCCCGTGCTGGCAGGCGCCGACCGTCCCCTGATCGGCAGGTTCCGCTCCGAAACGGCGGTGCATGGGGTGGACGGGCTGGGCGGCGTGGTGTTGCCGGAGGGGCCGCCCGCGGCCCCAGGCCTGGCGTCGGACGCGATCCGCGCCGAGTTGCGCGCCGCGGCGCCTGGCAGCGTCACCCTGCTCGGCCTCGGACCGGCCACCAATTTCGCCCTGGCGCTGGCCACCGAGCCGTTCCTGGCGGACCGAGTGGCCGAGATCGTGCTGATGACGGGCGCGGTGGGCGAAGGGAACTGGACCGAGGCGGCCGAGTTCAACGCCGCCATGGACCCCGAGGCGCTGATGGTGCTGCTGCGATGCGGCCGCCCCGTCACCTTGGCGACGCTGGACCTCACGGCGCAGGCCCTGGTCACGCCGGAGAGGGTCGCGACGCTGCGGGCCGCGCCGGGCGGGCGGTGTCTGGCGGCAACGGCCGGCATTCTCGCGGCGCTGCCGCCGTCCCGGCGATTTGGGCACCGCGGCGCGCCGCTGCACGATCCGTGCGCGGTGGCCTGGCTGCTGGCGCCGGACCTGTTCATCCACCGGCCGGTGGCGGCTGAGGTGGTGCGTGACGGTGCCGATCGCGGCCGCACCCGCATCGACCGCTGGGGCCGCAACCCGCTGCCGCGCAACGCCTGCCTGCTGGAGCGCCTGGATGCGGACCGGTTCTTCGCCCTGCTGGCGGAGCGGATCGGTCGGCTGCCCTGAACCCGTCGATGCGCCCGGGACGCCTAGCCGGAATGCCCGAGTGGGGAGGGCAGGTCGCGCACCGTTTCCGCCGCATCCAGCAGCAGCGGCACGGTCTGGTCGAGCCGGCCGCGTGCGGACTGCAAGGCCGGTGCGGGATCGACGCCCTGAGCGAGGCTGGCCTGCAGCCATTCCAGGGCCTCGCTCAGGGCGCGGGCGCCAATGGTGCGACTGACCCCCTGAAGCCGATGCGTCGCGGCGCGCAGCGCCTCGGCCTGCGCCTGCGGCTCCGGGGCCAGCGCTGCCAAGGTTTCGGCACCCTGCTGCAACTCGCGCCGGAATTCCTCCAGAACCGAGGCCGCCGATGGCCCGAGGTCGGTCAGCAAGGCCCGCAGCGCCGCGCGGTCCAGCAGCGGGGCGCCGGCGTCGCCGGGCAAGCCGAGCGCCGGCGCGGAGCTGATGGGCATCTCCGCCATGGTTCCTCCGCGCGGGCCGCGGCCGTGATGCGCCACCATGCGCAGCAGCGTGTCGCGGTCGATCGGCTTGGCCAGATGCGAATCCATGCCCGCCTGCCGGCACGCCTCCACCTGCTCCGGCATTACCGAGGCGGTGACGGCGATCACCGGAACGCCGTTGTGCGGCGTTTTCAGCGCGCGGATCGCTCGGGTCGCCTCCAGCCCGTCCATCACCGGCATCTGCAGATCCATCAGCACCAGATCGAATTCGCCCTGCCGCACCGCCTGCAGGGCCATGGCACCATCCTCCACACAGGTCACGTGGTGGCCGGCGCTGGTCAGCATCGCCCGCGCCACCAGGCGGTTGGCCGGCACGTCATCGGCCACCAGGATGCGCAGGGGCTCGGTGGGAATCACCGCGGCGGAAACGGCATCCGGGCCCGGTGCGCCGGCCGACGCCGCGAGTTGCGCCAGCGGGAGAGGCAACTCGACCCAGAACAGCGCGCCGGCGCCGGGGTGGCTTTCGCAGCCGATGCGGCCTCCCATCAGACCGGCCAGTTGGGCGGCGATGGAAAGGCCGAGCCCGGTGCCGAAGGCCATCACCTCGGCGCCGGCGCCGGGCGTCGCGAGTTGCACGAAATCGCGGAACAGCAGGTGGCGCTGCTCGGCCGGGATGCCGGGGCCGCTGTCCTGCACCTCCAGCCGCAGTCCCTGGCCGAGCAGAGCCGGCTGTGCCCTGAGCGAGATCTGCCCCGCCGGCGGCGTGAACTTCACCGCGTTGGACAACAGGTTCAACAACAGCTGCAACAGCCGCGTCGGGTCCGCCTGCACCGCCTCCGGGGTGCCGGGCTGCAGGTCGAGGGTGAAGCGCAGCGCCTTGCGGCTGATCTCCGGCGCCAGCAGCGCGGCCGCCCGCTCCAGCAGGGGGCGCAGCGCGGTGGGTTCCGGCCGCAGCTCCAGCCGGCCGGCGGCGATCTTGGACAGGTCGAGCAGGCCGTTTACCAGTTCCAGCAGGTGGCGGGCGGCCTCGTGTAGGATGCGGAGCTGCTCGCGCTGGTCGGATGCGAGCCGCTGATCATCCACCAGCACCTGCGCGAAGCCGAGGATGCCGTTCAGCGGCGTGCGCAGCTCATGGCTCATGCGGGCCAGAAACTGGCTCTTGGCCTCGGCGGCGGCGGCGGCCTCGTCGCGCGCTTCGGCCAGCGCTGCCATGGTGTGCTTCAGCTCGGTGATGTCGGTGCGGATGCCCACCGTGCCGCCGCCCGGTGTGGCACGCTCCGTCACCAGCACCCAGCGGCCATCCGGCAGGAGGCGCTCCATTGGTGGGCTGTTGCCGCGGTGCCAGCGCCGCATGTCGGTCAGAAAGGCATCGAGGCTGGCGCCCGCCTGCGGGTACTGGCCGCGCAGGAAGCCTTCCCGCATGATGTCGTCGAAATGCGCGCCGGGCTGGATGAAGCGCGCGCTGACCTGGTAGAAATCCTTGTACCGCGCGTTGCAGGCAACGAGCCGGTCCTCGGCGTCCCACATGACGAAGCCGTCAGTCATGGAGTCGAGCGCGTTCTCCAGCATGGCGCGCCAGCGGTTGCGTTCCGTTTCGACCCGTTCGCGCTGCCGCATCGCCGCCAGCAGCGCAGCGGCCAGCGCTGCCACCAGAAGGGCAAAGCCGGCGGAAATCACCAGCGCCCGGATGCGTTCCCGTTCCCAATCGGCCAGAGCCACGTCCCGGCTGATGCTGGCGGACAGCGCCAGCGCCGGGTACAGCAGCGGCCGGTCGGCGGCGATCACCGGCGATCCGTCGAACCGGCTGCTGGTTTGGCGCGACTGGTCGCCGTCTTCTTCCGCCATCCGCTCTACCGAGGAAGGCGAGAGGCGGTTGCCGATATGCGTCTCGTCATGCGGCTGGCTGGCGAGCAGCGTGCCGTCGGCGCGTTCCAGCGAGATGCGCAACCCCGTGCCATCCCCGCCCACGGAGAGCAGGGTGGACAGCACCGGCACCGGCATCTCGGCCACGGCCAGCAGCGACCCGAAACCGGGCAGGGTGATGCGCCGCGCCATGTAGAGCGACCATTCGCCGCTGGCGGGGTTGCGCAACGGGCCGCCGATCAGCACCGCCCCGGGGCGCGGCGCGCTCTCGAAGAAGGAGCGCAGCACGGCGTCCGGGAAGGCCCGCCGGCGGGATAATGGGAGGCCCGTGGCGACCGGCATGTTATCCGGCCCGATCAGCAGCACGTCGCGGAAGGTGAAGTTCTGATTGTTGAGCTCGCGCAGCACCCGGCTGATCTGCGGCGCCGAAAGGCTGCCATTCCCGGCCATCGGCGCCAGGATGCCCGGCAGTCCCACCAGCATGGCATCGATCTGGACGAAATTGCGGTTCAGCGATGCCTCGACGGCCCGGGCCGCGCGCTGAACCGTGTCGGCCGCCGCCGTCAGGGCGGCGTTGCGCGTGCGGCTGAGCAGCATGGAGGTGGCCAGCCACTGCGCGCACAACAGGGCGGCGGCGGATAGCAGGATGGCGCAACGGATGCGGCGGAACTGCGCCATGTCAGGGATGCCGGACGGTAATGCCCAGCGATGGGCCGAGATAGGCGTTCCACGCCTCGGCGCATCCATCGCCGCAGCGGTCGACCCATCGCGGCAGAACGGTGGAGGTCAGCAACTGGCGGCGGCGGGCGATGTCGGCGGCGCTCAGCGGCACCACGGTCAGGTTGCCCATGCGGCCGTCGCTGCAGCCGGACTGGCCGCTGCTGCAGTTCAGCCCCTCTCCGGTCTCGCGATCGGCACCGTTCCAGATCGCGGTTTCCAGCTCCGCCAAGCCGGCACGAATGCTGCTGCGCACGCCCTCCGGCAGCGCGTGCCATGCCGCACTGTTGGCGCCGAAAACCGAGACGCCCCAGGTGATGGCCATGGCATGGATGTGGCTGGTCACCGCTGTCAGCCCGATGCTGTTGCCGGACATGGTGCCGGTGACGGCGCATTCCACCACACCGCCGCGCAACGCCCCGACGATCTCGGCAAAGGGAATCACCACCGAGATGGCGCCGAGCGCCTCGACCATCTCGGCCTGGCCGACGGAGGAGGTGCGGATGCGCCGGCCCGCCAGATCGCCCAGCCCGGTGAACGGGCGCGAGCACCAGATTACCTGCGCGGGATAGGTGTAGACCGACAACAGCTCCACATTGTAGCGGTCGAGCAACAATTCCTTCAGGTGAGGGCGGTACCGCTGCACCGTCTCACGCAGCGTGCCGATATCGGGGTTGAGCGCCGGGAGGTCGACGGCGTTGAATTCCGGTTCCTCGCTGGACACCACCGCCAGCAGCGCCGTGCCGAACGGCACCACACCGAGGCGCATCAGCGGCAGGATCTCCTCCGCCCTCAGCCCGGCGCGGTCGAAGGGGGCGATCTCGGCCTGCACCCGGCCGCCGGTCAGCTCGCCGATGCGGCGGCGCCAGAACGGTTCCTCATAGCGCGTGTACTGCGATACGCCGCCGAGGCCGCCGATCACCTTCAGCTGGATCGGTGCCTCCGCCTCCTGCGCCACCGCCTCTTGCGCCAATGCCGGCACGGCGAGCAGCGCCGCCAGCACCAGGAGCCACCACCGCCGGGTGCTGGAGATCGGGCGCCCCCTGGCCGTCATGGCTGCCATGGCCGCGGACAGGTCCCGCCAGGGATCACGCGAGGCGGCCGCGGATCCAGGCCTCCGCTTCCGGGGAAAGCCCGCTCCACTCGGCGCTGCTGATCGGCGTCACGATCAGCGTTCCGTCGCGGCCCGACCGGCGCAGCGCGCCCTGGAGGTGCTGCAGCAGGTAGGGGCCCGATACGGCACTTTCCACGATCATCGATCCGGACAGCATCAGGTGCGACTCCGCCAGTTGCCAGACGGCATCCTCGAGAAGCTGGGCGCCCGGGGCATCCTGGTCGTGGGAAACCAAGAGCAAGGACATGTCGTGACCTCATCGGGCAGGTCGCCCCCAGGAAAGGGACGGTGTAAAAGCGTCTGGCAGATTGCGCCAAACAGGTTTCCACGGCAAGGCAAGAGCTATGCAAGCCCAACCTCATCTGGTTGCCATCGTCAGCCATCGCGGCGGCGCCATCCTGTGGCCGGAAAACAGCCTGCTGGCCTTCCGCGGCAGTGCCGCGCTGGCCGTGGAGCAGCTGGAATGCGACGTGCATCTCAGCGCCGACGGCGTGCCTGTGGTGATCCACGATGCGCGGCTCGACCGCACCACAGAGGCGGCCGGGGCCGTGGCCGAGCACAGCGCCTCTGAACTCGCCCAGCTCCGCCTGCGCGGCGCCGGGGAGGAGCGGGTGCCGTTGCTCGCCGACCTCGCTGCGCTGCTGCGGCCGGCCCGGCAGGCGCTGCAGGTCGAGCTGAAGCCCGCCCCGGGCCAGATGCCCGATCCGGCACTTCTGCGGCAAAGCCTGCGCGTGCTCGACGAGGCCGGGCTGCGGTCGCGCACCCATATCATCGCCTTTGAGGCGGAGTTGGCCGCGGCGGCGCTGGCGGCGGGCGGCCTCGGCGGCGTGGTGTGGCTGTTCGGCCGCGAGACGCTGCGGGCGATCGGGACCACCGGCGTGGTGGGCGTGGCGCGGGCGCATGGCTTCGGCACGGTGGAGACGGAGATCGCCGCCCTGGACGCCACCATGCTGGCGGAGTTGCGGCGGGCCGGGCTGCGGGTTGGCGTCTGGGGCGCCAACCAGGCGCCGGAGATCCGGAAGGCGCTGGAGCTGCGGGTCGATCTGATGGCCACGGACGACCCGGTGCTGGCGCTTCGGCTGCGCAACGGCGGCTGACGCCGCCACCTCAGCCGGAGAAGCGGAATGCATCCGCCGCCGGTTGCCCCGTCGGCTCCTGTTGTTGCGCCTGCTGCGCCTGCTGCCGCTTGGCCTCGAATTGCTGCAGCAGGGATTGCAGGCTGCGGACGAAGGCCGGCAGCTGCGCAACCGGAATCGCCAGCTGGCCGCAGGCCAGCGGCTTGCCGTCGGCACCGGTCTGGCCCAGCGTGACGCGGGCGACCCCGACATGCACAGAGGCCTCCAGCACGCCGTCGGCAAACAGAATGCTTTGGCTCATGCGAAGAACTCTCCTGGCTGGGGCATCGGCCTATGGCTCCCGGAAGGCGCGGTGGAAGCTGTCGATCACCGGCTGCATCATGTAGTGGAAGAAGGACCGCTCGCCGATCTGGATCTGCGCCTCGACCGGCATACCGGGAACCAGCTGCACATTCTCCAGCCGGCTCAGCTGCTCCTGATCCACCATGATCTGCACGCGGTAATAGCTCTGCCGCGTGCGCTCATCCATGGTCACGTCGCTGGCCACATAGGTGACATGGCCATGAACGTATGGCACCAGCCGCTGCTTGAAGGCCGGCAGCCGGATCTCGGATTGCAGCCCGGGATAAACCACGTCGATGTCGTTGGCGGCGAGCTGCACCTCGGCCACCAGGCGGTCATTCGCCGGCACGATCTCCATCACCGGCTCGCCCGGGCGGACCACGGCGCCGACGTTGAAGAACTTGCTGCCGAGAATGGTGCCGTCCTCCGGCGCCACGATTTCGCGCCGCGTCACCATGTCCCGCGCGCTGCGCAGCTTTTCCTCGGCCTCGTTCAGACGCCCGCGGACTTCGCGCGCTTCCGTGGAGATCTCGGTGAGGCGCTGGTCGCGGGTCTGCCGGATCTGGTTGCGGGCCTCGGCCACGGAGGCCTGAGCCCGCTCCACCTGGCCCCGCAGGTCGACCATGTTGCCTTCCAGCGAGGCCATGTTGCGCTGCAGGCCGAGCAGGCGCGGCATCCGCTCCAGGCCCTGCCGCACCAGAACCTCGACATCGCGCGCCTCCCGCTCGATCAGGTCGAGCTGGCGCTTCTGGCTGGCGATCTGGCCCTGGGCCGAGGCCGCGCTGGCCTCGTGCTGGGCAATGCGCGCTTCCAGAACCTGGATCTGGCTGACCAGGCTGGTCTGCCGCGCCGCGAACAGGGTGCGCTGGCCGGTCATCGCCTCCAGCGCCCGCGGGTCGTCGCTGCTCAGCAACTCAGCCGGGAAGCCGATGTCGCTGGCGCCCCGCGCCTCGGCGGCGAGGCGCGCATCCTGCGCCAGCAGCGCCCAGCGCTGGGCGCGCACCGTGCCGAGGCCAACATCGGACTGCACCTCGTCGAGACGCATCAGCACCTGGCCGGCACTTACTTTGTCGCCGTCGCGCGCCAGGATCTCCCGCACGATGCCGCCTTCCAGGTGCTGGATGACACGGCGCTGGCCTTCCGAGCGGATCTGGCCCGGCGCTATGGCTGCTTCCGCCAGCGGTGCCATCAGGGACCAGGCGGTGAAGCCGCCGAAGAACACGCCGATCGACAGCATGCCCAGCGCCAGGGCCCGGCTGGTACGGGGCCGCGGCGTATCCAGCATCGTCTCGGGCGGGCTGAGCGGGGGCAGGCTGGCGCCGCGCTGCTTGTCGAGCGCGCCGCCGCCGGCCATGCCCGGCGGAAGGGTGGTGACGCTCATGCGGCATCTCCCGGCTGGGTGTTGTCGAGGCGGGGCGGGGCGGCCTCGGCCGCCACCTTGGCGGGCTCCGGCGCCGGGCGCGGGCCCATCAGGCGTTTCAGCACCTCGGCGCGCGGGCCGAACATCTCCACCGCGCCATCCTTCAGCAGAAGCACCTTGTCGACGCCCTGCACCAGCTGCGGCCGGTGCGACACCAGCACCACGGTGCAGCCGCGCGCCTTCAGGCCTTCCAGGGCGCGCTGCAAGGCCGCCTCGGAATCGCCGTCGAGGTTGGAGTTCGGCTCGTCCAGCACCACCAGTTTGGGGGTGCCGAACAGCGCCCGCGCCAGGCCGATCATCTGACGCTGGCCGCCTGACAGGTGCTGGCCGGCATCGCCGATCTCGGTGTCGTAGCCGTCGCGCAGGCGAAGGATCATGTCATGGCAGCCGGCCAGCTTGGCGGCGGCGAACACCGCCTCCGGCTCGGCCTCGCCCATGCGGGCGATGTTGGCGAACACGGTGCCGTCGAACAGTTCCACATCCTGCGGCAGGTAGCCGACGTGGCGGCCGAAATCGTCCCGCTTCCAGGTGTAAACATCCGCGCCGTCGAGCCGCACGGAGCCGGAGCTCGGCGCCAGCGTGCCGATCAGCAGGCGGATCAGCGTGGTCTTGCCGGCTGCCGACGGGCCGATCACCGCCAGGCTCTCGCCGGCCCGCAGGCCGAAGGCGACACCCTTGATGATGGGCACGTTCTGGCCGGGCAGGGCGTAGGACACGCGCTCGGCGGCCAGCGCGCCGGTCGGCTCGGGCAGCGGCAGGCCAGGCGGCCGAAGCCTCGGCTGTGCCAGGAACACCGTCAGCCGCTTCAGCGCCTGGCGGGCTTGCACTAGGCCCTTCCAGCCGCCGATCAGCTGCTCCACCGGGGCCAAGGCGCGGCCCATGATGATCGACCCGGCGATCGAAGCGCCCGAGGTTAGCTGCTGGTTGAGCACCAGGTAGGCGCCGGCGCCGAGGATCGCGATCTGCACCACCAGCCGCAGGAACTTGGTGGCGGACAGCAGCACGGCGGCGCGGGCGGCGGCCTTTTCCTGCGGCGTCACCGTCTCGGCGACACCGCGGCGCCAGCGGGCCATCACCGCGGGCGTCATGCCCATGCTGTCGATCACCTCGGCATTGCGGGCGATCGCATCGGCGCGGCGCTGGCTCAACATGGTCGCGTTGCTGGCCTGCTTCAGCAGTGCCGACGTGGTGTATTCGTTCAGCATGGTCAGGGCGAACAGCAGCACCGCGCCGCCCAGGGCGATGTAGCCCATCACCGGATGCAGCAGAAAGATCGCGGCCAGGTAGATCGGCACCCAGGGCACGTCATACACGGCCAGCGCGCCGGGCGAGCCAAGCCAGGAGCGGCAGAAGCCGAGGTCGCGCAGCGCCTCCATCCGGTAGGGACGGCCGCGGAGCTGGGCTTCCAGCGCACGCTCGAAGCCCTCCGGCGCCACGCGCGCCTCGATCCAGCCGGCGGCGCGCTGCATGATGCTGCCACGAACCGCCTCAAGGATGGCGAGAAGCAGGATGGCGCTGACGGCGATCAGCGTCAGGAACATCAGCGTGTCGGTGCTGCGGGTGGCAAGAACGCGATCGAACACCTGCATCATGTACAGCGACACGGTCAGCTGCAGCAGGTTGACGACGCCGGAGAACAGGCCCACGGCGACGAAGTCGCGGCGGCAGGTGGCCATGGCGCGGGCGAGGGGGGTGTCGGGAGCCCGCTCGGCACCTGGAACGCGCGGTGCGAAGAACATTGACGATCAGCCCGGAAGTTTTTGGGAAGGGCGGGTCAGGCCATGCCGCGGCCGGCAGAGGCCTGGGAGGAAACGGCCGGAATTCATGTCCGGCACCAGCCCGGCGATGATTTTCATGGTCGGGGTGAAGCCTGGCCCTGCAAGCCTTGGGAGGGGCTGCCTTGCGGTCATGCCGGCCGTAACTCCATGTCAAAAGCGGCTCGAAACGAGGTCGTTGCTGCGCACCATAATGATCTCGGCCAGGAAAGCACAGGAAATTTACCGGTCAATCTTTTGATACAAGACTGGTAATTTAAGCAAGGGTATCAAGCGCGAGGTTGGCGGTTTGTCTTGCATAGCCGAGTGGGCATGTGACTTCAGGTTGATTACGGCTTATTTGCCTCAAGCTTGGCCTTTCCTTGAAATACCAACCGCCGGTTCAAAACGAAGTTCACCACCATGCCCGCCAGCGCACCCGCCACGACCCCGAGCACAGGCCGGGTGGTGAACGCAGGGATGTTGGAGACCAGAAGAACATAAACTCCGTAGTTGATGAAAAACCCTAAGCCATTAACCGCCAGAAACCGGAGCCATTGCCGGCCGGCCGGCGCGTGGGCGGCAGTCCTGAAGGTCCAGATCCGGTTCAGCAACCAGTTGCCGGTTGCCGCGGTCAGGTAGGACAGCACGCGCCCGCCATACAGCCCCGCGCCCAGGGCCAGGGCGGCGTATAGCACAACCGTGTCCACGACCACGCCAATGCTGCCCACCGTGCCAAAGCGCAGCATCTCGCCCAGAAGGGCGCGGCGCCGCGGCGAAAGCCATGCGGGGGAGGGGAGAGGCGTCGGCATGGGCGGGGCATAAGCGGGGTCGGGACCGCTGCCAATCCCTTGTCCCCCCTTGCGCGACCGGGGCGCCTCGGCTTCCCTCTGCCGGACAGGAAGGCCTCTACGGGAGACCAAGCATGATCAACCGACGTCAATGGCTCGGTGGTGCGGCCAGCATCGCCGGGACCGCTGCGCTGCCGCATTTCGCCATCGCCCAGAGTGCCGGTGGGGGCAGCGACCCGCGCGTGCTGAAGTTCATCCCGCAATCCGACCTTGCCGTGGCCGATCCGATCATCACCACGGCCTATGTCAGCCGCAACCACGGCTACATGATCTGGGACACGCTCTACGGCTTCGACCAGGACTACAAGCCGCAGCCGCAGATGGTGCAGGGCCATCGCGTCGAGGATGACGGCCGCCGCGTCACCCTGGTGTTGCGCGGCGGGCTGAAGTTCCACGATGGCGAGCCGGTGCGGGCAGTGGATTGCGTCGCCTCGATCCGCCGCTGGGCGGCCCGCGATGCCCTGGGCCAGGTGATGATGATGGTGGTGGACGAACTGTCCGCGCCGGACGACAAGACCATCCTGTTCCGCTTCCGGCAGCCTTTCCCGTTGTTGTTCGAGGCGCTGGGCAAGCCTGCCACCCCTGTCTGCTTCATCATGCCCGAGCGGATGGCGAAATCCGATCCGGCCATCGCCGTGAAGGAGATGATCGGCTCCGGCCCGTTCCGCTGGAAGCAGGATGAGCGCATCCCCGGTGCCCGCCTCGTCTACGAACGCAACCCGGATTACGTGCCGCGCGCCGATGGCCCGGTGAGCTGGACGGCCGGCCCGAAGCGGGTGCATTTCGACCGCATCGAGTGGAACGTCATGCCGGACGCGGCGACCGCCACCAGTGCCATGCAGAATGGCGAGGCCGATTGGTACGAGCAGCCGCCGGGCGACCTGCAGGAGCTGCTGCGCCGCAACCGCAACCTGACACTGGAGATCCAGGACCCGACCGGTTTGGTGGCGATGGCGCGGTTCAACCACCTCCATCCGCCGTTCAACAACCCTGCCATCCGCCGCGCCCTGCTCGGCGCCATCAACCAGTCCGACTTCATGACGGCGGTGATCGGCACGGATAAGAGCCTCTGGCGCGACCAGGTGGGCGTGTTCACGCCGGAAACCCCGCTGGCCAACAATGCCGGCATGGAGGTGATCACCGCGCCGCGCGACTACGACAAGGTCAAGCGCGAATTGCAGGCCGCCGGCTACAAGGGCGAGAAGGTCGTGCTGATCGCGGCATCCGACTTCGCGTCGCTGAACGCTCTGGCGCAGGTTGGCAACGACATGCTGCAGAAATGCGGCATGAACGTGGAGTTCGTGTCCACGGATTGGGGCAGCGTGGTGCAGCGCCGCGCCAGCAAGGAACCGCCGGAGAAGGGCGGCTGGAGCATGTTCTTCACCTTCTGGGCGGGCGTGGACATGGTCAACCCCGGTGTGCAGCAGGCGCTGCGTGGGCATGGGCAGGCGGCCTGGTTCGGCTGGCCCACCGCTCCGCGTCTGGAGGAGCTGCGCAATGCCTGGTTCGCGGCGCCGGATCTTGCGGCGCAGCAAGACATCGCCAGGCAGATCCAACTGCAGGCGTTCCAGGACGTGCCTTACCTGCCGCTCGGGCAGTATTTTCAGGCCTGGGCGTACCGGCGTGGCCTCACCGGGATTCTGAAGGGACTGCCGATGTTCTGGAACGTCCAGCGCTCCGCATGAGATTTGCCGGTTCCCGCTTGCAGTGGCGGCAAAACCAGCGAATGCTTCTTCATTGAGCAGGGCGGGGCCCATCGGGCGACCACTCGGTCGCCGGATGTCGCCCAAACGGTGAATGGCACGCTGCGTGCTTACAGCTTGGCGGCCGGCAGGCGCAGAATGATCGGTGGCGGCTTCCCGGCTGCATCCTTCGGCGCCCGCCGGGAACAGGATCCATACAATGCCGGCCAGCGGGCCGGGTGCGAGGGTGACCATGCTGCAACGCCGATCGCTGATGTCGCTGGCCGCTGGCGCCGCATTGGCCATCCCCTCCCTGGCACGTCCCGCGCTGTCGCAGGGCGCCGCATCCCGCGCCCTGCGTTTCGTGCCGCAGGCCAATCTGGCGAATTTCGACCCGATCTGGGGCACGCAATACGTCGTCCGGAACGCCGGGATGATGGTGTGGGACACGCTATACGGCGTCGATGCCAAGTTCGCGCCCCAGCGGCAGATGGTGGACAGTGAGGAGGTTTCCGGTGACGGCCTGACCTGGACCTTCAAGTTGCGCTCCGGTCTGCGCTTCCACGATGGCAGTCCAGTTCTGGCGAAAGACGCGGTGGCCAGCCTCAACCGTTGGGCGGTGCGCGACCCGATGGGCCAGATGATCCGCGCCATCCAGAACGAATTGGTGGTGGTGGATGACAACACCTTCCGCTGGTCGCTGAAGCAGCCCTACCCGAAGATGCTTCTGGCACTCGCCAAGACCAATTCGCCCTGTTCCTTCGTGATGCCGGAGCGGATCGCGAAGACTGATCCGTTCCAGCAGATCACGGAATTCGTCGGCTCAGGTCCGTTCCGCTTCGTGCGCGAGGAATGGGTGCCGGGCGCCCGCGCCGTGTTCGCCAAGTTCGACGGCTATGTGCCGCGGGACGAGGCGCCGGACTGGATGGCGGGCGGCAAGCGCGTCATGGTTGATCGCGTCGAGTGGGTGGTGATGCCCGACCCGGCGACCGCCGCTGCCGCACTGCAGAATGGCGAGGTGGATTGGTGGGAGAACCCGATCGCCGATCTTGTTCCGGTTCTAAGGCGCAGCCGCAACCTCAATGTCGACATCGCCGATCCGCTGGGCAATGTCGGCTCGTTCCGCATGAACCACCTGCACAAGCCCTTCAGCGATCCGCGCGCGCGGCGCGCGGTGCTGATGGCGCTGAGCCAGGAAGACTACATGCGCGCCCTGGTCGGCGATGAAACCGACCTGTTCAAGCTGATGCCGTCGTTCTTCACCCCCGGCACGCCGCTCTATACCGAGCAGGGCGGCGAGATCCTGAAGGGCGAGCGGAACTATGATGGCGCCAAGCGGCTGCTCCAGGAGGCGGGATACACCGGTGAGCCGATCACCCTGCTGGTCGCGCAGGACCAGCCGATCACCAAGGCGTTCGGCGATGTCAGTGCCGATCTGCTGAAGCGCATCGGCATGAACGTGGATTTCGTGGCCACGGATTGGGGCACCGTCGGCAGCCGGCGGGCCAGCAAGGCGCCCCCCTCGCAGGGCGGATGGCACATCTTCCATACCTGGCATGCCGGCGCCGATTGCATCAATCCCGCCAGCTACACCGCCATGCGCGCCAATGGCGATCAGGCGTGGTTCGGCTGGCCGAACAACAGCGCGGTGGAGGCCGCGCGCGATTCATGGTTCGCCGCGCCCGACCTCGCCGCCGAAAAGGCGGCCGTGGCCGAGATGAACCGCCTCGCGATGGAAGATGCCCTGTGGGGTCCCACCGGCTTCTTCATGTCCTACCAGGCCTGGCGGAAGAACGTGGAGGGTGTGGTGAAAGCGCCCATCCCGTTCTTCTGGAACGTCACCAAGAGCTGATCGAGATCCATGTTCGCCTATATCATACGTCGAATCCTGGCGACGATCCCCGTGATGGCGGTCGTAGCCCTGTTTGTTTTCAGCCTGCTTTATCTGGCGCCGGGCGACCCGGCGGCGGTGATCGCCGGCGACCAGGCCACACCGGCGGATGTGGAACGCATCCGCGCCGGGCTCGGCCTGGACCGTCCGTTCCTGGTGCGCTTCGGCGAATGGACCTGGAACATCATCCGAGGCGATCTGGGCGTCTCCATCTTCACCAACCTGCCCGTGTCGCGGATGATCGCGCAGCGCATCGAGCCGACGTTGTCGCTGATGGTGATCACGCTGTTCCTGGCGGTGATCATCGCCGTGCCGATGGGCGTGGTGGCGGCCTGGAAGTCCGGCGGCTGGATCGACCGCGCGGTGATGGCCTTTGCGGTGCTGGGCTTCTCCGTGCCGGTGTTCGTGGTGGGCTATGTGCTGGCCTATTACTTCGCCCTGGGCCTCGACTGGTTTCCGGTGCAGGGCTACACGCCGATCTCGCAAGGCTTCGGCCCCTGGCTGTCCAACCTGGTGCTGCCCGCGGTGGCGCTGTCCTCGGCTTATATCGCGCTGATCGCCCGCATCACCCGCGCCACCATGCTGGAGGTGCTGCAGCAGGACTATATCCGCACCGCGCGCGCCAAGGGGGCCGGGCAGCGCACCATCCTGTTCCTGCACGCCCTGAAGAATGCGGCCGTGCCGATCGTCACGGTGATCGGTATCGGCGTCGCGCTGCTGATCGGCGGCGCCGTGATCACCGAGAGCGTGTTCGCCATTCCGGGCCTTGGCCGGCTGACCATCGATGCCATCCTGCGGCGCGATTATCCGGTGATCCAAGGCGTGGTGCTGCTGTTCTCCTTCGTCTACGTGCTGGTCAACCTGCTCATTGACCTGAGCTACACCCTGTTCGACCCGAGGATCCGGTATTGAGCACCACAGCCGTCTCCCCTGGAGCCCCTCTGGGTGGGCGCGCCGCGCTCACCGCCAAGGATGTCGCGGTGGCGGCGCCGCTGCCGGACGTCATGCAGCCCAAACGGGTCCGCAAGGGCCTGTTCGGCTACCTGATGCGCCACCCGAACATCGCCATCGGCGGTTTCCTGCTGCTGTTGATGGTGGCGATCGCCGTGTTCGCGCCGTTTCTCTGGACCAAGGACCCGACCGCGCTGGCGCCGGTGATGCGCACGCGCAATCCTTCCGCCTCGGCCTGGTTCGGCACCGACATGCTGGGCCGCGACGTGTATTCCCGCGTGCTGTACGGCGCCCGCGTGTCGTTGATGGTGGGCTTCGGCGTCGCGTTCTTCGCCTCCATCATCGGGCTGACAATCGGTTTGGTGTCCGGCTTCGTGCGCTGGGCCGACAGCATCATCATGCGTATCATGGACGGGTTGATGTCGATCCCGTCGATCCTGCTGGCGATCGCACTGATGGCGCTGACCCGCGGCTCGGTCGGCAACGTCATCCTGGCCATCACCATTGCCGAGATCCCGCGCGTGTCGCGGCTGGTGCGCGGCGTGGTGCTGAGCCTGCGCGAGCAGCCCTATGTGGAGGCCGCCATCGCCTCCGGCACACGCACGCCGGTGATCATCTGGCGCCACATCCTGCCCAACACCATGGCGCCGATGACTGTGCAGGCGACCTATATCTGTGCCGCCGCCATGCTGATCGAGGCTGGCCTGTCCTTCATCGGTGCGGGCACGCCGCCGATCATCCCGTCCTGGGGCAACATCATGGCCGAAGGCCGGGCGTTGTGGCAGGTCAAGCCCTACATCGTCTTCTTTCCGGCGATCTTTCTGTCCATCACCGTGCTGGCGGTGAATCTGCTGGGCGATGGCCTGCGGGATTCGCTCGACCCGCGCGCCGCGAAGCGGGTGTAAGCCTATGGCCCTCCTCGAAGTTGAAAACCTGCAAACCCATTTCCGCACGCCCGATGGTGGCGTGAACCGTGCCGTGGATGGCCTGAGCTTCAGCGTCGAGGCCGGCGAGACCGTCGCCATCGTGGGCGAATCCGGCTGCGGCAAATCCGTCACCTCGATGTCGATCCTGCGGCTGATCCCGGAGCCGCCGGGACAATTGGCCGGTGCCATCCGGTTCCAGGGCAAGGACCTGCTGAAGCTGTCGGAGCGCGAGATGCGCGCGATCCGCGGCAACGACATCAGTATGATCTTTCAGGAGCCGATGACCTCGCTCAATCCGGTGCTGTCCATCGGCCAGCAGATCGGCGAGGCGCTGCGGCTGCATCAGGGTCTGTCCAAGCAGGAGGCGGAGGCCAAGGCCGTCGAGATGCTGACGCTGGTCGGCATCCCCGCGCCAGCCAAGCGGGTGAGGGAGTACCCGCATCAGTTGTCGGGCGGTATGCGGCAGCGCGTGATGATCGCCATCGCGCTCGCCTGCAACCCGAAGTTGCTGATCGCCGACGAGCCGACCACCGCGCTCGACGTCACCATCCAGGCGCAGATCCTGGACCTGATGCGTGACCTCAAGCACCGGGTCGGCGCCGCCATCGTGCTGATCACCCATGATCTCGGCGTCGTCGCCGAAGTGGCCGAGCGGGTGATCGTCATGTATGCCGGCCGCAAGGTGGAGGAAGCCAAGGTGGCGGAACTGTTCCGCAGCCCGAAGCATCCCTACACTCAGGGTCTGCTCGGCGCGGTGCCGAAACTCGGCTCCTCGCTGGACAACGAAACGGAGCGGCTGGCGGAGATCCCCGGTTTGGTGCCCAGCCTGAAGGAAAAGATCCAGGGCTGCGTCTTCGCCAGCCGCTGCCCCAAGATGACGGAGTTGTGCCGGGAGGTGCCGCCGGCACTCGAGGAGAAGGCGCCGCACCACGTGGCGGCCTGCCATTATGCAGAGCGGGAGGCGATCGCGGCATGAGCACCAGCATGACAAGTCATTCCGCGCGGCACGGCACACCGCCGCTGCTGGAAGTGAACGACCTGAAGAAGCACTTCCCCATCCGGGGCGGCTTCTTCGGCAACACCACCGGCTACGTTTATGCGGTGGACGGCGTGTCCTTCCACATCAACAAGGGCGAGACCTTGTCACTGGTGGGCGAGTCCGGCTGCGGCAAGTCCACCGTCGGCAAGGCGCTGCTGCGGCTGTTCGCACCCACCTCCGGTCAGGTGGTGCTGGACGGAAGGCGGATCGACGATCTGTCCCAGGGCCAGCTGCGGCCGATTCGCCGCCGTGTCGGCGTGGTGTTCCAGGACCCGTTCAGCAGCCTCAATCCACGCATGCGGGTCAAGGATCTGCTGGCCGAGCCGATCCGCAACTACGGCCTGGCGAAGAACGGCGCGGAGCTGGATGAGCGTCTGGCCAAGCTGATGGACCTGGTGCGCCTGCCGCGCGACGCGGTGTCGCGCTGGCCCCATGAATTCTCCGGCGGCCAGCGGCAGCGCATCTGCATCGCTCGCGCCCTGGCAGGCGAGCCGGACCTGATCATCTGCGACGAGGCCGTCTCGGCTCTCGACGTGTCGGTGAAGGCGCAGATCGTCAACCTGCTGCAGGACCTTCAGCGACAGCTCGGGCTGGCGATGCTTTTCATCAGCCACGACCTCGCCATCGTCGAGCACATGACGCATCGCGTGGCGGTGATGTATCTTGGAAAGATCGTCGAGGTCGCGCCGCGCCGCTCCCTGTTCGGAGCGCCCAAGCATCCCTACACGGAGGCGCTGCTGTCGGCCGTGCCGGTGCCGGAGCCCGGCGCGGCCCGCAAGCGTATCGTGCTGACGGGAGATGTGCCGAGCCCGATCAATCCTCCCACGGGGTGCCGCTTCCACACGCGGTGCCCCTACGCCTTTGACCGCTGCAAGACCGACGTGCCGGAACTGCAGCAAACGCAGCCCGGGCAGTGGGCCGCGTGCCACCTGCATGATCTGCCGGAAGCCAGGAACCCGCTGTCGCGCAGTCTGCCCGCGGCTGCCTGACACGCCGGCCGGGGGAGAATGCCTGCCCCCGGCCTGGTGCATTGGCAGGCTGGGCTGCCATTTCGCGGCGCATGGCAGGGTCTACTTGCAAATGCCTCGCAATTGCCTATAAATCTCCTCCATTCGCCCGCTTGACGGCTCAGGCATGCTTGGATGACCCTTGTCTCCCAAAGGGCGGCGGCTGTTTCGCGCCGCCCCTGCGCATGGGGAGAGACGGGATGCCGCAAGTCAGCCTGACGGTGAATGGCAAGTCCCATACTGTGGATGTCGAGGGCCGCACCCTGCTGGTGGAGGTGCTGCGAGAGAAGCTGCGCCTGACCGGCACGCATGTCGGCTGCGATACCAGCCAGTGCGGCGCCTGCGTCGTGCAGGTCGGTGAGGACAGCGTGAAGGCCTGCACGATCCTGGCCGTGCAGCTCGACGGTGCCGAGATCACCACGATCGAGGGACTCGCCGCCGCGGATGGAACGCTGCACCCGATGCAGGAAGCTTTCCGGGAATATCATGCCTTGCAATGCGGCTTCTGCACGCCGGGCATGGTGATGAGCGCCATCGACCTGGTGAAGAAGCATCCCTCCGGCTTGTCGGAGCAGGAGATTCGCGAGGGCCTCGAAGGCAATATCTGCCGCTGCACCGGCTATCACAACATTGTTAAAGCCATTGCCGCCGCGGCAGAGGTGATGAACGGCAAGCGCAGCGAACTGGCACGCGCCGCCGAGTAACGCCCGACGCCGACGCACGACCAGCCGGAACAGGCTGGCGGAACAAGTTCAAGAATTCGCCCGGGGAGGCGAGCATCCATGAACGTCACGCTACCCTCTGCGGTGTCCTCCGGAGGCATCGGCGCGCGCGTCCGCCGCAAGGAGGATCTTCGCTTCCTGGCGGGGCGCGGCCGCTACACCGATGATCTGGTGCGGCCGGGGCAGCTGCATGGCTGGGTGCTGCGCAGCCCGCATGCCCATGCCAGCATCGACGCGATCAATGATGCGGCGGCTCGTGCCATGCCTGGCGTGAGGGCGGTCTACACCGCCCGCGACATCGAGGCGGCGGGCCTCGGTGGCGTGCCCTGCGGCTGGCAGGTCACCGGCAAGGGCGGCAAGGTGATGGCGGAACCGCCGCACCCCGTGCTGGCCAGCGGCAAGGTGCGCCATGTCGGCGATCCGGTCGCCTTCATCGTTGCGGAAACCCGTGCCCAGGCGCGCGATGCGGCAGAGGCGGTGGAGGTCAGCTACGGCGTGCTGCCGGCGCTGCCGGACATCGGTTCGGCGATCGCGCCCGGCGCCGTCGCGCTGCATGACGGGGCGCCGGACAATCTCTGCTTCGACTGGGAGATCGGCGACCAAGCGGCCACGGACGCGGCCTTTGCGCGGGCGCACAAGGTGGTCCGCTTCGAAACCACCAACAACCGGCTGGTTCCCAACGCCATGGAGCCGCGTGCCGCGATCGGCGAGTTCGACCCGGATAGCGGCGAGTACACCCTCACCACCACCAGCCAGAATCCGCATGTGATCCGGCTGCTGATGGGCGCCTTCGTGCTGAAGCTGTCCGAGCACAAGCTGCGGGTGGTGGCGCCCGATGTGGGCGGCGGCTTCGGCAGCAAGATCTATCATTACGCCGAGGAGGCCCTGGTCACCTGGGCGGCCGGGCAGCTGAGGCAGCCGGTGCGCTGGACCTGCGAACGCAGCGAAAGCTTCGTCTCCGACGCGCATGGCCGTGACCACGTCACCACGGCCGAGCTGGCGCTGGATGCAGACGGACGCTTCCTCGGCCTGCGGGTCCAGACGCTGGCCAACATGGGCGCCTACCTGTCCACCTTCGCGCCGGCGGTGCCGACCTACCTGTCGGCCACGCTTCTGGCCGGCTGCTACACCACCCCGGCGATCCATGGCCAGGTGAAGGCGGTGTTCACCTCCACCGTACCGGTGGATGCCTATCGCGGCGCTGGGCGCCCCGAGACCACCTATCTGCTGGAGCGGCTGGTGGATGTCGCGGCGCGCGAGATGGGGATGGACCGGCTGGAAATCCGCCGCCGCAATTTCATCCAGCCCAGCCAGTTCCCGTACCAGACGCCGGTGGCGCTGCAATATGACAGCGGCGATTACGAGGCGACGCTTCGGCAGGCGCTGGACGCCGCCGATTATGCCGGCTTCGAGGCGCGCCGGGCCGAGGCGAAGGCGCGCGGCATGCTGCGCGGCATCGGCGTCTCCACCTATCTGGAAGCCTGCGGCATCGCGCCCTCCAAGCTTGTCGGCCAGCTGGGAGCGCGGGCCGGGCTCTACGAGGTAGCCAATATCCGCGTGCACCCGACCGGCAGCGTGTCCGTGTTCACCGGGACGCATTCGCATGGCCAGGGCCACGAGACCAGCTTCGCCCAACTTGTGGCCGAACAGCTCGGCGTGCCGATCGACATGGTGGAGATCGTGCATGGCGACACCGCCAAGATCCCCTTCGGAATGGGCACCTACGGGTCGCGCTCGCTGGCGGTGGGCGGTGCCGCCATGGTGAAGGCAATGGACAAGATCATCGCCAAGGGCCGGAAGATCGCGGCGCATCTGATGGAAGCCTCGGTGGAGGATATCGAGTTTGCCGATGGCCGGTTCCGCGTCGCCGGCACCGATCGCTCCAAGGCCTTCGCCGAGATCAGCATGGCCGCCTACGTGCCGCATGATTATCCGATCGAGGAGCTGGAGCCGGGGCTGGAGGAAACCGCCTTCTACGACCCCAAGAACTTCACCTATCCCGGGGGCTGTCATATCTGCGAGGTGGAGATCGATCCGGAAACCGGCGGCGTCGAGGTGGTGAAGTTCACCGCCTGCGACGATGTCGGCCGGGTGATCAATCCCATGATCGTGGAAGGGCAGATCCAGGGCGGCGTTGCCCAGGGCATCGGCCAGGCTCTGATCGAGAACACCGTGTATGACAGCGAAGGGCAGCTGCTGTCCGCCAGCTTCAACGACTACGCCATGCCGCGTGCCGCCACCGTGCCGGAATTCACCGTGCTGACCAGCACCACGCTGTGCACCCATAACCCGCTGGGTGTGAAGGGCTGCGGCGAAGTCGGCGCCATCGGCTCGCCGCCGGCGGTGATGAACGCGGTGGTCGATGCGCTGCGCGACTATGGCGTGACGCACGTCGAGATGCCGGCGACACCGGTGAAGATCTGGTCCATCATCCAGCAGGGTGGCGCCGCGCTGCCCCAGGCTGCCGAGTAGAGGGAGAACCGCGATGTATGATTTCGCGTATCACAAGCCATCCAGCGTCGCGGATGCGGTGAAGCTGATGGCCGCCGATCCTGAGGCGCGTCCGGTGTCCGGCGGCATGACGCTGCTGCCGGCGCTGAAGCACCGGCTCAACAAGCCGACCGCGCTGATCGACCTGTCCGGCATCGCCGAACTGCGCGGGGTGCGGCGCGAAGGCGATGCCATCGTGATCGGCGGCATGACCACGCATTACGAGGTAGCGACTCACCCGCAGATCCTGGCCGCCATTCCGGCCCTGGCGCGGATGGCCGCCACCATCGGTGATACGCAGGTGCGCAACCGCGGCACCATCGGCGGCAGCCTCGCCAACAACGACCCCGCGGCGGATTATCCGGCGGCTGCGCTGGCCCTTCGCGCCACCATCCTGACCGACCGCCGGCGCATCCCTGCCGACGAGTTCTTCCTGGGCATGTTCACTACGGCCCTGGAAGCCGACGAGCTGGTCACCGGCATCTCCTTCCCGATCCCGGAGAAGGCGGGCTATGCCAAGCTGCGCAACCCGGCCAGCCGTTATTCCATGACGGGGGTGTTCGTGGCCAAGGGGCCGCAGGGCGTCGGTGTCGGCGTCAATGGAGCGGCGCCCTGTGCCTTCCGCCAGAACGAGATGGAGGCTGCGCTGAGCGCGAGCTGGTCGGCGGATGCGGTGGCGGCGATCAAGCAGCCCCCAGATGATCTGAACAGCGACATCCATGGCAGCGCCGCGTACCGCGCCAATCTGGTCACGGTGATGGCCAAGCGTGCCGTCGCGGATGCCGGCTGAGACACGGCCGAATCGATGAATCCCTCTGCCCGGTTGCTGCGATTGGGCTAGCAATCAGGGCAGAGGGGTGCGAGGATGAAACATGCCGGCCCTGCATCCCGTCGGGCCGTGTAAACTTTACAGGTTTGAGACGCAGTGTTTCCGGATAGTGATTCGCAGGGCGGCAATGAGCCGATCGAGGCCGAGGTCAAGTGGTACAACGGCCGCAAGGGTTTCGGTTTCGTGCTCGGCCCTGATGGCCAGGATGTGTTCTTTCACGCCTCGGCCCTGACTGAAGCCGGGATCGAGCCGCCCGAGACCGGCGACAAGCTGGTTTGCGAGATCGGCACGGACCGGCAGGGCCGCCGCCTCGTGACCCGGATTCATGAGCGCAAGCTCGGCCCGGGAGCGCCCGCCGGTGGTGACCGTCCGCGCCGCGAGTTCGGCGGTGGCGGCTTCGGTGATCGTCCGCCTCGCCGCGACTTCGGCGACCGTCCCCCGCGTCGGGATTTCGGTGACCGCGGCGGCTTCGGTGCCGGCGGTGGCGGCGGCTTCGGCGATCGTCCGCCGCGTCGCGATTTCGGTGGTGGCGGCTTCGGTGGCGGTGGTGGCGGCTTCGGTGATCGTCCTCCGCGCCGTGATTTCGGTGGCGCCGGTGCCGGTGGCGGCTTCGGAGCTCCGCGGTCGTTTGGCGATCGTCCGCCGCGCCGCGAGTTCGGCGGCCGCGACGAAGGTGGCCCGACCTATGCGGTCGGTGGCACCGTCAAGTGGTTCGATCAGGTGCGCGGCTTCGGCTTCGTGACCCCCGATGATGGCGGGCAGGACGTGTTCCTGCACTCCTCCGTGCTGCAACGCGCCGGCAAGCAGGACGTTCAGCAGGGCGAGAAGCTGAGCTTGGAAGTGCGTGATGGCCAACGCGGCCGCCAGGCGGTTGTTCTGAAGGGCGAGTAACGCCGTTCCGGTCAGATCTGGCTGACCAGCGATGCGCCCCGGTGCCGAAAGGTGGCCGGGGCGCTTGCTTTTTAGCGGGATGTTCATTCCTTCCCCGCACACTGCTCCCTGAGGCCGGGCGGCAATCCCGGCGAGAAGGGAAAGAATTCCATGGCAATCGAGTTCGCGTCCGGGACCTCGTCCGTCGGGCCTTCACCTTCGGTGATCGCCGGCCTGACCGAGGCCGTGCTGCAGTGCAGCCGGTTGCGGGAGGCCACGGTGCTGACGGAACTGGCCGCCAGGATGCTGAACGAGGCCATCGAGCGGCTGGAGGAACGGGACGCACTGCCCCTGAACAGCCATCCCGACCGCTCCCGGCATGCTATGGCCGAGGCCCTGGGACTGTGGCGCGCGGCCTGGACGCTGTGTTCGACGCATCTGGCCGACCGTGCCGGCATGTTGGGCGCGCTGCAGACCATCGATCAGGCTGGGGCTTCCCTGGCGGGTGGGGAAGCCGGAAGCATTCCGCGGCTGGCCGTCGCCGCCAGTGCCCTGCGCCGCTTTGGGCAGGGACTGCGCACGCAGCTGGATCGCGCTGCCGAGGCCGTGGAGCGCCTGGGCCATCCGGCCGGCATCCTGCCGGACCCGGACCTGACACATGAGGCGGCGCGCCTGCGGGCGCTTCAACGCGGGCAAAACTGTGAGGGGCGGGTTCCGGGCTCCGCCTTGCTCTTGCCGGATGAGGCCATGACGCAGGAAAGCTGCGAGGTGGAGCCTCCACGGAATTGGCCGGTGCCGACGCGGAACACCCCACCCATGGCGGTGACCTGGCGCTGATCCAGCGGCTGCGGAAAGGCGTTTCGCGGATCTGCCTTGGCCGCTACGCTCCAGCATCGATGTCCTGGGAGTCCTTGCGGATGCGCCGATCGCTGATCGCGCTGGCCTGCGCCAGCCTGCTCTTACCCCTCGCTGCCACGGCCCAGGATCGCTGGCCCGATCGCCCGATCACCCTGATGGGCGGCTTCCCGAACGGTTCGGGCGTCGACATCTACGCGCGCAAATTGGCCGAGCCGCTGTCCAGGGCCCTGGGCGTTCCCGTGGTGGTGGATAACCGCTCCGGCGCCGGCGGCAACATCGCCAGCGATTTCGTCGCCAAGGCGCGGCCTGATGGCTACACGCTGCTATTTGGCACGGCCGGGACCCACGCGATCAACGCCACGTTGTATCGCAACCTGCCATTCGATCCCGTGAAGGATTCGACGCCCGTCACGCATCTCGGCGATGTTCCGAACGTGCTGACGGTCAGCGCAGAGCGGCGCCCACACTTCACCAGCTGTGCCGCTGTGGTCGAGGCCGCCAAGGCGGCGCCGGGCAAGCTGAACTATGCCTCCACGGGCAACGGCGCCTCCACTCATCTGGCCGGGGCGCAGTTCATCCAGGTGGCGGGGCTCGACATGGTGCATGTTCCGTTCCGCGGACAACCGGGCGCGCAGACCGCCCTTCTGGCCGGTGACGTGGATCTGTTCTTCAATCAGTCCGGGCCCGCGATCGGCTACATCCAACAGGGACAGGTGAAGGGGCTGGCCGTGACCACCGCGCAGCGCCTGCCGGCCCTGCCGGACATTCCCACCGTCGCGGAAGCCTGCGGCCTCGTGGGCTTCGACAGCTCCACCTGGTACGGCATCTTTGCACCGCCCGGCCTTCCGGCCGCGATCCAGGAACGGTTGAACAGCGAGATCCAGCGCATCATCACCGCGCCGGATTTCCGCCAATGGCTGATCCAGACCCAGGGCATCACCCCGAGCACGCTGACCACCTCGGCCGAGTTCCGCGCGCTGCAGATCCGCGACATCGAGCGCTGGGCCGAGGTGGTGCGGAAATCCGGCGCCCAGGTCGACTGAGCGCCGGCAGTCACGCGCGGCTCAGCCGCGGCCGACAAACGGCATCTTGGTCGCCATGACCGTCATGAACTGCACATTGGCGTCCAGGGGAAGCGACGCCATGTGCAGCACCGCTTCGCCGACATGCCGCACATCCATGCGCGGCTCCACCATGGTGGAGCCGTTGGCCTGCGGCACGCCGCCCTTCATGCGCTCCGTCATGTCGGTGGCGGCGTTGCCGATGTCGATCTGGCCGCAACAGATGTCCCATTTCCGTCCATCCAGGCTGATCGACTTGGTCAGCCCGGTGATCGCGTGCTTGGTGGCGGTGTAGGGGGCGGAGCCGGGGCGCGGCGCATGCGCGCTGATCGAGCCGTTGTTGATGATGCGCCCGCCCTGCGGCGCCTGCCGCTTCATCAGCCGATAGGCCTGCTGCGCACACAGGAAGGCGCCGTTCAGGTTGGCGGCGACAACCCCGTACCAATCCTCCAGGGTGATCTCGTCGAAATCCACCGACGGGCTGCCGCGCCCGGCATTGTTGAACAGCAGGTCGCAGCGGCCCCATTTCTGTTCCACCGCGGCAAACAACGCCGCCACCGATTCGGCGTCGCCCACATCGGTCGGCACCGGCAGGCAACGGGAGCCGGCCTCGCCGGCCGCCGTCACCGTCGCCTCCAGCGCATCGGCGCGGCGACCGGCCAGCGCCACCTGCCACCCGGCACCCAGCAGAGCCAGGGCAGCGGCGCGGCCCACGCCGCTGCCTGCGCCCGTCACCACCGCGATCTTGCTCATGAACCGTGCTCCTCCGTGTCTTGGGGCGACAGGGTGCGTCGCGGTGCGCTACAGCGCAAGCGCCGGTCCCTGCAGGACCGATGGAGGAGCCGAATGCCGCCTTCAATCCGCTTCGCCCTGGTTCTTCTCGGACTGGCGGCGCTGCTGCCGCAGACGCCGCGCGCCCAGTCCGCACCGCAGAACCTGCGCCCGCTGCGCGACGTCAGCATCACTTATGAGGTCCAATCGGATGGCCAGGCGACGCGGCGCGTGCCGCTGGCCTGGCAGGCGGCGACGCAGCGCGTCCGCGCCGAACCCGAGGGACTGCCCGGCTGGGTGCTGCTCGACCTGCCGCAGAGCCGGGCGCAGATGGTGCTGGAAGGGCAGGGAATGGTTGTGCAGGTGCCGGCCGGGGAATTATCGGCGCTGCTCGGGGGCATTCCGCCCGGCACCCGGGTTTCGGCTGCCGGCAGCGCCACGGTGGCGGGGCATCGCTGCGCCAATTGGCGGGTGGTGCGCAGCGATGGCGAAGGCACGGTGTGCCTGACGGCCGATGGCGTGCTGCTGCGCGCGGAAGGCCGGCACCGCGGGCGCAACGGACGCATCGAGGCGAAATCCGTCACCTATGCGGCGCAGGATCCGGCGCGCTTCGTGGTTCCTGCGGGATACACACCGGTGACCCTGCCGCCCGCCCTGCTGCAGGGTTTGCTGCGCTGAGCCAAGCCCCCGATCCCGCCTGTCGCCGCGCGCGCTCAGGCCAGGAAGGCGCGCTCGAACGCGGCCAGACGCGACAACAGGGTCAACGCCGCCGCATAACAATGCGGTGCCTGATGCACGCGGGGAAGGGCATCGGCGGGCACGGTCCGGTCGCTGGTCAGCCGGGCAATGGCGCGGAAGCCGCTGTTGGCCGGGTAGGGGGCCTGGCTGTTCTGCACCAGATCGGTCCAGGCCGGCGCATCCGGTGCGCTGTTCCAGAACCGCAGGGCGGCCTGTGCCGCCGGCTCCAGGTCCCGGCCGGCCCATGTCAGGTAGAGCGGCACCCGCACCGCATCATAGGAGAAGCGCGGCGGCCAGCCCGGCGCGGGGGCCAGGGGTGCCGCCTCGAGCCGGGACACCCGCAGCCAGTCCGGCGGCAGGCCCCACTATTGCCGAACCGGGCCTCCCGCAGCAGCGCCAGGCCATCATCCCGCGCGGCCAACCACCGACCGTCCGGCATCAGCTGCGCCAGGGCGTCGAAGGCCGGGATGACGTAGAAGGACGGGTTCAGCACCACATGGTCCGGGTGTTCGAACCCGGATGCCGCCGGCAGCAGGACGGCGCGGTCATTTACCTCGCGGACGCAAGCCGCATCGAGATCGCGGGCGACCGCCGCAACCAATTCCATCAGCTCCGGCCGTTGCAGCGGCGGGCGGCGCGCAGCAGGGCCCAGGCCAGGAACAGATCGCCATCGGTGGCATCGTTATGATCCTCCACCGCGACGGGACGGTTGGGGCGCCAAGCCCAGGCCAGCAGATCGTCGCCCGGCCGGCGCAATTCCCGCCGCGACCAGCCGAGAATGCGGTTGAAGCTGGCTTCGTCGTCAAACGCTTCGGCCAGCAGCAGGCCCCAGCCCTGTCCCTCCGAGTGAGAGGTGCCGCCATTCGCGGTGTCGATGACGCGGCCATCGCCACTGATGTAGAGGCGTTGGAAGTCGGCCCATTCATCCCGCCCAGGCATGCCGCGAACCGGCGGAAGCTCCGTCTCGCGCGTGGCGCCGGGACGCAGCATCACCATCAATGATCCGAAAGCCAGACCTCCGCATCGCGTGATCCCCCCGGCATTCACGACTCCTGGCACAAGGCCGTTGACCTTCTTGTGCCAGGAACAGTGATACACCTAGAAGGAGATTAAATTTTTCGGCTGTTCGCGTCTTCGGAGTTGTTCCGTTCAAATGGCCCGGGATGGGGAAGGCGGCCGCAGGGCGACCGCGAAGGCCAGCGCCATGGCAGCGGAACACAGCCACCAGATCTGCCAGGAACCGAAGCTGGCGAAAAAGGTCACAAAGGCAGAGGCGAGGGCTCCCGATGCTGCCGCCGGTGCGGCCACTCGTCCCGCGCTCCAACCGAGGGCCAGAAGTGCGAGGCCCGCGAGGATGCCGCCGATCCAGCCCAGCTCAAGCCGAAGCTGCAAGGGGCCGTTATGCGGATGCAGCGGCATCAGTTCCAGGTGCGGCGCGGCGAACCAGGCGCGGATCGCCTCGCTGCGCACACCGAGCCGTTCCAGGCGCTCCGGCTCAGGGCGATCCTTGCCACCGGGCAGCGCGCGCGCCGATTCCATGCCCCAGCCCAGCACTGGACGCTGCGCGGCTCGCTCCAGCCCGAAATCCCAGATCGCCAGCCGGTGGATGGCGGAGAGCGGCAGCCGCTCCACCATCGGTGCCAGGGCCTGCATTGCCGGGCTCAGCAGCAGCGGGGTCAGGATCACCAGAGCGCCGAGCACACCGCCGAGCAGGAACGGCAGCCGCGGCGTCCGCCGCCAGCGCTGCTCAAGAGCCACCGCGGCCGTGGCTGCCAATCCGGCAAGGGCCGCCAGCCGCGCCGTGTCGCCCGGAATGACCAGCAGCAGGCCAAGCCCCGCCAGAAGCAGCGCGGCCCGCCCGGCACGGGGCAGGGCGAGGCCGGCCAGCAGCGGCAGCAGCAGCGCCATCACCGAGGCGGCCGGCTTCAGGCCGAAGGCGAGGGTTGCGGGAACTTCGTCCAGGCCGCGGACCGCGGCGCGCAAGGCGTTCCCCGACAGGTGATCGAGCAAGGCCGCCAGCAAGCCGACGCACAGCCCGGCCAGCAAGGCGAGGCCGACCCGGTGGCGTGCGGGCGCGCCATCCTCCTGGGCGGCGCGCGCGGCAGCACTGGCCAGCAGGACCAGCCCGGCCAAGCTCAGGCCGTTCGACGCCGCACGGCCAGGCTCAATTGCCCACAAGAACGAGAGGCAGCCCCATCCAGCCAGGGCAATGCCGGTCCAGGTCGCGGCACCCGATGGCCAGGGCCAGCGCCCCCTTGCCCGGCGCGCCAGCAGCACCGCCGCCGCCAGGGTCAGCAGGGCCAGCGGCGCCATCGCCTTGGATTGCAGAACCGCCAGCAGTGGCGCCAGCAGCGCCGCCACGCCGAGCGGGACGCAGGGCGCGCCCCAGCCCACCGCGTCGCGCGCCCTGTGGGCGCGCGGAGCCGCCGTGCTCAAACCACGGCCAGTCCTTCGCGCTTCATCTGTGCCGAAAGGTCGTCCAGGGCGTGGCCGAAGCGCTCCACCATCTCCTCAACCTCGGCTGCGGTGATGATCTGCGGCGGCGAAAAGGCGATGCTGTCATTGGGAAGGGCGCGCAGGATCAGGCCGTGATTCTCGGCGATTCCCACGAGGCGCGGCGCGATCTTGCGGGCCGGGTCGAAGTTGCGATGCTCCGCCTTGTCCTCGACCAGCTCGACGGCACCAATCAGACCGACGCCGCGCACTTCGCCGACCAGCGGATGGGCCGCCACGCGCTCGCGCAGCCGCTTCTGCATCACCGCGCCGACCTCGGCGGCATGGGCGACGATGTCCATCTCGTCGTAGATCTTCAGCGTCTCGATGGCGACGGCGGCCGCTACCGGATGCCCGGAATAGGTGTAGCCGTGGCCCCAGGTGCCGATCTGGCTGGACCCTTCCGCCATCGCCTCGTAGACGCGCTCGTTCACCAGCACCGCCGAGATCGGCAGGTAGGAGGAGGAGAGGGCCTTGGCACAGGTCAGGATGTCGGGCTGCATGCCCATGGTCTGGCTGCCCCAGTACTGGCCGGTGCGCCCGAAGCCACAGATCACCTCGTCGGCCACCAGCAGCACGTCGTATTTGCGCAGCACGGCCTGGATCTTCTCGTAGTAGGTGGCCGGGGGAACGATCACGCCGCCGGCGCCCATCACCGGCTCGGCGAAGAAGGCGGCCACGGTGTCGGGACCTTCCGCCACGATCATCTCCTCCAGCTCCGCCGCCAGGCGGGTGGCGAAGGCTTCCTCCGACTCGCCCGGATGGGCGTTGTGGTAATGATGCGGACGCGAGGTGTGCAGGATGCCGGCGATCGGCAGATCGAACAGCTTGTGGTTGGCCGGCAGCCCGGTCAGGCTGGCCGAGGCGATGGTCACGCCGTGATAGCCGCCGATCCGCGAGATCACCTTCTTCTTTTGCGGCCGGCCCAGCGCGTTGTTCATGTACCAGACCATCTTCAGCGCCGTGTCATTCGCCTCCGACCCGGAATTGGCGAAGAACGCCTTGCTCATCGGCACGGGCGCGCGCTCGATCATCATCTCCGCCAGCTCGATCAGCGGCATATGGGAGCGGCCGGTGAAGCTGTGATAGAAGGGCAGCTTGCGCATCTGGTCGGTCGCCGCCTGCACCAGCCGCTCGTTGTTGAACCCGAGCGCTGCGCACCAGAGGCCGGCCACCGTCTCGATATATTCGCGGCCATTGGCATCCGTGACCCGCACACCCTTGCCCCCGGTGATGATCAGCGGGCCCTTCGCGCGGTGCGCCTTGTGCTCGGTGTAGGGGTGCAGCACGTGCGCCACGTCCCGATCGGCGGCCGAGTTGGCGCCGGCGGCGGCGGAGGCGGGAGGGGGAGGGGTCATGGCGGTGGCTCCAGCAGGAACGGGAGATGGCAGACTACGCCCCAGGGTCACGAGCGCAACCTGTTGCAGCGATGGCCTGGGCTTGGCCACGTCGTGCAACCCAGCCTGCCGCCGCTGGTTGAGCCAGCAGGCGACGGCACCCCGGCCGTCGCGCCGATCAAGGAGAACCATGCCATGACGACGCAGCCACGCACGGAAGCGGACCAGGCGGCGCGGCAGGACGGCTCCTCGCGTGAGCCCAGCGACGTGCGGAAGCAGGAGAAGGCCATCGACAAGAGTGTTGAGGACACCTTCCCCGCCAGTGACCCGCCGGCCCAGTCGGAGCCAGGGACCTCGGTAGGGTGGGATGCGCCCGAAGGAGAGGGCAAGGCGAAGCCCTGAGCGCCGGTCCGTCCGGCAAGACCAGGATTGGGCAGCGCCGAAAGGCGGCTGCCCGATTTCCGTTTGGGATGCCCCCAAGGATCGCTGTCATCTTAGCTTCATAAAAGTGAAATAGAAGCGTCGTGCCCATGTCCTAGAACGCCGCCACCGAACCGGTCCTGGCTGCCGCCACCTCAGGCGGCCGCGGGACCCACAAACGGAGAGACATGGTGAGCAATCGGCTTTTGGCCCTGACGGCCGGCATGGCGGTGGCGATCGGCATCACGGCGGCGGCTTCCGCCCAGCAGGCCAGCATCACCGGCGCGGGCGCCAGCTTCCCCGCCCCCCTGTACCAGAAGTGGGGCGAGGCGGCGCGGCAGGCGGCCGGCATCCAGCTCAACTACCAGTCCGTCGGCTCGGGCGCCGGGCAGACCCAGATCCGCAACCGCACCGTGGATTTCGGCGCCAGCGACGCGCCGATGACCGATGAGCAGCTGCAGCAGAACAACCTGCTCCAGTTCCCGAGCACCATGGGCAGCATTGTTCCCATCGTGAACATCCCGGGCGTCGCCGACCACCAGCTGAAGCTGACCGGTGAGCTGATCTCCGACATCTACCTCGGCAAGATCACCAAGTGGAATGACCCGAAGCTTGTCGAGCTGAACCGGGGCGTCGAGCTGCCGAACGTCGCCATCGCGCCGGTGTACCGCGCCGACGGCTCCGGCACGACCTATGTGTGGGTGAGCTACCTGTCCGCCGTGTCGCCGGAATTCAAGCAGAAGGTCGGCATCGGTACCTCGGTGAAGTGGGTTTCCGGTACGGGCGCCCGCGGCAATGAGGGCGTGGCCGGCACGGTGCGCAATGTCCGCGGCGCGATCGGCTATGTCGAGCACGCCTATGCGGCGCAGAACAAGCTGACCACCACGCAGCTGCGCAACAAGGACGGCAATTTCGTCGAGCCGACGACGACGAGCTTCCAGGCCGCCGCCGAGAACGCCGACTGGTCGGCGCCGAACTTCGCCGCCAACCTAGTGGACACGCACGGCGCCACCTCCTGGCCGATCGTGACGCCGACCTTTATCCTGCTGCCGAAGAACCCGCAGGATGCGACCAAGGCGCAGAACGTCATGAAGTTCTTCGACTGGGCGTACAAGGACGGCGACGCCATCGCCACGGAGCTGGAATACATCCCGCTGCCGCCGAAGGTCGAGGATGCGATCCGCGCCGCCTGGGCCGGCATCTCGGCCGACAACAAGCCGCTCTGGCCGGCTCGCTGAGCCAAAGCTGACGCCACGGGCAAGCGGGCGGGCCGAAAGGCGCCGCCCGTTTTGTCCGCCCCGCCAGGATCCCGGGCGGATCAAGGAGTGTGACCTTGCAGCAGGCCGTTTCCCTTTCTGCCGACGCGTCCCGTGGGCCTGAGCCCGGCGGATCCGCAAGCGGTGCCATCCGGCGGGGCAGCAGTTCCGGCGTCCTGGGCGACGCGATCTTCGCCGGCGCGTGCCGTGCCGCGGGCGTGTTCGTCCTGCTGCTGCTCGGCGCCATCATCCTGCAGTTGTTCCTGGGCGGGCTCGATGCCTTCCGCGCCTTCGGTTTGGGCTTCGTCACCGGCACGGATTGGGACCCGGTGCAGGAAGTGTTCGGCGCCGGCGTTTCCATCTACGGCACGGTGGTCACGGCCGTGCTCGCCCTGGTGATCGCGGTGCCCGTCGCCTTCGGCATCGCCTTCTACCTGACCGAGCTGGCGCCCGAATGGCTGCGGCGCCCGGTGGGCACCGCGATCGAACTGCTGGCGGCCGTGCCTTCGATCATCTATGGCATGTGGGGCTTCTTCCTGATCGTGCCATTCATGTCGATGCACCTGCAGCCCTTGATCATCGACACGATCGGCACGCTTCCCGTGATCGGCGAGCTGTTCGCCGGCCCGCCCTTCGGCACAGGCATCCTGACCGCCGCCCTGATCCTGGCGATCATGGTGCTGCCCTTCATCGCCGCCACCATGCGCGACGTCTTCCTGACCGTGCCGCCGGTGTTCAAGGAAAGTGCCTACGGCCTCGGCTGCACCCAGTGGGAGGTGGTGCGCAACGTTGTGCTTCCCTATACGCGGGTATCCGTGGTGGGCGGCATCATGCTGGGCCTCGGCCGCGCGCTGGGCGAGACCATGGCGGTGACCTTCGTGATCGGCAACGCCAACCGCATCTCGACCAGCCTGTTCGGTCCGGGCAACACCATCGCCTCGGTGGTGGCGCTGGAGTTCGGCGAAGCCACGATGGGCAGCCTCAAGCTGTCGGCCCTGCTCGGCCTCGGCTTCATCCTGTTTGTCATTTCATTCATCGTGCTCTCCATCTCGCGCCTGCTGCTGCGCCAGCGGCTGAAGGGCTGACCCGTTTCATGAGCGCGACCACCCTCCATCCCGCCTCCGGCCCGGCCAAGGATCTTCGCGTCGCCGCGGCGCTGGGCCGCCGCCGGCGTGCCACGACCACGGTGATCAAGGTCGCTTGCTACGCGGCCACCGCCATCGGCCTGCTGCTGCTGCTGTCGATCCTCGGCACCCTGGTCTGGAACGGCGGCTCGGCGATCTCCCTGCGCGTCTTCACCGACGTCACCAAGCCGCCCGGTTCCGATGGCGGCCTGCTGAATCCGATCATCGGCAGCCTGATCCAGACCAGCATCGGCACGCTGATCGGCACGCCGATCGGCCTGCTGGTGGGGACCTACCTGGCGGAATACGCCAAGTCATCGCCCCTGGCGAACGCGGTCCGCTTCGTGTCCGACATCCTGCTCTCCGCCCCCTCCATCCTGATCGGCCTGTTCGTGTACCAGTCGCTGGTGGTGCCGATGGGCGGCTTCTCCGGCTGGGCCGGCTGCGCGGCGCTGGCGATCATTGTCATCCCGGTGGTGGTTCGCACCACGGAGGACATGCTGCGTCTGCTGCCCGACACGCTGCGCGAGGCGGTGATTGCTCTTGGCGCGCCGAAATGGAAAATGATCACGCTGGTCTGCTGGCGCGCCGCGGCCTCCGGCATCGTCACCGGCGTGTTGCTGGCGGTGGCGCGGGTGGCGGGCGAGACGGCGCCGCTGCTGTTCACCTCGCTTGGCAACCTCAACTGGTCGCTCAGCCTGGGCGCGCCGATGTCCAGCCTGCCCATCACCATCTATTCCTATGCCGGCTCGCCCTATCCTGACTGGATCGCGCTGGCCTGGGCCGGCGCCCTGATCATCACGCTCGGCGTGCTCGGGCTCAACATCGTCGCGCGCAGCCTGCTGCGCGGCAGGAAGTGAGGTTCACCATGGGTGATTCCATGACCAAGGCCAACGCATCCGCCGCGCCGCAGCAGGCCGGGCTGCACGCCCGCTCCAACGCCGCGCTGAACGAGCCGCGGATTGCGGTGCGCGGGCTGGATTTCTTCTACGGCAGCAACAAGGCCTTGAAGAACCTCGATTTCGACCTGCCGGAACGCCAGGTGACCGGCATGATCGGCCCGTCCGGCTGCGGCAAGTCGACGCTGCTGCGGGTGTTGAACCGCATGTACAGCCTGTATCCGGGCCAGAGGGCCACCGGGCAGGTGCTGATGGATGGCCAGAACATCCTGGACGACAGCACCGACATCAACGCCCTGCGCTCGCGCATCGGCATGGTGTTCCAGAAGCCCACGCCGTTCCCGATGACCATCTATGAGAACATCGCCTTCGGCATCCGGCTGCACGAGAAGCTGTCCAAGTCGCAGATGGACGAGCGCGTCGAGTGGGCGCTGACCCGCGCCGCCATCTGGGGCGAGGTGAAGGACCGGCTGAACAGCTCCGCCATGGGCCTGTCGGGCGGTCAGCAGCAGCGCCTGTGCATTGCCCGCACCATCGCGGTGCGGCCGGAAGTCATCCTGCTGGACGAGCCGACCTCGGCGCTCGACCCGATCAGCACCCTCCGCATCGAGGAGCTGATCGACGAGCTGAAGCGTGACTTCACCATCGCCATCGTCACCCACAACATGCAGCAGGCGGCACGCTGCGCCGACCAGGTTGCCTTCTTCTACCTGGGCGAGCTGGTGGAGGTGGCGCCGGCCGAGCAGATGTTCACGGCCCCCAAGCAGAAGCGCACCCAGGAATACATCACAGGCCGGTTCGGCTGATCCATGGAGACGGGAAAGATGCCCGGCGAGCACATTGTCCGCTCCTATGAGGAGCAGCTGAAGCGGCTGCGCGAGCTGGTCGCGCGCATGGGCGGTCTGGCCGAGCGCCAGGTGGCCGACGCCGCCACCGCCCTGATCCGCCGCGACACCGAGATGGCCACGGCCGTGGTCGGCCGTGATGGCGAGATCGACGCGCTGGAAACAGAGATCGAGAATTTCTGCGTCCGGCTGCTGGCGCTGCGCCAGCCCATGGCGGCGGATCTCAGGCTGATCGTGGCGGCGATGAAGGTGTCGACCGACATCGAGCGCATCGGCGATTACGCGCGCAACGCCGCCAAGCGCGCCATCGTGGTGTCGCAGCAGCCGCAGATCGGCAGCCTGAACGGTTTCCAGTGGATGGCCAGGCTGGTGCAGGAGAACCTAAAGGACGCAATCGACGCGCTGGTGAAGGAAGACGCCGTGGCCGCCGAGCGCGTCTGGGCGGCCGACGCGCCGGTCGACGACATCTACAACGGCATCTTCCGTGAGATGCTGACGCACATGATGGAGGACCCGCGCAACATCACCGCGGCCACCCATCTGCTGTTCATCGCCAAGAATTTCGAGCGCATCGGCGACCATGCCACCAACATCGCCGAAACGGTGCACTACGCCGTTCTCGGCCACATGCTGCCCGAGGACCGGCCGAAATCCGATGCTTCCGCATACACCGTTGTCCGCCCTCCGGTCTGAGCGCGGAAGGAGCCATCCAATGGCCGAGCTGAACGGCATGTCGCGCCCCACCATCCTGGTGGTGGAGGACGAAGCACCGCTGCTGACCCTGCTGCGCTACAATCTGGAGAAGCAGGGCTTTCGCGTCGACGAGGCGGCCGATGGCCAGGAAGCGCTGATGCGCGTGGCCGAGGCGCCGCCCGACCTGGTGCTGCTGGACTGGATGCTGCCGGCGCTGTCCGGCCTGGAGGTGTGCCGCCAGCTGCGCCGCCGTCCCGACACGCGCGACATGCCGATCATCATGGTCACGGCCCGCACCGAGGACCAGGATGCCGTGCGGGCGTTGGACACCGGCGCGGACGACTACATCGCCAAGCCCTTCGTGATGGATGCGCTGCTGGCGCGCATCCGGGCGCTGCTGCGCCGCTCCGGCGGCGTCGCCACCAAGGGCACGCTGGCTTGGCACGACGTGTCGATGGACCAGGATGCGCACCGCGTCACCCGTGCCGGCCGGCCGCTGCATCTGGGCCCCACCGAATACCGGCTGCTGGAGTTCTTCCTGCAGCATCCGGGCCGCGTCTTCTCGCGCGAGCAGCTGCTGGACGCCGTGTGGGGCCGCGACATCCATGTCGAGCCGCGGACGGTGGACGTTCATATCCGGCGCCTGCGCAAGGCGGTGAATGCCGAAACCGAGATCGACATCATCCGCACCGTGCGCAGCGCCGGCTATGCGCTCGACCTGGAGCAGCACTGAGGCAGCCTTCGTCATCGTTGCGCGCCGGGGACGGGCCGGGGAGCGATCTCCGGCCCGTCCTCATGGACGCCAGGGCAGCGTCCCGGCCGGCAGCTTCCGCCCCAGCAGCGTGGCCGTGCCGATCAATCCGATCACCAGCAGCAGCGACAGGCAGGACACCGCGGCGGCTTGGGGCGACTGGCCGCCATCCTGCAGGTTAAACACCAGAACGCCCAGCGTCTGGGTGCCGGGACCATGCAGCAGGCTGCTGACCGTGACCTCGTTCACCGCCAGCAACATCACCAGGATCGCGCCAGCGCCGAGGGCCGGGGCCAGTGGCGGCAGGTGCACGGCGACCAGCCGCCGCAGCGGCCCGGCTCCCATGCCGCGGGCCGCGTCCTCCAGCGCCGGATCGAGCCGGCTGGCGGCGGCCGCCACCGGGCGCAGGGCCAGCGCCTGGAAACGCGCGAGGTAAGCGAACAGGATCAGGCCGATGGTGCCGTACACGGCACCGCCGCCCGGCAGGCCCAGCACCAGCAGGATCACCGACACCGCGGTGCAGGCGCCCGGCAGCGCATAGGGCAGGTCCACCCCGAGCGTGGCCCAGCGCACGAGGCGGTAGCGCAGCGCCAGCGCCACCGGCAGGGCCGCCGCGCCCAGCAGCAATGCCGCTCCGCCGGAGAGCAGCAGGGAATTGCCGAAAGCGGACAGAGTGTGGGCACCCGGTGCCACGGTGGCGGCGAAATGCCGCAGGGTGGCCGTGGCCGTCGTGACCGGCATGCCCATGGCCGGCACCAGGGCCGAGGCAAGCAGCGCCAACAGCGGCAGGAGGAGCACCAGCACGAGGTAGACACCGAGGGGAACCATGGCGAGGCGGGACCATGCGGTGGCCGCCAGCGGCTCAAAGGCCCGTCCGCCGCGCCATCCCGCGCGACGGGCTGCCAGGAACTGCGCCAGCAATCCCGGCAGCGCAACCGCCGCCAGCAGCAGCGACAGTGCCGCGACCTGAGACAGCGCCGCAGGTCCGGTGGCCGACAGGCGCTGCCAGATCAGCACGGTCAGCAGCGTATAGCGGCCGGGGATACCCAGCATGGCAGCGATCCCGAAATTGCCCAGCGCCGCCACGAAGGCAAGACCGGCGCCGGCCATCACGCCGGGCAGCAGCAGAGGCCATACCACCTGGCGCAGCGCCTCGGCGGGCGAGGCGCCGAGGCCGCGCGCCGCGGCCAGCAACTCGCCCGGCACGCGGCGCACCAGCGCGGCGATGGCCAGGAACACCAGCGGCGCCCCCTGGATTCCTAGCAACAGCATCATGCCGCCGGGACCGTGGAACGGATTGGCGCTGCCGAGCGGCGGGGCCAGGCCGAGGGAGATCAGCAGGGGTGAGGAGGGGCCGCCCATCTGGGTAAAGGCCAAGGCCAGGATCTGCGGCGGCACCAGCAACGGCAGGATGCTCAGGAAGATCCACAGGCCGCGTCCCGGCACCGCGCGCAGCAGCAGCAATCCGGCCTGCGCGGCGCCGATCAGCGTGGCCAGCAGCGTGGCGCCGGACGCCACCAGCAGGCTGCGCCAAGCGGCGCGCCAGATCCCGGGATCCTGCAGCATGGGCGCGAAGGCGGGGCCGAGCGCCTCCGCCAGCAGGCGCAGGGCTGGGGCCAGACCGATGGCGGCGAGCCACAACACCGCCACCAGGGCCATCAGGGGCGGGTGTCGTCCGGCGCGGCGGCGCTGCTTCGGCGGGGGCGGACCGGGAACCGCGCGCGGCGCGAGGAGATTACTGGCCGACAAGCTGGTTGAAGCGTCGCAGATCCTGCTCACCGTTGGCGGCGGCCCGCGCGGCGTCGAAGGGCAGCAGCTTGATGCTCTTGGGGTCCGGGAACCCCGCGGGCGGGGCCACTTCGGGGTCGGCGGGCAGGAAGCCCTGGCTTGATGCCAGCTGCTGGCCGTCGCGGGACAGCAGGAAGGACACGAAGGCGGCGGCCGCTTCCGGATTCAGGGTGGTCTTCAGGATCGCCACGGGCTCGGTGATGGCGCTGGCGCCTTCCTCGGGGAAGATGAACTTCACCGGGGCGCCCTTGGCCGCCTCGCGGATCGGCATGTAGTCGACCACGATGCCGAAGGCGCGCTCGCCGCCGGCCACCGCCTGCATCACCGCGCCGTTGCCGCCACGCGGCTGCAGCCCGGCGCCGGCCAGCTTCTCCCAGTAACTCCAGCCCAGGCCGGGCGCCTGCGCCACCGCCTGCACATGGATGGCCGCCGCGCCGGACACGGAAGGAGACGGCATGGCGGTCATGTTGCGCGCCTCGGGCCGCAGCAGGTCGGCCCAGCCCGTCGGCGTGAACGGCGCGCGGGTGTTCATGACGATGCCGGTGGTCAGCAGCTTGGTGCCGAAATAGGTGCGGTCGGGGTCCTGAAGCGCGGCGGGGATGTTGCCGGTCTGCACCTCCGGGCTCGGGCGCAGCAATCCCTCCTTCTTCAGCCCCTCGAAGGTCAGGCTGTCGGCCAGCAGCAGCAGGTCGGCCCGCGGCGCGCCGGCGGCGATCTCGGCCCGCAGCCGCGGCATGATCTGGTTGGTGCCGCCGCGGATCCACTCCACCTGGACCTGCGGATGCTTCTGGCGGAACAGCTCCACTGTGCGGGCGGCATCCGGCTCCAGCTGGCTGGTATAAAGCACCAGCCTGCCTGCGGGCTCGGCCTGCGCAGCGGTGCCGGCAAGAGGGGCTGCCAGCAGGGAAAGGCCAAGAAGCAGAAAGCTTGCGCGCCGCATCGGGTGGTCCTCAGCCAAGGGTCGGCCTCCCCTAGCTGGAGCGGCGGCGAAGGGGCAGGGGGGCTGGATGAACTTTCCATGAACCCCGGCCTTGCGGCACCCAGTTTACAGCCTCCCAGCGCATCCGTAAGACCGGGACGGGGCGGCTTGAACCCTGCAAGACCGGGAAGGATGAATCATGGACGCCAAGGTGGACACCCAGGACGAGATCCTGTTCGAACGGCTGGAAGGCGGGATCGCCCGCGTGACCTTTAACCGCCCACAGGCCCGCAACGCCTTCACCTTCTCCATGTATGAGCGGCTCGGTGAATTCTGCGGGCAGGCCGGAGAGGATCCCGAAGTCCGCGCCATCATCCTGACGGGTGCCGGCGACAAGGCGTTCGCGGCCGGCACGGACATCAACCAGTTCCGCGCCTTCAAGACACCGCAGGACGCCATCGAATACGAGGCCCGGATCAGCAAGATCCTGTCCGCCATCGAGGCGTGCCCGAAGCCCGTGGTCGCCGCCATCAACGGCGCCTGCACCGGCGGCGGCGGCGCCATTGCCGCGGTGTCCGACATCCGCATCGCGTCCGCCCATTCGCGCTACGGCTTTCCGATCGCCAAGACCCTGGGCAACATCCTGTCCATGGCGTCGTTTTCCCGGCTCGTGTCGCTGGTGGGCCCGTCCCGTGCCAAGGAGATGATCTTCACCGCCCGCCTGATCGGTGCCGAGGAAGCCCTCCAGGCCGGACTGCTGCACGAGGTGGTGCCCGAGGGCGGCGACCTACAGGCCCGGGCGCTGGAGGTGGCCCGCACCATCGCCGGAAACGCGCCGCTGACGCTGCGCGCCACCAAGGAGGCGATCCGCCGCCTGGGCCAGAAGATTTCGGCCGAGGAGGGCGAGGATCTCGTGCTGATGTGCTACATGAGCGAGGATTTCCGCGAAGGCATGGATGCCTTCCTGAACAAGCGGCCGCCCCAGTGGAAGGGGCGCTGAGCGCAACCGAAAGACCGCCCGCCCGATGATTCCGCGCCTTGCCGGCCTCCAGCCTCCGGCCACGCCCGCTATTTCCTTTCTGGAGGAGCTGCGGCTGCGCGGCTTCTCGGGCGACCTCACGGCGCGGGATGATGACCGGACGCTGATGGCGACCGACAACTCGATCTATCAGCGCTGGCCGCAGGCGGTGTGCTTCCCGCGCACGGTGGAGGATCTGGTGCGGATCGCCAGGGTTTCGGCCGATCCGCGCTTCCATGGCGTGCATTTTGCCCCGCGTGGCGGCGGCACCGGCACCAATGGCCAGTCGCTGACGGATGGCGTGGTGGTGGACATGTCCCGCCACATGAACCGGATCCTGGAGATCAACGAGGCGGAAGGCTGGGTCCGCGTCGAGCCGGGCGTGGTGAAGGACGCGCTGAACGCAGCGCTGAAGCCGCTCGGGCTGTTCTTCGCGCCGGAATGTTCCACCAGCAACCGCGCGACGATGGGGGGGATGATTTCCACCGATGCCTGCGGCCAGGGCTCCTGCCTTTACGGCAAGACGCGCGACCACGTGCTGGAGCTGACGGCCGTGCTGCTCGACGGCACGGTGTGGACCTCCGCGCCGATGGATGACGCGGAGCTGTCCGCGGTGACCCGGCGGCAGGACATGGTGGGCGCCATCCACCGCGTCGCCGACGGCATCGCCCGCGAGCAGGCGGGGCTGATCGCCGAGCGCTTTCCCAAGCTGAACCGCTGCCTGACCGGCTATGACCTCGCGCACCTGCGGGACGAGCAGGGCCGCTTCGACCTGAACTCGGTGCTGTGCGGCTCCGAAGGCACGCTGGCGATGATCGCCGAGGCCAAGATCCGCGTGCTGCCGATTCCGAAGCGCAGCGCCCTGGTGAATTTGCGCTACGGCTCCTTCGACGCGGCGCTGCGGGATGCGCAGGTTCTGATGGCGCTCGGCGCCGCCTCGGTGGAGACGGTGGACAGCAAGGTGCTGGAACTGGCACGCGGCGATATCGTCTGGGAAGGCATCAAGGAGTTCTTCCCCGACGACCCGGAGGGTGTCGCCGCCGGCATCAACCTGATCGAATTCGTCGGCAACAGCGAGGATGAGGTGCGCGCCAAGCTGGCACCGGTGGAGGCGCGGCTGGCGGCGGAAGGAAAGCAGTCCGGCCGCCGCGGCTACACCCTGGCATGGGACGCGGCGGGCGAGCGCATCCAGGGCATGCGCAAGCGCGGCGTCGGCCTGCTCGGCAACATGCAGGGCCAGAAGCGGCCGATCGCCTTTGTCGAGGACGCCGCCGTTCCACCCGAGAACCTGGCCGATTTCATTGCCGAGTTCCGCGCGGCGCTGGACCGGCGCGGCCTCGAATACGGCATGTTCGGCCACGTCGATGCCGGGGTGCTTCACGTGCGCCCGGCCATCGACATGAAGGAGGAGGGCGCCGAGGCGCGCATCCGCGCCATCTCCGACGAGGTGTTCGCGCTGACCCGGAAGTACAACGGCCTGCTCTGGGGCGAGCACGGCAAGGGGGTGCGCTCGGAATACGTGCCGGAGGTGTTCGGTCCGCTCTACCCGTCGCTGCAGGCGCTGAAGGCGGCTTTCGATCCGCGCAACCAGCTCAATCCCGGCAAGATCGCGGCGCCGGATGGCGAAGCGTTGCTGGCCATCGATGCCGTGCCGATGCGTGGCCAGCTGGATCGCACCGTGCCGGCCGGCGTGCGCGCCGCCTATGAGGAAGCGCTGCACTGCAATGGCAACGGCGCCTGCTTCAACTACGATCCCCAGGATGCGATGTGCCCTTCCTACAAGGGCACCGGGGACCGCCGGCACTCGCCCAAGGGCCGCGCCATGCTGTTCCGCGAATGGCTGCGGCAACTCTCGGCACAGGGCGTCGATCCGGCCGCCGAAGCCCGGCGGCTGCGCGCCGCCTCGCCGCTCTCCGGCCTGGCCGGGCGCATCCGCAACAGCCTGGCCTGGCGCCGCGGCGAGCCGGATTTCTCCCATGAGGTGAAGGAAGCCATGGATGGCTGCCTCGCCTGCAAGTCCTGCTCCGGCCAATGCCCGATCAAGGTGGATGTGCCGACCTTCCGCGCGAAGTTCCTGGAACTCTACCATGGCCGCTACCTGCGGCCGCTCAAGGATCACCTGATCGGCCAGCTGGAGGTGATGCTGCCGCTGGGCGCCAGGATGCCGAAGCTGGCCAATGCGGTGATGGGCAGTGGTGTTGGGCGCGCCCTGGCGGCGCGGGTCGGGCTGGTGGACGCGCCGCTGTTCTCCGGTACCGAGTTGATGGCCGAGGCAAACCGGCGCGGCTTCGGCCGGGCCACGCCCGAGGTCCTTTCGGCCGTGCCGGAGGCGGAGCGAGAGCGCCATGTCGTCATCGTGCAGGACGCCTTCACCAGCCATTTCGAAACGGCGCTGGTGCTGGACTTGGCCGAGGCGTTGCGGCTGATGGGATTCACGCCCTGGATCGCGCCGTTCCGTCCCAATGGCAAGCCGCTGCACGTGCATGGCTTCCTGGCGCGTTTCGGCCGGCAGGCGGAGCGCAACGCGGCGATGCTGCGCGATCTCGCCCGTAGCGGCATCGGGCTGGTGGGCGTTGATCCATCCATCACCCTGACCTATCGCGGCGAATATCGCGACGCTGTGCGGGGCGAGGTGGCGCCGGTGCTGCTGCCGCAGGAATGGCTGGCCAAGCGGCTGCACCTGATCCCGGCCCGTGCCGCGGGCCCGGGCTTCTCCCTGTTGCCGCATTGCACGGAGCGCACCAATGCCGCGTCCTCGGTGAAGGACTGGCAGGCCGTGTTCGCGCATCTGGGGGCGCCGCTGGCGGTGCTGGCTTCCGGCTGCTGCGGCATGGCCGGCACCTTCGGACACGAGGCGGAGCATCGCGACCTGTCGGAGAAGCTCTACGGCCTGAGCTGGAAACCGCATGTGGCCCGAGAGGGCGAGCGGCTGCTGGTCAGCGGCTATTCCTGCCGGTCCCAGGTGAAACGCTTCGATGGCATCACGCTGCCGCACCCGGTGCAGGCGCTGCTTCTGCGGCTGCGGGAGGCCCCGGTGCCGGCGGCGCGGGAACGCGAACTCGCCTGACGCCACCTTGCGGCCAGCGCGCTCTCAGGCTTCGACAGTGTTGCCGGCCCCGGCGATCCCGGGCCGTGACGCGGCGATCGACGGATCCAGGAACGCCCGCACGATGCGGGCCCGCGCGGGGTTGCGCGTCCAGACCAAGCCGACGCGGCGCGGGGGAACCTGCAGCGGCAGGGGCAGCTTCAGCAGCGACAGCCCGGCCGGCCAGGGCGGCGCCCAGTCGGGCACCAGTGACACGCCCAGGCCGCGATCCACCATCACCGCGATGGCGTCCAGCGCGTCCAGCTCGAAGCGTTCGCGCGGGCGGAGACGCGCCTCGCGCAGATAACGATCGGCCAGCCGCCCGCCCCATTGCTGGCGGTCATAGCGGATAAACGGCTCCCGGCTCAGCAGGGCATGCGGGTCCTGGCCACCCAGCGAAGCGGGGACCAGGGCGATCAGCGGTTCCTCTCGCAGCAGGCGCCAGTCGCAGCCTTTGGGCAGGGCAAATTCCGGCTGCACGATCAGCGCGATGTCCAGCTCTCCCGCCACCACCCGCCCATAGAGGTCGGAGGAGATGCCGGGCGAGACATGCACCTCCAGCTGCGGCAGGCGCGCCGCCACGGCGGCCAGCAGCCCCGGCAGCAACCCCGTCAGCCCGGTGGCGATCGCGCCGAGGCGCAGCTCGCCCGAGACACCGCTCTCGGAGGCGCTGTCGCGCAGGTCCCGCAGGTCCCGCAGCAGGAGGCGGGCACGCGGCAGGATGGCGAGGCCGGCTTCGGCCGGCACCACGGCGCGGCCGGCCCGCTGCAGCAGGGGGGCGCCGAGTTCGGCTTCCAGCGTCTGGATGCGCTGGGCCAGGGCCGCGGGAGTCAGGTGCAGGCGGCGGGCGGCGGCGGCGATGGAGCCTTCCTCCACCACCGCGACGAAGCTTTCCAGGAAGCGGGTATCCATAAGGAAAACCTATCGAATGAAAGCAGGAAAGGAAGGGTTTTCCGATCCCTCTCCGGTGGCGCAGGATGAGGTTCCATGACGAACAAGGAAGGCCCTGCCATGCCCGTCGACGTTCAGCCGCTTGATCCCAAGGTGGTGGAGGTGCTGTCCGGCATCTCCACCGCGACGCTGACCACCGTGCTTTTGAAGAAGGGGCTGCGCAATGTGTGGATGCGCGGCACTCGTCCGTTGAAGCCGGGCCAGCCGCGCCTCGTCGGGCGTGCTTTCACGCTCCGCTTCGTGCCGGCGCGCGAGGATCTGGCGACGCCGGAATCCTGGTCGAACCCGATCTCCACCCGCTCCGCCATCGAGGCGATGCCGGAGAACGTGATCGTCGTGGCCGATGCCATGGGCGTCACCGATGCCGGCATCTTCGGCGACATCCTGTGCGCGCGCATGGCGAAGCGGCAGGTCGCGGCGCTGGTCACCGATGGGGTGATGCGGGACGCCTCCGGGGTGATCGGCACCGGCCTGCCGGTGTGGTGCCAGGGCGCGGCGGCGCCGCCTTCCGTGGCGGGGCTGACCTTCGTGAACTGGCAGGAGCCGGTGGGCTGCGGCGGCGTCGCGGTGTTCCCCAACGACGTGGTGGTGGTGGATGACGACGGCGCGGTGCTGATCCCGCAGGCGTTGCTGGCCGCCGTGGTGGAACTCGCCACCGAGCAGGAGGCGATGGAAAGCTGGATCATGTCGGAAGTCGAGGCTGGGGCCGCCTTGCCCGGCCTATATCCGCCGAATGCGGAGAACAAGGCCCGCTACGAGGCCAGCCGCCGCAAGTGAGCTGATCCGCCGCGACGGCCACGCCTCCACCCAAGAGGGGCGGGCCGGCGAGGGCGCCAGAGAACCAAGGGAGACAAGGAAGATGACAGTGAACCGTCGCGGCTTGATCGTGGGTACGGCGGCCCTGGGAGCCTTCGCGGCCCTCGGGCGCCCCGGCTTGGTCCGGAACGCCCGGGCCGCATCGGCTTGGCCGGAGCGGCCAATCACCGTGGTGGTGCCGTTCCCGCCGGGTGGTGGCGTGGATCAGATGGCCCGGCTGATGGCGCAGGCGGCGCAGCGCCACCTGCCGAACAGCACCTTCATTGTCGAGAACCGCCCTGGCGCCGGCAGCCAGATCGGCATGGAATACGCCTTCACCGCCCGTCCGGACGGCTACACGCTGTGCGCCGTGACGTCACCGGCGATGATGACCATTCCTTACGAACGGCCGGTGCGATACCGAGTGGCCGAGTTCGACTACCTGGCCAATGTGGTGGACGATCCGGGCGGGTTGTGGGTGAAGCAGGATTCACCCATCCGCGACCTCGGTGACCTGCTGCAGCGAGCCAAGACCACGTCCGGCGGGTTGAGCCTCGGCACCACCGGCATCGGCTCCGACGACCACCTCCTGATGCTGGAACTGGAGCAGGCGGTGCCCGGCGCCAAGTTCAGCCACGTGCCGTTCAACGGTGCTGCGCCGTTGCAGACCGCAGTGCTGGGCGGCCACCTCGATGTCGGCTGCTTCAACGTCAGCGAAGGCAATCCCGGGTTTCGCGACGGCCGCTTCCGCTGCCTAGCCCAGGCGGGCGCGCAACGCGATCCGGCGCTGCCGGAAATCGCCACGCTGACCGAGCAGGGCGTCGCGGTCGTGGCCGGGGCGCAGCGCGGCATCGTCGGACCGCCGGGCATGCCAGCCGAGGTGCGGCAGGCGCTGCTGAGCGCCTTCGGCGCGGCGCTGGCCGATCCGCAGTTCCAGGCCGATGCCCGGAAAGCGCAACTGCCGTTGAAACCGATGGTGGGGGAGGAGTACCGCAAGGCCGTGCTGGGCCTCGATGCACGGCTGCAGGAGATGTGGTCGCGCAAGCCCTGGCGCGATCAATAGGCACTACGGCGCGGCGTCGCTTCCCGGCGAGCGGCGCCGCGCGATCCGTTCAGACGGATTTGCGCAGGTTGGGCGACGGCTTGAAGCGCACGGTCTTGCTGGCCTTGACCTTCACTGGCTCGCCCGTGCGCGGGTTCATCGCTTTGCGCGCCTTGGTTTTGCGCACGGAGAATGTGCCGAAGCTCGGCAGGGTGAAGCCGCCATGTTTTTTCATTTCCTCGACAATGGACGAAATCAGTTCGCCAGCGGCACGATTCGCGGCGACGCCCGTGCAGCCGGTCGAATCCTGGATGACCTGGGTGATGAAAGCCTTGGACATTGTGTCTCTGACCCGCTTTGCCTCTGCTGAACCTTTGGCACGCGATCGTTTTCGATGCTGTGCTGCCCGACGATCCTTGCCTTGGCCGTGCGGAATGTTCGGCCGCACTGTGGCAGCAAAAAGGCAGAAGCGCCGGCCGTGCCGGCGCTTCCCCTCAGCCCGCCTGAGCCAGCCGGGCCGGTTTGTGCGAAGCCTTCCAGGCGCGAAGCCGCTCCAGGGCCTCGCGCAGCACCTCCACGCGCTTGCAGAAGGCGAAGCGGACGAAGTGGCGCGGCGCATCGGGACCGGCGTAGAAGGCTGACACCGGGATGGCCGTGACCTTGGCCACTTCCGTCAGGTGCCGGCAAAACGCCACGTCATCCCCGGCAAAGCCGAGCGGCGTGACGTCGGCAGTAACGAAGTAGCTGCCCTGGCATGGCAGCATGGCGAAGCCGAGTTCCGTCAGTCCATTCGCCAGAAAATCGCGCTTGTCCTGCAGATCCTCGGACAGCGTGGCGAAGTAAGCATCGTCCTTCTCCAGGCCGACCGCCACGGCCCGCTGCAGATTGGGCGGCGTGGTGAAGGTGAGGTTCTGGTGCGCCTTGGCGACGTTGGGTGCCACAGCACGGTCGCAGGTGACATAGCCGACCTTCCAGCCAGTGAGGCTGAAGGTCTTGCCGGCCGAGCCGATTCGCAGGCAGCGCTCGCGCATGCCGGGCAGTGTCATCAGCGGGATGTGCTTCCAGCCGTCGAACGTCAGGTGCTCGTACACCTCGTCGCACACGGCATAGGTGTCGTGGCGCTGGCACAGCTCGGCGATGAAGGCCAGCTCCGCGGCGGTGAAGACCTTGCCGGCCGGGTTCATGGGCGTATTGAGCAGGATCGCCTTGGTTTTCGGACCGAAGGCGGCGGCTAGTTCGGCGCGCGGCAGCTCCCACTTCGGCGGTGTCAGCCGCACCAGCCGCGGCACCGCGCCGAGCAGCCTCACCACCGGCAGGTAGGTGTCGTAGAGCGGCTCCAGCACCACCACCTCGTCACCCGGATTCAGCACCGCCATCAGCGAGGCGGTGATCGCCTCGGTGGCGCCGGAGGTGACGATCACCTCGGCGTCCGGGTCCACGGTCAGGCCGTAGAACCGCTGGTTGATCCCGGCCACGGCGCGGCGCAGCTCCGGCAGGCCGGTCAGCGGCGGGTATTGGTTGCGGTTGTCGAGCAGCGCGTCGGCGGCGGCGCGCACCACGTCCTCGGGCCCCTCGTAATCGGGGAAGCCCTGGCCGAGATTGATGGCGCCGTGCTGCATGGCGAGCGCCGACATGACCGTGAACACCGTGGTGCCGGTGGCGGAGAGCAAATCGTTCTGCGGCTTCATGATGGGCTTCGGACCGGTCCCGTGATGGGCCCCGCGGCAGAGGCGGGGCATGGCGCGGCCCGCTGCTCCGGGGCGCATTGCACCCCCGCCCCGGCCCCGGGCGCAGCACGATCATGCGGGGGAGGCGGCGCCGATGCAACCGCAACCACCGCATGGCTGCCTTTTAAGAAGGCAGCCTGCCTTCGCCGCGGGCGCCAGCTTGTCCGGAGCCGGGAAAAACCGCGCGGCATCCCATTGCCCGGCCGCCCCACGGCATGCGACACAGCAACCGAGCCGCCCTGACGCCCGAGACGGTCACGGCCGGGTGCGGCATCCGGGGCGGAGAACCCGGGAGGAAGGAAGGACGGGACGCATCCCGCGGCGGCAATGCCGCTCCGGAATGGGGGCCGTAAACGGAGCCGATGAAGAAGATCGAGGCGATCATCAAGCCCTTCAAGCTCGACGAGGTGAAGGATGCGCTGCACGAGATCGGGCTGCAGGGACTGACCGTGGTGGAGGCCAAGGGCTTCGGCCGCCAGAAGGGCCATACCGAGCTGTATCGCGGCGCCGAATACGTGGTCGACTTCCTGCCCAAGGTAAAGATCGAGGTGGTTTGCGCCGATGACTTGGCCGAGCGCGCCATCGAGGCCATCCAGGCTGCCGCCCGTACCGGGCGCATCGGCGACGGCAAGATCTTCGTCTCCGACGTGCAGGAGGTGATCCGCATCCGCACCGGCGAGCGCGGCGAGGACGCGGTCTGACCGCAGCCCCAGGAATTTCTGCCGCCGCCGCCCAGCCGGGTGTGCGGCTCGCACGGGCGCGGCCCCTGGGATGGCGTGAACTCCGCCATTCCGCAGCCGCCACGGTGGCAGGGGCAGGCCCCGGTGCCGTGACGATGGATACTGAGTGTCGTTAGGGAACAGGACCACACACGATGGCGAAGAAGCCCGCAGCCGCAGCGCCCAACGCGGTTTCCAAGGTCATGGAAATGATCAAGGAGAACAGCGTCGAATACGTGGATTTCCGTTTCACGGATCCGAAGGGCAAGTGGCAGCACACCGCCCAGCACGTTTCCACCGTCGAGGAGGAGATGTTCACGGACGGCATCATGTTCGACGGATCCTCGATCGCCGGCTGGAAGGCGATCAACGAATCCGACATGATCCTGATGCCGGACGCGTCCTCCGCGTGCATGGACCCGTTCGCCGCGAAGCCGCAGCTGATCCTGATCTGCGACATCATCGAGCCTTCCACCGGCCAGGCCTATTCGCGCGACCCGCGCTCCACCGCCAAGAAGGCCGAGGCCTATGTCGCCTCCACCGGCATCGGTGACGCCGCGCTGTTCGGCGCCGAGGCCGAGTTCTTCATCTTCGACAACGTGAAGTTTGGCACCGGCGGCAATTACGGCATCTACCAGCTCGACAGCATCGAGGGCCCGGGCGCCAGCCTGAAGGACTACCCCGAGGGCAATATGGGCCATCGCCCGGTGGTCAAGGGCGGCTACTTCCCGGTGAACCCGGTCGACAGCGAAGTCGACCTGCGCGCCGAGATGCTGTCCACCATGATCGAGATGGGCGTGGCCGGCGAGAAGCACCATCATGAGGTGGCGCAGTCGCAGCACGAGCTGGGCACCCGCTTCGGGCCCCTGGTGCAGCATGCCGATCACATGCAGATCTATAAGTATGTGATCCACAATGTCGCGCACAGCTACGGCAAGACCGCGACCTTCATGCCGAAGCCGATCTATGGCGACAACGGCTCGGGCATGCATGTGCACCAGTCGATCTGGAAGGGCGGCAAGCCGGTCTTCGCCGGCAATGGCTATGCCGATCTGTCGAATGAGGCGCTGTATTACATTGGCGGCATCATCAAGCACGCTAAGGCGCTGAACGCCTTCACCAACCCCTCGACCAATTCCTACAAGCGTCTGATCCCAGGCTTCGAGGCGCCGGTGCTGCTGGCCTATTCGGCCCGCAACCGCTCGGCCTCCTGCCGCATTCCCTATGCCACGAATCCGAAGGCCAAGCGCGTTGAGGTCCGCTTCCCCGACCCGACCGCCAACCCGTATCTGGCCTTCGCCGCCATGCTGATGGCGGGTCTGGACGGCATCAAGAACAAGATCCATCCGGGCGAAGCCATGGACAAGGATCTGTACGACCTGCCGCCGGAAGAACTGAAGGGCATCCCGACGGTGTGCGGCTCGCTGCGCGAGGCCCTGGAGGCGCTGGCCGCCGACCACGAGTTCCTGCTGGCGGGCGACGTGTTCAGCCAGGACCAGATTGAGAGCTACATCGAGCTGAAGTGGCAGGACGTGTACCGCTTCGAGCACACGCCGCACCCGGTCGAGTTCGAGATGTACTACTCCGTCTGATCGGCGGGCGATCACGGCAGGGCCAGGAGCGGCAACGTTCCTGGCCTTTCTTGTTCGGCCGCGGGAGCCCGGCTTCGCCCCTCGGACCGGCGTTGTCCTATCCGGCCTCGGCCAGATGCTTCGCGCCGGCTTTCAGCGAGGCTTCGCTGATGCGGATGCCGAGCCCCGGCACCTCCGGCACCACTACCGCCCCATCGTGGTTGGCGATGCGCTCTTCCAGCACATCCTCGGTCAGGACGTGGTGCGGCATGTAGAACTCGCAGCCGAGCGAGATGCCGGGCGTGGCCGCGATCAACTGCGTGCCGGCAGCCAGCGCGATGCCGCCCTCCCACAGCGTGCCGCCATAGCCGGGCAGCCCGGCCGTGTCGGCGATCGCCATCATCGCCTGTGCCTTCAGCAGCCCGCCGCATTTCATCAGCTTCACACTGATGGCATCGGCCGCCTGCCGCCGGATCACTTCCAGCAGGTCCGTGGCATCGAAGCAGCTCTCATCGGCCAGAACCGGAGTATCCAGCGCAGCCGCGAAGCCGGCCATGGCGTCGAGGTGGCGGCGCGGCACCGGCTGCTCGATGAAGGTGGGACGGAAGCGGTCCACGTCGCGCAGCACCGTCATGGCGCGGAAGGGTTCCAGCGCCTGATTGTAGTCCAGCCGCAGGTCGATCGTGTCGCCGAAGGCATCACGGATGGCCTCCAGGTGCGCCATGTCCTCGCGATGCGGCTTCACCCCGGTCTTCACCTTGAACACGCGGTGCCCGGCCGGAACCATGGCCCGCATGCGGGCCATGTCCGCCGCGAAATCCGGATCGGCGATGGAGAAGGAGAGGGGGATCGCGTCGCGCACCCGCCCGCCCAGCAGATCGGCCACGCTCAGCCCGGTGGACTGCCCGAGAATATCGAGCAGCGCCATCTCCACCGCCACCTTGCTCTCCGGATGGCCGACCAGGACCCGGTCCATGGACGCCATCAGCGTGCGCAGGCGGCGCGCATCTGCGCCCACGACCAGCGGGCGCAGATAGGTGTCGAGCGCCGCGAAGGCAGCTTCCGGCGTTCCGGTGAACACTTCCCAGGGCGCGGCCTCGCCCCAGCCCACGATGCCCTCGCGCGTGGTCAGCTGCAGCAGCACCCGCTTGACGCTGCCCTTCACTGCGCCCACGCCCTGGGCGCGGGGCATCCTGATCGGGCTCTCCACCAGCATGACGCGCATGCGGCCGATGACGGGCGCGCGCATCGGCGCGGCGATGGACACCTGCATAGGTTCAGCCTTCGCGCTGGCGGTGGAAGTGGGACAGGAAGGCCCGCGTCGCGTCCTGCCGTGGGGTGTCGATCACCTGCCGCGCCGGGCCGTCCTCGACGATAACGCCGTCGCGCAGGAAGACGACGCGATCCGCGACCTCGCGGGCAAAGGCGATCTCATGCGTCACGATCACCATGGTCATGCCCTCGGCGGCGAGCGACTGCATGACCCCCAGCACCTCGCCCACCAGCTCGGGGTCCAGCGCACTGGTCGCTTCGTCGAACAGCATCATCTCGGGCTGCATGGCCAGGGCGCGCGCGATGGCGACGCGCTGCTTCTGCCCGCCCGACAGGCGTGACGGATACTGCTCCGCCTTGTCGGACAGCCCCACCTTGTCGAGCAATTCGCGCGCCAATGCCTCGGCCTGCGGCTTCGCCATGCGGCGCACCGTCAGCGGCCCTTCCATCACGTTCTGCAGCGCCGTCCGGTGCGGAAACAGGTTGAATTGCTGAAACACCATACCGGTGGTCGCGCGGAACTTCGCCAGGGCGCCGGTGCCGGGCAGGGCGTCGCCGCCGCCGAAATCGAAACGCCGCTCACCCATCCGCACGGTGCCGCCATCCGGCACCACCAGAAGGTTCAGGCAGCGCAGCAGGGTCGACTTGCCGGAGCCCGAGGGGCCGATCAGCGCCACCACCTCGCCGCGGGCGACCCGCAGATCGATGCTGCGCAGCACGGTGTTGTCGCCGAAGCGCTTCTGCAGGCCGGCAACCTCGATCATGGTGTCGCTCATCGCCGTCCTCCTCAATCCGCGCGCGCCAGCCGGCGTTCCAGCCGGCCAACCAGCAGTGTCAGCGGAAACAGCACCACGAAGTAGATCACTGCGATCAGGGTGTAGATCTCCAGCGGCCGGTAGCTGTCATGCGCCGCAGCTTGCCCCTGGTAGAGCAGATCGGGCACTGCCAGCACCGAGACCAGCGAGGTGTTCTTCAACTGGATAATGGATTGGTTCATCAGCGGCGGCACCATCCGCTTCAGCGCCTGCGGCAGCACGATGCGGCGCATCGCCTGATTCGGCGTCATGCCCAGCGCCAGCGCCGCCTCGCTCTGCCCCGCCTCGATCGAGTTGATGCCGCCGCGGATGATCTCGGAATAGAAGGCGCCGCCATACAGGGACAATGCCAGCACCGCGGCGGTGGTGGCCATCATCTCGATGCCGGCCAGGATCGGCAGCGCGTAATAGAACCACACCAGCTGCACCAGGATCGGCGTGCAGCGGAACACCTCGACATAGGCTTGGCTGAGCCAACGCAGCGGAGCGAAGCGCGAGAGCCGCAGCAGCCCCGAGAACAGCCCGACCGCGAGGCCCAGCAGCACGATGGCGGCGGTGAAGGCCAGCGTCACCCACAGGCCGTTCACGAACAGCCAGCGGTATCCCCAGAGAATACCGAAATCCCATTGATACATGCGGTGCGGTCCGGCAGGTGGCACGTGGCGACCCGCCACGCGCCGGTTCAGGTCAGAGCGTGATGCCCGGCGGAAAGTCGGCCTCGGTGATGCCGACGAGGTCCATGTTGGACACGATGGCCGAGCGCACCGCGCCCAGTCCCTTGTTGAACTCGATCCAGGTGTTGACGTAGTCGCGCCAGGTCTTGTCGGCTTCCCGCCGGAAGCCGGCGTTGGATGTGGTGGCGAAGACCGGGGTTGGCACCACGATCTCGGTGTTCGGCATCTTCTTCTTCGCCACCAGCGACAGCATCATCACCAGGCACTGCGCATCGACGCGCCCGGCCTGCACCGCCATCGTCGCCTCGTCGGCGCTTTTGAAGCGCGACACGGTGGCCTTGGGCAGCAGCCGCGTCACCACCTGGTCGTGCGAGGATCCGGTATCAACGGCGAGCTTCACCTCCGGCTTGTTCAATTCGTCCCAGCTTTTCGGCTGAAAGCCCTTCTTGGCCAGGAAGGAGAAGGCGTTGTTGAAGCAGGGCACCGAGAAATCCACCACCAGGGCGCGCTTCGGCGTCGGGTTCAGACCGAAGAAGATGTCGATCTTGTTGGATTGCAGATCGAGGACCGCGTTGCCCCAGGTGGTCTCGGTCAGTTCCAGCTCGGCTTCCAATTCCTCCGCCAGCATGCGGACGAGATCCACATAGAAGCCGCGCCACTGACCGGAGGCGAGATCCTTGTGGTAGTACGGCGCGGCACCCACCACGGCCGCGCTGCGCAGCTTCTTGGTGCGGCGGATGCGGTCAAAGGTCGTCTCGCCGGCGGGCGCCTGGGCGGCGGCGGGATGTGCGGTGGCCGCCATGGCCAGCGCGAGGCCGGCGGCGGTTCCCATCATGCGGCGTGACACCATGGTCCTGATCTCCTGCTCTGCGGGACGGCGACTGAACCGCGATGCGCTGCACCCGATCCGCGTCGGTGCCGACACCGGGCACAGCCATGGCCGCGGCACGCCGTCTTCATAGACGCTTCCGCCGGACAGCGGGAAGCCATGTGGCGGTTCGATGCCGATTGCTGGAACAGGCGGGCCGATCCTACTCTTGTTGCATCACAGCAACTGCAGGGAGCGCTGCCTTGGACCGATTCTTTGGCCTCACCGAGCGCGGCACGAACCCGCGACGGGAGATGCTGGCCGGCCTCGCCACCTTTCTCACCATGGCCTACATCGTGGTAGTCAATCCGGGAATCATGGCCGCCGCCGGCATGGACCAGGGCGCTGCTTTCGTCGCCACCTGTCTCGCGGCCGCGATCGGCTCCGCCCTGATGGGATTGCTGGCGAACTATCCGGTGGCGCTGGCGCCGGGCATGGGGCTGAACGCGTATTTCGCCTTCGCCGTGGTCGGTGCCATGGGCGTGCCCTGGCAGGTTGCGCTGGGCGCCGTGTTCCTGTCGGGCGTGATCTTCTTCGCCGTGTCGATCGCCGGCTTCCGAGAGTGGTTGATCAACTCCATCCCGATCTCGCTGAAGCTCGGCATCGCCGCTGGCATCGGCTTCTTTCTCGGGCTGATCGGCCTGCGGGGCATGGGGCTGGTGGTGGACAACCCGGCGACGCTGGTGTCGCTCGGTTCGCTGAAGGACACCGCGACGCTGCTGTCCTGCATCGGCTTCGTGCTGACGGCGGGGCTGGTGGCGCGCGGCGTCACCGGCGGCATCGTGATCGGCATTCTGGTGACGGCGCTGCTCGGCCTGCCCTTCGGCCTGACGCAGTTCAACGGCATCTTCTCGATGCCGCCCTCGCTGGCCCCGACCTTTCTGCAGATGGATCTGGCCGGAGCCATCGGGCTCGGACTCCTCGGCATCGTGTTCACCTTTTTCATCGTCGACCTGCTCGACAATGCCGGCACGCTGATCGCCACGACCCACCGCGCCGGCCTGATGCGCAAGGACGGCTCGGTGCCGCGGCTCGGGCGGGCGTTGATGGCGGATTCGGGCGGCGCCATGATCGGTGCCGTGCTCGGCACCTCCACCACCGTGTCCTACATCGAGAGCGCCGCCGGGGTGCAGGCGGGCGGCCGCACCGGCCTGACGGCGCTGACCGTGGCGGTGCTGTTCCTGCTGACGCTGTTCCTGGCCCCCCTGGCCACCTCGATCCCCGGCTTCGCCACGGCGCCGGCCCTGGTGCTGGTGGCCTGCCTGATGGCGCAGAGCCTGCGCGACATCGAGTGGGAGGATACGACCGAGTACCTGCCCGCCATCGTGACGGCGCTGGCCATGCCCTTCACCTTCTCCATCGCAACCGGCATCGGCCTCGGCTTCATCGCCTATGCGCTGGTGAAGGTGGTGGCGGGCCGCGCCAGCTCGGTGGGCGGTGCGGTCTGGGTCATCGCCGCGGCCTCGGCGGTGAAGTTCTGGTTGCAGAGTTGAGGAAAGGGGCGGCCGGCCTTCCGGCCGCCCGCCGGATCAATCCGGCGCTTCGGCCAGTTCCAGCAGCGCCTGCCCGTCGCGCCGCATCCGCGCCATCTGGCTGCCGCCGCAATTCGGCCGGCCCAGCGCGGTACTGCCGGGATGCGTCACCTGCAGCTTCGCCTCGACCCGGCAGACCAGCTTGTTGTCCTTCGGTCCGGCTCCATTCCAGCGCCGGATCGCATCGGCCCAGTTGCCGAGGCTATCATGGTGCCGGCGCAGGTAGCGCGCCGCCCAGTCTGCCGAACGGAGCGGATCGAGCGGCCAGTCGCTGGTGCCTGCATGCACCTTGGCATTGACCTGCACGCAGCCGGCCATCACCGATCCCCCGGCCGAAGACCGGGCCAGCAGGGCCCGGGCTTCAGCCCGGGAATCGGGGTAGAAGGCACGCCCGCCCACACTGATGGCATGGGCGTGGAGGCCGGACTCCGCCAGCGCCACGGCCACTAGCAGGCCGTCGGGCAGGTCGTATTTTGCCTCGGCCGCGCGAACGGCATCGAGGCAGGCGGAACGCGGGCCGGCTTCGGCCGGGGTTCCGAACAGCAACGGTGCCGCCAGCAGGGCAACACCGGCGACAAGCCCCTTCCACCCTTTCGGTGGGCTTCTGCGGGGGGCGGTTGGGCCTCTCGGGCGAGGCGGGAAGGCGCTCCTTGCCTCATGGCAGTGGAACGCCGCGGGGCTCGAACGACGGGTAACCGCCGTTCCGCGGATCGCGGGCGTCATGTGTCTTCCGCTACCACGCACCCGCGAACGGGGGAACCAAATTCCGTCTTTGGGGTCCAGTCTTGATCAAGGAAAACGTGGGGTTAAGCCAGCGATGCTGGTCGCCCGGCGATCTCCCGCACCAGCTTGGCCCGCAAGGCGCGGGCAAAATCGGCCCGTCCGGCCGCCGCCATCACGAAAGCGCCGGGGCCACCGATCACCTCCGCCTCGTAGCGCTCCAGCAATCCGCCGCCCTGCTGCTCGATCGCCAGGGCGTTCACCGTGATGCCGGCGGCCACCGCCGCGTCACGGGCCTGCGGCGCGGGTTGCCGGCCGCGCATGTCGGGCGCATCACCGGAAAGGTCGATCACCGCCCGTGTCGCTTCGAACGGGCAGGTGCTGATCAGCGCCGCGGCATGCACCAGGGCGTCCCCGATCGCATTCCAGCTCTGCCGCGAGCGCGGCGCGTCCCGGAAGCGGTTCGCCAGCGCCTCCGCCTCGGCCGGGCTGCGCACCGCCTGCCACGGCACCACGGTGGCCGCGCCGCCCGGCGCGCCCCATTCCACCATGGAAATTGCAACCCCACCCAGCAGCCCACCGCTGATGGCCGCCAGCGCGGCGGGGTGCGTCACCGCTTCCGCGCAGCCTTCGCGCTGGAGGCGGAACTCCTCCGGGCCGATGCTGCCGGAGGCATCCACCGCCAGCACTAAAGCCACATCCACGGCACCACCCAGTGCCGGTGCCGGTGCCGGTGCCGGTGCTGGCTGGGCGCGGCCCGGAACTGGAAGCGGAAGCAGCAGGGCAGAGGCGAGCAGGGGGCGTCGGCGCATCGGGCGTCCTGACTGTTGCGCGGCGAGATGCCAGCGCCCCAGAGTTGGGCGGCCTCGTCAGGCTGGCAAGGCGCTGCCGGACAGGGGAAGCGCGTCGGAGGTGAACGCCCCGGCCGCATTGTGCCGGCGAACGCTGCCGGGACGGGCAGCACTGGCGCCGGCTTGGGCAGCCGGCTGGCCGCGGCGGCCCGGCCCGACCATAATGTTTCGTGATGCCGGCTTGCGCGAACCGCCTGTGGCGCGCTCAACTCCCCTGTCGCCGCCGCTGCGGAGGTCGCCTGCGGGACCAGGGCCCGCCGGCGGGGGCGACGAAGCGCTGCGCAACCCATGAGGACGCCGAAAGAAACGTGGCCGATCGCCCTGCCTCCGCCTTCGATGAGATGCACGCCGATGGTGGCATCCGATCTCCGTACACGGAAATGGCTCAGTTCCTGGAAGCAACCGGGCAGGGCGTGCTGGAGCAGAAGCGGCGCGAAGCGGAGCTGCTGTTCCGGCGCATCGGCGTTACCTTTGCCGTGTATACCGAGGGCGGCGATCCGGAGCGGCTGATCCCCTTTGACGTGATCCCCCGCATCCTGTCCCGCGAGGAGTGGGAGCGGCTGAGCCAGGGGCTGGAGCAGCGGGTGCGGGCGCTGAACGCCTTTCTGGCCGATGTTTACGGCCCGCAGGACATCATCAAGGCCGGCCGCATCCCGGCCGAGCTGGTGCTGCAGAATGAAGGCTACCTGCCGCAGATGGTGGGGTTCACCCCGCCCGGCGGCGTGTATACCGTGATCTCCGGCATCGACCTGGTGCGCACCGGTCCCGACCAGTTCTATGTGCTGGAAGACAATTGCCGCACCCCTTCCGGCGTGTCCTACATGCTGGAGAACCGGGAAGCGATGTTCCGCCTGTTTCCCGACGTGTTCACCCGCCACCGCGTCGCCCCGGTGTCGCACTACCCTGAGGAGCTGCTGGAAACCCTGAAAAGCATCGCGCCGGCCGCCTGCCAGGGCGAGCCGCGCATCGTCGTGCTGACGCCTGGTCCCTACAACAGCGCCTATTACGAGCATTCCTTCCTGGCCGACGAGATGGGCGTCGAACTGGTGGAAGGGGCCGACCTCTTCGTGCGCGACAAGGTGGTGTACATGCGCACCACCGCCGGGCCGCAGCGGGTGGACGTGATCTATCGCCGCATCGACGACGACTACCTCGACCCCGAGGCGTTCCGGCCGGACAGCGCGCTTGGCGTCGCCGGGCTGATGGCGGCCTACAAGGCGGGCAACGTGGCGCTGGCCAATGCCCCCGGCGCCGGCATCGCCGACGACAAGGCGGTGTACCCCTTTGTGCCCGAGATGGTGCGCTTCTACCTCAAGGAAGAGCCGATCCTGCAGAACGTGCCCACCTTCATGTGCGAGCGCGAGGCTGACCGGGACCACGTCCTGGCCAACCTCGACAAGCTGGTGGTGAAGCTGGCCCGCGGTTCCGGCGGCTACGGCATGCTGGTCGGGCCGCACGCGACGGAGACGGAGCGCGCCGAATTCGCCGCGCGCATCCGTGCCCGCCCCGGCGACTACATCGCCCAGCCCACCCTGGCCTTGTCCACCGTGCCGACGCTGTGCGACGGCGGGGTGGCGCCTCGCCATGTGGACCTGCGGCCCTTCATCCTGTTCGGCCGCAGTGTCCGGATGGTGCCGGGCGGGCTGACCCGGGTGGCGCTGCGGGAAGGCTCGTTGGTGGTCAATTCCAGTCAGGGCGGCGGCACCAAGGACACGTGGGTGCTGGACGACCCGCTGGCGCCGGGCCAGTCGCAGTCCATGGGACCGCAGGGCATGACGCAGAGCATGGGCGGCATGAGCCAGACCATGCCGCCCATGTCCCCCATGGCACCGATGCCTCCGCTTCCGGGGCGGCGTGGCCCGGCCAATGATCCCGGCCAGGGGGGGCGCTGATGCTGTCCCGCACCGCCGACAGCCTGTTCTGGCTCGGCCGTTACTCAGAACGCGCCGGCAATGTCGCCCGCGGACTTGGCGCCACGCTGCGCATGGCGCTGCTGGCCGAGCCGGTGGACGGGGTGGAGCGCGAATGGCGCGCCCTGATGGTGGCCGCCGGCTGCGAGCCGGGCTTCCGCGAGCGGCACGACACCGCGGCGCAGGAAGCCTCGGTCCACTGGCTGACGCTGGACCCGGCCAATCCTTCCGGCATCGCCGCCTGCGTCGAGGCGGCGCGGCGCAATGCCCGCACCGTGCGCACGGCCCTGACCGTCGACATGTGGGAGGCCATCAACGACACCTGGATCGAGTTCCGCCGCTTCGACTCGGGCGCGATCTGCGGCGACCGGCTGCCCGGCTTCCTGGATTGGGTGAAGTCGCGCACCCTGCTGTTCAACGGCGCCGCCGCCGATACCATGCTGCGCGACGATGCCTGGCGCTTCACCCATCTCGGCACCATCCTGGAGCGCGCCGACAACACTGCCCGGTTGCTGGATTCCCGGCATGGCGCCTTTGCGCCCGATGCGGCGGCGGATGCCGCCTGCTACGCGCACTGGCAGGCGGTGCTGCGCTCGGTGGGCGCGTTGCGGGCCTATCAGCACGTCTACCACACTCGGCTGGACCCGGCGCGGGTGGCGGAACTGCTGCTGTTGCGCCCCGAGCTGCCCCGCTCGCTGGTGTCCTGCTACGCGCAGGTCGAGCGCACGCTGGAGGCCATTTCCGCCGCCAATGGCGGCAATCCCGGGGAATGCCAGCGCTTGGCCGGCGAGCTGCACGCCCGGCTCCGCTTCGGCCGCGTCGGGGGCATCCTCGATCACGGGCTGCATGATTTCCTGACCGGCGTGATCGAGGAGAACATCACGCTGGGCCAGGAGATCGCGAGGCGCTATCTGAACGGCCAGACCGCCTGACGCGCGATCATTCCCGCACCAGGATCGCCCGCCCAATCGAGGAGAATGGTGCCGGCATGACCTACTGCGTCGGCTTGTGGCTGGAAGAGGGCCTGGTGATGCTGGCCGACACCCGCACCAATGCGGGCGTCGACCACATCTCCACCTACTCCAAGATGTACACCGCCACCGTTCCCGGGGAGCGGATGCTATGTCTGATGGCGGCCGGCAACCTGGCCATCACCCAGGCGGTGTGGAGCCGGCTGCAGGAAGGCGTGGTGCTGGAAGGCGAAACCCACACCCTGACCAGCGTCGGCAGCATGTTCCGCGCGGCGCAGTTGGTCGGTGCCGCCATCCGCTCGGTGTATGACCATGACGGCCCGATGATGGAGAAGCAGGAGGTGCGCTTCTCCGTGTCGCTGCTGCTGGGCGGCCAGATCGCCGGCGGGCCCATGAAGCTCTACCTCGTGTATTCGGCCGGCAACTTCATCGAGGCCACGCCCGAAACCCCGTTTCTGCAGATCGGCGAGCACAAATACGGCAAGCCGATCCTGGATCGCGCCGTGAGCCGGGCGACGCCGCTGGAGGATGGGGTGAAGCTGGTGCTGGTCAGCATGGACAGCACGCTGCGGTCCAATCTGACCGTGGGGCCGCCGCTCGACCTGCTGGTATACGAGGTGGACAGCTTCCGTATCCGGCTGCAGAAGCGCATCACCGAGGAAGACCCTTATTTCCGCAATCTGCGCGACGCCTGGTCGGCAGCGCTGCGGGATGCCTACCGGCTGGTGCCGGCGCCCGGCTGGTTCTGAGCCTAGCCGCCGAACCGCAGCGCGGTTGAGACCTGCCCGGCGGCCCGGTGCTATCGACCCAGGCCACCGCCCGCGGCCCGGCCCGCCCGCGCAGATCCCGCGCTATCGCTGAGGGCGTGGCTGCCGGGGTGGCGCCGCCACTCCACCCTGGCCCGCCGGCCGCCTGGCGCAGCCAAATGCCGCGCCGCGCATTGATACGGTCATGCCCGCGCCTCACCCCGACAGCTGGACCCGCATCACGCCCGAAGGCTTGTATTGCGAGCCCGGCGGCTTCCACATCGACCCGGCCCGCGCGGTGGAGCGGGCGGTCATCAGCCATGGCCATTCCGACCATGCGCGGCCGGACCATGGCGCCGTGCTGGCCACCCCCGAGACGCTGGCGATCATGACTGCGCGGCTGGGTGAAGGCCGAGCAGGACGGGAACAGCAGGCGTTGCCCTATCATCAGACCCTGGTGCAGAACGGCGTTCGCGTCACCCTGGTGCCGGCGGGGCATGTGCTGGGCTCGGCGCAGGTTGTGCTGGAATGGCGGGGCAGCCGCCTCGTGGTGTCCGGCGACTACAAGCGTCAGCCCGATCCCACCTGCCTGCCCTTCGAGGCGGTGCCCTGCGATGTGTTCGTCACCGAGGCGACCTTCGCCTTGCCGGTGTTCCGCCACCCACCGATGCGGCATGAGGTGCAGCGGCTGCTGGACAGCGTGCGGCTGTTTCCGCAACGGGCGCATCTGGTCGGCTGCTACGCGCTGGGCAAATGCCAGCGGCTGATCGCCGGCCTGCGGGAGGCAGGGTATGACCGGCCGCTCTTTCTGCACGGCGCCCAGGCCTCGATGTGCCGGCTCTACGAACGCCGTGGCATCGCCCTTGGCGAGTTGCTGCCGGTGCCGCGGCCGGAGAAGCGCGGCGCAACCGTGCTGCCGGGGGAGATCGTGTTGGCGCCGCCTTCCGCCGAGGCCAATCCCTGGGCGCGCCGCCTGGCGGACCCGGTGACGGCGCTGGCCTCGGGTTGGATGCGGGTGCGGCAGCGCGCCAAGGCCCGCGGTGTCGAGTTGCCCCTGGTGATCAGCGACCACGCCGACTGGGACGACCTTCTGGCCACCTGCGCCGAGGTGGAGGCGCCGGAAGTCTGGGTCACGCATGGCCGGGAGGAGGCGCTGATCCACGCGCTCGCTGCGCGCGGCGTGCGCGGGCGCGCCTTGCACCTGATCGGCCGCGAGGAGGATGAGGGCGCCGATCCCGTTCCGGCCGAGGAGGAGGCCGCGGGATGAGCCTGCCCGCCTTCGCCGAACTGCTGGAACGGCTGGTCTTCACCCCCGGCCGCAATGCCAAGCTGGCGCTGATGAAGCGCTTCTTCGCCACCCAGCGCGACCCGGATCGCGGCGTCGCCCTGGCCGCCATCAGCGGTGAGCTGAGCTTCACCGCCGCCAAGCCGTCCCTGGTGCGCGATCTTGTGGCGACGCGGATCGACCCGGTCCTGCTGGCCTGGAGCCACGACTACGTTGGTGACCTCGCGGAAACCGTGGCGCTGATCTGGCCTGAGCCGACGCACCGCCCGAACCGGCCGCCGCCCGATCTGGCGGAGGTGGTGGAGGCGCTGGAACTCGCCCCCAAGGCCGACATTCCCGGCATGCTGTCGGAATGGCTCGACCTGCTCGACCCTGGCGGCCGGCTGGCGCTGATCAAGCTGGTGACGGGCGGGCTGCGGGTCGGTGCGTCCGGCCGGCTGGCACGTCAGGCACTGGCGGAATGGTCCGGCCAGCCGGTGGAGGAGATCGAGGAAGTCTGGCACGGCGTGCCGCCGCCCTACCTGCCGCTCTTCGCCTGGCTGGAGGGCAGGGCGGAGCGACCCGACCCGCGCGACGCACCGGTGTTCCGCTCGCCCATGCTGGCGCAGCCGCTGGAGGCGCCGGACGTCGCGGCGCTCGACCACACCGCGTTCCGCGCCGAGTGGAAATGGGACGGCGTCCGCGTCCAGGCCTCGGCCGGGCCCGGTGGGCGGCGCCTCTGGACCCGCACCGGCGAGGACATGTCCGGCGCTTTTCCCGAGATCCTGGAAGCGCTCGACTTCCACGCCGTGGTGGATGGCGAGTTGCTGGTGATCCGCGATGGCGAGGTGGCGCCCTTCGCCGACCTTCAGCAGCGGCTGAATCGCAAGGTCGTCGGGCCGAAGATGCTGAAGGATTATCCCGCCGGCCTCAGGCTCTACGACCTGTTGTTCGAGGCCGGCGAGGATCTGCGCGCCCTGCCATTCGATGCGCGGCGGGACCGGCTGGAGGCATGGTTCGCCCGGGTGAAGCCGGCGCGCATGGATCTTTCGCCGCAGGTCGCCTTCTCCTCGATGGAGCAGCTGGCCGCGCTGCGCGACGGTGCCCGCGCCGCCGGCATCGAGGGGCTGATGCTGAAGCGCGGTGACGCGCCCTACATTGCCGGGCGGCCGAAAGGTCTGTGGTGGAAGTGGAAGCGGGCGCCGCTCGCGGTGGATGCGGTGCTGATGTACGCCCAGCGCGGCCATGGCAAGCGTTCCAGCACCTACAGCGACTACACCTTCGGCCTGTGGCGCGCCGACGGCGAGGGCGGGGAGGAGCTGGTGCCGGTGGGCAAAGCCTATTCCGGCTATACCGACCAGGAACTGGTCTGGCTGGACCGCTGGATCCGCAATCACACCACGTCCCGGTTCGGACCGGTGCGAGAGGTGGAGAAGGAGCTGGTGCTGGAAGTGGTGTTCGATGCGGCGCAACTCTCCAGCCGGCACAAATCCGGCGTGGCCATGCGCTTCCCCCGCATCAGCCGGCTGCGGCCCGACAAGCCGGCCGCCGAAGCCGACCGGCTGGAAACACTGATGGCGATGGTGGAGAACCGCCCGGAATAATTGCCGCGTAAGCGGGAACTCGGCCGCCGCCGGCGCGTTGCTCCCGCCAGCAGACCCGACGCCGTTCGGGCGGGGTGGGGAGCGGAGAATCGCATGCTCAAATGGGCGTTGATCTTTCTGGTGATCTCGGTGGTGGCCGGCGCGCTGGGCTTCAGCGGGATTTCTGCGGCCACCGGGCGCATCGCCAAGATCCTCTTCGGCGTGTTCCTGCTGTTGTTCGTGATCGTTGTGGTGCTGGCCCTGCTGGCGGGCGAGATCGTGTTCTGACGTGTTCCGGGCTGCGCAGCCTGTTGACGTGCCGCGCGACCCGGATTATTTCCGGCCTCCTTGGCGCCCAGTGGCGGCGAGATCTGGTATGGCGGCCTTAGCTCAGTTGGTAGAGCGCCACGTTGTGGTCGTGGATGTCACGGGTTCGAGTCCCGTAGGTCGCCCATCCCCTCCTCACCGGTATCTGATCCGGTCCAGCAGCATCAGCCCGCCTCCTGCGAGCAGCCCCCAGAACGCTGCACCGATCCCGAATAGAGCCAGGCCCGAGGCCGTGGTGGCGAAGGTGAGGGTGGCCGCCAGCCGGTTGCGCTCCTCCGCCATGGCCGAGGTGAGCGCGCCGCCCAGGGCCCCGAGCAGCGCCAGCCCTGCCACCGCCTGGATCAGCAGCGGCGGCGAGGCGGCGATGAAGGCCGCGGCGAAGCCTGCCCCCAGTCCCAGCACCACGTAGAACACGCCGGCCGCCGCGGCCGCCACCCAGCGCCGGGCGGGATCGGGATGCGCATCCGGCCCGGCGCAAAGCGCCGCGGTAATGGCGGCGAGGTTGAAGGAATGCGCCCCCAGGAAAGCGATCAGCGCGCTGATCGCGCCGGTCACGGCGAAGATCGGGCCCGGCGCCGGGCGGAAGCCCTGGCTGTTCAGCACCGCCAGCCCCGGCACGTTCTGCGACGCCATGGTGACCAGGAACAGCGGCAGGCCGATGCCAATGGCCGCACCGAACTCCGGGCGCGGCAGCAGCCATTCCAGCCGCGGCATGGCCGCAACCATGGATGGTATCGGCGTCGTCAGCCCGATCAGCAGGGCGGTCACGGCCACGGCCGCTGGCACCGCCCACAGCCGCGCCCAGCGCCAGCACAGCGCCCAGACCAGCACCACCGGCAGGGCGAGCGCCGGCATGGCGCCCACCGCCTGCATCGGCGCCAGGCAGATTCCCAGCAATACGCCGGCCAGCATGGCGTTGGCGAGGCTGGCCGGAATGGCCGAGACGGCGCGACCGAAAGGCCGCCACAGCCCGGCTGCCAGGATCAGCAGCCCGGCCACCAGAAAAGCGCCGCAGGCCACCGCGAAGCCACCCTCCGGCGTGCCCGTGCCGGCCAGCAGCGCGGCGCCCGGTGTCGACCAGGCCAGCACGATCGGCATCCGCTGGCGCAGGCTCAGCCACAGCCCGAGCAATCCCTGCGCCAGGCACAGTGCCATCAACCCCGACGCGGCCTGTCCTGGCGTCGCGCCCATTGCGGCGAAGCCCTGCAGCACCACCGCGAAGGAGGACGCGAATCCAACAACCGCCGCCAGCACGCCGGCAATGATCGGCTGGGCGAGACCGGAGAATCTTGGGGTGGCAGGCGGCATAAGCTGGTCTCGAAAATATTGGAAGCAGAGCGGAGACTGGGCGTAATCTTGGATCCGATCAATGCATGGATGGTGCATGGTGCCGCGCGAAGGAGCCGCCACGCCGCTCGATGCCCTGGATTTGCCCGGCGGGCAGGGTTGGCAGACGGCGGCCGGATTCACCGAGGCCGTGCTGAAGGCGGCCATCCTGGACGGGCGGCTGCCAGCCGGGACCCGCCTCGGCCAGGAGGAACTGGCACGCCGCCTCGGCGTCAGCCGGATGCCGGTGAGGGAGGCGCTGGCAAGGCTGGAGGCGCAGGCGCTGGTGGAAACGGTGCCGCATCGTGGCGCGGTGGTGGCGGCGATTTCCGCCGCCGACGCCGCCGATCTTTATGCCATCCGCCTGGCGCTGGAGCCCGCAGCCTTCGGTCTCTCGATCCCGCAGATGGGCGCGGATCACTGGCACCGCGCCGCCACTCTGATCACCGCCATGGACGATGAGCAGGATGCGGGCCGCATGGGGCAGCTCAACCGGCAATTCCATGTCGCGCTGTATGCGCGCGCCGGACATCCTCGCCTGTTGGCGCTGGTGTTGCAGCACCTTGCCGCCTTTGACCGCTACCTTTGCTTCCACCTCGCTCTCCAGGGACCACGCGGCATGAGGCAGGACGAGCACCGGGCCATGCTGGCAGCGGGCCGGAACGGCGAGGTGGCGGAGGCGGTGGCGCTGTTGCGACACCACATCACGGCCGCGGCCCGCGACACTGCGGCGTTCTTTGAGGAGCGGGCAGGCAGGACGGATAAAGGCAGCGAACGCCGACGGTGATCATCAAACCGTCACGGAATCGTCATTCGGCTGACGCCGCCCAGCGCTTCCTTGCGGGCTTCCGCGATGCCCCTGCATCCCCCTGCCGCATAAACCGGAAATTCCCTGGAATGCCTGACACCCTTTCGCCGGCCGATGCCGGCAAGCCCATCGAGATCGAGGACATCGGCAGCAATCCGAGTCCGCGCAACACCATCGGGGAACTGGTGGAGCGCCGCCTGTCCCGCCGCGCCGCGCTGGGGGGGCTGCTGGGCGCTGCCGCCATGGCCACCCTGTCGGACCAGCTGCTCGCATCCGGTGGCCGGGCGCTGGCGCAGAACGCCAGCCCCTCCAGCCTCGGCTTTCGCGAGATCGCTCACCAGATGGGCCCGCGGGACGCGGTGCCGGACGGCTATCAGATCCAGACCGTGATCCGCTGGGGCGACGCGGTGCTGCCCCACGCGCCGGCCTTTGATCCGCGCAACCAGAGCGCCGCCGCCCAGGCCGCGCAGTTCGGCTACAACAACGATTATGTGGATTTCTTTCCGCTGCCGCGCGGCAGCCGCAGCGCGGATCACGGCCTGCTGGCGGTGAACCACGAATATGCCGACACGCAGCTAATGTTTCCCGGCATGGGCGATGACGAAACCTCGCGCCTGCGCTCCTCGCGCGAACAGGCGGCGGTGGAGATGGCGGCGCACGGCATGTCGGTGGTGGAGATCCGACGCGAGAACGGCCGGTGGGCGCCGGTGCGTGCCGGCAGCCTCAACCGCCGCATCACCGCCACCACTCCGATGCGCATCGGCGGCCCCGCCGCCGGGCATGAGCGGCTGAAAACGTCCGCCGACCCGACCGGCACCCGCGTGCTCGGCACGCTGAACAACTGCGCCGGCGGCAATACGCCCTGGGGCACGGTGCTGACCGCCGAGGAGAACTTCAACCAGTATTTCGGCGGTGCCGCGGCCAACACCGGTGCGCAGGCGGCGATGTACAAGCGCTACGGCATCGTCGAGAAGGCCAGCTATTCCTGGCCGCAATACGAGGACCGCTTCAACCTCGACAAGGAGCCGAACGAGCCGAACCGCTTCGGCTGGATCGTCGAGTTCGACCCGTATGATCCGGACAGCGTGCCGGTGAAGCGCACCGCGCTGGGCCGCTTCAAGCATGAGGGCTGCACCCATGCGGTGTCCGCCGATGGCCGCGTGGCGTTCTATTCGGGCGATGACGAGCGCTTTGACTACGTCTACAAATTCGTGACCGCCCGCGCCTGGAACCCGGAGAACCCGGCTGCCAACCGCGACCTGCTGGATGACGGCACGCTGTTTGTCGCCCGCTTCCATGAGGATGGCCGCATGGAGTGGCTGCCGCTGGTCCATGGCCAGGGCCCGCTGACCGCCGCCAACGGCTTCAACAGCCAGGCGGATGTGCTGATCGAGACGCGCCGTGCCGCCGACCTGCTGAAGGCGACGCCGATGGACCGGCCGGAGGATGTGCAGCCCAACCCGGCGAATGGCCGCATCTACGCCATGCTGACCAACAACACGCGCCGCAAGCCGGAGCAGGTGGACTCCATCAATCCGCGTGCCGCCAACGCGCATGGCCATGTGATCGAGATGATCCCGCCCGGCGCCGGCACCGGCGAGGTGGATCATGCGGCGACCGAGGGACGCTGGGAGATTTTCCTGGTCGCCGGCCGGCCCGGCGTCGATGCCGGCGCACAATACCACCAGAGCACCAGCGCCGAGGGCTGGCTGTCCTGCCCCGACAACTGCACCTTTGACGCCAAGGGCCGTGTCTGGATCTCAACCGACGGCGCCCCCGGCACCTCCAAGGTGGCGGACGGCCTGTACGCCGCCGACACGGACGGCGCCGGCCGCGCGCTGACCCGCCTGTTCTACCAGGCGCCCACCGGGGCCGAGGTGTGCGGCCCCTGCCTGACGCCGGACGACCAGACCATGTTCCTGGCCATCCAGCACCCGGGCGACGACAAGGGCAGTTCCTTCGACAACCCCTCGACGCGCTGGCCGGATTTCCAGGAGGGCATGCCGCCGCGGCCTTCCATCATCGCCATCACCCGCAGGGGCGGTGGCGTGATCGGCAGCTGATCCGGCCGCAACACCCCCGCCGGCGCTGCTTGATTGGCGGGGCCGGCGGGGCAATCTGAAGGGGCATGAACCCGCTTCCGTTCCCGCCGGCGCCGCGCGCCGGCACCCCCCCCGTGCCGGACGCCCTGCGGCGCCTGGGCGGCTTCGCGCTGCTTGGGGCGTCGGTCTGGCTGGTGGCGATCATCGCGCTGTTCCGCGCCCTGGTGGGGCTGTTCACATGACCGAGCAGGATCTCCTGGGCCGGCTGGCGCTGCGGCTGCGGCGGCTGCGCGGCACGCTGCTGGTGCTGCTGGCCTCCCCGCTGCTGCCGGCATTGTTTCTGGCGCTGTTCGGCGGCGCGCAGCGGCCAATCCTCGGGCTGTTGCTGGGCCTGGGCCTGACCGTGCTCGGCGTGCTGCGGCTGCGCCGCGGGCGGATCAGGCAGGGTGCCATCCTGGTAGGGCTGGCCACAGGCCTCGCCGCCGCCATGGCGACCGGTGTGGCGCCGCTCGGCGCCGTCGTGTTCGCGCTGATGGCCGGGTTCGGCACCATCCTGCTTTATGCCGACGCACCGCCGGCCGAGGAGCCGCCGGCGGCGCCGGACGCGCTGACGCCGGCCCGCAACCGCCTCGCCGCGCTGGAGCGCGCCGATCCGCGGCTGCGCCCGGCGCTGTTGGCGTTGCGCGAGCTGGTGGCCGATCTGACGTTGCGCACCGACGGCGTCGCTGGCGCCGGCCATGAGGCGCGGCGCTTCCTGAACCTGCAGCTGGACGGGCTGGAGCGGATCGAATCGCGCCTGCGGCTGGGTGCCGAGCCGCCGCACGGCCTGATGCCGCTGGTGACCGAGATGGCGCGCGGCAGCCAAGCGCTCCGGCAGCGGCTACGGCACGAGGAGAAGGAAGCGCTGGAAATTCAGGTGAAGGTCCTGGCCGACCGGCTGCGCGAAGAGGGCTACGCATGAGCACCACGACCGAGAACACCCTGAACACGACGGTGGCGGGCGAGCGCGTGGATCAGCTTGCCGCCGCCATCGACCTGCGCGACCCGGCCACCATTCTGCGCTTCGGCGCCGACGCGCAGAACCGCGCCACGGCGGCGGCCGACGCGATGCTCGGCGCGGTGCGCAACCAGGCCACCGGCGAGGCGGGCGAGGCGCTATCCGGCCTTCTCACCACGTTGCGTGGCTTCGATGTGACGCAGATGTCCGGGAAGCCCGGATTGATGGGCCGGATCGCGCGGCTGGCCCGGCGTGGGCAGACCCAGGCCGTGGCGATCCTGCAGCGCTACGAGGGCGTGCGGGGGCAGGTGGAGGCGATCGGCGACCGGCTCGATACGCACCGCACCCGGTTGCTGGAGGATGTGGAGCGGCTGGAGCGCCTGTACGGCGCCACGCTGGAGTGGTTCCATGCCCTGGCCGAGCACATCGCGGCGGGCGAGGTGGTGCTGGCCCGCACCGATGCGGAAGCCATTCCTGCCGCCGAACGCGCCGCCGCCGATCCGAAGAACGATCTCGCGCCGCAGCAGCTGCGGGATCTGCGGGCCGCGCGGGATGAACTGGATCGCCGCGTGCATGATCTTCGCCTGACGCGACAGGTGGCGATGCAGTCACTCCCCGGCATGCGGCTGATCCAGGAGAATGATAAGGCGCTGGCCGCCAAGATCCATTCGGTGCTGGCCAACACCGTGCCGTTGTGGCGCACCCAGCTGGCGCAAGCATTGGCGATCCAGAACATGCGGGAGGCCAGCAACGCCGTGCGCGCCGCCACCGACCTGACCAACCAGCTGCTCACCGCCAATGCCGAAACGCTGCGGCGCGGCAATGCCGAGGCGCGGGCAGAGCTGGAACGCGGCGTGTTCGACCTCGCCGCCGTGCAACAGGCCAACGCGGCCCTGGTGGCGACGCTGGAAGACAGCGTGCGCATCGCCGAGGAAGGCCGCAACGCGCGCCAGCATGCGACGCGCGAACTGGCCAAGGCGGAACTGGAGATCCGCCGGGCCCTGAGTTCCACCAAGGCCTGAGTTCCTCCAAGGCCGGAGCCTGGCGCTCCGGCCCTGCGCCGGTGTCAGCCGGCGCCGCCCCCGGTGACCCGCCAGATCACGTCGCCCACGTCATCGGCCATCAGCACCGCGCCGTCAGGGCCGAGCGTCACCCCCACGGGGCGTCCATAGGAAACGCGCTCATCCGGAGCCAGGAAGCCCGACAGGATGTCGCGCGGCGGTCCGTCGGGGCGTCCATTCGCGAAGGGCACGAAGACCAGCTTGTAGCCGCTCAGCGTGCTGCGGTTCCAGGAGCCATGCTGCCCGATCGCCATGCCTTCCGGAAAGCCCGGCAGCGTGCCAGCAGGCAGCCAGCAGAGCCCCAGCGAGGCGGTGTGACCGCCCAGCGCATAATCCGGGGTGATGCTGCTGGCGACCAGAACAGGGTCCTGCGGCACGCGGTCATCCACGGTTTGGCCCCAGTAGCAATAGGGCCAGCCATAGAAGCCGCCGTCGCGCACCGAGGTCAGGTAGTCGGGCGGGGTTTCGTCGCCGAGGCCGTCGCGCTCGTTCACCACCGTCCAGAGCACGCCGCTTCCCGGCTCCCATGCCAGGCCCACGGCGTTGCGCAGCCCGCTGGCGAAGATGCGGCTCTTCCCGCTGGCCAGGTCGAGCTCGTAGATGGCGGCCCGTCCCTGCTCGGCGTCCATGCCGTGGTCGCCGATGTTGCTGAGCGAGCCGACGCCCGCGTAAAGCTTGCGCCCGTCGGGGCTCACCAGCAGGCTGCGCGTCCAGTGGCCCCCCGGCTTGAACTCCACCAGCTTGCGCCCCGGCGCGGTGATGCGCGTCGCGCCGGCCTCGTAGGGGTAGGCGACGATGCCATCCGTGTTGCCGACGTAAAAGGTGTCGCCCACCAACGCCATGCCGAAGGGCTGGTTCAGGCCCTCCAGGAACACCTCCTGGACCTCCGCCACACCGTCACCATCGGCATCGCGCAGCAGGGTGATGCGATTGGCGCTCTCGCCCATGGCGGCGGCGCGCTTCATGGTGCTGATCATCGCGTAGTCGAAGAGCGAACGGGCCGGGCGCGGCACGCTGCTGGACTCGGCCACCAGCACGTCGCCGTTCGGCAGCACATGGATCCAGCGCGGGTGCTTCAGGCCGCGGGCGAAGGCGTTGACGGTGAGGCCCGGCGCCGCGATCGGGGCTTGCCCCGGGGCCCAGCCCTGGGCCGTGGGCATTTTGAGCGTTGGAACCTTGCCCTGCGACCTGGCCGGCGGAATGGCCGGGGTGCGGCCCCAGGCCGGCTCGGGCGCGCCGCCGGCCATTCGCCGCGTCAGCACCGTCGCGGCGCCCACTCCCGCGACGACGCGTGCAAAAATACCTGACAGGTTCAAGGCGTAGCTCCTCTAGGATGCGCGTCACGCTAGGCGAGACCACTGCGCATGGAAATCCTCCGCCAGGCGGCCCAGGCCCGATCCGGCCGAATGAATGCCCGGCATGGGGCAACACCGCCGGCGAGGCTTGACGGCGGCTCCCGCAGGGTTTCCCCTTCTCTTGAAAAACCAATGGGGAGGATCCGATGCGAGGCTGGGCCGTTGTTGAAGCCGGAGCGCCGCTGCAGGACATCGAATTGCCGACGCCGGAGCCGCAGGGCGAGGAAGTGCTGCTGGAGGTGACGCATTGCGGCGTCTGCCATTCCGATCTGCACATCTGGGAAGGTGAATACGATCTCGGCAGCCGTGGGCGCATGTCGCTGAAGGATCGTGGCGTGGTGCTGCCGCTGGCCATGGGGCATGAGGTGGTCGGCCGTGTGGTGAAGCTCGGGCCGGAGGCGAAGGGCGTCGAGGTCGGTGACCAGCGCGTAGTGTTTCCCTGGCTCGGCTGCGGCCGGTGCGAGCGCTGTCAGGCTGGGCAGGACAACATGTGCGCCGTGTCGGCCCGCTCTCTCGGCGTCTTCCAGCATGGTGGCTACGCCACCCATGTGCTGGCGCGCAGCCCGCGCCACATGGCCGCCTTCGACGGCATCGACCCCGCAGTGGCCGCGACCTATGCCTGCTCGGGCATCACTGTGTATTCCGCGATCCAGAAGGTGATGCCGCTGCCGCCGGAGAAGCCAATCGTCGTGGTTGGCGCAGGCGGGCTGGGGCTGAACGCGGTGGAGATCCTGAAGGCTCTCGGCCACAAGCGCATCGTGGTCGTGGACGTGTCGGAAGCCAAGCTGGAAGGGGCCCGCGCCGCCGGTGCCACTGACACGGTGCTGGCCGGGGATGACGCCACGACGGCCCGCATCCTGGAAGCCGCCGGCGGACCGGTGGAGGCGGTGATCGACCTGGTGAATGGCACCGCCACGGCGCGCTTCGCGTTCGACGCGCTGATCAAGGGCGGCAAGCTGATCCAGGTCGGTCTGTTCGGGGGCGAGCTGAACCTGCCGCTGCCGCTGATGGCCACCAAGGCGCTGACCGTCCAGGGCAGCTATGTCGGCAGCCCGCAGGATCTGCGCGAGGTGATCGGCCTTGCTCAGCAGGGCAAGCTGTCGCCGCTGCCGGTCAGCACCGAGCCGGCCTCGGCGGTGAACAGCGTGCTGAACCGGCTGCGCGACGGGCAGGTCCGCGGCCGCGTGGTGCTGACCGCCGCCTGACGGAGGGAGCCGGCGGCGTCAGGCCGCCGGCTGCAGTTCGCGGGCAACTGGTGGTGTCTGATTCACGGCGCGGGCCGTGGCCTGGGCGTAGCGCCGCGCCAAGGCGGCGCAGACGAAAAGCTGGATCTGGTGGAACAGCATCAGCGGCAGCACCACCAGCCCCACCGCCTGCCCGGCGAACAGGATATTGGCCATCGGGATGCCGGTGGCCAGGCTCTTCTTGGAGCCGCAGAACACCGCAACCACCTCATCTGCCCGCTTCAGCCCGATCATGCGCGCCGCCACCCAGCTGCCCAGCATCGCCAGCGCCAGCAGCACAGAGTCGAGCAGCACCAGGATGGCCAGGCTGGACGGCGCCAGCTGCTGCCAGATCCCGGCCACCACGCCCTCGCTGAAGGCGCTGTACACCACCAGGAGGATCGAGCCGCGGTCCACCAGCCCCGTCAGCGCCTTGTGCCGCCCCATCCAGCTGCCGATCCAGGGCCGCATCACCTGGCCCACAACGAAGGGCAGCAGCAGGTTCAGCGCAATGCTCCACAACGCATCCAGGTTGAAGCCGCCCGATCTGGCGCTGAGCAGCAGCGCCACCAGGGCGGGCGTCATGACGATGCCGGCCAGGTTGGACAGCGTCGCCGCGCACAGCGCGGCCGGCACGTTGCCGCCGGCGATCGAGGTGAAGGCGATGGAGGATTGCACGGTGGATGGCAGCACGCAGACGAACATCAGTCCGAGCGCCAGGGCAGGGGGCAGCCAGCCGCCCGCCAGCCAGACCAGGATGAGGCCTAGCAATGGAAACACGCCGTAGGTCGCGGCGAAGACCAGCCCCTGCAGCCGCCAGTGCAGCAGGCCTTCCAGCAGGTTCCGCGGCGCGAGGCGCGTGCCATACAGGAAGAACAGGATCGCCACCGCCGCCGAAGCCGCATGTTCTGTCCACACGGCGCCCTGTCCCCGGACCGGCAGCACCGCCGCCAGCGCCACGGTGGCCATCAGCAGCAGCAGGAAGGTGTCGACCGGCAGGCGGGACAGCAGGCGTCGGAACATCGCGGGCGCTCTCGGCAGGAGGATAGACCCGGATCATAGTCATTCCGCGTCGCGATGCTTCGGATAACAGCCATCGCGAATCATGATAGACCATTGGGATGTTGTCCCCGGTTCTGCTGCGCTCCTTCCTGGCCGTCACCGAAACACGTTCTTTCACCCGCGCCGCCGAGCGTCTCGGCCTGCGGCAATCCACGGTGAGCCAGCACATCGGCAAGCTGGAGGCCGCCACCGGCCGCATCCTGCTCGCCCGCGATACCCATGCCGTCGGGCTGACGCCGGATGGCGACGCCCTGGTGGAGTTTGCCCGCGGCGTGTTGCAGGCCCATGAGCGGCTGGCACGCTTCCTTGACGGGACGCGGCTGCGCGGCCGCATCCGGCTCGGCGCGTCGGAGGATTTCGTGTCGGCCCGGCTGGCGGAGGCCCTGGCAGAGTTCACCCGCGCCCACAGCGCGGTGGATCTGGAGCTCACGGTCGGCCTGTCGGGCACGCTGTACGAACGCTTCGACGCGGGCGAGCTGGACGTCATCGTGGCGAAGCGACGCACCGGCGACCGCCGCGGCGCATTCGCCTGGCGCGAGCAGGTGGCCTGGGTCGGCCGTCCCGGCTGGCGGCCGGACCCTGCGCTGCCGCTGCCGCTGGTGCTGTATCCGCCGCCCTCCATCACCCGGGCGCTGGCGTTGCAGGCGCTGGAGCAGGCGGGGCGGTCCTGGCGCATCGCCTGCACCTCCTCCTCGCTCAGCGGGTTGCGCGCCGCGGCCATGGCCGGTCTCGGCGTGGCGCCGCATTCGGCACGGCTGCTGCCGCTGGGGCTGGAAACGCTGCCGGCCTCCCGCCACCTGCCCGAACTGGGCCAGATCGAGTTCGTGGTGATCGGCCCTGGGCCGCAGCACCGGCCGGCGGCGGCGCTGGTGGCGGCGCTGCTGGAGCGGCCGGAACGTCTGCATCCCGGTTGAGGCGGCCCTGGCATTGCCGGCCCCCGCGCCCCATCTTCGCCGCCATGCCGTTCACTTCCAGGTCGGACGCGCAGGACGGCATCCAGATCGCGGTGTCCTCCGAAGGCGCGCTCCACTACGCGATCCCCTGCCGCCCCGAATCCCTGCCGCCGGTCAGCCCGCACGCGCTCAGCCTTGCCTGGGACGCGGCCCGTGCCGCCGCTGCCGCCGAGGCCTGGGGGCCGCACCGCACCCTGGTGTTCCGCGACGGCCCGGTTCTGGTACTGGCCGACGCCGATGCCGCCTGCTGGGCCGAGGCGGTGGACCGCGCCGTCGGGCTGGAAAGCCTGTCCGGACTGGCGTTGTGCCTGCGGTTGCTGGCGCTGGTAGAGCTGCTGGCCCGGGCGCGCTGGATGAGCGGCCTGTTCGCCATCGCGGCCGACGGGATCGAGCTGCACCCGGCGCTGCTGTCCGCCGCGGCCACGGAGGCGCTGGATGCCGCCGCGCGGTTCGACGAGAGCGGCATGAAGCGTCTATTGTCCAACCGCATCGCCGGCGCTGGCGAGGCGGCGGCGGAAACGACATCGGGGTAACGGCTCCGGCTCGGGCTCCGCTCCGTGCGGGCGCTGGCCCAGGACCCTGCCGGAGCGCCCGATGAAACGCCTTCTTTCTTTGTGCCTGCTGATCTCCGCCTGTGCCGCCCCGGCGCCGCGCGGTACCGAATCGGCCCAGCAGGAGGCCGCCGCGGCGGCGTGCCGGCAGGAGGCGGAGCGCACTATGCGCTACCGCGAGCGCGGCCAGACGATGCGTTGGGACGAGGCCGAGTCGCGCATCGGCTCGGCCGGCTTCATGGGCAGCTCCTTCCGCAACCAGCAGCTGGGTGCCCGCTACGAGCAGGACCGCATGGTGCAGGATTGCTTGCGCGGTCAGCAGCCGGGCACGGCGCCCGCCACCGCCGCGCCGCCGCAGGGAGGCGGGCGGGGCTCCTGAGCTGCCCGCGTTCCGGTCGCCCTTCGGCGCGCTTAGCCGCGCCTTGGCGACCCGCAACGCCCGGATCTTCTTCGCAGCCAGCCTGGCGTCCTGGACCGGCCTGTGGATGCACCGCATCGCCGTGGCCTGGCTGACCTGGGAACTGACGCACAGCGCATTGTGGGTCGGATTGGTGGCCTTCGCCGACCTTGCGCCCGCGGCGGTGATCAGCCCCTTCGCAGGAGCCATCGCCGACCGTGTGGACCGACTGCGCCTGGCCACGGTGTCGCAGGCCGTGATCGGCGTCGAGGCGGCCACGGTGGCGACGTTGATCGCCACAGGCCACATGCGGATCGAGTACCTTCTGGCCCTGGAATTGCTGTCCGGCACCGCCGCCAGCTTCGCGCAACCAGCGCGGCAGACGCTGATGTCCGGCATCGTCGGCGCCGCCGACCTGCCGGCCGCGGTGGCCTGCAACTCCCTGGTGTTCAATGTCGCCCGCTTCATCGGCCCGGCATTGGCCGGCCCGGTGATCGCCGGTTTCGGCGTGGCGCCCGCCATCGCTTGCAACGCCCTGGCCTATGGCAGCGCCGTGCTGACCATGCCGTTGCTGAAGGTGGATCCGGCGCACCGGCGCGGCCACCCCGCCACCGCCAGCCTGCTGGGCGAGATCCGGGAAGGCTTCGCCTACATCACCCGCCATCCCGGGCTCGGTCCGCTGTTCGCCTATGCGGCCATCATCGGAGTGCTGCTGCGTTGCGTGCAGGAGATGCTGCCGCCGCTGGTAGAGCGGCACTTCCACCGCGGCGCCGAATCGCTCGCCATGCTGACCGCCTGCTTCGGGATCGGCGCGCTGGTGGCCGGGCTGTGGCTGGCGGCGCGCGGGCGGGTCCAGGGCGCCACCAGGCTCGCCATCCTGGCCGGCCTCTGGCAGGCCCTGGCCACGGCCGCCTTCATCATCACCGACTGGTTCGCGGTGGGCCTGGTCTGCGCCGCGCTGATCGGCGCCTCGGCCTCGCTGCACGGCATCTCGGTGCAACAGCTGGCGCAGATGGCGGCGGCACCGGCGATGCGCGGCCGCGTGCTGGCATTGTGGGGCCAGATCACCCGCGCCTGCCCCGCGCTGGGCGCGCTGATGCTCGGGGCATCCGGCGAGGCGTTCGGGATGAAATGGCCGATCCTCACCCTGTCCGCCCTGGCGCTGCTGGTGTTCGCCTGGGGTATGCGGCGCGAGGCGGGGATCGAGGCGTCGCTGGAAGCCCCACCGCAGCCATCGAAGGAGGTCGGCGAGGCGGAGCGTGGCGCCCATCGGGCGGCACCTCCAACGCCGCAGGCCGGCAGAGAGCGTGCGGAGCCAAGGGAAGACGAGGCGCCGCCCGGTGCCGGAGCCGACGCGCCGCCCGGACCGGAAATCGAACGGAAACACGGCTGATCCGCCCGCCATCCAGGAGCGGCGCCGTGCTGCACAAGGCCAGAACCTGAACGGTGGCCGGACAGGCCGCGCGGTTGCACGGCGAACACTCGCCCGTCCGCCTCATGGCGGATGGCGCGGCCGGTGGGCTTGACGCTGACGCAGACCCGGGCAGGACCATCCCTGCCTTGCGGGCTCACCGGGTGCATCCTAGAAGCGCGGAGCCTGATGCCGCCGCCGACGGGATGTCCCTGCGGCGGGCGGCTCCGTAGCAGGGGAGCCTCGAACCGATGGCCAAGATCACTCGCCACAACAGCAACCCGGTTCTGTCCGGTGCCGTCGAGTACCACAACTTCGTTTTCCTGGCCGGCATGACCGCCGACGACCTGTCGCAGGATGTCGTGGGCCAGACCCAGCAGGTCCTGGCCAAGATCGATGCCGCGCTGGAAGGCCACGGCACCGACAAGACCCGCCTGTTGCAGGCCCAGATCTGGCTGAAGGACATTCGCGACCGCGACGCCATGAACAAGATCTGGTCCGGCTGGCTGCCGGAGGGCGGTGCTCCGGTCCGCGCCTGCGTCGAGGCCAACATGGCCGACCCGCGCCACCTGGTTGAGATCATGGTCACTGCCTGCCGCTGAGCGACGTCGCGGATTATTGTCAAGCTGCCGCTACGGCGCTGTCCCTTCCGTGGGGCAGCGCCGATTCCTAAAGCGGATCAGAGGCTTGGCGGGTCTTGTTGTATATTTGCAGCAACACTGTGGCATTTGTTCGCGTGCGCAGCAGTGTTGGGAATGCAGTCATATTAACGGCATCTGAACCCGCCCGGATCCTGCGAATCGCTACGATGCGGGAACTTTGGTCGGGGGGCGGGATTGCCGCTTCGCTCACGGTTTTGCTACCGCCATGTCGCCACGGCGAAAAGCCGGGTGGGGGACAGTGATTTGGGGGTCGCATGCGGGTGAGCAGCACAATGCTGGCTTTAGCCGTTCTGGTGGGCAGTTCGGGCTTGGGAGCGACGCAGGCCGATGCAACCACGGGTCGCAACGCCCGCGAGGCCACGAAGCAGCCAAGGGTGATGCTGCAGCAGGCCGCTGTGCGGAGCGTGAAGCCGCAGAATGTCAAGCTGAACCCGGTCCGCCGCGCCGCGGTGGAGAATTCCCGTGCCGAGCTGGCCTCGCCCGGTCCGATCTCCTGTGTTCCTTATGTGCGTGCAGTCACCGGCATCGGTATCACTGGCAATGCCCATACCTGGTGGAACGGCGCCGCGGGGGTTTACGCCCGTGGCCAGCGCCCAGAGCCGGGGGCCGTGCTCAGCTTCCAATCGTCCGGTGGCATGCGCCTCGGACATGTGGCGGTGGTGTCGCGCGTGGTCGGCAAGCGCGAGCTGCTGATCGACCATTCGAACTGGGAAGGCCCCGGCATCCGCAAGGGTACCGTGATGCACAACGTGTCGGTGATCGACGCGTCCGAGCGCAATGACTGGACCGAGGTCCGGGTGCAGATCGGCCGCAGCGACGAGGCCTATGGCCGCATTTATCCGACCAACGGCTTCATCTACAACCGGGCTCCGGGCAGCCGTCCCGGCAGCCAGATCCTGATGGCACGCGACGAGGCCGGGTTCGAGGAAGTTGCCGAGGCACCCTCCGGTGCCGCCCCGCACGCCGCGCATCTGAGCGAGTCGCTGCGCGGCCTCAACCTCGACGCCGCCATCCGCTGATCTGCCCGGACGCTCTCGCAGGCACTCGATTGCCCTGAGCGTCCGGTCGTCGCATTCTCCGCCCCCCGTCAGGATCGAGGAGGCGGCGATGACCGCGACGAGGCCGCATTCGGCGCATTGGGGAAGTTTCGATGCCGTGGTCGAGCAGGACCGCGTGGTCGGCGTCCGCCCCTTCGCCGCCGACCCGAATCCGGGCGCCCTGCTGCACTCCATTCCCGGCACGGTGCATGCCGAAAGCCGGATCGATCGTCCCTATGCGCGGTCCGGCTGGCTGCGCGGTGAGCGGGCCGGCGCCGAGCGGGGCGACCGCGACTTCGTGCCGATCGAGTGGGACCACGCCATTCGCCTGGTGGCGGAGGAAACGGCGCGCATCCGCGCGGAACACGGCCATTCCAGCATCTTCGGCGGCTCCTATGGCTGGTCCTCGGCCGGGCGGTTCCACCATGCCCGCAGCCAGTTGCAGCGTTTTCTCGGCCTTGGCGGCGGCTATACCACGCAGCTGACCAACTACTCCTATGGCGCCGGCATGACGCTGATGCCGCATATCCTGGGCACCAATGACGTGCTGCAGGGGCCGGTGACCGACTGGTCCAGCATCGTCCGGCACACCCGGCTGATGCTGTGCTTCGGCGGCCTGCCGCTGAAGAATGCCCTGGTCACCGCCGGCGGCGCGGGTGCCCATGAATACGTGCCCTGGTTGCGGCGCGTGGCCGAGGCCGGGGTGCGGTTCATCAACATCTCGCCCTTCCGCGGCGATGCGCCCGACTTCCTGCAGGCCGAATGGGTGCCGATCCGGCCCAACACGGACACCGCGCTGATGCTGGGCATGGCGCATGCGCTGCTGGCGGAGGGGCTGGAGGATCGCGGCTTCCTGGCGACGCACTGCACCGGCTGGGAAAAGCTGCGTTCCTACATCCTGGGCGAGACGGACGGGCAGGCGAAGACCCCGGACTGGGCTGCGGCGATCACCGGCATTCCTGCCGAGCGGATCCGTGCCCTGGCCTGGGACAGCGTGCGGCAGCCCAGCATGCTGACCGCCACCTGGTCACTGCAGCGCGCCGAGCATGGTGAGCAGCCCTGGTGGATGCTGGTGGCGCTGGCTGCCATGCTCGGCGGCATCGGCCGCCCGGGCGAGGGCGTGGTGTTCGGCTATGGCTCGCTGAACGGCATGGGCACGCCCCGGCGCGGCCTGCCCTCGGTCGGCCTGCCGGCGACGCGCAACCCTGGCGGCATCGGCATCCCGGTGGGCCGCGTCACGGAGTTGTTCGAACGCCCCGGCCAGATCCTGCAGTATAATGGGCGCGACATCGTGCTGCCCAAGATCAGGATGATCTGGTGGGCAGGCGGCAACCCGTTCCACCACCACCAGGACCTCAACCGCCTGCGGCGCGGCTGGAACCGTGCGGAGACGATCATCGTGCAGGAGCCCTGGTGGACCGCGGCGGCCCGGCACGCCGACATCGTGTTGCCGGCCACCACCACGCTGGAGCGCTATGACATCGGCTCCTCCTCCTCCGACCGCTTTGTACGGGCGATGCACCGGGCGATCCCGCCGCAGGCGCAGGCGCGCGACGACCATGCCATGCTGGCCGACATCGCCGATGTTCTCGGCTATCGCGAGCGCTTCACCGAGCAGCGCGACGAGGCCGCCTGGCTGCGTCACCTATACGAGCGCTGGCGCCAGGCGGCTGCCCGCGCGCATTTCGAAGCACCGGACTTCGACCGCTTCTGGGCGGAGGGGCATGTCGAGGTGCCGCCACCCGAGGAGGATTTCGTGCTGTTCGCCGACTTCGCACGCGATCCGCAGGCGCACCCGCTGAACACGCCGTCCGGCAAGGTCGAGCTGTTCTCCGACACCATCGCCAGCTTCGGCTACGCCGAGATCGGTGGCCATCCGCGATGGCAGGAACCGGGCGAATATCTCGGCGCCCCGATGGCGGAGCGCTTTCCGCTGCACCTGCTCTCCTATCAGCCGGCGACGCGGCTGCACGGGCAGCTCGATCCCGGCCCGGTTTCCGCGGCCAGCAAGGTGCAGGGACGCGAGCCGCTGCTGATGCATCCGGACGACGCCGCCGCACGTGGCCTGGAGGAGGGCGCGGTGGTGCGGGTGTTCAACGACCGCGGCGCCTGCTTGGCCGGGCTGCGGCTGGATGACGGGTTGCGGGCGGGGGTGGTCGCCATGGCCACCGGGGCCTGGTGGGACCCGCTGCCGGAGGAAGGAGCGCTCGACGTGCACGGCAATCCGAACACGCTCACTCGGGATGTCGGCACGTCGCGGCTGGGGCAGGGTTGCACGGCGCAGTCCTGCCTGGTGCAGGTGATGGCGCATCATGGCGTCCTGCCGCCCGTCACCGTGCACCGGGCGCCCCGCTCCCGGGAGCGCGTGGCTTGATCCGCAGCGGACGCCGCGGCCTGCTGGCCGCCGGGGCGGCAGCCCTGATGGCCGGGCGCGCGACGCCGGGCCTGGCCCAGGCGGGGCGCCTTTCCACCCTGGACATGCCGCCCCAGTTCCTGCCGCTGAAGCTGGATGACACCGTGGCCGCCGGCTACCGGCGCGACGTTCTGGTGCGCTGGGGGGACCGCGTCACCTACGATGCCGCCGTGTGGAACCCGATGGCTCCCACGCCGGCCGCGGCGGCGACCCAGTTCGGCTGGGATGGCCGCATCTGCGGCATGGTGGTGCCGCCCACCGGCACCGACGGCGTGCCGCGCGCCCTGCTGGCGGTGGTTCATCCTTTCGTTGATCCCGCCATGGCCTTTGCCGGCGGCACCGACCGGCCGGCGGTGGCGGCGATGATGCAGGGTGCCTCCCTGCTCAACATTGTCCGCCTCAACGGGCGCTGGACCGTGGTGGATGGCGGTTATCAGTCGCGCCGGCTGACGGCGGCCACCCTGTGCCGGATCACCGGCCCGGCGGCCGAGGCGATGGGCGGCCTGGTTCAGGGGCTGCTGGGCCCGATGGGGGGTTGCGCCACGCCCTGGGGCACCATGTTGCTGGCGGAAGGCGATCCGTCGCCATGGCTGACGCGGCTGTCGCGGGTGGATGCGCGCTTCTCGGATGCCGCGCGCTACGGATGGGTGGCGGAGCTGAACCCGCTCGATCCCGGCGCGCTGCCGATGAAGCGCAGCGCCCTGGGCCGCTTCGCGCATGCCGATGCCGCCGCCACCCGCTCCCGCGATGGCCGCGCCGTGATCTACCTGCCCGATGCCGGCGGCGGGGGCTACCTGTACCGCTTCGTTTCCGCAGGACCGTCGGACGCTCCCGATGCGCTGGACCGCGGCTCGCTCTCGGTGGCACGGATGTCGGCCGGCCGGCTGACCTGGCTGCCGCTGCCGGGCGCGCTGGATGTGCTGATGAACCCGGCCGGCGCCGCCAGGGCGGCAGGTGCTTTCGGCTTCGAACGCCCGAGCGGCATCACCGTCGATCCGGGCAACGGCGTGGTCTACCTCGCATGTCGCGGCCTAGCCGGACCACCCTCGCAGGCGCTCGGGCAGCGCATCGGCGGCGGCATGGGGCAGGTGCTGGAACTGGCGCCTGACGGCGGCGATCCGGCGGCCGGCGGTGCCGTCGCTAACGTCCTGCTGATGGGCGGCATGCCGGATGCGCATTTGGCGCGACTGGCCCGCAGCTGGCCTGCCTCGCCCGCCGCCCTGTCGATCGACGGGGCAGGGCGGCTCTGGATCGGCAGCGACCATCGCGGCCGCGGCTTCGAGGCACCGGACGCGCTGTTCGGCACCGATACGGCCGGACCAGGACGCGGCCTGGCGCTGCCGATCTACGCGGCGCCCGTGGGCGCGGCGATCGGCGGCTCGGCGATGACGCCGGATGCGGCGACGCTGTTCGCCATCGTGCGCACGCCCGGCGCCACGCCCGGGGCCAGCTTCGCGGCGCCCAGCACACGCTGGCCGGCCTTCGATCCGGCGCTGCCGCCGCGCACGACCCTGATCGCGCTGTCCAGCATCAGCGGCGCCCCGGTGGGAGGCTGAAGGCCGCAGCGATCCTGTCCAAGTTGTAAGGCTGGACGCGAGTTAACAAAAATAGGTTTGCCGAACTGCACCGCCCCTGCTGCCTTGCGCGTCCAGCCTGCCCGGCGATTCTGTTGCCTTGATGCGCCTCCGCCCCCGTATTGCCGGGGCGTGCTCCGTGACGTCTCACCGGACCGGTCCTGCACTCTTGAGCAAGGGACGGTCATGCCTCTTACGACGCGCCGCCAGCTGCTGTCCGCGACAGCGTTGGTGGCCACCACGTCCTCGGCCCTCGGCCGCAGCGTCACTGGACGCCTTCCATGGTCGCCCAACGAAGCGTATCCGCCGGAGCTGGTCCGCCCCGGCGGCTGGATGTTCCTGCGTCCCGAGGAAGTCGCCACCCTCGAGGCCATTGTCAGCCGCCTGATCCCGGCCGATGATCTGAGCCCCAGCGGACAGGATGCGGGTTGCACCGTGTTCATCGACCGGCAGCTGGCCGGGCCGTGGGGTACCTATGAATGGTACTACATGCAGGGGCCCTTCGCGGAGAAGCCGCTGCCCACACAGGGCATCCAGTCGCCGCTGGTGCCGCAGCAGCAATACCGCACCGGGCTCGCCGCCCTCGCCGCCTATTGCCGGGAGAACTTCGCAGCCCGGACCTTTGAGCAGCTTTCCGCCGCGGAGCAGGACAAGCTGCTCGCGGCGATGGAGAAGGGCGAGGTGCAGCTGCCGGGCCTGTCCGCGCCGAAGCTCACCACCACCGCGTTCTTCAACCTCGTGCTGCAGAACACGATGGAGGGGTTCTTCGCCGACCCGATCTACGGCGGCAACAAGGACATGGCGAGCTGGAAGATGATCGGCTTCCCCGGCGTCCGCTACGACTACCGTGATGTTCTCGCCAATCCCGGCAAGCCCTACACCAAGCCGCCCGTTGCGATCATGGGCCGCCCCGACTGGAACGGACGTCCAGCATGAGCGCCACCCGCCTCCCCAAGAAGGATGTCGTCATTATCGGGCTCGGCTGGACCGGCTCGATCATGGCCTGTGAGCTGGCCCGCATGGGCCTCGACGTGGTGGCGATCGAGCGCGGACCCTGGCGCGACACCGCGAGCGACTACAACATCGGCACCGCGCCGGACGAACTCCGCTACGCCATCCGGCAGGACATTTTCCTGCGCACCGCGCAGACCACCGACACGGCGCGCAACACGCCGGACCAGGTGGCGCTGCCGATGCGCAAATGGGGCTCCTACCTGCCCGGCAACGGCGTGGGCGGCGCCGGCGTGCACTGGAACGGCCACACCTGGCGCTTCTTCCCGAGCGATTTCCGCCTTCGCTCGCACTACACCGAGCGCTACGGGGCGAACTTCATCCCCGAGGATATGACGATCCAGGACTATCCCGTCTCCTATGACGAGCTGGAGCCGCATTACGATTTCTTCGAGAAGGTTTGCGGCATCTCCGGCAAGGCGGGCAACATCCGCGGCGCCATCCAGGAAGGCGGCAACCCGTTCGAGGGATGGCGCTCGGACGAATACCCAACCCGGCCGCTGAAGCCGAACCTGGCGCAGATCATGTTCCAGAAGGCGGCAGCGGAGGTGGGGATGCACCCGTTCCCGCTGCCTTCCGCTAACATCTCGGAAGCCTATACCAACCTCTATGGCGTCCGCATGGCGCCGTGCACCTATTGCGGCTTCTGCGAATGGTTCGGCTGCGCCAATTATTCCAAATCGAGCCCGCAGACCTGCGTGCTGCCGGCTCTGGTCCGGCTGCCGAATTTCGAGGCGCGCACCTTGTGCGAGGTGACGCGCATCAACAAGACGCCCGACGGCAAGATGGCCAGCGGCGTCACCTACGTCGACTCCTCCGGGCGCGAATGGGAACAGCCGGCCGAGATGGTGCTGCTCTGCGCCTATTCGACCTTCAACGTCCGCCTGCTGATGCTGTCGCAGATGGGCACGCAATACGACCCGGTCAGCAACACCGGCACGCTGGGGCGCAACTACGCCTACCAGACCAATGCCGGCTGCCTCGGCTACTGGGACAAGGACACCAACTTCAATTCCTTTGCCGGTGCAGGCTCGCTCGGCATGATGGCCGACGACTTCAACGGCGATAATTTCGACCACACGGGCCTCGGCTTCGTCGGCGGCGCCAACATCAACTGCACCACCACCAATGCGCGGCCGATCTCCTCGCGGCCGGTGCCGCCCGGCACGCCGCGCTGGGGCACGCAGTGGAAGAAGGCGACGGCGGAAACCTACGGGCACACGCAGAGCGTCGGCTCGCAGGGCAGTTCGATGGCCTATCGCGACGTTTATCTGGATCTCGACCCAACCTACAAGGACCGCGTCGGCAATCCGCTGATGCGCATGACCTTCGATTTCAAGGAGAATGATCTGAAGATGTCGCGCTTCATCGTCGACCGGACCGAGGAGGTCATGAAGGCGATGGGCGCGAAGCAGATCGTCAAGACCTATAAGCGTGGCCCCTGGAGCGTGGTGCCGTACCAGACCACGCACAACACCGGCGGCGCGGTGATGAGCGCGACGCCGGACAAGGGCGTGGTCAACCGCTACACCCAGCACTGGGACGTGCCCAACCTATTCGTCGCAGGCGCCTGCCTGTTTCCGCAGAATGCCGGCTACAACCCGACCGGCACGGTGGGCGCGCTGACCTATTGGGCGCTCGACGCGATCAAGAACCAGTACCTCAGGAACCCCGGACAGGCGCTGGTGCAGGCATGATGCGGAACACGCTCCTGGCGGCAGGCATCGCCACCGTCGCCATCGCCACCGCAGGCCCGGCGCGCGCGGATGTCGACAACTTCACCGAGGTGGCGCGCGGCCGCTATCTGGTGACCACCGGCGATTGCATGGGCTGTCACATCGGGCCGGACGGCACATCGCTGGCCGGCGGCCACCTGCTGGAAACGCCTTTCGGCATGATCGCGGTGCCGAACATCACGCCGGACAACGAAACCGGCATCGGCAAATGGTCACAGCAGGATTTCCACGGCGCCATGACACGGGGCGTGCGGCCCGACGGCACGCATCTGTACCCGGCCTTTCCCTACACCGCCTTCACCAGGATGACGCGCAAGGACATCGACGACGTTTACGCCTACCTCCGGACGCTGGAACCGGTGAACCATGCGGTGGACCGGGACACGCTGCCCTTTCCGTTCAACGTCCGGATGGCGATGCTGGGCTGGAACTGGCTGAATTTCACGCCGGGCGAGTTCAGGCCCGATCCGAACAAGTCGGGGGAGTTCAACCGCGGCGCCTACCTCGTGGAAGGGCCGGGGCATTGCGGCCTGTGCCACACGCCGCGGAACATGCTGGGCGGCGACCAGGGCGGCAAGCACCTGGAGGGTGGCGCGCTGCAGGGCTGGTTCGCGCCCAACATCACCGCCGACAAGCGTGTCGGCATCGGCGCCTGGAGCCAGGCGGAGATCGTCGATTACCTGCGAGATGGCCACACCGAGCGCGGCGCCGCCAGTGGCCCGATGGCGGAGGTGGTGACCTACTCCACCAGTCAGATGACCGAGGCGGACCTGAAGGCCATGGCGACCTATCTGCTGGAACGCGGTGCCGCGGCCGAGCCTGCCCCAACCGTGATCGCTGGCAGCGACGCGCGGGTGCAGAAGGGCGCGGCGATCTATGACGATACCTGCGCCGCCTGCCATGTCGGCGACGGCAGCGGCGTGGCCGGCATGTTCCCGCGCCTCAGGGACAACCAGCTGGTGCGGCAGGCGGATCCGACGGGCGTGCTCCGGGTGATCCTGCAGGGTGCGCAATCGGCTTCCTCGCCCCGCATGGTGACGGCGCCATCCATGCCGGCACTGGGTTGGCGGCTGGACGACCAGCAGGTGGCGGACGTGGCGACCTTTATCCGCAATTCCTGGGGCAATGCCGCAGCGGCGGTGACGCCCGACCAGGTGAGGGCGATGCGCGAGGTCACGGCAGGCGTGGCCTCTCCGGCGGAACACTGACGCCGCACGGAAGCGTGAGAAGCGAAGGGGCCTTTCGAGTCCGGCCCTCCGCCCATTCTTCCGCAGGGACGGCGCCGTGGTGGCTGATCCCGCCGCGATGTCCATGGAAAGGCGGACGATGGATTACGGGATCAAGGGTCAAGGCGCCGTGGTGACCGGGGGCGACTCCGGCATCGGGCTGGAGACGGCCCGCAAGCTGCTCGGCGAGGGAGTCCGGGTCGTGCTCAGCGAGCAGACGACCGACCGGCTGCGAGGCGTGGTGGAGTCCCTGCGCGGCCTCGGGGAGGTGCATGGCGTCGCAGCTGATCTCACCAAGACTGATGAGGTGACGGCGCTGAAGGATTTCGCGCTGCGGCAGTTGGGCCGGGTGGATATTCTGGTGAACAGTGCCGGCATCACCGGCGCCCAGGGCGTCTTTCACGAGCAATCCGACGCTGATTGGTGGCAGGCGCTCGACACCAATCTGATGTCGATGGTCCGCATGGTTCGCGCCTTTGTGCCCGGCATGCTGCAAGCCCGGCATGGCCGGATCGTGCTGGTGGCCTCCGAGGACGGCGTGCAGCCTTACGCCGACGAACTTCCCTACTGCGCCACCAAGGCGGCCATCCTGAACCTCACCAAGGGCCTGGCGAAATCCTACTCCTCGCAGGGGATTCTGCTGAACTCCGTCAGCCCGGCCTTCATCGAAACGCCGATGACCCATGCCATGATGGAGAAACGGGCCAGGAAGAACGGGACCTCCTTCGAGGAAGCCGTGCGGAGCTTCCTCAAGGGAGAGCGCCCCGATCTGGAACTGCATCGGCGTGGCAGGGCGGAGGAGGTCGCCGCGGCGATCCTGTTCCTGTGCTCCGCCGGCGCCAGCTTCTGCACCGGCAGCAACATCCGCGTGGATGGCGGCGCCGTGTCCACCATGGCGCTGTAATGGCCTCGGCCCCCGCGCCCCTGGCGCCGGGGCCTTTGGCCGTTCAGCCGCGCCGGAATTGCTCGCGCGGCGCAACGCGCAGCACTGCATAACCCAGCAGGCCGGCCACCACGGAACCGCCGAGAATGCCGAACTTCACTTCCTCCTGCAGCAGCGGCGCGTTGGCGAAGGCCAGCAATCCGATGAACAGGCTCATGGTGAAGCCGATGCCGCACAGCAGCGCCACGCCGAAGAACTGGCCCCAACTCGCACCGGCCGGCAGGTCCGCCGCGCCGCTCCTGATCAACAGGGCCGATGCGCCGAACACGCCGATCACCTTGCCCAGCAACAGACCGACCGCGACACCGAGCGTCAGGGGTTCCAGCAGAATCTCCGGGCCGATGCCGCTGAACGACACGCCGGCATTGGCGAAGCCGAACAACGGCACCACGAAGAATGCCACCGGCCCGGCGAGCGCATGCTCCAGGCGGTGGAGTGGGCTCTGCGCACCGGTTGCTTCCGGCGTGCCGGGCGTGAGGTGGATCGGAATGCACAGCGCCAGCAGCACGCCGGCCAGGGTGGCATGCACGCCGGAGCGCAGCACGAACAGCCACAACACCGCGCCCAGCAGCAGGTAGGGCCACAGGCTGCGGACGCCCATGCGGTTCATGCCGTACAGCACGGCCAGAACCGCGGCGGCCAGGCCGAGATCCGGCAGCGACAATCCGCTGGTGTAGAACAACGCGATGATCACCACGGCGCCAAGATCGTCGATGATCGCCAGCGCCGCCAGGAACACCTTCAGCGACGCCGGCACGCGGGGCCCGAGCAGCGACAGCACGCCGAGGGCGAAGGCGATGTCGGTGGCCGACGGGATGGCCCAGCCGCGCAGCGCCTGCGCATCACCGGCATTGAAGGCCACGTAGATCAGCGCGGGCGCCACCATGCCGCCCAGCGCGGCGATTCCCGGCAGCATCCGGCGGCTCCAGGAGGAAAGCTGGCCGTCCAGCATCTCCCGCTTGATCTCCAGCCCCACCATCAGGAAGAACACGGCCATCAGCGCGTCGTTGATCCAATGCAGCACGCTGAGCGGCCCGAGATAGGCATGCAGGGCCGCGAAGTAGCCGGGCGCGAGCGGCGAGTTCGCCACCAGCAGCGCCAGCACCGCGGCTCCCATCAACACCAGGCCACCGGCAGCCTCGCTGTCCAGGAAGTTTCGCAACATCGAGGGAATGCGGCCGCCGCCTGCTTTCATGCCTATGCTCCTTCCGCCGCTGCCGCGGCTCGTTCCAACGGTTGCGGCCACTGTTACCCCGTTGTCACAGGCTTGACGAGGCGCATGCCCCTGGCCGGACGCTCGCCGCCGCCGCAAGATACAGGGAGGATCTTTGCTGCTGATGATGCTGGATGGGATGGGTGTTGAACTGGAACCAGGAACAGCTGGGCGCCCTGCTGGAGGCACCGCCGCTGCCGGTCACCGAAGCTGAGGCCGAGGCGCTGGCCGCCGCGCACTTCAACCGGCGGGGCCGTGCCGTGGCGCTCGGCGGCGAGCGCGACCGCAACTTCCACCTCCGGGTGGAGGACGGGCCCGGCTTCGTGCTGAAGGTCATCCAACCCGCCGAGGATGCGGCGGTCACGACGTTCCAGGGCCTGGCGCTGGAGCATGTGGCGGCGGCTGATCCCGCGCTGCCGGTGCCTCGCCTGTACCGACCGGCCGACGGTTCCGGAACCGAAGCGTTGTGGACACCGGAGGACCGCCCTGCTTGCCGGTTGCGGCTGCTGGATTATCGCGCCGGCCGGCCGCTGCACCTGACGGCGCCGAGCCCAACCCAGCGCCGCGCGGTGGGCGCCTCGCTGGCACGGCTGGATCTCGCCTTCCGGGGGTTCACCCATCCGGCGGAGCGGCACCCGCTCATGTGGGACATCCAGCATGCGCCGCGGATGCGCGGATTGCTGGCGCATCTGCCGCAGGTGGGGGATCGCGGACTCGCCGCCGCCGCACTGGACCGGTTCGAACGCCATGTGCTGCCGCTCCTGCCGCAGCTGCGCGCGCAGGTAATCCACAACGACTTCAACCCGCACAACATCCTCGCCTCGGCGGAGGACGACACGGTGATCACCGGCATCATCGATTTCGGCGACATGGTGCGTGCTCCCCTGGTGCAGGACCTCGCCACCGCCTGTGCTTACCAGATGCAGCCCGAGGGACACCCGCTGTCCGGCCCGGCCGAGCTGGCGCAGGCCTTCCACGCCCTGTCTCCGCTGTGGCCGGAGGAGATCGCCATCCTTGGCGATCTGATCGCGACGCGGCTCACCGTTTCGGTCGCGATCAGCGGGTGGCGCGCCGCGCGGCAGCCAGAGAACGCCGCCTACATCCTGCGCAACTACAACCGGGCCTTGTCTGGCCTGCGACGCCTCGGCGTGCTGCCGCGCGAGGAGGTGCAACGCTACCTGAAGGAAAGGCTCGCCGCATGAGCAGCACCATGATCAACGCCTTCGATCCCGGCGCCACCAACGGTGTCGCGGCCCGGGAGCAGGCCATGATTGCCCGGCGGCAGAAGCTGCTCGGCCCCGCCTACCGGCTGTTCTACAGCAACCCGGTGCACCTGGTGCGGGGCGAGGGGGTCTGGCTCTACGACCCGGACGGCAACCGCTACCTCGACGTCTACAACAACGTGGCCTCGGTCGGGCACTGCCACCCCCACGTGGTGGCGGCGCTGGCCCGGCAGGCGGCGGTGCTGAACACCCACACCCGCTACCTGAACGACACCATCCTCGACTATGCCGAGAAGCTGCTGGTGCATTTTCCTCCCGAGCTGTCGCACGTGATGTTCACCTGCACCGGCAGCGAGGCGAATGATCTGGCCTATCGCGCGGCCTGCGCCCATACCGGTGGAACCGGCATGATCGTGACGCAGCTGGCCTATCACGGCGTCACGGTGGCGATCTCGGAGATGTCGCCCTCGCTCGGCGGCGGCATCACCCTGGGCCAGCAGGTGCGCACCGTACCGGCGCCTGACCTGTACCGGGGCGGTGGCGAGGATGTGGGGGAGGAGATGGCCCGCCATGTCCGCGCCGCTATCGCCGACCTGCAGGCGTGCGGGATCCGCCCGGCGGCACTGCTCGTGGATACCATCTTCTCCTCGGACGGCGTGTTCGCCGATCCGCCTGGCTTCCTGGCACCCGCCGTTGCCGCCATCCGGGACGCTGGCGCCCTGTTCATCGCCGACGAGGTGCAGCCCGGATTCGGCCGCACCGGGGAAGGGATGTGGGGCTTCTCCCGCCACGGCCTGGTGCCGGACATGGTCACCCTGGGCAAGCCTATGGGCAACGGCCATCCGATCGCCGGCATGGTCGCCCGGCCGGAGATCCTGGAGCGCTTCGGCAGCCGCACCCGCTACTTCAACACCTTTGGCGGCAATCCGGTCTCCTGCGCCGTGGGTCAGGCCGTGCTGGAGGTGATCGAAGGCGAGGACCTGGTGCGCAACGCCGCGGAAACCGGCGCCTATCTGCGCCAAGGACTGATGGCGTTGGCCGAGCGCTTCGAAATCATCGGCGACGTGCGCGGCGCCGGGCTGTTCGTCGGCGTCGAGCTGGTGGCCGACCGTGCCGGCAAGACGCCGGCTACCGCCGAAACCGCACGGCTGGTGAACGGCCTGCGTGACCGGCGGGTGTTGATCAGCGCCGCCGGTCCGGCAGCCAACGTGCTGAAGATCCGTCCGCCGCTGGTGTTCCGGCGGGAGCACGCGGACCTGTTCCTGGAGGCCATGGAAGCTGAGCTGACGGCCTTGCCGGCGGGCTGAGCTAGGTCCGGAGCCAGGCACCGTTCCGGCAAGGTTTCCGCTTCTGTTCCCATCGCAAGCTGCCTCTTGCGTTCATGTTCCGTTTATGTTCGCATGTGGTCATGCCGATGCCGTTCCCGAACCCCTGCGCTCCGGCCACCTGGGCCACCCCGTATCCCCCGGGGAGCCCCCCCGACAGGTGCGACTCCCGGAACGTTCCCTGCCAGGGATGGCGCGGCGAGGCGCGGGCAGGGGATGTTCCCCTGTCCGCGTCGCTCCCCTGGCTTTGGAAGATGGCGCGAGAGGTGATGCTCGGGGCCGTGCTCGGCATCGGGGGTGGCTGGATGGCGGGCCATCTGGCCTTTTTCCTGTTCGGCTAGTTCGTTTACCGGATGGGACTACGATGCCGCCATGAAGGCAGGTCCTCCTTACCGGTGCTTGCCGGAGCCCCCGGCATCCTCTCGCGTCCGGACATGGAACATGCCGGCTCGGGACCGGGAACATCCTAGGGGAAACCTCGCGGCAGCGGCATAGGCCATGGCCTGCTGCGGCATCAAACCGACAGAAAGCGCGCCCGCAGTGCCGCATCCCGCATCAATGCCGGCATGGCGCCCACGTGGCGGACCACGCCGGATTCCAGCACCACGGCCTGATCGGCCACCGTTGCGGCGAAAAGTAGATTCTGTTCCGACAGCAGGATCGACATGCCCTCAGCCTTCAAGGCGGCAACAGCCCCGGCCATGCGTTCTACGATAACCGGTGCCAATCCTTCCGAAGGCTCGTCCAGCAGCAGCACCGCGGGATTGCCCATCAGGGTCCGGGCGATCGCGAGCATCTGCTGCTCGCCGCCGCTCATGCGGCTGGCAGGGCGGCGCCGCATGGAGGCCAGGGCGGGAAACAGGGCGAAGACCCGGTCTGCGGTCCAGGGCTCCCGCCCGTCGCGCGGCGGGCGGCGGCCGACCTCCAGATTCTCCGCTACCGTCAATCCGGCGAAGATCCGCCGTTCTTCCGGCACATAGCCGAGGCCGACTCGCGCGATGACGTGCGGAGCCTGCCCGGCCAGTTCCCGACCCTCCAGCCGCACCGATCCGGCGCTGGGCGGCACCAGCCCCATGACCGCCTTCATGGTGGTGCTTTTGCCGGCGCCGTTGCGGCCGAGCAGGCACAGCACCTCCCCCGGGGCCAGCGCCAGGGACACGCCGTGCAGGATGTGGGCCCGGCCGTAATGCGCGTGCAGCGCCTGCACCTGCAACATCAGCCGGTCATTCCCCCGAGATAGACCTGTCGCACCAGGGGATCGACGCGCACCGCTTCGGGCGCGCCCTCGGCGATCAGCCGGCCGCGATCCAGCACCAGAACGCGGTCGGCATGGGCGAACACGACGTCCATGTCGTGCTCGGTGAACAGCACGGCGATGCCGGCGGCGCGCGCGATGCCGGCGGTCTGCGCCATCAACGCCCCGCGCTCGGCCGGCGCCATGCCGGCAGTGGGCTCGTCCATCAGCAGCAGCCGCGGCTGGTTGGCCAGCGCCATGGCGAGTTCCAGCCGCTTCAGGTCGCCATAGGCCAGGATGCCGCAGGGCCGCCCGGCCTGCGCTTGCATGCCGACGCGCGCCAGCAGCGCCTCGGCCTCACCGGTCAACTGGTGGCGCGCCGGCCGCCAAAGGCCGAGCAGCCGGCGCGCATGCGACAGCAGCGCCATCCGGACATTGTCCAGCACTGTCATGGAGCCGAAGGTCGCGGTGACCTGAAAGGTCCGGCCGACGCCGAGCCGCCATATGGCGCGCGGCGGCCGGCGGGTGATGTCGCGCCCACCCAGCCGGATGATGCCGGCATCCGGGCGCAGCTGGCCGTTCAGCATGTTGAAGCAGGTGCTCTTGCCGGCGCCATTGGGGCCGATCAGCGCTAGCATCTCGCCCGGCGCCAGGGCCAGGGACACGCCATCCACCGCCCGGTTGCCGTCCCAGGATTTCACCAGCCCCTCGGCCTGCAGCACCGGGGTCATGCGCCGCGCCGGCGATAGAAGGCGCGGGCCAAGCCGCCGGGGAAGAACAGCACCAACGCCAGGATCACCAGGCCCAGCAACAGGCGCCACAGATCTGTCAGCCGCGATAACTGCTCCTGCAGCCCGGCATAGGCCACGGCTCCCAGGATGGGGCCGGACAGGCTGTGCACCCCGCCAAGCAGCACCATCAGCAGCGCATCCACGCTGCGCGGGATGTCGAGCGAGGATGGGAACACGCTGCCCTTGCCATAGGCGAAGAGTGCGCCGGCCACGCCGGCCATCGCGGCGGCCAGGGCGAAGGCGAGCCAGCGGATGCGGAAAGCATCGATGCCGATCGCCTCGGCCCGGAGGGGAGAATCCCGCTGCGCCCGCAGCGCCATGCCGAAGGGGGCGTGAATGGCCCGCCGCAGCATCCAGACGCCGAGGCCGCACAGCGCGAGCGACAGGTACCAGAAGGCCAGCCGGCCGCGCGCCCATTCGCTCGGCCAGACACCGAGGATGCCATTGTCGCCGCCCGTCACCTCCACCCACTGGAATGCGACGCTCCAGGCGATCTGCGCAAAGGCCAGGGTGAGCATGGCGGAATACACCCCCGACAGACGCACGCAGAACCAGCCAAACAGGAAGCCGACCAGGCCAGCGAAGAACGGCGCCGCCACCAGCCCGACCTCCATGGGCGCGCCGAGGTGGCGGGCCAGCAGTGCGGCGGCGTAGGCGCCGGCGCCGAAATAGGCGGCGTGACCGAAGCTGGCCATGCCGCCCGGCCCCATGATCAGGTGCAGTGAGGCGGCAAACAGCACCAGAGCGGCGAAATCGGCCAGCAGGATCAGCGGATACTCGCCCAGAAAGGGTGGCAGCAGCAGAAGCGCCGCCAGCGCGGCCATACCGGCACCTTGTAGCCAGCGCGGAGCGGGGCCAGGCAGGGGCGCCGCGGCCTCGGTGGCGGGCGGCGGGCCCTCCGGCTTGCGGCCGAGCAACCCGTAGGGCCGCAGCACCAGCACAATGGCCATCACCAGAAAGGCCAGCACCAGGGTGATGCGGGGAAGCACCAGAATGCCGAAGGCGTGCAGTTCGCTGATCAGCAGCGCCGCCAGGAACGCACCGGGCAGGCTGCCCAGCCCGCCGACCACCACCACCACGAAGGCCTGCACGATGATGGCCATGTCCATGTGGATGGTCACCGCCTCGCGCGGCAGTTGCAATGCTCCGCCCAAGCCGGCCAGCGCCGAGCCGAGACAAAAGACGCCGGTGAACAACAGCTGCTGGTCGACGCCCAACGCCGCAACCATCTCACGGTCCTGCGTCGCGGCACGCAGCAGGATGCCGAAGCGGGTGCGGTGGAACAGCAGCCATAGCAGGCCCAGCACCACGGGACCCACGGCGATCAGGAACAGGTCGTAGCGTGGAAAGCGCAGGCCGAAGATCTCGGTGGCGCCGCGCAGCAGCGGCGCACGCGGGCCGAACTTGTCGTCGGCGCCCCAGAGCAGCAGCACCAGATCCTGCACCACCAGCACCAGCGCGAAGGTGGCGAGCAGCTGGAACAATTCCGGCGCGCGGTAGATGCGGCGCAGGATCACCATCTCCGCCGCTGCTCCCAGGAGCCCCACCGCCAGCGCCGCCAGCAGGATGCCGCCCCAGAACCCCCAGCCACCCCATTCCGCCAGCGGGGCATGGCTGACCAGCGTCCAGGCGAGAAAGGCGCCCAGCATGTAGAAACTGCCATGGGCGAAGTTGACGATGCGGCTGACCCCGAAGATCACTGTCAATCCGGACGCCACCAGAAACAAGGAGGAGGCGCTGGCGAGACCGGTCAGCGCCTGGACGGCAAGGGTTTCCAATGCCGGCTCAGTTCTGCCGCGGACGCCATTCCCGCACCTGCTCGTCCGGCGGCAGGTAGCGCGCGCCATCGGCATAGCGCCAGTCCACCATGCGGCCGACCCGGCCTTGCAGTTTGGTACGGCCGACGAAAGCGCCGAGGGTGGATTGGTGGTCGAGGGCGCGGAACTCCACCTCGCCGGTGCCGTAGCCGGTAGGGTAGCGCAGCCCTTCGAAGGCCGCGACCATGGCCTCGGTGTCGGTGCTGTTCGCCTGTCGCAGCATGGTGGCGATGGCAAGCGCCGTGTCATGGCCGACAATGGAGCCGCAGCGCGGCAATTCGTTGAAGCGGGCGCGATAGGCATCGCGCAGGGCGGTGTGGACCGGGTTGTTCAGCTCGTCGCGGGGATAGCCGGTGACGATCCAGCCATCGGGGCATTCCTCGCCCAGGGGCTCCAGGTATTCCGGCTCGCCGGTCAGCATGGAGGCCACGACCCGATCCTCGAACAGGCCGCGCGTATTGCCTTGCCGAACAAAGTTCAACAGGTCGGTGCCGAAGGTGACGTTGAAGATGGCATCGGGCCGCAGCCGCTCCAGCGCCTGCGACGTGGCGCCGGCATCGATGCGGCCGAGGGCCGGGAACTGCTCCCCGACGAACTCGACATCCGGGCGGGCGTGGGACAGCAGGGCCTTGAACCAGCGCACGGCGGACTGGCCGTATTCGTAATTGGGCGCAATGGTGGCCCACCGCTTGGCCGGCAGCTTCGCGGCTTCCTCCACCAGCATGGCGGCCTGCATGTAGGTGCTCGGCCGCAGCCGAAAGGTGTAGCGGTTGCCGCGGGACCAGACGAGGGCATCCGTCAGCGGTTCAGAAGCGCAGTACAACACCTTGTTCTGCAGAGCATAATCGCCCAGCGCTAGCCCGACATTCGACAGGTAGCCGCCACCCAGCAGCGCGACACGCTCGGAGGCGACCAGCTCTCCCGCGATGCGCACCGAATCCTCTGGCCGGCCGGCATCGTCCCGGAACAGGGTTTCCAACGGTCGGCCATGAATGCCGCCCTCGGCGTTGATGCGCTCCTGCGCCAGCAGCCAGCCATTGCGGTAAGGCCCGAGAAATGCCGGCTGGGCGGTGTAGGAATTGATCTCGCCGATGCGGATCGGCGCATTTCCCTGGGCCCGCAGCACGGCAGGCGCCGCAACGCCCATGGCCACGCCGGTCAGCAGGCCACGCCGGCCGAGGCGGGGGAAGGAGTTGCGGAATTCCATGGCCTTGCTGTCCTTCTCTCTGCGCCCGAAAGAGCGGTCTGCGTCAGGCTGAAGCGGCCTCATGCAATGCCGTCAGCCGCTGCGGCAGGGCCGACAAGGCCGGCTCGGCCGCGTTGGCGAAGGCGAGCCGCAGGTGGCGCTGCTGACCCGGCCCGAAGAATGGCCCCGGCAGGGTGAGCAGACCATGCCGGCTGGCCAGATCTTCCGCCACTGACAGGGCGTCGGGTAGGTCCTCCGGCAGCCGGAGATAAGCGAAGTATGTGCCCAGGGAGTCGATCTTCCAGGCCGGCGCGGCTCGCATCGCTCGCTCGAACCCGACTGCCCGCTCCTGCATCAGGCGGCGATTGCCGTGGCGCCACTCCCGCAGCGCCGGTATCGCCCAGGCCAATGCTGCCTGAGCCGGCCGGGATGCGCAGATCTGCCAGCTGTCGAGCAGTTTCAGCAGCGCTTGCCGGAACGCCCCGCCGCCCAGGATGGCGCCGACCCTGTGGCCCGGCAGGCAATAGGATTTGCTGAAAGAATAAAGGTGTACGACATGATCCTCCCAGCTCGGTTCAGAAAACAGCTGGTGGGGAGAGGTGCCATCCTGGGGAAGGAAGTCGCGGTAGGTTTCGTCCAGCACCAGCCAGACGCCCCGCTCCCGGCAGAGGATCGCGATGCGCGCCAGCAGGTCAGACGGAATCACTGCACCGGTCGGATTGTTGGGACTGACCAGCACCAGCGCCCGGCTGCGGGGCGTCAGCGCCGACGCCAGCCGGTCCGGGTCGGGCAGGAAGCCGTCCTCAGCCCGCAACGGTAGGGGAACGGCCGGGATGCCGAGCAGCTCCAGGGTCATGCGATGGTTGAAATACCAAGGCGTTGGCAGAATAACCTCATCCCTGGAGCCAGCCAGAACGCTGACCGCCATGGCAAAGGCCAGATTGCAGCCCGAGGTGATCGCCACCTGATCCGGTGCAACGGGTGCCTCGTAGAAGTGGCTGATCTCCGTGGCCATGGCTTCCCGCAGCGCCAGGTCGCCCTCAATGGCACCGTAGGCGGCGGTGGCCGAAGAGCCTGCCGCTTCCGCCAGCCTCGCCAGCAGGCCGGGATGCGCCGGATATCCCGGCACCGCCTGAGTCAGGTCCAGCATCGGCCCGGCGGCACCATCATAACGTGCTGCCCAGGCGCGGGCCGTCGGGATCGGTGGCTCGGCAGTGGCGTGGACGCGGCAGGACAGAAGCGGAATGGGCATGGCCGCGGAGAGTGTCACGCGGCCGTCGGCACGCCCAGAGCAAGACTGCGCCAGATCGGCACTTCCCGCCGTTTTAGTCGGCCTCGCCTGCCGGACGACCGGTGCAGTGCCGCCAGTGATGCCAAAGCAGCCGCGCCGCCAGGGAACGCCAGGGGCGCCACGCCTCCGACAGCGTTGCCAGCGCTCGCGGCGGCGGGCGGGCTGGCAACCCCTTCAACTGCTGCACCGAGGCAGCGAGCGCTACATCGCCATAGGGAAAGATGTCCGGCCGCCCTTCGGCGAACAGCAGATGAACCTGCGCCGTCCAGGGCCCGAGGCCGCGCTGCGCCGACAGGTGATCGATCGCCACCTGGTCCGGCATGTCCGACAAGGCATCCAGGCGCAGCGCACCGTCCAGGCAGGCCTGCGCCAAGCCACGCAGGTGGGCCACCTTGGGCCGGGAGAGGCCGGCGCTGCGGAAGTCCACGTCGTCCAGCAGCAACAAGCCGCGGGGTTCCAGGGCGCCCGGCAGGGCGGCGAAGCGGCGCCAGATGGCGTCCGCCGCATGGTTGCTGATCTGCTGGCCCAGCACGGTCCGCGCCAGCCCGCCGAAGCCGCGTGGCCGGCTTCGCCAGGGAAGCGGGCCGGCTGCGGCCTCGATGCCGGCGAAGTCCGGATCGGCCTGGCACAGCTCCGCCATGGCCAGGGTGGCCCAGCTAGGTCCGGTCATCGTGGCGCCTCATCTCGTTTCGGGTCCCAATGCAACGAAACGCAACGGCGCGGGCCAGGGCAAAAGCCTGTAACATGATGAGCGGGCATCATCGCCATATCTCTTCTATGGTCGACAACATGGAACCCCCTCCGCACATTCTCGTCGTCGATGATGATCGGGAAATCCGCGATCTCCTGTCGAAGTTCCTGGAGCGACAATCCTGCCGGGTGACGGCCGCCCGGGATGCGCGGGAGGCGCGGCGGCTGTGGCCGCTCGGCCGCTATCACCTGGTGGTGCTGGACCTGATGCTGCCGGGCGAATCGGGCCTGGAGTTCGCCCGCTGGCTGCGCAGCCAGTCGGACGTGCCAATCGTGATGCTGACCGCGATGAGCGAGGAAACCGACCGGATCGTCGGGCTGGAACTCGGGGCCGATGATTACGTGGCCAAGCCGTTCAACCCGCGCGAATTGCTGGCGCGCATCCGCGCCGTGCTTCGCCGCGCCAGCGGTGAGGGCAACAGCACCCAGGAGCCGCCGGCCAAGGCGATCCGCTTCGCCGGCTGGACGCTGGAGCCTGCCCGCCGCCGGTTGCTGAACCAGGACGGGGTGGAGGTGCCGCTCACGGGTGGCGAGTATGAATTGCTGATGGTGCTGGTGGAGCGGCCCAACCGGGTGCTGACCCGCGACATGCTGATGGATCTGCTGCGCGGCCGGCAGGCCGGGCCGTTCGACCGCGCCATCGACGTCGCGGTGTCGAGGCTGCGGCGCAAGCTGGAGGATGACGGGCGCAACCCCAGCCTGATCAAGACGGTTCGGGGCGGCGGCTACGTGCTGGCCGCCACGGTGGAGAAGGCGGCCGAACTGCCGCAGGGCCTCGCCCTCGCCGGCGGCACCGCGCCCTGATGCGCCGCCGATGATCCGCCGCCTGCTGCCCTGCAGCCTCGCGGGGCGCACGGCTCTGTTTCTGACGCTGGCGCTGATGCTGGTGCAGGCGGCCGGGCTGACCATCCATGCGCTGGACCGGCTGGATCTGCAGCGGATCATGTTGTCCCGGGAGGTGAGCACGCGCGCCTTCATCTTCTGGCGCACGGCCGTGCTGGCCAGCCCGGACCGCCGGCCGACCATGTTGCAGGAGGTCGACCTGATGCGCGGCCTGCGGGCCGATCTGTCCGAGCTTCCAGCGGTGCGGCCCGGCATGCCGCCGCCGCCGCTCGGCCTCGCCGAGCTGTTCCAGGTCAAGCAGTGGCGCACCCTGCCGCCCCATCTGCGTCCCCGGACACTGCTGGTCGCGGGCGGCCCGACGATGCGCGACCTGGTGGTGGCCAGCCAACTGCCCGATGGCAACTGGGTCAATCTGTGGCTGTCCGTTCCGGTTCTGCGGCCCTGGCATTCCAGCGCCTTCCTGGTCGCCTTCCTGCTGATGACTGGTGCGGCGCTGGCATTGATCCTCTGGGCAACGCGGCGCCTGACCCGGCCTGTTTCGGCCCTGGCCCGGGCCGCCGAGCGGCTGGGCCGAGACGTCAACGCGCCGCCCCTGCCGGAGAACGGGCCGCGCGAGGTGGCCACTGCGGCGCGTGCCTTCAACACCATGGCCGAGCGCATCCGCCGCTTCGTGGGCGACCGCACGCAGATGCTGGCCGCCATTGGCCACGACCTGCGCACGCCGATCACGAGGCTGCGGTTGCGCGCCGAGTTCCTCGATGATGACGAGCAGCGGCGCAAGATGCTGGCGGACCTGGACGAGATGGAGGCGATGGTCAACGCGACCCTGGCCTTTGCCCGCGATGACGCGGCGACCGAGCCCTCGGTGCCGCTCGACCTCGCGGCGCTGTGCCGGACGGTGCTGGACGAGGCCGCCGATGCCCGCCCCGAGCTGACCAACGAGGCCGCCTCCTATGAGGGGCCGGAGCGGCTGCGCATCCGCGCCCGGCCAATGGCGCTGAAGCGCGCCCTGGCCAATCTGGTGGGGAATGCGCTGAATTACGGCGGCACGGTGCGCATCCTGCTGGATGGCCATGGCAGCGGAGCGGAATCCAGCCTGGTGCGCATGCGGGTGGAGGATGACGGCCCTGGCATCCCGGAAGACTGCCTGGAGGTGGTGTTCCAGCCGTTCCGCCGGCTGGAGACCAGTCGCAATCGGGAAACCGGCGGCACCGGCCTCGGCCTGCCGATCGCCCGCAACATCCTGCGCGCCCATGGCGGCGACGTGGTGCTGCGCAACCGGCAGCAGGGCGGCCTGTGCGCCCTGGTAACCCTGCCGGCCTGAGGTTCAGGCGAGCTTCAGCTCCTCCCGCACCAGGCTGACCCAGTATCCGGCGCCATACGGGATGGCATCGTCGTTGAAGTTGTAGGTTGGCGTGTGCAGCCCTTCCGAGGTGGCTCCACCCGCGCCCTGGCCCAGGAAGATGAACGCGCCGGGACGGGCGTCCAGCATGTAGGCGAAGTCCTCGCCGCCGGTGACCGGCTGCGCCTCGCCATCGGTGTTCCCGCGCCCGACCAGCGCGGCGGCAGCGTCGATGGCAGTGGCGGTCTGCTCGGGGTGGTTCACCAGAGGCGTGCCGTTGCGGTTGTACTTCACCTCGGCCGAGCAGCCGAAGCTTCCCGCCAGCCCCTGGGCCAGCTCGTTCATGCGCCGCTCGATGGTGTCGCGCACATGCGGCAGAAAGGAACGGGCGGTGCCGCCGACGCGGATCTCGGACGGCATCACATTGGTAGAACCGAAGGAGCCACCATCAATGGCGCCGACGCTGACCACGCCCGCCTCGATCGCGGCGATGTTGCGGCTCACAATGGTCTGCAACGCCAGGATGAACTGCGCCTGCAGCACGGTGACGTCGGTGGACAGGTGCGCCGCCGCGCCGCCATGGCCGCCGGTGCCGCGGAAGGTCACCACCCAGCGATCCGGCGCCGCCATGAACGGGCCGGGGCGGATGGCGAACTGGCCGAGCGGCAGGCCCGGCTCGTTGTGCAGGCCGTATACGGCGTCGACCGGGAAGCGCTCGAACAGGCCGTCCGCCAGCATCGCTTTGGCGCCGCCGCGGCCTTCCTCGGCCGGCTGGAAGATGAAGTGCACGGTGCCGCCGAAATCGCGGTGCTGCGACAGGTAGCGCGCGGCGCCCAGCAGCATCGTCGTGTGGCCATCATGGCCGCAGGCATGCATGGTGCCGGGGTTGGTGGAGGCATAGGGCAGGCCGGTGGCCTCGTGGATCAGCAGCGCGTCCATGTCGGCGCGCAGCCCGATGGCGCGTTGGCCCGCCAGGCGGCCCTTCAACGTGCCCACCACGCCAAACCTGCCGACGCCCTCCGTGACGTCCAGCCCGTATTCCCGCAGCCTGGCGGCCACCAGGGCGGAGGTCCGCTTCTCCTCCATCCCCATCTCGGGGTGCGCATGGATGTCCTGGCGGATGGCGGCGAGGTCCGGCTGCAGCGCGCGCAGCTCAGCGAGAAGGGTGTCGTTCACGGCATGCTCCCGGATGCCCGGACAGGCATGGCCGAGCCGCGCCTGCCGGGAAAAGCCCTGTCATGAACCGCATGACGGCGGAAGAAAAGCACCCGTGAAGGGCGGCGCTGGCAAATCTTCAGCGAGCGGCGCATAGCGGGGCGACAAGCAAGGACATGATGATGGACAAGGACGCGCTGACCGCCTGGGCGCTGAAGAATGGCTGGGAGATGATCGGCGGCCATCCCAGCCTGGCCAAGCCGAACGCACCGAAGGAAGCCATCGTGCGGTTGGTGTTCAAGGCGACGGTGGTGGCCCTGGAGGTCAAGAAACCGGCCGGAAAGTGGGAAAAGGTCGGTGGCGACAGCTATGCCAAGGTCACCCCGCCGCAGGATGACGATTTGCTGCCCGCCGGTCTCGGCTTCGAGAAGGTGCCCAGCATCACCAAGCTGATGCAGGATAGCCGCGACCGGAAGGTGTTCTCGGCCTTCGGGTGAAGCCGGGCGGCGGCCGCGCCCGGCCTCACCGCATCAGGCGCCGGCGGCGGCCCGCATCCGCGCCAACGCCTCCTCCCGGCCGAGCGCGAATAGCACCGCGTCGATCGGCGGCGACTGGGTGCTGCCGGTAAGCGCCGCCCGCAGCGGCTGCGCCACGGCGCCGAGCTTCATGTTCTTCACCTCGGCATAGTCGCGCAGCCATTGGTCGAGGTCGGCACGCTCCCACGGCGCGCCCGACAGGAACTCGGCCAGGTCGAGCAGCCGGGCCTTGCTGTCGTCGTTCAGCTGTGCCTGCGCCTTGGGCTCGAAGGCGAGGGGTACGCTGGCAATGGCGAAGCGGCACATGGACGCCGCCTCCAGCAGGGTGCGGGCGCGCGGCTGGATGTCCGGCATCAGGGCGCGCACGGTGGTGGCGGCGCCGTGTGGCAGCGGGCCATCGCGCCGCAGGATCTCCAGCACCTCGCCGGTCACCGCGTCCGAGTCCTTCTGCCGCAGGTACTGCGCGTTCAGATGCGTCAGCTTGGCGTAATCCATGCGGCTGGCGGCGCGGCCGACATCCTTGAGGTCGAACAGCTCGATGGCGCGATCACGCGGCACGAACTCCTCGTCGCCATGACCCCAGCCGAGGCGCAGGAGATAGTTGCACACGGCTTCCGGCAGGAAGCCCTGGTCGCGGAACTCCAGCGCCCCCACCGCCCCGTGCCGCTTCGACAGCTTGGCGCCATCCGCGCCGTGGATCAGCGGAATGTGCGCGAAATGCGGCCGGGTCCAGCCCATGGCGTCGTAGATCATCGCCTGACGGAAGGTATTGGTCAGGTGGTCGTCGCCGCGGATCACGTGGGTGATGCGCATATCATGATCATCCACCACCACCGCGTGCAGATAGGTCGGCGTGCCATCGGAACGCAGGATGATCATGTCATCCAGCTCCGTGTTCTGTACCCGGACCTCGCCCTGTACCAGGTCGCGGATCACCGTCTCGCCCTCGCGCGGAGCCTTGATGCGGATCACCGGCTTGACGCCCGGTGGCGCCTCGGCCGGATCGCGGTCGCGCCAGCGGCCGTCATAGCGCGGCGGCCGGCCTTCCTTCATGGCCATCTCCCGCATCTGCACCAGCTCCTCGGGCGTGCAGAAGCACAGGTAGGCCTTGCCCTGCGCAAGCAATTCCCGCGCCACCGCGGCATGGCGGGCCTCCTGGGCGGTCTGCATCACCGGCGGCTCGTCCGGCGTCAGGCCGAGCCAGTCCAGACTCTCGATGATCTGCCGCACAGCTTCCGGCGTTGAGCGGGCGCGATCCGTGTCCTCGATCCGCAGCAGGTACTGGCCGCCATGGTGACGGGCGAACAGGAAGTTGAACAACGCCGTGCGGGCCCCGCCGATATGCAGGTAGCCGGTGGGCGAGGGGGCAAAACGGGTGCGTACGGTCATGGCTCGGCGTCTTCCTTCGAGCCGGTGCTTCTAACATCCCTGCCGCCTGCTGTAGAGTGCGCGCAGAGGTTGATAATTCATGTCAGATCTTGTCGTCGATCCGAAGCGCCCGGTCTCCTGGCCGAGTTTCAGCCTGGGCAACGGGTGGCGCGGCGTCGCCGGGGCCCTGGCCGGGGACTGGCATCGCCTGCCGCTCTGGCTGCCGGTGGCGTTGGGCATCGGCATCCTGGGGTATTTCAGTCGCACCACCGAGCCTTCCGGTGTCTGGTGGCTGTTGCCCGCGCCGGTGCTGGCCGCGGCGCTGCTGCTGCGGCACCGGCCGTGGCTGGGGTGGGCCCTGGGCTATGCCGGCGTGGTGCTGCTGGGTTTCGCCCTGGCCGGGTGGCATGCGGCCCGGATGCCGCCGCCCCTGGAACTGCCGCGTCGTGCCGTGGTGCTGGAAGGACAGGTGGAACGCGTCGAGAAGCTGCCGAAGGGGCTCCGCGTCACGCTCGGCGCGGCGCGGCTCGGACCGGATGAGCCGCCACTGGTGCGCATCCTGCGCATCCGGCTGCGGGACGATGACCCGTTGCAGCCGATGCCGGGAGAAAGGCTCCGCGTCCGTGCGCTGGTGCGCGAGCCCTCGGCTCCGGTTCAGCCGGGTGGCTGGGACTTTCAGCGCGACGCCTTCTTCAGTGGCCTCGGCGGCTCCGGCTTCGCGCTGGGTGCGGCGGAGCGGCTGGGCGAGGCCGCCGCCCCACGCCCCTTCGCCCGGCTGCGCCGCTGCATCGAGCAGCGGGTCATGGCGGCGGTGCCCGGTGGCGGCGGAGCCGTCGCGGCCGCCCTGTTGACCGGAAGCCAGAGCGGCATCCCGAAGGAAGACATGCAGGCCATGCGCGATTCAGGGCTGGCGCACCTGTTGTCCGTCTCCGGCCTGCACATCGCGATCGTCATGGGTCTGGGCTTCGGGTTGCTGCGCTTCGGCATTGCCCTGGTTCCGGCGCTGGCGCTGCGATTCGACAGCAAGGTCGTCGCGGCCCCGGGCGGACTTCTGCTCGGCTTCGGCTACCTGCTGCTGACCGGGCTGCAGGTGCCCATGCTGCGCTCCTTCGCCATGGCGGCAGTGGTGACGCTGGGGGTGATGCTGGGGCGCCGCGCGCTATCGCTGCGCGTACTCGCCGCCGCAGCCGTCGTGGTGATGGCGATCCAGCCGGCGGCGCTGCTGGGACCCTCCTTCCAGATGAGCTTCGCCGCCGTGCTGGTTCTGATCGCCTGGGCGGAAGCGAGTGGCCGCTGGATGGCATCCTGGCGCCGCGGCGACGAGTGGTGGCGGCGCCCCACCGTGCTGGCGGGCGGCATGGTCCTGACCTCACTGCTGGCTGGGCTGGCCACCACCCCCTACGGCCTGCACCATTTCGGGCGGCTGCAACTCTACGGCGTGGCGGCCAACATGGCGGCGGTGCCGGTGACCTCCTTTCTGGTGATGCCGGCCGGCATGCTCGCGGTGGCGGCCATGCCGTTCGGCCTGGAGGCGGTCCCGCTGCGTCTGATGGGGTTGGGCGTGGAGCTTATCCTCTGGGTGGCCCGGACCGTGGCGAGCTGGCCCGGCGCCGCGATCTCGGCCATGCCGATCCCGCCGGCCGGCTTGGCGCTGACCAGCCTGGGGCTGCTGTGGCTGTGCCTGTGGCGGGCCCGGTGGCGGCTGCTGGGTCTGCCGATGCTGGTGCTCGGACTGGGCAGCGCAGTGCTGGTGACGCCGCCCGACCTGCTGATATCGGCCGACGGCAAGCTGATCGCCCTCCGACTGGAGGACGGGCTGCTGTTGCAACGGACCAGCGGCGCTTCCGGCTTTGTTCGCGCCAACTGGCTGCGCAGCCTGGGAGAGGAGGAGGCGGAGGCGCTGCCGGCGAGTGCGGCCCGCGAAGATGGGGCTCTGCAATGCGATGCGCTGGTGTGCCGCTTCCAGCCGCGTCCCGAGGTGGCCGCGGTGCTGCTGCTGCGCACGGCCAAGCCGAAACGCGGCCAGGATCCGGCCGAGATCCGGTCCGAGCCTTATTGCGGCCAAGCGGCGCTGCTGGTGTCCGGCGAGCCCATCCGGGGCCGCTGCCGCAACAGCCGAACGCTGGACCGGTTCAGCGTGTGGCGCAACGGCGCCCATGCTGTCTGGCTGCTGCCGGGCGAGGCCCGGGTCGTGTCCGACCGGGAATGGCGCGGCAGCCGCCCATGGGTGCCGCCGCCGCCGGTTCCGGCGGCACGCCGCGCCGCGGCCGCCCTCAGTAGCGGCGCAGCAGCCCCACGAGTCGACCCTGCACCTTGACCCGGTCGGGGCCGAAGATGCGCGTTTCATAACGCGGATTGGCGGCTTCCAGGGCGATCGAGTTGCCCTTGCGGCGCAGCCGCTTCAGCGTCACCTCGTTCTCATCCACCAACGCCACGACCACTGCACCGTTCTCGGCCGTGTCGTCGCGGCGGATGATCACCGTGTCGCCATTCAGGATGCCGGCGCCTTCCATGGAGTCGCCAGACACCTCCAACGCATAGTGATCGCCGCCGCCGAGCAGCGCCGCCGGAACCTCCACGGTGCCGCCGCCGTCCCGCAGCGCCTCGATCGGCTGACCAGCGGCGATGCGGCCATACAGCGGCAGGTGCACCGCCGCGGCCTCCGCCGCGTTGCGGCTGGCGCCGGGCAGGTTGGAGGCGAAATTGCCGCGGATTACGTTCGGCGCGAAGGCAGGCGCCCCGGCCCGGGCGGCCTCGGCGGCGGGCGCCACGCTGTCCGGCAGCCGGATCACCTCCAGGGCCCGGGCGCGGTGTGCGCGCCGCTTCAGGAAGCCACGTTCCTCCAGGGCGGTGATCAGCCGGTGAATGCCCGACTTGGAGCGCAGGCTGAGGGCTTCCTTCATCTCCTCGAACGAGGGCGAGAACCCCGTGTCGCGCAGATGCCTGTCAATGAAAACCAGCAACTCGTGCTGCTTGCGCGTGAGCATGCGCGGCCCCCCGTGAACATCCTGGCCGTCCCGACGACCAGCCACTGCCGGGCTGCGAACAAACCGGCAACCCAGCCGATGTTCTACGAAAGTTCCATCGCTCCGGTCAACAGCATTGCCGCCGATTTCGCTGATGTTTCAGAGGCCGAGCGGCGCCAGCTCCAGCACCTCGACACGATCGCCCGCCTTGGCGGCCGCTGCATGCGGCAGCCGCCGGATCAGGGCGTGGCAATTGGCCAGGATGCGCAGCATGGAGCTGTCCTGCCGGTCCGCCGGGGTGGCCAGCAACTGCCCCTCGGTGCCCCGTTCCAGCGTGGCGCGGAGGTAATCCTCGCGACGGTCGTTTTCGGGCAACGGCGCGGTCAGCACGGCGGCTTGCAGGGCGGGGGGCGCCGGCGGCAATCCGGACAGCACGGACAGGGCCGGCTGCAGGAACAACACGCCGCAGACCAGGGCGGAGACCGGATTGCCGGGCAGGCCGAGCAGCGGCGTATCGCCGAACCGTCCCCAGATCAGCGGCTTGCCCGGCCGCATGGCGATCTTCCAGAAGTCGAGCGCGAAGCCTTGGGGCCCCAGCGCCTGCTGCACCAGGTCGTGCTCGCCGACGCTGGCGCCGCCGGTGGTCAGCACGAGGTCGCAGGAGCGTGCCGAGTCCGCGGCCATCGCGATGGCGTCCGCATCGTCGGCGGCGATCGGCAGCACCAGCGGCACGCCGCCACCCGCCCGCACCAGCGCCGCCAGGGCATGCGCGTTGGAGGACACGATGCCGCCGGCCGGCAGCGGCTCGCCCGGCAGCCGGATCTCGTCTCCCGTGGCCAGGATGCCGATGCGCGGCTGACGGTGCACCGTCAGCCAGGGATGGTTGGCGGCTGCGGCCAGCCCGAGGTCCCGCGCGGTGAGCCGCTTGCCGGGATGCAGCAGCACGTCGCCGGCCCGGAAGTCGAGCCCGGCCGGGCGGATCCAGCGGCCGGGGCGGACCGTTTCGCGCACCGCGACGGCGGTGCCATCGGCTTCCGCATCTTCCTGCAACAGGATGCCATCGGCGCCGGCGGGAACGGGCGCGCCCGTGAAGATGCGCACCGCCTCGCCGGCGCCGACCCTGCCGGCGAAGGGATGCCCTGCGGGAGCCGACCCGATCACGCGCAGAACGGCGCTCTCCGTCGCGTCAGCCGCCCGCACGGCGTAGCCGTCCATCGCCGACATGTCGGCCGGCGGCTGCGTCAGCCGCGCGGTCACCGGCGCCGCCAGCACGCGACCCCAGCCTTCCGGCAGCGGGATCGTTTCCGGCCCGGTCGGCGCCAGGCTGCCCAGGATGCGGGCCCGCGCCTCCTCCACCCGGATCATGGCGCTTCCCACAATCCCGACTTGCCGCCTTCCTTGCGCGCAAGGTGGATGCCCTCCACCCGCATACCGCGGTCGATCGCCTTGCACATGTCGTACACGGTGAGCGCCGCGACCGAGACGGCGGTCAGCGCCTCCATCTCGACGCCAGTGGGGCCGGTGGTCTTGACCCGCGCCTCGATGGTCACGCTGCCCGGCGCGACCGGCACCAACTCCAGCTTCACCGAGGTCAGCGCCAGTGGATGGCAGAGCGGGATCAGATCGGCGGTGCGCTTGGCCGCCATGATGCCCGCGATGCGCGCCACGCCGAGCACGTCTCCCTTGCCGAGCGAGCCGGCGCGGATCGCGGCCAGGGTGGCCGGCGCCATCTCCACCCGGCCGCGGGCGACGGCCAGCCGCTCCGTTGCCGGCTTGGCGGAAACATCCACCATCACCGCACGCCCTTCGGCATCGAAATGGGTGAAGCCGGCCGGGGTAGGGGCGGGAGCCCGCGGCGGATCGAAGCCTTCGCCGCCCTCGCTCATCCGGCCTGCACCATGGCGCGGGCCGCCGTGGTGACGTCCGGTTGCCGCAGCAGATGCTCGCCCACCAGGATGCAGCGGGCACCGGCCGCCGCCATGCGGCGCACATCCTCTGGGGTGCGCAGCCCGCTCTCCGCCACCGGGATCCGATCGGCCGGGATCTGCGGAACCAGCGCCTCGGCCGTGCCGAGATCAGTCTTCAGCGTGCGCAGGTTGCGGTTGTTGACGCCGATCAGCCGGGTGTTCAGCCCCAGGGCGCGGTCCAGCTCGCGCTGGTCGTGCACCTCGGCCAGCACCGCCATGTCCAGGCTGCGGGCCACATCCTCCAACTCCCGCGCCTGAAGGTCCGACAGCGCCGCCAGGATCAGCAGGATGCAGTCGGCGCCCATCGCCCGCGCCTCGAACACCTGGTACGGGTCGATCATGAAATCCTTGCGCAGCGCCGGCAGGTGGCAGCTGGCGCGGGCAGTGACCAGATCGGCCGGCGTACCCTGGAAGTATGGCTCGTCGGTCAGCACCGAAAGGCAGGCGGCGCCGGCCTCGCAATAATCCCGGGCCAGCCCGGCGGGGTCGAAGGGATCGCGGATCAGCCCGCCCGAGGGCGAGGCCCGCTTGATCTCGGCGATCAGCCCGATGCGGCCATCGGCGACGGCAGCGCAGAGCGCCCCGGTGAAGTCGCGCGGCGGGTCCAGGTCACGCGCGCGGCGCTCCATCTCGTCGAGCGACGTCGCTTCCTTGCGGGCGCTGACTTCCTTGTGCTTGTCGGCCAGGATGCGCAGCAATGTGTCGGGCAGGGCTTCGGCGTTCAAGGCGGTCTCTCTGGATCAGGTTCCGGCGGCGTCGGGCTGCGTGGCACGGCGCAGCCGTTCCAGCACCGCCAGGGCCGCGCCCTCGTCGATGGCACGCGCGGCGCGCCCGGCCGCGCCTCTCAGATCGTTCCCGTCACCCGCCACCACAAGGGCGGCGGCGGCGTTCAGCACCACGCAGTCGCGATAGGGGCCACGCTCCCCCCGCAACAACGCTTCCAGCGCCGCCGCGTTGTGCGCCGGATCGCCGCCGCGCAGCGAATCCGCCGCAGCTTCCGACAGGCCGGCATCGCCGGGGGTGACGGCGAATTCGCGGATGCTGCCGCCCCGCAGCTCCACCACCTGGCTCGGCCCGGCGACTGTCAACTCGTCCAGCCCCTGACCATGCACGAGCCAGGCCCGCTCGGAACCGGTGCGCGACAGGGTCTCGGCCATCGGGCGCAGCCATTGCGCGGCAAAGGCGCCGGTCATCTGGCGCTTCACCCGCGCCGGATTGGTCAAGGGGCCGAGCAGGTTGAAGATGGTGCGCGTCCCGAGCTCGACGCGCGGGCCGGCCGCGTGGCGCAGCGCGGCGTGATGGCGCGGCGCCGCCAGAAACACCATGCCGGCCTCCCGCAGCACCCGCGGCAGCTCCGGAATCGGCACGTCGAGGTTGATGCCCAGCGCGGCCAGCGCGTCGGACGCCCCGGATTTCGACGACAGAGCCCGGTTGCCATGCTTGGCCACCGGCACGCCGGTGCCGGCCACCACCATGGCGGCGGCGGTGGAGATGTTCAGCGTGCCTGCGGCGTCGCCGCCGGTTCCGACAATGTCCACCGCCCCCGGCGGGGCCTCAACCGCGATCATACGGGCGATCATGGCACGTACCGCCCCGGTCATTTCGGCCACCGTTTCACCGCGCAGCCGCATCGCCATGAGCATGGCGGCGATCTGCGCCGGGGTCGCGGCGCCTTCCATGATGATGCCGAAGGCGGCTTCCGCCTCGTCCTCGGACAAGGTTTGCCCATCGGCCAGCCTGCCCAGCAGCGGCTTCAACGAATTCATGCGCCGGATCCGGGGCAAGGCGCTGCGGAAGGGATCGTCATGGCGTCGCTGCTGTTCCTCGCCGCATCCGCATCACCGGGCCGTCACTTGGCCCAGCACCTGCTCGTTGTAGGTCACCTCGGCCCGGGCCCGCAGCGCCGCGAGGTATTGTTGTTCCAGGTCCCCCAGCATCGCCTGTTCCACCGCTCCGCGCACCTGGCCCAGCGCCAGCGCGTCGGCATCGGGGTTGAACGGCAGGATCTCGACCGGCTGGGCGACGGCGAAGCCTTCCACCGTCTCGGCCATGGTGGCCTCACCCGGTGCGGCGGCGAAGACCGGCTGCAGCAGCTCGGGCGGCACCGGCTGCGGCTGGCCGGGGTTCTGCCCCTGCGGCGCCGGATTGCGGCCGAAGGGCGGGGTACGGCGGGGTTGCAACCCGGCCTCGCTCGCCGCTTCCGGCAACGGCTTGCCGCCCTTCACCGCCGCCAGCAGCGCGGCGGCGCGCTCTTCTTGCGACCGGCGGCGGGCATCGGCCGCCCAGGCGGCCCGCACCGCATCGGCCACCTCGGCGAAGGGGCGCAGCGCCGGAGGCTTGACCTCTTCGACGCTGAAGGCGAACAGCGCGGCCTGCCCGGCCTCGGCCAGGCGCGGCGCCTCGCCCTGCGGGGCGGCGAAGATGGCGCGCAAAGCCATGTTGCGCGGCTCGCCGGACAAGGGCAGCGCGGCCTCCTGACCATCCGGTGCGCGGCCGTTGCTGTCGGTGGTCACCTCGGCCAGCGCCAGGCCGAAGCGCGGCGCAACCTCGGCCAGGGTGGCGCCGCCGGCCAGCGCGTCTTCCACCTGGTTGGCGCGCTCATAGGCGATATCGGCAGCGCGCTCCTGCCGCACCGCGGCGGCGACCTCGGCCTTCGCGGCCTCGAAGCCGCGGGCGGAACCGGGCTCGATGCCGGTCACCTTGATCACGTGCCAGCCGAACGGGCTCTGCACCGGGTCGCTGATGGCGCCATCGGACAGCGCGAAGGCAGCCGTGGCCAGTTCCGGCACCGGCAGCCCCGAGCGGTCCACGGTGCCGAGCGACACCGCCTGGCCGCCGGCCTGCTGTGCCGCCTCGGTGATGGCGGCGAACTCGGCGCCGCCGCGCCATTGCTCGGCCAGGGCGCCGGCGGCCTCCTCGCTCTGCAGCACGGCCTGCTCCAGGCTGCGGCGTTCCGGTGTCTCGAACTGGTCGCGCCGTGCCTCGTAGGCGGCCCGCAACTCGTCATCCGTGGGCTGGATCTCGCTGGCCAGCGTCTCGGGCGACAGCACGGCAAGGGTGTAGCGGCGATATTCCGGCGCCGAGAAACGATCCGGGTTGTTCTCGTGGTAGCGGGTCAGCTGCCCCTCGGTCGGGGCCGGCGGCTCCGGCGCGGCGGCCAGCGGCAGGATGACGAGGTCGGCCACCCGACGCTCCCGCTCCCAGGCCAGCAGCGGGCGGGTGAGGGTGTCGGGACCGGCGGCGCCGGCGCGCACCGCGCCCACCATCTGCTGCCGCTCCAGGTCGGCGCGCAGCAGGGCCAGGAAGTTCTGCTCGGTCAGGCCGTTGTTTCGCAGGAAGCCGTCGAAGGTGGGCCGGCTGAAGCGGCCATCCACGCCCTGGAAGGCGGGAATGCTGAACACGTAGTCGCGCACGGCGGTTTCCGGCGCGGCCAGGTTCAGGCGTTCCGCCTCCTGCCGCTGCACCCGCTCCAGCACCAGGCTTTCCACCGCCTGGCGGGCGATGGCGCCGCTCATCTGCGGCGTGATCTCCATGGCTCCTCCCAGCTGGCGCTGAATCCGCGTGATCTCGCGGCGGGCCGCCTGCTGCGCCTCGGGCAGCTCGATCGGCTCGCCACCGACCCGCGCCACGGCGGAATCCCGGCCGAAATTGCGGACGATGTCCTCGATCCCCCAGATGGCGAAGGACAGGATCAGCAGCACAAAGAGAACCTTGGCGAACCAAGTGCCGGTGAGGCGGCGAAGCGCAGTGAGCATGGTGTTCCGCAAGAGTGAAGTGCGCCGGACCATAGGCAAAAGCCGGGCTGTTGCCAAACACCGGCGCGGCTTGTAGCCGCTGGGAGCATTCGCGTTCGAAAAGGAAGTTCATTACCATGACCCCAGGCGTGCGCCCGCTGATCGCCGGCAATTGGAAGATGCATGGCAGCCTGAGCGAGGCCCGGGCCCTGGCCGGCGCCGTGGCGGAAGGCAAGGTGCAAGGCGCCGAGCTGTTGGTTTGCCCGCCATTTCCGTACCTGTTGCCGGTGCAGGGCGCCCTGGCCGGCAGCACCGTGGCGCTGGGGGCCCAGGATTGCCACGCGGCGGCCAAGGGCGCGCACACCGGCGATATCTCAGCTCCCATGCTGAAGGATTGCGGCGCCGGATTCGTGATCCTGGGCCATTCCGAGCGCCGTGCCGACCATGGTGAGGACGATGCCGCGGTTCGCGCCAAGGCGGAGGCGGTGCTGGCGGAAGGGCTGGTGCCGGTGGTCTGCGTCGGCGAGAGCGAGGCGCAGCGCCTGTCCGGCGAGGCCGAGGCCGTGGTGGCCGGACAGCTGGCCGGAAGCCTGCCGGAGGGCTTCGCCCAGGCCCACGGCGTGGTCGCCTATGAGCCGGTCTGGGCGATCGGAACCGGCCGCACGCCGACCGAAGACGACATCGCCGCCATGCATGCGCGCATCCGTGCCGAGCTGGCCGCGCGGTTCGGCGCGGCTGGCGGAACGCTGCGCATCCTGTATGGCGGCTCGGTCAAGCCGGGCAACGCCAAGGCGATCCTGGCGCTGCCCCATGTGGACGGCGCGCTGGTGGGCGGTGCCAGCCTCGTGGCGGCCGATTTCCTGGCCATCGCCAGCGCCGTCTGAGGCGGATGGTTCAGCAGGCTTGATCCTGGCATGATATCTGACTTAAGTCAGATTATCATGCCATTCGATCCTGTTTTGCGGTTTCGTCGCTTCAGCCGGGCCGTCACCTCGGAGGTGGGGGCCGTCGATACATCCTTTCTCGGGCGCGGCCGCCCGCTGGGCGCCGCCCGGGTGCTGAACGCCATCGGCCACGGCCGGGCCGACGTGGCGGAGATCCGCGACTATCTCGGCCTCGATTCCGGATTGATGAGCCGGCTGCTCCGTAGTCTCGAGGACGAAGGCCTCGTCACCACCCGCCCGCATTCCGTCGATGCACGCCGCCGGGTCGCGCGGCTGACTGAGGCGGGAGAGCGTGAGTTCCGCCAATATGAGGACCTCTCCAACGCTCGGGCCGAGGCGCTGCTCGCGCGCCATCCGCGGCCGGAGGCGCTGCTGGCGGCCATGGACCTGGTGGCGTCCGCCCTGGGGCGCGACCGCCTCTCGCTGCGCGAAGCGGACCCGCGCACCGCGGAGGCACGCCATTGCCTGTCGGAATATTATGCCGAGCTGGCGCGCCGCTTCGAGCGCGGCTTCGATGTTGCCTTGTCCCGCGATCCGGACGCCGCCGACATGATCCGCCCGCGCGGGGTTTTCCTGATCGGCTTCTCGGATGGCCTGCCGCTCGGCTGCGTCGGCCTCAAGGGCAGCGGCGGCGAGGTGGCGGAAATCAAGCGCCTCTGGGTTTCCCCGGCCGCGCGTGGGCTGGGGCTGGGCCGCCAATTGATGGAGGCGGTGGAGCAGGCGGCCCGTACGTTGTCGATCCGGGTGCTGCGGCTCGACACCAACTCGGCCCTGTCCGAGGCGCTGCGGCTCTACCGTCGCTCGGGCTGGACCGAGATCGGGCGCTTCAACGATGATCCTTATCCCGACCTGTTCTTCGAGAAGCGCCTGTGACGGCGGGTGCCGCAGCCCCGGCTTGCCCCTGATGGAGCAGCGCGCGAGGATGGCGCCATGCCGAACGACCTGACCCCGCGCGTCCTGGACGCGCTCGACTCCGCCCGCGCCGAGACCGAGGCCAGCCTGATCGAGTGGCTGCGCATCCCCAGCGTCAGCGCCCAGCCCGCCCATGCCCCGGATTGCCGCCGCGCCGCCGAATGGCTGGTGCGCGAGCTAGCCGCGCTGGGCTTCGAGGCCGGGCTGCGCGAGACCCCCGGCCATCCCGTGGTGATCGCCAGCCATCCGGGCCCGCAGCCGACCCCGGGGCGGGATGTGCCCCATGTACTGATCTACGGCCACTACGACGTGCAGCCGCCGGAGCCGCTCGAGCTCTGGACCAGCCCGCCCTTCGAGCCGACGCTCACCGAGGGGCCGCGCGGGCCGCGCATCACGGCGCGCGGCGCGGTGGACGACAAGGGGCAGGTGATGACCTGGCTCGCCGCGCTGCGGGCCTGGCACAAGGTGGCGGGCGGTCCGCCGGTGCGGGTTTCGGTGCTGGTGGAGGGCGAGGAGGAGATCGGCAGCCCCAGCCTCGACCCGGTGCTGGAGGCGGAGAAGGCGGTGTTGTCGGCCGATGTGGCGCTGATCAGCGACACCAACATGTGGGCGCCCGGCGTGCCGGCGCTGACCGTCAGCCTGCGCGGCATGGTCTACACCCAGATCGACCTGCGCCTGGGCGCCCGCGATCTTCATTCCGGCTTGTTCGGGGGTTCGGCCGTCAATGTGCTGAATCTGCTGACGCGGATCCTGGGTGAGCTCAAGGATGAGAATGGCCGCGTCCAGATTCCCGGCTTCTACGACAACATTCCCGAGCCCACCGCCGAGCAGCGCGCCACCTGGGATGCGCTGGGCTTCGACGAGGCCGCCTTCCTCGGCAGCCAGGGCATGTCCACCTCCGGCGGCGAGAAGGGCCGCTCCGCACCGGAGCGCCTGTGGGCCCGCCCGACTGCCGACATCAACGGCATCTGGGGCGGCTACATGGGGGAGGGCACCAAGACGGTGATCGCCTGCGAAGGCCATGCCAAGCTGTCCTGCCGGCTGGTGCCGGGGCAGGACCCGGCGAAGATCACGGACGGTATCCGGCAGTTCGTCCAGTCGCGGCTGCCGCCCGATGCGAAATTCACGCTGCAGGTGTTCGGCGAGGCGCCTGCCGTGGCGGTGCCGGCGGATTCGCCATGGCTCGCCGCCGCGGAGGCGGTGCTTCAGGAGGAATTCGGCCGCCCGGCCGTGCGTGCCGGCGGTGGCGGCTCCATCCCGGTGGCCTCCAGCCTGAAGGGCATCCTGGGTCTGGACTGCCTGATGATGGGCTTCGGCCTGGATGACGATCAGGTGCACAGCCCGAACGAGAAGTTCGAGATGGCCTGCCTGCATTCCGGCGCCCGCAGCCATGTCCGGCTGCTGGGCAAGCTCGGCGGCGGGTAAAAAGCCGGCGTCTTCTCCGGAAACCGGCCGGGGTGGTCGAGCCGCCCCGGCGTTCTCGTGCTCAGCCGCGCGCCACCGCATCGCGGATCAGGCCGAGGCTTTCCTCCACCATCACCGCCGTGACGTCGAGGTGGAAGCAAGCGCGCAGCCTGCCGCCCAGGCCGGACATCTGCACGCCCTGCAGGCGCAACGCGCGAACCAGGGCGTCCGGGGTGATGCCGGTGGCGGAGGGATCGAAGAACACCAGGTTGGTGTCCGGCTCCTCCACCACCATGCCGGGGATCTGCCGCAGGCCGCGTGCGAACGCCTGGGCGTTGGCATGGTCCTCGGCCAGGCGATCGATGTTGTGGTCGAGCGCGTAGAGGCAGGCCGCCGCGCAGATGCCGGCCTGCCGCATCGATCCGCCCAGGCGCTGCTTCCAATGCCAGGCCTTGTCGATGAACTCCGCCGAGCCGGCCAGCACCGCGCCGAGCGGCGCGCCCAGCCCCTTGGTGAAGTCGAGCCACACCGAGTCGAAGCCGGCCACCATCTCGGCCGCCGGGATCCCGGCGGCGACCACGGCGTTCATCAGCCGCGCGCCGTCCATATGGGTGGCCCAGCCCTGCTCCCGCGCCACGCCGACCACCGCGTCGAGCCGCGCCTGCGGCCACACGGCGCCGCCGCCAATATTGGCGGTCTGCTCCACCTCCAGAAGGCGCTGCGGCGGGGCGTAGCGGCTGCGATGCCGGATCGCGGCGCGCAGCGCTTCCTCCGTGAACATCCCCCGCTCGCCCTGCAGCGGATGGATCTGCACGCCGGACAGGGAAGCATGGGTGCCGCCCTCGCTTTCCAGGATGTGCGAGGTCTCATGCGCCAGCACCTCATCGCCGTGCCGGCAATGGGTGCGGATGGCGATCACGTTGCACATGGTGCCGGATGGCAGGAACACCGCCGCCTCCTTGCCCATCAGCGCGGCCATGCGGTCACACAGGGCGTGCACGGTGGGATCGTCGCCGTACTGCTCGTCGCCAACCTCGGCCCGCATCATCGCGTCCTTCATGGCGGCGGTGGGGCGGGTCTGGGTGTCGGAATACAGGTTGATGCGGACCGGCGGCGCCCCCGCAGGCGGGCGGGAAGGGGCATGCACCATGGAGGGCACCTTTCAGGCTGGGGATCAATCCGACATGTCGGCGATGCTGGTGCGGATGCGGCGGATCAGGCGGTAGACGGCCAGAACCGCAAACACCGCGATCAGGGAAGGCAGCAGCCAGTCGGGCCATTCCTGCAGCCATGCCGCGCCGGCGGCGCGCCAAGCTTCCAGCGCGATCGTCAACAGCAAGGGCAGGAGTGATCTCAACATGGCAGAGGCGCAGCATGCCAGTCTCCGTGCCGGCCGTCACCCCGCCCGCCTCGCCGATGGCTACTCGGCAGCCGGGGTTCCGTCCGCCGCCGGCCGTGCCGGGGCCGCCGCCGTCTGCGTGTTGCGCCCGTACAACACCATGGCGCGGCGCTCGAAGGCTCGCACCATCAGCCGCACCGCCTCGTTGAACACGGTGCCGATCACCGCCTGCAGCAGGCGCGACTTGAATTCGAAATCAACAAAGAAGTCGACCTCGGTGCCGCTCTCGACCGGAGTAAAGGTCCAGGTGTTGTTCAGGTAACGGAACGGGCCGTTCTCATACTGAACCCGGACGCCCTTCGGCCGGTCCAGCACCACGCGGGACCGGAAGGTCTCGCGGAACATCTTGAAGCCGATGGTCAGGTCGGCCAGCAGCTCCGTCTCGGTTTGCGACACGATGCGGGCGCCGACGCACCAGGGCAGGAATTCCGGGTAGCGGCGAACATCGGCCACCAGGTTGAACATCTGCTCCGGCGTGTAGCGGAGGATGCGCTTCTCGGCATGGGTCGGCATCAGTCGGCGGCGACGGCGCGAAGCTGGGCGTTACGGGCATCGCGCAGGGCGGCGAAATCCCGGTCCGCATGGTAGGAGGAGCGGGTCAGCGGGGTCGCAGACACCAGCAGGAAGCCCTTGCCACGGGCCATCCGGGCATAGTCCTCGAACTCCGCCGGCTCCACGAAACGGTCCACCGCCGCGTGTTTCACCGTGGGCTGCAGGTACTGACCGATGGTCAGGAAGTCGATTTCGGCGCTGCGCATGTCGTCCATAACCTGCAACACCTCCATCCGGGTTTCACCAAGACCGACCATCAGGCCCGATTTCGTGAAAATGGATGGGTCGAGCTCCTTCACCCGGTCCAGCAAGCGCAGCGAATGATAGTACCGCGCCCCGGGCCGGATGGTCGGATACAGCTTCGGCACGGTTTCCAGATTGTGGTTGAACACGTCCGGCCGGGCCTCGACCACCGTTTCCAGGGCGCCGTGCTTGCGCAGGAAATCCGGGGTCAGGATCTCGATGGTGGTCTCGGGGGCGGCGCTGCGGATCGCCGCGATCACCTCGGCGAAATGCCGGGCACCGCCGTCCTTGAGGTCATCGCGGTCGACGCTGGTGATCACCACGTGGCGCAGGCCGAGCTTGGCGACGGCGTCGGCCACGCGGCGCGGCTCATCGGCATCCAGGTGCTTGGGCTGGCCGGTGGTGATGTTGCAGAAGGAACAGGCGCGGGTGCAGATCTCGCCCATGATCATCATGGTGGCGTGACGCTGGGACCAGCACTCGCCGATATTGGGGCAGGCCGCTTCCTCGCACACCGTCACCAGCTTGTTCTCGCGCATCAGGTTGCGCGTTTCGTGATAGATCGGGTGCGTCGGCGCCTTGACTCGGATCCAGTCCGGCTTGCGCTTGATCGGGTTGTCCGGCCGGTGCGCCTTTTCCGGATGGCGCAGCTTCCTGGCCTCGGTGACAGGCGCCTCGAGGTTGAGCGGCGCCGGCGCGCCCTCGGCATTGGATACCGCGCCGCCAGCCCGGTGGTCGATCAGGATACGCGTGGCCATTCGGGAACCCCGGTGCAGTGCGTGCGGCGGCGCGACGTGCCGCCACCCCCTCTATATGAGCAATCCGGGCGCGGATGCGAGGCTCAGGCACCCCGCGGCCGCACCCGTCAGGCCTCAGATGTGGATCACCCGGCCATAGGCATCAAGCACCGACTCATGCATGGCTTCCGAGACGGTCGGGTGGGGGAACACCGTGTGCATCAGCTCCGCCTCGGTGGTCTCCAGGGTGCGGGCGATGGTGTAGCCCTGGATCATCTCGGTGACTTCCGGCCCGACCATGTGGGCGCCGAGCAGCGCGCCGGTCTTGGCGTCGAACACCGTCTTGACGAAGCCTTCCGGCTCGCCAAGCGCGATGGCCTTGCCATTGCCGATAAAGGGGAAGCGGCCGACCCGGACCTCGTGCCCGGCTTCCTTGGCGCGCGCCTCGGTCAGCCCGACGGAGGCGACCTGGGGGCGGCAATAGGTGCAGCCGGGGATATTGGACACGTCCATCGGGTGCGGGTGGTTGCCGGCGATGGCCTCCACCACCACGATGCCCTCGTGGCTGGCCTTGTGCGCCAGCCAGGGCGCGCCGGTCAGGTCGCCGATGGCGTAAACGCCGTCCTCGCCGGTGCGGCCGAATTCGTCGGTGACGATGTGGGTCCGCTCGACCTTCACCTTGGTGCCTTCGATGCCGATGTTATCGACATTGCCGACGATGCCCACCGCCGAGATCAGGCGATCGGCCTGGATCTCCTGCACCTTGTTGTCCACCTCGACCACCACGGCCACGCCGTCGCCGGTCTTGCGGACGCCCTGCACCTTGGCCGAGGTCAGCACCTTCATCTTCTGCTTCTCGAAGGATTTGCGCACGAAGGCCGAAACCTCGGCGTCCTCCACGGGCAGGATGCGGTCCATCGCCTCGATCAGCGTCACCTCGGCGCCCATGTTCAGGAAGAAGGAAGCGAATTCGGAGCCGATGGCGCCGGAGCCGATCACCACCAGGCGCTTCGGCATGGTGTCCGGCACCAGCGCCTCGCGGTAGGACCAGATCAGCTTGCCATCCGGCTCGATGCCCGGAATGACGCGGGCGCGGGCGCCGGTGGCCAGGATGATGTGCTGGGCCTCAATGTCGGCGACCGGCTTGCCATCCTTGGTGACCGACAGCTTGCCCTTGCCGGCCAGCTTGCCGTGGCCGTCGAACACCGTGACCTTGTTCTTGCGCAGCAGGCCCTTCACGCCGGCGGAGAGCTGCCCGGCGACGCCGCGCGAACGCTTCACCACCTTGGCGAAGTCGAAGCGCGGATTGTCGGCGGCGAAACCGTACTGGTCGAGGCTGTGCAACAGGTGGTTGATCTCGGAGGCGCGCAGCAGCGCCTTGGTCGGGATGCAACCCCAGTTGAGGCAGATGCCGCCCAGATGTTCGCGCTCCACCAGCGCGACCTTCATCTTCAGCTGCGCCGCGCGGATGGCGGCGACGTAGCCACCGGGGCCGCCACCCACCACCACCAGGTCGAACTGCTCGGCCATGTTCTGCTTGTCCTCGTCAGGCCACGCCAGCAAAGGCGGTCAGCGCCTCGCCCGAAAGCCGTTGATCGGTCCATCCATCCTGCGCCACCGCGCCGATCCGCCGGTAAAAGGCGATGGCCGGCTCGTTCCAGTCCAGTACCGCCCATTCCACGCGGGCATAACCGCCCTCGACCGCAATCTGCGCCACCTTGCGGAACATCGCGCTGCCCACACCCAGCCGACGATGTTCGGGCTCCACGAACACGTCCTCGATCCAGAAACCGGCCTTGCCGGTGAAGGTCGAGAAGGTCTCGTACCAGAGGCAGAAACCGATCGCCTCGCCTTCGACCTCGGCGATCAGGCCGTGGACCCGCTTGGTGGCCAGCGCGGCGTAGAAATCGGCTGCGCCGGCCTTTGCCTCATGCCCCAGCTTCTCGTATTCCGCCAGGGCGACCACCAGCCGCGACACCGTTTCGGCATCGCGCGGGCGGGCCTCGCGAAGGGTGAAGCCGGGGGAGGAGCTCACAGCATCAGGCTCAGCGGGTCTTCCACCACCTTCTTGAAGGCGGCGATGAACTCGGCGGCGAGGGCGCCGTCCACCACGCGGTGATCCACTGAGAGGGTGCAGGTCATCACGGTGGCGATGCCCAGCGCGCCATCCTTGACCACCGGCCGCTGCTCCCCGGCGGAAACCGCCAGGATGCCGGCCTGCGGCGGGTTGATGATGGCCGAGAAATCCCGCACCCCGAACATGCCCATGTTGGAGATGGAGAAGCCGCCGCCCTGGAACTCCTCGGGCTTCAGCTTGCCGGACTTGGCGCGGGCGGCCAGGTCCTTCATCTCGTTGGAGATGGCGGCCAAGCCCTTTTGGTCGGCCTTGCGGATGATCGGCGTGATCAGCCCGTCCGGGATCGACACCGCCACCGAGATGTCGACGTCGTGGTACTGGATGATCGCGTCATCGGTCCAGGTGGCGTTGACGTTGGGGTATTGCCGCAGCACCCGCGCCACAGCCTTGATCACCAGGTCGTTGACCGACAGCTTGAAGGCGCCCGGGCCCTCCTTCGGCGCGCGGGAATTAAGGTCGGCGCGCAGCTTCAGCAGCGCGTCGAGCTCGATATCCATCGAGACGTAGAAGTGCGGAACGGTCTGCTTGCTCTCGCTCAGCCGGCGCGCAATCACCTTGCGCATCGAACTATTCGGCACGGCGGTGTGCGGCGCCGTGATCGCAGGAGCGGGAGCCTTCGGCGCGGCGGCCGCCTGCGGCGCGGCAGCGGCGGGTGAGGCGGCAGCTTTCGCCTCCGGAGCAGCCTGCGGCTTGCCCGCGGCGCCTTCGATATCGGCCTTCACGATGCGGCCATTGGGGCCGGAACCCTGGATTCCCGAGAGGTCGATGCCCGCCTGCTGGGCCATGCGGCGTGCCAGGGGCGAGGCGAAGACCCGGTCGCCCTTCTCGCCGCCGGAGGCCGGCCGGTTCTCCGTCGCAGTGGCCGCCTTCGGCTGCTGCTCGGCGGGGCCGGAAGCCGGCTTGCTGTCCGGCGCGGCGTCCTGCTTCGGGGCCGGACCGGGCTGGGCAGCGGCCTTCGGGGCGGCGCCGGCATCGGCCGGCACTTCCTCGCCTTCCTCGACCATGATGCCAATGGGGGCGTTGACCTTCACCCCCTCCGTGCCGTCCGGCACCAGGATCTTGCCGAGCACGCCTTCATCGACGGCCTCGAACTCCATGGTGGCCTTGTCGGTCTCGATCTCGGCGATCACGTCGCCGGCCTTGACCGCCTCGCCTTCCTTCTTCAGCCAGCGCGCCAGGTTCCCCTCGGTCATCGTCGGGGAGAGGGCGGGCATCAGGATGTTGGTGGCCATGATCCCGCTTCCTCTTACTTCTTGTAGGTGACGCTTTTGGCGGCATCGACCACGTGGTCGACCGTGGGCAAGGCGAGCTTCTCGAGGTTGGCCGCGTAGGGCATCGGCACGTCGAGCCCGGCGACCCGCACCGGCGGTGCGTCCAGGTGGTCGAAGGCGTGCTCGATCACCTGCATCGCCACCTCGCAGCCGATGCCGGAGAAGGCCCAACCTTCCTCGACCGTGACCAGGCGGTTGGTCTTCTTCACCGAGGCAACGATGGTGTCGATGTCGAGCGGGCGGATGGTGCGCAGGTTGATCACCTCCGCATCGATGCCCTGCTCGGCCAGCTTCTCCGCCGCCTTCAGCGCCAGACCGACCTCGATCGAGAAGGCGACGATGGTGACGTCCTTGCCCTTGCGCTCGATCTTCGCCTTGCCGATCGGCAGAATGAAATCCTCGTCGGTCGGGCATTCGAAGCTCTGCCCGTAGAGGATCTCGTTTTCCAGGAAGATGATCGGGTTGGGGTCGCGGATAGCGGCGCGCAGCAGGCCCTTGGCATCAGCGGAGGACCAGGGTGCCACCACCTTCAGACCGGGCACATGCGCGTACCAGGATGCATAGCACTGCGAGTGCTGGGCGGCGACGCGGGCGGCCGCGCCGTTCGGGCCGCGGAACACGATCGGGCAGCCCAGCTGGCCGCCGGACATGTACAGCGTCTTGGCGGCGCTGTTGATGATCTGATCGATCGCCTGCATGGAGAAGTTGAACGTCATAAACTCGACGATCGGGCGCAGGCCGCTCATGCCGGCGCCGACCGCCATGCCGGTGAAGCCGTGCTCGGTGATCGGCATGTCCACAACGCGCTTCGGGCCGAACTCGTCCAGCAGGCCCTGCGACACCTTGTAGGCACCCTGGTACTGGGCGACTTCCTCGCCCATCAGGAACACCTTGTCGTCGCGGCGCATCTCGGCGGCCATGGCATCGCGCAGCGCCTCGCGCACCGTGATGCTCTTGGTCTCGCCCCATTCCTTCTCCGGCTCCGGCGAGGCGGCGGGCTGGGTTTCGGCGGCGGCGCCTTCCTTGCGGGCGGTGCCGCGGGCGGCGACGGCACCGTAATCCTCGGCTTCCTTGGCCACCTGCGCGGTTTCGCCGCCGGCCTGCACGGCGTTGGAGACCGGCTGCTCCGGCCCGTGCGCGGCATGGCCGGCATCGCCGCCATCCAGCTCGGCGATCACCGAATTCACCTGCACGCCCTCGGTGCCCTCGGGCACCAGGATCTTGGTGATCTCGCCCTCGTCGACGGCTTCCACTTCCATGGTCGCCTTGTCGGTCTCGATCTCGGCGATCACATCACCGGCGGCGACAGTGTCGCCTTCTTTCTTCAGCCAGCGGGCCAGCTTCCCCTCCGTCATGGTGGGGGAGAGGGCGGGCATCAGGATCGTGGCACCCATCGTCTCAGCGGGCCTCCAGCAGGATGTCGGTCCAGAGCTCTTTCTCGTCCGGCTCGGGCGAGGTCTGGGCGAATTCGGCGGCATCGGCGACGATGCGCTTCACGTCGTCGTCCACGGTCTTGATCTTGCCCTCGTCCAGGCCGCCATCGAGCAGGATCTTGCGCAGCGTCTCGATCGGGTCGTGCTGCTCGCGCATCTTCTGGACTTCTTCGCGGGTGCGGTACTTCGCCGGGTCGGACATAGAATGGCCGCGATAGCGGTAGGTCTTCATCTCCAGGATGTAGGGGCCCTTGCCTTCGCGGCAGTGGGCGACGGCCCGCAGCCCGGCCTCGCGCACCGCCTGGACGTCCATGCCATCTACCTGCTCGCCCGGGATGCCCCAGGGCGTGCCGTCCTTGGAGCGGTCCTTGGACGCGGAGGCGCGCTCGGCGGAGGTGCCCATGCCGTATTTGTTGTTCTCGATCACGAACACCACCGGCAACTTGAGCAGGGCCGCGAGGTTGTAGCTCTCGAACACCTGGCCCTGGTTGGCCGCGCCGTCACCGTAATAGGTGAGGCAGACAGTGCCGTCGTTGCGGTACATGTTGGCGAAGGCGAGGCCGGCACCGAGCGAAACCTGCGCGCCGACGATGCCGTGGCCGCCGTAGAAGCCCTTCTCGCGGCTGAACATGTGCATCGAGCCGCCCTTGCCCTTGGAGTAGCCGCCCGAGCGCCCGGTCAGCTCCGCCATCACGCCGCGCGACTCCATGCCGGTGGCCAGCATGTGGCCGTGGTCACGGTAGGAGGTGATCACCTGGTCACCAGGCTGCAGGCAGGTCTGCATGCCGACCACCACGGCTTCCTGGCCGATGTAGAGGTGGCAGAAGCCGCCAATCAGGCCCATGCCGTAGAGCTGGCCGGCCTTTTCCTCGAAGCGGCGGATCAGCAGCATGTCGCGATAAGCCTGGAGCAGCTGCTCCTGGGTCATGCCGCCGGCAGTGTTGCTGGTTGCGGCGGAGGTGGGCGTAGGGGTCGCCTTGCCGCGACGCTTGGTGGGGCCCGCTTTGGCGGCTTGGACCATCCGGCTGCTCCATTCTGCCCGCCTCCCGCACGAGATTGGCGGAGGCGCAAAGCGGAAATACGGGGCGAGGCGCCGTCCTGCAACCCGGGCGCCGAGGCTAAGTCCCTGATGCTGCGGTGCAATATAATGATTAACGGAAAGCCGGTTAAGAGCGACGCGGCACGTGCGCTTCTGAAACCAAACGAAATGAACCCATTCCGCGGCAGCGATGACGCCCTGCGCGGTCCTACGTCACGAACCAGTGCGCAGCCATCCGCTGGTCACATGGGCGCAGGGCCGCTCGTCATGTTCCGCCCGGAGCCAGACCTCGGCATACACGCTGCGCCGGCCCTCGCGCACCAGCCGCGCCTCGGCCAGCACGGCGGCCGTGCCGGCGGGACGCAGGAAGTGGATCGACAGATTGGCCGTCAGCGCGTCGGCCTCCTGTGCGCCCGAGGCCATCACGGCTGCCCAGATCGCCACATCGGCGAGGCCCATGAGTGCCGGGCCGGACAGGGTGGGGCCCGGCCGCCACAAGGCTGGATTGGGCGGCAGGCGCAGCACGGCCCGGCCATCCGCCGCCGACAGGACCTCGATGCCCCAGTCGGCGGTCAGCCGAAGTCCCTGCTGCATCAGCGCGGTCAAGGCTGCGGGGGTCACCGCCCGGCCACCACGCGGCCGATGCAGGGATTGCCGCCGATCCAGTAGCAAAGCTCGGCCGGATGGCCGACGCGGAACAGGGACAGGTCGGCCCGCAGCCCCGGGCGCAGCACGCCGCGATCCGTCAGCCCCAATGCCGCCGCGGCGTGGCGCGTGACGCCCAGCAAGGCTTCCGTGACGGTCAGCCGGAACAAGGTGCATCCCAGGTTCAGCATCAGCAGCAGGGAACGCGCGGGGGAGGAGCCGGGGTTCATGTCGGTGGACAATGCCATGCGCAGCCCCGCCGCGCGCATGGCGGGGACATCCGGCAGCCGGATCTCCCGCAGAAAATAGGTGGCGCCGGGCAGCAGCACGGCGACGCTTCCGGCCGCCGCCATGGCCTGCAGGCCGCCGGCGCTGGCATGTTCCAGATGGTCGGCCGACAGCGCCCCGAAGCGCGCCGCCAGCGCGGCGCTCCCCAGATCGGAGAGCTGGTCGGCATGCAGCTTCACCGGCAGCCCGGCCCGTCGCGCTGCCTCGAACACGCGGGCTGTCTGCGCCGGGGAGAAGGCGATCCCTTCGCAGAACGCGTCCACCGCATCGGCAAGCCCCGAGGCGGCGGCGGCCGGAACGGCTTCATCCACCACGAAGCCGGTATAAGCCTCGGCACCGCCCGGCCAATCCGGCGGCACGGCATGCGCGGCTAGCAACGAGGTCACCACCTCCACCGGATGCTGTGCCCCGAGGCGGCGGGCCACGCGCAGCATCTTCATCTCGTCCGCCAGGGTCAGGCCATAGCCCGACTTGACCTCCACCGTGGTGACGCCTTCCGCCATCAACCCGAGCAGGCGCGGCGTCGCGGCATCGAGCAGCTCGCCCTCCGTCGCGGCACGCGTCGCACGGACGGTGGAGAAGATGCCGCCGCCGGCACGCGCGATCTGCTCATAGGTGGCGCCGTTCAGCCGCTGCTCGAACTCGGCGGCGCGGTGGCCGCCGAACACCAGGTGGGTGTGGCAGTCGATCAGGCCCGGCAGGATCCAGGCCCCGTCGCAATCCGTGGTCTCGGTGGCGGAACCGGTCAGGGCGGCGCGCGAACCCACCCAGGCGATCTGGCCATCCTTGGCGGCCACCGCGCCATCCTCCACCAGGCCGAGCGGCGATCCCGCCTCTCCATCCATGGTGGCGAGCTTCGCGTTCAGCCAGATGCGATCGAACATGCCGCTCAGCCTTCCACCGGGCCTGACAGGTCGCCTTGCTCCACCAGCCGCTTCGCGGCAGCGATGTCAGGCGCCATCAGCCGGTCCTCGTTCCATGGCGCGGCCACGGCGCGGATGCGTGCCAGCACCGGCCGCAGAGCGGGCGAGGTTTCCAGCGGCGCGTGGAAACCGATGCCCTGCGCCGCGGCCAGGACCTCGACCGCCAGGATGCCGGCGGTGTTGTCCGCCATGTCCGCCAGGCGCAGCGCTGCGCCGGTGGCCATGGAGACGTGGTCTTCCTGATTGGCGCTGGTGGGCAGGCTGTCCACCGAGCGCGGTGTGGCCAGGGCCTTGTTCTCGCTGGCCAGCGCCGCCGCCGTCACCTGGGCGATCATGAAGCCTGAGTTCAGCCCGCCATCGCGCACCAGGAAGGCCGGCAGGCCGGACAGGGCAGGGTCGGTCAGCAGGGCGATGCGCCGCTCGGACAGGGCGCCGATCTCGGCCAGCGCCAGCGCGATGATGTCGGCGGCGAAGGCCACCGGCTCGGCGTGGAAATTCCCGCCCGACAGCACCTCGCCTTCCGCGGTGACCAGCGGATTGTCAGTCACGGCGTTGGCCTCCCGCCGCAGCACCTCGGCCGCGTTGTCGAGGATGTCGAGGCAGGCGCCCATCACCTGCGGCTGGCAGCGCAGGCAATACGGGTCCTGCACGCGCGGATCGCCCTGCCGGTGGCTGTCGCGGATGGCGCTGCCGGCCAGCAGGTCGCGCAACAGGGCAGCGGCGCGGATCTGTCCCGGCTGGCCGCGCAGAGCATGGATGCGCGGATCGAACGGTGTGTCGGAGCCGCGCGCCGCGTCCGTGCTGAGGGCGCCGGCCACCAGCGCGCTGCGCCACAGCGATTGCGCCGCGAACAGCCCGGCCAGCGCCAGGGCCGTGGACACCTGCGTGCCGTTCAGCAGCGCCAGGCCTTCCTTGGGGCCGAGCTCCAGCGGGGCGAGGCCGGCGCGGCGCAGCGCCTCGGCCCCCGGCAGAACATCCCCGCCCAGCATGGCCTCGCCCTCGCCGATCAGCACCAGCGACAGATGCGCCAGCGGCGCCAGGTCGCCCGAGGCGCCGACCGAGCCGCGCGCCGGAATGGCCGGCAACACGTTCCGCTCCAGCAGCGCCACGAGCTGCGCGATCACCTCCGGCCGCGCGGCCGATGCGCCGCGGGCGAGCGACAACGCCTTCAGCGCCAGGATCAGCCGCACCACCGGCGCCGGCAGGGAAGGTCCGATGCCGGCGGCGTGGGAGCGCAACAGGTTGCGCTGCAGCTTCAGCAGATCGTCCCGGTTGATGCGCTGGCTGGCCAGCTTGCCGAAGCCCGTGTTGACGCCGTACAGCGCCTCGCCTTCCTCGATGCGCGCCGCGAGGGCGGTGACTGAGGCCATGACCGGCGCTTCCCAGCCCGGGGGCAGAGCGAGCGTCTCGCCTTCCATGATCAGGCGCAGATCGTGCAGCGTGGCGCCGCCAGGGGCGATGATCATCGGCCGTTCTCCAGCATCGGCAGGTCGAGCCCCTGTTCCCGCGCGCAATCGATGGCGATGTCGTAGCCGGCATCGGCGTGGCGCATCACGCCGGTGGCGGGATCGTTCCACAGCACCCGCTTCAGCCGACGCGCCGCGTCCTCCGTGCCGTCGGCGACGATCACCATGCCGGCATGCTGCGAATAACCCATGCCGACGCCGCCGCCATGGTGCAGCGACACCCAGGTGGCGCCGGACGCGGTGTTCAGCAGCGCGTTCAGCAGGGGCCAGTCGCTGACGGCGTCCGAACCGTCGCGCATGGCCTCTGTTTCCCGGTTGGGTGAAGCGACGGAGCCGGAATCCAGGTGGTCGCGCCCGATCACCACGGGGGCCGACAACTCGCCCCGGGCCACCATCTCGTTGAAGGCGAGGCCGAGCCGGTGCCGCTGCCCGAGTCCGACCCAGCAGATCCGCGCCGGCAGGCCCTGGAACCGAATGCGCCTCTGCGCCATGTCAAGCCAGCGGTGCAGGTGCGGGTCATCGGGGATCAGTTCCCGGACCTTCGCATCGGTGCGGCGGATGTCCTCCGGATCGCCCGACAGCGCCGCCCAGCGGAACGGGCCGATGCCGCGGCAGAAGAGCGGGCGGATATAGGCCGGCACGAAGCCCGGGAAGCCGAAGGCGCCGCTCAGCCCTTCATCCTTGGCCATCTGCCGGATGTTGTTGCCGTAGTCGAGCACGGCGCTGCCCATCGCCTTGAAGTCCAGCATGGCCTGCACATGCGCCACCATGCTGCGCTTCGCGGCGGCCGCCACGGCCTTGGGATCGCTCTCGCGCTTGGCTTCCCATTCCGCCAGCGTCCAGCCGGCGGGCAGGTAGCCGTTCGACGGGTCATGCGCGCTGGTCTGGTCGGTGACGATGTCCGGCACCACGCCGCGTCGCACCAGCTCGGGGAAGATCTCGGCGGCGTTGCCGACCAGGCCGACGCTGATCGGCTTCTTCTCGATGCAGGCGGCGCCGATCATCGCCAGCGCCTGGTCGACCGAGGTGGCGCGGCGGTCGAGGTAGCCGGTTTCCAGCCGCTTCTCGATGCGCGAAGGCTGGCACTCCACCGCCAGCACGGAAGCGCCGGCGAACACCCCGGCCAAGGGCTGCGCGCCGCCCATGCCGCCGAGCCCGGCGGTGAGAATCCAGCGCCCGGCCAGATCGCCGCCGAAATGCTGGCGCCCGGCCTCGACAAAGGTCTCATAGGTGCCCTGCACGATGCCCTGGCTGCCGATGTAGATCCAGGAACCCGCCGTCATCTGGCCGTACATCATCAGCCCGGCGCGATCGAGCTCGGAGAAATGCTCCCAGTTGGCCCAGGCCGGCACCAGGTTGGAATTGGCGAGTAGCACGCGCGGCGCGTCCTTGTGCGTCTCGAACACCCCCACCGGCTTTCCCGACTGCACCAGCAGCGTCTGGTTCTCCTCCAGCCGCTTCAGCACGGAGACGATGGTCTCAAAGCTCCGCCAGTCGCGCGCGGCGCGGCCGATGCCGCCATACACCACCAGCTCGCCCGGGCGTTCGGCCACCTCGTCATCGAGGTTGTTCATCAGCATCCGCATCGCCGCCTCCGTGGTCCAGTGGCGGGCAGCGAGGGTGGAACCGCGCGGTGCGCGGATGCCGGGGGCGTTGCGGAAGCGGCTATGCGACATGGACGTGTCTTCCGATGCGGTCAATCGAGCGCGCCGCCAAGGCGGTAGCGCGAACCGGGATGGGTGAGAAAGGCGCGGGTGGCCACCACCTGCCAGGACCAGGTGCGGCGATGCACCAGCAGGCAGGGCTCGTCGGCGGTGATGTCGAGCGCCTGGGCGATGAGGGGATCCGGCCGCACCGCTTCCACCACATGCTCCACCCGCTCCGGCGGCGCGCAGGAGGTGAGATAGCGATAGGGCGTGACGCGGGTGAAATCCTGCTCCAGGAAGCGCGGCGCGATCACCGGGTTGGCGTAGCGATCCTCGAACTGCACCGGCACGCCGTTCTCGCTGTGCACCAGGCGGCAGCGGAACAGCTCCGCATCCTCCGGCAGACCGAAGGCAGTGGCGAGGGCGGCATCGGCGCGGCAGCGGCCCTGGTCCAGCACGCGCGCGCCGTGACGGCTGCCGCGCAGCGCCATGTCCTCGGCGATGTCGCGCAACTCCAGCAAGGAGGATTGCGGCTTGGCATCGGCAACAAAGGTGCCGACGCCTTGCACGCGCACCAGCAGCCCGGCATCGGCCAGCTCGCGCAGCGCCCGGTTCACCGTGACGCGGGACACGCCGGTCAGCTTCACCAGCTCGTTCTCCGAGGGCACACGGTCGGTGGCACTCCATTCGCCGCTGGCGACGCGGCTCAGGATCAAGGCCTTGATCTGCTGGTAACGCGGCGTGGCGGGTGAGGGTGCCGGGCGCAGCGTCCCGGTTCCGGTGGAGGACATGGCGTCTAGCATGGGTTGTCTTGACAAGTCTCGTCAACCGGGAAGACGATGCCGCCGACGCGCCAGATGGAGTTTTCCGCCATGCCCCGCTTCCACGCCCGCGATGCGCTGCTGCCCGAGGGCTGGGCGAGGGACGTGCTGATCGAGACGGATGCCGCCGGAACGATCCTGGCCGCGACGCCGGAACGACCACAGGATGATGCGGACATCCTGCCCGGGGTGGTGATCCCCGGCATCGCCAACCTGCATTCCCACGCCTTCCAGCGCGCCATGGCGGGCGGTGCCGAGCGCCGTTCCCCACCCGGTGCGCGCACCGCCGAAGGTGGCGAGGATTCCTTCTGGACCTGGCGCCAGACCATGTACCGCTTCGTGGAACGCTTCACGCCGGAGGATGCCGAGGCGGTGGCGGCGCAGCTCTACGCAGAATGCCTCGAATGGGGCTTCACCAGCGTCGCCGAGTTCCATTACCTGCACCACCAGCCCGACGGCACGCCCTATCCGGAGCCGGCGGAGATGGCGCTGCGGCACCTCGCCGCCGCCCGCGCCACCGGGATCGGCATCACCCTGCTTCCCAGCCTGTACCGCCATGGCGGCATCTTCGGGCGCGACCCGGCGCCGGGGCAGCGCCGGTTCCTCAACGACCTCGACGGCTACTGGCGCATCGTGGACGGCATCGGCGCCGCCATCGTCGGCGACCCGCAGGCCGGACTCGGCCTGGCGCCGCATTCCCTGCGCGCGGTGACGCCGGCGATGCTGGCGGAATGCGCGCGCTTCGCCGGCCCGATCCACATCCATGCCGCCGAGCAGCGTCGCGAGGTGGAGGAATGCCGCGCTGCCACCGGCGCCCGGCCGGTGGAGTGGCTGCTGGCCAACCTCCCGGTGGATGCGCGCTGGTGCCTGATCCACTGCACCCACATGACGCAGGCGGAGGCCGCCGGTCTTGCCCGGTCCGACGCGGTGGCGGGGTTGTGCCCCAGCACGGAAGCGTCGCTCGGCGACGGCATCTTTGACCTGCCATCCTACCTGGAGGGCGGCGGCCGGCTCGGCTTCGGTACCGACAGCCATGTCGGCACCTCGCCGCGCGACGAGATGCGGCAGCTGGAAACCAGCCAGCGCCTGACGCTGCAACGTCGCTCCGTCGCCACGGCCGAGGCCCGGCCCCATCCAGGCCGCAACCTGCTGGAGGCGGCGGTGGCGGGCGGCGCCCAGGCGAGCGGCCGGCCCGTCGCAGGCATCGCGACCGGCCAGCGCTGCGACCTTGTGGTGCTGGACACGGAGCATCCGGCCCTGTGCGCTCGCTCGGGCGATGAGCTGCTGGATGCCTGGGTGTTCAGCGGCCAGCAAAACCCGGTGCGGGAGGTGGTGGCGGGCGGACGCAAGGTGGTGCGCGACGGGCGGCACGTCGGGGCACCCGCCATCGCGGCGCGCTTCCGGGCAGCGATGCGGAGGCTGGCGGCATGAGCCCCGTGATCCGTTCGGCACGGCGGGAGGAGATGCCGCTGCTGCTCGACTGGGCGGCGGCGGAAGGCTGGAATCCGGGCCTCGCCGACGCGGCCGCCTTCCGCGCCGCCGATCCGGAGGGCTTCCTGCTGGCCGAGGAAGGCGGCGAGCCGGCGGGCGGCATCTCCGCGGTGCGCTACGGGAAGGAGCACGGCTTCATCGGCTTCTACATCGTGCGGCCGGGCCGGCGCGGCCGCGGCCTCGGCATGGCGCTGTGGCGGGCGGGCATGGCACGGCTGGCCGGGCGGGTGGTCGGGCTGGACGGAGTGGTGGCGCAGCAGGCGAACTATGCCCGCTCCGGCTTCGCGCTGGCGTGGCGCAACATCCGCTTCGCGGCGGAGGCGCCCCGGCCGGTGCCGGATGCCGCGGGTGAGGTGGTGCCGGTGGCGATGCTGCCCTTCGAGGCGCTGGCGGCGCTGGATCGCGAGGTGTTCCCGGCCGCCCGCGATGCCTTTCTCCGCGCCTGGATCGGCGCGCCGGGGCATCGTGCCCTGGCGGTGCTGCGCGGCGGGCAGCCCGTCGGCTTCGGCGTGGCGCGGCCCTGTCGCGCCGGAAGCAAGATCGGTCCGCTGACCGCCATCGACGCGCCCGCTGCCCGTGCCCTGTTCAATGCGCTGGCGCAGGGGATGCCCGGCCCCGTCTTCCTCGACCTGCCCGAGGCCAATGCGGCGGCGATGGCGCTGGCCGCCGAGGCTGGCATGGCGGCCGCCTTCGAAACCGCCCGCATGTATGCCGGGCCCGCCCCGGCGCTGCGGCTGGAGCGGATCTTCGGCATCGCGTCGTTTGAGCTGGGCTGATCAGCCGCCGGCGGCCACCGCCTCGGCGGCGCGCATGACGCGCAGGAAATTGCCCGACCACAACAGCCCGATGGCCTGCGCGTCATAGCCGCGCCGCAGCAGCTCCGCGGTCAGCCCGGCGCTCTCGCCGGCATGCATCCAGCCCTCGACACCGCCGCCGCCATCGAAATCCGAGGACAGGCCGACATGGGCGATGCCCATGCGCTGCACGGCGTAATCCACATGGTCGGCCATGTCCGCCACCGTGGCGCGCACCTTGCCATCGGCGCCGGGGCCGCGCAGGAAGCCTCCCACCGCGGTGATCTGCATCAGGCCGCCCGTGGCACGCAGCGCATCCATCTGCTCGTCGTCCAGATTGCGCGGATGGTCGCGCAGGGTGCGGCAGCAGGTATGGGTGGCGACGATCGGCGCACGGGACAGTTCCACCGCCTGCAGCATGCTGCTCTTGGCGGCGTGCGACACGTCCACCATCAGGCCGAGGCTGTTCATCTCGGACACGGCGGCGCGGCCCAGCTCCGACAGGCCGCCATGCAGGGAAGGGCCGTCACCCAGGTCGGGGCGCGGGATCGCCGCATCGGCCAGGGCGTTATGGCCGTTATGCGTGATGGTGACGTAGCAGGCGCCGAGGCCGCGCCACAGCGCCAGCCGCGACACATCCTCGCCCATGCCGTAGCCATTCTCCACCGCCAGCAGCACGCCGAGCTGGCGATTGCCGGCCAGGGCTTCCAGCTCGGCGGCGCGGGTGACGATGCGGCAATCCTCGCCGGCGCCGGTCGCGCGGATCACCCGCAGCATCGCCTCGGCGCGCAGGGCGGCCTGGGCGTGCTGCTCGGGCGTGCGCGGGCCCTGCGGCAGATAGGCCGCGAACACCACGGCACGCAGGCCGCCGGCCCGCATCTTGGGAAAGTCGACGCAGCGCCCGGTGGCATCCCGCGGGTCCGGCGTGTCGGGCCAGGGGATGTCCACGTGGGTGTCGAGCGTCAGCGTTGCGGCATGGACGGCGTGGGCGGGCAGGCTGTCGGTCATGACTCGTCCGGCGGCGGTGGGGACGGCATCAGCGTCCGCCCCCCGGCAGCGCCCGTCAACCGGGCGCCAGCGCCGCCGTCACGAGGCCGAGCATCCGCGGCAGCGCCGCCGGGTCCAGCCAGCGGAACACCGCCACCAGATCATGCCGCGGGTCGATCCAGATCACGTTGCCGCCCGCACCCTGGGCGAGGAAGCTTTCCCGGCTCGCATCCGGGTAGCGCCCCTGCCGGTTCAGCCACCACAGCAGGCCGTAATCGCCGTTCAGGGCGCAGGGGGTGGTGCAGGCGGCTACCCAGCCTTCCGGCAGCACGCGGCGGCCATCCCAGCATCCGTCCTGCAGCATCAGCTGGCCGATGCGCGCCTGGTCCTCGGCATGGGTGAACACGCCGCCACCCCAATGGCCGCCGCCGGACACCGACTGGATGTTGCGGCCGTCGATCTCGATGACGCTGGTGCGATAGCCTTCCCAGCGCCCTTCCTGGCTGCCGCCGATCGGGCCGGTGATGCGCTCCGCGAACACCTCGGGCAGCGGTCGGCGGAAGCGGTGCAGCAGGGCCAGCGACAGCGCGTTGACCCTGACATCATTGTATTCCCAATAGGTGCCGGGTGCCTTGAGGGGGCGGTCGATGCCCTTGGGGCCGGCGCCTTCGCGCTTCAGGTCACGGCCACGGTCGATTCGCTCGGCCTTGCCGAACAGCGTTCCTTCCCATTCGCTGGTCTGCTCCAGCAGCATCCTCCAGGTGATGGCACCGTTGCGCTCACCGGCGAAGGCGGGATCGGACACGGTGGCGGAGACCCGGTCCTCCAGGCTGCCGATCAGCCCATCGCCCAAAGCCAGGCCGGCCAGCAGCGCCAGGTAGCTTTTGGCGACGCTGAAGGTCATATCGACCTGCCGCGTGTCGCCCCAGCGGGCGGCCAGTCTTCCGCCGCGCAGGATCAGCCCGTTCGGCGCGCCGCGCGGCGCCGTGTTGCCCAGCACCGCATTGTCGGGCGGCGGCTCGAAATAGCCGGATTCGAGGTGCGCCAGCAGGTCGCGGGGGAAGGGGCTGTCATGGGCGCCCGCGAAGTGGACGGCCTCGGCAAGGGCGGCGGGGTTGAAGCCGGCATCCGCCGGTTCAACGGGCTCGAACGGGAAAGGAGTCTGCATGTCGGCCACGGTGGCCCCGGGCCGCGCCTCCCGCAAGCGGTGGGGATGCAGATGCTGGGAAGCATCCTTATCTGTTGCCTCGAGCAAGGAGGATTTCCATGCCTGAAACCGCGAACACCGAGACCGCCATCCTGGGCGGCGGCTGCTTCTGGTGCATCGACGCCGCGTTGCGAGACGTGCGGGGCGTGACGGAAGTGGTGTCCGGCTATGCCGGCGGCCATGTCGAGAACCCGACCTACGAGCAGGTCTGCGGCAAGCGCACCGGCCATGCCGAAGTGGTGCGCGTCGCGTTTGATCCGTCCGTGCTGTCCTATGCCGATCTGCTGCGGATGTTCTTCACGCTGCACGATCCGACGACGCAGGACCGGCAGGGTGCCGATGTGGGCCCGCAATACCGCAGCATCATTCTCGCCACCTCCGAGGCACAGGTTGAAACGGCGCGGGCGGTGATGCGCGAAATCGAGGAAGCAGGAATCTGGCCGGGCAAGCTGGTGACGCAGCTGGAGCCGGCGGGAACCTTCTGGCCGGCCGAGCCGGAACATCAGGACTATTTCAACCGCAACCCGTGGGCCGGATATTGCCGCGTGGTGGTGGCACCAAAGGTGGGCAAGTTCCGCAAGAGCTTCGCGGATCGCCTGAAATCTCAGGCTGCCTGATCAGGGGACACAAAAGCGGACGGCGCCCTAGCATAAGCCGGGCGCCATCAAACGCTTTACTAGTTCCTTTGCGGAACTCTTCCTCCCCAAACTCGGCCTGCGTTGCAATCCCGAGAACCCCCTTGTAGCAGGTCTTGTATAAGACACAAGTGTGCATTTCGGGGACTTGATTAGGCTCCGCTGATCGGTGAACACAGCTTATGATGCAGGTGCTAACAACATCTGCCATCGGAGACCCGTCCCCCGCCATGTCGATCCTCGCACCGCCTGCCGCCGTTCGGCTGGATGCCCGTCCCCTGTACCGGCAGGTGGAAGAGATCCTGCTCGGGCGGATCGTCGGCGGCGACTGGCCGCCCGGCCACGCGGTGCCCTCCGAGCCGGAGCTGGCGGCCGAGCTCGGTGTGTCGCAGGGCACGGTCCGCAAGGCGATGAGCGCGCTGGAGCAGCGCCATGTGATCGAGCGGCGGCAAGGTCGCGGCACCACCGTGGCGAAGCACAACAGCGAAACGGCGCGGCACCACTTCTTCCGCCTGCGCGACCTCAGCGGCCGCGCCGTGCTCTCGCGGATCATGGTGGTGTCCAGCGAGCCGGGGCGGGCGGAGCCCTGGGAAGCCGCGGCGCTGGGGCTGGAGGAAGGCGCCCCCGTGCATCACCTGAGGCGCATCCGTCTGCTGGATGGCTCGCCGCGCATCTTTGAGCGCTGTTCCCTGTCCAGCGCCCTGGTGCCGGGCTTCCAGTTGCCGGCAGGGGAGCTGGCGCAGGAACTCTACGTCTACCTGCAGCAGCGGCATCAGGTGACGATCCGCCGCGCCGAGGAGGAACTCTCCGCCGCTGCGGCCGACACGGAAACCGCCGAGGCGCTGGGCAAGCCGGCCGGCACGCCGTTGCTGATGGTGCAGCGAATCGCCTATGACGTGGCAGACCGCGCGGTCGAGGTGCGCCTGTCGATGATCGACACCGAGCGGCACCGCTATGCCGTGCACCTGGACTGAGGGTGGCGCCGCTGGCCTTCTGCTTGCACCTGAGGGGGCAGGGTGGTAATGGCCGCGCCTTCCTGTTTGACCGCTGATCTGAACAGCGCATTGTTGAAAAGAGAGGCCCGGCGCCATGGCCGTTCCGAAGAAAAAGGTTTCGCCCTCCCGCCGCGGCATGCGTCGCAGCCATGAGGCCCTGTCGACCCAGGCGCACCATGAGTGCCCGAATTGCGGCGAGCTGAAGCGCCCGCACCATGTCTGCGCGTCCTGTGGCCATTACGACGGCCGTGAGGTGGTGTCCGCCGGCAAGTCCCTGAAGGCTGCGGTTCGCGTCTGACACTGACTGATCCGGCCAGGGAACACGGCATCTTGTCGCAGGCGAGCACGCCAGAAGGCAGCACCGCATCGGTGCCGCCGGCTTCAGGCTTTGACCTCGCCATTGACGCCATGGGAGGCGACAACGCCCCCGAATCGGTGCTCGATGGCCTGGAACTGGTTGCCGAGCGTCATCCCAAGGCACGCATCCTGCTGGTCGGCGATGAGGTTCGGCTGGGCGCGCTGTTGTCGCGCCGGCCGAAGGCGGCTCGCATCTGCTCGCTGCGGCACGCGCCGGATGCGGTTCCGGGCGACATGAAGCCCACCGCGGCCTTGCGCATGCGCCAGTCCTCGATGCGCATCGCCATCGACGCCGTGGCGGCGGGCGAGGCTGCTGGCGTGGTGTCGGCGGGCAACACCGGGGCGCTGATGGCGCTGGGCAAGATCGTGGTGAAGACGCTGCCGGAGATCGACCGGCCGGCGCTCGCCGCCATCGGACCTTCGGCCCGGGGCGAGGTGGTGCTGCTCGACCTGGGCGCGAACGTGACTTGCGAACCCCGCAACCTGGTCGAGTTCGCCGTAATGGGTGATGCCTTTGCAAGGGTCGTGCTGGGGCTGCCTGAGCCATCGATCGGCCTGCTGAACGTCGGCAGCGAGGAGCTGAAAGGCGACGACCGCGTCCGCCAGGCAGCTGAGATGCTGCGCGACTCCGTGTTGGCGCCGAACTTCCACGGCTTCGTCGAAGGACATGACATCACCGCTGGCACCGTGGACGTGGTGGTGACCGACGGCTTCACCGGCAACATCGCGCTGAAGACCGGCGAGGGCGCCTTCAAGCTGATGGGCGGGCTGCTGAAGCAGGTCTTCACCTCGTCCCTGATGGCTAAGCTGGGCTATCTCCTGGCCAAGCCGGCGCTGGAACGGCTGCGCGACTTCATGGACCCGCGCCGCTACAATGGCGCCGTGCTGATCGGCCTGAACGGCGTCGTGGTGAAGAGCCATGGCGGTACCGACGGGGTTGGCTTCGCCCATGCTGTGGACGTGGCCATGGACATGGTGGAGCATCGCTTCAACCAGCGCATCCGCGAGAAGCTAGCCACCCTGCCGCCCAAGGGCCGCGCCGTGGAGGGGGAGGCGGGTCCCGCCACCTCCGGCGTTGGCCTCGGCTGATGGCCGATCGGAATCCCCTGCCATGACCCTGCGCGCGCTGATTGCCGGCACCGGCGGCTACCTGCCCGAAACCGTTCTGGACAACGACGCCCTGGCGGCGCGCTACGGGCTCGATACCTCGGATGCCTGGATCCAGGAGCGCACCGGTATTCGCCAGCGCCATCTCGCGGCGCCGGGGCAGATGGCGAGCGACCTGGGCGCCGCTGCGTCGCGCGAGGCGCTGGCGCAAGCCGGCCTGGACGCCGGCTCGGTGGACGGCATCATCGTGGCCACCGCGACGCCGGACGCCGTGTTTCCCTCCACCGCCGCGCGGCTGCAGGCCAAGCTCGGCATCACCCGCGGCTTCGCCTTTGATGTGGCGGCGGCCTGTACCGGCTTCGTGTATGCCTTGTCGGTGGCTGACGCGATGATCCGCGCCGGCCAGGCCCGCTGCATGCTGGTGGTAGGTTCGGAAGTGTTCTCCCGCATCCTCGACTGGAGCGACCGCGGCACCTGCGTGCTGTTCGGTGACGGTGCCGGCGCCGTGGTGCTGCGTGCCGCCGATGCGGCCGAGGCGGGCGATCGCGGCGTGCTGTCATGCCATCTGCATGCGGATGGCCGCCATGCCGACATCCTGCAGGTGGAAGGCACGCCCGGCCTGCTGCGCATGGCCGGCCGCGACGTGTTCCGGCACGCCGTGTCCAAGCTCGCCTCCGTGGTGGATGAAGCGCTCGCCGCGAACGGACTGGCCACCGGAGACGTGGCCTGGCTGGTTCCGCACCAGGCCAACCTGCGCATCATCGACGCCATGGGCCGGAAGCTGGGCCTGCCGCCGGAGCGGGTGGTGGTGGCCGTCGACCGGCATGCCAATACCTCCGCCGCCTCGATCCCGCTGGCTTTGGCCGAGGCCGCACGGGATGGCCGCATCAACCGGGGGGACTTGGTTCTGATGGAGGCGATCGGTGGCGGGCTCACCTGGGGCGCGGCGCTGGCGCGCTTCTGAGCCTCGGCTTCTCGCAAGAATGTCAAGATCGGAAGCGTAACCATTCGGGTGCAGCGATGTTCTGGGGCTGGGTGGCATCTGTGCCACGCCACCGCCGCAGACGAGGACACCGCTCCATGGCCCGCGACCTCCCACAGCCCCTGCTGACATCGGTCCAGGATCGCGACATCTGGCGCCGGGCACGCCCGGCCTACCAGCCGGAAGAAGGACGCGCGGACCGGTCCGACTGGATGAGCCTCGTGAAGGCGGCTGCCCTGATCCTGGTGCCGCTGGCCATGCTGGCCCTGCTGCTCAGCCGCTAGGTTTCCGGCAGAAGGAAGCGTCGCCTCTGCCGGCGGCGCCAGTTTGGTGAAACTGCCGCAGAAATCGGCAGCGATCTTGTTGCGCATCAAAATTTCATACCGCCACCGACACACCCGGCCCTTGGCGCGGGGGTAGGGCGGCCTGTATGGTCCGGCCGCCTTGCGGAAGCTTTTGTGCAGTGCACCTCCGTTCAGGCTGGGGGATCGAAGAAATGCTGATCACTGTGCCGCCGGATTACCGGCCCTCGGAAACCGAGGAATTCATGAGCCCCCTGCAGCAGGCCTATTTCCGGCAGAAGCTTCTGCGCTGGCGCCAGGATCTCCTGCGCGAGGCCACCGATACCTTGGCCAGCCTGAGCGAAGGCGGCATTGCCGAGGCAGATCTGGCGGACCGGGCGAGCGTGGAAACCGACCGGGCCCTGGAGCTGCGCACCCGGGACCGTGCCCGCAAGCTGATCTCCAAGATCGATCAGGCGCTGGAGCGGATCGACAACGGCACCTATGGCTATTGCGAGGAATCCGGCGAGCCGATCGGCCTGCGCCGGCTGGAGGCGCGGCCCATCGCCACCTTGTCGATCGAGGCGCAGGAGCGCCATGAGCGCATGGAGCGCGTCCACCGCGACGACTGACCGGGCCAGAGGGAGGCGCAGGGGGCGATAGCCCTTGCATTTCCGCACGATCCGGTGCATCTGCCGCCACAATGGATGGCCGTCAGGAATCGCCCCACAGGCGGTGCCGCAGCCCTTCGTTCCAAAGGGCCTTTGCAGACCGGCTTCGGCGGATAGGATAGCCTGTCCGATAAAGCCCCAGGTTTCCTGAGGCACCGGCTCGGTTGGTAGGCCAACCAGGCGGACGCGCGGGACGGGAAGCCGCGTCAGGCTTGTTTCATGTTTCCCGCGCGGTTCAGGCCGCGTTTCATTCTTCTGCGCGGCCCAGGCCGTGTTTTCGTTTCCGCGCGGCTGCCGCCGCGATGCGTATTGGAGGCCCCCCGTGGCGCGCACCCCGCTCGAGAAGATCCGCAATATCGGCATCACGGCGCATATCGACGCCGGCAAGACCACGACGACCGAGCGGATCCTGTATTATACCGGCAAGTCTCACAAGATCGGTGAGGTCCACGAGGGCAACACCACCACCGACTACATGGAGCAGGAGCGTGAGCGTGGCATCACGATCACCTCCGCTGCCGTGACGGCCGAGTGGAAGAGCCACCGGATCAACGTCATCGACACTCCGGGCCACATCGACTTCAACATCGAGGTGAACCGCTCGCTGCGCGTGCTCGACGGCGCCGTGTTCATCATCGAGGGCGTGGCCGGCGTGCAGCCGCAATCCGAGACCAACTGGCGCCTGGCCGACCGCTACAACGTGCCTCGCATCATCTTCATCAACAAGCTGGACCGTACGGGCGCCGATTTCTACCGCGCCGCCGCCACGCTGACCGAGAAGCTGGGCATCAACTGGATCGCGTTGCAGCTGCCGATCGGCATCGAGGACACCCTGAAGGGCGTCGTCGACCTGGTCGAGATGAAGGCGCTGATCTGGGAAGGCGACGAGCTGGGCGCCCAGTACCATGAGGCGCCGATCCCGGACGACCTGAAGGACAAGGCCGCCGAATACCGCCAGTTGCTGCTCGACACCGCCCTGTCGGTCGATGACGCGGCGATGGAGGAATACTTCGACAAGGGCGACGTCTCGGTCGAGACCCTGAAGCGCTGCATCAAGCGCGGCACCATCGACGGCACCTTCCGCCCGGTGTTCTGCGGCTCGGCCTTCAAGAACAAGGGCGTGCAGCCGCTGCTGGACGGTGTGGTCGATTACCTGCCCGCGCCCACCGACGTCGCCGGCATCAAGGTGGCGCTGGAGGAGGGCGTTGAGGAGGATCCGGCGAACCCCGCCCGCATCATCCCGGCCCGCGAGGACGCGCCCTTCGCCGCGCTGGCCTTCAAGATCATCAACGACAAGTACGGCAACCTAACCTTTGTCCGCGTCTATGCAGGCGTGATCCGCTCCGGCGACACCTTCATGAACACCACGAAGGGTCACAAGGAGCGCATCGGCCGCATGTTCCAGATGCATGCCGACAAGCGCGAAGAGGTGAAGGAGATCTACGCCGGCGACATCGTCGCCATCGTGGGCCTGAAGGACACCGGCACGGGCGACACCCTGGCCGATGCCTCCGATCCGGTGGTGCTGGAGCGCATGGCTTTCCCGGTTCCGGTCATCGACATCTCGGTTGAGCCGAAGACCAAGGACGGCGTCGAGAAGATGACTCTCGGCCTGCAGAAGCTGGCCGGAGAGGATCCCTCGCTGCGCCTGAAGACCGACCAGGAGACCGGCCAGACCATTCTGTCCGGCATGGGCGAGCTGCACCTCGAGATCATCATCGACCGCCTCCGCCGCGAGTATGGTGTGGACGCCAACATTGGCGCGCCGCAGGTGGCCTATCGCGAGACGATCACCAAGGCGCACACCGAGACCTACACCCACAAGAAGCAGTCGGGTGGTTCGGGCCAGTTCGCCGAGGTGAAGATCACCTTCGAGCCGAAGGAGCGGAACGAGGGGATCGAGTTCGTCAACGGCGTCGTCGGCGGCGCGGTGCCGAAGGAATACATCCCGGCGGTCGACAAGGGCATCAAGGTCCAGGCCGACACCGGCGTGCTCGCCGGCTTCCCGACGGTGGACTTCAAGTACACCCTGACGGATGGCAAGTACCACGACGTCGACTCCTCGGCCCTGGCCTTCGAGATCGCTGCCAAGGCCTGCTTCCGCGAAGGCATGAAGAAGGCTGGCCCGGTTATCCTGGAGCCGATCATGGACGTGGAAGTGACCACGCCGCAGGATCACGTCGGTGACGTGGTGGGTGACCTCAACCGTCGCCGCGGCGTGATCCAGTCGCAGGACATGGCCGGCACCTCGGTGATCGTGCGCGCCCATGTGCCGCTGAAGGAGATGTTCGGCTACATCTCCAACCTGCGGGGCATGACCAAGGGTCGTGCGTCCTTCTCGATGTCCTTCCACCACTACGACCCGGTGCCGCGCAACGTTGCCGACGAGATCATGAAGCAGAGCGCCTGAAGGCGCCTGCCTGCGGCCCTTAACAGGGCCGCAGGCAGAGGCCCCGGCCGGTGCGACATGCCGCATCGACCAGGGTTTCCGGCCAGGATGCGCGACGCGGGCGACAATGTCGTCCGCGTCGTTTGCGTTTCAGCCGGGAAGGCAGCGGATGATGACGGAATGGCCGCGTGCCGGGACCGGGCGCGTGCCGGCCGGGCAAGTGGCCACGGTGTTGCGCTGCGGCGGCCTCAGCCCGGCATCCCAGGCCGGCCTGCCGGCGGACCTGGCGCCGTCGCACCGCCCGGGCTTGCCCCGGACCGGCCTGCCGCCATGCGGGCACAGCCAGCGGCGAATCGCCGCCATTTCCGATGAATCCGGCTTGCGGTAAGGCTCTGCCCAGGCAGCAGGCTGGGCCAGCAGCAGCGGCACGATCAGCAATCGCAGGGCAGGGCGCATGCTGTTCCGCTTATCATGCGGGGAGGGGTCCCGACGATGCGGCTCCCTCTTGAACTCGAACACGGTCGCGGCGACATGCAATGCATGGACCCGCGATCTGATGACCGCCCTGTTATCGACATGACCCCGGAGGGCGAGTTCCGGGGCCCGACGCCCCGCCCGACAACGTGGCTGGATCGCCTGCTGGTGCGCCTGGGCGGCGTCGCCGCGCTGGTGACCATCTTGGCGGTAGGTGTCGTGGTGGCGGCGCTGGCTGTGGCGTTTTTCGCCATCGCTCTGCCAGTGGCGTTGCTCGCGGGCCTGATCGCCTTTGGCAGCCTCTGGTGGCGCATTCGCCGGGCCGGAGCTGGTGGGCGCCCGTTCACCATGGGGGCGCGCCGCTAGGTTTCCGCGGCGGCCGCCATGCGTGACGGGTGGTGACGCTGGCGGTAGCTGAGCGCTTCCGCCATGTCGATCCGGCGGATGCGATCGGCTCCCGCGAGATCGGCGATGCTGCGGGCGACGCGGAAGCAGCGCGTGAATCCTCGGTTGCTGAGGCCGAGCTGTAGGGCGGCACGCTCCGCCAAGGCCAGTGCCTCCCCATCGCACTGGGCCGTCAGTTCTTCCAGCGGGGCATCCGCGTTGCATCGCGGGCCATCGGGATGCCGGCGCTTGGCCTGCAGGTCCCGTGCTCCGGCCACCCTCGCCGCAATAGCGGCGCTGGTCTCGCCGCGCGGCGTGCGGGCCAAATCGCCAGGGGAAATGGGCGCGACCGACAAACTTAAGTCCACGCGGTCCAGCAGCGGCCCTGAGATCCGGGACTGATAGGTTTCGCCGCAACGCGGCGCGGAGCCACAGGCACGCAGCGCCTCGCCCAGATAGCCGCAACGGCATGGGTTCATCGCTGCCACGAGTTGCACCCGCGCCGGGTAGGTCACATGCGCCGCCGCGCGGCTGATGACGCATTCGCCGCTTTCCAGCGGCTGCCGCAGGGCTTCCAGGGCGGGGCGGGCGAATTCCGGCAATTCGTCCAGGAACAGTACGCCGTGATGCGCCAGGCTGATCTCGCCGGGTCGTGCGCGCGGCCCGCCGCCGATCAGCGCGGCCTGACTGGCCGAATGATGCGGGTTGCGGAAGGGGGGGCGAGCGGAGATGCGGCCGCCCTCGATCAGGCCGGCGACGCTGTGCACCAGGCTCACTTCCAGCGCCTCCTGCGGGGAAAGGTCCGGCAGCAATCCCGGCAGACGACTGGCCAGCATGGATTTGCCGGCGCCGGGCGGGCCGATGAACAGCAGGTTATGGCGGCCGGCGGCGGCGATCTCCAGGGCACGCTTGCCGCTTTCCTGGCCGCGCACCTCTGACAGGCAGGCGATGCGCGACACTTCCTGCGTCAAGCCCGGCAAGGGCGGGGGCGGCATCAACTGCCGGCCGGTCAGATGGGCCATCAGCTGCTGCAGGTCCGCCGCCGCCAGGATCTCCAATTCTCCCGCCCAGGCAGCCTCGCCGCCCTGCTGCGCCGGGCAGATCAGGCCGAGCTGTCGTGACGCCGCGCCCAGCGCTGCCGGCAGGATGCCGGCCACAGGCCCGATGGCGCCGTCCAGTGCCAGCTCTCCCAGGGCCGCGAAACTGGCCAACTCGTCTGCCGGTACCAGCCCCATCGCCGCCAGCACGGCCAGCGCGATCGGCAGGTCGAAATGCGAGCCTTCCTTCTGGATGTCGGCCGGGGCGAGGTTCACCAGCACCCGCTTGGGCGGCAGGGCCAGGCCCATCCCGGCCAGCGCGGCGCGCACGCGCTCGCGGCTTTCGGCCACAGCCTTGTCCGGCAGCCCCACCACGGTGAAGGCCGGCAGGCCGCTGGCGATCTGCACCTGTACCTCGATGGGCAGCGTGTCGATGCCGGAAAAAGCGAAGGTGGTGATGCGCGTGACAGCCATGCCGGATTCGTAAGGTCCGGCATGGCAATTTTCAATCTTTAGGTTCTTTCAGCCATGCCAGCCTGTCAGGAACCGCCGCAGTAGGCCGCCGATTACCGCCGTGTTGTAGCCGCCTTCCTGCACCATCACCGTGGGCAGGCCGAGACCGGACAGGCGCTGCGCTGCGCCGGCGAAGCCATCGGCGGTGACGCGCAGGAAGCTCAGCGGCTCGTGTTCGGACGCGTCGAAACCCAGCGGCACCACCAGCGCCTCGGCGCCGAAGCTGCGCGCCGCGGCCGCGGCCGCGTCCACGGCCTCAAGCCAAGGGCTATCACCGGTTCCGCGGGGCAGTGGAAAGTTGCGGTTGAAGCCCTGGCCGGCACCTCCGCCCGTTTCCGAGGCGTGGCCGACATACCAGGGGTAATAGCTTGCCGGATCGCCATGCACTGACAGGGTCAGCACATCCGGCCGGTCCCAGAAGATGCCCTGGGTGCCGTTGCCGTGATGCGCGTCGATGTCGATCACCGCCACCCGTGCGGCACCCGCCCGGCGCAGCGCCTCGGCGGCCAAAGCGCTGTTGTTGACGTAGCAATGCCCGCCGGCACGGGCGGCATAGGCATGGTGCCCGGGCGGGCGCGCCAGGGCATAGGCGCTGCCGCCCTGGGCCGCCACCCCGGCCGCCGCCAGCGCGCAGCTGGCCGCGGCCAGGACCGATTCCCAGGTGCCGGGGCCGATCGGGCAAGCGGTATCGGCAGTGAACCAGCCGGTGCGGCCGATGATCGGCCCCGACAAGGTGGCACCCTGCGCCAGCATTTCCGGCGAGGGGTGCATGTTGGCCACGACCTCCGGCCCGCTATCCGGCATCGCGGCCCATTCGGCGGCCGCTTCCTGCAGGAAGGCCACGTAGTCGGTGGCATGCACCGCCAGCAGCGCCTCCGGCGCCACCAGGGCAGGCGTGGCGATCTCCGCGCCCATCTGCTTCAGGGCGTCCAGCAGCGCCTCGGCACGTGCGGCGACCTCGAAATTCAGCCGCACCTGGCCACGCTGGAGAAAGAACTGCGGCTGGTGCCGCGACTGGTCGGGATGGGCAAAGGCATGCATGACACCGAGGCTAGTGCCGATTCCGCCGGCTTGTCGATCCGCCGCCGGCATCCGTCCATCCGGCCTCAGGCCAAAAGCTCGGCCTGCGCCCCGTTCAGCCGCTGGTACAGAGCGTTGCGCTGCATCAGCTCGGCATGGGTTCCCTGGGCCGAGATGCCGCTGCGATCGACCACGACGATGCGGTCGGCGTTGCGCACCGTGGCCAGACGGTGGGCGATCACCAGGGTGGTGCGGCCTTCCGCCAGCTCGGTGAGGGATTGCTGGATCGCCCGCTCGGTTTCCGTGTCGAGTGCCGAGGTCGCCTCGTCCAGGATCAGGATCGGCGGGTTCTTCAGAAAGATCCGCGCGATGGCCAGCCGCTGCTTCTGCCCGCCGGACAGCTTCACGCCGCGCTCGCCGATCAGCGTGTCGAGACCTTCCGGCAGTTGCTCGATCAGCTGGTCCAGCCGGGCGCGGCGCGCGGCCTCCAGGATCTCGGCTTCCGAGGCGCCGAGGCGGCCATAGGCGATGTTCTCCCGCAGCGTGCCGGCGAACAGGAACACGTCCTGCTGGACGATGCCGATCTGCGCCCGCAGCGACGCCAAAGTCATCTGGCGGATGTCGATGCCATCGATGGTGATGCGGCCGCCCTGCACCTCATAGAAGCGCGGCAGGAGCGAGCAGAGGGTGGTTTTACCCGCGCCGGACGGCCCGACAAAGGCAACGGTATGGCCGGCGGCGATGCGGAGCTCCACCCCGTCCAGTACCGGCCGACCGGTGCCGTAGCCAAAGCGCACCTGCTCGTAGCGGATCTCGCCACGCAGGGCGGGCGCCGGGCGGGCATCGAGGGCATCGGCGATGTCGGGCCGGGTGTCCAGCAGCTCGGTGTAGCGGCGGAAGCCGGCGATGCCCTTAGGATAGGTCTCGATCACCGCGCTGATCTTCTCCACCGGGCGGAAGAACACGCCGACCAGCAGCAGGAAGCCGACGAATTCGCCATTGGTGAGCTGGCCGTTCAGCACGAACCAGCTGCCGGCCAGCATCACCACCATCTGGGTCAATCGCATGCCGAGGTAGTTCAGCGACATGCTGGCGGCCATGATGCGGTAGGCCTCGAGCTTGGTGGAGCGATAGCGGGCGTTGTCGCGGGCGAACAGGGTGCGCTCGTGATCCTCGTTGCCGAAGGCCTGCACCACGCGGATGCCGCCCACCGCTTCCTCGATGCGCGCGTTGAAGGCGCCGACACGGCCGAACAGGTTGCGCCAGGTCACCGTCATGCGGGCGCCGTAATGGGTGGAGGCCCAGGCGATCAGCGGCACGATCACCGCCGTCATCAGCGCCAGCGGCACGTTCACCGTGAACATCAGGGCAAAGGCGCCGAGAAAGGTCATCACGGCGATGAACAGGTCTTCGGGCCCGTGATGCGCGACTTCGCCGACCTCCTCCAGATCCTTGGTGACCCGCGCCACGAGATGGCCGGTCTTCTGGTTGTCATAGAACTGGAAGGACAGCCTCTGCAGGTGATCAAACGCCTTGCGGCGCATCTCGGTCTCGATGTTGATGCCGAGGGCGTGGCCCCAATAGGTGACCACCGCCATCAGGCCGGTGTTCATCAGGTAGACTACGAGCAGGCCGAGCGCGGCCAACAGGATCAGCGGCCAGTCCTGGCGCGGCAGCAGCACGTCCACAAAGGCCTTCACTGCGATCGGGAAGGCCAGCTCCAGCACGCCCGACAGCACGGCGCAGGAGAAATCGAGCAGGAACAACCGCCGATGGGGGCGGTAATAGGCGAAGAAGCGCCGCAGCATGGAAGCCGGTCCCTGGCCAGGATTGAGAGAGCCGCGCGGCGCAACACGGCCGCCCGGCTCCCTATCCGGCGAGAGGCCGGCGTGGTCAACCGCCGCGCCCGCGGATCAGCCCAGCGAGGACATGTTCATCGGTACCGGCACCCAGTCATAGCCTTTGCCGGCCCGTGCCACATGGCCGAGGCCGGGCCAGGGGAAGTGGTAGGACAGCACCGGGTGCCGGTCGGTGGCCAGGCGGTCCAGCATGCGGCTGCGGATCTGCGCCGACAGCTTCGAATCGGTGTCGTAGGAGAATTCCCACGCCGGCCGCTTCAGCAGGAGGATATGGTGGTGCGCCAGGTCGCCAGTGTTGACCATCACCTGGTTGCCGGAGGTGATGGCGTAGCAGTGATGCCCCACCGTATGGCCCGGCGTCGCGATCGCCACCACGCCCGGCGCGACTTCCTGCCCGTCCCGCACCATCACCAGGCGGTCGCGATAGGCCGACAGGTTCTTCTTCGCTCCCTCGATGAAGACGTTCATGAAGGCCGGGCCGCGCTTGTTGCCGTCATCGGTCCAGTATTTCAGGTCCGCCTCCGATACCGCCACCTGGGCATTGGGGAAGACCCGTTGGCCGGCGGCGGTGGTCAGGCCCCAGCAATGATCATTATGGGCATGGGTCAGTACCACCAGGTCGATCTGCTCCGGCTCGATCCCGGCGGCCCGCATGTTGGCCAGAAGCTGACCTGTGGTGGGACCGAACATCTTGCTGTCCGCCCCCATGCTCTCGCCCATGCCGGTATCGAACAAGATCAGCTGGCGCCCGGTGTTCAGCACCAGGATGTTCTGCTCCAGCGTCGCGGTATCCGGCGGCAGAAAGGCGGCTTCCAGGAGGCCCCGCAGCTCGGCGGGCGGGGAAGCGGGAAAGGCCGGCTCCGGCTGGCCCAGCGGCAGCCGGCCATCGGACACGATGGTGGCCTCGTATTCGCCCAAGCGGAACCGGTGCCAGGCCGGCGGCAGGCTGTTGCGGAACGGCGCCGCCGCCCCGGCATCCGGCACCCGCAGCGACAGCGCGCCGCCCATGGCGATTGCGCCGCCAAGCAAAGCGCGACGATTGAGCAAGGTCATGATCGTGTTTCCCCATTCGCTGCAGCGTCCGGCTACGCCGTTCTTCCGGCTTGCACGGAGCGGAGCATGTTCGCGCGAAGGATGCAACGCGGGCTCTAACGCCCGCGGTTCAGTAGATGGGTCATGGCCGCGGTGCCGAGCACCGGCACCAGCAAGTTGCCTACAGGGATCACGGCCAGCGCCGCCAGCACGCCGCCCACCGCCAGCACTTCGTTGCGCCGTTGCCGCCGCAGGATGCGCGACTCGGCCACCGACATGCGGCGCTGCGCCACCCCCTCGAACAGGCCATAGCCGAGCGACACCGCCGCCACCGCCCAGAACAGCACCACCCCGAGCGGCGGCAGGGCGATGGCCAGCGGCAGGATCAGAAGGCTGAGCAGCAGCAGCCGCACCGAAAAGGCGAGGTTGGCGCGGATCTGCGCCGCCAGGGAGGCGCCGCGCGCCTCCGGCAGGCCGGGATAGAAGCGGCGCTCCACGGCATCGGCCACGTCGTCCAGGAACAGGCTGGTGATCGCCAGCATCACCGGCAGGAACAGCCAGACGGCGCCCACCAGCACCAGCGCGCCGCCGAGCAGCCCGGCGGCGGTGGCCATCCAGCCCTGGCCGCCGGCCAGCGCCCCGGCGCCCCAATCCGCCAGCCAGGCGAGACCAGCAAAGGCCAGGATGGAGGCACCCAGCCCCTTCAGCAGCGGACCGCGGAATCCGGGATCGCCGAGCTGGCGCAGGGGCAGGATCAGGCTGGCAGGCACGGCGCGCATGAGCGAGTTCCGGAGGCAGGTTGACAGGCGGATATGGGATGCCGGGCGACGGGGCGGAAGGCCGGCCGGACCACGGCCGGGGTTGATCGGCGCCGCCGGGCCGCCGAAGATGCCGGAACATCCGATCGGCCGAGGCTGTGTCATGCCGCGCAACGTCCTGTCCCGCCGTGCCCTGCTGCTCTGCGGCGTGGTCCTGGTCCTGCCCTGGACGGCCGGTGCCCAGGCAGCACCACGCCTTCGCCTGCGGCTGCTGGAAACCACGGACCTGCACGTCAACGTCTTTCCCTATGATTACTACCGGGACCGGACGGACGACACGGTGGGCCTCGCCAAGACCGCCAACCTGATCGCCGCGGCGCGGGCGGAAGTGCCGAATACGTTGTTGTTCGACAATGGCGACGTGATCCAGGGAAGCCCCCTCGGCGACTACATGGCCTATTCCCGCGGGCTGAAGCCCGGCGAGGTGCATCCGGTGGTCGCGGCGATGAACAGCCTCGGCTATCTGTGCGGCACGTTGGGCAACCACGAGTTCAATTACGGGCTGGACTATCTGGGCAAGGCCCTGGTCGGGCAGAACTTCCCCAGCGTCTGTGCCAATGTGCTGAAAACCGACGGCACGCCGCTGGTGCCGCCGACCCGCGTCTTCACGCGGGAGATGGTGGACGAGGCCGGGGCGAAGCACAACCTGCGCATCGGCGTCATCGGCTTCGTGCCGCCGCAGATCCTGCAATGGGACCAGGCGCACCTGCAGGGCCGCCTGACCGCCACCGACATCGTGGAAGCCGCCCGCCGGCACCTGCCGCAGCTCCGGGCAGAGGCCGACATCGTGGTCGCACTGTGCCATTACGGAATCGCCGGCGGCGAGGCGAAGCCGGGGGCCGAGAACGCCGCGCTGCACCTGGCGCAGGTGCCGGGCATCGATGCCATCATGACCGGCCACCAGCACCTCGTGTTTCCCGGCAAGGACTTTGCCAACATCCCCGACGTAGATGCGCAGCGCGGCACACTGCACGGTATGCCGGCGGTGATGGCCGGCTTCTGGGGCAGCCATCTCGGCGTTATCGACCTGACGCTGGAACGGCGCGGCGGCGCCTGGTCGGTGGCGGAGTTCGCCACGGAAGCGCGGCCGATCTATGAGCGCGCCGCGGATCGCAATGTCGTGGCCAAGGTCTCCGCCAGCAAGGCCGTTCTGGCTGCCGCCCGCCCCGAGCACGAGGCGACGCTGATCTATGTCCGCCAGCCGGTGGGCGAGACGCGGGCGCCGATCACCAGCTACTGGGCCCTGGTGGCGGACGACCCCTCTGTGCAGATCGTGTCGAATGCCCAGCTCTGGTACGTGCGCGACCTCGCGAAGAATGCCGGGCTGGGCGACCTGCCGCTCCTGTCCGCGGCGGCGCCGTTCAAGGCCGGCGGCCGCGGCGGCCCGGACTACTACACCGACGTGAAGCCCGGTCCCGTCGCCATCAAGGACGTGGCCGACATCTATCTCTACCCGAACACGCTGCGCGTGGTGAAGGTGACCGGAGCACAGCTGCGGGAATGGCTGGAGCGCTCCGCCGGCCTGTTCAACCGCATCGACCTGGCTTCCGGCACCGACCAGCCGCTGATCGACCCGCGCTTTCCATCCTACAATTTCGACGTGATCGACGGCGTCACCTACCGCATCGACGTCACGCAGCCTGCGCGCTACGACAATGACGGCAAGGTGGTCGCACCGCATCCGGGACCTGGCCTGGAATCGCCAGCCGGTCGGCCCGGCGCAGGAGTTCCTGGTGGTCACCAACAATTACCGTGCTGGTGGCGGCGGCCATTTCCCGGGCGCCGATGGCAGCACGATCGTGCTCGAAGCGCCGGACCTGAACCGCGACGTTGTTGTGCGCTACATCGTCGAACAGAAGGTGATCGATCCGCAGGCGGACAACAACTGGTCCCTGGCGCCCTGGCCCGCCGCGGCGCGGGTGACGCTGGCCACCGGGGCGGGCGCCGCACCCTTCCGCCCGCGTGGGCTGCTCGCCGAGCCGCTCGGCAACACGCAGGTCGGCTTCACCCAGTATCGCCTCAGCCATGCCGGCTGAGGCGGCCACCGGCCCAGCGCCGCAACCAGACCGGGATTCCACCATGAAGGTCCTGCTCGCCACCGCGCTTTCCGCGCTGATCAGCCTCGGCACGGCGCGCGCCGCGGAGATCACGCCGGCCATCGTCTACGACATGGGCGGCAAGTTCGACAAATCCTTCAACGAGGGCGTGCACAAGGGTGGTCAGGACTTCGCCCGATCCAGCGGCATCGCCGTGCGCGAGTTCGAGCCGCAGAACGATACGCAACGGGAGCAGGCGCTGCGCAACTTCGCCCGGCGCGGCCAGAACCCGATCATCGCCGTGGGCTTCAACCAGGCCAGCGCGGTGAAGACGGTGGCGGCCGAGTTCCCGCAGATCCGCTTCGTGATCATCGATTCCGTGGTGGAGGGGCCCAATGTCGAATCCGTGCTGTTCCGCGAGGAACAGGGCAGCTACCTCGCCGGTCTGATCGCGGCGCTCAAGAGCAGCACCGGAAAGGTCGGCTTCATCGGCGGCATGGACGTGCCGCTGATCCGGAGGTTCGCCTGTGGCTACGTACAGGGCGCCAAGGCAGGCAATCCGAAGATCGAGGTGCTGCAGAACATGACCGGCTCCACGCCGACCGCCTGGAATGATCCGGTGCGCGGCGCGGAACTCGCCCGATCGCAGATCGAGCGTGGCGCCGACGTGATCTTCCACGCCGCCGGCGCCACCGGCAACGGCGTGCTGCAGGCTGCTGCCGATGCGGGCAAGTTCGGCATCGGCGTCGATTCCAACCAGAACCACCTGCATCCCGGCAGCGTGCTGACCAGCATGGTGAAGCAGCTCGATGTCGCAACGCGCACCACCTTGGAAGCGGCCCGCGACGGCAGCTGGAAGGCCGGCAAGCAGGTGCTGGGCTTGGCGGAAGATGGCGTCGGCCTCGCCTTCGACGAGAACAATGCATCGGTGGTCACGCCGGAGATGCGCCGCCGGATCGATCAGGCGAAGGTCGATATCATCGCCGGGCGCGTCGCCGTGCATGACTACATGAGCAACAATTCCTGCCCGAACTGATGGGCGCCCCGGCCGGCCCGCCACCTGCCATCGAGTTGCGCGGCATCGACAAGCGCTTCGGCGCCGTGCACGCCAACCACGCCATCGACCTCGTGGTCCGGCGCGGCCACATCCATGGCATCGTCGGCGAAAATGGCGCCGGCAAGTCGACGCTGATGGCCATCCTGCACGGCTTCTATCAGGCCGATGCGGGCACCATCCTGGTGAACGGGGACGAAGCCCGCATCCGCGACAGCCGCGATGCCATCCGCCTCGGCATCGAGATGGTGCACCAGCACTTCATGCTGGTGGAACGCTTCACCGTGCTGGAGAACGTCATGCTGGGCGCCGAGGGCGGCGCGCTGCTGGCGCGCGGCGCGGCTCGGGCACGGGCCGAGCTGCGCCGGCTCGGCGCCCAATATGGCCTCGGCGTCGATCCCGATGCCCTGGTTGAGGATCTGCCGGTGGGCGCGCAGCAGCGCGTCGAGATCCTGAAGGCGTTGTATCGCGGCGCCGAGGTGCTGATCCTCGACGAGCCGACCGGCGTGCTGACGCCGCAGGAAGCGGACGATCTGTTCCGCGTGCTGCGCGCCCTGCGCGACCAGGGCCGCACGGTTCTGCTGATCACCCACAAGCTGCGCGAGATCATGGCGATCACTGACCGTGTCTCGGTGATGCGCACCGGGCAAATGGTGGCGCATCGTGACACCGCCACCACCACGCCGGCCGAGCTAGGCGAGCTGATGATCGGCCGGCGGCTGGCCGCGCCCGCGCCGTTGCCGCCCATGCCGCGCGGCCCGGTGCTGCTGGAGGCACGCGGCCTCTCGGTGCGCGACCCGGCCGGTGTGGAGCGCGTCAAGGACGCCGATCTGGTGCTGCGGGGCGGCGAGATCCTGGGCATCGCCGGCGTCGCCGGAAACGGACAGGGGGAATTGCTGGAAGCGCTGACGGGCATTCGCCGCCCGGTGGCAGGTGAGATCCGCTTCGCCGGGGAAACCGTGTTCCCCGGACCCGGCTTCGATGCCGCCGGCCTGCGCCGCAGGGGCCTGGGCCATGTGCCGGAAGACCGGCTGCGCAGCGGCCTGCTGCGGCAGGACAGCGCCGCCGCCAGCGCCATCCTGGGCTACCAGAATGATCCCCGCTGGCGCCGGGGTGGCCTGTTGTCCCCCGCTGCCATGGCGGCGCATGCGGCGGGGCTGATGCGCGACTTCGATGTGCGGCCGCCGGAACCCGCCCTGCGCTCGGCGCTGTTTTCCGGCGGCAATCAGCAGAAGCTGATTCTGGGCCGCGAGATCGAGCGCGATCCGAAAGTGCTGCTGGTCGGCCAGCCGACGCGCGGGGTGGACATTGGCGGCATCAATGCCATCCACCAGCGGCTGCTGGCGCACCGCGCCGCCGGGCGCGCCGTGCTGGTGGTGTCGGTGGAGATCGAGGAGATCCTGGCGCTGAGCGACCGGATCCTGGTGATGTGCGATGGACGGATCATGGGCGAATTGACCGCCGCCGAGGCGAATGAGCGCGAGCTGGGCCTGATGATGGCCGGCGTGACACCGGACGAGGCGGCTTGAGCGCGCCGGCGGCGCTGCCGCGCTGGGTCGATCTCGTCCTGCTGCCGGCGCTCAACCTTGCGCTGGCGCTCGCCATCACCGCCCTGCTGGTGCTGTTGACCGGCGGCGAGCCGGGGGCGGCCCTGCGGGCGCTGGCGGTGGGCAGCGTTGGCTCCACGGATGCCATCGGATACACGCTCTACTACGCCACCAACATGGCCTTCACCGGGCTGGCCGTCGCGGTGGCCTTCCAGGCCGGGCTGTTCAACATCGGCGCCGAGGGCCAAGCCTATCTGGGCGGGCTGGGCGTGGCGCTGGTGGCGCTGAACCTGGAGGGCCTGCCTCCAGTCCTGCTGTTGGCCATGGCCATCGCCGGGGGAGCCGCCTTCGGCGCCGCCTGGGCGGCCATCCCGGGCTGGCTGCAGGCGCGCCGCGGCAGCCACATCGTCATCACCACCATCATGTTCAACTTCCTGGCCGCGTCGCTGATGGTCTACCTGATCGTCAACGTGCTGATCGCGCCGGGCTCCATGTCCCCGGAGACGCGGCGCTTCGCCGAGGCAGCCTCGCTGCCGTCGCTGTCCGTCCTGGGCTTCGCGCCCTCGGTGCCGGTCAACTTGGCGCTGATCCTGGCCCTGGTGGCGGCGCTCGGCGTGTGGCTGCTGGTCTGGCGCACCCCCTGGGGCTACGGCCTGCGCGTCGTCGGGCAGAGCCCGGACGTGGCGCGCTATGCCGGCATCGACGAGGGGCGGGTGATCATCGCCGCCATGGCCCTGTCGGGTGCCCTGGCGGCCGGCGTTGCGGTGAACGAGTTGCTGGGCGCGCAGCACAAGCTGCTGCTGGGCTTCACCGGCGGCTACGGCTTCACCGGCATCGCCGTGGCGTTGATGGGGCGCAACCATCCCGCCGGCGTGCTGCTGGCGGCGCTGCTGTTCGGCGCGCTGACGCAGGGGGGCGCCGAGATGGCGTTCGAGGTGCCGGATGTGCCGTCCGAGATCGTGGTCCTGATCCAGGGGCTGGTGATCCTGTTCACCGGCGCACTGGGCACCATGCTGCGGCCGGTCCTGGCCCGTGTCTTGGCACCCGCCCGAGCATGACCGAGGCGCTGGACATCCTGCTGCCGGTGCTGGGCGCCACGCTGCGCCTGGCCACGCCGCTGCTGCTGGCCGCGCTGGCCGGCCTGTTCTCCGAGCGTGCCGGCATCGTCGATGTCGGACTGGAGGGCAAGATGCTGGTCGGCGCCTTCGCCGCTGCCGCCACCGCCGCCGTGACGGGCGACGTTCTGCCGGGCGTGCTGGCGGCGGTGGCGGCGTCCTGCCTGCTGGGGATGGTGCATGCCTATGGCTGCATCACCCTGCGCGGCAGTCAGGTGGTGTCGGGCATGGCGATCAACATCATCGCCTCCGGCCTGACCGCAACCCTGGCGCTCGCCTGGTTCGGGATGGGCGGGCAGACACCGGCACTGCCGGCGGCGGCCCGCTTCCTGCCGCTCGACCTGCCCGGCGCCGATGCCCTGGCCGACGTGCCGGTGCTAGGGCGGATCTATGCCTCGCTGATCGGCGGCCAGACCATGCTGGTCTATCTGGCGCTGCTGCTGGTGCCCGTCAGCGCCTTTGTGCTGGCGCGCACCCGCTTCGGCCTGCGGCTGCGGGCGGCGGGCGAGCATCCGGCGGCGGTGGACACGGCGGGCGTCTCGGTCGCGCGGCTGCGCTATGCCGGGGTGCTGATCGCCTCTGTGCTGTGCGGGATCGCCGGCGCCTACGTCGCCACGGCCCAGGGCGCCGGTTTCCAGCGCGACATGATCGCGGGGCGGGGTTATATCGCGCTGGCGGCTATGATCCTGGGGGGCTGGCGCCCGGGGCGGATCCTGTTGACCTGTCTGTTGTTCGGCCTGCTGGATGCGGTGGCGATCCGCCTGCAGGGCGCGGTGTTGCCTGGCATCGGCGCCTTTCCGGTGCAGGCGATTCAGGCCTTGCCGTACCTGCTGACAGTGGTGCTGCTTGCCGGCTTCATGGGACGCGCGATCCCGCCCCGGGCCAGCGGCCAGCCTTATGTGAAGGAGCGTTGAACCCTGTGTCCGATCCCTTGATCGCCGCTGCCCTGGCGGCGCGGGCCAATGCCTATGCGCCGTATTCGCGCTTCCATGTCGGCGCCGCGCTGCGCACCGAGGAGGGCCAGATCTTCGCCGGCTGCAACGTCGAGAACGCGGCGTTCCCGGAAGGCAGCTGCGCCGAGGCCGGGGCCATCGCCGCGATGGCCCTGGCCGGCGGCCGCCGCATCGCCGAGCTGGTGGTGGCGGGCGAGGGGGAGGCGCCCTGCACGCCCTGCGGCGGCTGCCGGCAGAAGATCCGCGAATTCGCCGGGCCCAAAACCCCGCTGCGCATGGTCGACGCGCGCGGCCGGGTGCTGCTGCACACCACGCTCGCAGCCTTGCTGCCGCATTCCTTCGGGCCGGGGCATCTGGCGGGCAATCCGGCGTGAGGCCGCGCGCCTATCTGGCGGGCCCGGACGTCTTCCTGCCCGGCGCGCCGGCCCATGCCGCCCGCAAGGTGGCGATCTGCGCCCGCCACGGCATCGAGGGCCGGCCGCCGCTGAACGAGGATCTGGCCAGCCTCGGCAGTTTTCCCGCGGAAGCGGCCTGGTCCACCATCTTCCGCAAGGACATCGGCATGATGGAGGAATGCGACCTCGCCATTGCCAACCTGACGCCGTTCCGCGGCGTCTCGGCCGACAGCGGCACGCTGGTGGAGATCGGCTGGTTCCTGGGCCGCGGCCGGCCGGTCTTCGGCTATTCGAACAGCGCGGTGCCGTTTTCCGCGCGCTGCGCCGCGCATGCCGCCATGTTGCCGGACCCGATCCCCGGCATCACCGTGGAAGGCTTCGGCCTGGCCGACAACCTGATGATCGAGGGCGCGCTGGTGCAGGCCGGCGGGCATCCCATGCTGGTTCCGGCCGGCGGCAGCGATCAGCCTTTCGACTCCCTGGACCTGTTCGAGGCCTGCGTTGCCCTGGCGGCGCAGCGGCTCGGCCTGACCTGACCTTTCCGACGAGGCGCCCGCCATGGCCCGCAAGATCATCATCGACACCGACCCCGGCAAGGACGACGCGGTGGCCATCCTGCTGGCGCTGGCATCGCCGGAACTGGAGGTGCTGGCCCTGACGGCGGTGGCGGGCAATGTGCCGCTATCCCGCACCGAAGCCAATGCGCGCCAGCTTCTGGAACTGGGTGGCCGGCCGGATATCCCGGTCTATCCCGGCTGCATGCGGCCGCTGGTGCGCAATCCCGTCACCGCCGAGCACGTGCATGGCGAAACCGGCCTGCAGGGCCTGGTGCTGCCGGAGCCCGCGACGCCGCCCCGGCCCGGACACGCCGTGGATGCCATGATTGACATGCTGCGCCAGGCAGCGCCGGGTGAGATCACGCTGTGCCTGCTCGGCCCGGCCACCAACCTGGCCATGGCGCTGGTGAAAGCACCCGACATCGCCGCCCGCGTCGCCGAGGTGATCTGGATGGCCGGTGCGCGCAGCGAGGGCGGCAACGTCACGCCGGCCGCCGAGTACAACGTGCATGCCGATCCCGATGCGGCGGAGGTGCTGCTGAACAGCGGCATCGCGCTGACGCTGCTGCCGCTGGACCTGACACACCAGGTTCGGCTGACGCGGGAGCGGCTGACGCGGCTACGCATGATCGGCACGGCGGCGGCGCGGGCGGTGGCAGTGATGTTCTCCGACGCGGACGGCACGCCGCAGCGGGAGCGGGAACAGGAAGGCATTCCGCTGCACGATCCCTGCGTCATCGCGTGGCTGCTGCGGCCTGGATTGTTCTCGGGGCGGCGCATCAATGTCCAGGTGGAAACCGGCAGTCCGCTGGCGCTCGGCATGACGGTGGCGGACTGGTTTGGTGTCTCTGGCCGCGCGGCCAATGCGACCTGGCTGAACCAGGCCGATGCCGCCGGGTTTTTCGACCTCCTGCTGGAACGCCTGGCGCGGCTGCCCTGATCACAGCGGCGCAGCCATGCGGTGCCCGCCTCGTCGCGGCATGGCCCATTGCGTGATGCGGCGGCTTGCTTCAGCCTGCGGCAGCCCGAGGAGCATGGCGCCATGAAGCTTCCGCCCCTGCCGTTCACCGGCGTCCACTGGGATGCTTTGCCGGCCACCGAGCATCGGGGGGAACGCGGCACAGCGCTGTGCCGCACTCTATCCAACGGCGATGTGCGGATGCGGGTCGTGGAATACTCGCCCGGCTACCTCGCGGATCATTTGTGTGACCGGGGCCACGTGCTGTATGTGCTGGACGGCGAGCTGGTCACCGAACTGCAGGATGGCCGCCGGTTCACCTTCGCGGCCGGGCATGGTTACACCGTGTCGGATTTCGGTGACGCCGCGCATCGCTCCTCTACCGAAACCGGCGCGCGGCTGTTCATCGTCGACTGAGGTGCTTCAACTGGTCCGCAGCGCCTCCGGCACCGGCGTGGCCGGCCCGTCCTGGCCGCGCATGCCGATCCGCCCAAGGCCCGGCAGCTTGATCGCCGGCCGCCGCAGGTCGAGGCCCGCGGTGGCGCCTAGGATGTTGATCTCAAAACCTTCCACCCAGCCTAGCGTCAGGCCGGCATAGCCGCCGAGGCTCAGCCGCAACCCGGTTCCCGACTGGGTCGGGCGCAGCCAGCGGCCGTCATAGGGGAAATCCTTGCCGATCGCGGTGGGGGGCAGCGCCACGCCCAATCCCGGCAGGGTGTCGAGCACGGCGGCCACGAAGGTGTTGGAGTTCGGGCCGGGCCAGGCCCGGTAATCGCCGCGGTTGCGCCAGGCATAGGATTCGATCGCCCGCTGCATGGCGGGAATCAGCGCCGCAGCGGCGGCCCCATCCGCCGCGTAGACGGTGTCCGGCCGGGCGCCGAACCAGCGGCCATCCGGCTCGAAACCGTTCATGCGGATCGGCTCCCCCCAGGCGGTGTAATCGTAGCGCGTGTAGCTCCTGGCGCCTTCCGGCTTGAAGACGATCCAGCAATGCGTGGCGAAGATGCCGCGCCAGCGCACCGTCGGCGCGGCGAACACCCGGACCACGGCCGGGGAGTGGCCCGCAGCCGGCGGCAGCAGGCCGGCGCTGGAACGGTCGGCGGTGCGCCAGCCGGCACCGGTGCCGTTGGCGTAGTAGAGCCCCGCCGAGATCGACAAGGGCAGCAGGAAGAACACCAGAAACAGAACAAGTCCCAGTTTCAGCCAAGGCATGCGACGAACTTTCGGCAGCAAGGGTTCACGCGTGGCGCGCCCGGCCCGCGACGAGCGGCGCGATCAGGAGCCGCGCCAGCAGGAGGCCGATGATCAGCCCGCCCAGCCCGTAGCTGGCCGGCGCGGCGCTGAGCAGCACGGCCGGCACAAGGTCCTGCCACGCGCGGCGCAGAATGGCCGGCTTGCCGGCGCGATCATCGGTCAGGCCGTCCCACAGGGCAACCAGGGGACGCGTGATGGGGGAGGTGCGGTCCAGACGCTCGGCCGTGGCGCGCAGCAGCGCCGCCTGCTCGGCCGAGGCCACCAGGCCGGCCGCATTAGCTGGCTCCGAGCGGCGCAGCGCATCGAGCACCATGCCCGGCGGCGCGTCCGGTGGAAGGCGGTAGTATTCCCGCGCGATCCTCTGCCGGTCGGCGATGTCGCGCTGGCCCGCTTCCGCGACCTGGGTCAGGGCGGCCCGGTAGGATTGCGCGAGGGCAGGGATCTGCATCGCGCCGAGGGCCATGGTCAGGGCGAGGCCGAAGCGGATCGAATCCGCCAGCCAGTCCGCAAGGAAGCGCATGATCCCCATCTCCATCTGAGTGGAAGGGGAAGAGCCGCGACGCGATCCGGGTTGCGGGCATCATCCGGTGAACGCCGGAATGATCGCCTGCTCCACCAGCCGGTGCAGGGCCGCGGAATGGCCGCTGCTTCCGCCCGAGCGCTGCGTCGGATCGGAGGTCATGACGATGCTGAGCCCGAGGTCGGGAACAACATGGATCATCTGGCCGCCGAAGCCCCAGGCGTAGTAGCGCCGGAGATGCGCGTCTTCACGCCGGAACCAGCCATAGCCGTAGGAATCGCCGGTGAAGGCGGAACGGGCCTGCGGCTGCCAGCTTGCCTCGATCCAGCTCCGCGGCACAACTTCCGTGCCGCCGACGCGACCATGGCTGAGCACCATCGCGGCGAAGCGCGACAGGGCCCGCGGCGACATCAGCATGTCGTTGCCGCCGAAGAAGATCCCCTGCGGATCGCGCGGCCAGGGCGGGATGCTGATGTTGAGCGGATCGCCGAGCCAGTCCCGCGCCAGCTCCAGGGTGCTCCGTCCGGTGCGGCGGGTGAGGATCGCCGACAGCAGGTGCGTGTTGCCGGTGGAATACAGCATGGGCCCGCCCGGATCGGCCACGAAAGGCCGGGCGAGAACAAAGCGCACCCAGTCCGGGCTAGATACCCAGCGGCCGTAAAACGGGCCTGAGGTGCGCTCCAGGCCCGCCTGCATGGACAGCAGGTGCCCGATGGTGACGCGATGCAGGCGCGGATCGGCGCCCCGCGGCAGCTTGTCGCGCAACAGCGGCGCAACGGGCTCATCGACGCCGGTGAGGTGGCCGCGCCGGATGGCGATGCCGACCAGTGACGCGATGATCGTCTTGGACACCGATTTGATGTTCACGGAACGGTCCGGCGCCGGGCCCCGGAAGCGGTGCTCCGCCAGCACCGTGCCGTTCCGGACAACCATGAGGGTGTGCAGTGGATCCAGAGCGCGGGCCTGCTCCAGAGCCGCCCGCAGTTCCGCATCGGGGGCGGCGGCTGCGCCGATCAGGGCGGGTGAGGCGGCCATCAGCCGCAGCATTTGGCGGCGGGATCGCGGCGGATCGGCACGGTGCATAATCAGGATGTGGCGCGCAGCCGGATCTGCCGCCAGGGGCCGTTACGCTTGGCTACGATGCGGGGCACCGCAAGCGGATGGCCCGGAGGCTGGTGGCGGATGGGGTGGGATTCGAACCCACGATACCCTTTTGAGGTATACACACTTTCCAGGCGTGCGCCTTCGACCGCTCGGCCACCCATCCAACGCAGGCGGCGGGGTATACCAGCCTTGAGCGGACGGGCAAGAGGATTCGAGTGCCTTCCCCCTTGAAACCCCGGGACCGGAGGTTTTCCGAGGAAGAAGCTGCCCCACGGGGGGCATTTGCGGAGGCTGTCACAATCGGCGCGACGAGATCCGCGCCCAGCGCGGGGAGGACCCGTGTTTTTTTCGGCCTCAAAGTCCCGATTTTTCTTGCGGTGGGGGACCCCTTGCCTCATAAGCCGCCCCCGTTGACCTGATCGATCCACGATCACCCTGGTCATCTTCTGGTGGGAAGGAGCCCTCGAGCCATGGACGCTCTCGTTTCTCCGCTGGGGATGGTTTCGGATTACAGCCCGAGCGAAGCCCAGTCTGTTGATAGCCACGGTGAGGCGAAGGATTACTTCGTCGAACGTGACGGTGTGCGCTTCGCCGGCACGCATCTGATCGTTGATCTCTGGGGTGCCACGAACCTCGACGACCCCGCGCACATCGATTCCGTGCTGCGTGAGGCCGCCATCGAGACCGGCGCGACTATTCTGCACGGCCACTTCCACCACTTCTCCCCGAATGGTGGCGTGAGCGGCGTGCTGGTGCTGGCCGAGAGCCACGTTTCGATCCACACCTGGCCGGAGCGGGCCTATGCCGCGCTCGACATCTTCGTCTGCGGCATCTGCAATCCGTACAAGGCGGTGTCGATCCTGAAGAAGGGCTTCGAGCCCGAGCGCGTGCAGCTTGCCGAGCACAAGCGCGGCCTGATCGGCTGACCTCAGCCTTTCATGTGACGCGACCGGGGGCGGGATCCTAGGATCCCGCCCTCTTGTTATGGACTGAGGACGAACGCCGATGCCGACCGATTCCTGGGTGAACGAGACCCTCTATCCCGAATGGGGCCAGCGCTTCCTGGTGAAGCGCGAGCTGGCCCGCGTGCAGAGCGCCTTCCAGGACATCATGCTGTTCGAAAGCTACAGCCACGGGCGCGTTATGCTGCTCGATGGCGTGGTGCAGATCACGGAAAAGGACGAGTTCGTTTATCAGGAGATGCTCGCCCATGTGCCGTTGCTGGCGCATGGCGACGCAAGGCGCGTGCTGATCATCGGCGCCGGCGACGGCGGCGTGCTGAAGCGTGTGCTGCAGCACCGCAACGTCGAGAAGGCCGTGATGGTCGAAATCGACGGCGAGGTGATCCGGCTGTGCAAGGAGCACATGCCCGACATCGCGGGCGGCGCCTGGACCGATCCGCGCGCCGAGGTGATCGTCGGTGACGGCATCGACTACGTCCGCAAGGCGGATGCCGGCAGCTTCGACGTGGTGATCGTCGATTCGACCGATCCGATTGGCGTGGGCGAGGTGCTGTTCACCGACGAGTTCTACAGCAGCGCCGCGCGCCTGCTGTCGGACCGCGGCGTGATCGTCAATCAATGCGGCGTGCCGATCATGCAGGCCGACGAACTGGCCGAAACCAGCGTTCGCCGCGGCAAGGCGTTCCCGGACATCTGGGCCTATGTGGCGGCGGTGCCGACCTATGTCGGCGGCTTCATGACATTGGGCTGGGCAGCCAAGGATGCCGGGCTGCGGACGGTGGATGCGGAGACGATCCGCCGCCGCGCCGAGGCGGCCGGTATCCTCGGCGCCACGGAATACTGGACGCCCGAGATTCATGCAGGCGCTTTCCACCTCCCGCCCTACATCAGCCGGCACTTGCCCCGGTCCTGATGCCCGGATCGCCGCGGCGGCTGAGCGCCGCACCGGCCTGCAAGGCCTGGTGCAGGATCTCGACCCGCTGCTGAAGCAGCAACAGGGCAAAGCGGCATGCCTGCCGGTTCCGCTTTTGCAGCCGCAGGGCGGCCAGGCACAGAACGGCGATGTCCCGGTCCAGTCCAGGACGGTCCAACTGCTGCCCGGTCCTGGCGAGGCCCCGGGTGGTGGCCAGGAGGCCGTCCAGCTGCTGGGCGGTGACAAGGACGGCATGCACATCAGGAGTCATGCCGCGAGTCTGGAAGACTCCGGTTGAGCGACGGTAAACAGCACCGTTAATTCTTCCTTCACCTCTTGGATCCACCCTGACGGCTCGCGGAAAGGGCCTGCCGATGGACATGCGTGAAGCGTTGGAGCACAGCCTGCGGCAGCTGGAAGCCGGCGTCTCACGGCAGCCGATGGTGTTGACCGGCGCAATGGGGAAGGCGTCGGCCGGCCTGCGGGCGGTACCGCCGCGACTCCAGGCCAGTTGTTCGAACGCTGCTGTTCTCCAGGCGAGCCGTGCCTTGTTGGCCGATGCCATCGCCGATCTCGCGCGGCAGGCCGGCTGACAGCGGGTCCGCGTCACGTGAACTGGCTTTCGAAGCTACGCCATCGTTGGAGTCATGCATCAGACAGCCGCATTGCGGCGGCAGGGCTGTTCCAGCACCTGCCCGATGCAGCCCTGCTGCTGGACAGCCAGTGTTGTTCGCTGGAGGCGAATGCGGCCCTCCGCCGGGCGTTGGGACCCACAGCACCGGTACGGCGGGGGATGCCGGGTGAACGGATCTTCGATCCCGGGAGCCGCGCGGCCTTCCGGCGGTGGTGGGAGGAAGTCCATCCGGAGGCCGAGCTGACCCTTCTTCCCGCTGAAGGCCGACAGCCGATGCTGGTGTCGCCCGTGCGGCTGCTGCTGGAGGATGGTACCTGGGTCTTGCTGCTGCGCGACGTGACGCAGCGCCACGCCCTGGCGGCGCAATTTGCCGAAGCGGACCGGCTGCAGGTCCTCGGCACCCTGGCCGGCGGCATCGCCCACGACTTCAACAACCTGCTGGCGGTGGTGGTTGGCGCGGCGGATCAGGCGCTGCTCCAGAAGGGGCTGGAGGCCGATCTCGCAATCCGCGACGATCTGCAGCAAATCCGGCAAGCTGCGGATCGCGGCGCGGCGCTGGTCCGGCAACTGCTCGCCTATGCGCGGCAACAGGTGCTGGCGCCAAGGCTGGTGCCGCTGAACATCGCCGTGCGGAGCATGGCCACGCTGCTGCAACCCTTGCTCGGGCAGCAGATCCGCCTGGAACTCAGGCTGGATGAGCCGGGGCGGCATGTCCGTATCGATCCGTCGCAGCTTGATCGGGTTCTGATGAACCTGGCGATGAATGCACGCCAGGCGATGCCGCAGGGCGGCACCCTGACCCTGCAGACCGGGCGGGTCCTGCTGCTGGAACCGCTCCGGGCGGAGCCGGAGGATGTGCCGCCGGGCCGCTGGACGGTCCTGGAGGTGGCCGATAACGGCCAGGGCATTCCGAAGGAGATCCTGCCGCGCATCTTCCAGCCGTTCTTCACCAGCAGGGCACATCAGGGCGGCACGGGGATGGGCCTCGCCACGGTGCATGGCATCGTGCGGCAATCGGGCGGCTACCTGTTGGTGGAGAGTGCCGTGGGCGCGGGCACAAGGTTTCGCATCCTGCTGCCGCGGGTGGACGATGCGCCACAGGCAGCACCGGAACCCGCCGCGGTCGAGCCGCACCGCGCGCCGCCATCGGTGCCGCCACCGACCGAGCAGCAGACGATCCTGCTGGTGGAGGACCAAGAGCCGCTTCGCCGTTTGGCGGAGCGCGCCCTCCGGAAGACCGGCTGGCAGGTCATGGCCGCCGAGGATGCCGAAGACGCCCTGGCGCTGCTGGACGATCAACAGACCGCGCCCTCGATCCTCGTGTCCGACGTGATCATGCCGGGGATGGACGGCGCCGAGTTGGCTACCCGGCTCCGGCAGCGCTGGCCGGCGCTCCCGGTGCTGCTGGTCAGCGGCTACGCACCCTCCATCGTGTCCGGTGGCTTCGGCGAAAGCGGCGTTGAATACCTTGCCAAGCCTTACCGCCCGGCCGAACTGGTGGAGGCGGTTCAGAGTTGCCTGAGAACGTAGGTGGCTCTTGCACGAGGAACACCAAAGAACATATAAGGAACATCACAGAACGGCCGGCGCACCTTTCATGAGGCTGGGAAAGGCCTGCTTGTCGCGATAATGTGATCAGGGCGAAACGGGTTGGCGTTTTCGGCATTGCGCAACGGGCTGCCAGTCGGTGGCGGCCGCGCAGCACCGGCGCCTTTGGGCATTAGGGGATTCCAGAATGGACAAGAACAAGGCGCTCGACGCCGCGCTGAGCCAGATCGAAAGGGCCTTCGGCAAGGGCTCGATCATGCGCATGGGTGCCAAACAGCAGTCGGACGAGGTGGAAGTTGTTCCCACCGGGTCGCTCGGCCTCGATCTGGCGCTGGGCATCGGCGGATTGCCGAAGGGCCGCATCGTCGAGATCTACGGGCCGGAAAGCTCGGGCAAGACGACGCTGGCGCTGCATGCCATTGCGGAGGCACAGAAGCGTGGCGGCACCTGCGCCTTCGTCGATGCCGAGCATGCGCTTGACCCGGGCTATGCGCGCAAGCTCGGCGTGGATGTCGATAACCTGCTGATCTCGCAGCCGGATGCCGGCGAGCAGGCGCTGGAGATCGCCGACACGCTGGTGCGCTCCGGCGCGGTGGATGTGCTGGTGGTTGATTCGGTGGCGGCCCTGGTGCCGCGCGCCGAGTTGGAAGGCGAGATGGGCGACAGCCATGTGGGCCTGCACGCCCGCCTGATGTCGCAGGCGCTGCGCAAGCTGACGGGTTCGGTGTCCCGCTCCAACACGCTGCTGATCTTCTTGAACCAGATCCGGCTCAAGATCGGCGTGATGTTCGGTAATCCGGAAACCACCACCGGCGGCAATGCCCTGAAGTTCTATGCGTCCTGCCGCCTGGAGATCCGCCGCATCGGTCAGATCAAGGACCGCGAGGAGGTCACCGGCAACCAGACCCGCGTGAAGGTGGTGAAGAACAAGATGGCCCCGCCGTTCCGGCAGGTCGAGTTCGACATCATGTATGGCGAGGGTGTGTCCAAGGTCGGCGAGTTGATCGATCTCGGCGTCAAGGCCGGCGTGGTGGAGAAGTCGGGTGCCTGGTTCTCCTGCGACAGCCAGCGCATTGGTCAGGGACGGGAGAACGCCAAGCAGTTCCTGCGCGACAATCCGTCCATGGCGGACAGCATCGAGCAGCGCATCCGGGCCCAGTCCGGCATCGTCACCAACAGCATGATGACGACCCCGGACAGCGAAGAGGCTGCGGCGGCCGAGTAGCTCTCACGTAAAGGAGCGCCCCACCGGGCGACCCATGGAAAGGTGCCGGCCGCGAGGCCGGCACCTTTTTTGTTTTCTTCCGCCTCAGGGCTGCCGGCGGGGCGGCGGGCTGCGCGGCTTTTCGAAGCCGAGGAACGTGAAGCTTTCCAGCATGTGTGGCGGCAAGGGCGCCGTGACCTCCAGGCTGCCGCCCTCCGGATGCGGAACACGGATCGACCGCGCATGCAGGTGCAGCGCGTGCGACATGCCCTCCAGGTGAGCGGCCTGGCCGCCATACTTGCCGTCGCCCAGGATCGGACATTCCAGCGCCGAGGCACAATGCACGCGCAGCTGGTGCGTCCGTCCCGTGAGCGGCTTCAGCTCCAGCCAGGTGGCATGGCGCCGCGCCACGTCGACCGTGTTGAACTCGGTGATGGCATGGGCGCCGTCGCGGCCCTCGGCGGGCACGATGCGCTCGCCGCGCGGGCCGCCCTGCTTGGCCAGCCGCATGTCGATGCGCCCGCCCTGGAACTGCGGCTGGCCGACCACCACAGCCCAGTAGGTCTTCTCGGCATCGCGTCCGCGGAACGCGGAAGCCAGGCGGCTGGCGGCCCGTGCGTTGCGCGCCAGCAGCAGCACGCCCGAGGTGTCGCGATCCAGGCGGTGCACCAGCTTGGGCCGGTCCTCCGCCTCGAAGCGCAACGCGTCCAGCATGCCATCCAGGTGCTTGCGGATGTTGGGACCGCCCTGCACCGGAAGACCATGCGGCTTGTTCAGCGCGATCACGTCGTCGTCGCGGTACAGAACCATCTTCTCCAGGGCGCGCGCATCTTCCTCCGACACCTGTCGGTCGCGCAGATTGGGCTCCGGCGCCGGTCCCTCGGGCAAGGGAGGGATGCGGACTTCCTGGCCGCGCTCCAGCCGGGTGCTGGCTTCGGCGCGCTTGCCATCCACGCGGATTTGGCCGGTGCGCAGCATCTTCTGCAGGGCACCCTGCGTCACCTGGGGAAAGTGCCGCCGGAACCAGCGGTCCAGCCGGGACTCGGAGTCGGCAGCATGAACCGTGCGGTGCTGAATGGTCATGGCACTCTCGTTATCGCGTCAAAAGGTCTTTTTAGCAGAGCGCGCCCGGGGACTCACCTGCCGCTCGGCTACAAGCGCTGCCCCAGCCAGAAGCATGCGGCAAAGGCGCCCAGGCCGAACAACAGCGTCGCGCACAGATAGACCAGAGCCGTCAGGAGAGAACGCTGTGCCAGCAGCCCCACATCCAGGGAAAAGGCGGAAAAGGTGGTGAAGCCGCCCAGCAGCCCGGTGATGAGCAATAGGCGCGCCTCGCCCGGCATCGGCATGCCACTAGCTATCAGGCCGCCGATCAGCCCGATGACGGCGCTGCCGATCACGTTCACCGCCAGCGTGCCCCAGGGAAGCACCGTTCCGAACCGTGCCAGGCACCAGATGCCGAGGCTGTAACGCAACACAGAACCGGCGGCACCGCCCGCCGCAACAAGCGCTAGGAGTTGGGGGGCGAAGGGGCTCATCCGCCTGCGGGCCGCCGGGGACCGCGAGAGGCGCGGCTGGCCCGGAGCTCCGCCCAGCGCTGCAGCCGCTCCAGGATCTGCGCCTCGCGGCCCCGCCCAGCCGGGCGGTAGAAGGCGTGCCGCTCCATGGCGTCCGGAAAGTAGTTCTGGCCGCTGAAGGCGTCCTCCGCGTCATGGTCGTAGTCGTAGCCCCGGCCATAGCCGAGCTGCTTCATCAGCTTAGTCGGGGCGTTGAGGATGTGGGCGGGCGGCATCAGGCTGCCCGTTTCCTTCGCGGCGCGGCGCGCCTCGTTATAGGCGACGTACACGGCGTTCGATTTGGGCGCCGTGCCGAGATGCACCACCAGCTGTGCCAGGGCGAGCTCTCCTTCGGGTGTGCCGAGCCGTTCAAAGGTTTCCCATGCGGCAATGGCAGCGGGAAGGGCGGTCGGGTCGGCCAGACCCACATCCTCGGCCGCGAAGCGTGTCAATCGCCGGGCGATGTAGCGCGGGTCCTCGCCGCCCTCGAGCATGCGGGCGAACCAGTACAGGGCGGCATCGGGGTCGCTGCCGCGCAACGATTTATGCAGGGCCGAGATCAGGTTGTAGTGTTCCTCCCGGTCCTTGTCGTACAGCGCCGCCCGCTTGGCCAGCAGCACCGACAGGCCGGCGGGATCGAGCGGCCCGGTGTTCTCCGGCAGGGCCAGAAGCTGCTCGGCCATGTTCAGGATGTAGCGGCCGTCGCCATTGGCCATGGCGCGCAGCACGTCCCGCGCCGGGCCATCCACCGGCAGGGCCCGGCCGGCCTCGGCCTCGGCGCGCGTCAGCAACAATTCGAGCGCCGGGTCGTCCAGCCGCTTCAGCACCATCACCTGGCAGCGGGACAGCAGCGCGCCGTTCAGCGCGAAGGACGGGTTCTCGGTGGTGGCGCCCACGAGCACCACGGTGCCATCCTCCACCACCGGCAGGAAGCCGTCCTGCTGCGCCCGGTTGAAGCGGTGGATCTCGTCCACGAATAACAGCGTGCCCTGGCCGTTCGAGCGCCTGGCACGCGCCTCGTCGAACACGCGCTTCAGGTCCGCCACGCCGGAGAACACGGCGGACAGCGGTGCGAAACGCAGCGCGGCCGCTTCCGCCAGCAGGCGGGCGATCGTGGTCTTGCCGACACCCGGCGGGCCCCACAGGATCAGCGAGGCCAGGGCGCCGCGTTCCAGCATGCGGCTGACGGTGCCCTGCGGGCCCAGCAGGTGATCCTGGCCCACCACCTCCGATAGGGTTGCCGGCCGCAGGCGATCGGCCAGCGGGCGAACTGCGGCGGCTACTGGCCCGTCCGTCTCCGGCGGTGCCGTGGCGGCGAACAGGTCGGCGGTGGGGGTGGCTTTGCGCGGCGGCATGCCGCCACTATAGGGCTGGATCCCCGGACCCTGCACCTGTGCGCTGCCAGCCAGGGCCCGGCCGGCGGGACTTCCCACTCCCCGGCGGGCGCGCTACGTCATCGGCCAACCTTTTTCGCCGGCTCCAGGGCAGAACAGCGGACGATGACCAGCAGCAACGACATCCGGGCCACCTTCCTCGATTACTTCGCCCGCAATGGCCATACGGTGGTGGAATCCTCGCCCCTGGTGCCGCGCAACGATCCCACGCTGATGTTCACCAACAGCGGCATGGTGCAGTTCAAGAACGTCTTCACCGGGCAGGAGAGGCGTCCCTATTCCCGCGCCACCACCGCCCAGAAATCGGTGCGTGCCGGCGGCAAGCACAATGACCTGGACAATGTCGGCTACACCGCCCGGCACCATACCTTCTTCGAGATGCTGGGGAATTTCTCCTTCGGAGACTACTTCAAGGAACAGGCGATCGAGCACGCCTGGACGCTTCTGACCAAGGATTTCTCCCTGCCCAAGGAGAAGCTGCTGGTCACCGTGTTCTCCGAGGATGAGGACGCCGCCACCCTGTGGCGGAAGATCGCCGGACTGCCGGATGAGCGGATCATCCGCATCGCCACCAGCGACAATTTCTGGCGGATGGGCGACACCGGCCCCTGCGGCCCGTGTTCCGAGATCTTCTACGACCATGGCGCGTCGATCCCGGGCGGCCCCCCGGGTTCCCCAGACGAGGATGGCGACCGCTTCATCGAGATCTGGAACCTCGTGTTCATGCAGTATCTCGAGGAGCCGGCCGGCAACCGCAATCCGCTGCCGCGCCCATCGATCGACACCGGCATGGGGCTGGAGCGCTTCGCCGCCATTCTGCAAGGCAAGCACGACAACTACGACATCGACACCTTCCGCGCATTGATCCTGGCCTCGGCCGAGGCAACGGGGCAGGCGCCGGACGGGCCGTTCAAGGTGAGCCACCGTGTCGTCGCCGACCACCTGCGCTCGGGCGCCTTCCTGATCGCCGACGGCGTCATGCCCTCCAACGAGGGCCGCGGCTACGTGCTGCGCCGGATCCTGCGGCGGGCCATGCGCCACGCCCACATGATGGGCGCGCGGGAGCCGCTGCTGTACCGCCTGTTGCCGGCCCTGATCCGGCAGATGGGAGCCGCCTACCCCGAACTGGTGCGCGCCGAGGGGCTGATCTCGGAAACGCTGAAACTGGAGGAAACCCGCTTCCGCTCGCTGCTCGAGCGCGGCCTCGGCCTGCTGGCGGAGGAAAGCGCGAAGCTGGGAGACAAGGGCACGCTGCCCGGTGACGTTGCCTTCCGCCTTTACGACACCTACGGATTTCCGGTGGACCTGACGCAGGATGCCCTGCGCGGCGAAGGCAAGGCGGTGGATCTGGCGGGTTTCGAGGCCGCCATGGCGGAGCAGAAGAAGCGCGCCCGCGCCGCCTGGGCCGGAACCGGAGAAGCCGCCACCGAGACGCTGTGGTTCGACCTCAAGGACCGCCTCGGCGCCACCGAGTTCCTCGGCTATTCGACCGAAAGCGCGGAAGGCGAGATCCTGGCCGTCATCGCCGGCGGCGCGGAGGTGGAGAAGGCCGGCCCCGGCACGGAAGTGGCCGTGGTGCTGAACCAGACCCCTTTCTACGCGGAGAGCGGCGGCCAGGTGGGCGACACCGGCAGCATCACGGCGGGGGATGGCCTGCGGATCGTCGTGCGCGACACGCAGAAGAAGCTCGGGCTGTTCGTGCATCTCGGCACGGTGGAGGCGGGGGAGGCGGCACCGGGCAAGGCGGTGCTGGCGGAGCTCGACCACACCCGCCGCGGCGCCATCCGCGCCCACCATTCCGCCACCCACCTGCTGCACGAGGCGCTGCGCCGCCGGCTCGGCACCCACGTGGCGCAGAAGGGCTCGCTCAACGCGCCGGACCGGCTGCGCTTCGATGTGAGCCAGCCGACGCCGATGGGCCCTGCCGACCTCGCCTGGGTCGAGGCCGAGGTGAATGCCCGCATCCGCGAGAACGCCGAGGTGGTGACGCGGCTGATGACGCCGGAAGCCGCCGTCGAGGCGGGCGCCATGGCGCTGTTCGGCGAGAAGTATGGCGACGAGGTGCGCGTGGTCGGAATGGGGCACGACCCGGCGGCCAACGAGAAGCACGGCGTGTATTCGCTGGAGCTGTGCGGCGGCACGCATGTGCGGCGCACCGGAGATATCGGCCTGTTCAAGATCGTGTCCGAAAGCGCCGTCTCGGCTGGCGTGCGGCGCGTGGAGGCGGTCACCGGCGCCGCGGCCCTGGCGCTGCTGGACGGGGAGCAGCGCCTGCTGCGCGACAGTGCCGCGGCGCTGAAGGTGACCCCCTCCGAACTGCCGGCACGGGTCGCCTCCCTGCTGGAGGAACGCCGCAAGCTGGAGCGCGATCTGGCGGACCTGCGCAAGCAGCTCGCCACCGGTGGCGGCGATTCGGCGATCGAGGAGGTGGGCGGGCTGCGCTTCTCGGGACGCAACCTGGGGGATGTGCCGCCGCGCGACCTGAAGGGCATCGCCGATGCCATCCTGAAGGGCGGCGGCGCCGATGTCGTGGCGCTGCTTTCCACGGCGGAAGGCAAGGCCAGCATCGTGGTCGGCGTCGCCGAAGCGGCGAAGGGCCGGGCCGATGCCGTGGCGCTGGTCCGCTCCGGCAGCGCGGCGGTCGGCGGCAAGGGCGGCGGCGGCCGCCCCGACATGGCGCAGGCTGGCGGTCCCGAGGCTGACAGGGCTGCCGAGGCCCTGGCCGCCATTCGATCCGCGCTGGCCGGATGAGGCGCGGCGGATCCCGGATAACGGGATCCGCCAGGCCGGTGTTCCGGCCTAGACGGCAGGTCCTTGGTAGAATCCCTGCTGTTCCAGGAAGTCCAGGCGCGCGGCGTGATCGTCCAGCCGACAGATCATGAAGCCGCGCACGCCGACGCCGATCCGGCGTGGATCGGGAAGCCCCAGCACGCCGAGATCGACACCATTGCCGTTCTCCAGCTCCACTTCCAGAACAGTGGCATCGCCCAGCGGCGGCAGGTCGAGCATGAAGGTGCGGTCGGTGGTGGCGTCCATCGGCAATTCGTAATGCGCGCCCCGCCCGCCCTGCGTGCCGCAGCGGACCGGCAAGGTGGTCGCGACGGGCGGTGAGCGGAGCTGCAGGTAAAGGCGCAGGCCGTTGCCGTCGGAGGACAATGGCAGCGGAATGCGCAGGATCGCCGTGCCGCTGCGGCACCAGACGCCCCAATCCTCCGCGGGGTGCCAGCTCAGGCCATCCCGCACCGCCTCAGCCAGCGCCACCGCCATGTCGGGCTTGGTGCGCAGAAAGCGGCGCGTCTGATAATGCTTGCCGAAGCGGATCGCCTTGCGCTCGGCCAGACCGCGGGCGGGAAGCCTGGCCAGTTCCAGCACCGCGCCGAGGGTCTGGTCCTTGACGGCGCTCCAGCTGCGCGGGCGTCCTTTTTCGCGCACCACGGCTTCCTGCTGCCGGCGGGCATCGGCGTCGAAGATCAGCTGCTCCAGCTTCTGCTGGAGGTCCGGCTGGCTTTGCGGGGTGAAGTAGAGGGCCGCCTCGCCGCCCGCCTCGACCAGTGCGGAATGGCGCGCGGTCAGCACGATCTTGCCATGCGCCAGGGCTTCGGTGATCGGCAATCCCCAGCCTTCGTAATGGCTGTTGTACACGGTGAATTGGCAGCGGTCGTACAGCGCATCCAGCTCCTGATCCGAGATGCGCGACAACAGCACCACATGGCGCTGCAGTTCCGGCGCGTGCTGCAGCAGGCTCAGCGCCGCCTCGGAGTGCCAGCCCGCCTTGCCAACGCAGACCAGGCGCGGGATGCGCTGCGCGCCATGTCGGCGCAGCAATTGCAGCCAGGCCTGGAAGACCAGCAGGTGGTCCTTGCGGCTCTCGATCGTCGCCACGAACAGGGCGAAGGGCTCGCCGCTCCGCAACGTCTTCAGCGCGTCGAGGGTAGCGTCCCCGGACGGAACGGCCACGCTGCGCGGATCGGCGTCGAGCCGGATCACATGACCCGGCAGTTCGACTTCCGGCAGCAGAACGTTCAGCTGCTGCCGCACGTCGCGCATCGTGTTCTCGGAATTGCACAGGATGCCGTGCGCGTGCAGACCCAGCGCCGCGAACCAGCGGGCGTAATCCTGCACCATGGTCAGCAGGCAATGCTCGGGCACCACCAGCGGGACGCAGTCGTGGACAAACGGAATGTAGCGGACGTTGTGGCTCCGCTGCACTGCCCGCAGCGCGCGGAAGTAATCGGGGAAGCCCCAGGAATTGCCGAGGTTCACCAACACGGCATCCTGGCGGAACGCGAAGCCCGGTGCCGCCGCCACGCGTTGCCGCAGGCTGTCGCGCGTCAGGACCCAGGCCGGCTCCTCCGTATCGGAGCCGGTGGCGGCCAACTGCGTCAGATAGGTGAAGCCGGCGCTGTCCACCTCGTGCCAGGCGAGGTCCGACGCATCATAGGCCGCGAAGCACAGATCCAGCTCGGCCAGGGCGGGCTCAGCCATCGCACGGCTGACGATCCCCATCTGCACCCGTTGAATGCCGGTCGGTGTCCGCGCGCCGTTGAAGTAGTCCAGCAGGTCGGTGACATCGAGCACCATCTGCAGGGCCGTCGATGATGGGCCCGCCCGCTCCGGCCCGCCAGCGAACGCCGGCGACAGCACGGGAAGCTGACTCTCGGGCCGCGCGGCAGGTGCCTCTGCCGGGATGTCCTCCCTTGTGTCAGGCGCGGGAGACGCCCGCACGAGCCATTCCGAGGTGGCCGAGGCTTCCCGTTGCGCATCGCCGTTCTCGGGGCCGAGCGAGAACGCCCTCGCATAGGCCAGGGCCGCCTTCTGCCGGTCGCCTAGCAGCTTATGGGCGTGGCCGATCTGCACCTGGAGGTCGGAGTCATCCGGCGCGAAGTTCTCGGCCGCCCGATACCGCGCCAGGGCTTCCGCCACCCTGCCGGATTCCTTGAGGCAGTGGCCTTCCTGAACCATCAGGGCCCAGGATTCGGGCCACAGGCTGATGATCTTCGCGTAAAGTTCGGCCGCCTCGGTCCAGCGGCCTTCGCCGCGCCGCGCGTCGGCGTCGCGAAGCAGGGCTTCGGCATCCTCCGCATGATCCTGGCTGTGGAAGTCGGCGGCGGCGTCTTGGCTCATGATGCGCAATTGGTAATGGAGCCAGACTGCCAGAGCAATTGCTTAAAGGTTTCACGGCCAGGACAGGGGGGCACCCTCTTCCAACACCTGCCGGACCGGCTCGGTCCACCCGGCCAGGTCGTGCAGCACGAGGCCCGGCGCGAGCGTGTCAGGCGAACGGGCCTCCCGCCGGCCCTGAAGGATTACGCGCTTGGCGGGCATGCCGGCCCGGGGCCAGAGCGGCAGCAGCGACACGGCGCCGCAGCGTGCCTGGCGCAGCGCCGCGCTGCCTTCCGAATGGCGTCCGGCCGGAAGCACCAAGGTCACCGTTCCGCGCCGGCGCAGCGGGCGCGACAGCGCGCCGGCCCAGACATCCAGCCCGGGTCCCTGGAGATGGTGGGTCGCCGCCGCCCGCAGTCCCGCCGGCGGTGGCGTGCCGTCCGGCCAGAAGGGTGGATTGGCACAGGCGTGGTCGATGCTTCCATTCGCCGCCAGCACCGCCGGATCGGCCACATCGCCTTGCAGCACCGTCACCCGGTCGGCCCAGCCATTGAGGGCGGCGTTCTGCCGCGCCAAATCCGCCAGTGCCGGATCCTGTTCGATGGCAATGATCCGGAGGTCCGGCACCCTGGCCAGCAGACACAGAAAGACGGCGCCGCTGCCGCATCCTGCTTCCAGAACAAGCTCCCCCGGCTGCGCCGGAATGGCCGCCGCCAGCAACACGGCGTCGAGCCCCGCGCGCAGGCCGTGGCGCATCTGCCGAAGCTGCACGCGGCCCTTCAGCAGATGGTCATGAGTCAGGAGCGGAGCGGAGGCTTCGGTCACCATGATGCCTGCAGAAGGGATGCGGTGGTGAAAGGGTATCGCATATCCGCCTTGATGTGCCGTGTCCCGGGGCCACTCTCAACCTCGGAGATGAGCGCGACGGAGGGCTCCGGCGCGCTGCCTTGCTGGCGTACCCTTGGGCCAGTATGGTGAGGCCCGCAGCTACGAGGTTGATGGACGCGTGATTTCTTCTGCCGCGCAGGGGCATCTGGAGCCAGGTGGCCCATCCGACGCGCTTCCGGATGCCGAGGATGCCCTGACCACACTGGTCCGGCTCGTCCAGGATGACATGTCCGCCTGCAACCAGCTGATCATCGACCGGATGCAGAGCCCGGTTCAGCTGATCCCGCAGCTGGCGGCCCATCTGATCGCAGCCGGCGGCAAGCGGTTGCGGCCGATGCTGACGTTGTCGGCGGCACGGCTGTGCGGCTACCAGGGCGAACGGCATATTGGATTGGCCGCCTGCGTCGAGTTCATCCACACCGCGACGCTGCTGCATGACGACGTGGTGGATGAAAGCGAGTTGCGGCGGGGCCAAGCCAGTGCCAACGCGATCTTCGGCAACAAGGCCAGCGTGCTGGTCGGCGATTTTCTGTTCGCGCGAGCCTTCCAGCTGATGGTTGCGGATGGTGCGCCGGAAGTTCTGCGCATCTTGTCCAGCGCCGCCGCCACCATCGTGGAAGGCGAGGTCCTGCAACTGGTGATCCAGAACGACACCGCCTCCACCGAAGCTCAGTACCTGCAGGTTATCGAAGGCAAGACGGCCGCGCTGTTCGCCGCGGCCACACGGGTCGGGGCCGTTGTTGCCGACCGGCCGACACAGCAGGCCGAGGCTCTGGACAGCTACGGTCGGAACCTCGGTATTGCCTTCCAGTTGATCGACGACGCCCTCGATTATTCCGCCGTTCAGGAACAGCTGGGCAAGACCGTCGGCGATGATTTCCGGGAGGGCAAGATCACGCTTCCTGTTCTGCTGGCCTTCGCCCGTGGCGGCGAGGAGGAGAAATCCTTCTGGCGACGCGTTCTGGAGGAGCGTGAGCAGTCGGACGCGGATCTCACTCACGCGTTGCACCTGATGCGCCAGCACGGCGTGATCGAGGAAACCGTGGCGCGGGCACGCCATTACGGCGACCTGGCGCTGCAGAGCCTTGCCGAATTCCCTGATTCGGCCCATCGCCGCGCCTTGCAGGGCATCGTCGAGTTCTGCATCGCGCGCGTGCACTGACACCGGATCGCTGCGGCCCCGGTGTTCCGGATCGGCAGCGAGAACCGCGGTGCCTAGTCGGTGAAGCCTCGGGTAATTTCCAGCACCGCCTGCCCGTAGCGCTCGAGCTTGGTGTTGCCTACACCGGGCACCGTGCTGAGGGCGGCCTGATCCTGCGGTCGCAGCGCGGCAATCTCCGCCAGGGTGCGGTCCTGGAAGATCACATAGGCCGGCACGCCCTGCGCCAATGCGGTACGGCGGCGCCAATCGCGCAGGGCCGTGAAGCACGGGTCTCCAGAGGCTTCCTCGGCCGGGCGTGAGCGCAGCGCTCCACGCCCGGGCGCGGGGGGCAGCACCAGTTCCTCGCGCAGCATCACCTGCTGCTCGCCCCGCAAGATCGGACGCGCCGCATCCGTCGGCAGCAATTCCCCATGGTTGTCGATCGCCACGTCCAGCGCTCCCTGCGCCACGAGCTGGCGGGCAACGCCGCGCCAGGCGAGTTCCGACAGGTCGCGTCCCACGCCGAAGGTTGGCAACTGGTCATGGCCGAATTGGGTGATCTTCTGCGTCATCTTGCCCTGGAGCACATCCACAACATGACCAAGGCCGAAGCGGCGTCCAGTCCGCAACACGGCTGACAGAAGCTTCTGAGCGGCCACCGTGCCGTCGAACAGCCGCGGCGGCGCCTGACAGATGTCGCAGCGGCCGCATGGCTCCGGAGCGGCCTCCCCGAAGCAGTGCAGCAGGATCTGGCGCCGGCAGGTCGCCGCCTCGGCGATCGCCACCATGGCTTCGAGCCGCTGGCGCTCCACCCGCTTCTGCTCGTCGGGCGCGGTGCTCTCGCCGATCCGGTGGCGGGCCAGGGCGATGTCGCCGGCGCCGTAGAGCAGCAGCGCCTGGGCGGGCAGCCCGTCGCGGCCGGCCCGGCCAATCTCCTGGTACCAGCTCTCCGGGCTGCGGGGCAGATCGGTATGCGCCACATACCGGACATCGGGGCGGTCGATCCCCATGCCGAAGGCAATGGTGGCCGCCATCACCACGGCGTCGCCACGGGCGAAGCGACGATGCGCCTCGCGCTTGTCCCTGGGGTCCAGCCCGGCATGGAACACCAGGGAATCGTGCCCGTCCTGCCGCAGCCAATCCGCCGTCTGCTCCGCCTTGCGGCGCGTTCCGCAGTAGATCAGCCCGGCACCGGTGCCGTCAGACGCATCCTTGATGAAGCGGCGAAGCTGCGAACGCTCCTGCTCCCGCGGGGCGGCGGCGATGTGGATGTTGGGACGGTCGAAGCTGGCGCGGAATAGCGGGCTGTCCTCGAGCCCCAATTGCCGCTGGATGTCCAGCACGGTGCGCTGGTCGGCGGTGGCGGTCAGCGCGAGCCGGGGCACCCGGGGAAAGCGTTCGGCCAGCACCGGAAGGCCGCGATATTCGGGACGGAAATGGTGCCCCCACTGGCTGACGCAATGCGCCTCATCGATCGCGAAGAGCGCGATCCGCATCTCGTCCAGCCGCGCCAGCGTGGCTTCGCTGGTCAGGCGCTCCGGCGACACATAGAGGAGCTTCAGCCGACCGGCATCGAGGCTGCGCCAGATGGAGCGTGCCTCGTCCGGATCGAGTTCCGAATGCAATGCCGCAGCCGGCACGTCCTGCTGCCGGAGCGCGGCGACCTGATCTTCCATGAGTGCGATCAGGGGCGACACCACCACGCCCAGACCCGGGCGGCACAGGGCCGGCACCTGGAAGCACAGGCTCTTGCCGCCGCCTGTCGGCATCAGCACCAGCCCCGAACCGCCGTCCACGAGATGGCGGACCACGTCTTCCTGCAGGCCCCGGAAGCCCGGATGGCCGAAGACGCGGTGCAGAACCTCGAGAGGCTCGCCGAGATCGATCATGAAATCCTGGAGCGTGGGGGAAGGAGGGGAAGCCCGTGCTTAGGCCGCAGCGGGGGGCCGCTGCAAGCCGGGGCGGATAACGATCGCAAAAGCGATGGCCGGGGCTAGCGACCACGGGCGCGATGTTGCACATTCTGTCTGATATCACTGAGGCAGCCGATAGCTTGCTGCCGCGTTTCTTTGCTGGTCAGTTACGATTCGTGGCTCGACAGCTTATTTGATCACATTAACAACGGCACCTAACGCGATGTCCTGACGTGATTCAGGGTCAATGACCTTGAACTTCAGCATGGATGTGCAACCTGCTGAAGGCCTGAGGCTTTCGATCAAGCTAAGGGATCCAGCGGCGCTGCCAATCCGATGCGCCAATGACATCTGATGCACGTCCGAAAAAATAACGCTTTGACATAGAAACCGAGGAGCGTCGTTGTAATTAAGACAATACCAAACTGCTAGCCGATTGGCATGCAGCCATTTTAACGTTTCTGGCGATTGAGCCACCGTTCGAAACGCTCTGTTTGAGGACCCAAGTTTATGCCCGTTCATAATGCTCCCGATCAACTGCTCGGCATCCTGCGTGAAACCATCGTTGCCCTGGTGCGGCGCGATGGTCACGACTTGTCGGCCCGGCAATTGGGAGTGTTCCTCACGGTCTACATGAGTGACGGCCCGCATACCGTGCGCGGACTGGCGGCCGCCCTCAATGTATCCAAACCAGCGATCACCCGCGCCCTGGACCGGTTGGGAGAGCTGGATCTGGCGCGGCGCAAGACCGATCCGCAGGATCGCCGCAGCGTGCTGGTGCAGCGGACCGTCAAGGGCAACGGCTTCCTTCGCGAGGTTCGCGGGATGATGGTGGAAGCGGACAAGACCACCCGGACGCTGGCGCCGTCGGAGCCGGCCAACTCAGAAAATGCCGCCCGCAAAGCCGGCTAGGCGGTCAAATTTACGTGATATGTAATATACAACCTTAGCGAGTGGTGCGAGCAGGTCACTCTCCTCCTGCTCTCATTCTGACGTTCGGATCAGAAGCTGAGGGGGTCGCCTCTCTATTGAGATGCTTCTAGGCTTCTCCGCCCATCGTTTCCCTGCGGAGTGCCGCCATGCCCGACATCATGCCCACGGATCCGACCCGACTGAAATTCGGCATTGGCCAGGCTCTTCCTCGCAACGAAGACCATTTGTTGCTGCAGGGGCGTGGCTCCTACACCGATGATCTTCAGCTGCCCGGTCAGGTTTGGTGCGTGATGGTGCGCAGCCCCTATGCGCATGGCGTGCTGCGCGGCATCGACACGGCGGCTGCCCGCGAGGTGCCGGGCGTGATCGGTGTCTTCACCGCACAGAACCTCGCGGCCGAGGATTACGGCTGCTTCCGGTGCGCCCTGCCGCTCGAGGGCCTGAACAATGTCGAGCGGCCGGCCCTGGCCATCGACAAGGTGCGCTTCGTCGGCGACCCGATCGCCTTCGTGATCGCTGACACCAAGGAAGCAGCACGGGACGGCGCCGAAGCCGTGATCCCCGACATCGATCCATTGCCGGCCGTGACCGAGGCCTCCGCAGCGGCGGCGGCCGACGCGCCGCAACTCTACGACGATGTTCCCGGGAACCAGGTTCTCGATTTCCATTTCGGTGACCGGGACAAGGTCGCCTTCGCCGGAGCCTCCACGACGGTCCGGCTCGAGATGCGGAACAACCGCATCGTGGTTTGCGCCATGGAGCCCCGCAGCGCGATCGCGGAATATGATCCGGCGTCGTCCCGCTACACGCTTCATGTCGGATGCCAGGGGGTGTTCGGCCTGCGCAACCAGATCGCGAAGGACTTGCTGAAGGTCCCGGTCGAGAAGGTCCGCATCCTCACCGGGCATGTCGGCGGCAGCTTCGGCATGAAATCGTCGGCCTATCCGGAATACCTTTGTCTGTTGCACGCAGCCAAGCTGCTGAGGCGTCCCGTGAAGTGGACCGATGAACGCAGTGGCAGCTTCTTATCCGACGCGCATGGCCGTGACCATGAGGTGGTGGGAGAACTCGCGCTCGACGCCCAAGGACACTTCCTGGCGGTGCGGCTGACCTCCTTCGCCAATATGGGCGGCTATCTCGCCAATGTTGGGCCGCTGATGGGCACCATGGGATTCCTGCGCAACGTGCAAAGCAACTACAGCACGCCGCTGGTGGAGATCTCCACGCGCTGCCTGATGACCAACACCACCCCGATCTCGGCCTATCGCGGGGCGGGGCGGCCCGAGGGCAACTACTTCATGGAGCGCCTGATCGAGGCCGCCGCATTGCAGACCGGCATCGATGCCATCGAGCTGCGTCGGCGCAACCACATCCGGCCCGATCAGATGCCGTTCACCGGCGCCGCCGGCACCCAGTACGACAGCGGCGAATTCACCGCGCTGCTGGAGCGCGCCATGGCCGAGGCGGACTGGGACGGCTACGCCGCACGCAAGGCAGCGAGCGAGGCGAAAGGCATGCTGCGCGGACGCGGTGTCGGCAATTTCCTGGAATGCACCGCGCCGCCCTCCAAGGAGATGGGCGGCATCCGCTTCGAGGCGGATGGCGGCGTCACGATCATCACCGGCACGCTGGATTACGGGCAGGGCCACTGGACGCCTTTCGCGCAGGTGCTGCATCAGCAGCTCGGCATCCCGTTCGAGCGGATCCGGCTGCTGCAGGGCGATTCGGACCAGCTGATCGCCGGCGGCGGTACGGGTGGCTCCAAATCCCTGATGGCCTCCGGCGCGGCCATCATCGAGGCCTCGGCCATCGTGGTGGAGAAGGCGCGCCACGCCGCAGCGAACCTTCTGGAAGCCTCGGAGACGGACATCGAGTTCGAGCCGCACGCCGCCGGCGGACCCAGACTGAGCATCGCGGGCACGGATCGCGGCGTTGGCCTGCTGGAACTCGCGGCCCGGCTGCGGGCAGCAAACGGTGCCGCCCCGGGGGAGGCGGAAAGCCTCGACGTGCAGCACATCTTCAACGAAGCGCCGATGGCGTTTCCGAATGGCTGCCACATCGTCGAGCTGGAGATCGATCCCGAAACCGGCGTGGTGTCCATCGACCGCTACACCACGGTCAGTGATTTCGGCACGCTGGTGAACCCGCTGCTGGTGCAGGGCCAGGCCCATGGCGGCGTGGTGCAGGGCATCGGCCAGGCGCTGATGGAGCGCACGTCCTACAGCGAGGATGGCCAGCTGCTGTCCGGCTCCTACAGCGATTACGCGCTCCCGCGCGCCAGCGACGTTCCCAGCATCGGCTTCGCGAGCCATGCCGTTCCCGCCCGCACCAACCCGCTGGGTGCCAAGGGTTGCGGCGAGGCTGGTTGCGCGGGATCCCTGCCGGCAGTGATGAACGCCGTCGTGGATGCGCTTTCGGCCCGCGGCATCCACCACATCGACATGCCGGCCACGCCGGAGGCGATCTGGCACGCCCTGCATCCGCAGGCGGCGTGATCACAACACGGGAAGACGCAACATGCCCCATCCGCCCACCGGCTTTGCTCCGGGGCTCTCACTGGCCTCGGCGCGGGTCATCGCCGATGCCGCGCTGGCCAAAGGCCGCGCCCTGAACCTGGCACCGCTCACCGTCGTCGTGCTGGACCAGGCCGCCCAGCCCAAGCTTGTTCTGCGGGAGGACGGCGCCAGCCTGATGCGGGTCGAGATCGCCACGGGCAAGGCGTTCGGCTGCATGGCATTGGGCTTCGGCGGCCGGGAGATGGCCCGCCGTTCGGCCAAGATGCCGGGCTTCATGAACGCCTTGTCCGATCTTTGCGGGGGCCGTGCCGTTCCGGTTCCCGGCGGGGTGCTGGTGCGCGATGAGCAGGGTGTGGTACTGGGCGCAGTCGGCATCTCCGGCGATGCGTCGGACCAGGATGAGGTCTGCGCCGTCGCCGGGATCGAGGCGGTCGGACTGGCCGCCGATACCGGCGATCCCCAGTAGGCATCACGGTCCCACATTGGCGGGAACAAGCTGAAGCTTCGGCAACGTAGCTTGCGGCACGCAGGTGCAGCATGACATGCCACGGCCATGCTCCGCACCCTGTATGACCGTGTCCTGATCCTGGCGGCACACCGAAGGGCCGGCCTCTGGCTGGCGCTGGTGTCGTTCTTCGAAAGCAGCATCTTCCCGGTGCCGCCCGATGCCATGCTGGTGCCGATGTGCCTGGCTCGGCCTGAGCGGGCTTGGCGCTACGCCGCGATCTGCACCGTAGCGTCCGTCTTCGGCGGCATGGTCGGCTATCTGATCGGCTTCTACCTGTTTGAGGCGGTGGCGCAGCCGATCCTGGCAGCCTATGGTCATGCGGAGGCCCTGGCGAGCTTTCGCGCTTGGTTCGACCGATGGGGCGCCGCGGTGATCCTGATCAAGGGATTGACGCCGATCCCCTACAAGATCGTCACCATCGCGGCGGGCGCTGCGGCATTCGATCCATGGGTCTTCCTGATCACCAGCGCCCTGACACGCGCGGCGCGCTTCTTTCTGCTGGCATTGCTGCTGCGGCGCTTCGGAACGCCCGTGCGGGCCTTCGTCGAACGACGGTTGACGCTGCTGACCAGCGTGATGGCCGCCGCGATCCTCTGTGGCTTCGTGGTGTTGAAGCTGATCTGAACCGGCTCACGGGCATCGGTGCCGCCCGTGAAGGCTTCAACCGAGTTCCTGAAGCGCGTCGGTCACGGCCTTCACATGACCTGGAACCTTCACCTTGCGCCAGATCCGCGCGATGTGCCCCGTCCGGTCGACCAGGAAGGTTGAGCGCTCCATTCCCATGTAGGTGCGGCCGTACATGGATTTCTGCACCCAGGTTCGGTAAAGCTCCGCTGCCTGCTTCTCCGCATCCGAGGCGAGAGGAAACAGCAGCCCATGCTTCGCAGCGAATTTCTCCAGCGCCGGAACCGGATCGGGCGAGACGCCGATCACCGTGACCCCAAACTGTCCGAGGCCCGGCAACGCTTCCTGAAAGTCGCAGGCCTGCCGCGTGCAGCCGGAGGTGTCGGCCTTTGGGTAGAAGTAAAGCACCAGCGGCTGACCACGGAATTCGGCCGGCGACACGGTGCGGCCGCCAGTGGCCGGCAGCCGGAAATCCGGGGCAGGAGCCCCTTGCTCGACATTCATCCATGATCTCCGCGAAGGGGGCCGAGACGGCGCTCGAAGATCAGGCGCACGCGCTCGGCGGACGCCATGATCTCCTGCCGAAGGTCGGCCAGGTCAACCACCTTGTGCTGCGTCAGCCCGGCGGTTCCTCGCAGCAGAACGGCGCCGATGGCGGGCGGAAGATCGTCGGCCCGCCAGCGTCCAACGGTGAGACGCAGCAGGCCGATCACGGTGCGGTAGAGCCGGTCGGCGGCGACCAGCTGCCCCGCTTCCTCGCGCGGCAGAAATTGCGTCTTGGCGAGGCCCGTGAGCGCGAGGCGGGTTGTCGGCGAAAGGATGCGCGGATGCGTCCCGGCATGCGCCAGTTGCAGCGCCTGCGCGATGAACTCGATCTCCACCAGGCCGCCTGGGATGGCCTTCAGGTCCCACGGGCCGTCAGGAGGAAGGTCGCGCAGCATACGAAGGCGCATCGCCACGGCATCGGCAAGTGCCTGTTCCCCGGCATGCTCCAGGATGGCCCTCTGCACCGCGGCCCGGATGCGACGACGAAGCGCGGGCGGCGCGGCCACGCAGCGTGACCGGGTCAAAGCCATGCGCTCCCAGGTCCAGGCGCTTTCCTCGTGGTAACGCCGGAAGCTCGACAGGGACGTCGCCACGGGGCCCTTGTTGCCGGACGGCCGAAGCCGCATGTCGACCTCGTACAGCTTGCCTTCCGCGCCGGGGGCGGTGATCGCGGCCACCATCTGCTGCGCCAGCCGGCTGAAGTAGACACTGGGTGGAAGGGACCTCGGGCCGCCCGTGCTGTCCGCCGCGCCATCCGGATGGTCATAGATCAGCACTAGGTCCAGGTCCGAGGCTGGCAGCATCTCCTGCCCGCCCAGCTTCCCCAGCGCCATGACGCCCATGCCGCCGCCCTTGATGCGGCCGAACCGGGCGGCGAATTCCTGCATCACCTGGGGCAGCAGGGCCCCGATGGCGGCATCCGCCAGGGCGCTGCGATCCAGTCCGGCAACATCCACGTCGGTGATGCCTTCCAACGCCGCCGCGTCGATCTCGAAGCGCCCCTCGGTGACCAGCCGCCGCGCATTCTCCAGCGCTTCCTCGAAATGGCGCGCGCTCTTCACAAGCGCCGGCAGCACGGATGCAGCGCTGCCCGCGCCGCTCCCGGTGAGCAACCCCTCCAGCGAGGCGGGACTCTGCGAGAGATGATCGGCCAGCGCGGGGGCGGCGCCGAGGATCCCGGCGACGCGTCGCAGCAGCGCCGGGTTGCGGTGAAACAACGACAGCACCTGCACGCCGGCCGACAGCCGCGACAGCACGCCATCGAACCGCGCCAGGGCAGCGTCAGGTTCACGCTGAGCCGCGAAGGCGCGCAACAGGAAAGGCAGGATCAGCCGCAGCAACTCGCGCGAGCGTTCGCTGCGGATGGCGCGGAGCTGGCCACCCTGCCAGCCCCTGATCATCGCGGAAACGCGGCCGGCATCGGCGAAGCCCATGGCCGAGAGATGCCGCAGCGTCCGAGGATCGTCCTGCTCCGCCGGGAATGCCAGCCTGTCGCTGTCCGCCCCATCCTGGCCTTCCTCGGCCGGTGCCGCCGGAGCCCGTTCGAACAAGCCGGCGTAATGTGCCTCCACCCGCGACAGATGCCCGATCAAGGTGCCGGTGAAGCCCGCCGGATCGGCAAAGCCCATGAAGCTGGCGATCCGCGCGAGGCCCTGCTCATCCTCCGGCAACTGGTGGGTCTGGCGATCATCGACCATCTGCAGACGATGCTCGACATCGCGGAGGAACACATAGGCGTCGGCCAGGTCTGCGGCCGCCCGCCGCTCCAGCCGCCCGCTCGCGGCCAGGGCGGCCAGGGCTCCCAGCGTCGTCGAATCGCGCAGTCCCGGATCGCGTCCTCCCCAGATCAATTGCAGGACCTGGGCAATGAACTCGATCTCGCGGATGCCACCGCGGCCGAGCTTGATGTTGTGTCCGGCCACCTGCACCGTCTTGTGCGCACCCTTGGCCTCGTGCGCCGCATGGATCTGGCCCTTGATGGCGTGGAAGTCGGCAATGGTGGCGAAGTCCAGATGCCGCCGCCAAGTGAAGGGACGGATTTCGTTCAGGAAAGCCTCGCCCAGGGCGCGATCGCCGCCCACGGCGCGCGCCTTGATCATGGCGGCGCGTTCCCAGTTGAGCCCGGTCGACTCGTAATAGGAGATGGCGGTGGGGATGCTGACGGCGAGCGGCGTTGCCGCCGGGTCCGGCCGTAGCCGCAGATCCGTCCGGAACACGTAGCCGTCCGAGGTGCGTTCCTCCATCAGGCGCACGAGATCGCGCGCCAGCCGGACGTAGAGCGACCCGGCCTGTTCCGCATGATAAGCTGCGGCCGAGGGATCGTAGAGCACCATGAGGTCGATATCAGACGAGTAGTTCAGCTCCTGGCCGCCCAGCTTGCCCATTCCGAGGATGGTCAGGCCGGATCCCCGGGCCACCGTCCGCGGGTCGCGCGCGTTGCCGCGCGGCAGGCGCAGATCGCCGCGTCGTGCCGCCTCGCTCAGAAGATGGGCGCAGGCATAATCAAGCGCCGCCTCGGCGAAGCCGGACAGCGCCGCCGTGGCGCGATCCAGCGGCCAAGCCCCGGTCAGGTCTGCGGCGGCGATGATCAGCGCGGCCTGCCGCTTGGCCCGGCGCAACAGCCGCGCGACGGCTGGCCTCGCCGCCCCGGTATCGGCGCGGCGCAGTGGATCCATCGCAAGGTCCAGGGCATCGGCCGGGCCGCGCTCGGCGAAGCGGAGCAGCGCCGGGCTTTCCTGTTCCGCCAACTGGGTCAAGTACGGACTGTGGCCGCCCAGCGCCACGAGCAGCTCCTGACCGGCCGTGGTGTTGGCGAAGGCCTGTTCCGCGACGCCACGCTGGCGATAGCCGGCCAGCAGCGCTTCCGCCGCGGCAGAGTCGAAGGGAAGCGGAGGGACGTGGCGCTGGAGGCTCATGGGGGGTTAGCGAACCCATGCCGACGGTGAGAGGTCAAGCCCTCCATCTCGCCCGTTTGGCTGGCGGGGCCGCGCTCGGGCTCGGCCTGATTGTCGGCCTCGCGCTTCTGGCGCTGTGCTGGCGCCTGAGCCATGGGCCGCTGGAACTGCCGCTTCTGGTGAAGCTGCTGCAGCGCACCGGCACCATCGAGCAGTTGGCGCCGGGGCTGGAGGTGCAGCGCCTTGCCCTGGCGTGGAACGGCTACCGTGAGGCTGATGCATCGCCGCTGGAGTTGCAGGTTGGTGGCCTGCAACTGCGGGACGGCACCGGGGCGGTGCGGCAGGAACTTCCGGACGCGACGGTCAGCCTGTCCTCCGGCTGGCTGTTGCGCGGGCGGCTCGCGCCACTGACGGTGCGCCTGGCGAGTCCCAGCGTGGTGCTGGAACGCGGGCAGGATGGACAGATCGGGATGGCGCTGGGGCGCCTGTCGCCCGATCGCCCGGCGGTCGATCCTCAGCCATCCGATGACGGGCTGCTGGGGGAATTGTTCGGGCGGGGCCGCACCGCCGGACCGCTGGCTTCCCTGGTCAACCTGACGCTGGAGGATGGCACCCTGTCCATCCTGGATCGCCAGCTCGGCATGACCTGGCGCATGGAACGGGTCTTTCTCACCCTGCAGCGAACCCCGGATGGCGCGGCGATCGACGGGCGGGGTCAGGCCCGGCTGCGGCTGCCCGGCTCAGGCCCGGACCTGCCGGTGTCCCTGAGCGGGCAACTTTCCGCCGGTGGTGCCGTGATGCAGGGATCGCTATCGATACCCTCCCTGCAGCCGGGCCGCGTCGCAGGCCTGCTGCCGGCCCTTGCGCCGGTGGCGCTGCTGGACGCGCCGGTGGGCCTCAACCTCGCGGCACGGTTCGACGGGCGGCACCCCGATGCGGTGCCGGAGCTGGCCCTGATGCTGAATGTCGGGCGCGGCAGCTTCAACGCCAATGGCCGCCGTGTGGCGCTGGAACGCCTCGACCTGCAGGCTGCGGGAACGCCGCGTGCGTTGCACCTGTCCCAGCTGCGCCTCGTGCTGGGCGGAGCGGCGCCCCGCCCGGGCCGGAACCCCGTCGCGGGTCCCACGGTGTCGGCGGAAGGCGATGCCGCCCTGGCCGGAGGGGCATGGCGGATGCGGCTCGGCCTGCAGCTCAGCAAGGTCGAGGCCGTTCAACTGAACGACATCTGGCCGGCCGAACTCGCGCCCGGGGCCCGTCGGTGGCTGGTGCAGAACGTGACGTCGGGGTCGCTGGACGATGGCCGCTTCACCCTGCGGGCCGAAGCAGCGGAAGATCTGTCGGGCTTGCGATTGACGGAGCTGGACGGCTACCTTCGCCTCATCAACGGCGTGGTGCACTGGCTGCGGCCGATCGCCCCGCTGGAGGGCGTGACGGCATCGGCCAAGCTGGGCCTCAAAGAGATCCAGATGCAGGTGACGGCGGCCCGCCAGTCCGGCACCGCCATGGTCAGCCCGGGCACCACCATCCGTTTCTCGCAGCTGGACACCAACCAGGAGCAGGTCGAGATCGATGCCAGGCTGCAGGGGCCCGTGCCCGACGCGGTGGCGCTGATCCGGCACCCCCGCCTGCATCTCTTTGACGAGCGGCCGCTGGAGCTGAGCGAGCCGGGCGGGCAGCTCGATGGTCGGTTGCAGCTCGCCTTTCCGCTGAAGGAGGATATTCCCGCCGAGGTGTTCAAGGTGCAGTTCCAGGCCCGCGTGACGCAGCTGAGGCTTGCCGACGTGGTGATGGGCAAAACCCTGGACCGCGGCACCGCCGACCTGTCGGTAGACAATACCAGGCTGAAGGCGACCGGCCGGGCCCAGCTGGCCGGGATTCCTACGACCCTGGCCCTGGAGATGGATTTCCGGCCGGGCCATGCCGGGCAGGTGGTGGAGCGGATTCAGGCCACGGCGCGGCCGGATGCCTCCCGCGTCGCCGAGTTCGGGCTCGACCTGAAGGGCTTCGTGAGCGGCCCCATCGGTGTGCAGGTCGCCATGGAAAAGCGGCGGGACGGGCAGATGAAGGTCGAACTATCGGGCGACCTCAGGGACAGCCTGATGGAGCTTCCGGCGCTCGCCTGGCGGAAGCCGCCCGGCGTCGCCGCCAGTTCTCAGGGACAGCTCGACATTGCCGGCGAGCAGCTTCGGGCGGTTCCCTTCTTTCAACTCCGCGCGCCGGATCTCGCGGCCAGCGGCAAGGTCAGCTTCGCTCCCGGCAACAAGCTCGACCGCGTGGACCTCCGGGATGTCCGGGTTTTCGGCAGCCGCTTCAGCGGCGAGGCGTGGCCGCCCGCCGCCGCGCGGGGTGCCTGGCGATTGCGCGCCTCGGGCCCGGTGCTCGACCTCGGGCCTCTGCTGGCGACGTCCGAGGAGGACGCTGCCGGAGCCGATGATGCATCGGATGGGGCTCCGCTAACCCTGGATGGGCATTTCGATACCGTGATGCTCGGGAATGGGCGAAGCCTTTCGGCGGTGCAGGGGCGCGCCACGACCGACCGCCGCGGCGTATTCCGCGAAGCACGGCTTTCAGGCTCGACCGGCGGGCAGGGCGGCTTCGACCTCGCCATCGTGCCTCGTGGCGCGGGGCGCGACCTGCGGCTGAACGCCGCGGATGCCGGTGCCCTGTTCCGGGCCTTTGACCTGGCCCACCAAGTGGAGGGCGGCCGGCTCAGCCTCGAGGGCCGCTGGACCAGCAACGCGCCCGGCGCGCCGCTGAGCGGCACGGCCGACATGTCCGACTTTCGGTTCCAGGATGCGGCGGCCGCGGGCAAGTTGCTGCAGGCCCTGACGGTTTATGGCGTGTTCGATGCTGTGCGCGGGCCGGGGTTGGCCTTTTCGCGCATGGTGGCGCCGTTCACGCTGACGCCCACGTCGCTGAGCGTCGACAATGCGCGCGCCTTCTCGTCCTCGCTCGGCGTCACGGCCAGGGGCGCGATCCAGCGCCGGCAACGGAGCATGGACCTGCAAGGAACCATTGTGCCGGCCTACGCGCTGAACTCCCTGCTGGGCTACATCCCCCTGCTGGGCCGGCTGTTCAGCCCGGAGCAGGGTGGCGGGCTGTTCGCCGCCACCTGGCGCATGCAGGGACCGTTGGCGGACCCATCCGTCGCCATCAATCCGCTCGCGGCGCTGACGCCGGGCTTTCTGCGCGGCGTCTTCGGCGACGCTCCGGCAGGCGCGGAGGCACGGCCCTGAGGAGCCGTGCAGCCTTCAACCAACCGGACGGACCAGCACGTGCCGCTTGCGGCCGGCCGACAGCTTGGCCGCGCCATCCGCCAGATCGTCGTTGGTCAGCATCCGCGCTTCCTCCGACACCGGCTCGTCATTGAGCCGCAGCCCACCCTGGCGCATCAGCCGGCGCGCCTCGCCTTTGCTGGCGGCGAAGCCGGCCTGCACGGCGAGGTCGAGCAGCGCGGCGGGGAACCGCGCCTCGATGGCAGGCAGCGTGGCGGCGGCCTCGCCCTCCTCGAAAGCCTGCCGGGCGGTTTCCGCTGCCGCTTCGGCGGCGGCGCGGCCGTGCAGCAGGGCGGTCGCCTCGGTGGCGAGCTGCTTTTTGGCCTCGTTCACCTCGGAGCCGCTCAGCGCCGCGAGCCGGCGAATCTCGTTCATCGGCAGTTCGGTGAACAGCGCCAGGAACCGGCCCACATCGGCGTCATCCGTGTTGCGCCAGAACTGCCAGTAATCATAGGGCGCGAGCCGCTCCGGGTTCAGCCAGACGGCACCGGAGGCGGTTTTGCCCATCTTGGCGCCCGATGCGGTGGTCAGCAACGGCGTGGTGAGGCCGAACACCTCCCGGCCTTCCATGCGGCGCACCAGGTCGGCGCCCATGATGATGTTGCCCCATTGGTCGGAGCCGCCCATCTGCAGCCCGACGCCCTGCCGGCGCGACAGTTCCAGGAAATCGTAGGATTGCAGCAGCATGTAGTTGAATTCCAGGAACGAGAAGGATTGCTCCCGCTCCAGGCGCATCTTCACGCTGTCCATGGAGAGCATGCGGTTGACGCTGAAATGGCGGCCCACATCGCGCAGGAACGGGATATAGCGCAGCTCGTCCAGCCACGCCGCATTGTCCAGCATCACCGCATCGCCGGTGCCATCGCCGAATTGCAGGAAGCTGTTGAACGCCCTGCGGATGCCGGTCTTGTTGACCTCGATCTGCTCATCGGTCAGCAACGGTCGTGCCTCGTCTCGGAACGAGGGATCGCCGACCCGGCTGGTGCCGCCACCCATCAGCACCACCGGCTTGTGGCCGGTCCGCTGCAGCAGCCGCAGCAGCATGATGGAAACGAGATGGCCGACATGCAGGCTGTCCGCCGTGCAGTCGAAGCCGATATAGCCCGGAAGAACGCCCTGCTTCATCCTGGCGGCCATGGCCGCCTCATCCGTCACCTGGTGGATGTAGCCGCGCTCACGCGCGACGTGCAGGAACTCGTCCATCGCTTCTTTCTGTCCACAGTTGTTCCGGGGGACTTCCACCCGTCCGCTGGCCCTAGCACAGTGTCGGCCATGCTGCGAACGATTGGGCTGATGAGTGGTACCTCGCTGGATGGCGTGGATGCCGCGTGGATGGAGACGGATGGCGAGGCGGTGGGGCGGCTCGGGCCCAGCCTGACGCTGCCCTATGACAGCGAATTGCGGCGCGACCTCCGCAAGCTGCTCGACCTCGCCACCGAGCTGCCGCCGGACGACCTGTTTCTGCTGGATTGCGAGCGGCGATTGACGGAGCGGCATGTGGAGGCCGTGGTGAAGCTGGGACAGCCCGCCGATCTGATCGGCTTCCATGGCCAGACCATCCTGCACCGGCCGGTGGCGGGCCGGCCGGGCCAGGGCCGAACCTGGCAGATCGGGGACGCGGCGCTGCTTGCCCGCAGGACCCGCATGCGTGTGGCACATGATTTCCGCAGCGCGGATGTCGCGGCCGGAGGGCAGGGCGCGCCGCTGGTGCCCGTGTTCCATGCGGCGCTGGCAGCCGCATTGCCCAAGCCGGTGGCCGTGCTGAACCTGGGCGGCGTGGGCAACCTCACCTGGATCGGCACGGATGGGCAGCTGCTGGCTTTCGATACCGGACCGGCCAACGGGCCCCTCGATGACTGGGCCCGACGCTCCACGGGCGCGGATTACGACATCGATGGTCGGTTGGCGCTGGCAGGCCAGGTGGATGGTGCCGTGATGGCGCCGCTGCTGCGCCACCCGTTCCTGGCGCAGCCGCCGCCAAAATCGCTCGACCGGCTCGATTTCGACCGGGCCTTGCGGGAAGCAGGGGCCGATGCGCTCTCCCCGGCGGATGGCGCGGCCACCCTGGTGGCGTTCTGCGCCTGCACCGTGGCCGCCGCCGCCCGCCACCTGCCCGAGCCGCCCAAGCAATGGCTGGTCACCGGCGGGGGGCGCCGCAACGCGGCGTTGATGCGCGCCCTGTCCGGCGCCTTGCCCGAGCCGGTGCGCCCGGTCGAGGTCGTCGGCTGGGATGGCGACGCGCTGGAAGCCCAGGCCTTCGGACTGCTGGCGGCCCGTGCCATGGCGGGGCTGCCGCTGACCTACCCGATGACGACCGGCGTGGCCGAACCGCTCACGGGTGGCCGCATCGCCATGCCCTGACGAGCGGCGGGCCGTTACAACAAAAGGGCCGGGGAATGATCCCCGGCCCTTTTGCCCATGATCCGAGGCGAGGGTTCAGTCCGCCGCCATCGCCATGCGCGTGCGGTTCAGCATGGTGCGAACATGGTCTTCCGTGGCATCCGCCACCCGCTCGGTCTGCTCGGCGGTGAAGACATGGCCGGCGCCTTCCTCGACGCGGTAATCGATGCTGATGCCACGCTGCGTGTTCAGCTTGTCCACCAGCTTGCGCACCGATCCTTCCGGAACCAGCTCGTCATCCGAGCCATGCAGGATCAGCCCGGAGCAGGGGCAGGGTGCCAGGAAGCCGAAATCATAATGACTCGCCGGAGCGGAGATCGACACGAAGCCGCCCATTTCGGGCCGCCGCATCAGCAACTGCATCCCGACATAGGAGCCGAAGGAATAGCCGGCGACCCACAGCATGGATGCGTTCGGATTGACCGCCTGCAAGAAATCCAGCGCCGCCGCGGCGTCGGAAATTTCGCCGATGCCGCCATCATAGCGCCCCTGGCTTCGGCCAACTCCGCGGAAGTTAAAGCGGAGGGTCGAGAAGCCCATGTTCTGGAAGCGCGTGTAAAGCGCGTGCACCACCCGGTTGTTCATCGTTCCGCCATGCAGCGGGTGCGGGTGCAACACCAAGGCCACCGGGGCATTGGGCTGCTTCGCGTGATGGTAACGACCCTCTAGCCGGCCATCCGGCCCGGCAAACATCACTTCAGGCATCGTCCCCTTGCATCCAGTGCGGTGGGCGCGGCAGCGCCCGGTTGGGAAACCACTATGCCGTCGACCAACCGGGTCTGGCACGCCGGAAGAATATTGTGACGATCCAAGATCCGAGCGCCGCCGCCAGGCCCGAATGGTTGACCACACCACTCGGGTTTAATAGCGTCGAGTGCCGTAGCACAGCATGCCGCGCGCCGTCTCAAATCCCGCTTCCGACCGCAGGGCAGGCTTCCGCTCCCTGCGACTCTTTCAATATAGGCGACAGAACGCCGGCTTCATAACGGAATCATGGCATGGCCGACTCCGCGACTTGGTTTTCTTCCATGGCTGTTCCGCTCCGGCGCACCATGGTTCAGGAACCGGACACCTAGGGGATGCGCCTGTCCACTCGGGGCCGGTATGCCGTGATGGCGCTGGCGGAGCTGGCGGTTCGCTCGCGGCAGGAGCTTCATGCGGATGGCAGGGTTGCGCAGGACGCAGGGCTCCCACCGGTGCTGTGCAGCCCGGTGAGCCTGACGGACATCGCGCAGGCCCAGCATCTGTCGGTGGCTTACCTGGAGCAATTATTTGCCCGCCTGCGCCGGGCGGGGCTCGTGGCGTCGGCTCGCGGCCCGGGTGGTGGCTACCGCCTGGCGCTCCCGGCGGAGCGGATCAGCGTGGGTGCCGTGATCGAGGCGGTGGACGAACCCATGACCGCCACCCGCTGCGACAGCGGCGATGCCGGCTGCCTGGTGGGACAGCGCTGCCTGACTCATGACCTGTGGCACGAGCTCGGCTCGCAGATCTCCCTCTTCCTGACCAACATCACCCTCGCGGATGTGGTGGAGGGGCGCGTCGGCGGTCGGGCCCAGCCGCCTCGGCCGACCGCATGAACCGCCTCTACCTCGATGCCAACGCGTCCGAGCCGCTGCGCCCGGCGGCGCGGGCGGCCATGCTGGCAGCCATGGACCACGCGGGAAACCCGTCCTCGGTGCATGCCGAAGGGCGGGCGGCGCGGCAGATCCTGGAGCGCGGCCGCGCGGCGGTGGCGCGCCTGTTCCAGGCTCGCGCGCAGGATGTCGTCTTCACCTCCGGCGCCACGGAAGCCAATGCGCTGGCGCTGCGGACTCTGTCTCCGGGCCGGCGCGTGTTGGCTGGCGCGACGGAGCACCCCGCAGTGCTGCAGGCGGTTCCCGCGATAGAACTTCTTCCCGTGCAGCCGGACGGGCCTTTCGATCCCGCCGCGCTGGAGGCCGCGCTGAGGAACGGTCCGCCCGCGCTGGTCTGCCTGATGGCGGCGAACAACGAGACGGGCGTGCTGCATCCTCTTTCGCAGGCCGCCGAGATCTGCCGCCGCCACGGCGCGCTGCTGCATGTGGATGCGGTGCAGGTGCCCGGGCGCGCTGTTCTGGACTGGGCCGCCATCGCGCCCGACAGCATCGCTGTGTCGGCCCACAAGCTCGGCGGTCCCAAGGGCGTCGGGGCATTGGTGGTTCGGGCAGGGCTCGATGTTGTTCCACTTTGGCGGGGTGGCGGGCAGGAGCGCGGCCGGCGCGGGGGCACCGAGGCCTTGCCGGCCATCGCCGGCTTCGCCGCGGCGATCGAGGAGCTGCGGCCCGCCGGCGCCGAGCGCCTGCAAGGACTGCGCGAAGCCATCGAGCGGGGCGCACGGACGCCGGTGGCCGGCGCCTCGGCGCCGCGCCTGCCCAATACGAGCTGCCTGATCCTGCCCGGCCTGCCGGCCGAGACCCAGGTCATCGCCCTGGACCTCGCGGGCATCGCGGTGTCGGCCGGTGCGGCCTGTTCATCCGGCAAGGTGGCTGCCAGCACGACCCTGCGGGCGATGGGATTTGGTGAGCACGCGGGGTGCGCGATCCGCATGTCGCTGCCCTGGAATGCTCCGGATGATGCGCCGGAGCGCTTCCTCTCCGCCTACCATGCCCTGCGGGCGCGGCGGGACCGCTGACCTTGTCCGATGGGAGAACCTCCTTCGTGCCGCCGCGCCCGATCTATCTGGATCATCACGCCACAACACCGGTGGACCCTCGTGTTCTCGCCGCCATGCGTCCGTGGTGGGAGGCGAACTTCGCCAACCCACACAGCGTCGACCATGAGATGGGCCGGCAGGCGGAGGCCGCGGTGGACCAGGCCCGGGCAGCGGTGGCGGCCCTGATCGATGCCGAGGCGCAGGAGATCATCTTCACCTCCGGCGCGACGGAAGCCAACAACTTGGCCATCAAGGGATGCGCCCGCTTCGCCGCGGCCCGGAACAACCAGCGCCGCCGCATCATCCTGCCAGAAACCGAGCATCCCTGCGTCCTCCAGAGCGCCCGGGACCTGAAGGCGGAAGGGTTCGAGCCGCTGCTGCTGCCGGTCGGGCCGGGAGGGGTGCTGGACCCGGGCGGGCTACGCCGAGCCCTGGCCGAGGCCCCGACCCTTCTGGTGTCCGTGATGGCCGTCAACAACGAGATCGGCGTGGCCCAGGATCTGGCTCCGCTCGCCAGCATGGCGCATGAGGCCGGCGCGCTGTTTCACACCGACGCCGCGCAGGCCGCCGGGCGCGTGCCGCTGTCGGTCAAGGCGCTGGGAGTCGACCTGATGTCGCTCTCCGCCCACAAGCTCTACGGTCCCAAGGGCGTCGGTGCGCTGTTCGTGCGGCGGCGGCCGCGGGTTCGGCTGGTTCCCCTGTTTTCCGGTGGTGGCCAGGAGCGTGGCCTCCGCTCCGGCACCTTGCCGGCGCCCCTGCTGGTCGGGTTTGGCGAGGCCGCCACGCTGGCGGCGGCCGAGGGACCCGAAGAGCAGCGCCGCATCGGCACCCTGCGGGACAGGCTGCACAACAGGTTGCGGGACGCCATTCCCGGCCTGCTGCGCAATGGCGACGCTCAGGCCGCGGTGGCGGGCAACCTCAACCTCGCATTCCCGCATGTCACGGCCCAGGCCATGCTTCGCCGTCTCGATGGGCTCTGCGTGTCTACCGGCTCCGCCTGTTCCTCGGCGGAGCTCGAGCCGTCCCATGTGCTGCGCGCACTGGGGTTGAGCGCTGAACGGGTCACGGCGAGCTTGCGGATCGGCATCGGGCGCTTTACTTCGCCGGAAGATCTGGAACGCGCCGCCGAGCTGTTGATCGGCGCCTGGCGCCGAGCCCTTCCTGCAACTCGAGACGCGGCGGAGTAGAACAGACGGCCATGCCGAAGATGACCTTTATCGAGCGCGACGGAACCCCGCGCGAAGTGGAAGCGCCGCTCGGCCTGTCCGTGCTGGAGATCGCACACCGCCACGACATCGATATCGAGGGCGCCTGCGAGGGTAGCCTCGCCTGCTCCACCTGCCACGTCATCGTCGATGCCTCCTGGTTCAACAAGCTCGAATCCCCGACGGAGGACGAGGAGGACATGCTGGATCTCGCCTTCGACCTGCAGGAAACCTCCCGCCTGGGCTGCCAGCTGATCATGAGCGATGAACTGGACGGGCTGGTGGTGAAGCTGCCGGCCGGTAGCCGCAACGCCAGCTGAGCCAGAGATGTTTGCATCCCCCTATGGCGCCGCCGGCGGCTTGTTCCACGCCCTGCGGGATGCCGCACCGGCGCGATGGGATGCTTATTGCTGGCACCCCTTCGTGCAGGGTCTGGCGGACGGCACCCTGCCATTGCCGGCCTTCCGCCGGTACCTCGTGCAGGACTGGCTGTTCCTGATCCACTTCGCGCGGGCCAAAGCCCTCGCGGCCTTCAAGGCCGAGAGCCTGGACGCGCTGCGCGGCAAGGCCGTGTCGCTGAATGCGCTGCTGGCCGAGATGAACATGCATCTGGCCTATTGCGCGGAATGGGGCCTCAGCGAGGCCGACGTGCTGGCGGAGACAGAGGCGCCCGAAACCGTCGCCTATACGCGCTGGGTCCTGGACCGCGGCATGGCCGGCGACATCCTGGACCTGGAGGTGGCGCTGGCGCCCTGCACGGTCGGCTATGGCGAGATCGCCCGCCGCATCGCAGCCCATCCCGGCCGGCGGACCGAGGGCAATCCGTACCACAGCTGGATCGCGGCCTATTCCAGCGACGAGTACCAGGCCCTGGCGCGGGGCGCGGCCGAGCGGCTCGACCGCCTGGGCGTGACGCATGGCGGGGAAGCGCGCTTCGCCAAGCTTGCCGCCACCTTTGCCGAGGCGGCCCGGCTGGAGGCAGCCTTCTGGCAGATGGGATGGGATGCCGGCGCATGAGAATCCTGGTGGCCATGTCCGGCGGCGTGGATTCCTCGGTGGTCGCAGGACTGCTGAAGGAACAGGGGCACGAGGTGATCGGCGCCACGCTGCAGCTCTACGACCACGGCGCGGCGATCCAGAAGAAGGGGGCCTGCTGCGCCGGGCAGGACATCCATGACGCGCGCGACGTCGCGGACCGCCTGGGTATCCCGCACTACGTGCTGGACCGCGAAAGTCGCTTCCGTGCTGCGGTGATCGAGGATTTCGCCGATTCCTATGCGCGCGGGGAAACGCCGATCCCCTGCGTCCGCTGCAATCAGACCGTGAAGTTCCAGGATCTTGTGGCGCTGGCGCGGGATTTGGGTGCGGAGGCGCTGGCGACCGGGCATTATGCCCGCCGCGTCGAGGGTCCCGCCGGTCAGGAGCTGCGCCGTGCCGCCGATCTCGGCCGCGACCAATCCTACTTCCTGTTCGCCACCACCGTCGAGCAGCTGGCCTTCGCCCGCTTCCCCCTCGGCGACTACGCCACCAAGGCCGAAGTCCGTGCCGAAGCGGTACGGCTGGGGCTTGCCGTGGCCGAGAAGCCGGACAGCCAGGATATCTGCTTCGTGCCGGATGGCCGCTACCACGATCTGGTCGGGCGCCTGCGTCCCGAGGCCGGCGAGCCGGGCATGATCGAGCATGCCGATGGCCGGGTGCTCGGCCAGCACCAGGGCATCGGCCGCTACACGGTGGGGCAGGGGCGCGGCCTCGGGCCTGCTTCCCGCGATGGCGAGACGCCGCTCTACGTGACCGGCCTGGACGCCAAGCGCCGGCGGGTCATCGTGGCGCCGCGATCCGACCTCGCGGACAGCGAGGTCCAGGTGGCCGATGTGAACTGGCTCATCGCGCCGCCGCAGGTGGCCATGGCCTGCCAGGTGAAGCTGCGTGCGCGCGAAACGCCGCAACCGGCGACCGCCATCTGGAACCCTGAGACGGCGAGGCTGCAGGTGATGCTGGACGAGCCGGCGATCGCCGCGCCGGGCCAGGGTTGCGTGTTGTATGATGGGGATCGGGTTGTCGGCGGCGGCTTTATCCGCCGGCGTGGCCGAGTGGTTGACAGCGCCGGTCGGGCCGCTTAAACGCCCGCCACCCGGCTGCTGCGGCAGCTTGAGGTCTTCCGGGGCGGTGTAGCTCAGCTGGTTAGAGCACGGCACTCATAATGCCGGGGTCGGCGGTTCAAGTCCGCCCGCCGCTACCATTTCTTTACGGCCGAAGCAGACTAGGTCGCGTGGCGCAAGCCACGTCCTCCCGGCACTGCGCCGCAGGCGCTTCGCCATCACCGCTCCCGATTGGCCCGCGCGAGCACGGCCTCGAACAGCACCTGGCAGCCCGCCGCCGCTTCCTCCGGCAGGATGCTTTCCCCCTCGTTATGCGACAGGCCGTCCTTGCAGGGCGTGAAGATCATCGCCGTGGGCACGTGGCGTGCCACGTACACGGCATCATGGCCGGCACCCGAGATGATGTCGCGTGACGCGTAGCCGAGGCGCGCCGCCGCCGCTCGCACCAGGGCGACGCAGGATGCGTCGAAAGGCTGCGCGGGTATCCGGTACAGTTCGGTCAGCTGGAGCTGGCAGCCATTCGCCGCGGCGGCCTTTCCGGCCTCGCCGGGGAAGCTGCCGGCGATCGCCTCGACCTGCTCCACGGTGGGGTGCCGGAATTCGACGGAAAAGCGCACCTCGCCCGGGACGACGTTCCGGCTGTTGGGATGGACCTGCAGGAAACCCACCGTTCCCCGGCCGTCCTCGCCGCGCTTCCGCATGGTGGCGTCCACCAGCTCGATCACCCGGGCCGCCGCCAGCAGCGCGTCGCGGCGGGTGGAAGGCGGGGTAGTCCCGGCGTGGGAATCCTGGCCGGTGATCACGGCATCATACCAGACCTGGGCCTGGGCGCCCGTCACCACGCCGATCTGCCGGGCTTCGCGCTCCAGGATTGGTCCCTGCTCGATGTGCAACTCGAAATAGGCATCGGCCTCGAAGGGCGTGGCCGGATGCTCGCCGCGGAAGCCGATGGAATCCAATGCCTCGCCGACGGTGATGCCATCCACGTCCCGAAGGGCATAGGCCTTGTCCGGGGTGAACACCCCGGACCAGACCCCGCTGCCCATCAGGGAATGGCCGAAGCGGCTGCCTTCCTCATCGGTCCAGTTCACCAACTCGATCGGGGCCTCGGTGGCGATGTTCAACTCGTTCAGGCTGCGCATCACCTCCAGCCCGGCCAGAACCCCAAGTGCACCGTCGAACTTGCCGCCAGAAGGCTGGCTGTCCAGATGGCTGCCCATGAGCACCGGGGGCCGCGACGGATCACGCCCTTCGCGCCGCGCGAACATGTTGCCGATGGCATCCACGCGGAGTGTCAGTCCCAAGTCCCGGCACCAGCCGGCGAGGCGTTCCCGGCCGGCCTGATCCTCCGGTGTTAGTGTAAGGCGGCGGACCCCGCCCTTGGGCGTGGCACCGATCTCAGCCATGGACATCAGACTGTTCCAGAGGCGCCCCGCGTCGATGCGCTGGTTGGTGCCGGCCATTCCTGCTGTCTCCGAGCTTGCGGCCGGCATTCTGCGCGGCCATGCCGTCTTGGCCAAGCCCCGGGTCAGAGGCTTCCCACCAGGAACAGCCGACGGAACGGCAGCAGCACCGTGCCGTCGGGGAGCGGCGGGTAGGCGGCGCGCATGGCTTCGCCATAGGCCGCACGGAACGCCGCACGTTCTTCCGCGTCCAGCGCGGCTAGGTAGGGGCGAAGGCTGGAACCCGCGGCCCATTCGACGACCGGATCCTTGCCGCGCAGCACATGGAGATATTCCGTGTACCAGAGATCCAGGCTGCGAAGCCGCGGCGCCAGCAGCGCATGGTACCCGGCCGCGGGCAGGATCGGCGGGGCGGATGCGATGCCCCTCAACTTGTCCCGCCACGGGCCTTCCTGGGCAATACGGTCCTGCTCCGCGCGCAGGGGCGCATCATGCATGGACGGCATCTGAACGGCGAGGGTGCCGGCGGGCGCCAGGAAGCCGAGCAGGCGCGGAAACAATGCGGCGTGATCGGGCAGCCAATGCAGCGCCGCATTGGAAAACAGCACGTCCACCGGCTCGCGCGGCTGCCAGCCGGCGATGTCCGCCTGCTGCACCGGGATGCCGTGCCGCCCTGCCTCGGCCAGCATCGCGGCGGAGGCATCGACCCCGACAACCTCGGCCACCGCAAAACGCGCCGCGAGCAGCGGCAGGGCGCTGCCGGTGCCGCAGCCGAGATCCACGACACGCTGGCCGCCCGTGTGGTCGATGCGCGCGATCAGGTCCTGAACCGGGCGCAATCGCTCGCTGTTGAAGCGAAGATACTGCGCCGCGTCCCATGGGGTGCCCTGCAAGCCATCCTCCTCGTCACCGGATTCTCAGCTCACCTTCGGCGCCGCCTGCCGCCGGCCGGTCAAGCCGCCGACCAGCCGCCATCGATCGACAGCGCGGCTCCGTTGACGCTGCCACTATCCGGGCCGCACAGGTAGAGGGCCATGCGCGCCACCTCCTCGACCTCAACCCAGCGCTTGCTGGGCTGCTTGACGAGAAGGAAGTCCTTCAGCGCCGCTTCCTCGGTGATGTTGTGCCTGGCGGCGAGGGCGGTCACCTGCTTTTCCGCCAGGGGCGTGCGCACGAAGCCGGGACAGATCGCGTTGCAGGTGACCTGCCCCTGGGCGAGCTCCAGCGCCACGGTGCGGGTCATGCCGATGACGCCATGCTTCGCGGCGACATAGGCCACCTTTTCCGGGGAGGCGACGATGCCATGGATGGAAGCGATGTTGACGATGCGTCCCCAGTTCCGCGTCGTCATGCCCGGCAACAGGGCCTTGGTGGTGTGGAAGTTGGCGGACAGGTTGAGCGCGATGATCGCGTTCCACTTCTCGTCCGGGAAGTCGACGATCGGGCTGGTGAACTGGATGCCGGCATTGTTCACCAGGATGTCGACCTGTCCCAGGTGCTGCTCCGCCTCGGCGCACATGGCGCGGATCTGGGCGGGGTCCGAAAGATCCGCCGCGGAGTGATGCGGCTCGGGCGCATTGCCGGCCTTCGCCACGTCCCGCTTGGCAGCCGCGATGTCATCCGCGGAGCCGAAGCCGTTCAACATGATGCGCGCGCCGGCAGCGGCCAGCATTCGGGCAATGCCCAGTCCGATGCCGCTGGTTGATCCGGTGATCAGGGCCGTGCGGCCTGACAGGGTCTGCTCCATAATCCGATCCTCAGTTTGAATGGCTGGCGGATGCCCGGCCGGTCGCTGCCGGCCCCTGGAAGGTCAGAGTGCCCTCACGAGGCGCACGGGTCCAATAACGGGGACAGATCCAGCGCCGAGCGCAGTTGTGCGATGGACACGGTACCCCGGAACTGGAGGCTTCGCAGCGCCGGCAGATCCTTCGGGGCGTCCTGGCGCAGCAGCGTGAGGCCGAGAAGCTGCGTTTCGCCCTCGTGGATGAGTTTCAAAGACAATGGGTAATCGGCCGAGCCTTCGGGCACCGACAGGCGCATCACCGTGACCCGATGGCCTGCTTCGCGGGCCTCCGCCTCGGTGAGGCCGAGCTGCACCAGCCCCGGATCGGTTCTCACCACCTGGACCCGGAGGCGTGCGGACGCCGAGCCATGGCCGATGATGGAGGCGGTGACGCGTTGCATCGCCGCCTGCACTGGCTGCACCAGCCAGGGGGCAGCCTCGGTGTCCTCCGGTTGCCAGAGGGGACCGAGGACCCAGATCCGCCCATTGCTGGTGGCTTTGACGGTATCGGTGGGAGCCGGGATGGCTTCGGCGGCGGTCAGCTGCGCGGCCGGCAGATCCAGAGATTGCAGGTCGGGATGCCGCCCCTGCGCGAGAACCAGATGAGTGCCGCGAAGCGCGGCGCCGGTGGATGTCCGCAGTTCCACCGCCCCCTTGTCATCGGCGACTCTGACCACCCCGGTATTTTCGCTGAATTCAACGCCATCGGCCCGGAGGCTCTCGCGGATTGCCAGACGCGCCTCGGGCTCCAGCCGCTCCAGGATGTTGGGGCGCTCGGTCACCAGGGTGACGCGGGAGCCGAGCCGCGCGAAGCATTGCGCCAACTCGGCCGCCATGGTGCCGCCGCCCAGGATCAACAGATGCTCCGGCCGGTCGGGCAGGGCCAGAAGGCGGTCGGGCGTCAGCCAGGAACAGCTGGCAAGCCCAGGAATATCCGGAATCACATGCGCCCGGCCGGTCGCGATGACCGCCTTTCCAAAGCTGTGCAACTGCCCGCCGGCCTCGATGCGGTCGGTGCCGGTGAAATAGGCACTGCCCTGAACCACCGTGATGCCGCGCGACGCCAGGCGGGCGCCGCCGCAACTCTCGGCGATGGCATCCTGAGCCGCTTCGACCCGGCGCCGCACCGCTGGCCAGTTCACCACCGGGTCCTGGCATCGCATCGCGTCATCGTCATCCCTCGCCAGCGCCACCTTGCGCGCCAGTCTTGCCAGAACCTGCAACGGAACGGTTTCGGCGAGATAGGCGGTGCCGCCGAGCCGTCCGCGTTCGAACAAGGCGACGGACAGGCCCCGGGCGGCCGCCTGCACCGCGACGCCGATGCCGGCTGGGCCTCCCCCGATCACGGCGAGGTCATGATTCGGCATGGCGGGTCTCCTTGCGTCCACGGTGATGCGGCAGGCGGCGCCGGCGAGGCCACCGCGTTGCCACGAAGCGCCGGACGGTGAAAGGGGGAGGTGAAGCGCTGCGCCCCAGACATCAATGGCTTGAACGCTGGTGATGGCAACGCCGCGAACCAAGAACGGTTGACGGAATGGGAGGCGGGTTCCTATACGTCGCCACCTTCACCGGCCTCCCCAAGGGGGGCCGGCCCGATTCATGCAGGGCTCCGGGATCCGGGGCTGTGCTGCAGACGAAGATCATACGGAGTAGCTCGTCGTGAAGCGTACCTATCAGCCCTCCAAGCTCGTCCGGAAGCGCCGGCACGGATTCCGCACTCGCATGGCGACGGTGGGCGGCCGCAACGTGCTGGCCAATCGCCGCTCCAAGGGCCGCAAGAAGCTTTCCGCCTGAGGCTAAAGCCCGGAGGAGGACGCCCGTGCCCTCGCCATCCCGCCTGAAGAAGCGCCGCGAGTTCCTTCGCGTCGCTGGCAAGGGCGCCAGGGTGGCGCGGCCGGGCGTTCTTTTGCAGGCGCTGCCCGGAACCGGGGAGCCGTTGCGCGTCGGCTTCACCGCCACCAAGAAGCTCGGCAACGCCGTGGTCCGCAACCGTGCGAAACGCCGGCTGCGCGAAGCGGCGCGGCTGCTGCTGGCCGATCGCGGCCTTGTGGGTTGGGATCTCGTGCTGGTGGGCCGCGACGCAACCCGTTCGCGGCCGTTTCAGCAGCTGATGGGTGATCTGCGGGGCGCGTTGCGGCAGGCCGGCGTCGCCCAGCCATGACGCGGCGTGGCAGCGGCCCCGCGGGGGCCGTTGCCTGGTTGCTGATCGGCGGCGTCCGGACCTATCAATTGACCCTGCGTGGCGTGATCGGCAGCCATTGCCGGTTTCATCCGCATTGCAGCGCCTATGCCATTGAGGCGCTGAAGAAGCATGGTGCCGCCAGGGGAACCTGGCTCGCCACACGACGCATCCTTCGCTGCCATCCCTGGCATCCCGGCGGGTATGACCCCGTGCCGGAGGCTGGACCGGAAGCACCATCCGCGGCGCCACGACAGGCGCCTCCCGCCGGGCCTGGATCGGACCGTGCGGGGCAGAACAGGGCCTGACGGCACGTAACGATGGACCAGAAGCGACTTTTCGCGGCAATCGCAATTTCGATCGGCATCCTGCTGGCCTTCGACCTGTGGAAGCGCGAAACGACGCCTCCGGCCGATCCATCGCCGGCGGCCGTGACGCGGCAGGCGCCGACCCCGGCATCGCCGCTGTCGCCGACCGCCCCGGCGACCTCCGACTCGGCGGCCGCTGCCGCTGCCAACAGGCCGCCGCCGGAGCGCCTGCGGATCGACAGCCCGCGCCTGGCCGGCAGCCTCCTGCTGCGCGGCGCCCGGCTCGACGACCTTATCCTGAAGGATTACCGCGAAACCACCGCGCCGGGTTCGGCGCAGGTGCGGATGTTCGCCCCGCGTGAGGAAGCTCAACCTTACTTTGCGCAGTGGGGCTGGTCGGCCGCGGATGGCCGCACGCGTGTTCCGGACAGCCAGACGGACTGGACGGCCAGTGGAGGCCCGCTCGCGCCGGATCAGCCGGTGACGCTGTCCTGGGACAATGGCCAGGGTCAGACCTTCCAGATCGTGCTGACGCTGGACCGGAACTTCATGTTCCAGGCCGAGCAGCGCGTCATCAACAATGGCAGCGAACCGGTGCAGCTGTTGCCCTGGACACGGATCCGGCGCGAGCGCACGCCGCAGGTCGAAGGATATTACATCCTGCACGAAGGCTTCGTGGGCGTGCTGAACGGCCGCTTGAACGAGCAGACCTACAAGACTGCCAAGAGTGATGGCGAAGCCCGTGGCGGCCTGTCGCTGGAGCAGGAGACTCGCGGTGGCTGGGCCGGCTTCACCGACAAGTACTGGCTGGCCGCAATTGCTCCGGTCGACGCTGCGCAGCCGCTGAAGTCGAGCTGGCGCCACACCACCGAGAATGGCGAGGACCGCTGGCAGGTCGATTTCGCGACCCCGGCGCCCATGGCGGTTGCCGCAGGCGAGACCTCCAGCCTGGCCACGCGGCTGTTCGCCGGCGCCAAGGAAGTGCACCTGCTGGACGCTTACCAGTCCAATCTCGGCATCACCGACTTCGACAAGGCCATCGACTTCGGCTGGTTCTACTTCCTGACCAAGCCGTTCTTCTACGCCCTGGATTTCCTGTTCAAGCTGTTCGGCAATTTCGGCGTCGCCATCCTGCTGTTCACGGTGGTCCTGAAGGCGCTGTTCTTCCCGCTCGCCAACAAGGCCTACAAGTCGATGGCGCGCATGAAGTCCATGGCGCCGAAGATGCAGGAGGTCCGCGAGCGCTATAAGGATGATCCGGCGAAGGCGCAGAGTGAGATGATGGCGCTGTACCGGACGGAGAAGATCAACCCGGCCTCCGGCTGCCTGCCGATCCTGATCCAGATCCCTGTGTTCTTCGCCCTCTACAAGGTGCTGTTCGTCACCATCGAGATGCGGCACGCCCCGTTCTTCGGCTGGATACGCGACCTGTCGGCGCCGGATCCGACCAACCTTTTCACCTTGTTCGGACTGATCCCGTGGGATCCGCCGCAGATGCTGCACATGCCGGTCTGGGCGATCATCATGGGCGTCACCATGTTCCTGCAGCAGAAGCTCAACCCGGCCCCGCCGGACCCGGTGCAGGCGAAGATCTTCCAATTCATGCCGCTGATCTTCACCTTCATGCTGGCGAGCTTCCCGGCGGGCCTGGTGATCTACTGGTCCTGGAACAACCTGCTGTCGATCCTGCAGCAATGGTACATCATGCGCCATGAGCGCGAGGCCCGGCGGCAGGAGAAGACGCTTGGCAAGACCGTCGTAAAGGCCAAGGGGTGAACCGCGGCCTGCTGGATGCGCGCGATGCGGAGGAGCGGGAGGCCCTGATCGAACAGGGCCGGCTGCTTTTCTGTCAGCCCTGCAACTTCTTCTTCGCTGCGCAGCGCCTGGATCAATTGCCGCCGACCAACCATCCGGAGGTCGCGTTCTGCGGCCGCTCCAACGTCGGCAAATCCTCGCTGATCAACGCTGTGACGGGCCATCACGGCCTCGCCCGTGTGTCGAACACGCCGGGACGGACCAAGCAGCTCAACTTCTTCGATCTAGGCGGGCGGCTCACCCTCGTGGACATGCCGGGTTATGGCTATGCCCAGGCCTCCAAGAGCGTGAAGGAGGATTGGCAAGGGTTGATGTTCGACTTTCTGCGTGGCCGCCCCACCTTGCGCCGGGTAATCCTGCTGTTGGATGCGCGGATCGAAACCAAGGCGGGTGATCGGGCAGCCATGAAGCTGCTGACCGAGGCGGCGGTGATCTTCCAGATCGTGCTCACCAAGGCCGATGACACCAAGGCGGCCTGGCTGCGCCAGCGTCAGGACGAGGCCGCGGAATTGGTGAAACAGCATACCTCGGCCCATCCCCTGGTGATCACCACCAGCAGCGAGACCGGCCTCGGATTGCCGGAACTGCGGGCCGAGATGGCGGCCCTCGCGATCCCAGGTTAGCCGAGCGGTCGGGAAGGCATTCGGCGGCGCTCTTGACCCCCGGGAAAGAGGCCCGTAGACGCGCCGGACTGCGATTTCTTGCGGAAAGAGGGCGGGATGGCCGACAGCGCACGCGATCAGATGGAAATCCTTGCCGCGGCGCTTCCGTTCCTGAAGCGCTATGACGAGCAGATCGTCGTGGTGAAGTATGGCGGCCATGCCATGGGCGAGGAAGACACGGCGCTACGCTTCGGCCGCGACATCGCCTTGCTGGAGCAGATGGGCGTCCAGCCGGTCGTGGTTCATGGCGGCGGCCCGCAGATCAGTGCAATGCTGAAGCGCCTCAACGTCCAGTCCACCTTCGTGAACGGCCTCCGGGTGACCGATTCGCAGATGGTGGATGTGGTGGAGATGGTGCTGTCCGGCACCGTCAACAAACAGGTGGCCGGCTGCATCACCCGCGCAGGGGCGATCGCCGTCGGCATCTCCGGCAAGGATGGTGGCCTGATCCGTGCCCGCAAGCTGGAGCGCACCTATCGCGACCCGGACGACAACGTCGAGAAGGTCCTGGATCTCGGCTTCGTGGGCGAGCCCGAACATGTGGATCCGCGGGTGCTGGAACTGCTGATCGCGGCGGACATCGTGCCGGTGGTCGCTCCCGTCGGTGCCTCGGCCGACGGGCAGACCTACAACATCAACGCGGACACGGCGGCCGGAGCCATCGCGGGCGCGCTGAATGCATCCCGCCTGCTGATGCTGACCGATGTGCCGGGCGTTTTGGGCCCGGACAAGGTGCTGATCCCGGAGATGACAGTGGCCGATGCCAGGAGCGGCATCGAGGCCGGCTGGATCTCCGGCGGCATGATCCCGAAGATCGAGACCTGCATCTATGCCATCGAGCGGGGCGTCAAGGGCGCCGTTATCGTCGATGGCCGTGTGCCGCATGCGGTGCTGATCGAGCTGTTCACCAATGGGGGCGCAGGCACCCTGATCCGCCCCTGACACCCGACCGTTGACAGTTCCGGCCCTGGCTCTGATACCGCAGGCGAGCATTGTTGATCTGCGCCGGAGCTGCCGCCATGGAACTCGCCGCCACCATCGAGGGGCTTTGGGCCCGACGCACCGAGATCTCGCCCGCCACCAGCGGTGCCGAGCGTGAGGCCGTCGAGGCGGCGCTGGAGCTTCTCGACAGCGGACAGGCGCGGGTGGCGGAGCCGGACGGGCAGGGTGGCTGGAAGGTCAATCAATGGCTGAAGCAGGCCGTGCTGCTGTCGTTCCGGCTGGATGACTCCGCCGTGATCCCGACCGGGTTCGGCGCCTATGACAAGGTGCCCCTCAAGTTCGCCGACTGGGGCGAGAATCGCTTCAAGGAAGCTGGCTTCCGCGCGGTGCCGGGCGCCGTGGTGCGCCGTTCCGCCTATATCGCGCCGGGCGTGGTGCTGATGCCATCCTTCGTGAATCTGGGCGCCTATGTCGACAGCAACACCATGGTGGATACCTGGGCCACCATTGGGTCCTGCGCGCAGATCGGCAGGAACTGCCACATCTCGGGCGGCGCCGGCATCGGCGGCGTTCTCGAGCCGCTGCAGGCCAATCCGGTGGTGATCGGCGACAATTGCTTCATCGGCGCGCGCTCCGAGGTGGCGGAAGGCGTCATCGTGGGCGAGGGCAGCGTGCTGTCCATGGGCGTGTTCCTTGGGGCTTCGACCAAGATCATCGACCGGTCCAGTGGGGAGATCTTCATCGGCCACGTGCCGCCCTTCTCGGTGGTGGTGCCGGGAAGCCTCCCGGGGAAGTCCCTGCCGGATGGAACGCCAGGCCCCAGCCTGTATTGCGCGGTGATCGTGAAGCGCGTGGACGCCCGCACACGGGAGAAGACCTCGATCAACGAGCTGTTGCGGGACTGATCCGGTGCTGGATCCAGTGCCGCTGCTGCAGGCGCTCATCCGGTGCCGCAGCGTGACGCCGGCGGATGACGGTGCCCTTGCGGTGCTGGAAGCGGCACTGGTGCCGCTGGGCTTCACCTGCACACGCCTGCGCTTCGGCGAGGTGCAGAACCTGTTCGCTCGCCGCGGCAGCCTGCCACCGCATCTGTGCTTCGCCGGCCATACCGATGTGGTGCCGCCCGGCGATCCCGCGGACTGGATGGTGGACCCGTTCTCTGCGGAGATCCGCGACGGCTCCGTCATGGGGCGTGGGGCCACGGACATGAAGGGCGGCATCGCCGCGTGGATTGCCGCGATCGCCGGCCTTCCGCGCGACCTGCCGGGCAGCCTCTCGCTGCTGATCACCGGCGACGAGGAGGGACCTGCCCAGGACGGAACGATCCGCGTGCTGCACTGGATGGAGCAGAATGGCCACCGTCCCGACATGTGCGTGGTGGGCGAGCCGACCAGCAGGGCGGTGCTCGGCGACACCATCAAGATCGGCCGGCGCGGCAGCCTGAACGCGGTGATCCGGGTGCATGGCACCCAGGGGCACAGTGCCTATCCACAACGCGCCGACAATCCGGTGCATCGGCTCGTCCGGGTGCTGGCACGCTTGACCGAACAGCCACTCGACACCGGCAGCCGGTGGTTCGAGCCTTCGACGCTCCAGGTCACCAGCTTCGATGTTGGCAATCCGGCCACCAACGTGATTCCGGCCTCGGCCGAGGCGCGCCTGAACATCCGCTTCAACGACCTGCATTCCTCGGCCTCGCTGGACGCCCGGTTGCGGCAGGCCCTGGAGGCGGAGGAAGCCCGGTTTGATCTGGAAACCCGCTGTTCCGGCGAATCCTTCCTGACCACGCCCGGGCCGTTCGTGGACGCGCTGGTGCAGGCGACGCTGGATGCCACGGGGGTGAAGCCTGCGCTCGATACGGGCGGCGGCACCTCGGATGCGCGGTTCATCACACGGATCTGCCCGGTCGCGGAACTGGGGGCAGTGGGAGCCAGCATGCACAAGGTGAACGAGGCGACGCCGGTTGCGGAGCTGCGGCAATTGGCGGCTCTCTATGCCCGCGTCATTGGAGCGCTGCTGCCTGGGGAGCCGGTTTCCTGAGCGGGCAGGGAAGCACCCAGGGCCTGCTCAGCGGGTTCGTCGGCCTCTTGTTTCTGCTGCGCGGGCGAAAGGACGGCGTACGCTTCCACGCGGCAACCCTGGAAGCCGCGCGCCAGTCCTTCTGGGTCGTGGCTGTCTGCGCGCCCCTGTTCCTGCTGGCCCGGCTGCTGGCCCAGCCGGCGGAGGCCGTGACGGGGCGGTTTCTCACAGCCGAGATCTTCGGCTTCATCGCCTCCTGGCCGGCCTATGCGCTCGCCTCCCTCGTGCTGTGCCGCGTGGTGAACCGGCAAACTCTCTGGCCCCGACTCATCAGCGTCTGGAACTGGACCAATCTGGCCCAGTACGTGCTGATGGTGGGGCTGCTGGTGGTCGGATTGCTGCAGCCGCCGGCCTGGATCCTGGAAGGCAGCAGCCTCGTGGTGATCGGCTACGTGCTGTGGCTGCAATGGTTCGCCGCGCGTGCAGCGCTGGAAGTGGACGGCCTACAGGCGGCGGCTTTCGTGATGCTGGACCTGATCGTCAGCCTGCTGCTCTCGGGTGTCGTCGCCGATCTCTCCTGAACCGGACGGCGGCACCCTGCCGGGCTCCTTGCCTTACAATTTGGTCTTAGTGGGAACAGCAATCTCGGACTATCCTGGGTTGTACAGAGGCCTTGATCAAGTTTTCTGCTTGCGAAAGACCCATATGGCATGAGCGCGCGTATCCTGGTGGTCGACGACATCGCGGCGAATCTGCGCCTGCTGGAGGCACGGCTGAATGCCGAATACTATGATGTCGCGCTGGCCTCCTCCGGGCAGGAAGCCCTGGTGCGTGCGGAGGAATGGCTGCCGGACGTCATCCTGCTGGATGTCATGATGCCAGGCATGGATGGCTACGAGGTCAGCCGCCGGCTGAAGGCGAACCCGGCGACGGCCCACATCCCGGTGGTCATGATCACCGCCCTGGTGGATCCGGTGGAGCGGGTCCGGGGTCTCGAGGCCGGGGCCGATGATTTCTTGTCGAAGCCGGTGGATCACCCGACGCTGTTCGCCCGGCTGCGGGCGCTGCTGCGCACCAAGCAGGTCATGGATGCCTTCCGCCTCCGCGCGGCGACTGCCCTGGACCTCGGCTTCGAGCCGGATCCCGCGCCGGCGGAAGGCGTCGCCGGCGCCGCTGTTCTGCTGGCCACCGAGGATGTGAACGAGGCCGAGCTGATCACCGCGCTGATGCGGCAGGAGGGTGTCGAGCTGCACCTGGCGCAAACGGCGTCCGAGGCATGGCACTGGCTATCTCAGGGGCATCACGACGTGGCGCTGCTGAGCCTGTCGCTCGATGGCGGGGAAGGGCTGCGGCTGGCGTCGCGGCTGCGGGCGCATGACCTGACCCGTGACATCCCGGTTCTGCTGATCGCCGACCTCGATCAGCGGTCCCTGGTGCTGAGAGGCTTCGATCTGGGAGCCAATGACCATGTGCTGCGGCCGGTGGACCCGAATGAACTGCGAGCGCGGCTGCGGAACCAGATCCGCCGCAAGCGCTACCAGGAACATCTCCGGCTGGAACTGGACCGCTCGCTGGAACTGGCGGTCACCGACAGCCTGACCGGCCTGCGCAACCGGCGCTACATCACCCGGCATCTCGAAGGACTTCTTCGCAGCGGCCGCCCGGCGATGCTGCTGATGGATGTGGACCGCTTCAAAGCGGTCAACGACACCTATGGCCATACCGTGGGCGACGTGGTGCTCCGGGAAGTCGCCAGCCGCATCCGGCAGGACATGCGGGCCGTGGACGTGGTGGCGCGATTCGGCGGCGAGGAATTCGTGGTCGCGATGGCCGATGTTTCGCAGGAGGAAGCCCTGCAGGCGGCCGAACGCCTGCGGCAAATCGTGGAACGCGAGGTGATTGCCACCGGACATGGCGACATGCTGCACATCAGCGTCAGCATCGGGGTGGCGCTGGCGCAGCCTGGAGAAACACTGTCCAGCCTAACGCGGGCAGCGGACGGCGCTCTCTACCGGGCCAAGGCGGCCGGGCGCAACAGAGTCGAAATGGCGGATGAACTTGACCGGAGGCCACGCAGCATCGGTGCCGCCTGAGCGGCAGGAACCATAAAAAAACGCCGCGCCCGGCGGGCACGGCGTCATCACGGCAGCGTCTGAAGCCGCGGCTTACTTGATCTTGGATTCGCGGAAAGCGACGTGCTTCCGCGCAACCGGATCGTACTTGCGCATTTCCAGCTTGCCGGTGGTGTTACGGGTATTCTTCTTGGTCACATAGAAATACCCGGTATCAGCGGTGCTGACGAGCTTGATCAAGATGGTGTTCGACTTGGCCATGATCTTCTTCCGTGGGCGCCTGGGTGGCACCGCAAGCAAGGCGGCCCTGAGCCGCGCACCTGGGTGCGACGCGAGAGGCCGCAAACTAATGGAATGAGTCGTTCAGTCAAGGCAAACCTGTACCGGCGGGCCGTTCAGCGGGCCAGCAACGCGTCGTAAGCCGCCGGATGATCGAGCAGGAAACGCGCCACCACCAGATCCTGCTCGCGTCCCTCCGCGGGGGGGCAGGTTCCGCGCAGTGCCAAGACTTCGCTGGCGGGTACCGGCGTGCGAAGGCTCCGCAACCGCGCCAATGCACCCGCCATGGGTGCGACGCCCTGGCCGATCTGCTGCAGATCCCTCTGCAGGGTTTCCTGCCCGAGGCTGGTACAAAGCGCGGGAAGCACGCCGAGGCCCTGCACCGGCCAGCCGCGCGGCGCCAGCACGCGCGCCCAGGAGATCAGCATCTCCGCATCATTGGGCAGTGGCAGGACGATCTGGATCAATCCCTTGCCCAGGCTGGAACTGCCGACCACCACGGCCCGGCCCTGATCGGACAGCGCAGCGACCACGATCTCCGCAGCCGATGCCGTTCGCCCATCCACCAGCGCCACCACCGGTCTGCCGCGCGCCAGGTCGCCGCCTGCAGCGTGCCAGATGCGCTGAGCGCCGGGATGGCGGCCCTGGCTCTGTGCGATCACGCCTCGACTGAGGAAGGCATCGGAGACGCTCATGGCCTGTTGCAGAAGTCCGCCGCGATTGCCGCGCAGGTCCAGCACGATTCCCGTGGGCGGTACGCCTGCCGAGAAGGCGCGATCCAGCGCCTCCGCCACCTTCAGGCCGGTATCGGTGGAGAACACCGTCAGCCGGAGCCAGAGGATGTTCTCGTGCAGCTCGGCCAGGAGGGAAGAGCCCCGCTGATTGGGCCGGGACAGGGACAGGGTGAGGCGACGGCCGGCACGCCGCACTGTCAGCTTGATGTTTCCTTCGGTGGAGCCTTCCAGCAATTCCGCGGCCAGGGCGATACGCGCCGCGGTGACGGCTTGCCCGTCGATCGCCAGAACGGAGTCGCCTTCTCGCAGCCCAGCCTGCTGGGCAGGTCCGCCAGGGAACACCGATACCACGACGATGGTGTTGCGGGCACCGGCAGCCATTCTGAAACCCAGAGGAGTTTGTCCGCTGCGCCGATGCCGCAATTGCTGCGCTTCCGCTGAGGGGACGTAGCGGCTGTAGGGGTCGAGATGGTTGAAGACCTCTTCGAAGCCGGATTGCAGCAGGCGCTCCGCGCCGCCGGCCTGAATGGCGGCGGAGCTGTTCCAGGCGGCGACATAGAACTCGACCAGGGAGCGGGCGATCAGGTCCGCTATTGTCAAATTGTCCTGCTGCGCCGACGCGGCGGCCGGCAGATCGGAAAGGGAGCGGCTGAGCAGCACCACGCTGCCGCGTCCCAGCTGCAAGGTTCCGCCAACCACCTGGATGGTGAATGCAGTGTCCAGGGCCGTCAGGCCCCGGAGAGCCCAGAGCAGCAGCTCGGCGGGGCTGGCGATGTCCAGCTGTCGCTCAAGCATGCCGGAATAAGCCGTTCGCAGAACGTCGCGGACATCCTGAGGATAGAAGTGATCCCGCTGCGGCGCCGCGCGGCGCATCTCCTGCGCGATCACGGGCGGCGCCAGAAGAATGCCGCACAGGATCGCGGCGGCAGTGTTCCTCAACAACCGGCCTCTTGATCCCTGCCAGCCTCGGCGCCGGATGCTCATTCCTGTGTCAGCGGGGCCACGGATAGATCGGACGGCCTCGCATCGCGGAGACTCCGATGCAGCTTCCTGGCGAACGATGCGCGGCCTGAACCGGATCCAAATCCCTGCCTGGCATCGCTGGGCCGCCATGAAACATCCGGAAAGGTAGATCAGTGTACGCGATCATTCGCCACATCTGCGAGCAGGGTGGCGAAGCCGTGCCGTTCTGTCACGCCTGAAATGGCGCAGCCTGGCTCAGATTCCGGCTCATCGTTCAACAAGGCTGCGCCGCGACACTGCAAGTGTCGCCGCACGATGAATCAAGCTCCCACCTTGGCCTTGGCAGAACGAGCCCGGCTTCCGGTGGCCTTGGGCTTGGCTTTCGCGGCCGGCTTTCGCGCCGGCGGCTTGGCCGCGGCCGTGGCGGCGCTGGCTGCGGGCTCTGTGGCCTTCGCCTTGCGGGCAGCCGGCTTCTTGGCACCCTTCTTCGCCCCGGCCGGGGCCAGCTTCTTGCCCTTCTCCGCCAGCAGCAGGACGGCCTGCTCCAGCGTCACGTCTTCCATCTGCGTGCCTCGGGGCAGGTTGGCCACCATGCCGGCATGCTGTGCATAGGGTCCGAAGCGCCCGCGCTTGATCTCGACTGGCTCGCTATCCTTGGGATGCGGGCCGAGGGAGCGGACCTTGGCCTTGGCATCGGCCAGCAGCGCCACGGCGCGGTTGATGCCGATGGACAACACATCATCGTCGCGATCCAGCGATTTGAAGATGCTGCCCATTTTCACATAAGGGCCGAACCGTCCGATGGCCGCCGTGATCTCGTCGCCCGTTTCGGGATGCAGCCCGACCACCCGCGGCAGGGCCAGCAGCGCGACGGCACGTTCGAGGGTCAGGGAATCCGGGTCCATGCCGCGGGCCAGGCTGGCCCGCTTCGGCTTGATGGCCTTTCCCTTGGCGTCCGTTCCACCTTCGCCGAGCTGGACGTAGAGACCGTAGGGTCCGCGACGCAGCGTGATGGGCGCGCCGCTGACCGGATCGGGACCCAGCTCCTTGATGCCCCCCGCCAGGGCAGCCTCGCCTTCGCCTTCGCCTGCCATGGACAAGGGCCGGGTATGGCGGCATTCCGGATAATTGGAGCAGCCGATGAACGCACCGTTGCGGCCGAGGCGCAGCCCGAGCCGGCCCGTGCCGCAGGCCGGGCAGGCGCGCGGGTCCCCACCCTCGGTGGCCTGGGGAAAGAAATGCGGACCAAGTTCCTCGTCCAGCGCGTCGATCACGGCGCTGATGGTCAGGTCCTTGGTGGCGGCGACCGCAGTGTTGAACTCGTTCCAGAAGGCATGCATCACCGCCCGCCAATCGGCACGCCCACCCGAAATATCGTCGAGCTGCTCTTCCAGCGATGCCGTGAAGCCGGTGTCGACGTAGCGCTCGAAGAAATTGACCAGAAAGGCGGTGACCAGCCGGCCCCGGTCCTCGGGCGTGAAGCGCCGCTTCTCCAGCTTCACGTAATCGCGGTCCTGCAGCGTCTGCAGGATTGAGGCATAGGTGGAGGGCCGGCCGATGCCGAGTTCCTCCATCTTCTTCACCAGGGACGCCTCCGAGTAACGGGGCGGCGGCTGGGTGAAGTGCTGGTCGGCCTGGGCCGCGCTCAGCCTGGCGGGATCCTGTTCGCGCATCGGCGGCAGGACGCGCGAATCCTCGTCGTCCGTGCCGGCGGCATCATCCACATCCTCCCGGTACAGCTTCAGGAAGCCGTCGAAGGCGATGATGCTGCCGGTGGCCCGCAGCCGCGTCTTGCCGGAAGGCTCCGACAATTCCACCGCCGTCTGGTCCAGCTCGGCCGACTGCATCTGGCTGGCCACGGCCCGCTTCCAGACCAGCTCGTAGAGGCGCCGCTGCTCCGGCGACAGGTAGCGCGCCACGTCCTCCGGCGTCCGGGTCACATCGGTCGGCCGCACCGCCTCGTGCGCCTCCTGGGCGTTCTTGGCCTTGGAGGAATATTCGCGCGGCGCCGCCGGCAGGTAGTCGGCGCCGAAGGCGCCTTTCACATGGTCACGGATGGCACCGATGGCCTCCCGCGCCATCTGCACGCCATCGGTCCGCATATAGGTGATGAGGCCCACGGTCTCGCCGCGGATGTCGACGCCCTCATACAGCTGCTGCGCCAGCCGCATGGTCTGCTGCGCGCCGAAACCGAGCTTGCGGGAGCTTTCCTGCTGCAGGGTCGAGGTGGTGAAGGGTGGCGGCGGGTTGCGTCGGACCCGCTTGCGCTCGATGGAGCTGATGCTGAACTCGCCGGCTTCCACCGCGGCCTTGGCCCGGAGCGCGCCGGCCTCGTTCGGCAAGTCGAACTGGTCCAGGCGCTTGCCGTCGAGATGCGTCAGCCGGGCCGTGAAGGGTGCCCGGTCGAGCGTCAGGAAGCGGCCTTCCACCGTCCAGTATTCACGCGGCCGGAAGGCCTCGACCTCGGCCTCGCGCTCGCAGATCAACCGCAGGGCCACCGACTGGACACGGCCGGCGGAACGGCTGCCAGGCAGCTTGCGCCACAGCACCGGGGACAGGGTGAACCCCACCAGGTAGTCCAGCGCCCGGCGGGCCAGATAGGCCTCGATCAGCGGCGTGTCGAGATCGCGCGGATGCGCCAGCGCATGCTGCACCGCCCGCTTGGTGATCTCGTTAAAGGTGATGCGGTGGACCTGGACGCCCTTCAGCGCCCCCTTCTGCCGCAGCATCTCCTGGACGTGCCAGGAGATCGCCTCGCCTTCGCGGTCCGGGTCGGTGGCCAGGTACAGGTTGCGCGCGCCCTTCACCGCCTTGGCGATGGCGGCCACCTGCTTCTCGCCCCGATCCTCGGAGGACCAGTCCATGGCGAAATCCTCGTCCGGACGGACGCTGCCATCCTTGGCCGGCAGGTCCCGGACATGGCCGAAGCTGGCAAGAACGGTGAAGTCCTCGCCGAGGTACTTGTTGATGGTCTTCGCCTTGGCCGGCGATTCGACGACGACGACGTCGGTCATGGCGGGTATCGAGCGCTCTCTCCTGACCGCCGGCAGCAGGGGCGCTGGGCGGGAACTTATCGCAAGCCGCTGCGGATCACGCGGTTGCCGGGCAGCGTCTCTATCCGCCCCTCGAGTTCCAGGTCCAGCAGAATAACCTGCACCGCAGCGGCAGAGAGGTGGCAGTGTCGCATCACCTCGTCAACCGTGACGGGCGATGCGCCGATCAGATCGAGGATGTGGGCGGCGTCTCCGTCCGTCACTCCAGGTGCGGTTGCGGGCTCCACGGAACGCACCGGCTGTCGGGCGAAGGGCCTGGCTTCGCCGGGTGCGGCCGGCAGGTGGTCCAGCACGTCCGCGACGCGTTCGGTCAGGTGGGCACCCTGGCGGATCAGATCATTGGAGCCGGAGCAGCGCGGATCGAGGGGACTGCCCGGCACGGCGTAGACCTCCCGCCCAGCCTCCAGGGCCAGCCGGGCGGTCATCAGCGTGCCCGATTGGTGCGCGGCCTCGATCACCACCACGCCGAGGCTGAGCCCGGCAATGATGCGGTTGCGGCGGGGGAAGTGGCGGGCGATGGGCGCGGTGCCGAGCGGCGCCTCCGCCACCACCGCGCCTGCCTCGGCGATCACCGATTGCAGCTCCGCGTGCTCGGGCGGATAAGCGCGATCCAGCCCGCCCGGGATCACCGCGATGGTCGGCCCGGCCCGCAGCGCACCGAGATGCGCCGCACCGTCGATGCCCCGGGCCAGCCCGGAGGTCACCACCACGTTGTTCTGCGCGAGGTCAGCCGCCAGATCCCCGGCCAGACGGCGCCCAAGGCTGGACGCGTTGCGCGCCCCCACCACGGCTACCTGCATCCGCTGCAGCAGGGACGCATCTCCCACCACTGCGACGGCAGCCGGCGGATCGTCCAGCAGGGCCAGCAGCGGAGGATAATCCTCCTCGCCCCAGAACAGGAAGCAGCCGCCCATCTCGGCGACCTGGTCCAGCTCATGGCGGATGGCGGCGGACGGGGGCGGCGTGAAGGGCGTGCTGCGGCGGGCCGACAGGGCGGGCAGGGAGTCGAGCGCCGCTTCGGCGCTGCCGTAGCGCTCCAGCAGGCGCCGCAGCGTGACGGGACCGATGCCATCGGTCCGCACAAGGCGCAGCCGGGCCAGAGCCTCGGCCGGCGTCATGTCTTCCGGCCGATCCGGGGTTCCGTGCCGGCCAGGAGGCGGCGGATATTGGCATGGTGCCGCAGGGCGATCAGCAGCGCCAGCGCCAGGGCAAACACCGCCAGCTGGCTGTCGCCGGCCAGCCAGGCGATCAGCGGAGCGGCGCCGCAGGCGGTCAGGGCCGAGGCGGAGGAGATCCGCGTCACCTTGGCCATCACCAGCCAGATCAGCGCGCAGGTCAGCCCCAGCCACCAGGACGCCGCCAGCAGCACGCCGGCACCCGTGGCCACCCCCTTGCCGCCGCGGAAGCCGAGCCAGATCGGAAACACATGGCCCAGCATGGCGGCCACCCCGGCCACCAGACCCGCCTCGCGCCCCCAGATCACGCCGAACAGCAGAACCGGCACAACGCCTTTCAGCGCATCCAGCAGCAAGGTCGCGGCCGCCACCTTCTTGTTGCCGGTGCGCAACACGTTGGTGGCGCCGATGTTGCCGCTGCCGATCGTGCGGATATCACCAAGGCCGGCCATCCGGCTCAGCAGCAGGCCATAAGGAACGGAACCCGACAGGTATCCGAGGAGGGCGGCGAGCAGCAGGCTCATCCGAACACGCGCCGCCCGGCTTTCCAGGTGCCGATCACCCGCCCTTCCAGGGCCCGGCCGTCGAAAGGAGAGTTCTGCGCCTTGCCCGGCAGGCGCCCGGCTTCGACCTTCCAGGCCCGCTCCGGGTCCAGGAGCAGCAGATCCGCCGCCTTTCCGCGGCCCAGCGTCCCGGCCTCCAGCCCCAGTAGGGCGGCCGGGCGGGAGGCCAGCAGGGCAAGCGCCTGCAGCATGGTCAGGTCGCCGCCATGCACCCGCGCCAGGGTGATCCCCAGCAGGGTCGCGAGGCCAGTGCCACCGGCCGAGGCCAGGGCGAAGGGCAGGCGCTTGTCATCCGGATCGGCGGGCTGGTGGTCGGACGCGATGGCGTCGATGGTGCCGTCCGCCAGCGCGGCCACCACGGCTTGGCGGTCCTCCTCCCGCCGCAAGGGCGGCGACAGCTTGGCATAGGTGCGGAAATCACCGATCGCCGTCTCGTTGAGATCGAAATAGGGTGGCGCGGTGTCGCAGCTGACCGCCAGCCCTTCCTGCTTGGCTGCGCGGATCAGCGCCAGCGCCGCGCCGGTCGAGACATGGGCGAAATGCACGTGGCCACCGGTGATGCGGACCAGGGCGATGTCGCGCGCCACCATGATGGCTTCTGCGGCGGGGGTGATCCCAGGCAGGCCGAGCCGGGTCGCCAGCTCGCCCTCGGTGGCAGCGCCGCCGGCAGCCAGGGCCGGCTCTTCCGGATGCTGGACGATGAAGCTGCCGAAAGCCCGCGCGTAGGACAAGGCCAGCCGCATGGTGCGGGCGCTGGCGATGGCGTGGGTGCCGTCGCTGAAAGCCACCGCACCGGCTTCCCGCAGCAGGCCGAATTCGGCGATCTCCTTGCCCTGGCAGCCCTTGGTGGCCGCGCCATAGGGCAGGATGGTGAGGCTGCCGGTGGCTTCTCCGCGGCGCAGCACGAATTGAACCAGGGCCGGATCGTCCAGCACGGGCTGCGTGTCCGGCAGGGCGCACAGCGTGGTGATGCCGCCGGCGGCCGCGGCAGCGGCGGCCGATTCGATCGTTTCACGGTATTCCGCGCCGGGCTCCCCGAGCGCCGCCCGCATGTCCACCAAGCCGGGCGCCAGCACCGCGCCGGCGCAATCCACCACCTCCGCGCCCTCTGGAACGCCGAGGCCGGTGCCGTGCTCGGCGATGGTGCCATTCCGAACCAGAAGGCTTGCAGGCGCATCCATCCCGGAGGCCGGGTCGATCAGGCGCGCATTGATGAACAGCGTGTCGGGCATGGCAGTCATCGGGGGGCTCACAGCCGGGCGCTCCGGCGCAGGTTCCGGGCCAGCGTGTCGAGCACGGCCATCCGGACGGCGACGCCCATCTCCACCTGCTCGCCGATCACGCTGCGCTCCGTGTCGTCGGCAACCGCGCTGTCGATCTCCACGCCGCGGTTCATCGGGCCCGGATGCATCACGATGGCATCCGGCTTGGCGACCGCCAGCTTGGCGGCATCCAGGCCGTAGAAGCGGAAGAACTCACGCGCGGAGGGCACAAGGCCACCCGCCATGCGTTCCTTTTGCAGGCGCAGCATCATCACCACGTCGGCATCGCGCAGACCGGCCCTCATGTCGTGGAACACTTCGACGCCCATGCGGCCGGCCTCGGCCGGGATCAGGGTCGGCGGGCCGACCACCCGTACGCGGCAGTTCATGGCCGAGAGCAGATGGATGTTGGAACGTGCCACGCGGCTGTGCAGCACGTCGCCGCAGATGGCCACGGTCAGGTTCTCCAGCTGCCCCTTACGGCGGCGGATCGTCAGTGCGTCGAGCAGCGCCTGGGTCGGATGCTCATGCGTGCCGTCGCCGGCATTGATCACGGCGGCATCCACCTTCTGGCTCAGCAGGGCCGGCGCGCCGGATTGCGCATGCCGCACCACCAGCAGGTCGCAATGCATGGCATTGAGGGTGGAGGCGGTGTCGAGCAGCGTTTCGCCCTTGTTCACGCTGCTGGTGGAGACCGACATGTTGATCACGTCGGCGCCCAGCCGCTTTCCCGCGAGCTCGAAGGAGGTGCGGGTCCGGGTGCTGTCCTCGAAGAACAGGTTGATCAGCGTGCGGCCCTTGAGCAGGTCACGCTGCGTCTTGCCGCTGCGATTCAGCAGGGCATAGGACTCAGCGAGGTCCAGGAGGTCGGCGATGTAAGGCGGCTCCAAACCTTGCAGGGCGAGGAGGTGCCGGTGAGGGAAGGGCAGCATCGAGCACCAGTCCGGCTAGAAGGTGGGGGACCATAACGGCGTGCGTCCGGTGCCGGAAGAGGGCGATAGCTCAGCCCGCGGTGGCATCCAGCGCCGCCTGCAGCATGTAGGCCGCGGCCGCGGCATCCACGACCTTGGCGCGGCGGGCGCGGGTCATGTCGGCCTCCTCGACCAGCATGCGGTTCACCGCCGAGGAGGACAGCCGTTCATCCCACAGCGCCGCCGGCAGTTCCGTGGCTTCGGACATGGCGATGGCCCAGTCCTTGGCCGCCTGTGCCGCCGGCCCGAAGGAGCCGTCCAGCCCGAGCGGAAGGCCGACCACGAGGCCGCCGGCGCCTTCCTTGCGGGCGATGGCGGCGACCGTTGCGGCATTGGCCGCGAGCTTGCCGCGCGGCAGGCCCTGATAGGGACTTGCCAGCATCAGCATCACGTCCGTCAGCGCGATGCCGATGGTTTTCCTGCCGGGGTCGAGCCCGATCAGCCTTTGACCTCGGGGCAGGGCGGCGCGAAGCTCGGTCAGGTTGATGACGGGCATGGCGGTGTTTATGGTCCGGCCCCGTTTGCGCGCAAACCCGACCTTGTCACTTCCGGAAGAAAAAGAATGTCGCTCGACACCGCCACAGTCCGGCGCGTCGCCTCACTGGCCCGCCTCAGGGTCGAGGAGAGGGACCTGCCACGCCTCGAATCCGAACTGAACGGGATCCTGGGCTGGATCGAGCAGTTGCAGGCCGTTGATACGACGGGCGTCGAGCCGGTGGCCGGTGGCGGCGCCGAGGCGCTGCGCCTGCGCGAGGACCGCGTCACCGATGGCGGCATCCAGGACGACGTGCTGGCCAACGCCCCCGACCGCGCCGGTGCCTTCTTCGCCGTGCCCAAGGTGGTGGAGTGATCGGCATGACCGCAGCCACCGACCTGACCCTGGCTGGCGCCCGCGCCGCCCTCGCGCGGCGCGAGCTCAGCGCCGTTGAGCTGACGCGCGCCCACCTGGACGCGATCGCCGCGCTCAACCCGCGGCTCAACGCCTTCATCACCGTGACGCCGGACCAAGCGCTGGCGCAGGCCGGAGCCGCCGACGCGGCGCTGGCGCGCGGTGATGCCGGGCCGCTGACCGGCCTGCCGCTGGCGGTGAAGGACCTGTTCTGCACGGCCGGCACGCGCACCACGGCGGCCAGCAGGATCCTGGGCGATTTCGTGCCGCCGTATGAGAGCACGGTGACGTCCCAGCTGCTGCGCGACGGCGCCGTGTTCCTGGGCAAGGCGAATCTGGACGAGTTCGCCATGGGGTCCTCCAACACCTCTTCCGCCTTCGGGCCGGTGGAGAATCCCTGGAAGCGGCAGGGCGAAGAGAACACCGTGCTGGTGCCAGGCGGCTCCTCCGGCGGCTCGGCGGCGGCGGTGGCGGCGCGGCTGGCGCTGGGTGCCACGGCGACGGATACGGGCGGCTCAATCCGCCAGCCGGCGGCCTTCTGCGGCGTGGCCGGCATCAAGCCGACCTATGGCCGCTGCTCGCGCTTCGGCATCATCGCCTACGCTTCCTCGCTGGACCAGGCGGGACCGGTGGCGCGCACGGTCGAGGACTGCGCCATTCTGCTGAACTCCATGGCCGGCTTTGATCCCCGCGATTCCACTAGCGCCGACCTCGCGGTGCCGGATTTCGCCGCCGCCTGCGAACGTGGCGTCAAAGGCTTGCGCATCGGCATTCCACGCGAATACCGGCTGGACGCCCTGCCGGCCGAGATCGCCGCGCTGTGGGAGCAGGGCATGGCCTGGCTGCAGGCGGAAGGCGCCACGCTGGCGGAGATCAGCCTGCCGCATACGCGCTACGCGCTGCCGACCTACTACATCGTGGCGCCGGCCGAGGCTTCCTCCAACCTGGCGCGCTACGATGGCGTTCGCTTCGGCCTGCGGAAGGATGGCGAGGACCTGAAGGACCTGTATGAGCGCACCCGCGCCGCCGGATTCGGCGAGGAGGTGAAGCGCCGCATCCTGATCGGCACCTATGTGCTCAGCGCCGGCTATTACGACGCCTACTACGTCAAGGCGCAGCAGGTGCGGGCGCTGATCCGCCAGGATTTCGACCGCGCCTGGGATCAGGTGGACGCCATCCTCGCACCCACCACACCGACCGCCGCCTTCGGCCGTGACGAGAAGCAGGACGATCCTGTGGCCATGTACCTGAACGACGTCTTCACCATCACCGCCAATCTGGCGGGCCTGCCGGGCATGTCCGTTCCGGCCGGCCAGGATGCCAAGGGCCTGCCACTCGGGCTGCAGATTCTCGGCCGCCGCTTCGATGAGGAAACGGTGTTCGCCGTCGGCCGCGCCATCGAGCGCAATGCCGGCTTTTCCGCCCTTCCGGCGCTGAGGGCCGCGGCATGAGCTACACGATCGAGGGCGCGAGCGGCGCCTGGGAAGTGGTGATCGGGCTGGAGGTGCATGCCCAGGTCATGTCGGAAGCCAAGCTGTTCAGCGGCGCCGCGACCGAGTTCGGCGCCGAGCCGAACTCGCAGGTGTCCTTCGTCGATGCCGGCTTCCCCGGCATGCTGCCGGTGATCAACGGCGAGTGCGTGGCGCAGGCCGTGCGCACCGGCCTCGGGCTGAAGGCGCAGGTCAATCTGTGGTCGCGCTTCGACCGCAAGAACTACTTCTACGCCGACCTGCCGCAGGGCTACCAGATCAGCCAGTACCAGTTTCCGGTGATCGGCCGGGGCGAGATCCAGGTCGAGCTGTCGGATGGCAGCACCAAAATGATCGGCATCACCCGCCTGCACCTGGAGCAGGACGCCGGCAAGTCGCTGCACGACCAGCATCCGAGCAAGTCCTACATCGATCTGAACCGCTCGGGCGTGGCGCTGATGGAGATCGTGTCGGAGCCCGACATGCGCTCGCCGGAGGAGGCGGGCGCCTACCTGACCAAGCTGCGGCAGATCCTGCGCTATCTCGGCACTTGCGACGGCAACATGGAGCAGGGCTCGCTGCGGGCGGACGTCAACGTGTCCGTTCGCAAGCCTGGTGAAGCGTTCCGCACCCGCTGCGAGGTCAAGAACGTCAACTCCATCCGCTTCGTCATGCAGGCGGTGGAGGCTGAGGCGCGCCGCCAGATCGCCGTCTGGGAGGAAGGCGGTGAGGTGGTGCAGGAAACCCGGCTGTTCGACACCGGCCGCGGCGTCACCCGCTCCATGCGCTCCAAGGAGGACGCGCATGACTACCGGTACTTCCCTGATCCCGATCTGCCGCCGCTGGTGCTGCAGCAGGACTGGGTCGATCAACTCAAGGCCGCGCTGCCGGAACTGCCGGACGAGCGCCGCGCCCGCTACGTCGGCGAATACGGGCTGACGCCGTACGACGCCCACGTGCTGACGCTGGAAAAGGAAACCGCGGCCTTCTACGAGGCGGTGGCGTCCGGCCGCGATCCGAAGATGGCGGCCAACTGGGTCACCGGCGACTTCTTCGCCGGGCTCAACCGGCATGGCGAAGGCATCGGCGAATCGCCGGTCAGCGCGGCGGATCTGGGCGCATTGCTGGACCTGATCGCCGACAACACCTTGTCCGGCAAGCTGGCCAAGGAGGTGCTGGAGGCGATGTTCGAAACCGGCAAGCCGCCCGCCGCCATCGTCGAGGAACGTGGCCTGAAGCAGGTCACCGACACCGGCGCCATCGAGGCGGTGATCGACCAGGTGATGGACGCCAATGCCGGCAAAGTCGCGGAATACCGCGCCGGCAAGGACAAGTTGTTCGGCTTCTTTGTCGGCCAGACCATGAAGGCGATGCAGGGCAAGGGAAACCCGGCCCTGGTCAACGAGTTGCTGAAAAAGAAGCTGGGATAGAAAAGCCCGCAGGGCGGGGGGTGTTTTTTGCGCTCCCCGTCCCATGGCCATTTGACGACGGCCTGGCCGCCCGCTAGAAGCCGCTCAAGCATACGCCGTGCAACTTCAAACCCTGCGGAGGGGTGGCCGAGTGGCCGAAGGCGGCGGTTTGCTAAACCGTTAAAGGGAGATAATCCCTTTCGTGGGTTCGAATCCCATCCCCTCCGCCACCTTTCGTTGTCAGCGCCAGTCCAGCCCCTCAGGGTAGCGGGCGAACAGAAATGTCAGCCCCTCGGCCGGCGCATTCTGCCCGGCCAGAGTGCGGTCACGGCCATCCAGCAGCTGGCGCGGCCATTCCACCGGGCGGCGCCCCAGGCCGACCTGCACCAGCGTTCCCACCATGTTGCGAACCTGGTGGTGCAGGAAGGAACGCGCCTCGGTCCGCACCAGGATCTCGTCGTCCTGCCGCTCCACATCCAGCCGGTCCAGGGTGCGCAGCGCGTCCTTTGCCTGGCAGGCCGCGGCCCGGAAGGCGGAGAAATCGTGCCGTCCCAGCAGATGCTGGGCGGCGCGGTGCATCACTTCGGCATCCAGCGGACCCTGCACGTGCCACACCCGCCCAGCCTGCAGCGCCGGCCGGGCGCGGCGGTTCAGGATGCGATAGCGATAGCCCCGGCCGGTGCAGGAGAAGCGCGCCGACCACCCCGCCGGCGCATGGGCCGCCTTGACCACGCTGACGGGGTGAGGCCGACCGTGGAAATTCAGCGCATCGCGTAGCCGCTCCGGTGACAGGCCGAGCGCGATGTCGATCTGCACCACCTGACCTTCGGCATGCACGCCAGCATCGGTGCGGCCGGATGCCATGGTGGGCGCCGGAACGCCACCATTCAGCGACGCGCCGGCGTCTTCCAGCACCTGCTGCACCGACAGGCCGCTGGCTTGGCGTTGCCAGCCCACGAACGGCGCGCCGTCATATTCCACCAGAAGGGCGTAGCGCGGCACCGGTCAGGCCAGAAGGGTGCCGGGCGGCAGGCTGTAGCCGCGCAGAAAGGCTTCCGCATCCTGCGCGGCGCGACCGGCCCGTTGCAGGCGCCGCAGGCGTAGCCTGCCATGGCCGCAGGCGATGCGCGGCGCGTCATCCAGCACCTGGCCCGGCGGCGCTATCGTCGGGCAGTCCTCCGCCACGGCGTCCAGGACGCGGACCGGCTGCCCGTCATGCCGGAAGAACGTGCCCGGCCGCGGGTTCAGGGCCCGTACCCGCCGCGCCAGCCCCGCGGCGTCCTCGGTCCAGTTCAGCTGCCCGTCGGCCTTGCTGAGCTTGGGCGCATAGGTGGCACCTTCCTCGGGTTGCGGCACCGGCGGCGGCGGTTCTGCCAGGGTGCGCAGGATCAGCTCGCTGCCCAGGGCCGCCAGGGCGTCATGCACCACCTGGGTGTTGTCCGTGTCCCGGATCGGCACCCGCCCGGACAGCAGCATCGCTCCGGTATCCAGCCCCTCATCCATCTGCATGATGGTGATCCCGGTTTCCCGATCTCCCGCCAGGATCGCCGCCTGGATCGGGGCCGCGCCACGCCAGCGCGGCAGCAGCGAGGCGTGGATGTTCAGGCAGCCGCGACGCGGCGCCTCCAGCATCGCCGCTGGCAGGATCAGGCCGTAGGCGGCGACCACGGCGGCATCCAGCGCCAGGGCGGCGAAGGCTTCATGCTCGGCGGCATCGCGCCGCAGCCGGACGGGATGCCGCGTGGGCAGGCCCAGCGCCAGAGCCTTGCGATGGACGGGGCAGGGGGTTTCGCGCTGCCCACGGCCGGCGGGGCGAGGTGGCTGGGTGTACACGGCGGCGATCTCGTGCCCGGCGGCGTGCAAAGCCTCCAGTGCCGGCACCGCGAAGTCCGGGCTGCCCATGAAAGCGAGGCGCAGCGGCGTCATTCCTTGTCGCGCGCCTGTTGCTTGAGTTCCTTGGCCAGCTTGCGCAGCAGCATGTTGCGCTTCAGCGCCGACAGATGATCCACGAACAGCACGCCGTTGAGGTGGTCGATCTCGTGCTGGATGCAGGTGGCGAGCAGGCCGTCCGCCGACATTTCCTGGCGCCGGCCCTCGAGGTCAAGCCAGCGGACCTTGACCTCGGCCGGCCGCTCCACATCCGCGTACTGGTTGGGCAGCGACAGGCATCCCTCCTCGCGCACCGCGTGCTCGGCGCTGGCGGCCACGATCTCGGGATTTACCATGACCAGCGGCGAGGGCACCTCGTCGGGCTGCAGGTCGATCACCACCAGACGCAGCAGCGATCCGATCTGCGGGGCAGCGAGGCCGATGCCGGGAGCCTTGTACATCGTGGCGAGCATGCGCGGCGCCAGGGCGCGTACCGCGTCCATGTCGGCGGGGCCCACGGGCCGCGCCTTGGCACGCAGCTGGGGGGCGGGAACGAAAAGGATCGGCAACAGGTCGGAATCTGGCATGGGATGCCTGCTCTAGCCGCCGCCCTCGTTCGCTTCAACCGGCATGCGCCACGCAGCTGAGCCAAGGCAGCCCCTTGCATCGCGCGCCGGAAATATCACATCTGGAAGCGTCGGAGGTGCCTCGGGCCTCCGGCACCGACTCGCTCAACCTTGAGGGGTTACCGGCCATGTCCCGCTCGTCGCTTTTCGGCTCTCCGCTGTTTCTGGGCTTCGACCACCTCGAGCAAATGCTCGACCGGGTTGCCAAGAATTCGGACGGCTATCCTCCCTACAACATCGAGCAAACCGGCGAGAGCCGCCTGCGGATCACCCTTGCCGTGGCGGGCTTCAGCATGGACGACCTGCAGATCACGCAGGAAGACAACCAGCTCGTTGTTCGCGGAAAGCAACGCGAGGAGGTCGAAGGGCGTATATTCCTTCACAGGGGTATCGCCGCCAGGCAGTTCCAGCGTGCCTTTGTTCTGGCGGAGGGTATCGAGGTGGAGGGGGCGTGGCTCGATAACGGCCTGCTGCACATCGACCTGAAGCGCCCGCAGCCCGAGGTTCGGGTCAAGGCCATCCAGATCGGCACGCGCGGCAACCAGCCCAGCCGGTCGTTGATGAGCAATGGCTTGCTCGGGGACCGCAAAGGGTCCGAGCGCGAATCCTGAATTTGGCCCGCGTTTGTCCGGGATACGTCCGCCTGAAACAGGGGACAGAAAGGAGATCAGTTCATGATCAAGGAGAATGCAACCCGCCCGTTCGCCGCTTCTGACGCGTTGCGCCAGTTGACCGCCGCGGACTGGGCCCGGTTTGGAGCCGACCAGATCGCCTATATCCGCCCGATCATCGTGGATGGGCAGGCCGTGGTGGCCATCCATGCCGCGGATGGAACGCAGATCGGCGCGGCGCCGGATACCGGCTTGGCGACGGCGGCGATCCTGCAGCATGAAATGCTGCCGGTGCTGGTCCACTGACGATCGGCCTCGCGGGCGAAAGGAGCCGGCGCGGTGCGTTTTCTTGGCTCTTCGCTCCCGAGAGGCGTTGCCCTGGGCATCCGGGGCCGTTAGATAGCGCGGCGCAGGCGCCGACGTAGCTCAGCGGTAGAGCAACTGATTCGTAATCAGTAGGTCCCCGGTTCAATCCCGGGCGTCGGCACCAGTTCTTCCCCTCACATCGCGCGCATCGCTTGCCGGCCTGCCGATGCTTCGCTCGATGTGACTTCCTGTCGCGGTATTTTGCGAATCATTCGCATTGCAAGCGCGTCGCAATGGCGCCATATGCTCCGCAACTGCGAAGGAAGCCACCATGCTGGTTCGCCAGATCCTCCTCGCCACGGCCACAGCTACGGGGCTGCTATTGCTGGCACCGTTCGCGCGGGCGCAGACGGCAACCCCGATCGGGCTGGAACTGAACCGCCTGGAAGCGCGGCAGGAAGGCTGCCGCGTGTGGCTGGTGCTGCGCAATCCTGGCGAGGAGGCGGTGGACCCACTGCGGCTCGACCTCCTGGTGTTCGGCAAGGACGGCGTGGTGTCGCGCCGCCTCGCGCTCGATGTCGGACCTTTGCCGGCCGAAAAGACCATGGCGCGCATCTTCGACCTGAACGGACAGAATTGCGACGGCATCGGCACGGTCCTGCTCAACGACCTGCTGGCCTGCGGCGCCAGCGCCGAGGCGCGGGCGGGTTGCCTGTCCCGCATCACCCTCGGCTCCCGGGTCGAAGGTGTGCCGTTCGAGAAGTGAGGACATCGCGATGAACCCGACCGAAACTGCCGCCGGCGCTGCCGCGATGCCCTCCGTCACCAATGCGCTGGTGCCGCCGCACGCTGATCTCTCGATGCTGGGCCTGTTCCTGCAGGCCGACTGGGTGGTCAAGGCAGTGATGATCGCCCTGGCCCTGGCGTCGCTGGTGTGCTGGGCCATCATTATCGAGAAATCCCTGCTGCTGTCGCGGCTTGGGCGCGAAATCCGCGTGCTGGTCGCCGCCTCCCTTCCGGGCGCGGCACCGTCGACCGTTCCGCAGGGGGATGGCCTGTCCGCGCATGTTCTCCAGGCCGGGACCCGCGAATGGCACGATGGCCGCGAAGGCGGCGAAAGCCGGTTCGAGTACCGGCACCGCATGGAGCATGCCATGCGCCATGTCCTGGCGGGCGAGCTGCGCCGGGTTGAGCCGGGTCTGCCGTTCCTGGCGACCACCGGAGCCGTGGCGCCGTTCATCGGCCTGTTCGGCACGGTCTGGGGCATCATGAACAGCTTCGCTGGCATCGCGCAAAGCAATGACACGTCGCTGGCCGTGGTCGCCCCCGGCATCGCCGAAGCCTTGTTCGCGACCGCCATCGGCCTGGTGGCCGCCATTCCGGCGGTGATGGCTTACAACCGGCTCCTGGTGCGCTTGAACCGGCTGCGCCAGGAAGGGCAGGCGGCCGCCGGCGATCTGGCGGCCAACCTGTCGCGCCGCCCGCCGCAGTTGGGCCATCACCGCGCCAGCGCGGCGGAGTAGGCGGCCATGGCTTTCTCCGGCATGGGTGTGGGGGGTGGCGAGGACGACAGCCCGCTCCCCATGGCCGACATGAACGTCACGCCGCTGGTGGACGTCATGCTGGTGTTGTTGATCGTCTTCATGGTGGCCGCACCGATGATGGTGGTGGGCGTTCCCGTGGAGCTGCCGAAAACCGCCGCTCCGCGTGCGGCTGCGCAGCGGCCACCGACCGTGCTGACCGTGGCGGCCGATGGCCGCGTGTTTCTGCGGCAGGACGAGATCGCGCGGGGCGAACTGGCCGGACGCCTGCGAGACCTGCACCAGGAGGACCCTGAGGCGCCGGTCTATGTGCGCGGCGACCGTTCCGCTCCCTATGGAGACGTGCTGCGCGTGATGGGGCTGGTGACCCAGGCCGGCATCAGCCGGGTCTCGCTGATCGCGGAAGCCGAACCGGGCCCGGCGGTGCAGGCCCGCTGATGTCTGCCGCTGCTTCGATGGGGCAGAGCCTGCCGCGGATGCGGACTCTGGGCTGGGGCGTCTCCGTGCTGCTGCATGGCGGCGCGGCCGCCTTTCTGCTGGTCGGCCTGCCGGCCGAGCCGCCGCCATCGGCCGTGGTGGTGCCGCTGGAGATGACGAGCATGCCGACGGCGCCGACAGACGGCGAGTCGACGGCGAGCGATGCGGCCGAACCGGTTCAGGCCGTGGCGCCCGAGACCGTGCCAGCGGAACCGCCGCCCGTGGCGGCCGAAGCCCCGCCCGAACTGGCTCCCGAAGCCCCGCCTGATATTGCCCCTGTGCAGCCGCCCGATCCGGTTCTCGCCGAAGTGCCTCCTGAGCCGGCGCCGGCGCCGCCCGAACTGGCCCAGGCGGTAGAGCCGGAAACGGCTCCCCTTCTGGAGACCGAGGTGCCGCCGCCGCCGCCGCCGGCCCCCCCGCCGCCGCCACGGCCGGTGCAGCCACCGCCACGGACGGTTCCGCCGCGCCCGGTGGCGCGTCCTGCTCCGGCTGAAGCCACGCCGCGTCCCGATCCGGCGCCGCGGCCGGCCGCTTCGGCGGCCCAGGCGGCCGCGCCGGCCCAGCCCGGGCGGCTGGCCGCGCCGCCGCCGAGCTACATCAGCCGGCTCAATGCGGCCCTGGTGCGGGCCAAGCGCTATCCCAACGGCGCCCGCATCCGACGGCAGGAAGGAACCGCCATCCTCAGCTTCCGGATGGATCGCCAGGGTGAGGTCCTGGGCTGGCGCATCGTCCGCAGCACCGGCTTCGACGATCTGGACAGCGCGGTGGGCGAGATGATCGAGCGGGCATCGCCGCTGCCTCCACCGCCGGAGGAAGTGCCGGGCAATCCCGTGGAATTGCAGGTGCCCGTCAACTTCAGCCTCCGCTGAGGAACAAGAAAGGCCGGGAAGCCGGCCTCCCTTGTTCAAAAGTCCAGAGTTCGGAGGCTCAGGCGCGCTTGCGGCGAGATGCCGGCTTGGCCGGCAGCAGGGGGGCCAGGAATCGTCCCGTGTGGCTCGCCGCCACGGCCGCGACCTGCTCCGGCGTGCCCTCGGCTACGATCTGACCGCCGCCATCGCCGCCCTCGGGACCCAGGTCGAGGATCCAGTCGGCGGTTTTGATGACTTCCAGGTTGTGCTCGATCACGACGACCGTATTGCCCTGCTCCACCAGTTGGTGGAGCACTTCCAGCAGCTTGCGCACATCCTCGAAATGCAGGCCGGTGGTCGGCTCGTCGAGGATGTAGAGGGTACGGCCGGTGGCGCGGCGGGACAGTTCCTTGGACAGCTTGATGCGCTGCGCCTCGCCGCCCGAGAGCGTCGTTGCCTGCTGGCCGAGATGGATATAGCCGAGGCCCACCTCCCGCAGCACGCGGAGCTTCTCCCTGATCGCGGGCACGGCGGAGAAGAACTCAACGCCTTCGTCCACCGTCATCTCCAGCACGTCGGCGATGGACTTGCCGCGGAACTTCACTTCCAGCGTCTCGCGGTTGTAGCGCTTGCCCTTGCAGGTGTCGCAGGTGACGTAGACGTCGGGCAGGAAGTGCATCTCGATCTTCAGCACGCCGTCGCCCTGGCAGGCCTCGCACCGCCCGCCCTTCACGTTGAAGGAGAAGCGGCCGGGCTTGTAGCCGCGCGAACGGCTGTCCGGCAGTTCCGCGAACCAGTCCCGGATCGGTGCAAACAATCCGGTATAGGTGGCCGGGTTGGAGCGCGGCGTGCGGCCGATCGGCGACTGGTCGATGTCGATGATCTTGTCGAGGTGCTCCAGCCCCTCGATCCGGTCATGCGGCGCCGGCACGGTGCCGGCCCCCATCAGGCGGCGGGCGGTGGCCTTGTACAGGGTTTCCACCGTGAAGGTGCTCTTGCCGCCGCCGGAAACGCCGGTGATGCAGGTGAAGGTGCCGAGCGGAATGCCAGCGGTCAGGTCGCGCAGGTTGTTGCCGCGCGCGCCTACCACGCGCAGCATGCGGTCCGCATCCGGGGCGCGGCGCTGCGGTGGTACCGGAATGCCGCGCCGGCCCGAAAGATAGGCGCCGGTGATGCTGTCCGGATGGCGCGCGACCTCCTCCGGCGTGCCCTGGGCGATGACGCGGCCGCCGCCGGCGCCGGCGGCGGGGCCGATGTCGATCAGGTGGTCGGCCGTGCGGATGGCGTCCTCGTCGTGCTCCACCACCAGCACGGTGTTGCCGAGGTCGCGCAGTCGTCGCAGCGTGGCCAGCAGCCGCTCATTGTCACGCTGGTGCAGGCCGATCGAGGGCTCGTCCAGCACGTACAGCACGCCGGTCAGGCCTGAGCCGATCTGCGAGGCCAGCCGGATGCGCTGGCTTTCACCGCCCGACAGGGTGGCGGAGGAGCGGGACAGCGACAGGTAGTCCAGCCCGACATCCAGCAGGAAGCGCAGCCGGTCCACGATCTCCTTGAGGATGCGGCGCGCGATCTCGGCCCGCTGCGGGGTCAGGGTAGCCTCCACGCCCTCGAACCAGGGCAGCGCGTCGCGGATCGACAATTCGCTCGCCGCCGCGATGTGCCGGCCGCCGATCTTGACCGACAAGGCCTCCGGCTTGAGCCGGGCGCCGCAGCAGGCATGGCAGGGACGGTCCGCCTGGTAGCGGGACAGATCCTCACGCACCCAGGGATTGTCGGTTTCGCGCAGGCGCCGCGACAGGTTGGGCAGCACACCCTCGAAGGGCTTCTTGACCTCGTAGGCGCGCAGCCCGTCCTTGTAGCGCAGCGACACCACCTCGCTGCCGGTGCCGTTCAGCACCGCTTCGCGGAAGGCAACCGGCAGGTCGCTCCAGGGCGTGGTGGTCTTGACCTTGAAGTGCTTGGCCAGGCTGTCCAGCGTCTGATCGTAATAGGGCGCGCTGTTGCCGGCCCAGGCGGCGATGGCGCCATCGCCCAGGCTGCGGCCCTCATCCGGCACCACGAGGGCCGCGTCGAAGAAGCTTTCCGTGCCGAGGCCGTCGCAGGCCGGGCAGGCACCCTGGGGCGAGTTGAAGGAGAACAGCCGGGGCTCGATCTCCTCCAGGGTGAAGCCGGAGACCGGGCAGGCGTAACGGCTGCTGAACACCGTGCGCTCGCCATCGTCGGCGTTCTCGGCATAGGCCACGCCGTCAGCCAGGCCGAGCGCCGTTTCAAAGGAATCCGCCAGGCGCTGGGCCAGCCCCTCATTGCCCACCACGACGCGGTCCACCACCACCTCGATGTCGTGCTTGCGGCGCTTGTCGAGGGACGGCGCATCCTCGATCCGCATCAGCTCGCCATTGATCTTCACCCGCTCGAAGCCGCGGCGCTGGTACTCGGCCAGCTCCTTGCGGAACTCGCCCTTTTTGCCACGCACCACCGGCGCCAGCAGCAGCAGCCGCGTGCGCTCCGGCATGGCCAGCACGCGGTCCACCATTTGACTGACCGTCTGCGCCTCGATCGGCAGGCCGGTGGCGGGCGAGTAGGGCACGCCCGCCCGTGCCCAGAGCAGGCGCATGTAGTCGTTGATCTCGGTCACCGTGCCGACGGTGGAGCGCGGGTTGTGGCTGGTGGTCTTCTGCTCGATCGAGATGGCCGGCGACAGGCCCTCGATGCTGTCCACGTCCGGCTTCTGCTGCAGCTCCAGGAACTGCCGCGCATAAGCCGACAGACTTTCCACGTAGCGGCGCTGGCCCTCGGCATAGATGGTGTCGAACGCCAGCGACGACTTGCCCGAGCCCGACAATCCGGTGATCACCGTCAGCGTGTGCTTCGGGATGTCGATGTCGACATTCTTCAGGTTGTGCTGGCGGGCGCCGCGGATGCGGATCAGGTCGTTCTGACCGGAGACAGCGGGGAGGTTCTGCTTGGACAGCTTGTTCAACGGAAGCTCCTGCGGCCCTGCGTTCGCCATGTGTTCCTGCGGCCTCTCATGCCAGCATCCGCCGGGCAGGGGAAGTAGGCCAGTGAACTTGCGGCGCCGCGGGAGCCGTGGCGGGGGACTGGTGGAGGAAACGGGCTGTGGCTAGTTTGCGGCACGGCGCCCGCAGGGGCGCGCGGAGATGTGAAACCTTGCCCGTCCACCCCATGTTCTGCCCAGGCCCGCGGCCGGGCAGGCCCGGCGGGACGGGGCAGCGGATGAGGAAGCGCGCGGCATGGCCGGCAGTGTCAACAAAGTCATTCTGATCGGCAATCTGGGTCGCGACCCCGAGGTCCGCAACTTCCAGAATGGTGGTCGGGTGGTGAATCTGCGAATCGCCACCACGGATTCCTACAAGGACCGTGAAGGGAACCGCCAGGAACGCACGGAGTGGCACTCCGTCGCCATCTTCAACGAGCGCGTGGGCGAGATTGCCGAGAAATACCTCCGGAAGGGCAGCAAGGTCTATATCGAAGGCAAGCTCGAAACCCGGAAATGGCAGGACCAAGCCGGGCAGGACCGCTACTCCACCGAGGTGGTGATCCGCAATTTCGGCGGCGAGTTGACGCTGCTGGACGGCCGCGGCGGGGAGGGCGGCGGCGCCATGGACGCCGGCGAGCGGCCTGCTGGTGGACGCCAGGGCGCAGGCTTCGGCGACCGTGGCGGCAGCTCCGCCGGCGGCGGTGCGTCACGGCCGCAACGCGGCGGCTGGGATGCGCCGAAGGGTGGCGGAAGCGATCTGGACGACGACATCCCGTTCTGACGCGAGCAGACAGTGCCGGGCCCGCGGCACGCTTGAGCACGGGCTGGGCCGGGTCTGACAGCGATGGCGGGCTCCGTTCCGAACAACCACAACAGGACCCGACCAGCCGTGATCCTTTCCGCGGACCTCATCCGCCTCGCCGCGAAGCCTGCCAGCAAGGACGCCGCCATCCGTCAGGCGGCGCAGCTGCTGGTTGATGCCGGTGCCATCCAGCCCGGCTACGTCGACAGCATGCTGCGCCGCGAGGTCGAGGCGGACACCTTCCTCGGCAACGCCATCGCCATTCCGCATGGCCAACGCGGCGACCGGCACCTGATCTCCCGCACGGCCATCGGCGTGCTGCAAGTGCCGGACGGCGTGGCCTGGAACGGCGATGACGTGGCGAAGCTGGTGGTCGCCATCGCGGCGCAGGGGGATGAGCACATCGCGGTGCTGCGGCGCCTCACCGACGTTCTCGGTGATGAGGCGCTGTCGGATCGCCTGGCCCGCACCGGGGATCCGCAGGACATCCTCGCAGCCCTCGATCCGGAGGCAGAGCCGCGGTCGGCCGGGGCGCCCGCTGCGGCCGTGCCGGAGGCGGCCGGTGACCTGATTTCCCTGGCGGTGGCGGCCCCCGCCGCGGCCGGCATGCATGCCCGGCCTGCCAAGGTGCTGGTGCAGCTGGCGAAGCGCTTCGGTGCGGAGATCCGTCTCCGGCATGGCGATCGCAGCGCCGACGCCCGCAGCATGATGGGGCTGCTGCAACTCGGCGCCGGGCCCGGCGCCGGCATGACGGCGGAGGTGTCCGGGCCCGATGCGCGGGCGGCGGCGACAGCCCTTCGCGCCGCGTTTGACGAGCAGTTGGGCGATGCCGCGCCGGGGTCTGCCACCGCGCCGGCCCCGGCCGGTTCATCGCCTCCGGCGGCGGCCGATGCGGAGTTGGAGGCCGGGGCGCTGCGCGGCCTGCCGGCCAGCCCGGGCATCGCCATCGGCGTGCTGCACCGCTTCCGCTCCGAGGCCGCCGGCTTCGCCGCCACCTCCACCGATCCGGCGGGCGAGCGCGCGGCGTTGGAAGCCGCGCTGGATCAGGCCCGACATGAGTTGAAATCCGTCGCCTCCGAGATGGCCCAGCGGGTTGGCGACCAGCATGCCGCCATTTTCGCGGCGCATGAGGAGTTCCTTGGCGATCCTGAACTGCTGCAGGCGGCGGATCGCGCCATCGCCGAAGGCGCCTCAGCGCCCGCGGCATGGCAGGGGGCGACCGACGCGCAGGCCGCAGCCCTGGCCGGCATCGGCGATCCGCTGCTGGCGGCCCGCGCGACGGATCTGAAGGATGTTGCGCGTCGGGTGCTGCGGCATCTGGTGGGCGGCCCGGCCGAGACCGCGGCCATTCCCGAGAAGGCCGTGATCGCGGCGGAGGACCTGACGCCGTCCGAAACCGCGAATCTCGATCCGCAGCGGGTCGTGGGCCTTGTCACGGCCGCTGGGGGGCCGACGGCTCACACCGCCATCCTCGCGCGCGCCCTGGGCATCCCGGCGGTGGTGGCCGCCGGACCGGGTGTTCTGGATATCGCCGATGGCACGCCGGTGATCCTGGATGGTGACCGCGGCGGGCTGCTGCCGAACCCCGACCCTTCTGCCCTGGGACGAGCGGAGGAGCGCCGGGAGCAGGGCCTGCACCGCGCCGACGCGGCCCGGGCCGCCGCCTTCCGGCCGGCGGTCACCACCGATGGGCACCGGATCGAGGTCGCGGCCAATGTCCGCCATCCGGAGGAAGCCTTGGCGGCAGTGGCGGCCGGCGCCGAAGGCACTGGGCTGGTGCGCAGCGAGTTCCTGTTCGACGAGCGCAGCGAGCCGCCTGGCGAGGATGAGCAGTTCGACCTTTACCGGCGCCTCGCAGAAGGCTTCGGCGGATTGCCGGTGGTGCTGCGGACGCTGGATGCCGGCGGCGACAAGCCCTTGCGCTTCGTCCAGCACCCGGTCGAGGCTAACCCGTTCCTCGGCCTTCGCGGCCTGCGTCTCAGCCTTGCCCAGCCCGGGCTGTTCCGGACCCAGGTGAGGGCGGCCCTGCGTGCCGCCCGCCACGGGGATCTCCGCATCATGCTGCCGATGGTCGATGGCCTGGCTGACCTGCGGGCGGCGAAGGAGCTGATCGAGGCGGAGCGTGCCGCGCTGAACGCGCCGCCGGTCGAGATCGGCATCATGGTGGAGGTGCCGTCCGCCGCCGTGATGGCGGATCAGCTGGCCCGCGAGGCCGATTTCTTTTCCATCGGCACCAATGACCTCACCCAATATGCCCTGGCCGTGGACCGGCTGCACCCGACCCTCGGCGCGCGGTCGGACGCCCTCGATCCGGCCGTGCTGCGCCTGATCGACATGACGGTGAAGGCGGCGCATGCGCGCGGCCGCTGGGTCGGCGTCTGCGGCAACATGGCCGCCGACCCGATGGCGGCGCCGATCCTGATCGGGCTCGGGGTGGATGAGCTTTCGGTTTCGGTGCCCAACGTGGCCGCGCTGAAGGCGCAGATCCGTGGCCTCAGCATGGCGCGGGCGGAGGATGTGGCGCGCGCGGCGCTGGGCTGCGGCACCGCGGCGGATGTCCGCGGCCTTCCGGCCCTGCGGGAGCTGGTCCATGGCCGGTGACACCCTGGCGCGGATCGGCACAGTTTCGCTGAACCCGGCCTTCGACCTGACCATTCCGCTGGAGCGCCTGGAGCCCGGCGAGGTGAACCGGGCCGCGGCGACGGAGCTTCGGCCGGCCGGCAAGGGGATCAATGTTTCGGTGATGCTCTCGATTCTGGGGGAGCCATCCGTCGCCACGGGGCTGCTGGGCGCGGAGGATGTGGCCGCCTTCGAAGCCTTCCTGCGGCCGATGGGCGTGATCTGCCGGTTCGAGCCGGTGCCGGGACGCTGCCGGATCAACGTCAAGGTTGTTGAAACGGCAGGTGGACGCGTCACCGACATCAATTCCCCCGGCACCGCCGCCACGGCCGACGCCATCCCGGCATTGCAGCAGCGCCTGCTGACAGCACCCGAGTTGATGGTGGTGTCGGGAAGCCTGCCGCCTGGACTTCCTCTGGGGGAGTGGTCCGGTCTGATGCAGCATCTGGCGGCCGGTGGGCGGCGCATCATCGTCGACACCAGCGGTCCTGCCTTCGGTGCAGCCCTGCCGGCGAAGCCGTTTCTGGTGAAGCCGAACCGCTCCGAGCTGGCGGCCGTTCTCGGCCGGCCACTGGTCGGGCGCGAGGCGCTGCTGCAGGCCGCCCTGGAACTTCAGCAGCAAGGCGTCCGACAGGTTGTGGTGTCGGACGGTGCCGAGGGCGCCCTGTTCCTGCTGGGTGATGCGCGGTTGTGGGTGCGCCCGCCTCCGGTGCCGCTGACCACCACGGTGGGGGCCGGCGATGCCATGGTGGCGGGCCTTGCCGCGGCTCTGGCCCGAGGCCATGACGCGGAGGCCGCCGCCCGCCTCGCCACGGGCTGCGCCGCGGCCGCGGTGTCGCGGCCGGCCTCCGCGCTGCCAGCGGCGGCGGAGATCACGCGGCTCGCGGCGGCGGCCCATATTGAACGCCTTTGATGTCTTCTCTTTGAACCTGGATGTGCGTCATGCCACCTGAACCCGGCTCCTCGCCATCGCCCAAGCTGCTGGCAGTGATCCGCCACGGTGCCAGCCAACCGCATGAGCGCATGGCCGCCGAGGCCCTGCGGGACGCCGCCCAGCGCGCCGATCTGCAACTGGCCATCGACACCTCCGACGCGCCGGCAGCCGCCACATCCGGCGGGGCCGTGCTGCTGGTCGGCGATGCCACAGCGGATGCCGCCCGCTTCGCCGGCCAGCCCCTGATCGCCACCACCATTGTGGAGGCCATCCGGCGGCCCGAGCAGGCGCTTCGCTCCGCGGCCTCGCTCGCCATGCTGCCCCGTCCGCAAGCCACGGCGCCCATGCCGGCGGCTCCGGCGGCTCCGGCCGCACCTGTTTCGCCGGCGGCGGAGGCCCGGTCACGCAGGCTGGTCGGCATCACCGCATGCCCCACCGGCATCGCCCACACCTTCATGGCCGCCGCCGCCCTGGAGAAGGCCGCCAAGGCGTCCGGCTACGAGATCAAGGTCGAGACGCAGGGTTCGGTGGGCGCCAAGAATACCCTGACCGATGCCGAGATCGCCGAGGCCGACGCGGTGGTGATCGCCGCGGATACCGGGGTCGACACGGGCCGCTTCGCTGGCAAGCGGATCGTGGTCACCGGCACGGCGGAAGCGCTGAAGGACGGCAAAGCCCTGATCGCCCGCGCCCTGGCGGCGGAGCCGATGGCCGGCGCGAAGCCGGGCGGTTCCACCCCTTCGCCCGGCAAGTCGACCCAGGCGCCCGGTGTCTACAAGCACCTGATGACCGGCGTGTCCTACATGATCCCGCTGGTCACCGCCGGCGGCCTATGCATCGCGATGTCCTTCGCTTTCGGCATCGAGGCTTTCAAGGAACCGGGCAGCCTGCCCGCCGCCTTGTTCCAGATCGGCGCCCAATCGGCTCTGGCGCTGATGGTGCCGGTGCTGGCCGCCTTTATCGCCTTCTCCATCGCCGACCGCCCGGGCCTTGCGCCGGGCTTCGTTGGCGGCTCGCTGGCGGGCGCGATCGGCGCCGGCTTCCTGGGCGGCATCGTCGCCGGCTTCCTGGCCGGCTATGTCGCCCGCTTCCTGCGCGACCGGCTGCCATTTCCGGAAAGCCTGGAAGGGCTGAAGCCGGTTCTGGTGATCCCGCTCCTGGCCTCGCTGATCACCGGCCTGCTGATGATCTACGTGCTGGGAACACCCATCGCGGCGGCGCTGGCCTGGCTGACGGAGTTCCTGCGCAGCATGGGCTCCACCAATGCGGTGATCCTGGGCGTGCTGCTCGGCGCCATGATGGCGGTGGACATGGGCGGGCCGGTGAACAAGGCGGCCTATGCCTTCGGCGTCGGCCTGCTGGGTTCCGAAACCTATGCTCCCATGGCAGCCATCATGGCGGCCGGCATGACGCCGCCGCTGGGCATTGCCCTGGCCACCCTGATTGCAAGGTCGCGCTTCGGGCAGGAGGAGCGGGACGCCGGCAAGGCCGCGGCGGTGCTCGGATTAGCGTTCATCTCGGAAGGCGCCATTCCCTTCGCCGCGAAGGATCCGGTGCGGGTAATCCCGGCGCTGATCCTGGGTTCGGCGGTGGCGGGCGGATTGTCCATGCTGTTCGGCTGCACGCTGCGGGCCCCGCATGGCGGGATCTTCGTGGTCGGCATTCCGGGGGCTGTCGGCAATCCCCTCTTCTACCTAGTGGCCATCGTCGCGGGGACTCTGGTCACCGCCTTCGCCGTTGCCGCCCTGAAGCGCAATTCGCCGGTGGCGGCCACGGCTTGAGGCCGTTTGGCGGCCGCCGCCGGACGCGGTATAAGAAGCGGGAAACCAACAGGGCAGGTGGCTTCCGCCGCCTCCCTCCACCGGCATCCTCTTCGAACCGGTGGCTGATTGCCATCCTGCTGCATGGGAACACCGCGTGAGCGAGAGCGACAACGGCACCGGACCGTCCGGCCATATTCCGCCTGAGGGAACCCTGCCGATCGCGCTTGAGGAGGAGATGCGCCGCTCCTACCTCGATTATGCGATGAGCGTCATTGTTTCGCGCGCCTTGCCGGACGTGCGGGACGGTTTGAAGCCGGTGCATCGGCGGATCCTGTTCTCCATGCAGGAGAACGGCTTCACCGCCGACAAGCCCTACAAGAAATCCGCCCGCGTCGTTGGCGACGTGATGGGCAAGTATCACCCGCACGGCGACAGCGCGATCTACGACGCCATGGTCCGCATGGCACAGACCTTCTCGCTGCGCGTGCCGTTGATCGATGGGCAGGGCAATTTCGGCTCCATGGACGGCGATCCGCCGGCGGCGATGCGCTACACCGAGGCCCGGCTGGCCAAATCCGCCGCGGCGCTGCTGGAAGGCATCGACGAGGACACCGTCGATTTCAGCCCGAACTACGACGAAAGCGCCGAGGAGCCCAGGGTTCTTCCGGCCGCCTTCCCGAACCTGCTGGTGAACGGCGCCAACGGCATCGCCGTCGGCATGGCGACCAACATTCCGACGCACAACCCGACGGAAGTGATCGACGCCACGCTGAAGCTGATCGCGGAGCCGGACACCTCGCTGGAAGATCTGATGCAGATCATCCCGGGACCGGATTTCCCCACCGGGGCGCTGATCCTGGGCCGCTCCGGCATCCGCTCCGCCTTCGAGACCGGCCGCGGCAGCGTGGTGCTGCGCGCCCGCGCCGAGATCGAGGAGATGCGCGGCGGCCGCAGCGCCATCGCCGTGTCCGAGATCCCCTACCAGGTGAACAAGGCGGCACTGATCGAGCGCATCGCCGATCTGGTGCGCACCAAGCAACTCGAAGGCATCAGCGACCTCCGCGATGAGAGCGACCGTTCCGGCCTGCGCATCGTGGTGGAGCTGAAGAAGGATGCCACGCCGGAGGTGGTGCTGAACCACCTGTACCGGTACACCAACCTGCAGACATCCTTTGCCGTCAACTTCCTGGCGCTGCATGAGGGACGGCCACAGCAGATGGGGCTGCGGCAGGCGCTGCGCGCCTTTATCGATTTCCGCGAGGAGGTGATCCTCCGCCGGTCCCGGCATCGCCTGGGCAAGGCGCGCGATCGCGGGCACCTGCTGGTGGGCCTCGCCATCGCGGTGGCCAACATCGACGAGGTCATCCGGCTGATCCGCGAAAGCCCGGACGCGCTGACCGCCCGCACCGCGCTGATGGCGCGGCAGTGGCCGGTGGCCGATGTCGGGCCGCTGCTCGCCCTGGTGGACGATGCGGGCAACATCGTGGTCGACGAGACGGTTCGCCTGACCGAGGCGCAGGCGCGCGGCATCCTGGAATTGCGCCTGCAGCGCCTGACCGGGCTGGAGCGCGACAAGATCCATGGCGAGCTGGATGAGGTGGCCGGCCGCATCCGCGAGCTGCTCGACATCCTGTCCTCGCATCCGCGTCGCATGGAGCTGATGAGCAGCGAATTGCTGGCCGTGCGGGCGCAGATCGCCTCGCCGCGCTTGTCCGAGATCGTCGAGGGCATCGCCGACCAGGATGACGAGAGCCTGGTCGAGCCCGGGCTGATGGTGGTCACCCTGACCCGGGACGGCTACGTCAAGCGCACGCCGCTGGAAACCTTCCGCGCGCAGAACCGCGGCGGCCGTGGCCGCAGCAGCGCCTCGATGCGGCAGGACGACGTGGTGATCCGCTCCTTCAACGCCCATACTCACCAGTGGGTGCTGTTCTTCACCAGCCGCGGCATCGCCTTCCGCGAGAAGGTGTGGAAGCTGCCGGAGGCGGGGCCGACGGCGCGCGGGCGTTCGCTGCGCCAGTTGCTCCAACTGCAGGAAAACGAGTCGGTGACCGCCGTGCTGCCGCTGCCGCAGGACGAGTCGCTGTGGGAGAACCTGCACCTGGTGTTCGCCACCGCGCAGGGGAATGTGCGCCGCAACCGCCTGTCGGATTTCAGGAACGTCCGCTCCTCCGGCTTGATCGCCATGAAGCTGGACGAGGGCGACAGCCTGATCGGCGTCTCGACCTGCCGCGAAGGCGACAACGTGTTGTTGGCGTCGCGCTCCGGCCGGGCCATCCGGTTCGTGGCCGATGTTGACACGCTGCGCGTCTTCGCCGGCCGCGACTCCACCGGCGTCCGCGGCATTCGGCTCGGCAAGGGCGACGAGGTGATCGCGCTGTCCGTGCTGCGCCACGCCGAGGCGAGGGTGGAGGAGCGTGCCGCCTACTTGAAGCAGGCGGCGCAGCGCCGCCGTAGCGCCGATGAGGCGGCGGAAGCGGCGGCCGAATCCGAGGCCGCGCTGGCCGAGGAGAGCGCCGAGGAGGCGCATAGCGATATCGCCCTCTCGGCCGAGCGGATGAGCGAGCTTGAAGCGCTTGAGGATATCCTGCTCACCGTCACCGATGGCGGGTTCGGCAAGCGTTCCTCGGCCTACGAGTACCGCGTCACCGGACGTGGCGGGCAGGGCATCACCAACATCAACCTGACGTCCCGCACGGGCCGCGAGGTGGTGGCGACCTTTCCGGTGCGCGGCGGCGACGACGTGATGCTGGTGACCGATAGCGGCCGGTTGATCCGCGTGCCGGTGGACCAGGTGCGCATCACCGGCCGGCAGGCCATGGGCGTGATGCTGCTGCGGCTGGATGATGGCGAGCGCGTGACCTCCTGCTTCACCGTGGTCGAGGAGCAGGGCGTGGATGCCGAGCTGCCCGGCGGCGAGGACGTTCCGGATGCCTGAGCGCGCCGGCGTCTATCCCGGCACCTTTGATCCGGTCACCAATGGGCATCTCGACATCATCGGGCGCGCCGCGCGCCTGCTGGACCGCTTGGTGATCAGTGTCGCCCGCAGCGGCGGGAAGGGACCTCTGTTCGCGCTGGAGGAGCGGGTGGAACTGGTCCGCGCCGAGGCCGCGGCCGTGGCGGGCGGCAGCGGCTGCACCATCGAGGTCGTCGCGTTCGACGGCCTGCTGGTGAACCTGGCCCGTGACGTCGGCGCCGGATGCATCATCCGGGGCCTGCGCAGCGGGACGGATTTCGACTACGAGTTCCAGATGGCAGGCATGAACCGGCGCCTCGATCCCGCGGTCGAGGAGCTGTTTCTGATGGCCAGCGAGGGGAACCAATTCATTGCTTCGCGTTTAGTGAAGGAAATCGCGCGGCTGGGAGGCGATATCTCCTCCTTCGTGCCGCGGATGACGCTGGAGCGGACGCTTGCGCGGCTCCGCCCGGCGGATCCAGGGGAGTAACCACGGCATGCATCGACGCACTCTGCTTGCCAGCACCATTGCCGCCACGGGGATCATGATGAGCGAAGCCACCACCAACGACGCCGCCGCCCAGGACGATCGCGAGAACACGCTGTTCTTCGATCTCAAGGATGGCCGCGTCGTGATCAAGCTGCGGCCGGACCTCGCGCCCCAGCATGTCGAGCGGATCAAGGCGCTGGTTCGCCAGGGCTTCTATGACGGTACGCCGTTCCACCGCGTGATTGAGGGTTTCATGGCGCAGGGCGGGGACCCGACCGGCACCGGCACGGGCGGCAGCCAGATGCCGGACCTGCCCGCCGAGTTCAGCCCGCCGGCCAAGGCGCGCTTCCTGCGCGGCGTCTGCGGCATGGCTCGGACGGCGGCGCCGAACAGCGCCAACAGCCAGTTCTTCATCATGTTCGCACCGGCTTCCAGCCTGGATGGCCAGTACACCATCTGGGGACAGGTGACGTCGGGCATGGAGTTCGTGGACAAGATCAAGCGCGGCGCCGGCCAGAGCGGCATGGTGCGTGAGCCGGACCGCCTGTTGAAGGCGCAGCTGGCCGCCGACGCGGCCTGAACGGAGCTCATGCACCCTCTGGTGGTGCCTGGCTCTTGACAGCCTGGGCCCGGATCGGCTTACCCCCGCTCCGGCGTCCCACTCCGTGCCCGTAGCTCAGTTGGTAGAGCACGAGACTTTTAATCTTGGGGTCCAGGGTTCGAGTCCCTGCGGGCACATACCCCCCAGCCGCCGGCATGCCCTGGCACAGCGTGACCAGGAAGGCTAAGCACGGCGGCGATGTCACCGCCGATTCTGACCGTTGTGGTTCCCTGTTACAACGAAGCCGCCAATGTGCTTGCCATGGTGTCGCGGCTGCGATCGGTGCTGCATGGCATCGCATGGGAAGTCATCTTCGTTGATGATGACAGCCCGGACGGCACGGCCGCCGTGGCGAAGCAGCTCGCGGCTGATGATGGCCGCATCCGCTGCATCCGGCGTGTTGGCAGGCGCGGCCTTTCATCCGCCTGCGTGGAGGGGATGCTGGCCTCCGCCGCCCGCTACGTCGCGGTGATCGATGGCGACCTCCAGCACGATGAGAACCTGCTGCCGGAGATGTTGCGCGTGCTCGAAGCGGATGAGGCCGATGTCGTGATCGGCAGCCGCCATGTGAGCGGCGGCGAGGCGGCCGAAGGCTTCTCGCGGCTGCGACGGATGCTCAGCGATGGCGGAACCGGCCTCGCCCGCCTGTTCCTGCCGGTTCCCGTGGCCGATCCGATGAGCGGCTTCTTCATGCTGCGCCGGGCCACGGTGGATCAGCTGGCGCCGGAACTGACCGGGCGCGGCTTCAAGATCCTGCTCGACCTGTTGCTGACCAGCCATGCCGTGCTGCGCATCAAGGAACTGCCCTACGTGTTCCGGCCTCGCGAAGCGGGCGAGTCGAAGCTCGACACCATCGTGTTGATTGAATTCCTGACGCTGCTGCTGGACAAGGTGTCGGGCGGCATCCTGCCTATGCGGTTCCTGTCCTTCGCCGCGGTGGGCGGCTTCGGGTTGCTGGTGCATCTGCTGGTGCTGACCGCGTCGATCCACCGGATGGATTTCGCGGCCGCGCAGTGGTTGGCCAGCTTCGCCGCCATGACCGCCAATTTCTGGCTGAACAATCGCCTGACCTATAGCGACGTCCGGCTTCGGGGGGCGGCCTTGTGGCGCGGCCTGCTGATCTTCTACGTCGTCTGCGGCGTGGGCGTCGCGGCCAATGTCGGCATCGCCGGGCTGATGCTGCATGATGACCAGATGAACTGGGGCCTGGCCGGTGCCGCGGGCGCGCTGATCACGCTGGTGTGGAACTACGCGGTCTCGGCGACTCTGGTTTGGCGCGCGCGATGACCGCATCGGCCCGCCCCTGGGTGCTGGCGCTCGGCCTGCTGACCGCCTTGCGGCTGGTTGCGGCCATGATGCTGCCGCCGGCTCCCGACGAAGCCTATTACTGGATCTGGGGGCGGGCCCTGGCCCTCAGCTACTACGACCATCCGCCCATGGTGGCCTTGTGGACGGCCGCAGGCTCCGGTCTGCTAGGCGACACGGCCCTCGGCCTGCGGCTGCTGGGTCCGCTGAGCTTGGCGGTGGCCTCGGTGCTGCTGGCGCGGGCCGGCAATGCCCTGTTTCCGGCCAGTGGCGCCGGATACTGGGCCGCGGCGCTGTTGAACGGGACGCTGCTGTTCAGTGCCGGTTCGGTGCTGATGACGCCGGACACGCCGTTGCTGGTGTTCTGGTGTGCCGCCTTGTGGGCCTGGGTACAGGCGCATCTGCGGCAGGACGGGCGCTGGTGGCTGGTGTTCGGGGTGCTCGCCGGGTGCGCGCTGTTGTCGAAATACACAGCGGCATTCCTGGGTCTTGGCGTCCTGATCTGGATGATCGCCGCGCCCCGGGCGCGGCACTGGTTCCGAGACTGGCGCCTGTGGGCCGGCGGCATCCTGGCGGTGGTGGTGTTTTCCCCGGTTTTGGTGTGGAACGCACAGCATGACTGGGTCAGCCTGGTGAAACAGGGTGGGCGGGCCGGCAGCGTGGGAACCGGATCGGCGCTCCGCTATCTGGGCGAACTCATCGGTGGCCAAATCGGGCTGGCGACGCCGATCATCTTCGTGCTGTGCGTCGCCGGTATCGCCGTCGCATGCCGGCGGTTCTGGCGAGGCGATGCTGCGGCAGGGCTTCTGGCCGCCGCGACGATTCCCGCCGCCCTGGTCTTTCTGTGGCAATCCACCGGCAGCCGGGTGCAGGGAAACTGGCCGGCGATCCTTTATCCCTCGGCCTGCCTCGCGGCGGCCGGCTATCTCAGCCCGCGCTGGCACCGGTGGCGCCGCTGGGGCATCTCGGTGGGCCTGGTGCTGACCGCGATGGTGTTGCTGCAGGCCGCGCTGGCCCCGTTGCCCCTGCCACGCCGCAGCGATCCGACGCTGGCGCGCCTCGGCGGGTGGCAGGATTTCGCGAACCGTGTGGAGGAACTGCGCCTGGAGCGCGGCGCCAGCTTCGTGGCCGCTGAGGAATACGGGCTGGCGAGTGAGCTGGCCCTGCACCTGCCGCGTGGCACCCCGGTCATCGCGCTGGGCGATCGCTGGGACCTTTTCAACCTTCCGGAGCCTCCTCCGGGTGGCCGGGGATTGCTGATCCGCAGTACGCGGCGGGGCGAGGCCGAGCCGCTCTGGCCGCAGTCGGAACCTGCGGGCGAGGTGTCGCGCCGGCGCGAGGGGATCGAGGCGGAGCGCTACCGCATCTACAACGTGACTGTGATCGGGGACGGGCCGAGGAAGGTGGCTTTGCCGTCGCGCCGCTGACGTGCCGGCCCTGGTGAAGCCCGCGCCGCCGCCTACATGCAGGGGGCAAGCGAAAGGGCCGCGCCATGTTGATTCGGATCCGCCGGGGATGGGAGTTGCCGGAAGCAGCGGCGACGCCGGAAGCCCTGGTGTTGAGGCGCCGCGCTTGGCTGCGTGCCGCCGGGCTCGGCGCGGTGGCGATCGCGGCCCCGGGCCTCGCCGGCGCCCAGACGGCCCCGGGCCCCATGAATGCTGTGGCGAACAGCCGCTTCCAGCCCGGCCGCGACATCACGCCGGAGAAGGATGCCGCCAGCTACAACAACTATTATGAGTTCGGCTCCAGCAAATCGGTCGCGGCCGCGGCGCAGAAGCTTCCCCAGTCGCCCTGGACCCTGAAGCTCGAAGGCTTGGTGGAGAAGCCGCAGGAGCTTGACCTCGGCGATCTGCTGAAGCGCGTATCCCTGGAGGAACGTGTTCTGCGCCATCGCTGTGTGGAAGCGTGGGCCATGACCGTGCCCTGGACCGGTTTTCCGATGGCGGAGCTGGTCAAGCTCGCCGCGCCGACCTCCGCAGCCCGCTTCGTGGTGTTCGAAACGATCCAGGACAGGGCCCGGATGCCGGGGCTTCGGCAAAGCTGGTATCCCTGGCCCTATCAGGAGGGCTGCACCCTGGCCGAGGCCACGAATGAGTTGTGCTTCCTGGCCGTCGGGATGTACGGCAAGCCGGTTCCGGCCCAGAACGGCGGACCGATCCGGGTGCTGTTTCCATGGAAATACGGCTTCAAGAGCGGCAAGGCGCTGACGCGGATCCGCTTCACCGACACCCGCCCCGTCAGCTTCTGGGAGAAGCTGCAGCCGAGCGAATACGGCTTCTGGGCCAATGTGAACCCCGCCGTGCCGCATCCCCGATGGAGCCAGGCGTCCGAGCGGCTGCTGGGCAGCAACGAACGCGTGCCCACGCAGATCTTCAACGGCTACGGCGAGTTCGTGGCGCCGATCTATGCCGGGCTTGAGAAGGAAGCTCTGTTCCTCTGACCCCTCAATCCGGCAAGCGGCGGCGGCCCTCAGCAATGGCCTGGAGCACCTCCGGCCGAAGGCTGAGGCCGGCGACCTGATCCGGCGTGAACCAGGCGGCAGCGCTGGCATCGTCGCCCGCCCGCGGCGTGCCGGCCAGCCATCGCGCCGCGAAGTCGAGGATGGTGTAGTGGAAGCGGGTACGGCCCTCCTCATCCTGGCTGATCGCATCCACGGCCAGGGCGATGTGCAGGGGGCCGGCCGTGACCCCGGTTTCTTCGAGCAATTCGCGGCGAGCGGCCTCGTCCACGGTTTCGCCCAGATGCTGGGCGCCGCCCGGAATCGACCATTCGCCGAGGCGGGGCGGCCTAGCGCGGCGTACCAGCAGCACGTCCTCGCCCCGGAACAGGATGACGCCGATGCCGATCCAGGGACGGTCAGGATATTCCCGAGAGAGCGCGGGAGCAGAATTCATGTCTTGCCTCCCGGTGTCAGCCCGCTGCCAGCGGAGCGAGGCTAAGGTCGTGGTCGAACAACGCCAGCAGGGTGCGCGCCGCACGGCCGCGGGGCGAGGCGGAGAGTTCCGGGTCACGTTCCAGCAGCAGCGCGGCATCCTGGTGCGCCATGCGAACCAGACCGCCATGCCGGGCCGGGTCCGCCAACCGGCGGCCGATGCGGCCCGCCTGCCGTACTCCCAGAGCATCTCCGCCGCCGCGATAGTCCAGATCGGCATCGGCGATCACGAAGCCGTCCTCGGTGTCGCGCAGCACCGAGAGCCGGCGCTGCTCCGCCTCGTTCAACTCGGCCGAGGGCAGCAGCAGACAGAAGGATTGCGCGCTGCCGCGCCCGACCCGTCCACGCAGCTGGTGCAGGGCCGCCAAGCCGAAGCGCTCGGCCTGCTCGATGATCATGATGGTGGCCTCAGGCACATCCACCCCGACCTCCACCACCGTGGTGGCCACCAGCAGCTGCGCCGTTCCGGCGGCGAAATCCTGCAGCGCCGCTTCACGAATCTCCAGCTTCTGGGCGCCATGCGCCAGCCGGACCAGGGACCCGAAGATCGCGGAAAGCTCCGCGAAGGTGGTCTCGGCCGCCACATTGTCGTGTTTCTCGCCTTCCTCCACGGCCCGAACGACCCAGTAGGCGCGGTGCCCCTGCGCAAAGGCAGCACGCAGCCGTTCCACCAGCTCGTCCCGCCGCTCGCGGCTGACGATGCGGGTGACAATAGGCTGCCGGCCGGCGGGCCGGCCTGCGAGGCGGCTGACCGCCATATCGCCCCACTGGGTCAGCAGCAGGGTGCGGGGAATGGGCGTGGCCGTCATCACCAGCACATCCGTGAGGCCCTTCTCCGTCAGGGCCAGGCGCTGCGCCACACCGAAGCGGTGCTGCTCGTCGACCACCACCAGGCCCAGATCGCGGAACACCACGCCATCCTCGATCAGGGCATGGGTCCCAATCACCATCGGGATGGAGCCGTCGGCCAGGCCAGCCATGACCCGACGGCGCTCCTTGCCCTTCACGGAGCCCGCCAGCAGCATGCATTCCACGCCGGCGGCGCCGGCCAGCTTCCGCAGCGTCCTCAGATGCTGCCGCGCGAGCAGCTCCGTGGGCGCCATCAATGCCGCCTGCGCCCCGGCTTCCACCGCCCGCAGCATGGCCAGGATCGCCACCAGCGTCTTGCCCGCGCCCACATCGCCCTGCAGCAGCCGCAGCATCCGGCGCGGCACGGCCAGATCCGCATCGATCTCGCGCAGGGCCTGCTGCTGCGCCTCCGTCGGCGGATAACCGAAGGCTTCGAGGGCAGCGCGGCGGAGGCGGCCATCGCCCTGCAGCGCGCGGCCGGGGCGTTGCAGAACCGTTCGCCGCACCAGCCCAACGGCCAATTGCCCCGCCAGCAGCTCGTCATAGGCGAGACGTTCCCGCGGTTCCTGGTCGGGGATGGTGTCGGGCCCCTGAAGCAGGTGCAGCGCGTCGGAGAAGGAGGGCCAGCGGCGCCGGGCGAGCAGGGTCGGATCGTGCCATTCGGCCAGATCCGGCACGATCTTCAGCGCTTCCTCCATCGCCCGGCCGATGTCGCGCTGACCCACGCCCTTCACCAGCGCCCAGACCGGCTGGATGGCGGGGATCTGGTCGGGCGGCTCGACGAAATCGGGCGCATCCATCTGCCAGCGGTCGCGGTACCGCTTCACCCGCCCCGAGATCCGGCGACTGGCCCCTTCCGGAAAGGTTCGGCCCAGCCACGCCCCGAGCCAGGATCGGCGGCCGAAATAGATCAGGTCGATCGGACCGGAAGCGTCGTCGCAGCATACCACCCAGGGCTGCTGCGGCGTGCGGGGCGGCGTCACGTGGCGGATCACCACCGGACGGGTCGTTATCTCGCCATCCTGCAGATCCAGGTTGCGGCGGTCCTGATACCGTTCCGGGAGATGGAACAGCAGGTCGATGATCCGCGTTCCATCGATCGCGCGTTGCACGCGGGCGCGCTTGTCCTCACCCAGCGGAAGGCTGTCCAAAGGCGCCAGAAGCGCGGCGTGGCTTTCCGGCATCGTCTCTCGGGCTGACATGATTCCCATCCGCCTCTATATGCCAGCCTTGAAAGGCGCCGACATGTCCCAGACCGATCACACCTGTCCCGATCTTTCGCCGCGTCACCGGCGCCTGCTGTTCCGCGCCTCGCATCGCGGCACAAAGGAAACCGACCTGATGATCGGCGGCTTCGTGTCCCGCAACATCCGGACCTTCAACGAGGCCGAGCTGGATGAACTCGAGGCCGTGCTGGAATACCTCGATGTCGACCTGGTCGACTGGCTTTCCGGCCGGCGGCCCATTCCGTCCGAGATGATGACGCCGATGCTGGCCCGCATGGCGGAGGCCTGTTCGGAGTCGGGCGCCGGCATGCCGGAGAGCGTGCGACGCGCATGACGGCTCTGACCGTCTTCGGTGCCCCGGAAGGTTTCGACGCACTTCTCCTGGCCCGCCGCAGGGCCGAGGCGGACGGCTTCGTTCTGCATGTCTGCCGCGACGATGCCCGCGTCGCCCGCATGCAGGACGGGCTGGCCTTCTTCGCGCCCGATGTCGAGGTGCTTCGCCTGCCGGCCTGGGATGTGCTGCCCTATGACCGGATTTCGCCGCATGCGGAGCTGGTGGCCGAGCGGATGGCGACCCTGGCCCGGCTGGGCGAGCCGCAGGCGCGCCGCGGCGTCGTCCTGACCACCGTCAACGCCCTGGTGCAGCGGGTGCCGCCGCAGGCGGTGTTCGAGGGTGCGACGCTGCATCTGCGCCGCGGCAGCCGCACCACTCCGGAAAAACTCTCCGCCTTTCTGGAATCCAATGGCTATGGCCGCGTTGCGACGGTCATGGAGCCCGGGGAATATGCCGTGCGCGGCGGCATCATCGACCTCTACCCGGCGGGGCAGCCGGAGCCGGTGCGCGTCGACCTGTTCGGCGATGAGGTCGAGAGCCTGCGCAGCTTCTCCACGGAAACGCAGCGCAGCGGTGCGCAGCTGAAGGAATTATCACTGCGCCCGGTGGGCGAGGTGTTCCTGGACCAGGAGTCGATCTCACGCTTCCGCAGCGGCTACCGCGAATTGTTCGGCTCAGCCGCGGCGGAGGATCCGCTCTACGTCTCGATCTCCGCCGGCCGCCGCCATCCGGGCATGGAGCATTACGCGCCGCTGTTCCACGACAGCATGGCGACGCTGCTCGACTACCTGCCGGGCGCTTCGGTCAGCCTCGACCATCAGGCCGAGGATGCCCTGGAAGCCCGGCTGGAGATGATCGAGGATCATTATCAGGCACGCCGCAACCCGACGCGGGAAGGCGAGGTGCCGTACCGGCCCGTGCAGCCTGCCCGCTTGTACCTGACGCGCGGCGACTGGGACGCCATGCTGTCGGGCGGCCCCCTGCTGCGCTTCACCCCGTTTCCCCAGCCCGAAGGCTCCGACGACGGCCTGGATGCCGGCGGGCGCCCCGGGAGGCTTTATTCCGAGGTCCGGGCTTCCGGGGAGAACGTGTTCGCCGCCTTCAAGGAGCAGGCGCAGAGCCAGTCGCGGCTCGGTCTGAAGCCCGTGCTGGCGGCCTGGAGCAAGGGCTCCCGCGAGCGGCTGGGCAATCTGCTGCGCGAGAATGGCGTCGCCGCGCAGGTGGCGGAAGACTGGCGCGCCGCCACTCGCGTGCCGGATGGCGTGATCGCCCTGGCGACCTTCGGCGTTGAGCGCGGCTTCACGGCGCCGCCCGGCGGCCCGCGGCAGCCCGGCATCGCCATCACCGGCGAACAGGATCTGCTGGGCGAGCGGATCGCCCGGCCGCCGCGGCGCCGCAAGCGCGCCGACCAGTTCATCGCTGACGCCACGGAGATCGCTGAGGGCGATCTGGTGGTGCACCAGGATCACGGCATTGGCCGCTATGACGGGCTGGCCATCATCGAGGTCTCCGGCGCGCCGCATGATTGCCTGCGGCTGATCTATGATGGCGGCGACAAGCTGTTCCTGCCGGTGGAGAACATCGAGCTGCTGTCACGCTTCGGCAGCGAAACGGCTGGCGCCACGCTGGACAAGCTGGGCGGCGCCTCCTGGCAGAACCGCAAGGCCAAGGCCAAGCAGCGAATCGCCGACATGGCCGAACGCCTGATCCGCATCGCGGCGGAGCGCCGGGTCAAGGACGCGCCACTCGCCGCGCCGCCGGAAGGCGCCTGGGACGAGTTCTGCGCCCGCTTTCCCTTTGCCGAGACCGACGACCAGCAGCGCGCCATCGCCGATGTGCTGGAAGATCTCGCCGCCGGCCGCCCCATGGACCGGCTGATCTGTGGCGATGTCGGCTTCGGCAAAACCGAGATCGCCCTGCGCGCCGCCTTCGTGGTGGCGATGACCGGCGTTCAGGTGGCGGTGGTGGTGCCCACCACGCTCTTGTCACGCCAGCATTTCCGCACCTTCACCGCCCGCTTCGAGGGCCTGCCGATCAAGGTCGCGCAGCTGTCACGGATGGTGACGGCGAAGGAGGCAGCCCAGGTGAAGGCGGGGCTGGCCGACGGTTCCATCAACATCGTGGTCGGCACCCACGCCCTGCTGGCCAAGGGCATCGAATTTGCCGATCTCGGCTTGGTGATCGTCGACGAGGAGCAGCATTTCGGCGTGGCGCACAAGGAGCGGCTGAAATCGCTGAAGGCCGACGTCCACGTGCTGACGCTGACCGCCACGCCGATCCCCCGCACCCTGCAGCTGGCGCTGACCGGGGTACGGGAGATGAGCATCATCGCCACGCCCCCCGTGGACCGGCTGGCGGTGCGCACCTTCATCATGCCGTTCGACGCGGTGGTGATCCGCGAGGCGATCCAGCGCGAGCGCTTCCGCGGCGGGCAGATCTTCTGCGTCGTGCCGAGGCTCGAGGACCTGCCGAGAATGGCCACCCGGCTCGCCGAGATTGTGCCGGAGGCGCGCACCGTTCAGGCGCATGGCCGCCTGACACCCTCCGAGCTGGAGCGGGTGATGACCGAGTTCGGCGACGGCAAGTACGACATCCTGCTGGCCACCAACATCGTCGAGAGCGGCCTCGACATGCCGGCGGTGAACACCCTGCTGATCTACCGCGCGGACATGTTCGGCCTGGCCCAGCTCTACCAGCTGCGTGGACGCGTCGGCCGCGGCAAGCTGCGTGGCTACGCCTATCTCACCTGGCCGGCGACGCAGCGCCTGTCCGTCGCTGCCGAGAAGCGGCTCGCCGTGATGCAGACGCTGGACAATCTCGGTGCCGGCTTCACCCTGGCCAGCCATGACCTCGACATTCGCGGCGCCGGCAACCTGTTGGGCGACGAGCAGTCCGGCCACATCCGCGAGGTCGGCATCGAGCTCTACCAGCAGATGCTGGAAGACGCGGTGGCCGATATCAAGGCCGGGCAGGGGCGGAAAGGCGAGGGTGCCGATCGCGAGTGGACGCCGCAGATCAATCTCGGCCTGCCGGTGCTGATCCCGGAAAGCTATGTCGCGGACCTGCCGGTGCGGCTCGGTCTGTATCGCCGCATCGGTGGCCTGGCGGGAGATCAGGAGGTCGACGCCATGGCGGCCGAGCTGAGCGACCGCTTCGGTCCGCTGCCACCGGAGGTCGAGAACCTGCTCCAGGTGGTGTCGATCAAGCATTTCTGCCGTCAGGCAGGGGTGGAGAAGCTCGATGCCGGTCCCAAGGGGATCGTGGCCAGCTTCCGCGGCAACCGCTTCGCCAATCCGGGTGGGCTGGTGAGCTGGGTGACCGCGCAGAAGGGGCAGGTGAAACTGCGGCCCGACCACAAGCTGGCGATGGTGCGGGAGATGGATCTGCCGGTGCGCGTGCGCGCCGCCAAGGACATGCTGGTCGCGCTGGCCAAGCTGACCCGTCAGGCCAAGGCGGCCTGACGGGTCAGAACTCGGCGGCCTCGGCGATGGCGACGTCCATCAGCCTTTCCAGCACCTCGGGCTCCTGCGCGCCGGCGATCGCATGCCCGGCGCCGATGCCCTGCCGGCCGCTGACCACGAAGCAGGGAACGCCATTGATGCCGAGGCGGTGGGCCCGGAGGTTCTCGGCGTGGATAGCGTCGGTTTCCAGCCCGCCGGACAGGAAACGCTGGGCCGCCCAGTGATCCAGGCCCTGCTGCGCGGCGATGGTGGCCAGCGTTCCCGCATGCCCGATATCCGCGCCGTCGCAGAAATGCGACGTGAACAACGCATCCACCATGGCATCCGCCAGGCCGAGCTGTTCAGCAAACCGCACCAGCCGATGCGCATCCACCGAGGGCGGAACGCGACGGATCCGCTCGAAGCGGAAGGCGATGCCTTCCGCCTGGCCGAGTTCGGCCATCGTTGCATGAAGGCGCCGGGCCCGTTCCTCGCCGCCGAACTTGCGGGCCATGTAGTCCTGTCGGGCAGTACCGCCCAGGCCCAGATCCGGGTTCAGCAGGAAGGGCCGCCAGCGGATCTGCGCCAGGATGTCCGGCCGTGCCCGCAAGGCGCGGCGAAGCCGGCGCGTGCCCAGGAAGCACCAGGGACAGACCAGATCAAACACCACCTCGATCTCGAGCTGGTGGCGGGAGGGCGACAGCAGGTTCACGAACACCAACATAGTGGGATCGGCACGGGATCGCATCCCCGGCTTTCGGACTAATTCTTTTGACTGCTGAAGCCTATTCGTGAATAAAAACTTCAGAATCAAACTTGTAGAAGGTAGGGCTGAGTCTTAGGTTCAGCCACTCGATGCAAAGGCCGTTGAACAGCGTATGATGGCGGGATCGCATATCGCGTTGGGTGCAGCGGCCTGGTTCGTGGCGGGTCCCCGGCTGGGCCTCCCGGCGCTGGATCCGGCCATGCTGGGCTTGGCCGTGACAGGCGCCCTGCTTCCCGACATCGACCATCCGAAATCCTGGGTCGGCCGGCGCCTCAAGCCTTTGTCCCTGGTTCTGGCCACTCTGCTGGGACATCGCGGCATCACGCATTCGCTGCTGGCCGTGATCGGCTGTGCGGCGTTGTTGCTGTGGCAGCAGGTTCCGCTCGGCATCGCGGCACCGCTGGTGGTCGGTTACCTGTCTCACCTGGCCGCCGATCTGCTGACGCCCGGCGGATTGCGCCTCGCCTGGCCTCTGAAGCGCAGCTTCAGCTTTCCACTCTGCCGCACGGGCTCGCCGTTTGAGCCGCTGGTTGTGGCGGTGGCGCTGTCCTGGGCCTGGGGTTCCGCCCCGGCAGGCCTCGACTGGTGCGCCGGCTACCGGCTGACCGGGCTCTCCAGGCTGACACAGGCGGAATGGCCGGGCTTCTGCCAGGGCGGTGCGTCGTCCCCTGAATTGCGCTCGTTCCTGTGGGGCGACGCCACCCTCGGCCATTGGTGGCAGATGGCGCAGATCAGCGATCCTGGGCGCTCTGCACCGGCGGGGCCACGCTGATGAGCCATTCCTGGCGGATGGGGTGGGATTCGAACCCACGGTAAGGTTACCCCTACGGCGGTTTTCAAGACCGCTGCCTTAAACCACTCGGCCACCCATCCCGCAGGGCTGCCACCATCGTGTTGCCGGCACGCCCGGCAAACTGCCGAGATGCGGCGTTAGCGTCCCCGCCGTGAAAAGGAAAGTCTGATGCGCGTCTGCCTGTTGTTTCCTGTGATCCTGGCCGCCACCCTGATCTCGGCTCCGCCGGCCTCGGCTCAGGATGCCAGTCTTGCCGCGCCGCTGCCCGATCCTTCCGGCACCTTTGCGTTCTCCCTGGAGAACGACATGTTCGGCGGCAGCGACCGCTACTACACCAACGGATTTCAATTCGCTTACCGCTCGCCATCGGCCGATCTGCCGAGCCCTCTCGACTGGTTCAATCGGCGGCTGGACTGGCTGATGGGACCAGGCACGCTGCGCTGGGGGTGGGCGTTCGGGCAGAGCATCTACACGCCCCAGGACACGGAAAGGGTGCAGCCCGATCCGCGCGATCGTCCCTACGCCGCCTATCTCTACGGCGCCCTGTCCCTGACCAGGGTATCGGAGCGCAGCTCCAACCTGTTCGAGCTGCAGGCCGGCATGGTGGGACCTTCGGCGCTGGGCGAGTTCGTGCAGAACAACTACCACGATGCGATCAACATTCCCCAGACCAACGGATGGCACTCCCAGCTCAAGGACGAACCGGCGATCACCGCGCTGTACGAGCGGAGATGGCGGGTTCCGCTCGGAACCATTGGCGGAGTCGAAGCCGAGGTCATCCCGGCGGTTTCGGTCAGCCTCGGCAATGTGCAGACCTATGGCGGCTTCGGGGCGGTCGCGCGCTTCGGCGAAGGCCTCGACGCGGATTACGGTCCGCCACGGATCAGGCCGGCGCTGGCGGGCTCGACCTGGATCCAGCCGCGGCAGGAACTCGGCTGGTACGTCTTCGCCGGCCTGGATGGAAGGGCCATGGCGCGCGACATTTTCCTCGACGGCAATACCTGGCGTGACAGCCGCAGCGTGGACAAGCGGATCTTGGTGGGCGACCTGCAGGCGGGGGTGGCCCTGCTGTGGCGCGGCATCCGCCTGTCCTACACGCAGGTCTGGAGAAGCGAGGAATTCTACGGCCAGTCGGGGCTGCAGAGCTTCGGCTCCCTGAGCGCGTCGTTCCGCTTCTAGGAGTTGAAAAACCCCTGCTGATGCCTGTTGCGGGAGGGGCGGTGGTCATGGCAACCCTGCGGCCATGCTTGAACGCCGCCCACTGCTCCTGCGACTCGCTGCCCTGCCGCTTCTGGCCTGCGGCAGCGCCAAAGCTGCCACCGCCAGCTTCAGCGCCTTTCTGGATGGGGTGGCGGCCGAGGCGCGCCGCAGCGGCGTCTCGGAGATCACCCTGAGGCAGGCACTCTCCGGTGTTCAGCCGAATGACAAGGTGCTGGAACTGGATCGCCGGCAGCCTGAATTCACCCTGACCTGGGAGGGGTATCGCGACGGCCGGCTCTCGGTGCAGCGGATCGATCGCGGACGGCAGCTGTTCCAGGAACACCAGGCTCTTTTGGACGCCATCTGGCAGCGGTTTCAGGTGTCGCCGCGCATCATCATGGCGGTCTGGGGCCTGGAAACCAATTACGGTGGCTTCACTGGCAATTTCAACGTCATCGAAGCGCTGGCGACCTTGGCTTGGGACGGCCGCCGCAGCGAATTCTTTCGCAAGGAATTGCTGGCCGCACTGCGGATCCTGGAAGCACGCGACGTCACGCCGGAGCGCATGCGGGGCAGCTACGCAGGTGCCATGGGCAATCCGCAGTTCATGCCGACCAGCTTCGAGCGGCTGGCCGTGGATTTCGATGGCGATGGGCACCGCGATATCTGGGGAAGCCATGCCGACGCCCTGGCCTCGATCGCCAACTACCTGGCGCGCAGCGGCTGGCGCGAGGATGAGCGCTGGGGGCGGGAGGTCATGCTGCCGGCGGGCTTCGATCCGGGCCTGTCTGGGCGAGCCAACCGCAAGCCGTTGCAGGAATGGCTTCGCCTTGGCGTCCGCGCCGTGGATGGCACGGAGTTGGCGCCCTTCGACATGGATGCCTCGATCCTGTTGCCGGGGGGTGCCGGGGGGCAGGCCTTCATGGTTTACCAGAATTTCAACGTGATCAGGCGCTACAATCCGTCGGACTACTACGCCCTGGTAATCGGCATGCTGTCCGACCGGCTGGCATGATCCCGGCTGGCGCCCTGTATCTCGCCGTGCTGGGCGGCTGCATGCTGGTCTGCAGCTGCGCGCCACCCGGCCCGGCCGCAGTTCCGGCGCCACAATACGTGGTCGGCGAACCGTATCAGATGGGCAGCCGCTGGTCCTACCCGCGCGAGGATTTCGATCTGCGGGAAAGTGGCCTCGCGGCGGTGATCGCTGACCGGCGGGCCGGGCGGCGCACCGTGAATGGCGAGATCTATGACCCGGACCGCCTGACGGCGTCCCATCGGACTCTCCAGCTTCCCGCGATCCTGCGCGTCACCAACCTGGAGAACGGGTTGCAACTCCTGGTGCGGGTGAATGACCGCGGGCCGGCTCAGCCGGGCCGGCTGCTGGAACTGTCCCGGCGCGCCGCCGAACTGCTGCAGATCCCGCCCGCGGGCGGCACGCAGATCGCCATCGCCGTGGAGGGCGAGCCGTCCCGCACCCTGGCGGCGGCGCTGCCCACCCAGGAGGCTCGCAGCCTGCGCATCGATGCCGCGCCGCGCGAACAGCTGCAGGCCGAGCGCCTGTCGGACGTGCCCGGCGCCCGGACGGCAGCGTCGGTGCGGCGTGCCCCGGCCGGTCCGGCGGTGGCGGATCTGCCGCGGCCATCCGGCGACGAAAACGTCGTGCTGCCGGAGCTGCCGGCTCGCGGCCCCGCACGCCCGGGACGGCTGATGATCCAGGCCGGCAGCTTCACCAGCCGCGGCGATGCCCAGCGCCAGGCGGCCCGGATCGGTGCCCGGGTGGACACGGTGGGGCAGGGAAGGCGTGCGGAGCACCGGGTGCGCCTGGGGCCGTTCCCCGACGCGGCGCAAGCCGACAACGCTCTTGAGGCGGCCCTCAGATCGGGCGTATCGGATGCCCGGATCATCATCGACTAGAACCGCCAGGACCATGGAGATATCCGCTATGCCGCTCCGCCGTAGACTGCTTGGTGGCGCCATCGGGATCGCGGCCGGCGGCATGTTGAGCCATCCGGTGGCCGCGCAGCGCCGGCCGGCGCAGCGCAGCGCACCGGCCGCACCGCCCGCCACGCCGGCGACGACGCCGCTGGGTCCTGTGGACACCCAGGCGCGGCAGGCCCTCATCATTGATGCCGACACCTCCGCAGTGTTGCTGGAAAAGAACGCGGATGAGCGGATGCCGCCATCCTCCATGTCGAAGCTGATGACGATGTATGTCGTGTTCGACATGCTGAAGCAGGGCCGGCTGCGCATGGATCAGGAGCTTCCGGTGAGCGAAGCCGCTTGGCGCATGGGCGGTTCCAAAATGTTCGTGGAGCTGGGCAGCAGCATCAGCGTCGAGAACCTGGTGCACGGCGTGATCGTCCAGTCCGGCAACGACGCCTGCGTTGTGCTGGCCGAAGGTATCAGCGGGAGCGAGCGGCAATTCGCCGAACTGCTCAATGAATACGGCACGAGGCTCGGGCTGAAGAACAGCACGTTCCGCAACGCGACGGGCTGGCCCGACCCTGAACACCGCATGACCTGCCGCGATCTGGCGACGCTGGCGCAACGCCTGATCAACGACTTCCCGCAATACTACACCATCTACAGCCAGCGCTCCTTCAGCTGGCACGGCATCAGCCAGGAGAACCGAAATCCGCTGCTGGGGCGGGTTTCCGGAGCGGATGGCCTGAAGACCGGCCACACCGAGGACGCCGGCTACGGGCTGACAGGAACGGCGAAGCGGGGCGAGCGACGCCTGATCCTGGTGGTGAACGGGCTGACCTCGATGCGTGCGCGCGGCGAGGAGTCGGAGCGCCTTCTTGAATGGGGCTTCCGTGAATTCGAGAATGTGACGCTGTTTCGCACCGCCGACACGATCGAGTCGGCACCGGTGTATCTGGGGGAGCAAGCCGCGGTGCCGCTGGTGGGGGGGCGCGATCTGGTGCTGACGCTTCCGCGGCAATGGCGGCGCAGCCTCGCCGTGAAGCTGCGCTACGCGGCACCGATTCCGGCGCCGGTTGCGAAGGGACAGGAGGTGGGGCAGCTGGAGGTGTCCGGCGAGGGCGTTCCCGCCATGACGCTGCCGCTGTTCGCCGGGGCCGACGTGCCGCGGCTCGGCCTGGTTCAGCGAATTCCCGCCGTGATCAGCCGATTGGTCTCGGGCTGAGGTGCAGCGCGGCTTCTTCATCACCCTGGAAGGCGGCGAGGGCGCGGGCAAGACCACATTGGCGCGGGGCCTGTCGCGGCATCTGGCGGGGCTCGGCATTCCCGCTCTGCGCACCCGAGAGCCTGGGGGAGCGCCGGGGGCCGAGGCGCTGCGCGGGCTGCTTCTGGGAACCGCCCTGGACTGGGACCCTGTGGCCGAGGCGATGCTGATGTTCGCCGCCCGGCGCGAACACTGGGTCAAGACCATCGAACCGGCCCTCCAGGCCGGCGCCTGGGTGATCTGCGACCGGTTCTTCGACTCCACCCTGGCCTACCAGTGCCACGGCCGCGGACTGGATGCCGGCATCGGGCAGGGCCTGCGTGACATTGCGCTGCCCGGTGTCTCGCCGGATGCCACCCTGGTGCTGGATGTGCCGTCGGCACTGGGCATGGCGCGCGCAGCGCGCCGCAGCCGGCCGGATCGTTTCGAGCAACTGGACGGGATGTTCCATGAGCGTGTCCGTCAGGCCTTCCTGAGGATCGCGGCGCAGGAGCCGGAGCGCTGCGCCGTCCTGGATGCTGCCGGCGCGGAGGATGGCATCCTGAGCGGCGCGCTGGCGGAGCTGCAATGCCGGCTCGGCTTCCCGCTGTGATCCCGCCAGATCCCCAGGCCAACGCTTTCCTCTTCGGCCATGAAGCGGCGGCCCGGAGCCTGGCCGCCGCGGCCGGCGAGGGCCGCCTGCACCACGCCTGGCTGATCTCCGGTCCCTCAGGCGTCGGCAAGGCGACACTGGCCTATCGCTTCGCCCGGTGGCTGCTGGCCGGCCGTCCGTCAGGCGACGAACCGCTCGCGGTTCAGCCGGAGGATGCGGTGTTCCGGCGCATCGCCGCCGGCACCCATGCCGACCTGAAGATCCTGGCGCCGAGCGCCGGCACCGGGGTCAAGCTGATGATCCGGGTTGACGAGGTGCGGCAGGTGCCGCGCTTCCTCGGCTTGACGGCCGCCGAAGGGGGCTGGCGGGTCGTCGTGGTGGAACAGGCCGAGGCCATGAACGCCGAAGCGCAGAACGCTCTGCTCAAGACCCTCGAGGAACCGCCGGCACGGGCGCTGATCCTGCTCACCACCGCGGCTCCGGATCGGCTGTTGCCGACCATCCGCAGCCGCTGCCGGCGGATCGAGCTGTTTCCGCTGCCGGAAGCCGAGATGCTGCGGCTGGCGGAAACCTGGCTGCCGGAGCTGGATGCGGGGCAGCGCCGGGTGCTGACCGAGATCTCAGCGGGGGCGCCCGGCCGTTTGCTGCGCCTGGCTGAAGGCGACGGCCTTACCCTGCACGAGCAGGTGCAGAATTTTCTGGCCGATCTGCCGCAGCCTGACCCTCGCCGGATGCATCAGCTCGCGGACCTGCTGGCCGCAAAGCGCGATGGCACCGCATTCGTCACCTTCACCGAGCTGTTGCGGGACCGGCTGGGCAGCGCCATCCGGCAGGCGGCGCGGGGGGCGCCGGCACCGCGCTTCCTGGCATCCCGGCCGCTTGCCGAGTGGGCCACCCTGTGGGACACCCTCGGGCACCTGGCCATCGAGACCGAAGCCCTGAACCTCGACCGCAAGCAGGCGGTCCTGAGCGGCCTTTCGCGGCTGGCCTCGCGTTGAGGACCAAGAGCATGAGCACCGAGCGGCGCACCTATCTGACCACCCCGATCTACTACGTGAACGACAAGCCGCATATCGGCCATGCCTACACCTCGCTGGCCACCGATGTGCTGGCGCGCTGGCGCCGGCTGGCCGGCGACGAGGTGTTCTTCCTGACTGGAACGGATGAGCACGGCCAGAAAGTGGAGAAGGCCGCGGAAGCGCGCGGCATGGCGCCGCAGGCCTTCACGGACGAGGTCAGCCAGGCCTTCCGCGGTCTCGCGGCGCGCATGAACTTCTCCAACGACGCGTTCATCCGCACCACCGAGGAGCGCCACAAGGTAGCCTGCGCCGCGCTGTGGCAGCGCCTGTGGGACAAGGGTGAGATCTACCTCGGTCACTACGAAGGTTGGTACGCGGTCCGCGACGAGGCGTTCTACGGCCCCGACGAAATCACCGAGAAGGATGGGCAGAAATTCGCTCCGACCGGCGCGCCGGTGGAATGGGTGAGGGAGCCGTCCTACTTCTTCCGCCTGTCGAACTGGCAGCAGAAGCTGCTCGATTTTTACGACGCGAATCCCGACTTCATCGCGCCGGCGACGCGCCGCAACGAGGTGATCAGCTTTGTCCGGACTGGCCTGACCGACCTGTCCATCTCGCGCACCTCCTTCACCTGGGGCGTCAGGGTGCCGGGCGATGAGAGCCATGTGATGTATGTCTGGCTCGACGCGCTGACCAATTACATCACGGCGCTGGGCTATCCGGACGAGCAGGCGCCGCTGTGGCGCTTCTGGCCGGCGGATGTGCATTTCGTCGGCAAGGATATTCTGCGCTTCCACGCCATCTACTGGCCGGCCTTCCTGATGGCGGCGGAACTGCCGACGCCGCGCCGCGTTTTTGCGCATGGCTGGTGGACCAATGAAGGCCAGAAGATTTCTAAATCGGTCGGTAACGTGATCGATCCGCTGGCGCTGGTGGACGAATTCGGGCTCGATCCCGTGCGCTTCTTTCTGCTGCGCGAAGTGCCCTTCGGAAATGACGGCGATTTCAGCCGGCGCGCGCTGATGGGGCGGCTGAACAGCGATCTGGCCAACGACCTGGGCAATCTGGCGCAGCGTTCCTTGTCGCTGATCCAGAAGAATTGCGAAGGCCGCCTGCCGGGGATCGAGGCGCCGGATGCGAGCGACAGCGAGATTCTGGAACTGGCCGCCGCCTTGCCGGCCCAGGTCGAGGAGGCGCTCGACCGTCAGGCCTTCCATGAGGCGTTGGAGCGGATCTGGGCCTTGTCGCGCCTGGGTAATGCCTGGATCGACGCGCAGAAGCCCTGGGCACTGCGCAAGACCGACCTGCCGCGCATGGCCACCGTGCTGCGCCACCTGCACACCGCGCTGCGCACCCTCGCCACGGTTTTGCAGCCCTTCATGCCTGACACTATGCGACGCATGCTGGACCAGCTCGGCGTGCCGGAGGAGGCGAGGGCGCTCGCCGCCCTGTCGACCCCCTTGGCCGATGGCGTGCCGCTGCCCCCGCCCAGCCCCTTGTTCCAGAAGATCCAGGACGAGCCTGCCTGATGCTGGTCGATAGTCATTGCCACCTCGACTACTTTACCGAGGCGGAGATCGAGGCCGTGCTGCAGCGGGCTCAGGATGCCGGCGTGACGGAGATGGTGACCATCGGCGTGCGCATGGCGCAGGCCGACGCTGTCAAGGCGCTGGCCGAGCGGTTTCCCGCCGTGTGGGGCACGGTCGGGGTGCATCCGCAGAATGTGGGCGAGGGGCCCTTGCCGAGCGTGGACGAGATCGTCCGGGCCGCGGATCATCCGCGCATCATCGGCCTGGGCGAGAGCGGCCTCGACTATTTCTATGACAAGGCGCCGCACGAGGTTCAACACGACGGGTTCCGCCGCCATATTCAGGCGGCCCGGCGCACCGGGCTGCCCCTGGTAATCCATGCACGGGACGCCGACGAGGACATCGCCGCGGTCCTGCGCGAGGAACACGCAGGGGGAGCATTTCCATTTCTTCTGCACTGCTTCAGTTCCGGCCGCGGCCTAGCCAACACGGCGCTGGAACTGGGCGGATACCTGTCCTTCTCCGGAATCCTGACCTTTCCGAAATCGGCCGAGTTGCGGGAGATCGCGCGCGATGCGCCTCGCGACCGGATCCTGGTAGAGACCGACGCACCCTATCTTGCGCCGGTGCCGTTCCGCGGCAAGCGGAACGAACCCTCCTATGTGGCCCACACGGCCAGGATGCTGGCCGAACTACTGGAATTGGAGCCGGAGGCGCTGGCCGGGCTGACCACGGCCAATTTCCGCCGCCTGTTCAACCGCGCCATCGATCCGCGATGCTGAAAGTCACGATCCTGGGCTGCGGCGGATCGGCCGGCGTGCCGATGCTGGGTGGCACAGATGGGGCCGGGGAATGGGGCCATTGCGACCCGGCGGAATCCCGCAATCGCCGGACGCGCTCCTCGATCATCATCGAAGGAGAGGATGGCCGCCGGCTGCTGGTGGATGCCGGTCCGGATCTGCGCAGCCAGCTGCTAGCGAACCAGATCGGCCGCATTGATGCGCTGCTGGTCACGCATGGCCATGCCGACCACATCATGGGTCTCGATGAAATCCGCCCGCTGAATCGGGCGATCGGCGCGGCGATACCAGTCTATGCCACGGCGGAAACCCTGGCGGCTCTGCAGGTGCGCTTCGATTACGTCTTCAGGACACCGACGCCGCCGGTGTTCTTTCGTCCGGCCCTGACGCCGATCACGGTGGCGCCTGGCCAGGCAATTGAGGCGGCGGGACAGCCGGTGCTGCTGTTCCGGCAAGACCACAAGGTCATGGAGACGCTGGGGCTACGCATCGGCCGGTTTGCGTATTCAACCGATGTGGTCGCGATGCCGGAGGCGAGCCTGGACGGTCTGCTGGACCTCGACACCTGGATCGTCGGCTGCTTCCAGAGACATCCGCATTCGGTGCACGCACATGTCGACCTCGTGCTGCAATGGGTTGAACGTCTACGGCCCCGGCGCACCATCCTCACGCATATGGGGCATGACATGGACTGGGCGTGGATGCGGGCGCATCTGCCGCAGGGCGTCGAGGCTGCCCACGACGGCATGTCCCTCCACATCGATTAGTTTACATAATGTCCCTTATGCGGCATATGGAGCCGCTCTTTGCCGGAGCCGATGCGCCATGGATGATGCTTCCTCCGCCCTTCGCGACCTTCTGTTGATCATGGCGCGTCTGCGGGGTCCGGATGGCTGCCCCTGGGATCGTGAACAGGATTTCGCGTCCATCGCGCCCTACACCATCGAGGAAGCTTTCGAGGTCGCCGACGCGGTGGAGCGGCAGGATCTCGTGGCTCTGCAGGATGAACTGGGCGATCTTCTGCTCCAGGTGGTGTTCCATTCGCGCATGGCCGAGGAACAAGGCGCCTTCGATTTCGCCGCCGTTGCCCGCACCATCGGCCAGAAGATGATCCGTCGCCATCCGCACGTCTTCGGCGCCGCGGAGATGCGTGACACCGCCGAGCAGAACGAGGCCTGGGAACAACAAAAGGAAGCCGAACGTGCCGCGCGGCAGGAGATCGGCACGCTGGCGGGGCTTCCGCGCAACCTCCCTGCCCTTGTTCGCGCCACCAAGCTGACCCGGCGAGCCGCCCGGATCGGCTTCGACTGGCCGGATGCTGAGGCCGTGCTGGACAAGCTGGCAGAAGAAACCGCCGAGTTACAGGCCGAACTGGCCGCCGGGCAGCGTGACCGCCTGGCGGACGAACTCGGCGATATGCTGTTCGTGCTGGCTAATCTCGCCCGGAAGCTGGACCTCGACGCGGAAGCCTGCCTGCGCGGCGCCAATGCCAAGTTTGAACGCCGCTTCCGGGGCATGGAAGCCGCCGCCGCCGCCGATGGCACCGCACTGGCCGATCACGACCTTGACCGCATGGAAGATTACTGGCGCCGCGTAAAGGCCACGGAGCGCGGTGCCTGATGCTTCACTCCGCCAGCAAGGCGGCATGCAGCTCCTGCCAACTCACCTTGTCAGGCGCCAGCAACAGGCCGCCATCGATGTGGGCCGGCCGGTAGTCGCTGCCATCGAAGCGTGCGCTGTAGCCTCCCGCCTCCCGGTGCAGCAGCCATCCGGGAAGATGATCCCATGGCATCAGGCGTTGATAGGCCGTGGCATGAGCGCCACCCGATGCGATGAGCCGGTATTCATGCGCGGCGCAACGGAACTGAACACCGCCCGCGAGCCTGCCGAGTCGTGCCGTTAACCGTGATCGCAGCGGTTCCTGCATATAGGTCCAGCTGATGCCCGCGATCATCCGGTCCACGGGCGCAGCATCGGCCACGTGCAGCCCGGTGCGGTGACCATCCGGTGCCTCGATCCAGGCGCCCTCGCCCCGGAGTGCGATGGCGGTGTCGTCGCCCATCGGATCGTGGATCCACGAGGCCACCACTTCGCCGCGCCACACCGCGGCCACCATGCAGCCGAATAGGGGCACGCCCGCTGCGAAATTGGCCGTGCCGTCGACCGGGTCCACCACAAAGGCCAATTCGGCGTCCGACCAGCCCGACAGCAGGGCCGGCTCGGCGGCGCAGGCTTCCTCGCCGATCACCAGGGCGCCCTGGAAGCTCCGCCGCAGCGCCTCGGCGATGCGCAGTTCGGCGGCCTCATCCGCATCCGTGACGAGGTCGGTGGCGCTGCTCTTGGTGCGGATGGCGCCGGCGGCGAGCCGCCGAAAGCGAGGCTTGATCTCGGCTGCCGCCACGTCGCGCAGCATCGCGGCGATGTCCGAGGCCATGGGCTGGTTGAAGCGCAAGGGGCCAGACCTTCTCAACGTTGCTCGAAACGCGCACGGTCAGCGGGGGCCAGGCGCACCGTCACCAGCATGCGGCCTTCCTTGTCGGCGCGGTCCAGCACTTCGCCATGCTGGTAAAGCCAGGCGAGGCCGGCGCCGTCCTCGATCGACAAGGCGTATTCCACCGTTTCCATGCCGGCGGCCAGCCGGGTGTCCAAAGCCTGGCGCAGGGTGTCGAGCCCTTCTCCGGTCAGCGCCGACGCGACAATGGAGAATGCATCATCGGTCCCGGCCACCGCCTCGGCGCCACCCAGCAGGTCCGCCTTATTCAGCACCTCGATGGTGCGCTCCTGCCAGTGCTCGTCCAGTGCCGGATCAAGGCCCGTCGTCATCTCGTTCAGCACGGCGATGACATCGCTTCGCTGGGATGCGGTGTCGGGATGAGCCACGTCGCGGACATGCAGGATGATGTCGGCCGCTGCGACTTCCTCGAGCGTCGCACGGAAGGCCTCGATCAGCTGCGTCGGCAGGTCGCTGATGAAGCCCACCGTGTCCGATAGGATCACGGTGCGGCCGCTGGGCAGCCGGATGGCCCGCATGGTCGGGTCCAGCGTCGCGAAGAGCTGGTCCTGCGCATACACGCCTGCTCCCGTCAAAGCATTGAACAGGGTCGATTTGCCGGCATTGGTGTAGCCGACCAGCGCCACCACCGGGAACGGCACCCGCGACCGTGCGGAGCGGTGCAAGCCGCGGGTCCGGCGGACCTGCTCCAGCTCGCGCTTCAACTTGACGATTCGTTCACCGATCAGGCGGCGGTCGATCTCAATCTGGCTTTCGCCCGGGCCGCCCAGGAAGCCGAAGCCGCCGCGCTGCCGTTCAAGGTGGGTCCAGGACCGTACCAGCCGCGTACGTTGGTAGTCGAGATGCGCCAGTTCCACCTGCAGCGCACCTTCCCGGGTCCGCGCACGCTCGCCGAAGATCTCCAGGATCAGGCCCGTGCGATCGATCACCTTGCAGTGCCAGGCCCGCTCGAGGTTGCGCTGCTGCACAGGGGACAGGGCGGCGTCCACCACCACCACGCCGATGCCATGTTCCTCGATCGCGGCCGCGGCCATCTCCACCTGGCCTTCGCCCAGCAGGGTGGAAGGCCTGCGATTGCGCAACGGGAAGACCGCGGTATGGACGATGGTCAGGCCGATCGAGGCCGTGAGCCCGACCGCCTCCGCCAGGCGTGCCTCTGCGGCGCGGGTGGCGGAGCGTCCATCCGGAAAGGGCAGCACTCCTTCGCCGGAGGTGCCGGAGCGGAGGGGGCGATCGAAAGGCAGCAGAACGGCGGCAAGCTGTGGCTTGCCGGCCGTCTCGTTGCCGGAATTACTCGGAGGAGCCGACAGGATTGACCTCGCGCTGCATTGTCATCGTTCCTTCGCGTGTCACGGAGACGCTGGCGCCCGGAGCCGCGGGAGCAGCCTGCCCCGCCGCGGCGGCATCGAACAGCATGATCGGCGCGCCGGGCATGACCGTGCTGATGGCATGCTTGTAGACAAGCTGGGTGTGCCCATCACGCCGCAGAAGAACGGAGAAATTGTCGAACCAGGTGATGATGCCCTGCAGCTTCACCCCATTGACCAGAAAGATGGTCACCGGCGTCTTGCTTTTGCGGACATGGTTCAGGAACACGTCCTGAACATTCTGGGACTTCTCGGCGGCCATGGGCTCGGTCCTTCTTGTTCTTGGCGAGCCGGCGAGACCCTCCGGCATGTTGACGCAGGATGGGGCACATGGCTTCGCCCCGGTGGACGGGGGTGCCCACCGGTTCGCCGGCAAGATCATGCATGCGGGGGTGTCTTGGCAAGGCCGCGCAAGCACTTTGCAAGGTCATGACCATCCACGAAGACCACGTCCGGCTGCAGCGCCGCCACGCCTCCGTCATGCGCCGCATCGCCGATCAGCACGGCCCGGCAGCCGGCGGCACGGGCCGCCTGCAGATCGACGCCGGTGTCGCCGATGAACCAGACATCCGGTCCCGCCGCCATGCCCATCCGCTGCAGCGCCAGCAGAACCGGCGCGGCCGCCGGCTTGTCGGCCTCGGCATCCCCGGCACCGATCAGTGCGGCGAAGCGGCCGGTCCAGCCGAGATGCTCGACTTCCGCCCGCAGGATCGGACCCTGCTTGTTGGACACCACACCCAGCGGCCAGGGCACCGCGGCAGCCAGGGCTTCCATGGTGCCGTCCAGCGGCATCAGTACATCCAGGTGCCGCGCCCGCACCTCCGCGTAGAACAAGTCGCGGGCATGGTGCCATCGCTCGCCGAACAGCGCCGGGAATGCTTCCCGCAATGACAGCCTGGCCCGGCCTCGTACTTCCTCGACCGTCCATTCCGGCAGGTCGAAGGCGCGGAGCGCGGCGTTCATGCCGGCCTGGACGCCGGCCCAGGCATCCACCAGCGTGTTGTCCCAGTCCCAGAGCAAGGCACGGGGTGGCTGTAGGCTGTCGCAGCTCATGCCGCGTTCGCCAGACTGCCCTGCACGTGACGTGCAAACAGCTCAAACAGTTGCCGGGTCACGGGTCCTGGCTGCCCATCCCCGATGGCTTGGCCGTCGATGTGCAGGATCGGCTTCACGAATGAGGTAGCGGACGTCAGGAAGGCTTCCCGCGCATAGAGCAGATCATTCCGGCTGAATGGCTGTTCCAGGACATCCATGCCGGCTTCCCGCAATTCTGCCAGCAAGGCGTCCCGCGTGCACCCGGGCAGGATGTCACGGGAAAGATCGCGGGTGCGCACCCTGCCCTCGGCGTCAACGATCCAGAAGCTGGTGGCCGCGCCTTCGGTGATCATGCCGGTGCTCTCCTCGTACAGGACGGCCTCGATGGCGCCCTGTTCCCGCGCCGCCTGCCGGGCCAGCACGTTGGGCAACAGGTTGGTGCTCTTGATGTCACGCCGTGCCCAGCGAAGGTCGGGCATGGTGATGGCATCGCCGCCCCAGTTCTCGATGCTCGCGGGGTAAGGCTTGATCCGGCGGATCGTGACCACCAGGGCCGGTGGCACGGGATGGGCCGGAAAGGCATGATCGCGACGGGAGACGCCGCGGGTCACCTGCATGTACAGCAGCCCTTCGGCAACGCGGTTGCGCTGCGCCACCTCCTGCAGGACCTGCCGCAAGGCGTTGCGGGCCAGCGGCATCGGCAGCCGGATCTCGCGCAGGGAACGTTCCAGCCGGTCCAGGTGCCGCTGCTCATCGATGAAGCGGCCCTTGTACAGATGGACAACCTCGTAGATGCCGTCGCCGAACTGATAGCCGCGATCCTCGATGTTCACGCTGGCGTCCCGCTGCGGCAGGTAGCGTCCATTCACGTAAGCGATGCGGGACATGGCCTGATCTTTCTGCGTCGGATGGAAGAGGGCACGACGGGCGCGCCGGAAGCATGGCGCGGCGACTGCGAGGCGGAATGGGTCATGCCAGCGAGGCACGGTCCTCCGCCTGCACGCCGAGGAACTTCAGCTTCCGGTGCAAGGCGCTCCGCTCCATGCCGACGAAATTCGCGGTTCGGCTGATGTTGCCGCCGAAGCGCAGCAGCTGCGCCTCCAGGTATTGCCGCTCAAACAACTCCCGCGCCTCGCGCAGCGGCAAGGTCATGATCTCGGAGGAACGATCGAGCTTCAGCGCGGCAGGCGCGGCCGATCCAACCTCGGGCGGCAGCATTTCCGGCCGGATCGCCTCACCCGGGCCGCCCGGCGCCATGATCAGCAGCCAGTCCACCAGATTACGGAGCTGCCGCACATTGCCGGGCCAGTCATAGGCCTGCATTGCGGCCAGCACGTCTTCCGACAGCTCGCGGGCCGGAACGCCCGAGGTGCCGGCGGAGCGCGCCATGAAATGCCTGGCCAGCACCGGCACGTCTTCCCGCCGCTCGCGCAGTGAAGGCACACGGAGCGGCACCACGGCCAACCGGTAGTAGAGATCTTCACGGAAGCGCCCGGCGGCGATCTCGGCCGAGAGATCACGGTTGGTGGTGGCGATCACGCGGACATCGACCTTGACGCGGGTGGCGCCGCCAACACGCTCGAATCCCTGTTCCTGCAGCGCGCGAACGATCTTGCCCTGCGTCTCCAGCGGCATGTCCGCCACCTCGTCGAGCAGCAGGGTGCCACCATGCGCCCGCTCCAGCACGCCGGAGCGGCGCGGCGGAGCCTGCTGATCGGAACTGGATTCGACGCCGAACAATTCTTCTTCGAATCGGGCCGGATTCAGGGTGGCGCAATTCAGCGCCACGAAGGGCTCGTGGCTGCGCCGCGACCGCGCATGGATCATGCGGGCTGCGACTTCCTTGCCCACTCCGGCGGGACCTGAAATCAGCACGCGGCTGCCGGTGGGAGCGACGCGCTCGATCGAGGAGCGAAGCTGGCTGATCTGCGAGGAATGGCCGATCAGCTCGGTTTCCGCACCCGCGCGCAGCTTCAGCTCGCTGTTCTCGCGCTTCAGCCGCGCCGCTTCCAGCGCGCGCTCGGCGATCAACAGCAAGCGGTCCGACTTGAACGGCTTCTCGATGAAGTCGTAGGCGCCCTGCTGGATCGCCTGCACGGCCGTTTCGATCGTGCCGTGGCCGGAGATCATCACGACTGGCACCTGCGGCTCCTCTCGCTGCATCGCCTCCAGGATGCCAAGGCCGTCCAGCCGCGAATTCTGCAGCCAGATGTCCAGGATCACCAGGCTCGGCCGACGTGCGCGGAATGCCGCCAGGGCGGTGTCCGAGTTCTGAGCCGCACGCGTGTCGTAGCCCTCGTCCGACAGGATGCCTTCCATCAGCGCGCGAATGTCCGGCTCGTCATCGACGATCAGGATCTCATGCGCCATGACGCTGCATCTCCGTGGCTTGTTCCGTGGCTTCGACCTCTACCGGACGGCGAGGCAGGATCAGCGCGGCGCGCGTGCCAGGCGCCGCCGTGCCATCGGGAAGCCGCCGCTCGGTCAGCACCAGCTTCCCGCCATGGTCCTCCATGATCTTCTTGACGATGGCAAGACCAAGGCCGGTTCCTTTCGGCTTATGAGTCACATAGGGCTCTGTCAGACGATCACGCTCCTCGCCGGACGGCAGGCCGATGCCGTTATCCTCCACGGCCAGGGCCACGCTGTCCTCCGACGGTTCGACGGTGAGCAGCACATGGCCGCGATCCGCGCCCTCGCCGGCCGCCTGGCGCCGCATGGCGACGGCATCGGCCGCGTTGGTCAACAGGTTGGTCAAAGCCTGACCGATGAGCCTGCGGTCGCACGGGATGCGGGGCGCTTGGTCCGGAATGCGGGTTTCATAGACAATGTCCGAATGGGCGTTCTGCTGCAGCACCAATGCCTCGCGCACCAGCTGGCCGAGTGGTTCCGGACGGATCACCGGCTGTGGCATCCGGGCGAAGGCGGAGAACTCATCCACCATTCGGCCGATATCCTCGACCTGGCGGACGATGGTGTCGGTGCAGGCGCGGAAGGTATCGGGATCCGATTGGATCTCCTTCAGGTAGCGGCGCTTCAGCCGCTCGGCCGAGAGCTGGATGGGTGTGAGGGGATTCTTGATCTCGTGGGCGATCCGGCGCGCCACATCGGCCCAGGCGGCCTTGCGCTGGGCAGACAGCAACTCGGTGATATCGTCGAAGGTGACAACGTAGCCGGTGACGTGTCCCCGCTGCATCTCGGCGCCGATCTGCGCGAGCAGGGTGCGGCGGCCGCTGCTCGGGCCGATGCGGATCTCCGCCGTGCGCGCCCGTTCCGGCGCCGCCAGGGCGGAGTCAAGCAGGTCGGAAAACTCCGGCACCACCTCGGAGAGCCGGCGGCCCAGTTCCGCATCGAGGTCGAGTCCCAGCAATTCGCTGGCCGAGCGATTCGGCAGGTTGATCTGTCCTTCGGCGTTCAGCCCGATCACGCCTGCCGAGACACCCGACAGAACCGTCTCGGTGAAGCGCCGCCGCTCGTCGATCTGGCGGTAGGCTTCCATCAGTTCGCTGCGCTGGGCGGCCAGCTGGTTGGTCATGCGGTTGAAGGCCCGCGACAGGCTGCCGACCTCGTCATCGGCCTCGCCCTCGGCCACGCGCACCGACAGGTCGCCGCTGCGGACGCGATCCGCCGCGACGATCAGGCGCGCCAGCGGCCGCGCGATCTGGTTGGCCATCACGAGCCCCACCAGAACCGCCGCCATCAGCACCAGCAGCGCGGCAATGGCGAAGATCATGGCAAAGGTGATCTGCAGCCCGCCACGGTTCCGATCCAGCTCGTTGTATTGCTGGAAGGCGCGCTCGGTCCTTTGCATGTGCTCGATGACGCCGGGATCCACCGGACGACCGATCAGCAGCATGAGTCCCTGGCCGATGTCCAGCTCCACTAGGGCCCGCACCCTGCCCTCCTCGGACTCGCCGGGTAGTACGGCTACCTCGCCGCTGCGCGCCAGTTCCATGGCCCAGGCGGGCGGCGGATCGACCACCGCGCTGGTGGTGAGTCCGGCATGCGAGATGACACGGTTCAGCGTCGGCTCGAACACCACCGACTCGGTCAGTCCGCGCAAGGCCGTATGGGTCGCCAGAATCTGCGCGAAGCCGTACTGGTTGGCATCCAGCAGACGCCCGGCGCGGTTCAGGTCCGCCGCCATGGCCAGCGCGTCCCCGCGGATCGTGTTGCGGTGCTCATCCAGGTAGGCGCGGGATGCCACCAGGCTGGCCTCCAGCGTGCTGCGCACCCGGTCGCTGAACCAGGCCTGGATGCCGAGGTTGAAGAACACGGCGGCGAACACGGCCACCAGCAGCGCCGGCACCACCGCCACCACGCTGAACAACATCACCAGCCGCACGTGCAGGCGGGAGCCGGCCGAACCGCTTCGCCGCTCAGCCCAGACCCGCACCAGCCGGGCGATCAGCGACACCAGCAGAAGCAGCAGGAACAGCGCGTTGATCAGCACCATCGCCACCACCTGCCCGGGACGGGTGGGACCGAAGGGGCTGCCGCCGGACAGCAGCATGAAGGTGCCGATGCCCAGCAGCAGGGCACCGACCGCGAGCGCCAGCGTCACGCCGCGGCCGAGCAGAAGATCCAGGATGCGCCGCCCCAGGGGCATGCCGCCCCTCGCCGTGTGCGGCGAGGGGCTCACGACAGCCCGCGCACCACGGGAAGATCCAGTTCACGGATCTTCTTGCGCAGGGTGTTGCGGTTCAGGCCGAGCATGGCCGCGGCCTTGATCTGGTTGCCGCGGGTGGCGGCCAGGGCCAGGCGCAACAGCGGGCGCTCCACCTCCGCCAGAACCCTCTCATACAGGTCGCGTACCGGCAACCCGTCCTTCTGCGCGGCCACGAAACTGGTCAGGTGACGCTCCACCGCCTGTTCCAGCGTTTCCGGCGAGCGACTCTCCGGATCGTTCAGCGGCTCCGCCTCCATCAGTTCGGCATGCACCGCATCGCCGCTGATCACCTCCTGCGGATACAGCGCGGCGAGGCGCCGCATCAGATTCTCCAGCTCGCGCGCATTGCCCGGCCAGGCATGCTGCCGCAGCCGGTCGATGGCACTCTGGTCCAACTGCTTACCCGGCAGGCCGGATGCCTTGGCCCGGTCCAGGAAGTGGCGTGCCAGCAGGGGAATGTCCTCGATCCGCTCGCGCAGCGGTGGCAGGCGGATGGGAACGACGTTCAGCCGGTAGAACAGGTCCTCCCGGAACATGCCCTGGCGGATGGCCTGCCGCAGGTCGCGATGCGTGGCGGCGACGATGCGCACATTCGCCTTGACTGGATTCCGGCCGCCCACCGTGGTGAACTCGCCCTCTTGCAGCACCCGCAGCAGCCGGGTCTGTGCTTCCGGCGGCATGTCGCCGATCTCATCCAGGAACAGCGTGCCCCCCGCCGCCTGCTCGAACCGGCCGACGCCGCGGGCCAAGGCACCGGTGAAGGCGCCGCGTTCATGGCCGAACAGCTCGCTCTCGATTAGTTCGCGCGGGATCGCCGCCATGTTGATCGCCACGAACGGACCGGTGCGGCGACGCCCGTAATCGTGCAGCGCGCGCGAGATCAGCTCCTTGCCCGTTCCGCTTTCGCCGGTGATCATCACCGTCAGGTCGGTCGTCGTCAGGCGGGCGACGGTGCGGTAGATCTCCTGCATCGCCGGGGACCGGCCGATCAGCGGCAGGCGCTCGCCCTCGGCATCCTCATCCGTCTGCGGCATGGCCGCGGCAGGTGCGGTCAGGGCCCGCGCCACCACGGCCAGCAGTTCCTTCAGGTCGAAGGGCTTCGGAAGATACTCGAAGGCGCCGCGCTGGGCCGCCTTGACCGCCGTGACAAAGGTCGATTGCGCCGACATCACCACCACGCGCAGGTCGGGGCGGATCCGCTTGATGCGCGGCACCAGATCCAGGCCGTTCTCATCCGGCATGATCACGTCGGTGATCACCAGATCGCCCGCCCCCTCCTCCACCCAGCGCCAGAGGGTGGCGGCGGAGGAGGTGGCGCGAACCGTGTATCCTGCCCGGCCCAGCGCCTGTGACAGAACGGTTCGAATGGCCCGATCGTCGTCGGCCACCAGGATGGTGCGGGATTCGTTCATTCGTCTCGCGTCTTGAGGGCCGGCACGACGCCGGAGGGGATCATCGGGAGGGAGATGCGGAACACGGTCCGGCCGGGCTGGCTGTCACACTCGATCAGAGCGCCCATATCAGCGACGAGCTTGGCCACCAGGGCAAGGCCGAGGCCCTGCCCGCCCCGTTTGGTGCTGATGAAGGGCTCCCAGATGGTGGATTCCACCTCGGCCGGAATGCCGGGACCATTGTCGCGCACGCTGACGCGCAGCGGCAGGTGCACCCGTTCGGGTGAGCCCGGGACGGCAATCCGGACGCCGTGATGATAGGCCGTCGACAAGTGGATTTCGCCGCCTTGAGGATCAACGGCTTCCGCGGCGTTCTTCACCAGATTCAGCAGGACCTGCACCAGGAAATCCCGGTTGCCGAAGACCTGGGGCAGCGAAGGATCGTAATCCTCGACGATGCGCAGATGACTGGCGAAGCCGCGTCCGGCGATGCGGCGCACATGGTCCAGCACCTCATGGATGTTGACCGGCGCCCGCTCCACCGGTCGTTCGGAGAACATCTCCATGCGCTCCACCAGGGCGCGGATGCGATCCGCCTCATCCTGGATGAGCGTGCATAATTCACGATCATCCTCGCTGGCGGACTGCTCCAACAGCTGCGCCGCGCCGCGGATGCCCGAAAGCGGGTTCTTCACCTCGTGCGCCAGCATGGCCGCCATGGCGGACGCACCGCGCGCGGCACCCCTGAAATCCAGCTGCCGCTCCAGCCTCTGAGCCTTGCTGCCGTCCTGCAGGCTGAGCACCACGGCGCCCTGCATCTCCGGCAGCGGCGCGCCATGGGCGGCGACATCGGTGCGTCGCAGGCGAGGGCTTTCCACCGTCAGGCCATGGTCCGAAACAGGCGCGTCCTGCAGGCGAACCTGGCTGACCAGCGACAGCAGGCGGCTGTCGGGGGGGATCAGCTCCGCCAGCCCCAGCTGGCGCAGCGAACTGGCCGAAAGCTGGAAGAACTGTTCCGCCGCCGGATTGGCGAACAGGAACCGGTCCTCCGCATCCAGCACCACCACCGGCACCGGCAAGGCAGCCAGCAAGGCCAGGGAGTCGGGCACGGCCGAGGCGCCGCTGCCGCTGAAACGCCGCCCCAGCGCAGGGGCGGTCATGCGGCCAGGGAGTCCGGCTCAGCGTCCCGGAAGGCATCGCGGACGGCTTCCACGCCGTTCTCGATCAGCGGCCGGTAGAAGCCCTCCAGCAAGGCCTCCACCGCTGCGACGCTGTCGGCACGGTTCACCTGCACGCGGAACTCCGCCGATCCCGGCAGGCCCCTGGAATACCAAGCCAGGTGCTTCCGCGCGAGGCGGATGCCGGGATGGGCGCCGTGGTGGTCCAGCATGGCATGGTAATGGCGCAGCAGGATCGCGTATTGCGCCGCCAGATCGGGTTCCGGAAGCATGTCCTGACCGGTCAGGTAGGCCGCCGTGCGCGCCAGCAGCCAGGGTCGGCCGTAGCAGCCCCGGCCGATCATCACGCCATCAGCGCCGGACTGCCGCAGCGCCTCTTCGGCGTGCTCGGGGGTCAGGATGTCGCCGTTCACGATCACCGGGATGCCGACGGCCTGCTTGACCTGCGCAACAAAGGCCCAGTCGGCCGTGCCGGTGTAGAACATCTGCCGCGTGCGGCCATGCACCGTCACCATGCGAATGCCGCTTGCCTCGGCGATGCGCGCCAGATTGGGCGCGTTGAGGCTGGCGTGATCCCAGCCCATGCGCATTTTCAGGGTCACCGGCACCGGGACCGCCTTGACCACGGCCTCCAGGATGCGCGCGGCGCCGATCTCGTCGCGCATCAGCGCGCTGCCGGCCTGCTGGCCCACCGCCACCTTCTTCACGGGGCAGCCGAAATTGATGTCCACGATGGCCGCGCCGTGATCCACGGCGAGTCGGGCCGCCTCGGCCATCACGGCCGGATCGCAGCCCGCGAGCTGAACGCTGGCCGGCCCGCCGAAGCCATCCACCTCCGCCATCTTCAGAGTCTGCCGGTTCTCCCGCACCATGGCCTGGCTGGCGATCATCTCGCTCACCACCATTGGCGCCTGCAACTCGCGGCAGATCCGCCGGAAGGGCAGATCCGTCACCCCGGACATTGGCGCCAGGATCACCGGCGCCTCGATCCGGATCGGCCCAACCATGATCGGTCGCAGGCGCGGCTCTGAGGCCGTCGGACGGGTCGGAAGGATGCTCATGATTTGGGCAAGTTAGCCGCAGCGCCGCCCTGCGTCCATGCGCAACAATTGGTTGGCTCCTTCGCGTGCACAGGGAAGCGCGGGTGCGGAGATGGCTGGGCGAACACCTCGCCCGCCGTTACCTTGCCGCCCCATGCGCGTCATCGCCCTTCTTATGGCGGCCGGCCAGGGTACCCGCTTCGGTGCCGGCCGACCCAAACAATTCCTGCCCCTGCTGGGGCGACCGGTCCTGCGACATGCGGCGGAGGCCTTGCTGCGTGGCGGCTCGGTCGATGCCCTGCTGCCGGTGGTGGCCTCGGACGAGGAAGCGAAGGCCGTTGCCGGGGCGCTTGTTGGCCTTCCCCTGCTGCCGGCGGTGCTGGGGGGCGCGACGCGGCAGCAGAGCGTGCGGGCCGGTCTGGAAGCCCTGGCAAGCCAGCCGCCGGACATCATCCTGGTGCATGATGCGGCCCGTCCCTTCATTCCCGACAACACGATCGGCAACCTGCTCCAGGCGCTGCAAGACACCCCCGGCGCCATTCCCGCGCAACCGGTCAGCGACACCCTGAAGCTTGGCCGGCAGGGCCGCATCCTGCGGACCCAGCCGCGAGACGGCCTGTTCCGGGCACAAACGCCCCAAGCCTTCCACTTCCGCGCGCTGCTGGACGCCCACCGGATGGCACGCGATGAAGCCACCGATGACGCGGCGCTGCTGGAAGCCGCAAACCTGCCGGTGACCCTGGTGCCTGGATCGGAGAGCAACCTGAAAGTGACCTATCCCGAGGATCTGGCCCGTGCCGAGGCCGCCCTGGTGCCCCGCTTCCTGCCCGCGATGGGAACCGGTTTCGACGTTCACCGTCTGGTGGAAGGGCGCCCCCTCATCCTCTGCGGCATCGAGATCCCGCACGCGCTGGGGCTGGACGGCCATTCCGATGCCGATGTCGGCCTGCATGCCTTGTGCGATGCGATCTACGGCGCCCTCGCGGAGGGCGATATCGGCCGCCATTTCCCGCCCAGCGAGGATCGCTGGAAAGATGCCGACAGCACCGCCTTTCTCCGCCACGCCGTGGAGCGGGTGGCGGCGCGGGGCGGCATCCTCACCCATGTCGACGTGACGCTGATCTGCGAGCGCCCGAAGATCGCGCCGCATGCCGACCGAATGCGGCAGCGCCTGGCCGGGCTGCTGGGCATCGCCGTGGAACGCGTCTCCGTCAAGGCAACCACCACGGAGCGCCTGGGCTTCACCGGCCGCGGCGAAGGCATCGCCGCCCAGGCCGCCGCGACCTTGCTGTTGCCGGGCTGAGCCTCAGCCGCGCGGCAGAAACCCGACCAGGGCCTCGGCCCGGGCCACGATGGGCTCGGCGATTGCCGCGGCCTTCTCGGCGCCGCGGCGGAGGCCGGCATCCACGGCCGCCGGGTCATCCAGCAGTCGCTGCATCTCGGCCTGGATCGGGCCCAGATGCGCCACCAGCGCATCGGTCAGCACGCCCTTGAAGGTACCGAACCCCTGCCCTTCATGGGCGCGCAGGACCTGCTGCGGCTCCTGGCCGGTGATCGCGGCGAGGATGCCCACCAGGTTGCGCGCTTCCGGCCGGCCTTCCAGCGCAGCCAGCTCCGCCGGCAGCGGCTCCGCATCGGTCTTGGCGCGGCGGATCTTGAGGGCGATGGTGTCCGCATCATCGGTCAGGTTGATGCGGGACTGGTCCGACGGATCGGATTTGGACATCTTCCTGGTGCCGTCGCGCAGCGACATCACCCGTGCCGCGACCCCCTGGATGATCGGCTCGATCGGCGGAAAGAACGTCTCGCCGAAATCGTGGTTGAACTTCTGGGCGATGTCATTGGCGAGCTCGAGGTGTTGCTTCTGGTCCTCGCCCACCGGCACCCGGGTGGCATGGTAGGCCAGGATGTCGGCCGCCATCAGGTTCGGATAAACATACAGCCCGGCGCCGGCATTCTCGCGATCCTTGCCCGCCTTGTCCTTGAACTGCGTCATCCGGTTGAGCCAGCCGAGGCGGGCCACGCAGTTGAAGATCCAGGCCAGCCTCGCATGGGCATGCACATGGCTTTGCACGAACAGCACGCACCGGTCCGGGGTGACGCCACAGGCCATCAGGGCAGCGGCCATTTCCCGCGTCTGGCTGGCCAGCGCCTTCGGATCGAAGGGCTGGGTGATCGCGTGCAGGTCAACCACGCAGTAGATGCATTCATGGTCCCGCATCATGGGCACCCAGTTCCGGATCGCGCCCAGGTAATTGCCGAGCGTGGGGATGCCGGAGGGCTGGATACCGGAGAAAACGCGCTGCATCGCTGAACCTTTCGCGCCTGGGCAGGGCTGGGTGATCCCGCGCAGGACGGCCCGCGTCAAGTTGCCGCCGACGCGGCGGCATCGCCGGACCGGACCCGCACTATCTCTCCACCGGGGCGCCCGCCGGCTGCAGCGTGGCCTTCACGGTTCCGGCACCCTGGCACGCGGTCGATTTGCCGATGACACCAAATAATGTTTGCCGCGTTGCAGCAGCGTTATGGTCGCCCTCATCACGCAAGCTCCGACTTCGCCCTTGTCCCATCCTGATCCGATTGCCGCCCCCACGACAGCGCCGGTGCTCCGTCCCGGCTTCAACATCTGGCGCCTGGAGCATGCGCACCGCGTCGCCATGCTGGTTGATGCGGCGTCCTACTACGGGGCGCTTCGGGAAGCGCTCAAGAAGGCACGCCATGCCATTGTGATTGTTGGATGGGACATCGACAGCCGGGCGCCTCTGGTCGGACCTTCCGGCGAGGTTGAGGATGACCTTCCACGTGAACTCGGGCCGTTTTTGTGCGAGTTGGTTCATCGCCGGCCCGAGCTGCGCATCAAGCTGCTGCTATGGGACTACTCCGTCCTCTATGCCCTTGAACGGGAACTTCTTCCTGCCCTCCGCTTGCAGTGGAACACGCCGGAACAGATCGAGCTCTGCCTTGATGACCAAGTGTCGTTCGGAGCGTCGCATCACCAGAAGATCGCGGTGATCGACGGCGCCGTCGCCTTTGCCGGCGGGCTCGACCTGACCATCCGCCGCTGGGACACGCGGGAGCATCGGCCCGTGCATCCGCACCGGATCGATCCGGGTGACGAGAGCTATGCACCCTTTCATGACGTGCAGATGCTGGTCGATGGCGCCGCGGCCCGGGCGCTGGATGATCTGGTCCGCGAACGCTGGAAGCGCGGGGCCTGCGAGGATCTGCCCCCGGCGGAGGAACTGGGCGCGGGCGAGCAGCAGGAAGACCCTTGGCCGGATGGCGTAGCCGCGGACCTCCGGGACGTCCGCGTCGGGATCGCACGCACCTATGGCAGCTTCGAGGGCGAGCCCGAGGTGCATGAGGTCGAACGCCTATTCGAGGACATGATCGACCACGCGGAACACAGCATCTACATCGAGAACCAGTTCCTGACGCATCTTGGCCTGGCCCGGCGACTGGCGCTGCGGCTTCAGGCTAGGCCCGAGCTGGAGGTGGTGATCCTCGCTCCCCGCACCCATCATACTTGGCTTGAGCACCGCAGCATGCTGGCAGGACGTATCCGCTTCATGGAAACCCTGCGTCGCGAAGGCGTGGCCGAGCGCGTGCGGCTGTTGTTCCCGCGCGTCGGCGCCCGCTCGGAATCGCGGGCGGATGTGATGATCCATGCCAAGGTGATGATCGTCGACGACCGAATGCTGCGCGTTGGGTCGGCCAATATCTGCCGCCGTTCCATGGGCACCGACAGCGAGTGCGACCTTGTCATCGAGGCGGAGAACCCCGAGACGCGGCGGGGCATCCGAGCGCTCCGCGACGGTTTGCTGGCCGAGCACCTCGGCGCCGATCCCGCCATGGTTGCCGCGGCAACCAGCGATGGTTCCTTGTTCCAGGCGCTCGACAGCCTGAACCGCGGCCGCCGGCGGCTGCTGCCGATCCAGGACGGGCACCTCGCGGAGGGCGAGGCGATTCCGCAGATCGAAGCCGTGGCCGATCCGGCGCGCTCACTCGGCACAACCATGTTGCTGGCCGATTTCACCTCAGAAGATGGAACCCCGCACGGTATGCCGCTCTGGACCCGGATCGCCTTCGTGGCTGTGCCGATCGTGCTGCTCGGTCTCGCCTGGCAGTACACCCCCCTGTCGGGCTTCCTGAACCCGGAAACCTTCAGCCACTCCATGCAGCGGGCCAATGGCGCCTGGGGGCCGGCCCTGGCCTTGGGCCTGTTCATGCTGCTCGGCCTCCTGGCGTTCCCTGTCAACGTGCTGATCGTGGCCACGGCAGCCGCATTCGGCCTCTGGCCAGGCCTCGCTTATGCGGCAGTCGGCGCGATGGTCAGTGCGGTGCTGACCTATCTGGTGGGCCGCAAGGTGGGACCCGGCCTGTTGCGCAAGATCATAGGCCCACGGATCAACCGGATCAGCCGCGGCATAGCCCGGAACGGGATCATGGCCGTGACCATGGTGCGCCTGATGCCGGTGGCGCCCTTCACGCTGGTCAACCTGGTGGCGGGCGCGGTCAGGATTCCGCTGCTGGATTACACCGTCGGGACCGCCCTCGGACTGGCACCCGGGCTGCTGCTCATGACCGCCTTGGGTGACCGGTTGCTGCGCATCATGACGGACCCGTCCTGGTCGGACATCCTGGGCTTCGCGCTGGTGCTGATCGCCTGGGGCGCACTGTCCTACGGGCTGCAGAGCCTCGTGGCCTGGATGCGGCGCCGGAGCGGCCATCCCGCCCCGGCACAGGAGGAAGTGGCATGATCATTCGTGCGATGACCTGGAACATCCATTCGGCCATCGGTCCCGATGGACGTTCCGATATCCAGCGGGTCATTGCTCTGATCCGCCGTCACCGCCCGGACATCCTGGCCGTGCAGGAGGTGGAGGCGCGCAACAGGGGTGTGCAAGAATCACCCTTCGTAGTCTTGAAGGAGCATTTCGGCCACACGGTGGATGCCGAAACCATTCGCAGCGCCGACGGCGCCTACGGGCACATGCTGCTGAGCCGGTGGCCGATGGAGGACGAGGCCCTGCACGACCTTTCGGTCGATGGACGCGAGCCTCGCACCGCCATCAGCGCCCGGGTGCGGACGCCCAGCGGCATGTTGAGCGTCATCGCGGCCCATCTGGGGCTGAAGCGACATGAACGCCGGACTCAGGCATCGCGGCTGGCGAAGCTGGTGCGGTCCATGCCAGGCCCACTGATCGTGATGGGTGACTTCAATGACTGGACCTGGAGGGGACCGGTGTGGCGCAGCCTCTCTCCGCTGCTGCCGGCGCGCACCCGCCATCGCACCTTTCCGGCGCGCTTTCCGGTCCTGCGGCTGGATGAGATCTTCTGCCGGCCGGCCGGCCTGCTGGGCCAGAACTGGCGGGACGGCTCGGCCCGGGCGGCATCGGACCACCTTCCCGTGATCGCCGAACTTCACCTGGCGGACTCAGTCCGTGAGGTCAGCAGCCGGCCCCGCGAACCCGCCCTGGTTCCGGAGGAAGTTTGAAGCCTTGGGAAATGGCGCGCCCTGAGGGACTCGAACCCCCAACCAACCGGGTAGAAGCCGGTTGCTCTGTCCAGTTGAGCTAAGGACGCAGGGCCGGCCTGGCGCTAGTGGGTCCAGTTCTCGGCGCGGCCGTAGCGGAAATTCTCCGCATAGGATTTCGGCTTGATCTCCGCCTGCCCCGGCGCGACTTCCACGTCGTACCGGAGACCGTTGGCCTTGGCATAGGCTTCCGCGGCCTCACGGGTGGCGAAGCTCAGGCGAAGCTGGGACCGGGTATCGCCGGAGCCTGACCAGCCGGTCAGCGGATCCAGGCGGCGTGCCTCGGCGGGGGCAAATGACAATACCCAGCCGCCACTCTTGGCTTTTCCAGATTGCATGGCGGAGCGCGGCGGGCTGTGGATGCGGGCAATGGCGCGGTCGCGGCTCATGATGTCTCAGCCTTATCCTGGGCGGCGAGGCCGCCCGAAACAGGTATCGGGGCGAGAGGATTCGAACCTCCGGCCCTCTGCTCCCAAAGCAGATGCGCTACCAGGCTGCGCTACGCCCCGTCGAAACCGAAAATATGGCCAGAAGCCAGTTTGCGCAACCTGTGCTGTGGCTTCAGCCGATACGGGCGATGCCGCCCATCCACGGTGCCAGCACCTCGGGGATGATCACGCTGCCATCGGCCTGCTGATGCGTCTCGAGAACCGCGATCAGCGCCCGCCCGACAGCCACGCCGGAACCATTGAGCGTATGGAGGTAGGCCGTGCCCTTAACATCGTTCGGACGGAAGCGGGCACCCATGCGGCGGGCCTGGAAGTCCCGGCAATTGGAACAGGAGGAAATCTCCCGCCAGGCCGCCTGCCCCGGCAGCCAAACCTCCAGATCGTAGGTCTTGGAGGCGGAGAAGCCGGTGTCGCCGGCACACAGCATGATCCGGCGCCAGGTGAGGCCGAGCCCGGTCAGCACCCGCTCGGCGCAGCGTGTCATGCGCTCATGCTCGTCCTCGGACTGATCGGGAGCGGTGATCGCCACCATCTCGACCTTGCCGAACTGGTGCTGCCGCAGCATGCCCCGGGTATCGCGGCCCGCGCTGCCGGCTTCCGAACGGAAGCAGGCGGACAGAGCCGCAAAGCGCAGGGGCAGCGCGTCCTCGGGCAGGATATCGCCGGCGACCAGGTTCGTGAGCGGCACCTCGGCGGTGGGGATCAGCCAGCGCCCGTCGGTGGTACGGAACAGGTCTTCGGCGAATTTCGGCAGTTGCCCAGTGCCGTAGACGGCGGGGGTGTTCACCAGAAGCGGGACGGAGGTCTCGCTGTAGCCATGCTCATCTACGTGCAGGGACAGCATGTATTGTCCCAGCGCCCGTTCGAGCCGGGCGAGCGCGCCGCGCAGAACCGTGAAGCGGGCCCCGGCCAGCTTCGCCGCCGCGGCGAAATCCATCAGGCCCCAGGCTTCACCCAGTTCGAAATGCTGCTTCGGGGTGAACTCGAACCGCGCGGGCTCCCCCTGCTGGTGCAGCACGACGTTGTTGCTCTCATCCATTCCTTCCGGAACGGCGGCATCAAGGAGGTTGGGCAGCGCTTCGAGAAGGCTTGTCTGCGCCTGCTCCGCGGTCGTGGCTTCCGCCTCCAGCGCCTCCAGCCGGCCGCGCAAAGCGACAGCTTCGGCTTCCAGCGCCGTGCTGTCGCCGCCCTGCCGCTTTGCCTGGCCGATCTCCTTGGAAAGCTGGTTCCGCCGGGACTGGATCTCCTGGGCCGTTGTTTGCGCTGCGCGCCGGGCCGCGTCATGGGCAAGAACGTCGTCCGCCACGGGCGGCAACCCCCGGCGTGCCATGGCGGCGTCGAACGCGGCCGGATCGGCCCGGAGGGTGCGGATATCGTGCATCGAAGGCTCAGCTCTCGGTATCGTCGGTGCGCTTGGGCGCGACCCAGCCGGCTGCCAGGATCGACAGCTCGTAAAGGGCGATCAGCGGAATGGCCAGGCCGGCCTGGCTGATGACGTCCGGCGGCGTGGCAATGGCAGCGACGACGAACATGCCGACGATGGCATAGCGCCGGCTCCGCCTCAGGCCGTCCGCGGTCACGATGCCGACCTTCGCCATCAGGGTCAGCGCGACGGGCAGCTGGAAGGCCGCGCCGAAGGCCAGGATCATGTGCATCACGAGGCTCAGGTACTCGCTGACCTTGGCCTCCAGCTGCACCGGCAGAACGCCCCCACCCGGCGGGGTCTCGAAGGAAATGAAGAACTTCCAGGCCATCGGGAAGATGAAGTAGTACGCCAGGGCGGCGCCGAGCAGGAACAGCACCGGGGACGCCAGGATGAAGGGCAGGATCGCCCGCTTCTCGCTGCGGTACAGGCCGGGCGCGATGAACAGCCAGAGCTGCGTGGCCCACATCGGGAAGCTCAGAAAGGTCGCGCCGAAGAACGCCACCTTCAGGTAGGTGAAGAAGGCTTCATACAGCGCGGTGAAGATCATCCTGCGCTCGCCGCCCGATTGCTCTTGCAGAACATCGGCGAGCGGACGCGCCAGGAAACCGTAGATCTGCGACGAGAAGTAGTAGCAGACGCCGAAGGCGATGATGAACGCCCCGATGGACCAGAGCAGCCGCGTGCGCAGTTCGAGCAGATGCTCGATCAGCGGCATCGGCTTGTCGTCGATGATGTCTTCCTGCGGTGGGGCCACGGATCAGGTGCTCAGGCGTTCGGGGTTGCTGGCTTGCCCGTCGCGGGCTCGGGCGATACGGCTTCGGCTGGTGCCGCGGTTCTGGCCGGCTCCGCGCCGGCCGGCGCGTCGAGGTCGGGCGGCACAAAGGCCGGCGCCGCTTCTGCCGCGGAATCGTTGCCGACCGCGGAGCCGGCGGGTGTTCCGCCTGCTGCGGCACCGGAACTGGGCGGCGTGGCGGTGGACGTGCCGGACGGCGAATCCGGCTTCCAGTCGTCGCGCAGCGGGTTGTCGTTGAAGGTGCGGCGGATCTCGCCGTCCGAATCGAGGTTGCGCTCGATGGTGCTCTTCAGGTCGAAATTCCGGATATCGCGGATCTGGTCCCGCACGTCTTCGAGCTTGGCTTCCCGAACAAGCTCATCGGCGTGCGTCTGGAAGTCGGCCGCCATGCGCCGGAGCTTCTGGATTCCTTTCGCCATCTTTCGGATGGCGTCAGGCAGATCCTTCGGCCCGATCACCACGATCGCCACCACGGCGATGAGCGCCAATTCAGACCAGGCGAAATCAAACATGTGCTTCCCATTTCCCCCGCGGGGGCCGCTTCCGTTAGCAGGAACCGCGGGCAGCGCCAATGCGGCGCCGCACCCCGATGAACCCGGCTCCCTTATCTAGGCCTTTATGGAGGGAAAAACGACGTGGCCACCAGGATGAAGCAAATTCAATCCCGTGCTGCAGCGGGCTGGGCCTCCCCCGCCAGCAATTCCTCCCGCCGGGGCAGATCGGCCAGCACCCGCAGGCCGAATTGTTCCAGGAAGCGCGGCGTGGTGGCCCACAGGGTTGGCCGTCCCGGCACCTCCTTTCGCCCCCGCGGCGCGATCAGCGCGTGCTCCAGCAGAGTTTCCAGCGTGGATTGCGACAGGCTGGCGCCGCGGATCTCCTCGATCTCGGAGCGTGTGACCGGCTGGTGATAGGCGATGATCGCCAGCGCTTCCATGGCAACGCGCGGCAGGCGGCGCGGCGTTTCCACCACCTTGGTCAGCAGGGGCGCGAGGTCGAGGGCCGTGCGGAAGGCATAGCCGCCCGCCACCTCTGTCAATTCCACGCCGCGCCCGGCATAGCGCGAGGCCAGAAGCGTCAGCACCGCATCGGCCCGCAGCCCGTCGGGCAACAGGGCCTGGAGGCGCTCCGCCGGCACCGGCCGGTCGGAGGCGAACACCAACGCCTCCGCCAGCCGCAGGGCGTGCTCCAGCGGGGCGATGCCCGCCGGATCATCCGAAAGGCGGAGGTTGCCCGCGGTGGTGGCGGAATCCTCGGGTGCAGCGGGGTCAGGCGGCTGCTGCATCGGGTGCATCCTCAACGCTCATGATCGTGCGGCAGGCCGATGCCTTGCGCAACAGGATCGGGCCGAAGGCCGCTTCCTGACGCAGCTCCAGTCCGCCGCCGCGGGCCAGCTCGAGCCCCGCGATCAAGGTCGCCGCCAAGGCCGCACGTTTTTCAACCGGGTCGGTCAGGGTTTCCGGGAGGAAGCGCTGCAACTCGCCCCATTCCGGCAGGGTGCCGACCAGGCGGGCCAGTCGGTCAAGGGCGTCCTGCACGGTCCAGAGGCGGCGGGGCTTCGGCCGGTAGGGACGCCGCGCCGAGGATCTCCGCAGCGCTTCCACATGGGCGCGGAGCAGGCCCGGCAGATCCGCGTGGAGGCCGCTGCGGTCCTGCTGCACCAGGCTCTCCGGCTGGCCCCTCGCCAGAACATCCAGGTTCAGCATCGGCCGCCGCGACAGCCAGCGGGCCGCTGCGCGCATCCGTTCCAGCTCAGCCAGCCGCTCGGCCAGCTGCTCAGCCAGCTGCTCCGCATCTTCTTCCTGCCCGGGATCGTCCGGCAGCAGCAGGCGGGATTTCAGCCAGGCGAGCCAAGCCGCCATGACCAGCCAATCGGCGGCGAGCTCCAGCCGGATGCGGCGCGCGCCCTCGATCACCGCCAGGTACTGGTCCACCAGGGCCAGGATGGAGATGCGGGCGATGTCCACCTTCTGCGCCCGGGCCAGTTCCAGCAAGAGGTCGAGCGGGCCCTCATAGCCTTCCAATGTGAGGTGCAGCATGTCCGGCGGCGCGCTTTCCGGCATCACACGCCATGTCCGGCCAGCTGCAGGATCAGGCGGAACCCCGGCCCCGTCACCAGGGCCGCGAGCCCTCCCATGATGTCCAGGGAGGGTGCCAGCCGGGGCAGCACGAACAACAGCAGCAGCACGATCACCAGCCCGGCCGGCTCCAACCGCGCCAGCGCCATGGCCGGCCCGCGCGGCAGCAGACCCACCATGATACGGCCGCCATCCAGCGGCGGCACCGGCAACAGGTTGAACAGCCCCAGCAGCAGGTTGGCGAGGATCGAGAGAACAACGAAGCGGATGGCGAACTCCATCGCCTCCGGAGGCAGGACGCCGGCAAGGCCGTCCAGCGGATGCGCCAGCATCGCTGCGCACCACGCCAGGAACACATTCATGGCCGGCCCCGCAGCCGCCACCAGCACCATGCCGAAGCGCGGGTTGCGCAGCCGGCCGATATCCACCGGCACCGGCTTGGCCCAGCCGAACATCACCTCGACCCGGCCGATCGTCAGCAGCTGGAACAGCACCAGCAGCCCGGGCAGGATCACCGTGCCGACCCGGTCGACATGCCGCAGGGGATTGAGGCTCAGTCGCCCTGCCCGTGCCGCAGTGTCGTCGCCCATGGCCAGCGCGGCATAGCCATGCGCTGCCTCATGCAGGGTGATGGCCAGAACCGCCGCCAGAATGGCCGCGAGCAGCTCCGGCAGCCACTCCGTCACGCCAGGTTCCGCAGGACGTCATCCCGCTGCCGCGCCAGGGCGGTCCGATCATGGACCATAACCCGGCCCGGCAGGCTGTGCTGCCGCGCCCGCGCGAGGCGCCCTTCGGCCCGGTCGCTGAGCGGGCCGCTGCCGCGAAGCACCGCGACGCTTTCGGACAGCACGCCGGTGCAATGCAGCACCAGATCGCAACCGGCGTCGAGCGACTCCCGCGCCAGCCCGCCGGGCTCGCCCCGCAGCGCATGCATGGCCAGATCGTCCGACACCAGAGGGCCATCGAAGCCGATGGCGCCGCGGATCACCTGTTCGATCACCAGCGGCGACAGGGTGGCGGGGCGTTGCTCGTCCCAGGCAGTGTAGAGGATGTGCGCCGTCATGGCCCAGGCGCCGGACGCCGCCAGCGCCGTGAAGGGAGCGAGATCGGCTTCCAGCTCCCGCGCCGTGGCGGTGACGCGGGGCAGCTCCAGGTGGCTGTCGACTGCGGCACGCCCATGCCCCGGGATGTGCTTGATCACCGGGATGGTCCCGGCTTCCTGCAATCCCCGGATCCAGGCGCCGCCGAGCCTCGCAACCTCGTCGGGGTCCGCGGAGAAGGAACGGTCTCCGATGATGCCATGGGCTCCGGGCAGGCGCAGATCCAGAACCGGTGCGCAGACCACATCCAGCCCGAGATCACGGCATTCCAGCCCGAGCAGCGTGGCGTTGGCGCAGGCGGCTGCCTCGGCGCCCGCCTCGAATCGCGCGGCGGGTGGAAACTCCGGCCAGTGCGGCGGCCGCAGCCGGGCGACGCGCCCGCCTTCCTGATCCACCAGGATCGGCACCTCGGCTCCCAGCTCGGTGCGGATCGCTGTTGTGAGGCTTCGAAGCTGTTCCGGATTGGCGATGTTGCGGGCGAACAGGATCACGCCGAAGGGGCGCCACTGCCGCAGCATGGCCACCTCGTCCGTTGATAAATGGTGGCCGGCCAAACCGATGATCGCGGCGCGAGGATGTGCCATGTCAGCGCCGGACCTCAGCCGCCGATCACGGCGCAGGCACCGCCGCGGCTCCGCACCGAATTGCACAGGTCGCTGGCCGCATCGCGGCTCTGGAACCCGCCGGTGCGCAGGCGCCACATGGTGGGCTTTCCGTCCTGCTCGAAGCGGATGATCTGCGGCGCATGTCCGCTCAGTTCCGGAACCCGCCGGCCCAGCCGGTCCCACTCGGCGCGCGCGCCGGCTTCGGAACCGAGCGCGCCGAGTTGCACCACCACGGTGCCGCTGACGGCCACCGAGGGGCGGGCCGGCGGTGCGGCTGGCGGCAGTTGCTCCGGCGCCCGCACAACCACGGGGGGTGCCGGTTCCGGCACCGGAACAGCGGCTGGTGGCGCGGCAGGCGGCGTTTGCGCGGCAATCGGCAGAGTTGTTGCCGAGGGTTCCGCCTCCTGCACCGGGGCTGGCACCAGCAGCGGCGGTGGCGCGGCAACCACCTGTGGCGCCAGCATCGCCGGCGGGGTCGTCGCGGCACGCAGCGCATCCAGGTTCGGCGCTTCGGCCGCCGGGCCGAGCCTCCCGGAAGGCTCGTAACTGCCGCTCGCCGTGCGCCGCTGGAAGATGATCTCGTCCTGGTTGGCGACCCGCAAGCCGCCGCGATCCTCCGGCCGCACCTTGATGGGGCGCGAATCCGCCTGGATCACCGGAATGGTGTTGTCCGTGTAATGCGTGATCGTCCAGCCGACCACACCGCCGACCGCCAGGGTTCCCAAAACGCCGGCAGCCATCATCAGGAGGCGGCGGGAGCCGCCATCCTCAGCGGTTTCCCTGACCCGATAGGACGGGATCTGAGCTTCTCTCACCGCATCTCCTCAACCGGCGCGACGCCCATGACCGCGAGGCCCGAGCGGATGACGATGGCCGTGGCGGCCACCAACGCGAGGCGCGCCCGCGTGGCGTCCGGCTCCTCGGCCCGAATGAATCGCAATGTCGCATCATCGCGGCCACGGTTCCACAAAATATGAAAGTCGCCGGCCAAGTCCCCAAGATAAAAGGCAATCCGGTGTGGCTCCCGCGCCGCAGCAGCGCCCTCCACCACCCGCGGCCACAGGCTGAGGCGGCGGATCAGCGCCAACTCCGCCGGATCCTTCAGCAGATTGACCGGCGCCGCCGCAAGCTCGGCCTGAACCGGCGCCTCTGCCTGGCGCAACACGGAGCGGCAGCGCGCATGCGCGTACTGGACGTAGAACACCGGATTGTCGCGCGACTGCTCCACGACCTTGTCGAGGTCGAAATCCATCTGCGCGTCAGATTTGCGTGTCAGCATGGTGAAACGCACGGCGTCACGCCCGACCTCGTCGATCAGGTCGCGCAGCGTGATGTAGGTGCCGGCGCGTTTCGACATGCGCACCGGCTCGCCACCTTTCAGCACCTTCACGATCTGCGTCAGCACGACCGAGAACCCGATCGGCTTCTCAGCCGACAGCGCGGCGACCGCGGCCTTCATGCGCGGCACGTAGCCACCGTGGTCGGCACCCCAGACCTGCACCAGCTCGTCGAAGCCGCGCGCGATCTTGTCGGCATGGTTGCCGATGTCGTTGGCGAAGTAGGTGTTGCTGCCATCGCTTTTGCGCAGCGGACGATCCACGTCGTCGCCGAAGCGGGTGGAGGCGAACAGCGTTTGCGGCCGCGGTTCCCAATCCTCCGGCAACTTGCCCTTCGGCGGTTCCAGCACGCCCTCATACACCATGCCCCGGGCGGCGAGCTCGGCGATGGCCTGGTCGGCCACGCCGCGGCGCACCAGCTCGGCCTCGCTGATGAACACGTCATGCTCGACGCCAAGCGCCGCCAGATCCTCGCGGATCGCTTCCATCATCCGCGCCACGGCGAAGCTGCGCACCACATCGATCCAGTTGGCCGGATCGGCCGGCATCGCTCCCGGCGCGAGGGCGTCGCCATATTGCTCGCGCAGCGCTTCGCCGACCGGAACAAGGTAGTCGCCACGATACTGCAACCCGCCGGGGATGGATGCGGCGTAGGCGTCCTCCGTCAGTGTCGTGCCGAGCGCCTGCAGGTAGCGCCAATAGGCGGCATAGCCCAGCGCCTGGACCTGCGCCCCCGCGTCGTTGATGTAGTATTCCTTGGTCACGCGCGCGCCCGCCTTGGCCAGCAGGTTGGCCAAGGCATCGCCCACCACCGCGCCGCGGCAATGGCCGACATGCATGGGGCCAGTCGGATTCGCGGATACATATTCCACGTTCACCGCTGCGCCCTGCCCCGACTGGCCATCGCCATAGGCCTCGCCGACCCGGAGGATCAGCGGCAGCTGGCTCAGCAGGTAGTCCTCTGCCAGCCTGAGGTTGACGAAGCCCGGACCGGCCGGAACCGCTTCCGACACCATCGGAAGCCGTGCCAGCGCCTCGGCCAGTTGGGCGGCGATCCTGGCCGGCGGCTGCCGGGCAGGCTTGGCCACGACCATGGCGCCGTTGGTGGACATGTCCCCGTGGGAGACATCGCGGGGCGGCTCCACGGTGACGCGGGCCAGCGCTTCTTCCGGCAGTTCCGGCAGGAGGCGCCGCAGGCAGGCCAGGACCTCGATGCGCAACGCGGCGAAGATGTCCTGCGGGGCGTCTTGATGCTGTTCCATAGGGTCCGTTCAGCCTGGAAGATGGGGGTCGGTCAGGCGCCGGTGTTCTTCCAGCGCGAAACGGTCGGTCATGCCGGCGATGTAGTCGCACACGGCGGCGGCACAGTCGGCGCTGCCGGCGACCCCGGCGCGCTCGCGCCATTCCGGCGGCAGCATGTCGGGGCCGCCATGCAGCAGGCTGAACAGCACCTGCACCACCCGGCGGCATTTCTGCGTGGTGCGGTTCACCCGCCAATGCCGGTACATGCGGCCGAACAGGAACTCCCGCACCTGCTGGTTGGCTTCCTGCATGGCAGCACTGAAGGCCACCATCGGTTGGCCGGCCTGCCGCACCGCCGCGGCATCCGCCGGCGCCAGGGCCGCCAGGCGGCGCGTCGCCTCCGCGACCACGTCCTCGACCATCAGGTTGATCACCCGCCGGATGGCCTCGCTCGCCAGGCGCGCCGGCGATGCGGCGGGGTAGGCCCGGCGGGCTTCCGCCAGGGCGGTGCCCACCAGCGGCAGGGAGGCCGCTTCGTCCAGGGTGAAGATGCGGGCCCGCAGGCCGTCGTCGAGGTCGTGGTTGTTGTAGGCGATGTCGTCCGCCAGCGCCGCCACTTGCGCTTCCACCGAGGAATGGGTGTTCAGCTCGAGCGAATGGCGCTGGTCGTACTCGGCGGTGAAGGGCGGCGGGCGGCGCAGCGGTCCGTTGTGCTTGGCCAAGCCTTCCAGCGTTTCCCAGGTCAGGTTCAGCCCGTCGAACTCGGCGTAGCGCCATTCCAGCGTCGTGACTGCCTTCAGGCTCTGGGCATTGTGATCGAAGCCGCCATAGGGCCGCATCACGCCGTTCAGCGCCTCTTCCCCGGCGTGGCCGAATGGCGGGTGGCCGAGATCATGGGCCAGGGCCAGGGCTTCCGCCAGATCCTCATCCACCCGCAGGCGCCGCGCGATGGAGCGGGCGATCTGCGCCACCTCGATGCTGTGCGTCAGCCGAGTGCGGAACGCATCCCCTTCATGGAAGATGAAGACCTGCGTCTTGTATTGCAGGCGCCGGAACGCGGCGCTGTGGATGATGCGGTCCCGGTCACGCTGGAACGGCGATCGGGCCCCGCCCGCCGGCTCCGGATGGAGGCGGCCACGCGAGGTTTCCGGCCGGACGGCATAGGGAGCAAGGTCGGGCATGACCGCGGCGGCTTACCAGCCGCCCTGGCCTGCCGCAACGCCGGCATCAAGGTTGGAAAGCGGTGGGCCACGGCCTATGTTCGGTGTCGAGGAGTTTCCCGATCATGCCCGATGGTTCGCCGCACCCCGCTTCCTTCAGCGTCACGCCCCGCGCCTTCGCCCAGGTCCGCCAGATCGCCGGGCGCGAGGGCCGGCCCGGAGCCGGACTCCGGCTGGCCGTGCTGGCGGGCGGCTGCTCCGGCTTCCAGTATTCCTTTCAGCTCGACGACGCCGTGGCCGAGGACGACCTTGTGCTGGAGGCAGACGGAACGCGGGTGATGATCGACCCGGTCAGCCTGGACCTGGTGCAGGGCGCGCAGCTCGACTGGGCGGACGAGCTGATCGGGGCGCATTTCACCGTGCGCAACCCGCAGGCGGCGTCCGGCTGCGGCTGCGGCGCTTCCTTCTCCATCGGCTGATCCGAAGCAACGCTGCGGTGCGCCTCGCCAGCTTCAATGTGAACTCCGTGCGGAAGCGTGTTCCGCATATCTCCCGCTTCCTGCAGCACGCCGAGCCCGACCTGCTGTTCCTGCAGGAACTGAAATGCAAGACGGAGGAGGTTCCGGCCGCCGAGTTCGAGCGCCTCGGCTACCGGGTGCACGCGGTTGGACAGCCGGGTGGCCGCAACGGCGTCGCCGTGTTGTCGCGAATTCCCTTTGAGGTAATTTGCGAGGCGCTGGAGGGCGAAGCCGCCGACGACCATGCGCGCTATATCGAGGTGATCGCCGGCGGCGCGCACCTCGCCGGCATCTACCTGCCGAACGGCAATTCCGGTGGCGCCGAGGGCTATGCCTACAAGCTGCGCTGGATGGAGCGGCTGCGGCAGCGCGCCGTCACCTTGCTGGATCAATTCAAGCCGCTGGCCATCCTCGGCGACTTTAATGTCTGCCCGGCCGCGCTGGATCTGGCGCCGGGCGCCTTGCCGGCCACGGACGCGCTGGTGCGCCCGGAAACCCGCGCCGCCTTTCAGGCGATCTGCCACCTGGGCCTGACCGATGCGGTTCGGGCCCTGCATCCGCGGGAACAGGTCTTTACCTACTGGGACTACGGCGCCTCCTTTGAAGGCAATCGCGGGCTGCGCATCGATCACGCGCTGCTGTCGCCTGAGCTGGCCGAACGTCTGGTCTCCGCCCGGGTCGACATCGGCCCGCGGGCGGAGGAACAGCCCTCCGACCATACGCCCCTGGTGATCGAACTCGCCTGACCTACCGCGGCGACGCGCCGCGGCACGGCCTCCTCAGTCGGTGATTCGGTCCAGCGCCACTTGCAGCCGGGCCGCCTCCGCCTCGAACCCGGCCAGGCGTTCGCGGTTTTCCTCAACCACCTCGGGCTTGGCCCGGCTGACGAAGTCGGGATTCGCCAGCTTGGCGGACACCTTGGCGGCCTCCGCCTCGTTCTTGTCCAGCTCACGCCGCAGCCGGGCCCGCTCGGCCTCCAGGTCGATCGCCCCGGCCAGGGGCAGCAGCACCGTGGCTTCGCCCACCACCAGCTGGGCCACGCCCTTTGGCGCCTCGTCGGTGGCCAGGGCACGGAACTCGGTGGCCCGCGCCATGCGGCGGATGGTGTCCAGCCAGGCTCCGCCGCGCGCCAGGGTTTCCGGTGACGCGTCCTGCACCAGCAGCGGCACGGTCACGCTGGGCGGCACGTTCATTTCGGCTCGCACGGCCCGCACCGCGGACACCAGCCCGACCAGCCAGTCGAGCTCGCCGCGGGCCGCGGCGGCCTCGCTCACGGGCACCGGTTCCGGCCAGGCGGCGTGGATCAGGCTGAACTCGGCGCCATAGCCGAAGCGGTCCCACAGCTCCTCGGTGAGGTAGGGCATCACCGGGTGCAGCAGGCGGAGGATGGTGCCCAGCACGTGCTGGGCGGCACCCTTGATCTCGGCCTTTTCCGCACCGTCCGGGCCATTCAGCGCCGGCTTGGCGAATTCCAGGAACCCGTCGCAGAAGCTGTTCCAGACGAAGCGGTAACAACAGCCCGCGTAATCATCCATGCGGTAGGCGTCCAGCGCCGCCGTGGCCTCGCCGATCGCCTGGTTCGCGGCATCCAGGATCCAGCGGGCCAGCGGCGCGCGCACCGCCGAAGGATCGAAACCCGGGTCCGGCGCGATGCCGTTCATCTCGCAGAAGCGGGCGGCGTTCCACAGCTTGGTGCCGAAGGAGCGGAAATCCTCCACCCGCTTGCGGCCGAGCTTCACGTCACGGCCCGGCGTCGCCAGCGAGGCAATGGTGAAGCGCAGGGCATCGGCGCCGAAGCTGTCCACCAGCTCCAGCGGGTCGATGACGTTGCCCTTCGACTTCGACATCTTCTGGCCCTTCTCGTCGCGGACCAGGCCATGGATGTAGACGGTGCGGAACGGCACCTCGCCCATGAAGTGGATGCCCATCATCATCATCCGGGCCACCCAGAAGAAGATGATGTCCCAGCCCGTCACCAGAACGTCGCCGGGGTAGTACTTCGCCAGCTCCGCCGTCTTCTGCGGCCAGCCCAGCGTGCTGAACGGCCAGAGGGCGGAGCTGAACCAGGTGTCCAGCACGTCCTCGTCGCGGGTCAGCGTAATCCCCTCGCCCAGCGCCTGACGGGCCTGGACATAGGCTTCTTCCTCGGTCCGGGCCACGAAGACGCTGCCATCCGGCGCGTACCAGGCCGGGATCTGGTGGCCCCACCAGAGCTGGCGCGAGACGCACCAGGGCTGGATGTCCCGCATCCAGGAAAAGAAGACGTTTTCGAAATGCTTCGGCACGAATTCGGTGCGGCCGCTCTCCACCGCCTCGATCGCCGGCTTCGCCAGGGTGGCGGCGTCGCAGTACCACTGCATGGTCAGGCGAGGCTCGATCGGCACGCCGGAGCGGTCGCCATGCGGCACGGCGTTCTGGTGCGCCTCGATCGTCTCCACCAGATCCAGCCGCTCCAGCTCCGCCACAATGGCCTTGCGGGCGGCGAAGCGGTCCTGTCCGGCGAGGCCGCGGACGAAATCAGGATCGGCCACGCCCGGCACGGCCAGGAGGTCGCCCTCGATCTCGTCCAGGCACACGGCACCGACGGCATCGAGCACGGAGGGCATCGCCAGGCCGTGCCGCTTGCCGACCTCGAAATCGTTGAAGTCATGGGCGGGGGTGATCTTCACCGCGCCCGATCCCTTCTCCGGGTCGGAATATTCGTCTGCCACCACGGGAATACGCCGGCCGACCAGCGGCAGGATCACCGATGCCCCGATCAGGTCGCGGAACCGCTCATCCTCCGGGTGCACGGCCACGGCCGTGTCGCCCAGCAGGGTTTCCGGGCGCGTGGTCGCCACCACGAGATACCGGCCGGGCTGCCCCTCCACCGGATAGCGCAGGTGCCAGAGGCTGCCCTTCATTTCCCGGCTCTCCACCTCCAGGTCGGAGATGGCGGTCTGGAATTTCGGATCCCAGTTCACCAGTCGGCGGTCGCGATAGATCAGCCCCTGCTGGTGCAGGGTGACGAACACCTCGCGCACCGCCTCGGACAGGCCGGCATCCATGGTGAACCGCTCGCGTGGCCAGTCGAGGCTGGCGCCGAGGCGGCGCAGCTGCCGGGTGATGGTGCCGCCCGATTGCGCCTTCCATTCCCAGATGTGCTCCAGGAATTTCTCGCGCCCGATGTCGCGGCGGGCGACACCCTGCGTGCCGAGCAGGCGTTCCACGACCATCTGGGTGGCGATGCCGGCATGATCCGTACCGGGCTGCCACAGCGCGTCGCGCCCCTGCATGCGGCGCCAGCGGACCAGCGTGTCCTGGATGGTGAAGGTCAGCGCATGGCCGATATGCAGGCTGCCGGTGACGTTAGGCGGCGGGATCATGATGGTGAACGGCGCCGCCGTGCTGGACGGGTCGGCGCCGAAGGCGCCCGAAGCCTCCCACCCCTCATAGAGGCGCTGTTCGAAGGAGGCGGGCGAGAGGGTCTTGTCGAGCATGCGGGCACGCTTGGTCGGGCGCCGCCCCGGCGTCAAGAGGAAGCTGGCGCGGATCAGCCCGCCGCGCCGCGATCCCCCCCCGGCTGTCCCATCAACCGGCGGATCTCGGCTTCCACCAGCCTCTTCACCAGGGTCGGCAGATGCTGGTCCAGCCATTCGCGGAGCAACGGCCGCAATTCCTCGCGCACCACATCCTCGATGCTGGGGCCGGCCTGCCGCAGAACCGGAGCCGCGCGGTTCGACGACACGGTACGGGCCAGCTGCGCCAGCGCGGCCGCCGTGGCCGCCGCCGCCACCGGGCCGAGCAATCCCCCGGCGGGCTCGGCGCTGTCATCCGGACCTGCCGGAGGCGCCGCTGCCGCGGGCGAAGCCTCCGGCACCAGCATGGCCTCGGTCAGGTCCAGCGGAGCGGCGCCGGTTTCCTCATCCTCGTTCAGCGATTGCCGGATGGAGGCGAGGATCTCGTCCATGGACGCTTCCTTCGGACCCTCCGGCGGGGAATGACCAACCATGGCTCACCTTCTTTCGCTGTAATCGCCGATGCCGAAGAACTTGTTGCGGACGGTGTTGTAGTAGGCGTCCATGTCGTACTGGGCGACGGGCAGCGCCAGGTCGCGC
>NZ_QXGS01000030.1 GCF_003604215.1 Teichococcus vastitatis
CACGCCAGCCTCAGCCAAACCAACATCACCGCCTGATCCACAACACCCATCCCTACAACAAGAAAAAAACAGCAATCGCCAACATGTTCAGGATCGGGAAAAGCCCCCCCACTCTTCTCTGATCTTGTCTGTTTGTACTTTCAGTTCGGCTTCGCGGGCGATCTCGTCATTGAAGCCCATCTTCTGAAAATCCACCATGCGCGTCGGGTAGAGAATGCCATCCAGATGATCATTCTCATGCTGGACAACACCGGCATGAAATCCCTCGACTTCTGCCGAAACCATTTGCCCATTGCAGTTCAATCCCGTGTAGCGGATCCGCTTGTAACGCGGCACCGCTGCCCTCAACCCGGGAATGGAGAGGCAGCCCTCCCACCGAAGATGTTTCTCCTCCCCGACGGGCTCGACCTGCGGATTGATCAAGACGGTGTTGCCGACCACGATATCATCGGCAGCCCCGCTGGTTCGATTCTGAAGCACCCGGAAGACGAACAGGCGCAGCGGCACGTGGACCTGCGGAGCCGCCAGGCCTGCGCCTGGAGCATCCTCCATTGTCTGGAACATGTCATGGACCAAACGCCGGATCTCTGGAGCACCGGGGTCGGAGACAGGAGCGCATTGTTCCAACAAAATCGGGTGGCCCATCCGGGCAATCTTCAGAATGGTCATCAAGGCCTCCGATCGAGAAGAATAAGCGTTGGCTCAGGCAGACAGCGTGCTGTCCATCCTCGCCCGCGGCAACACGTCTCGCAACTCGAGTTGGAACGGAAAAGCTTACGCTCCGGCTGAATCGTTTGATCAGCGACGTGGCGGTATCCTTCTCCGCGCCCGATGCCGAGCCCTCCAGCGGTTCGACTTGTCGACCATGAAGCTCATCTTATCCGAGAAAACACGGCTTCTGTCGGATGCGGATCAGGAGGCATGCTGGCCACCAAGCCAGATCGAGGGCACCATCGATGCGGGTGCGGGCCGAGGATCCTATCGCTAGCAAGCCGCGCCATCACTCCGCCTCCGCGTCATCGGAGAACCATCCTCACCAGCCTCCGACTCCAGGGCTCCCCCTGGCCGCCTCGGTGCCTTCCACGGCAATGCTGACCGGACTGGCGAGGCCGGAAACCGTGGCAACAATCCGCGTATGCTATCAGGTTACACCAGCGGCCGGATGAGTCCTCCCCATTTGCCATTGCTTCTGCACTTCCTCATTCACCGAGGCTGCTGTCTGACCTGGAGCCACGACCACCACGGCTCCGTTCAGGCGGAACCGGTAGGCTTTCTGGTGGCGGTTGGCCTTGTCAACGCACCGAGCGATAACATGGGGCAGGTAGTCGGTCTCCGACGTGCTGTAATCCTCGATCTGATGGTCCATTTTCTCCCCCATTTTCTGGTTGCATTAACCCTAGCGGGGATAGGGCGGCGAGGTCATCCCAAACTTCATGATCCGAGGGATCAGTGATGCTGCCGCCAAGCTTGAGCCATTCCTCCTTCGAAATACGATGTGGCAAAGCTTGGAGAAATGTACCCTCGTTACCCGGATCCAATGGTTCCTGACCTTTCCAGATCAAGCTTGACTTGATGCCCCGTCGCGACACGTGCCTCCTGGCCAAGGAGCGTCCTCTCTCCAGCGGTGAGGTTTGGCTCTGCGACGAAAGTTTCGGCTTCCATAGAAGCTGGTACTCGGTCAAAGCATCGCAATGGCGGTCGGAAAGGGCATCACTCATCCGCATCGTCGCAAAACTGCAGCAAAGAGCGACTGTGCTCTCCGCCATGATGGTTTTGCGAACAGGGCGTCAGGTGCACTGCTCCTGAGACATGCTCCAACCTCGCATCTGCAGCAATCTACACAGGTTTGTGATTGGCAGGATCTCAAACCGCACTCAGTTCCAGTTCCACCGGGTTGGGAAGGCAAAATGTCCACAAGTGTTGCACCGCGCAAATTGGGTGTCGCAATCGTTGGCCTTGGCGGAGCCGTCGCGACCACTGCGGTCGCTGGTATCGAGGTGCTTAAGAAGGGCAGCAATAAGATCGAAGGCCTGCCACTGGCCGACGCCAATATCTCGGGCATGGTCGACTACCGCGACATGGTGTTCGGCGGCTGGGACCTGAATGGGGCTGATCTCTCAACGGCTGCCGGTGAACACCGAGTCCTGAATGAAACGCAACTGGCCGAGACAGGTGAAGCCTTGTCTGCGATCCGGCCGTGGCCAGCGGTGGGTAGCGGTGCATTCTGCCGCGGCATCGATGGTGCGAATAAGCACGAGGCGCCTGGCCACCGCGCCGCAGTGGCCGCAATCGCTGATGATCTCCGCCGCTTCAAGCAGGACAGCGGCGCGGACAACGTCGTTATGGTGAACCTCGCTTCAACAGAGCGCACGCCCGTCGATGAAGGAACATTGAATTCGCTCGACGCCTTCGAGCGAGCCCTGGATCGCGACGATCCGGGCATTGGGCCGGCCATGCTCTACGCTTATGCCGCCATCGAGGCGGGTGTTCCCTACGGCAACTTCACGCCTTCTCTTGCCGCAGATGCTCCCGCGCTGAAGGAATTCGCCAAGCGCAGGAACATTCCCGTTGCCGGCAAGGATGGCAAAACGGGCCAGACCATGATGAAGACGGTTCTGGCGCCGGCACTTCGTGCACGTGCCCTGCACGTCGATGGCTGGTTCAGCACAAATATCCTCGGCAACCGTGATGGTGAAGCCCTGCGCGACCCGGACAGCCTGCAGTCCAAACTCGACACCAAGGGTTCCGTGCTCGACAGCATCCTCGGATATCATGTGGAAGACCATCTGGTCGATATTCGGTATTACAAGCCGCGGGGCGACGACAAGGAAGCCTGGGACAATATCGATATCTCGGGCTTCCTAGGCCATCGGATGCAGATCAAGGTGAATTTTCTGTGCAAGGACAGCGTGCTCGCGGCACCGCTCGCGCTGGAGATCGCCCGCGTGCTTGACCTCGCACAACAGCGCGGCGATGGCGGCGTCCAGGAGCAACTTTCGATCTTCTTCAAGGCTCCCATGGTGGCGAATGGCCACGCGCCGGAGCATGCTTTTCACACGCAGGAAAAGATGCTGATGGATTGGCTGGGCGCCCCCTCCCTCTGACCGTCATGCGGGATAACCGGGGAGTCTCGATGATGACTAGCAGTGCTGTCGCGACGCCGTTGGATTTGGATCTCCTGCGCGAACTTGGGGATCTGAAGCGGATTCGATCCGCGCAGGCAAGTGGCTCGATTGCCGAGCGCCTCTTCTTGCAGGCCTGGGCGGCGCTGCAGAATGGCTTGCCCACGACGGAGGTTTGTTTTGCCATCGTGCGGGCTGCCCTGTCCGCAACCCGGCTGGGAGACATAGACGCCGGGTTGCTGACGCGCCTCGGCCTGAGCGGATGGGAGGCCGCGGAGATCCTCCGCCGGGCCCTGGACGAGGCCGGCTCAGACCTCGATGCGGGACTCCGTGCTGCACTCGTCTCCGCAGTTTCCCTTCCGGACACAACAAGCCCGACGCTGTCCTTCGCACTCAGGCTGACCCGGCAGCCACGTGCCGGCGTGACCTGTCCGGGCAAGCCACGGGTGATGCTGGAGCCGCCGGAAAATCACGCTGAACATTGCTTGGTGGTGGCGGTTTACGGTGTTGTCCTCGCGGCGCGATACGGCGCGAAACCCGAAACCGTATTTCTGGCATCGCTCGCGCATCATCTGCATAACGCGGAGATTCCGGATTCCGGCTTTGCTGGGGAAGTGTTGCTCGGCGGGCACCTGGACTCGTTGTTCGATATGGCCACGCGGAATGCGCTTGCGGAGCTTCCGCCCGTCCTTGCCGCTCATGTCGAGGCGGCACGCAAAATCTTGCCTGACGCCGAAACGCCGGAAGGCCAAGCCTTCCATGCCGCCGATACGCTGGACCGCGTCCTGGAGATCGAACAGCATCTTCGCGCAGGCCGAACAACCATGCATCAGGTGCTCCATGAGATGCGTCTGGTGCATGAGGGAGCGGTGAAGTCGTTCCAGGACGCCCTGCTGACCGAGGCCGGGCTGCAGTCCTGATGCGCCGGGACACACCTCATTCCATGATCGATGCCGCCGGGGAACGCTGGCCGGTGATCGACGACGTTGTGTTCGCCCGCGCATCCCGGCGTGATCTGGCACGCACCGCCCTGGCCCTGCTGGACAACGGCTCCTGGCATGAGGCGCTGATTCTGTTGCTGGCCGACCAGGATGATTGGTGGACCGGGCCCACCGCCGATCCTGCGGCGTTGCGGCAACTCGTCGAGGCGCAAGACAGCCTGAGCCTGCGGCAGGCAATGCAGCTACTGTCCTGGGGGCCGGTCGCGGACTACTTCGCCCATCGCTGGAGCGACCCGACCTTCGTCGCCGGTATCGCCCTGATGGAAGCCCATTGGGACGAGCCGCGCACGGCTTTCGAGCTGGCGTGCGGCATCGGTCACTACCTCCGCGTGCTGGCGTCGCGAGGCGTCGTGGCCACCGGAGCGGATGTCGTGTTTGCCAAGCTGTGGGTCGCGCGCCACTGGATCGCTCCCGCGGCCGAGCTGATCTGCCTGGACGCGGCCCTGCATCCCTGGCCCACGATGGCCGATCGACGCTTCGATCTCGTGGCCTGCCATGACGCCTTCTATTTCTTGGAGCCGAAGGACGTGATCGTGGCGCAGTTGCGGCGCATGTCGGAAGACGGCGTTCTCGTCATCGGGCATGTGCATAACCGGGAATGGCCGAACCTTTCGGCCGGCGCCGCCCTGACGGCATCGGAACTCAGGGCGATGCTGCCCGACGCCCTGATCTATGATGACGCGGAACTGACGCGCACCGCCCTGCGCCGCGACATACCGAAACCTTCCCCGCCGCAGGATCTTCGCGGGGTGGAAGCATTTTCCGTGGCACTGGGCCGGAAGGTCGGCCGGCCCGGGGCCGCCAGTGGCCACCTCGCCTTGCCCTTGCCCGGAACCAAGCTGCGCCGAAACCCTCTCTATCAGAATGGTGCCGTGGTCTGGCCGTCGGATCGCTACGCGCAGGAATACGGGCCCAGGGCTACCTACCCGCCCGCCACGGCCTGTCCTGCCGAGGCAGTGGCCTCGGAAGCCACGGCGCAGCTGGTGCTCAGTCGCGAAATGCTTGATCTGCCGGATCGTTGGTGATGGACCGGAGCCAGCATCGCGGAGGCCCGCTGGGCTGGGGCATCGTCGGGTTCGGCTGGGTGGCGCGGGATCATGCCGCTCCAGCGATGGTGGCGGCAGGGCACGTCGTCAGGGCCGTCTGCGATCCGATGCCGGCGGCCCGGCTGTCCGCTCGCAACCGCCTGGACCCCGCCGGCGGCGTGCATGAAACCCTGACGCCTCTGCTCACCGACCCCGGAGTGGAGGCGATCTACGTCGCAACGCCCAATCACCTGCACCGCGACGCCGTGCAAGCCATTGCCGCGGCCGGCAAGCCGATCCTGTGCGAGAAGCCTATGGCGGCCTCGCTCGACGATGCAGAAGCCATGGCCGCGACCGTGGGCCGCTCCAGGATCATCTATGGAACCGCCTTCGACCAGCGCCACCACCCGGCCCATGCCGTGATGCGGGACGCCTTGGGGGACGGGCTCATCGGCACGCCGACGGCGATCCGCATTGTCTATGCCTGCTGGCTCGACGCGGGCTGGAGCATCACCGGGGAAGGCGACAACTGGCGCGCCGATCCGTCGCGCGCCGGCGGCGGCGCCCTGATGGACCTTGCTCCACATGGACTGGACCTCGTGGAATTCCTCCTCGGCGAACCGGTGGAGGAGATCGCCGCGCTGACGCAGCGCCGCGTGCAGTCCTATGCGGTGGATGACGGCGCGCTGATCATCGGGCGAACCGTCTCCGGCGTGCTGGCGCAGCTGCACGTCGCCTATAATTGTCCCGATGCCCTGCCGCGCCGCCGACTGGAGGTGTTAGGCGGCACCGGCCAGCTCCTGGCGGACAACACGATGGGGCAGGATGCCGGCGGCAGCATCACCTGGATCAACGCTGCCGGGGTGGCCAGAGCCCTGAACTTCGAAGGCGCGGCGGAATCGCCGTTCACGCGCCAGATGTCCGCCTTCGCCCACGCCGTCCGCACTGGCGACAGTGCTGGATTCAATGTCGCGCGTGACCTGCACACCATGCGCCTGCTGCACCGCGCCTATGCCGGAGACCCTTCATGCCGCTGATCCCCTGGGCCTGCGCCAATTGCGGCTTTTGGCAGAAGCATTTCCAGCCGAGCTCCTGCGCCATCTGCGATGATACGCGCAATGACCTGCCGCATGATGGCTGGCGCTTCCTGCGCGAGGAGGAGGTCGCAGCATCCGTCACCGGTTCCTGGAAGCAGTTGGGACGCGATCTGGTGGCCTTCTCCACCGCGCCGCCCTTCGGCCTGAATGGCACCGGGTGGCTGTTGCTGCATCCCGACGGCAACACCGCCTTCGAGGCCGCGCCCTATTACACGCCGCCGATGCTGGAGGAGATCCGCCGCCTCGGCGGCATCCGCTTCCTGGCAGCATCGCATTGCCACGGCTATGGCGCGCTGTGGCAGTTGCAGGACGTGTTCCAGCCGGAGGTCATGGCGATCCAGAAGGAGGACCTGCGCATGACCAAGGCGTTCCGTGTCACCTGGCCCTATGATGACGCGCTGGAACTGCGGCCCGGGCAGACGCTGCTGCATGTCGGCGGTCATTACGAGGGCCAGGCGGTGCTGCACGACGAGCGCCGGCGGATCCTGTTCTGCGGCGATGCCTTCAAGGTGGACCAGGACGAGACGGGTGAGAACCTCGCAGTCTCCACGCACAAGGCATTCCACAAGGACATTCCGCTTTCCCCCAACGAGGTGAGGAAGTACCGGGACGTCATCGGCGCGCTCGACTTCGATACCGTGTGCACGCCCTTCGAATATGCGCCCGGCATCACCACCGACATGGCTGTCGCCGTTCTCGACGACCAGCTGCGCGGACCACCGGGCGTGCGGCACATCCCGGTCGACGAGTTGACGATGAAGCGCCGCGGCAGCAAGGACATGCATTCATGAGCGACGATCTCCACAAGGTGGCCGCTGCGTTTCGCGCCACCATGCCGGCGGGCGCGCATGTGTCCGTCTTCCGCATCGACCAGATGGACCGTGTCGGAATTCCAGTCATGCAGGCGAACCTGATCCTGCCGGACGAACCCGCCACGATCGGCTACGGCTACGGCTTCACGCCGATCGAGGCGGAGGTCAGCGCGCTGGGTGAATTGTGCGAGGAAGTTCACGTCGGGCGCCACGTCGCCGCGGCACCCCGTACCCTCGGCAGCTACGCCGCCCTGTCGCGCCGCAAGGCGGTGGTGGACCCGCTGACCCTCTGCCTCGCCGCCGGGTCGGATTACGAGCCGGAGATGGAATTGCCCTGGATCGAGGCACGGCGCTGGCCTTCGGGCGAAGCCGTGCTGGTTCCCCGCGAATGGGTGGCGGCCTATCCCTACCAGCTCGGCGAGAAGCCAAGGCTGATCACGCCGATCACCAACGGTCTGGGCGCGGGCTTCGACCTGGAACATGCCATCGGCCACGGCATCATGGAGGCGCTGCAGCGCGACGGCAACGTGGTGGCCTACCGCGCGCTCGACCAGGGCCGCGTGATCGACCCGGGCCAACCGGCCGATGAGCAGGTTCGCGGATTGCTGGAGCATCTGCGCGGCCTCGGGATCAAGGTGAAGGTGAAGCTCGCCGCCACCGATTTCGGCATGACCAACCTTTACGTCGTCGGCGACGACACCGGTGCCCCGGTAGCCCCGATCCAGGTCACGGCCTGCGGAGAGGCCGTGCACCCGGACCGGAACCGGGCCCTGCGCAAGGCGCTGCTGGAATTCTGCGGCTCCCGTGCCCGGAAAGCGGCGACGCACGGCCCGATCCCGCTGCTGCGGCAGAACCTGCCATCCGAATATGTTGAGCGCCAGCTCGCCGTCGCCATGCTGGACGAGGAGGAGCCGCGCGCGCTCGATGCCATGGTGGAGTGGATGGGGCAAGATGCCGCCGCGCTGCGCGACCGCCTGTCGGGAAGCGTGTTCTCCGAGCGCGAGCGGCATGATCTCTCGAGCCTGCCAACCGTCGCTCCGGAGGCGGTGTCCGCTTCCGCGCGGCGCCTGGAGTTCCTGACGGAGCAACTGGCATCGGAGGGCCTCGGAATCCTTTACGTGGATTGCTCGCCGCCGGCAGGAGGCGTGCGCGTCGTCAAGGTGATCGTGCCCGGGCTGGAGATCGAGACGATGAGCTATCATCGCATCGGCTGGCGCGGCGTGCGGCGCCTGCGCGACCGCGGCGACCCCCTGATTCTCGATCGCTCCGCGCAGGGCGCCGCGCGGGTGCGCCTGCGGCCGGAAGACGAGGCGCGGGCGGGTGGTCCCGCCTGGTTCGATGCCGCGCTGGCCGACCGCACCGTCGGCCGCCTGTACCCGATGTATCGTGAAACCGGCACCTTCTCGGCCCAGCTCGTGCTGGCTGCGCGCCGGGGCGAGGCGGTGCCGGCATGAGCTTGCGCTTCGCCTACAACACCAACGGGGCCGCCAACCACCGGCTGGACGACGCCTGTGCCATCATCGCGGATGCCGGCTACAACGGCGTCGCGCTGACGCTGGACCACCATCACCTCGATCCCATGGAAACGGGCTGGGTGGCGCGCGCCGAGGCGCTGGCGCATCGGCTGAACGGGCTCGGGCTGGGCTGCGTCATCGAGACCGGTGCGCGCTACCTGCTCGACCCTCGCGTCAAGCACGAGCCCACCCTGCTGACGGCCGAGCCGGAAGGCCGCGCGCGCCGTGTCGCGTTTCTGCGCCGGGCGATCGACGTGGGTGCCGTTCTCGGCGCCGAGGCCATGTCGTTCTGGGCCGGAGTGCCGAAGGCCGGGGTGACGCCGGAGCAGGCCTCTGCCTGGCTCCGGGACGGCGTGGCCCAGGTGCTGGAGCACGCCGCCCTCCGCGGCGTCGATGCCGCCCTGGAACCCGAGCCGGGCATGCTGGTGGAAACGGTGGACCACTGGAAGGCGCTGCACGCGGAGTTGCCGGCGCTGACCCTCGCGCTCGATCTCGGGCACCTGCTGGTGACGGGCGAGCGCGAACCGCCCGCCGCCCTGCGGGAATTCGCCCCGCACCTTGGCACCATCGCTATCGAGGACATGGCACGCGGTGAGCACATCCACCTGCCCTTCGGCGAGGGCGACATGGACATCCCCGGCTGCCTCGACGCGCTGGAGACGATCGGGTTCCGGCGGCTGGTCTGCGTCGAGCTGTCCCGGGAAAGCCACCGCGCCGACACGATGATCCCGCAATCCCGGCGCTGGCTGGCCGAGTGCCGAGACAACCGGGCATGAGGGTTCTGTTCCTGTCCCGCCGCTTCTTCCCCGCCATCAGCGGCATGAGCGTTTACGCGCAGAACCTGCTGGAGCAACTCGTCGGCGCCGGGCACGACGTCACCATGGTCAGCCAGTACCGGGACGATGCCGCAGGCACCCGCGTCTATGGCGGGGGGCCGCCGCCGGCCGTGCCCGGCGTCCGCGTCCTCGGCCGCCGCTCGCTGGGCGAGGAAGCCTTTGCCGAGCCGGGCGGGGCGGATTTCGAGCGCGACATCGACGACATGGTGGACACCATCCTGGCCGAGCATGCCCGCGCGCCGTTCGACGTGCTGCACGCGCAATACGGCTACCCCAATGGCTGGGCCGCGCTGCTGGCGGCGCGCGAGATCGGCGTGCCCACCGTGGTGTCGATCCAGGGTGGCGACGGCCATTGGGTGGGATCCTGCTGTGAAACGCACCGCCAAGCGATGATCCGGGTGCTGGAAGGCGCGGATCGCCTGCTGATCGGCTGTGACAGCTTCGCGCAGGAAGTCGTCGACCGGCTGGGTGTGGCACGCTCGCTGTTCACCATCGTGCCCGGCGCGGTGGATGTGCGGCAGTTCCGCCCCGTCGAGGGCCGTGCGCCGGGCGATGCCGTCGATCCCGTGCGCCTCTTCTACCACGGCCGGGTGGATCGCCGGAAAGGCGTGCTGGACTTCCTGCAGGCGCTCGCGATGCTGCGCCAGCACGGCACCCGCTTCGCCGCGACGATCAGCGGCATCGGCCCCGACCTCGACGCGGCGCGCGCGCTGGACGCCGAGTTGCAGCTCGGCACACGCTTCTCCGGCTATGCCGATTACGATGCGGCACCGGCGCTGTACCGCGACCAGGACGTGTTCGTCTCGCCCACCTATGCCGAGGGCTTCTCCAACACGGTGCTGGAAGCCATGGCCAGCGGGTTGCCCAGCGTGTCCTGCACCGCGGTCGGCGTGGTGGATTGCCTGCGGCACGACGAGAACGGCCTCCTCTCCGAGCCAGGCGAGGTTCCGGCCCTGGCGGAGAACCTCCGCCGCATCATCATGGATGCCCCGTTGCGTCGCCGGTTGGCCGAGACGGCCCTTGCCGAGTGTCGGCGGACCTATTCCTGGGAAGCGGTGGGCCGCCAGATCATGGGGATCTACGCGGAAGTGCGGGGCACGAGGCCGGGAACGGTGCTGGACCCTGTGCTGCCCAGAACGGAATGCCGCTTCCGCGCGGCGCCGCACCTGCTCTGATGCCAACCGTTGTTGCCGTGTCGCCGCATCTGGACGACGCCGCATTCTCGGCCGGCGGGGCGCTGGCATGGATGGCGGGCCAGGGATGGAACGTCATCGTGGCCACCGTGTTCTCCGCGACGGTGCCGGACCCGGAAGGCTTCGCACTACGCTGCCAGACCGACAAGGGCCTGAAGCCGGACGCGGATTACATGGCGATCCGCCGTGCGGAGGATCTGGCCGCGGGCGAGGCGCTGGGCGTCCGCATGATGCATCTGCCGCTGCCGGAGGCGCCGCACCGCGGCTATGCCGACGCGGCGGCGCTGTTCGGTTCCCTGCGGCCTGACGACACGCCGGCGCCCGTCGCCGAACTCCTGCGGGGGTTGCTGGCCGACTGGCGGCCCCATCTCATTCTCGCGCCGCAGGCAGTGGGCGGGCACGTGGATCACGTGCTGGTGGTTCAGGCGCTGCGGCAGGTGACGCCGGAGGTGCCGGTCGGCTGGTGGGCGGATTTCCCCTACACGCAGCGGGCCGACACGCCGGCGCGCCCGTTCGCGGAAACCTTCGCGCGCCTGCCCGAACACGCGCTGCCGGGCGATCCGCGGCGGAAGCACCAGGCCTGCCTCGCCTACGGCACCCAGCTGGGCTTCCAGTTCGGCGGGCCCGAAGGCCTGGCGAAGGCCCTGGCAGAAGCCGGCGGCCCCGAGCGGGTGCGGCTCCAGGGGACGGCGCCGTGGCTGCCGCTCAGTGCATGACGACCCTGCTGGTGGAACCCGAGGCGCTGGCGTCGCGAATGGCGGCGTTGAGATCGGCGCCGCGGATGCGGCCGCTGCGCGCCCTCGCGGCACGGCTGCGGCGGGCCACGGGCCGCGAGGTCCCGGAAGCGGATCCCCTCGATGGCGGCGCGGAAGCGCGGCTGCTGCTGCTGCTGCTGGAGACACCGGCGCCCCGCCTGGGTTCCGGCGGCTTCGTGTCGCGCGACAACCGTGGCGGCACCGCGGCCAATCTCCGCCGCTTCCTGGCCGATGCCGGGCTGGAGCGCGGCGACACGCTGCTGTGGAACGCGGTTCCCTGGGTGATCCACGCGCCGGGTGCCCGCAACCGCACACCCACGGCCGCGGAGCGACGGGCCGGTGCCGCCTGGGTGCCCCCGCTGCTCGCCATCCTGCCGCGCCTCGCGGTGGTTGTGCTGTCCGGCCGCGTGGCCGCGGCGCTGCAGACAGCGATCCAGGCCTGCCGGCCGGAACTGCCGGTGTTGTGCATGCCCCATCCGAGCCCGACCTTTGTTTGCACCAGCCCAGACGTGCCCCGCCGTATCGCCGCCGTGCTGGCCGAGGCGACCACGCTGCTCCGCGAGGCGCCGTTCTTCCCCGAATCATCTCCGTCAGGACACATTCTCCATGACCGCAGTGCTTGTCACAGGCGGGGCCGGCTACATCGGCAGCCAGGTGGTGCTGGCGCTGCTGGAGGCCGGCTTCCGCCCAACCGTTCTCGATGACCTGTCCACCGGCGTGCGGGAGGCGGTGCCGCCCGGCACGCCCTTCGTCCTGGGCAATGCAGGCGATTCCGACCTTGTCCGGACCGTGCTGGAGCGGACGGAAAGCCAGGCCGTGCTGCACTTCGCGGCGTCGCTGGTGGTTCCGGAAAGCCTGGATCATCCGCTGCGTTACTGGCGTAACAATCTTGGCACCACGCTGGGCCTGCTGGAGGGCATGATGCGCGCGGCGGTGCTCCGCCTCGTGCTGTCCTCCACCGCGGCGGTGTATGGCATCCCCGAAACCCTTCCGGTGGACGAGGACGCCGCCTGCCATCCGATCAACCCCTATGGCTCCAGCAAACTGGCGGCGGAACGGCTGGTGACCGAGGTCGCAGCGGCGCACGCCCTGCGCTGCGTCGCGCTGCGCTACTTCAACGTGGCGGGTGCCGATCCGGCCGGGCGGAGCGGGCAGCGGCGTCCCGGTGCGACGCACCTGATCAAGGTCGCCTGCGACGCGGCGCTCGGCCGGCGCGACGCTGTGGAGATCCACGGCGACGACTACGCCACGCCCGACGGAACCGGGGTGCGTGACTACGTGCATGTGGCGGATTTGGCCAGCGCCCATGTGGCGGCCCTGCACCACCTGCTGGATGGCGGTGGCTGCCTGACGGTGAATTGTGGCTACGGCCACGGCCATTCCGTGCGGCAGGTGCTGGCAGCCGTGGGACGCGCGGCGGGCCGGCCGGTGCCGTGGCGGCTGGCGCCCCGGCGCGCCGGCGATCCGCCGGCGGTAGTGGCGCGGGCGGAGCTTGTGCGGCAGCGCCTCGGCTGGCGGCCGCGGCACGACAGCCTGGACCGCATCGTGGCCGATGCCCTGGCCTGGGAAAGGCGTGGCAGCATCCGGGCGGCGGTTCAGCTTTCCGCGGCAGGAGAATGAGCGCGGGGCTGCGGCCGGCGATTGCCGAGCAGGTTCGTCCGGCGGCACCGACGCGCGGGCGGCGCCGCGTCTTTGCCGCGGTGGTGGCCGGCCTTTCCCTGCTCTGGCTCGGCTTGGCCGTGTTGGTCTTCGCGCCCGGCGGCTGGAGCTTCTGGGAAGTCGGGCTGTTTCTGTGCGCCGCAGCCAATGCGCCGTGGCTGGCGCTGGCCGGAGCAACGGGCCTGGCCGGTCTTCTCCGCCGCGCCCGGCACGCGACCGATCCCGCGCCAGTCCATGCGGAGCGGCTTCACCTGCGCACCGCGATCGCGGTGTGTGTGCGGGAAGAGGCGATGGAGGCGGTGATTCCTCCCTTGTCACGCCTCCTCGATGGGCTCGCAGCGGCCGGCCATGGCGGCAGCTTCGCCCTGGCCATCCTGTCCGACACCCAGGCGCCCGCGGCGGCGATCCGCGAGGAAGAGGAGGCCATGGGCCTCGCCGCGGCCCATCCGCCGGGCGCGGTGATCTACCGCCGCCGGACCGACAATGCCGGCTACAAGGCCGGAAACGTGATGGAATTCCTGGATCACCAAGCTGACGGCTTCTCCCTGATGCTGCTGCTGGATGCGGATTCCGAGATGTCGCCCGCGCTGGTGCTGCGGATGGCGAGGATCATGCAGGCGGATCCCGGCCTGGCCATTCTGCAGACCACCGTGGCCGGTCGCCCCGCGCGCGCCGCCTTTGGCCGGGTGTTCGGCTTCGGCCATCTTGCCGGCACGCTGACCTGGGCTGCCGGGCAAGATTGGTGGCAGGGCGACGAGGGCCCGTTCTGGGGACACAACGCGCTGATCCGCATCGCTCCCTTCCGCGCGCATTGCAGGCTGCCGCCGCTGCCGGACGGCTCCCGCATCCTGTCGCATGATCACGTGGAGGCGGCGCGGCTGCATGCCGCCGGCTGGGGCGTGCGGGTGATGCTGACGCCGGACGGTTCCACGGAGGCGCACCCGCCGAACCTGCCGGAGTTCCTGAGCCGCGACCAGCGCTGGAGCGCGGGCAACCTGCAATACCGGCACCTCCTGCGCAGCTCTGACCTCGGCGTTCTGGGCCGGTTGCAGATGCTTCAGGCGCTGCTGCATTACGCCTTGTCGCCGCTCTGGTTCGCGATGCTTCCATTGGCGGCGCTGAACGCGCTGGATGGGGCGGAGGACACGCCGCGCGGCCTGCTGCTGGTGCTGCTGGCCTCCGGCTACGGCATGCTGCACCTGCCGCGACTGGCGGGGCACGCCCATGCGCTGGTCCGCCTGCCGGCAGGCCAGCGCCGGGCCTATCTCGGCCGGGCGATGGTCGAGAGCGGCTTCCTGCTGTTGTTCGACAGCATCGCGGCCCTGGACAAGACCATCACGGTGCTGAGCCACGCGCTTGGATTCCGCCGGGCGGGCTGGCCGGCGCAGCACCGTGCCGAGCAGCCTGTGCCCTGGGGCACCGCCGCACGGCGCCTGTGGCCGCACACCCTGGCAGGGCTGGCGCTGCTCGGCGCGTTCATCGCCTCCGGCTCCGCCTTCGCCGCGATCGTGGCGCTGCCGGCAGTGGCCGGGCTGATCGGAAGCATCCCGTTCTGCGTGCTGACGGCAGTTCCGGACCCGGCGTGCGACCGCCGCTGATCGCTTCGGCCGGCTGGCGCTCCGCCACGGTTTTCGTGCTCTATGCCTATCAGGGACTGGTCGCCGGCTTCGCGGTGACCGCCCTGCCGAACCATTTCGCCGCGCTCGGCGCCAACGCGTCCGAGGTCGGTGCCCATGTCGCCATGGTCGGACTGCCGTGGATCCTGCAGCCGCTCTGGGGTCCGGTGGTGGATCGGTTCGGCGGCTTTCGCATGGGCCGGCGGCGCTTCTGGATCGTGGCCGGTATTCTGCTGTCGCTGCTCGCCCTGACGCGGCTCCTGCTGGTCGAGGAGGCCGGCCGGCATGATCTTCCGGCCCTGAGCCTGGTGTTCCTCGCCCACAGCGCCCTGGCCTCCCTCACCGATACCGCGACCGACGGCATGATCATCGACCATGTTCCGGCCGGGCGTCTCGGCATAGCCAACGCGACCACGCGGGCAGGTTTCGTGACGGGCATCTCGCTGGGAGCCGCGGGGTTCGGCTGGCTGCTGGCGCGGCACGGGCTGCAAGCCGCTTCGGCGGTGCTGCTCGCCATCGGAACACTGGCGCTGGTGCTGCCGCTGCTGGTGCGGGAAGCCCCTGGCGATGCATGGCTGTCACTGCGGCAGCGGCCGCTGGCTCGCCCTTCGGGCCTCGGCCGGCTGCTGCGCGGCCTGGGACGATCCCTGGCGCAGCCGCGCATGATGCTGCTGCTGGCGTTCTGCTTTGCAGTCGACCTGGCCGCCGCGGCCTTTCGCGTGCCGCTGGCGGTGGAATTGGTGCAGCGGCTGGGCTGGACGGCGGAGGCGCTGTCCGGGTTCCAGGGCCTGGCCGGATTTCTGGCCGGAACAGCCGGCGCCCTGGCGATCGGCTGGTGGACCGACCGGACCGGTGCCCCTCGGGCGCTGACGATCCTGCTGGCCTGCAGCGCCCTGAGCCATGGCGCGGCCGGCCTGATGCTGGGCCAGATGATGGGGGGTGGAGCGGGCGTCGCGGGTCCATTGGCGCTCGCCCTTTCCACCGTGACACCGGCGCTGGTGTTCGTTGCGCTGGCTCCCGCCGTGATGCAGGCTAGCCGCGGCGAGGCGGCGGCCACCCGCTTCGCCCTGTTCATGGCGGCGCTCAACATGGGCGACGTGGCCGGCGCTTCCCTGTCAGGTTTCCTGGTGGAACAGCTTGGCCTTCCGCTGCTGGGCCTCGCCGCGGCGGCGATGTTCCTGGGCGGCGCAGCGGTGGTTCGCTTCGGCCTGCCCGGTCCAAGGCCGACCGCGTAGGACGCCACCGCCGGCCCTGATCCGGACGGCACGGGCGCGCGGAAGATCGACGCGGAATTCGACAGGTGGCGCCGGCCATCACTGATCTTGAGCGAAGCGCCTGATCCCGCAGATCCGGGAATATCGCTTCGCGCTCCATCCTGCCGGCAGCCGAGTCGGCATTCATCCCCGGAGATTTTCGAAGCGCTGCCTCGGCGATGTTCAGGAGGGAGAGCGCTTTCGGAGCCGGGAACGGGAAACTCGTCCCCCCGCTTCTCACCTTTTCTTGACTGGCGCGAGACCGAAACAAAATCCGACCATGTGCGGATCATGGCGATCCCACACCATACGCCTCTGCCGAGCAGCCATTCCGGCCCTTCCGGATCGGTGGACGCCGGCAGTGGCTCGCCGTCGCAGGCCGGCGGCCGGCTGGCGAGAATGCTTTATGTTCTCGGTTCGGGAAGTCTGCTGGGTGTCGGTGGCCTCGGATTTCTTTTCCTGCCGCATTGGCTGAGCCAGACGATCGAACTGCGGGATCTGCCATCCCCCACTCCGGCGGCCGCAGCTAGTGCCGCGCAATCTCCTGCGGCGAGGGCAGCGGTCCTTGTTTCGGAGGCTCCCGCGCAACCGAGCGAGACCTCGTCCGCAGCCGGGCAGGAGATCACTGACCTTCAGACCGAGATTGTTCAGCTTCTGGCCACTGCCGACCAACTGGATCTGGAACTGGCCCGACTCGAATCCAACTTTGCCACGCAGGACAGGGCCGCAGATCAGCCGACCGAGGCGGCACCGTCCATCGCCATGCCAGAGCTTCTGCCGCCGAGAACGCCCGGCTATCTCGACGATCCGGTCATGGCGGGACGTGACCTAGTCCTTCCATCGGCGCGCACGAACACCGATGGCGGAACAGCGTTGCCGCTTGCGGACGCCAGCGCTGCATCTGTCTCCGATCTCGCACCGCTTCCCGCGCCGCTGGACGACGTTCACGAGACGGAACTGGCCTCCGTCACGAATGACGTGGTGCTGTCAGGCGAGGCCGGATTTGCGGCGGGCCAGTCGATCCAGATCGTTTCCCGGCCGTCGCTGGATGCCTCGGACGCTGCTGGCGATGCACAATCGTCCGCTTCGTCAGACAAGTTGGACAGCGTCCTCCCTGATGATCGGCGGCAGGATGACCCTGCATCCATCGGCGACAGACTGCTTGCTCCGGCAACGCTTGTGGCTCTGGGCGACTCTGAGACCTTGTCCGACGTCCTGGGCGAGGCGTTTCCTGTTCAGGAACACCCGGAAAGCAGCGATCCGCCCGCACCAGCCGCCATCTATCCTGTTGAAGCACCTCCCCCGGTGATAACGGAGCCGGAAGAGCAGGCGCCGGTGCGAAGTGATATCATCGATGACACGGCTGCCGCTCGCGAGCCTTCGGAACGCGGTGCGGCGGATGCCGCTGCTGACGGCTACGTCGATGCGACGGCGCCGGAACGCACCGGCGGCACCAGCGCGACGGCGCCCGCATCGACGCCGCCGGCCTCCGCTTTCGATACGGTGACACCCGCTGCGTCCGTCGTGAGCCATCCGACGCTGAGCCGGGAGGAACAGCTGAGCCTGATCGGGCGTGCCGAAGAACAGCTGGCGAGCGGCAACGTCGCCGCGGCCCGCCTGCTGTACCAGCAGGCTGCGCTGGGCGGGAGCGGACGGGCCGCGGCGGCGCTCAGCCGGACCTATGCACCGGACTTCCTCCGCGGACTGGGAGCGAGCGAGGTTCCGTCCGACCCCCTGCTCGCGCTGGTCTGGGCCCGCCGGGCGGAAACGCTCGGCGCGGCCGAGCCCTCCCCGCCAGCAACGGTGCCGCGGCCGAACGCGGCACCTAGCGCCCAGGCAGCAGATCCGAGTTCCCCACCGTCGGCGCAACCGCCTGTCGCATCCCTCCCGCAGCCGCAGCCGCAACCGCAGGTTCAGACGCCGGCTGTTGAACAACCGACTTTGGCTGAGAACGCGGCCGCCGCTTCCGGCCGCGCTGCACCGCCGCGCCCCGTTCCGCCGCCGGCCGGGCTGGAGCGGATTCTCGCGCGAGCGGACGAGATGATGGCTCTGCGCGATGTTTCGGCGGCGCGCCGTCTTTACGCCTATGCCGCCGAAGCCGGCAACGGGCAGGCCGCAGCGGCGCTGGGGCGCAGCTATGATCCTGCTTATCTTCAAGATATCGGTGCCCAGGGCATACGGCCTGACCCGGTTCTGGCTGTACGCTGGTACCGGCAGGCCATTGCCCTAGGAGAAACGCAGGTCGCGCCCCTCCTGGCGCGCCTTCAGCCGCGCTGACGAAAGCAAGAACCCTGCAGGGAAGTTGAAGAATGGCGATTGGCGCATTGGGCCGGCGTGCGGCCCTAGCCACCGGGATTTGCGGCATGATCGGTGGCACGGCGGCCCGGGCTCAGGGCACCGCTCCGCGGCGCAGCGCGGCGGAGGCCACACGGGACGCCAATTTCGGCACGCTCGGGATGATCTCCGGCGGTGTCGATGGTACCTATATCCGCATTGCCACCGATCTGGCCGCGGTGCTGGATGATGGCGATTACCTGCGGATCCTGCCCGTGGTCGGAAAAGGTTCCCTGCAGAACATCTCAGATCTGCTCTACGTCCGCGGCATCGACATCGCCATCGTGCAGTCCGATGTGATGGCTGCCGCGACCCGTGACCGCCTGTTTCCCGGTGTCGGTCAGCTCGTGCAATACGTCGCCAAGCTGTACGATGAGGAATTCCATGTTCTCGCCCGGCGCGACATCGAACAGGTCGAGGACCTTGCCGGCCAACCGGTGAATGTTGATCTGCGCGGCAGTGGCACGGCGATGACCGCCTCTCTCGTTTTCGGCAGCCTGGGCGTCGCGGTGGAGGCCGTTCACGCTCCCCAAGATCTGGCGCTGGAGCGGCTGCGGCGTGGCGAGATCGCGGCGCTTGTCTATGTGGCTGGCAAGCCGACCCGGCTGTTCGGCGGCGTGCGGGCGGATGAAGGGCTGCATCTTCTGTCCCTTCCACTGGCGCCGCAATTGCTGCAGACCTATCTGCCGGCGTCGATCGAGCACGCCGACTACCCGAACCTCGTCGCGGAGGATCGTCCGGTACAGACGGTGGCTGTCGGAGCGGTGCTCGCGGTTTATGCGTGGAAGCCAGGCACGGAGCGGCACGGCAAACTCCTCCGCTTCCTGGAGCGCTTCAATCAGAAGTTTCCGGAGTTGCTGCAGCCTCCGCGGCATCCGAAATGGCGGGAAGTGACCTTGAGCGCCCAGGTTCCAGGCTGGACCCGCTTCAAGCCCTAGCCCGGTCCTGCACCCAGCTCGGCTCACAAGATCCTGGCGGAGCTGCGAAGAAGGCCGAAGGCGGGCATCCTTGGTGAAAGGCTGCTCCGCCTGCCGCCCCCCTGCTCCAGGCTGAACAGGATGCCTCAAGCGCTGCATCCCGCCATGCCCCCTGCGCGTTCCTGGAAGAGTTCATGTCGCGATGAATCGCGACCCTACTGCGCGGGACAGGCACAATTGGGCAAAGACCACAGTCGCGATGACCGGATCGGCAACCGGCGCCTCCATCCGGAAACGTTGATGCTCGGTTACGGCTACGATCCCCATCTTTCGGAAGGTGCCGTCAAGCCCCCCGTGTTCCTGACCTCAACCTTCGTGTTCCGGTCCGCCGAGGAAGGGAAAGAATATTTCGACGTTGTCGCGGGCCGGAAGCCGGTACCGCCCGGCGGTGCCGGCCTGGTCTATTCCCGCTTTAATCATCCGAACTCCGAGATCGTCGAGGATCGGCTGGCGGCCTTCGAAGCTGCCGAAGCGTCCCTGGTTTTCAGCTCGGGCATGTCGGCCATCGCCACCACGCTGCTGACCCATACTCGGCCCGGCGATGTCATCCTTCATTCTCAGCCCTTGTATGGCGGCACCGAAACCCTGTTGGCGCGCACCTTCTCGGATCGAGGTGTGCAAGCGCAGGGGTTTTCCGACGGCATCAGAAGCCAGGTGGTGGCACAAGCAGCCGGGCGTGCCATGGCTCAGGGCCGGGTCAGTGCCATCATGGTGGAAACACCCGCCAATCCGACGAACTCGCTGGTCGATCTATCCGTGGTCCGCGACGTGGCCGATCACATCGGGCAGTCCCAGGGGCACCGGCCGGTTGTTGTTTGCGACAACACGATGCTGGGTCCGGTGTTCCAGAAGCCTCTGGAGCATGGCGCGGACCTTTCCGTCTATAGCCTGACCAAATATGTGGGTGGCCATAGTGACCTGGTCGGAGGCGCCGTCACGGGCGCCCATCGTCACGTGCAGCCGATACGGCTTCTCAGGGGTGCCATCGGCACGCAGCTTGATCCCCATTCCTGCTGGATGGTCGGACGGTCACTCGAGACGCTGTCGCTCCGGATGCGCGAAGCAGCCCGCAATGCCCAGGTGGTCGCAGGTTTCTTGGTCAAACACCCGAAAGTCAACCGCGTGCATTCGCTCGACTTCCTGGCGGAGGGCAGCGAGGCTCGCCAAGTCTATCAGACACAATGCACCGGGCCGGGTTCGACCTTCAGCCTGGACATCAGGGGTGGGGAGGCCGCTGCCTTCCGGATGCTGAACGCGCTTCGGATCTTCAAGCTGGCTGTCAGCCTCGGCGGCACGGAATCCCTCGCCAGCCATCCCGCATCGACCACCCATTCCGGCGTGCCGCTGGAGGTTCGGGAACGACTCGCGGTAACCGACGGACTGGTGCGCCTTTCCATCGGGATCGAGCATCCGGACGACCTGATCGCCGATCTGGCACAGGCACTCGATGCGATCGACATGTGAGGGCCGCCAGGCTCATGGCATCATGGAGGGTGGTACAGGGTCCGGCTTGGGACGGACACGCCGCCATGGGCGGCTTGCCGATGGGATAGACATCTCGGTTGGCCGGCAGGACCCTTCGCCAGGACACGTGCCCCGACAGGCCGATGTTCAACCAGGCTCAGCCGAGTGGCTCGCGCCCAGGTGTGAAGAGGCCCTTCGCCATCGGACAGCGATGGGCGAGAGCTTCGCGTGCACGGGATCACCGGGCTAGGGACGCCCGAGCCCATGACCCTCGTCCCAGGCTGGAACACTCGGCTCCGTCCAAGCCCTTTACCTGTTGAAAGGGGGCTGACGGGATGATCGCGGCAGCTAGGCTGTTATTCCTCCGGGGGAAGAGCCTTCCTGACGTCAGCTTCGATCGCGCCGATGGCGGCACGCATGCCGGTCATCAGCCGCGCCGCCTCCAATGCGCTCAGGACCAGAAAGGGAGCATCCCTCTCATCCCGCATCTCGATGACGACAGAGCCGTCGCGATTGGCGAATGCTCGGAGTTCTCCCGTGAAGGGATCATCATCCGAGTATACGATCTCGGCCATGGTGCTCTCCTGATGACGGCGTCGCACCACTAGCCGCAGCGATCCCATGTGGGAAGTGCCTCTGCAACAGGCCAGGGCATCGCGTCACTCCCTCGCCGGAGATCGGCCCCTCGACGGAGGCAGCGCGCAGGAAAGATGGAGCGCCAAAGCCGGATCACGCACTGAGCGCCGCTTCGGAGGGTTGCTCCGGCAGTTGGGCGCAGGTCGCTCCCATCGGCCTGCCATTCCAGGTGGAGCATCGGTCCAGCGGTTCACGCGTTGATTCGCCATGGTGGGATGGGTGGTAATCCTTGCATGGATCTCCGACCTTACCTCCAGTTCGAAGCGGAGGATGAGATGGCACAACAGAGCAGCCCGGAGGCAGAATTCCGGATCGAGACCGATTCGATGGGTGAAATCCAGGTCCCCGCCGACCGCCTTTGGGGCGCCCAGACCCAGCGGTCGCGGGTGAATTTTCCCATCGGTGTCGACCGCTTCCGGTTCGGACGGCCGGTCATCCGTGCCCTCGGCATCCTGAAGAAAGCCGCAGCACTGGCGAATGCGGAACTCGATCAGCTGCCGCGGGACAAGGCCGACCTGATCGTCGGCGCGGCGGAGGAAGTGATCGACGGCCGCTGGGATGCCGAGTTCCCCCTGGTAGTGTTCCAGACAGGATCCGGCACTCAGACCAACATGAATGCGAACGAGGTCATCGCCAACCGGGCGATCCAGCTGGCAGGTGGCCAGTTGGGCTCCAAGAAGCCGGTGCATCCGAATGATGATGTGAACAGAAGCCAATCATCCAATGATACCTTCCCGACTGCCATGCACATCGCCGCGGTGGAGGTGATATCGGGCGTCGCCATCCTCGCCGTGCAGCGCCTGCGCGACACGCTGGATGGCAAGGCCCGGGAGTTCCGGGATGTTGTGATGGTGGGTCGTACCCATCTGCAGGACGCAACCCCGGTGACATTGGGTCAGGTGATCGGCGGCTGGGTGGCACAGCTGGACGATGCCACCGCCACGATCGAGCATGCCCTGCAAGGGCTCTACCGTCTGGCGATCGGCGGCACGGCGGTGGGCACCGGTTTGAACGCGCATCCCCGTTTTGGGGAAGCCGCCGCCCGCTGGATCGCAACGGAAACAGGCAAGCCTTTCGTGACCGCGCCCAACAAGTTCGCGGCGCTCTCCGCCCATGATGACCTGGTGAACTGCAGCGCGGCGCTGAGGACACTGGCAGGCGCCCTGATGAAGATCGCAAACGATGTTCGCTGGTACGCCTGCGGCCCCCGGGCCGGCTTCGCCGAATTACTGATCCCGGAGAATGAACCCGGGTCGTCCATCATGCCAGGAAAGGTCAACCCGACCCAGAGCGAGGCGATGACCATGGTCTGCGTGCAGGTGTATGGCAACGATGCGGCCGTCGCCTTCGCGGGAAGTCAGGGCAATTTCCAACTCAATGTCTACAAGCCGGTGATGGTCCACAATGTCCTGGAATCGGCTGAGCTGATCGCGGATGCCTGCGGTGCCTTCGATGAGCATTGTGCCCGCGGCATTCAGCCGAATGCGGAACGGATCCGCGAGCATCTGGACAATTCTCTGATGCTGGTGACTGCTCTGAATCCTCATATCGGCTACGAGAAATCCGCGAAGATCGCCATGACCGCGTATCGTGACAAGACGACCTTGCGGGAGGCCGCGCTGAAGCTGGGTCATGTCACTGGCGAAGAGTTCGACCGGTGGGTCCGCGCTGAGGAGATGACGGGCTCTCATGCGGATGCGCCGCGGACGTCCTGAAGCCCATCGTCTCAAGCTGGTGAGAGGCCATCGGATGCCTCTCCCACTTCCGATCCTTAGATGTTGTCGGAAACGTCTGAACTTCCCGTTGTCGCAAACCTCCGCTCCATGATGGTATCAATCGGCTCCTTTGGAGCAGCCCTCGACGTTCGACTGCCTTTCCCTGCGGACAGGAATTAATAACCCTGCAGGCGGACCGACGGGAGACATGCGGACGATCCCCTAACCTGCCGGGCGAGAGGAGGTAGGGAACTCGAAATGCCCGAGCTCCAGAGGGGCGGAGCCGTCCTACCCAGTATAGGCAAGGATGTTCGGCCGGCATCCGGGGCCGGTGACGAAGGGGTCGTGACCTCTCCGCAACGCTGCCGCCGCCGCCGGGATGCTGTGCTGATTTTGACGCTGGCTAGGGCTGCCCGCTTCGAGCCGATGACGTGCGGTCGGAACTGCCTGTGCTGTCGGTCCGCCGGTATGCCGAAGCTTGAAACGTCGTTGGGCCGATCGCAGCGAAATTGCCTAGCCGATCCACCCAAGGCTCATCGACAGCGCGTTCGGCGCCTGGCTGGTTCAGCCCTATCATCTCGGTGCTCGTATGCTCAATGCGACGTCGGATGGCTTGCCCGCGGGGATGCCTCCGATACGATCAAGCATACTGCCTTGATCACCAAAGGTCGCATCGCAGGCGTCGCAATTCCTGATGCCATCAGCCCTGCGTCCTCCAAGCGAAGGCGGCTCATGCGCGTTTGGAAGGTAAATCATAAATCTCAAGTACTCATGGCTCGCGGAGGTCCATGAATTCTGCTTCAAGCTCAATATAAGCCGCGTTAGGTTCCATCAGGCCACTATCAACAGCACCGTTCCGCCAGCCATGCAAGTATGAGCGGGTCAGAGCGGAGGCTTCACAAGTAATACCTTGGAAGCCATCCATGTACCCGCACATCACCTCTCCCTCATCCAATTCACGAAATTCTCGTATCGTTGCGATCGGTTCGAGGAACACCGGCAGCCTCTCCTGACATCGGCAGCATCGGTCCGAACGGCACTGACAGATGCTGCATCTCTACTCGTTGCGATAGTGCCACGAAATTTCATCGATGACGCTCGCAAAGGTAACCCGCACGAGTTAACGTTAAAGAGAGGACTCGGGCCTCCTTTTCCCGTCCATCCAGACATGGCTCGCCCACCGGGTCAGGTACGACCAGGGTAGGCCAACTGGCTCGGGAAGAAAACTACCCAACTTTCGCGCGACTTGCACGCGAGTAGCTGCCCTCCGGGTTCAGCGCAGATAGCGTCGGGTGGGGCTTGTCCCAAACACCCGAGGAAGATCTCATGTCATCGACCAACAACATCCCCCGCTCCTTCCATCAGGTCGGCCACCCAGTGGCGGCGACACCGCCCATCGCTGCGCGATTGGTTTCATCCCGCTCAGCGCGTGGCCAAGTGTACCACGCCAGGCTCGCAACGACGGACGGGGTCAGGAGCGACGCATACCGGATTCGCTATCGCAGTTACTTTGCGTCGGGCTATATACAACCGAACAGTTCCGGGTTCTTCTCAGACCGCTATGATGACATGCCGAATGCAAAGACGGTGGTGATCTATGACGGAAACCAAGCCGTGGCGTCCGTCCGCGTATGTCTGCTCAGTCGCGATACGGACGACACCTCTCCGGCATCGGATACCTTCCCAGACGAAGTGGCGGCGCTTTTGAACCTGGATGCGTCGGATTCGTTTTCCGGGCGCGCGATCGAGGTCAATCGCCTGGTTCGTGCTCCGGAAGCCGAAAATAACCAGGGTTTGGTTTTTCTGCTGTATCGCATGGCGGGCTATATATCCCTCTGCGCCCATACTCAGATTTACTTAGCATGCGTCCGGACGAACCATGCTCCTTTCTATCGCCGTCTTGGCTATGATGCTGCTTCGGCTCCACGCCCTTACCCCGGCTTGAGCTGCAATATGCAGCTGATGGCAAGCGACCGTGTTCGCTACGACAAGGTTCGGAACGCCGTTCCCATGATGGACCCGTTAACGGCAGCTACCGAGAACCTGGAAGGCTTCTTTGCGGGTGAACCTGTTACCCTGAAGCTGACCCGCTGACATGACGCAGGAGCCATTCATGTGGACCGTATTGACCATCATCAGCACGGCCGTGGCCTTCGTCTCCTTTGCCTGGGGCGTCAGGGGACATTTCCAGGTCGAAGGCCGCCTGCCGCCCGCAATGCGAGCTTTGTCGGCGTTCAGCCTGCTCGCTTTCGCTTCATTTCTCTGGATCATTGTCCAACACAGCGTACCGCCGGGCAGAGCCATGGCCACGGTTGTTCTGGCAACCGGTGCCACGGGCCTCTTCTGGTGGGCGGTGTCGACCACGCGCACGCGGCCTCCCGCCGTGGCCCACCAGCCCGGCACCCCGACCATGGTGCATGATGCAGGGCCCTATGCCCTGGTCCGGCACCCTTTCTACCTCTCCTACAGCATGCTCTGGTTGGGCACCGCGCTGGCAGCGGATGGTCTCCAATGGATTTTCGCCTTGGTTCTGATCGGCTGGTACTATGTCACGGCACGGGCTGAGGAGGAGCGTTTCGAGGCATCCGCCATCGCCGGTCCCTACGCACGCTACAAGGCGCGCACGGGCATGATCATCCCCAAGATCTTCGGGCGCGGCGGATGAAAGAGTCCCGACGCCGGCGTTTTTTCGCGGTGAAGGCCAGGGCCCGCATTCTGGTGCGGGCCGTGGTAGATCTGGTCCGCATCGCAAAGCCGGCGTCCGACCAAGAGGCGGCGGTCATGCACGACCATGCCTCGCTGCTTTATTTCCTGTCCCTCCTGTTCTCCGTCACCGGTGCTTTCAATGCGGCGGTGACATCCTTCGCTTTTTCGGGCCTTGAGTACCCGATCATCCTGGTGGTGGCGGCGTCCATTGTCGTGAACTACGCCGCCATCATCAGAATGGCTCTGTGCTGGCGCCGTGAACGGGATGATCTGCGCCTGATCGAGAGGATGCGCGGCCTCTTCACCTGCCTTGGGGTCGGCTGGGGGCTTCTGATCAGCCTCTATGCCTATTATGGGCCACCCGAGCGAAGCACGCTGCTTCTCGGGCTGGCGACCGGGGTGGTCTCGACCCCGATCGTGAGCGTCCCAAGCTCGGTCGCCTACGGTTTCTTCATCCCGAGTGCGATTCTCTGCGTGATCGCCGTCAGCTTCGTCATGTCTGGTGCCGATCCTTTCACTGCCATGGCGTTCACATCCTTCGCCTGTTACGCATCGGTCGGCATCTACCTGACCAACAAGACGTTTTCCGGCCGATCGGAAGCCCGCGCCGCGTTGCAGCGGGAGATCGAGACGGTGAGGGTGTTCCTGCGGGAATACGAGGAGGGATCACCGGACTGGCTCTGGGAAATCGATGCCGACGGGCTGATCCGGAAGGCCAATAGCAGCATGGCCTCCGCCATGGGTGTCTCTCCGGCGGATCTTCAGGGCCGTGAACTTCAGCTGCTGGTAACGAGCGACGACCACAACGAACGCGCGAACCTGGCGTCCCGCCTCAGGCAACGACTGCCGTTCCGCGACCTTCTCGTCTACCTTGAGCAAAGCGGGCGTAAGCGGTGGCTGAGGCTGACCGGCCACCCCATCTACAACGATCGCGGGTCAGCGACCGGGTTCCGCGGGATCGGTCGGGATGTCACGATCGCGCATGAGGCCGATCTGCGGATCGCTTTCATGGCGAAGCATGATGGCCTGACGGGCCTTCTCAACCGGCAATCCTTTCTTTCCACGCTGGCGGATCTCACAACCCGGGATCGCAGTTTCGGCCTGTTCTTGATCGATCTTGATGGCTTCAAAAGCATCAATGACACCTATGGTCACGGCGTCGGCGACAGCCTCCTGCAGTGGGTCGCGCAGCGGATCGAGCAATGTTTCGGAAGTGCTGCGGTGGTGGCCCGCCTCGGTGGAGACGAATTCGCGGTGCTGCTGCCCAGCCTGGACCGGGATCAGGCTGTTCCTTTGGCCCAGGCGCTCATCAGTAAGTTGAATCAGTCGTTTATCGGCGACAACATCATCATTTCGCCCGGGGCCAGCGTCGGCATCAGCCTGTTTCCTGACCATTCCCGTGATCACCAGAAGCTCATGCTCCAGGCCGACCTTGCGCTCTATAAGGCAAAGGAGGAGGGCAAGCGGACTGCGAGCCTGTTCGCCGATTGGATGGAACAGGAATACCATCAGAGGCTGAGCCAGGAAGCCGAGCTGCACCGGGCGATCACCAACGGGGAAATCATCCTCGCATACCAGCCGATCGTCGACATCAACACGGGCAGTGTCGTCGCCTGCGAGGCCTTGGCACGTTGGCAGCATCCGGTACGGGGCCTGCTGATGCCCAGCGAGTTCATCGCAACGGCCGAGCGCACGGACCTGATGGAGCGGCTCGGGGAACTTGTCCTACGGATTGCCTGTCGTGACGCCGCGGGATGGGAGCACCGCGTGCAGGTCAACGTGAACCTGTCGCCCCGGCAGCTGCGCCGTGGGCAGTTCCTGCAATTGCTTGCGGAAGCATTGGAAGAAAGCGGCCTGCCTGCCTCCCGCCTCGGTATCGAGGTGACGGAGAACGTCCTGTTGGATGGTGACGAGCGGACCTTGCAACAGCTTCGGGACATCCGTGCCTGCGGCGCCAAGCTGATCCTTGACGACTTCGGCAGCGGCTACTCGTCCTTGAGCTATCTGCAGGATATCGATGTGGATGGGATCAAGATCGACAAGGGCTTCACGAGAAAGCTCAATGCCCCAAAGGTCAGGGCCATCTGCCGGATGGTGGCGCGACTGGCCATGGACTTGAACATCTACGTGGTCGCGGAAGGTGTCGAGGAGCCCAGTCAACTCGAATGGCTGAAGCTCAACGGCATCCCGTTCGCGCAAGGATACCTTCTCGGATCTCCAGCGACCCGGCAACCGTCCCGCCAAGCTGAGTACCTGGCCTGAACAGCAGTTCGGCATCGTTCGCAGGCAGGAGGTCTGGACGAGGGCAATCAGGCTGCGTCGGCGTAACGAACCTTCTGCAACGTTGATCTCCGCTCGGCGGAGACCCCTGAGGCGTCGTCGGCAGGTCGGCTTTGATGACCCGGTGCAGGGCCGGCAGCAGTTTCAATCCCGCACCCGGTCGGCAATTCACGCACAGCGATGCGCCTGGACCTGGCCTCAGTGTCCGAAGGTGTGTCGTGACCCCAGGGTGAGGCGGTTCCCTGAAAGTGGTCAGAAATGATAGGAGATCCCAAAGGTCGCCACGAGAGGATTGGGGTGCACCTCAACACTCACCGGGAGCGGGCCCGCACCGGTCGGAGCAACGCCCTTCGCATCGAAGGACAGCCAGATCTTCCGGACATCGGCGTAGAATGAGAAGCGGTCCGTCAGCTTGAACTCAGCACCGGCTTGCAGGATCGGGCCGAAATTATCGGCCACCCGGAGTTCCGACATGGAGCCGCCAGAGGTGCCGAAGATGAACGTGTAGTCGAGCCCCACACCGATATAAGGGTCGATCCAGCTCCTGCCGAAAGGATGATACTGGAGACCGGCCATGACCGATCCATAGGTCACCTCGCGCAGCTTGCCGAGCTCCGCGAAGGCTCCCTCCCCCTTCAACGAAACCGTCGGCGGAACGCCGCTGAGCACTGACAGGCTCCAGTTCGGTGCGAACCTCCATCCCGCCTCGATGCTGCCCACGGCGTGTCTTCCGAAGGCGACCGAGGCGTCGGGAATGCTGACACCGTTGGAGCTGGCGCTGCCGCTCGTCTGGTAATCGGCAAAACCCAATCCCAGTCGAATGGAAAACGGGGCCTCATCGACATCGGTCACGCTCGTCGGGATCTGGGCGGGCCGGAGCGCGACGCTTTCACTGGCCGCAGCCGGACTGACGGCCATCATCAGCAAGCCACCTGCTGCCATCAGGCTAAGCTGCTGGTTGGCGATGTGGCAGAACCTGAACGTCATGGCGGCACTCCGAGGCCGGGGCCGAATGCCCATCACAGAGTTCTGATTGCGGCCAATCGCCGATCCGGATCTGCGGCTCTGGGTGTAGAGAAATCAACCCAACCGAAGAATGTCAATAACTCGTGATAGCTCAACCGCAGAATGTGGCGACGACTGGCGCTGGAAGCACAGGGAGCGCCCGGCTTCATCTACCAGCCATCTTTGCCACATCATCCGTGATCCTCGTGAGGAGCCTCGCCCTGTCCGGCCCGTTCACGAACACGCAGGCCGGTGCACCTCTCGGGCCCGAGGTTTATGCTGGGGCCAAGTGCACGCGACGGCGCAGCATCAGCGTGGTCACGATCGCCATATTGACCGCGTTCCAGATGACGCCATTCAGGAAAGCGGCCGCGTAGCTGCCGGTCACGTCGAAGATCACGCCAGAAAGCCAGCCGCCCAGCGCCATGCCTCCAAGGGTGGCCATCAGGACAATGCCCACCCGCATTCCGACTTCGGAGGCCGGGAAGCTTTCCCGCACGATCACCGCATAGGAGGGGACGATCCCACCCTGAACCAGTCCGAACAGCGCCGACAATGCAAAGAGCGAGGTGAGGCCGTCGAAGAACAGGAACAGCGACAACGCCGCCCCTTGCAGCACGGATCCCAGCATCAGCGTCGGCAGCCCGCCGATCAGGTCGGCGATGAAGCCCGACCCGATTCGGGAAACGATGCCGCAGGCCAGCATCACCGAGAGCATCTCGGCGCCCCGCGCGACGCCGTAGCCAAGGTCGCCGCAATAGGCGACGATATGCACCTGAGGCATTGCCATGGCCACGCAGCAGGCCACACCCGCACAACAGAGGATCGCCGTCAGCGCGTTCCGCGAGAGGCCAAGCGGCTTGGCCTCCCCGGGATGGCCGGCAAAGCCGTCGCCCCTGGACCCCGGTGCCCTCGCACGCAGCATCAGCGCGAGCGGCACCATCGTCACCAGGCAGATCGCGCCCACGGCCAGATGAGCCATGCGCCACCCATAGAAGCCGATCAGCCAGGTGAGCACAGGCGGCCAGACGGCGCCCGCCAGATAGTTGCCCGACGCCGCCAGGGCCACGGCGATGCCGCGTCGCCGCTGGAACCACAAGGAAGCATCGGCCACCAACGGCGCGAAGGCCGCGGACGCCCCCAGCATGCCGATCATCACGCCCTGTGCGAGCGTGTAGATGGCGAGACTCGGTGCGAGCCCAGCGGCCACGTAGCCCAACGCCAGCATCAGCGTCGCGCCCAGCAGCGGCCTCATCACGCCGTATCGATCAGCGAGGCGTCCCATGAGGATGCCACCGGCGCCGAAGCCCAGCATGGTTAAGGTATAGGGCAGTGATGCCGCACCGCGGGACACACCGAACTCGGCCTGCACATAAGGAAGGGTCACGATGACCGACCACATCCCGACTCCCCCCAGCGAGGAGAGGGCGATGATGGCGGAAAGGCGAATCCAGGCCGTCCGCGAGTCCAGGAGCTGCTGGCCCGTCACACCCGCCGTCCGGACATAAGAGCACGACCAGGCTGAGCACAGCAGATTGCCGGAGGGTTGCAGAGCCAAGGAGCGCCGGCTTGGCGGGGCGGCACACCGGACCGCGCCGGCACAGCGACCATCCTGATCGCACTGACCACATCCATGCCCGCCATTCTCCCCTAACATCCGCTCTTGTCACGATTGTTCCAGACGCAGTCCCGCGCGGCAAATCGATCAGCATCCGCAGGATGCCGGTGAGGCAGATGGCGCTGCAGCCGTTGACTGGGCGAAGACCAGGATCCGTCACACGCAAGGGCTCCGGCTCCGATCCGGACGCCAACAGGACCCGTTGGATGCCGCGGAGGCGGAAGGAGGTCGTGGGTTAATCCCGACCGATCTGCTGCCGATAGCGGCAGCCCGGAACATGATGGGGGTTCCGGCAAAGAACCAAGCTACACCTCCCTCAAGGAGGCCGAGGCCAGCCTAGATCAGTGTTCGACGATGCGCGCCTCCTGAAGGAAGGCCGCGCATCCTTGTTCAGTGCTTCCGGCTTCCCGGGTCAGCATCAGTCTGTTTCGAGCGAACCGACCTCCGGGCCCTTGGCGCCCTGCACCACCTGCATCCGGACCGGCTGGCCGTCCTGGAGCGCGGACAAGCCAGCCCGTTCCAGCGCGGTCGCGTGAACGAAAACGTCTTTTCCGCCATCCTGCGGGCTGATGAAGCCGAACCCCTTGTCGGGATTATACCACTTCACGATGCCCCTCATTTCAACGGCGGAGCTCAGGTCAACGGCCTGCCGGGGCTCCCGTGGCCGCGGGGATCTTGCCCGGAAACTGTCGCGCTGCGGCGCAGCCGGGCCGGCCGTGCTCTCGTCGACCGACACAACCTGATCGACCTGCCGCCCTTTCTGCCCCTGGCCCACCCGGACCTGCAGCGTCGCCCCGGGGCTGACCGCCTGGATGCCGGCGCTCTGCAGCGTGTTGGCGTGCAGGAAGGCATCGCCGGTGCCATCGGCAAGCTCGACGAAGCCGAAGCCTTTTTCGGAGTTGTACCACTTCACCGTCGCGGCAAGCTCGGGCGTCGCGGGTGCCCCACCGAAGCTTGGGAAGGTGGGAAAGCTCGGGCGGCCAGAATAGTCATCATCGTCGAAGGCGCGGCGGCGGGAGGGCCTCTGACGGTCGTTACGGGGAGGTGACACGGGCGGCACTTTCAGCTGTTGAACCCAACGGTACTCAGCCGGTAACATATCATAATTCCGGCTGCGGGTCATACCGCCGGGTACGGAAGATTTCGATTCTCTGGCGCCGTCGGATCTGTGGCCGAAGCGGCGCCGGTCGCCTAGCCAGCGCCTGAAGTGTTTGTCCTGAAGCCGTTTGGCGTTGAAGGCGGCGGAAACCTGCGTGATCCTTCGCGGCTGCCGGGAGATGTAACTGGCTCGCTAACCCCCCCGGTGGCGGCCGAGCCGGGTTCCCCAGATCGGCGGTGGATGCCATCGCGACGTTGAAGAACCGGCCTGCTCCGGCGGCACCGCATGTTCCTGCCCGGGAATGCTCGGGTCGTGCTGGCACCATTTCGAAGGACCTCAGCCCGCATGCGATCCGTCCGCCAGAGACGGCGCGTCAGGACGCCTGAGACGCTTATGCACTGGGCCGCCCACTCAGGACCCGGGGTCCTGCGCAGCACCGGCGGCAGAATGCCCGGCCCTCCTTGTCTCGGCGACGGCTTGCCAGACCTGGGCAATGTGCCGATGGTTCGGATGACGATCTTCTTCAACAATGAAACCGGCTGGAGGAACGGTGCCGCGCCGAATGCTGCCCAACGAGCAACATGAAAAAAGACACGCCTGAGGCTAAGCGGCCTCCGATCGCCGGAAGGGTGGAATCCTGAATTGAGAGCGCCACTGTGGGTCAGCGCGCTGATCGCGACCCTGATCGTTCAAACCGTCAGTTCCTTTGCTTCTCTCGCCGTTCCGCTTCTGGGCCCGCCCCTGATGACCCGGGCCGGCTTGCCGCCGGAAAGCATCGGCCTCGTCTCCGCACTGACCTCTGCCGGGATCTGCTGGTGCCTGGCATGCGGTGGACCCATGCTCAGCCACTACGGACCAGTTCGCACATTACAGATCGCCCTGGCCTGCATAGCGCTCGGCCTTTTCGCCTTGTTGTGGCCGTTCGGACTACTTGGCCTTCTGGGTGCCGTGGCCATCGGCTTCGGAGCCGGCCACAACACGCCGGCCGGCAGCCAGATCCTGGTTCGCGCCGCACCACCCCGGCACCGCACGCTGATCTTCTCGATCAAGCAAGCCGGCGTTCCCCTGGGTGGTGCTCTGGCAGGCTTGATGATGGCACCCCTGGTGCTGGCGCAGGGTCTTCCGGCAGCGCTGGGAACCGTGATCGGAGTCGCGCTGCTCACGATCCTGCTGGTTCAACCCTTTCGCGGGCAACTGGACCAGGACAGAGGCAAAGGCCGGCGCGACTGGGCGCGCGCGCTGCTCTCGCTGGCCATGCTGGCCCATTCGATCCGCACCCTGCGGGCGCATCCGTCGCTGCCGCTGCTGACAATCCTCGGGGCGTCGTTCTCCGTTCTGCAATCCTGCCTCATGGCCTTCACCGCCACCTATGCCATCACCCGCCACGGCGCATCCCTGGCCGAGGCCGGGCAGATCGTGGCGGTGATGCAGGGCGCCAGCATGGTAGGACGCATCCTGCTGGGATGGCTGGCCGACCGGATGGGTCATGCCTTGCGGCACCTCGCATTCCAAGCGGTGGCCTCAGCCCTGGCAGTCGGGCTGCTGGTCACGCTGGGCGATCGCGGCTCCTGGGCGCTTTACGGCTGCGCCGCCCTGGTCGGCGTTACCGCCATCGGCTGGAACGGCGTGCACATGGCGGAGCTGGCTCGCGTCGCGCCCCTGCCCCTGGTCGGAGACGTGACCTCCGCTGCCAGTCTCTTCGGCTTCGTCGGCTCGGTCTGTGGGCCGTTGGTATTCACGCTGGTGGTCAGCTGGAGCGGCAGCTATGACCTGGCCTTCCTGCTCATGGCGGGTCAACTGGCGCTTCTTGGCTTGGCCAGTGCAGCCTTCCTGCGACGTGTGAATTGACGGTCGACGGAATGGAAGCAGCCTTCTCGAAGATCCACTGATTCGTTGTCCGTCCAAGGAATCGGTCCGGTTGGTACGCTGCCGCCCGTGGAGCGGGCTGCATGGACCTCAGGATGACAGCCGCTGCACGGGCACCGCGATCAGGACCTCCAAGCCGAGATTGCCGGCCCAGTCGAAAGCGACGCTGCCTCCTAACTGCCCCTCGATACTCTGCCGGATGAGGGCTGTTCCGAATCCCTTCTTCTGCGGCCGGTCCGGGTCCGGGGCAGCCCGGCCCATCTCCTGCCAACGCAACAGCAGATCCTGCTGCCTGTCCGGCCCTGCGGCCACCGCCCACGACACGCGGACAGCACCTTGAGCAGCCGCCAACGCCCCGTGCCTCACCGCATTGGTCGCAAGCTCGTGCATCACGAGTGCCATTGCGCCGGCTGCGGCGGGTGCGATGGTGACGCCGGGGCCGGTCAGGGTGAAACGTGCATCAGGGCTGGCCTGCTCCTGCCGGACGGATGTTCCGAAGGGTCCCAGCACGGCGTCCAACACGTTCTCCAGCGTCGTATCCCTGAGCCCACGGGACACTCCCTCACCCACCGCATCGCGGACCAGGTCATGGGCCGAGGCCAGGGCACGGATGCGCCCGCACAAGGTATTTGCCATAGCCGTGGCATCGGCCGAGGCACGGGCCGTGAACTGAACAAGACTGTGGAACACCGCGAACTGGTTCTTGACCCGATGATCCAGCTCCCTGATCAGCAATTCCCTGGCCCGCTCGCCAACCTTCTGTTCGGTGATATCCTCGATGATGCCGCCGTAAGCGGGCGGGGCCTTGCCCACGCCACTTCCCTGGATGGTGCCCCTCACGCGAATCCAGCGGATCTCACTTTCCGACTTCCGCGTGATCCTGAACTCGGTGGCCCAGCCGCTCTGCTTCCGCCACGCATGCCGGAAGCTGTTGATCACGCTGCGCCGGTCCCCGGGGACGATGCAATCGAGCCATTCGCGGATGGTGACGGTTCCGGACAGCGCGGGATAGCCGAAGATCTTCCAGGCTTGCGATGAGCAGGTGATGACGTCGGACCGGCCTGTCACTTCCCAGGCGCCGATGCCTGCATCCTCGGTGGCGAAGCGCAGGCGCGCCTCGCTTTCGAAGAACGCGGCTTCGCGTGAGCGGATCGCATCCACCATGTCGCGCAAGGTCAAGGCCAGCATGCGGACTTCCGCGGGCCCACGGTTCAGTGGAGCGGTTTTCGCCGACGGGTTACTCTTCAAGTGTTCGGCAGTACGACTTAGGGCCTCAAGCGGATAAGCAATCCAGCCGGCCACGATCCAGCCGAGAACCACGGCCATGGCCGCCGCGATGCTTCCCCAGAACATCACTTGTTGTGCAAGCTCCCGTGCCGGCGCGAATGCCTGATGGGTTGGGCTGCTCACCGCCACGTTCCAACCGAGGCCGTGGAAGCCCTGATGTCCAACCGTCGCCGAGAAGCCCACGAGGGTGCTGGCCGGATCTCCTTTCTTCTCCTCGACGCTGCCACTGACCACACCCCTTTTCAGGGCGTCGAACACCCTGGGAGCCAGGATGTGCAGGCTTTCGGAGCTGCTCCGTTCGCTGCCGAGCAGGGGATGGCCCTGCGCTGAGAACACGAAGGCTTTTGCCCCCGAATGGCGCAGGGCGATCGGCCGCATCACGTCCCGCTCGATAGCCTCGGCCCATTCCCAGAACAGATGGGCCGCCACGACGCCGATCACCGTTCCATCCGCCGAGCGGACCGGTGCTGCGAGATCGACGAAGCGAGGAGGATTGGAGGCAGGACGCTGAAGAAGCGGCGCCATCAGCAAAGCATCATGAACGTCGGCGGCGACTGGAGCGACTTGGCCGCGGAGGAAGTAGTCGCGTTCCGAAACGTCAGCGCCTTCCAGCAGGCCGGAGCTACTCGCCAGGATGCGGCCGCTGGGAGAGATCAGGATGATCAGCGCGTAGAAGGGATAGGTTTCCTGCACGCGCCGCAGGACGGCCCGGCGGCTGTCCATCGAGGAAGCAGGATTGGCGATCGTGTCGAGCGACGCCATGATCTGGATCTCCCGCATCCGCTCGGCCAAGCCGCGGTCCAGCAGATCGGAAATGCGCTGCGCTGCGCCCTCGAACTCCGCACCGATGTCAGCACGGACCTGTCGGTCAGCCATGCGGCCGACAAGCAGCGACGAAGCAATCCCGGTTACCAGACACAGCAACCCACAGGCCAGGGCCAGCACCGCGCGAAGACCGAGCCGCCGCCAAGGCAGCAGCCGACTTGACGATCGGAGGAAACGCCGGCCAGGGCAGTGCCCAGGAGCTAGGCTGGCCGTGGATGCACCCTGTTCTCCGCCGCCGCTCACCACTTCCGCCACTCGAGGTTGTTGAGCGTCGGAAATGTACCCGCACAAGGCGATGGATAAAAGACATATCGCCTGCGGATTTCCCCGTCACAAGGTCCTCGCCTGCATTCCAAGGGAAGTACCCGGGCTAGATTAAGCCCACCCCGATGACGGGCGGCATCGGCCGGCTACACCTTTCTGACACTGCGGGAGAGAGGCTCCCCCAGCGTTGAAGGCAGCGAAGTGCTGGGGACCATGTTGGTCAGAGGTCGAGCAGTCGGGCGGGGCTGTCGCGGGTGATGCGGGCGCGGCGGCGGTAGGC
>NZ_QXGS01000031.1 GCF_003604215.1 Teichococcus vastitatis
GCTGGGGACCATGTTGGTCAGAGGTCGAGCAGTCGGGCGGGGCTGTCGCGGGTGATGCGGGCGCGGCGGCGGTAGGCCTGGGTGGTGGCGATGGTTTTCTGCCGGGTGTGGTGCATCACCTGTTCGTCGAGGGCGCCGCGCAGATAGGCTTCGGTGATGAAGCCGGCGCGCAGGCCGTGCGGCGACAGCCGCTCGGCGGCGTCCACCACCAGCCCGGCGCGCTCTGCCCGGCGGTGCAGGATGAAGCGGACGCCGGCCGGCCGCAGCCGCCCGCGCGGCCGGCCGCCGCGGGTCAGGCTGGGAAACACCGCGCCCCATTCGATGCGCGCCCGCGCCAGCCAGGTTTCCATGGCCCGCACCGGGCAGGACAGCGGGTTCAGCCCGCGCGGAATGCCGATCCGCGCGCCCTGCCGGTCCTGGTCGCCCTTGCTGCGCGGGATCTCCAGCGTCATGCCGTCGGCGGTGAAGCGCAGGTGCTCGCGGTCGATGCCGACGATCTCCGAGCGGCGCAGCGCCCCGGCGAAGCCCACCAGCAGCAGGGCCTTGTCGCGCAGCCCGGTCATGTCGCTGCCGCAGGCGTCGAGCAGCCGCTTGACCTCGGCCGAGGTGAGTGCCGCCGCCGGCCGGGTGGCGACGCCGTGCCGGCCGAGGATGCCGCGCAGCGTGGCGCGGATGGCCGGGTGCCGTGGCTCCCAGGGTAGTCCTGCCTGGCGGTGGGCGTGGCCGATCGCGGCGAGGCGGCGCCACAGCCCGCTGCGCCCGAGTTGGCCTGCGAGGCTGGCCAGGTGGCCGGCGACCAGCACGGGTGCCGCGGGCAATGGGGGGACGCCGCCGGCGGCGCACCAGGCCGCGAAGGCGGCCCAGTCGCTGGCATAGGCGCGGCGGGTGTTGGCGGACAGCGCCTGGCCGGCATAGCGCGCCGCCTCGGCCAGGGCCGCGCCGACGGGTCCCTGCAGCAGGCGCCGCGCCTCGCTCGTGGCCGTGTCGGTGATCCAGGGCTGCGGGTCCGGCCGCAGCGCGGGCTTGTGGGGCTGGTCTGGCATCGGCGTCCGTTCTGCGGCGCCGCCCTGCTGCGGCCCGTCTGCTGCCAGATTAGCCGGTTCGCGGAATCGGGCAAACCCGTCACTGCACGGTCATGATAGCGATAAGAACATCTTATCGAGGGTAATCGGGCGCGCTCCCATCCCGCCACGCCCCGACAGATCAGGGGGGAGCGGTTCCTCTTTCGAGTGGACGTCGGGCACAGCCTTGAGGGCCTAGGCCGAGCAACTTGACGCGCGTCGGGAGCGTGACGGCTGGGCCGGGCTGAGGCGGAGCTTTTCAAAACTTTTTTGTTCGCTTTATGTTCTTCCTCCTTGCTAGAGGGAGATATGGCGAGCTTGGGCACATCAGCGCTGTTGGACGGTCTGCGCGAGCAGGTGGCCCGGATCGAGGGTCAGGGCGAGGGGCATAACCGCCCCGTGGTTCCGTTCGGCATCCCGGCCCTGGATGGCGGGCTGCCGCGCGGCGGCATGGCCCGCGGCGCCCTGCACGAGGTTGCCGGGGCAGGCGCCCATGTGGAGCACGCCTCGGCGGCCACCCTGCTGGTGGCAGGCATTCTGGCGCGGGCCGGTGGGCCTGTGCTGTGGGCATCGGAGCGCTTCGACCTGTTCGCGCCCGGCCTGGCCGGAGCCGGGCTGCAGGGGTCCCGGGTCGTGCATGTGGAGGCGGGTCGCTCCGTTCTGCTGGCCATGGAGGAGGGCCTGCGCCATCCGGGGCTCGCGGGGGTGGTCGGGGAGTATTCGGGCCGCCTGGGCCTGACGGCCTCACGTCGGCTGCAGCTCGCCGCCGAGTCGTCGGGCGCCATGGCCTTCCTGGTCCGGCGCGGACCCAGGCTGAACGACCTGCTGCTGTCGGAGCCCACGGCGGCGGTGACGCGCTGGAAGGTCGCTTGCCTGCCCTCGCCACCCCCCCTCGCCCACTCGCCCGGCACGCCCGGCCTGGGCCGGGCGCTGTGGCAACTGGATCTGATGCGGTGCCGCGGCGGCGTGCCCGGCTCCTGGACCGTGGAGGCCTGTGATGCGCAGGGTCGTCTCGCTCTTCCTGCCGTTCTGGCCGACCGACCGGCTGCGGCGACGCCGGGCCGTGTCCACCGGCGCGCCGCACCAGGGCGAGCGGCCGCTTGAGGCGCCGCTGGTGACCCGGAGGCAGGAAGGCAACCGGCAGGTCATTGCCGCCGCCAACCGGGCGGCGCTGGCGCTGGGCCTGCGCCCCGGCATGGCGCTGAGCCACGCGCAGGCCATGCTGCCGGGGCTGGAAGTGGCCGAGGCCGACCCGGAAGGAGACGCCGCGGCACTTGGCGAGCTGGCGGCCTGGTGCCTGCGTTGGTCGCCGCTTACCGCGGCGGCGCCGCCGGACGGTCTCTGGATCGACGCTTCGGGCTGCGCCCACCTGCATGGCGGCGAGAACAGCCTGCTGGCCGCCATCGTCACCTGCCTGGAGCGGGCCGGGATCGCCGCCCGGGCGTCCATCGCCGACACGCCCGGCGCCGCATGGGCCATCGCCCGCCACAGCACGCGGCCCACGGCCATCATCGGGCCGGGCGAGCAGAGGGACGCCCTGGCGCTGCTGCCAGTCGCGGCCCTGCGGATCGATGCTGGAACCGTGGCGGGGCTGCGGCGGCTCGGCATCGATCTCGTCGGGCAGCTCCTTTCCATGCCGCGCGGTCCTCTCGCCCGCCGTTTCGGCGGCGAAGTCCTGCGGCGGCTGGATCAGGCCACCGGGCATGAGGACGAGCCGCTCGCGCCGGTGCTGCCGCCGGACGCCGCCCAGCATGCCGCCGTTTTCCTGGAACCGCTGCTGACCGCGACGGCGCTGGGCATCGCGGTGGAGCGCCTGGCCGCTCCTGTCTGCGCGCTGCTGGAGGCGGGCGGTCTCGGTGCCCGGCAGCTGGACCTGATCTTTGAGCGCGTGGACGACGCGGTACAGATCGTCCGGGCCGGAACTTCGCGGCCGTCCCGCGATGCCAATCATCTCAGCCGCCTGCTCAAGGAGCGGCTGGAGGGCGTGGAGCCAGGCTTCGGTGTTTCCGCCATGCGGCTGGTGGTCACCCTGGCCGAGCCGATCCTGCCCATCCAGCTCCGTTCCTCCCTGGCGCAGGACGAGGGCCAGGAGGTCGATCTGGCGCCGCTGGTGGATCGGCTGGCCAGCCGCTTCGGCGAGGAGCGGGTCTTCCGCATAATACCGCGGGAAAGCGACGTGCCCGAGCGCGCCATTCAGCTCGGCGCTCCCGGGGCGGCGGCCGGAGCAACCCCATGGCCGCCGGATCTGCGCCGCCCCGTGCGCCTGCTGAACCCGCCGCAGCCGGTCGAGGCTTTGTCGGCGCTGCCGGACCATCCGCCCGCCCTGTTCACCTGGCGCCGCGTCCGCCATCGCGTGCGGCGCGCCGACGGCCCCGAGCGCATCGCGGGCGAGTGGTGGCGCCGCACCGGCGAGGTTGCCGCGGTGCGCGACTACTGGGCCGTGGAGGACGAGGACGGGAACCGCTTCTGGCTGTTCCGGCGAGGGGATGGTGTTGATCCGGCGACGGGCGACCTGTCCTGGTTCCTGCACGGCATCTTTTGATCAAGGGCAATTTTGTGACGGACCAACCTCCCCTGCATCCCGCCTCGGCCGACGAGATCGCCGCCTCCTTATCCTATGCGCTCAGGTTCGACGGCCGGAAGCGCGTCCACCACGCCGACGAAGCCATGGCGCGCATCACGGCGGAGCGCCTGGTGCGGCATCTGGAACGCTGCGGCTACGTCCTGATGCGCAGGCCGGAGGCCGCGGCGCCGTCCACCACGCCGCATCACCAGCGGTGACGACGCCCTACGCCGAGCTGCAGGTCACCACCAATTATTCCTTTCTGCGCGGCGCCAGCCATCCCCAGGAGCTCTTCGCCCAGGCGGCCGCCCTGGGCCTGCCCGCCCTTGGCATCACCGACCGCAACAGCCTGGCGGGCATCGTGGCCTGCCACCGCCACGCCAGGGAATCCGGCGTGCGGCTGGTGGTGGGATGCCGCCTGGACCTGACGGACAGCCCGCCGGTGCTGGTCTATCCCACTGACCGCGAAGCCTATGCGCGCTTGTGCCGGCTGCTGTCCCTGGGCAAGGCGCGGGGTGGCGCCGGCCGCTGCGAGTTGGGATGGCGGGATCTGGCGGCGCATGCCGAAGGGCTTGTCGCCATCCTGCTGCCGGGCACGGCCGACGAGGATTTGCCGCTGATCCTGCACCGGCACCGCACCGCCTTCGGTGACCGCGCCTATCTGGCGCTGACGCTGCTGCGGCGCCCCGGCGACGCGGTGCGGCTGCGCCTGCTGGAGGACATGGCGCAGACGGCGGGCCTGCGCGCCGTCGTCACCGGCGACGTGCTCTACCACCACCAGGACCGGCGCATCCTGCAGGACGTGGTCACCTGCATCCGCGAGGGCTGCACCATCGAGAGCGCCGGGTTTCGGCGGGAGCGCTCGGTGGACCGGCAGCTGCGCGAGCCGGAGGAGATGCAGCGGCTGTTCCGCCGCCATCCCGAGGCTCTGGCCCGCTCGCTGGAGATCATGGAACGCTGCCGCTTTTCCTTGGACGAGCTGCGCTACCAATACCCGGACGAGGTCGAGGACCCCGCGCTGACGCCGCAACAGGCGCTCGAAGCCCTGGTTCACGAGGCGGCGCCGCGACGTTACCCGCAGGGGCTGCCCGCGGACGTGGCGGCGCAGCTCCGACACGAATTGCGGCTGATCGACGAGCTCGGCTACGCGTCCTACTTCCTGACCGTGCACAGCATCGTCCGCTATGCCCGCAGCATCGGCATCCTGTGCCAGGGTCGCGGCAGCGCGGCCAATTCGGCGGTCTGCTACCTGCTGAGCATCACCTCCATCGATCCGGTCCGCTCGGGCCTCCTGTTCGAGCGCTTCGTCTCGGCCGAGCGCCGCGAGCCGCCGGACATCGATGTCGATTTCGAAAGCGAGCGGCGCGAGGAGGTCATCCAGTGGATCTACGGCCGCTACGGCCGCGAGCGGGCGGCGCTCTGCGCCACGGTGATGCGGTTCCGCGCCCGCGGCGCCGTGCGCGACGTCGGCAAGGTCATGGGGCTGACGGAGGACGTGACGAGCGCCCTGTCGTCGCAAGTCTGGGGCTGGTCCGAGGAGGGCGTGCGGCCGGAGCACGCCGCCGAGCTCAACCTCGACATGGCCGACCGGCGATTGCGGCTGAGCCTGGAACTGGCGCGAGAGCTGATCGGCTTTCCCCGCCAGCTTGGGACCCATCCCGGCGGCTTCGTGCTGACCCGCGATCGGCTGGATGATTTGGTTCCCATCGCGCCCGCCGCCATGGTCGGGCGGCAGGTGGTGGAGTGGGACAAGGACGACATCGACGAGCTCGGCTTCATGAAGGTCGACGTGCTGGGCCTCGGCATGCTGGGCTGCCTCCGGCGCGCCTTCGAACTGATGGAGGAGCATCGAGGCCTCGGCCTCGATATGGCCTCGGTCCCGGCCGAGGACCCGGCGACCTACGCCATGATCCGGCGCGCCGACACACTCGGCACCTTCCAGATCGAGAGCCGGGCGCAGATGGCCATGCTGCCGCGCATGAAGCCCACGACCTTCTACGACCTCGTCATCCAGGTTGCCATTGTCCGCCCCGGCCCGATCCAGGGCGACATGGTGCATCCCTATCTCCGGCGCCGCGAGGGGGTGGAGCAGCCCCATTATCCGCAGCCGGAGTTGCGGCGGGTGCTGGGCAAGACGCTGGGCGTGCCGCTGTTCCAGGAACAGGCCATGCAGGTCGCCATCCGGTGCGCCGGCTTCACGGCCACCGAGGCGGACCAGCTCCGGCGCTCCATGGCCACCTTCAAGTTCACCGGAGGCGTGTCGGTGTTCCGCGATAAGCTGGTCAACGGCATGGTGGAGCGCGGCTACACGCCTGAATTCGCCGAGCGGACCTTCGGGCAGCTGGAGGGCTTCGGCTCCTATGGCTTTCCCGAAAGCCACGCCGCCTCCTTCGCGCTGATCGCCTATGCCAGCGCCTGGGTGAAATGCCACCACCCGGAGGTGTTCTGCGTCGCCCTGCTGAACAGCCAGCCGATGGGCTTCTACGCGCCCGCCCAGGTGGTGAGGGACGCGCGGGAGCATGGCGTCGAGGTGTGCCCGGTCTGCGTCAACGCCTCACGCTGGGACTGCACGCTGGAAGCCGGCCAGGGTTCACGGCTGGCGGTGCGGCTGGGCCTGCGGATGGTGAAGGGCCTGAACAACGCCGATGCCGCGCGGCTGGTGGTCGGTCGCGGCGCCGAGCCCTATCGCAGCATCGAGGAGGTCTGGCGCCGCGCGGGCACCCCGCCCGCGGCCCTGGAGCGGCTGGCGGAGGCGGATGGCTTCGGCAGCCTGGGCGTGGACCGGCGCCGGGCGCTGTGGGAGGTGCGCGGGCTGACCGACGAGGCGCTGCCTTTATTCGCGGCGGCTGACCGGAACCGGATGCCGGACCCCGAGATCGTCGAGGCGCCGGTCAGCCTGGCCGCCATGCGCGAGGGCCAGCAGGTGGTGGAGGATTACCGCAGCACCGGCCTGAGCCTGCGGCGGCACCCCCTCGCCTTCCTAAGGCGGGATCTGGCGGCCATGGGCATGGTCACCTGCGGCGAACTGGCATCGATCCGCGACGGCCAGCGAATTGCTCTCGCAGGCCTGGTGCTGGTGCGGCAGAAACCGGGCTCGGCCAAGGGCGTCATGTTCATCACCGTCGAGGACGAAACCGGCGTGGCCAATCTGATCCTTTGGCCCGCCCTGTTCGAGGAACGGCGCCGGGTGATTCTGTCGGCGGGCATGATGGGCTGCCGCGGCCGGGTGCAGCGCGAGGGCGAGGTGATCCACGTCGTTGTGCAGCAGGTGGAGGACCTTACCGGAATGCTGCAGGGCATCGCGCAGCGGGATGGCGGCCAGGGTGACGCGACGGACCCAGCCCTGCAACGGGCGCGCGACATCTACATTCCGGACCTGCGGCTGGGATCAGGAATCAAGGTGCCGACGCGGGATTTCAGGTAGGGCAGGCCGAAGAGCCGGCCATCCCGTTCCACGCCATTATTCAAGGATCCAGTCGCGCCGCACCGCTTCCGCGGCGCTGCCTCTGACAGTAACGCGCGCAGCATCCCCCTCCCCCGAGGTGGCGCAGGCCCAGGCGGCGCGATCTATCCTGTGCGCCGCCACCCATATCTCAGGAGCGGGCCGTTCCACGGAAGAGCCCCACCATCGGCCCCGTGCTTTTCCACAAGCAGCCGGATCTGCGCCACCTTCCAAGTCTTGAGGACGTTCAGCCTCGCTGCGGATCAGGCAGCCCGGATCTCCTTCAACAGGCCGGTCAGGGCCGCATTCAGGACGCCGGAGCTCTTGGCCAGAGTCCGGGACGATCCACTCAGGCGCTCGGCACCCTCGGCCGTGGCAGCGGCATCGCCACGGATGTCGCTCATCAATTGATCGACCTTGCCATTATGCGCTGCCGATTGTGCGGCGCTGCGTGCGATCTCTGCCGTGGCGGTTCCCTGCTCCTGAACGGAAGCTGCAATCGCAGCGATCAGCTCGTTGATGTTGTTGATGGTGCCGGCGATGCCCCGGATGGCCTCCACCGCCTTCTGGGTGGCCGCCTGCGTCTGGGCGATCTGCTGGCTGATCTCATCCGTTGCCCTGGCCGTCTGGCTCGCCAGGCTTTTGACTTCGCTGGCGACCACGGCGAAGCCCTTGCCGGCCTCACCGGCCCGCGCGGCCTCGATGGTGGCGTTCAAGGCCAGCAGATTGGTTTGGCCGGCGATGCTGCTGATCAGTTGCACCACATCCCCGATACGGCCGGCGCCCTCGGCCAAGGCCTGAACCACGCCATCGGTGTGCCGGGCATCGGCAACCGCGCGCTCCGCCATGGCCGCCGATTGTACGATGCGGCGGTTGATCTCGCTGACCGATGCGGAAAGCTGCTCGGCCGCCGCAGCCATGGTTTGCACGCCCGAGCTTGCCTCGACGGCAGCGCCGGCGGCCATTCCGGCCCGATCGGCCGAATGTGAAGCAGCGCTGGCAATCTGGCCTGCAGTCTCAACGAACTCCTGGGCCGATCGGTCGATCTCGCGGGCCACACCCAACATCTTGGCCTCGAACGCGCCCGCGACCTGCTCGGCCGCCTGCCTGCGGCTGGCCGTCTCGGCATCCGCATAGGTCTCCAGGAGCAGTTCCAGGTCGAGCCAGGCTGCCTTCTGCAGCGCGTTGCGGAGGTTATGCTTGGCAGACGAGGCCTTCAGGCTGGTGAAGTGCGTGCAGGGCTGATCCAGCAGAAGGTCGCGGATCACGCCGTTCAGAACGATCGAGTGGCACAGCGTAACGGCATAGGCCGGAACTCCGCGCTCATAGAGAACCGTTGCCAGGGCACGAGCTGATTCCATGAAGCCGGGGCCGATGCCGCCCGTGGCAACGCGCTGCCAATGCGCCAGCCGAACACGATGCACGGCGGGCTCCTTCAGCGCCGCCTGGATCTCCGGCCATCTGGCGAAGCGCGGGTGCAGTTCCTCAAGCAACTGGGGCATCCGCTGGCGCGCGAAATCGGCGCAGCGAACACGCAGCATCTCCCACTCGGCTTCCGTGATGGCAAAGGCCTCGAAACGCGCGAGCTGTGCCTGATCGTGACTCATAAGGGTCGTTGCCTGTTATGCGGTGCGTCAGCCATCCTAGCGAACAGATCTTTGCTGAAGATTAAGATCCTCCGGCATCGATCACTTGATTGCGCCTCGGCTTGGGAACGTCCTGCCTTCAACCCGGCCCTGCGAGGATTTCTCCGGACGTCGATGCGGAGAGTTCGATGCGGCAGGCGAGCGCTGAGGCCACTCGGCGATGGCATGAGAGCCATAAACTTACACTTCGCACATACATTCTTCCTATGCTTGGCGCCACGCTGAAAGACCGGATGCCAGGGAAGTCAAGGGTGAGCGCCATGTTCCTATGCGGAATGCCTGCGGGACAAACCGCATCCGGAGAAGAGGCTCGTCTTGCGGCACTTCACCAACTGAACCTCCTCGATACGCCGCCGAGCGAAAGTTTCGACCGCGTCACGCGCATGGCAGCGAAGATCTTCGATCTGCCGATCGCGGCCGTCTCCTTGACCGATCGGGACCGCCAATGGTTCAAGTCGCGCATCGGCGTGGATCACAGCTCCATTCCGCGCGAGAAGGCACCCTGTGGCGAGGTGACAGACACAGGCGACCTCCTGATCATTCCTGACCTGGCCGCCGATGCCTGCTACGCTTCCAGCCTGCTCGGGCAAAACGGGATCCGCTTCTACGCCGGAGCTCCGCTCACCACCCGCGATGGATACGTGTTAGGAGCCTTGTGTGTGCTGGGCACCGAGGCCAGAGCGGTTGCCGCTGACGAAGTCGATGCGCTGTGCGACTTGGCTGCCATGGTGATGTCGCAAATCGAGCTCCAGCATGCCTTCGGACGTGTGGATCCGCTCAGCGGGCTGCCGAATCGCAGCCAGCTGATGGAGGATCTGGGCGATCTTGCCCTCGACAAGGCGGGAACCGCGCGTTTCGCCGTGATGGTGGATCTCGGCCAAAGCCACGACATCGAGAGCATATCCCGCATTATCGGCAGTACGCCCATCGACCAGCTCGTTCGGGATGCCGCCGGCATCCTGCGGACCATTCTCGGGCAAGATTGCAACATCTACCACGTCGCGACAACCAAGTTTGTGTTTCTGTCTCCTCCGGATGTCGGAGAAGCGGCTTATCTGGACTTCCTGTCCGCTGCCTTGCAGGCGACGCGGAAGGGGGAGAACTCCGCCATCGGCATCACCACCGCCTTCGGCGTCGTGCCGCTTGTGCATGGCAAGACGGACTGCACGGACATGCTGCGGGCGCTGAACAGCGCCGCCTATGAGGCCCATTTCACGGCCTCCTCCATCAGCGTCTATTCGGATGCCATGGACGAAATCCACCGCCGTCGATTCCGCCTGCTCAGGGATTTCGAAGACGCCTTGCAGGCCGGGGATCAGTTGCGCATCGTTTATCAGCCTCGCGTGGGGCTGAGTGATCGGATCTGCGAGGGGGCCGAAGCACTCCTGCGCTGGCGGCACCCGCAATTCGGCGACGTGCCGCCCGGCGAGTTCATCCCCATCGTCGAGCGGTCTTGCTTCGGAAAGGCCTTGACGACCTTCGTGCTCGTCTCCGCGCTGAAGCAGCTTCGGGCGTGGAAGCAGGCGGGCTTGAACTTACAATTGTCGGTCAACGTCTCGGCCTGCAATCTCAGCGAGGAAGATTTCGCCGGGGAGGTCGCATCGGCTCTCGCGGAGCACCAGGTCACAGCCGAAGCCCTGGAACTCGAAGTCACCGAAAGCGCTGTCATGCGCGACACCCGCATCGCGCTCAAGCATCTGCACGCCCTGTCCAGGATGGGCATCAGCCTTGCCATCGATGATTTCGGCACCGGCTACAGCAGCCTTGCCTATCTGCAGCAGCTTCCCGCCCAGATCGTCAAGATTGATCAGGCTTTCATTCGCAATCTGGGAAAGGGTGAGCGCGAGCGGACGCTCGTGCGGTCGATGATCTCCCTCTCACACGACCTTGGCTACCGCGTCGTCGCCGAAGGCGTCGAAACCGGTCCTGAGGCCGATGTTCTGCAGGACATGGGCTGCGATGAGGCACAGGGCTACTTCTTTGCCCGGCCCCTGGAGGTGGAAGCCTTTGAACGCTGGCTGGCCACGCACCGCAGACCTGCATCGGGATGCGGTGCGGCGGATCAGACAATCAACGAGTGAGTTGAAGGCCTGGCGGATGCCGCTGGAGCGATCCAGGCGAGAAAGCGCGCGATGATCGTCCACCCCTGCTGCTTCCCTCATCAGCCGGGATCCATCCCGAGGCCCGAATCCGGGCAGCGCCTTTATCCAGCGCCACGTCCACTCGGGGCTGCCGCCTTGGAGGGTGCCAGCAGCAGAAGCCTGCCGTGCTGCACACCGCGCTCGGCTTTCACGACATTCGCGAAGTGGCGGATCGTGGACGCGTTTCCGCGCAGCACCGCCACTTCCAGGCAGGCGTGATCGTCCAGGTGCACGTGCAGGGTTGCCACAGACAGATCATGGTGGTCATGAAAGGACTCCGTCAGGCGGCCCGGCAGGTCACGGCGGTGGTGATCGTAGACGTAGGCCAGGGCTGCTGCGCAGGGTCCGGTCGTCTGCCGCGCATCCGCTTCCTGCTGCAGGCCGGCCCGCACGAGGTCGCGCACGGCTTCCGAGCGGTTCGCATAGCCGAGCCCGTCGACCTCCCGCAGCAGGGCATCGTCGAGGGTGATGGTGATGCGCTGCATGGATCTCCTTAGCACGCATCGCCCTCGGCGACGCGGTTGATATGATGTTTTGATGCCTTTATCATACTGACGGGATCAGGGATGGGGAATAACATGCTGCGCAGGTCACTGCTGCACCTCGCGCCAGGAGTCGCAGGTCTGGCGATGCTCCCCGCGCCGTCCGCTCTGGCAGATAGGAAGCGGCTGACCTTCTCCTGGCCCAGCAATGCCGGCCCGCTGCATCCGCATCTCTACTCGCCCAACCAGATGTACGCCCACTCCATGCTCTATGAGCCGTTGGTCCGGTATGGCGAAGGAGGGCAGATCCTGCCTGCCCTGGCCACGGCCTGGGCGATCGAAGCGGATGGTCGCGCCTGGCGTTTCACCCTGCGCCGGGACGTTCGCTTCGCCGACGGCACGCCGTTCGACGCCGCAGCCGTCGTGGCGAATGTCGACGCCATGCTCGGCAATCGGGCACGGCACGCCTGGCTGGAGCTGGTCAACCAGATCGAAGGTGCCGAGGCGCTGGACCCTGGCACTGTCCGGCTGCGGCTGGCGAAGCCTTATTATCCGACATTGCTGGAACTCTCCCTTCCCCGTCCCCTGCGTTTCGCCTCTCCCGCGGCCCTGCGGCCGGACGGCAGCCTGGCCGCGCCGATCGGCACCGGTCCCTGGGTGCTGGCCGAGACATCGCGCGGGCAGCATGACCTGTTCCGCCGTAACGAGGGCTATTGGGGCGAACAGCCGGCGCTGCGGGAGGTGCTGGTCCGCGTGCTGGGTGACAGCAATGCGCGGGCGCTGGCGCTGGAGACGGGCGAGATCGACCTGATCTACGGCACCGACCAGGTCGACGCCGATACCTTCCGCCGCTTCACAGCCGACGCGCGGTTCACCACTGCCATTTCTCCACCCATCGGCACGCGGTTGCTGGCGCTGAACTCCGCACGCTTCCCAACGGATGATCTGGCGGTCCGGCAGGCCATCGCCCAAGCCGTCGATCGTGCCGCGCTGGTCCGCCACATCCTGCTGGACACCGAGCCCGCGGCCGAGACCCTGTTCGCCGAAACCTTTCCCTATGTCGGGCTTGGTCTCCGCGCCCCAGCCTTCGATGGCGCAGCGGCGGCGGCCCGGCTCGATGCGGCTGGATGGCGGCGGCCGGCCGGTGGCCGCGTGCGGATGCGCGATGGGCAGGAACTGGCGCTGGACATGTGCTTCACCGGCACTGATGCCCTGCAGAAGGCCATCTCGGAGGCTGTGCAGGGCGACCTCTCGCGCATCGGCATCGCTGTGCGGCTGGTGGGCGAGGATGCGAGCACCTATGTCGGCCGCCAGCGCTCCGGCGATTTCGGCATGATCTTCGGCGACACCTGGGGCGCGCCCTATGACCCGCACGCCTTCATGAGTTCCATGCGCGCACCGTCCCACGCCGATTTCCAGGCACAGCGCGGCCTGCCCATGAAAGCCGAGATCGACCGCCGTATCGGCGCCGTTCTGATCTCCACGGAAGAGGCGCAGCGAGCCGCGGAGTACCGCTGGTTGCTGACGACGCTGCATGAACAGGCCGTGTATTTTCCCGTCTCCTTCCTCACCAACAAGGTGGTTCACCGCCCGGCCCTGGGCCGGGTGCCCTTCGGCGACACGCGCAACGACATCCCCTTCGCGCAGATCGGCCGGGGTTGACGGTGCTCGGATTCGCCCTGCGGCGGCTGGCGACGCTGCTGCCCCTGCTTCTGCTCGTTTCCTTCGGCTTCTTCGCCATGCTGCGTCTGGGCCGGGGCGACCCGGCACTCGATTATCTGAGGCTGGCGCAGATCCCGCCCACCGATGCCGCCCTGGCCCTGGCACGGCAGGAGCTGGGGCTCGACCGTACGATCCTGCTGCAATTCGCCAGCTGGCTTGGTGGCGCGGTACAGGGCGACCTCGGCATCTCCTGGTTCACGCATCGACCGGTGACGGAAGAGATCGCGCATTACCTGCCTGCCACCCTGCAGCTGGCCGGCACGGCCATGCTGGTCACCATTCTGGTCGGAGTGCCGCTGGGCATCTGGGCTGCGATGAACCGCGACCGCTGGCCGGATCACCTCACGCGGGTCATGACCTTTCTTGGCGTCTCCGTCCCGAATTTCTGGCTGGGTTTCCTGTTGGTGCTGCTGTTTGCCGTCACGCTGGGCTGGCTGCCCGCCATTGGACGGGACGGGCTGTCCAGCATCCTCCTCCCGGCACTGGCCACCGCGGCCATGTCGGCCAGCGTCATGCTGCGGCTGGTGCGCGCATCCGTGCTCGGCGTGCTGGGGGAGGCACACCTGCGCTTCGCCCGCGCCCGCGGCTTGCCCGCCCGCACCCTGCTCGGCCGCCATATCGTGCTGAATGCCATGGTGCCGCCTTTGACCGCCATCGGCCTGCACCTGGGGGAGCTGATGGGCGGCGCCATGGTGGTGGAAACCGTGTTCGGCTGGCCCGGTCTGGGGCGCTACGCCCTGCAGGCCATCGGCAACCGCGACTATCCCGTGCTGCAGGGCTTCGTGGTGGTGATGACCGCTGTTTTCGTGCTGTGCAACCTGCTGGTGGATTTGATCTATGCCTGGCTGGACCCGCGCATCCGGCTGGAACGCGCGGCATGAGGCGGCTCCTCGTGCCGCTGGCGACGGGCCTGGTGGCGCTGATGCTCGGCGCCGCCATTCTGGCGCCATGGATCGCGCCCCATGATCCTACGCTGACCAACCTGTCCCAGCGCTTGCTGCCGCCGGCGGCCGGACACTGGCTGGGCACCGACCATCTGGGGCGGGATCTGCTGTCGCGGCTGCTCTGGGGCGCCAGGGCCTCTCTCGCCGCGGTCACGGCCATCCTGCTGATGGTGCTGACGCTGGGCTGCACCGTGGGCATGATGGCCGGGCTGCTCGGCGGCGTGGTGGACGCGGTGCTGATGCGCATTTGCGACGCCTTCATGACCGTGCCCACGCTGGTGCTGGCGCTGTTCATGATCGGGGCGCTGGGCACCGGGCTGACCAATGTTGTGATCGCCATCGCGCTCTCACACTGGGCCTGGTACGCGCGGCTGGTGCGCGGCGTCACGCTGTCCCTGCGCAGCCAGGACTATGTCACCGCGGCACAGGTGGCGGGACTGTCTCGCCTGGCGATCATGCGGCGGCACCTGCTGCCGGCCTTGGCCGGGCCGCTGGCGGTGCTGGCGAGCCTCGATCTCGGCCACTGGATGCTGCATGTGGCGGGCTTGTCCTTTCTCGGGCTGGGATTGGCGCCGCCTGCCGCCGAATGGGGCATCATGATCAACGACGCCCGCCCCTTTTTCCGCACTGCGCCGATGCTGGTGGTGCTGCCCGGAACCGCCATCCTGCTGACGGTGGTCGGCTTCAACCTGCTGGGCGACGCCCTGCGGGACCGGCTGGATCCCACGATGCCGGACCACGTGCATTGAGCGCGCGCAGCCTTTCCGTGGGCGGCCTGCATCTGGCCGCCGAGGGACACCTGCTGGTGCAGGGGGTCAGCTTCACGCTGCGGCGCGGCCGGGTGCTGGGGCTGGTCGGCACCAGCGGCAGCGGCAAGAGCCTGACGACGCTGGCCCTGTTGAACCTGCTGCCGCCCGGCGTGCGGCAGGTGGCCGGAATGGTGGCGTTGGACAACGCCCCAGTTGAGCGCGCAGCCCTGCGGGGCAGAACCGTCGGACTGGTGCAGCAGGCGCCGCGTGGCGGCTTTAACCCGCTGGTCACCATCGGCCGGCATTTCCTCGAAACCCTGGCTTGCGAAGGCGTCCGCGGCGCTGCGGCGCGCGACCGGATGCAGGACCTGCTGCGGGACGTCGGGTTCGGGGAGCCAGGCGCGATTACCAGGCTGTATCCTTCGCAACTCAGCGGCGGCATGTTGCAGCGGGTGATGCTGGCCCTGGCGCTGTGCCGTGATCCCGACTTCCTGCTGGCGGATGAGCCGACAACCGATCTCGACCTCATCGTGCAGGCGCAGCTCCTGGATCTGCTGGAGCGGCTGGTGGTCCGGCGCGGCCTGGGATTGCTGCTGGTGACGCACGACTTCTCCGTGATTGCACGGCTGGCGGATCAGGTGGTGGTGATGGATGCGGGTCGAGTGATTGAGCAGCAGCCGGTGCACGGCATCTTCGAGGACCCGGCCCACCCGCGCACCCAGGCGCTGCTCAGCGCCCATCTGGCCCTCTACGCATGACACCCCCGGGCCTGAGCCTGCTGGAGCTGCGCGCAGTGTCGCACGGCTACCGCCAGGGCGGGCTGCTGTCCCGCCTCCTGGCACGGCCGGTGCTGCGCAATGCCTCCGTGCGCATCGCACCCGGCGAATGCGTCGCCCTGCTGGGCCCCACCGGCTCGGGCAAGAGCACGCTGGGCCGCCTAGCGCTGGGACTGGAACGGCCCTGGGGAGGCGAGATTCTGCTGGATGGCGTGCCGTTGCTGGACCGCCGCGGCCGCATGCCGCCTGCCACCCGCCGCAGCATCCAGGCCGTGTTCCAGGACCCACACGGCGCCACCAGCCCCCGCCTCACGGCCTTCCAGGTCGTGGCCGAGCCGTTGCATGTCAGCCGTCTGGAACACACGCCGCTGCGGCAGCGTGTTGCGGCGCTGCTCGAGGATGTCGGCCTTCCTGCGACGCTGATGGACCGGCTGGCGCACCGGCTGAGCGGCGGACAATTGCAGCGCCTCTGCATCGCCCGCGCCCTGGCGCCCGGTCCGCGCCTGGTGCTGCTGGACGAGGCCGTGAACAGCCTGGATCTAGAAAACCAGATGCGGGTGCTGGCTCTGCTGCGGGATCTGCGGCGACGGAATCATGTTGCCTACCTGTTCATCACGCACGACCTGCGGCTGGTCAGGGGCTTTGCCGATCGCTGCTACGTTATGCAGGATGGCCAGCCGATCGAGGTGGCGGACCCCTTCGGCACCGGTCCGGTGCCGCCTGCCATGGCGGCGTTGCGGGCGGCCATCCTGCCGGCCCGGCCCGGCCCGCGTCCGCTTCGGGCCCCGCCATCCGGCCAATGGCTGCCATCTTCAAGCCCATCCCCGACGCGAAGCGTGCTGGCGGTCGAGGGGGACTGAAAACATGTTCAGTGTCGCGGTACAGCTGGCCGCTGTGCTGTGAGGGAGTGCCATGGCGTCAGCCCGGCCACCATCCAGAAGCCTGCTTCCGGCAGCGGGCGCTTCGGCGTCCCGGCGGTGGTGCGCGCCTCGGGTGGGGATGGGCGCCAGATGGGGTCCATTAGGGCGATGCAGACGCCTCAATGGACCAGGATAGCGTACCCGTCCCGGCGGCTGCTGAGCGCGCACGTCTCCGCCTTCCTCGACCATCCGAAGAACGCTTTCCCAAACGGGACCCCTAACGAGCTGGCGGCCCATATCAGAAATCCGGCGATGATCAGCTTGCTGAACTTCGGATGAAGTCGATGAAGGCCCGGAGCGGCGCGGGCACCAACCGCCGCCCGGGATAATAGAGGAACGGCCCGGAGAAGGCCTGCCACCATGGCTCCAGGATCGGCTCCAGCGCGCCGCGGTCGAGATAGGGACGGAGCCAGTCCTCGAAGAGATAGATGATTCCCGTGCCTCCGACCGCCGCGTCCACCGCAAGGTCGGTCGCGGCCCCGATCCCCACCAGCAGGGGCCCCTTGGGCTCCACCCGCACCAGCTCGCTCCCGCGTTCGAACTCCCACGCCATCATCGCGCCGCTGCTGAAGCGGCCGCGCAGGCAGGCATGGCCGAGCAGCTCGCGCGGATGCCCCGGCCGGCCGTGGCTGCGCAGATAGGCCGGGGAGGCCGCCAGGGCGTAGCGCTGCACCCGCGGCCCGATCGGCACCGCGATCATGTCCTGCTCCAGCCGCTCGTCATAGCGGATGCCTGCATCGCATCCGGCGCTCAGCAGATCCACGAAGCTGTCGTCCGCCATCACCTCCAGCCGGATGTCCGGATAGGCCGCGAGGAATGGCGGCACGATGCGCGGCAGCACCAGCCGTGCCGCGCTGACCGGCACGTTGAGCCGGAGCGTGCCCGCCGGCCGGTCGCGAAACCCGTTCACCACATCAAGCGCCGCCTGCACCTCACCGAGTGCCGGGCCCAGCCGCTCCAGCAGACGCGCCCCCGCCTCCGTCGGCACGACGCTGCGCGTCGTCCGGTGCAGCAGTCTCACGCCCAGCCTGGCCTCGAGCCGGCGCACCGCCTCGCTCACCCCCGAGGCACTGGCGCCGATGGCGCGTGCCCCGTCCCGGAAGCCTCCAGCCCTCGCCACGGCAAGAAAAGCGTTCAGGTCACTGAGATCCGCCGCCATTGTTCGCCATCCCGCACGGCCCGTGCGGATTGTGCCCCGTTACGCCCCAAAGCCCAAGGGCCTAGCTTCGGGCCGTTCCAAAGGAGAACGACCATGACCCGCATCAACCAGGCCGGCACCTTCCGCCTCGGCAGCCGCAGCGTGAACCGCCTCGGCTACGGCGCCATGCAACTCGCCGGCCCCGGCGTGTTCGGCCCGCCCAGAGACCACGATGCCGCCCTCTCAGTGCTGCGCGAAGCCGTCGCCGCAGGCGTGGACCACATCGACACCAGCGACTTCTACGGTCCGCACATCACCAACCGGCTCATCCGCGAAGCGCTGACGCCTTATTCGGCCAACCTCACCCTGGTCACCAAGATCGGCGCCCGGCGGGACGGGACGGGAGCCTGGCTCCCGGCCTTCTCGCGCGAGGCACTGATCCAGGCCGTGCAGGACAACCTGCGCAACCTCGGCCTGGACGTGCTGGAGGTGGTGAACCTGCGCATCATGCTGGACGTGCACGGCCCCGCCGAAGGCTCCATCGAGGCGCCCCTCGCCGCCCTCGCCGAGCTGCAGCAGCGCGGCTTGGTGCGTCACATCGGCCTGAGCAACGTGACCCAGGCCCAAGTCGCGCAGGGCCGTGGCATCTGTGAGATCGTTTGCGTCCAGAACCAGTACAACCTCGCCCATCGCGGCGACGACGCGCTGATCGACAGCCTGGCCCGTGACGGCATCGCCTATGTCCCCTTCTTCCCCCTCGGCGGCTTCAGCCCGCTGCAATCCTCGGTCCTGTCGGAGGCGGCCCAGCGCCTGGGCGCAACGCCCATGCAACTCGCCCTCGCCTGGCTGCTCCGCCGCTCGCCCAACATCCTGCTGATCCCCGGCACCTCCTCTGTCGCGCATCTGCGGGAGAACCTCGCAGCGGCCGAGCTTCGAGTGCCGGACGAGATCATGCCCGTACTGGACCGGATTGCGGTGGAAGGGGTGACGGGCTGACCGGGCGCATCTCGGCCGCCAATGATGACAGCGCATGACGGCCAGCGTTTGTTCCTGCTCGATGCTGCCGGAGACTCCATCCGGCAGCCTGCTGGGCTGACCGAATAGTCCGAAGCCGATCGATCGCCGCCGAGCATGCCGCTCCGAAGGCATGTCCGCCTTCCTTTATGCCGCCCCTGGAAGCAGGTGGCGGCATTCGGCCTGACCTCGCCGGCAACAAGAACAGCGGCAACGTTCGGGTGCCGCTTCTGAGGTGGCCGATGCCGGCTCCGCAGTCAGTGCCCTCCATCCGTTAGCCGGGCCCTGGCGCGGGCCTGGGCGCCGCGGATGAGGCCCTGGTACATTCCCTCCTTGCCGGGGTACCAGGGCATGCGGCCAATGTCGCCGAAACCTGGAATCGCTTCCATGTGCGCGACCATGCGGCGGCGCATGGCCCCGTCCGGCAATGGCCCCCGCAGAGCCTGGATGTTGTCGGCGGCGTGGTCCGGGTTTGACGTGCCGCAGAGCACGGAGGTGACGGCCGGGTGAGCCATCACCCACTTCAGGAAGAACTGTGCCCAGCTCGTCGCGCCGAACTCGCGCGCGAAGTCGGGCAGCGGGCGTCCCTCGACCAGCCGCATCAGGCGCGCCTTCTCCAGGGGCAGGTTGACCAATACCCCGACGCCGCGGTCGGCCGCGGCCGGCAACAGCCGGTTCTCCGCGCCACGGGAGAAGATCGAGTAGTTCGTCTGCACGACGTCGATGCCGCCGCCCTCGACGATCCGCGCCAACTCGTCCTGCGCCGATGTCTCATGGTGGGTGATGCCGACGTGGCGGATCAGCCCTTCGCGCTTCCAGGCCTGCAGCAGAGGAATGATGACCGGCGCGTTGACCAGGCTGTGGCACTGCAGGAGGTCGATGGAGGAGCGCCAGATGCGGAGCCTGGACTGCTCCAGGCTTGCCAGCGCGTGGCTCTCATCGCCTAGGAACTCGCCTGTCGACCAGATCTTGTTGGCGACGAAGACCTCAGGCTCCTCCGGCAGGCCGGCCAGCAAGGCGCCGACGCTCACCTCGGCCGAGCCGTAGAGCGGGGAAGTATCGATCAGGCGACCACCACCCCCGACGTAGCGCCGCATCACCTCGCGGAGGCCATCCCGCCGGTCGCCCGGCTTCGCATCGTAGGTCAGGAAGGTCCCGAGGCCCAGTGCCGTCACCGTCTGACCGCTCCGGCCGATCCGGCGCGTCAGCACCGGCGCGGTAGCGGACTTCATCGCGGGCGCCGCGCTGCCGCTGGCCTGGGCGAGGGCGCTGCGCGCACCGGCCCAGGTGGTTCCGAGAGCCGCCGCTCCGAGAAGGCCGCGCCGGCTGGCATGGGATATGTTGTCGGTCATGGGACGGTCTTTTCCGCTTGATGTCGGATCGTCAGAACTGCCAGTCCGCCGGAACCCAGGCGTAGCCTGTGCCGGTCTTCCGCAGGCGGCCGATACCAGGGAACGGGTAGTGGAAGCCGAGCACGGGAATGCGGTCGGCCGCCGCCCGGTCGAACAGGCTCCGACGGGCGGCGAGGGCGGCGTCCGGGTCGCGATCCGGTCCAGGACGCCAGGGGCGATCGACGTTGACCACCGGGTGGTAGGCAAGGTCCGTCGTCAGCAGAAGCTGGTCGTTTCCGGAATGGACCAGAAAGGCCGCCATGCCAGGCGTATGGCCGGAAGCCGCGAGCGTGGCGAGGCCGGGGACGATCTCTGCCCCGGCCTCGTAGAGCTCCACGCCGCTGGCCACGGGCTCGACGCTGCGCTTGATGGCAGTAGCGAAGCGGCGGCGAAAATCGTCCGGCACGGGCATGTAGGAGAGATCCGGATCGCCACGGACGAAAAACGCCCAATCGGCCCGGGGTGCGAAGATGGTGGCGCGCGGAAAGGCCCTGCCCCCGTCCACCGCGCGGAGGTTGCCGACATGGTCGGGATGGATGTGCGAGATCACCACCGCATCGATGTCGACCGGCGCCAAGCCAATGGTGGCGAGATGCGCGAAGAGGCGACCGCCATTCGGCCCCATGGTCTGCCCGGCGCCGGCCTCGAGCAGGATGCGCCGCCCGCCCGTCTCGATCAGCAAGGTGTTCAGGTTCAGCGTCAGATGGTCGGTGGGCAGGAAGGCGCGCCGGAGGGCCTCCTGCAGGTCGCCATCCGGCGCGTCGATGGCATAGATCCGGGGAGGACCGCCGATCAGGCCGTCGCTCAGCACGGTTGCGGCGATCTCGCCTACCCGGAACCGGTAGTGGCCGGCGTTGCCGATCGGTGGGAGGACTACCTGCGCGGAGGCTGGGCGGCCCCTCGCGCTTCCCCACACCAAAGCCGCCGCCCCGGTAGCGGCGGCGGTCAGCGCCGTTCGACGCTGGAAGCCGATGAAGTCGTCCACGCCCTACCTCCTGCCATGTCATTTCGAACCGCCCCGCTCGCCATAGCCATCGACGCGCACGATCCGGTTGTCAGATGCTCCCGATGAACTGCGTCTTGAACTGGCTTGAAACTGCGCGACCCGGTAAGCATAGCTTCGCAATGCAGCCTCTCCGCCTCGACAGCCTGGAAGCCTTTGCGGCCATCGTCCGGTGCGGCGGCTTCCGGGCGGCAGCGGCCGAGCGTGGGGTGTCGTCTTCGGCCCTCAGCCAGACCGTCGCTTCACTGGAGGCAGCGCTCGGCATCCGCCTGCTGAACAGGACGACGCGGAGCGTCTTCCCGACCGAGGCTGGCGAGCGCCTGCTGGAGCGCCTCGCCCCGGCCTTGAACGAGATCAGGCACGCGGTCGCCGACCTCGACCAACTGCGAGAGAACCCCTCGGGCACGGTCCGCATCAACGCGCCCGGGCCGGCCGCCGACCATCTCCTGTGCCCGCTGGCCTTCAGCTTCATGCGGGCCTACCCGGAGGTGAGAATCGAGATCGTCAGCGACGCGGCGATCATCGACATTGTGGAGCGCGGGTTCGATGCCGGTGTGCGTTTTGGTCAGCAGATCGAGAAGGACATGATCGCGGTGCCGCTCGGCCCGCCCCTCCGCTACGCGATCGTCGCCTCGCCCGGCTATCTCGAGCGACGAGGCACTCCCGCCACGCCGCACGATCTTGTCCGGCATGAGTGCATCCGCCGCCGCTTCCCGGGCGGAACCTTCGCCCTCTGGCGCTTCGAGAAGGATGGCGAAGCGTTCGAGGTGACGCCGGCCGGCCGTCTGACACTGGGCTCGGCGCACCAGGAGATGCAGGCGGCCGTCGCCGGACAGGGTATCGCGCACGTCTTCGAGGATTACGTGGGCGACCGGGTCGAGCGCGGCGACCTCGTCGAGGTGCTGCGGGAATGGAGCCCCAAGCTGCCGGGCTGGTTCCTTTACTACCCGAACAGGCGCCACACCGGCGCTGCGATGCGAGCCTTCCTGGACCACCTTCGCAGTTTTGCCTGGCGCGTCGACGCTGCCGCCGAGGTTTCCAGGAGGCCGTGAGAGACGAGGTCTCTGAGCCAAGCCGCCCGCCTTCTTCAGCGAAACGCCCGTCACCTCTGCGCAACTCGAAGCAGGCGGTTCGCGCTGCGAAGAAACATTCAGCCTAGTCGGCCGCCGCGCGGCGCAGAATGAGCAGCATCGCGACGATTGCGATCCGCATCGCTGCATAAGCGAGAAAGGCTTCGGGATGTCCTGCCGGCAATTGCTGCAGGACCAGGCTATCATTGCCCCTGGACACCAGCGCGCTTCCGGCACCCATGAGGACCCCGCCGGCAAATCGATCGCGGAGATCCGCGAGGCGCGGCCGCCTGATGCAGAACCGCCTTCGCAGATGCATACCGCGCCGCTGCCGGCGAGAAGGCATCCGAGTGACAGCGCAGGCAGCCAGCCCGACGCCCCAATGCGCTGCAGGACGAGCATCCAGGCCAGGGCTGATGCATCAGCCCGATCAGCATGCCAAGCGTGCCGATGAGCGCCCTCGGAACGGACAGCCGCAACACGGCCCGCCAAGGCTGGCGCCATGCCGCCACGCGAAGCAGCAGCAACGCCGGCAATCCGAATGGGATCAAGGGACAGGCGAGCCGGGGTGGGGCCTCGCCTTCGGCAGACATCCGCGGTTCGAACCCGACCACATCCAGCAGGCGGAACGCCGCGAACGCGCCGGCGCCTGTGAGAAAAAAGGCCAGCTATCCCTCCCCCAGCCTCGCAACCGAGCCGAACGCGCAGCCGCCGTTCACGGCTGCGCCCGCACCGAACAGCACGGCATCGAGGCAGAGCCATCCCGGCGGTGCCCAGGGTGTTGCCAGGGCCACGCCAGAGGCCCAGGCAACCAGGAGCGCCCAAAGGCTGCACTCGAAGAAGCCGAGGAAGCTGTCCGCTCGCCGGTGCTCGACCAGTTCCTCGGCGGCACGGACGGCACAGATGGTGCCGAACTGGATCGCACCTCCCAGCATAAAGGCGGCGTCCCCGACCCACACCGCCAGCCAGGTAAGCGGCATGTCGCCGAACGGCGTCATCCGGGGGCCAGAATGCGCGTCGCGATGACGGAGGAGGCTTCAAGCGTCCGGTGCACGGGACACCGGTCGGCGATCCGGGCGAGATCGGCGGCGAGCGCGTCGGACACGCCACCCTCGACACGAATGCGGCGCTCGAAGCGGTCGATCCTGCCACCGGCTCCCGACGGCTTCGACGCGCATTCGGCACAATCATCGGCATGGACCTTGGCGTGGTCGATCTCGACCGAGATCGCGCCGAGATCGAGGCCTTTCTTGCGCGCGTAGAGCCGCAGGGTCATGGCGGTGCAGGCCCCGAGGCCGATGGCGAGGAAATCGTAAGGACTCGGGCCGGAATTCATGCCGCCCGAAGTGCGCGGCTCGTCCGCGAGCAACCGGTGGCCATGCGCATCGACCCGCTGCTGGAACTGGCCCTGGCCCGTTTCCGCGACAAAAACGGCGCCCTCCTCCCGTGCCGGCTCCTCGACCGGTGCATCCTCCATGTAACGGGAGGCCCAGCCGGCGATGACGCTGGCCGCGAATTCCGCATCCACGGCGCGGGTCAGGAGATGATCGGCGCCGTCGAGCGAAACAAAGCTTTTCGGGTGCCTCGCGGCGCCGAAGATCCCTGAGGCGTTCTCGATCCCGACCACCTCGTCGCCCGAGGCATGAAGGATCAGGAGCGGCTTGCCGAGTGCCCTCACGCGTTCGGACAGCCTGGCGCCGCGGGCATCCTCGACGAACTGGCGCTCGATCGTGAACTCGCGACCGTGCAGGCGGATGCGGGCGCTGCCGCTCGCCTCGACCGTCGCCAGGTCGGAGCCGAAATGGCGCAGCACGTGGGCGACATCGGCCGGTGCGCCGATCGTCACGACCGCCTCGACCCCCGCAATGTCGGCGGCTGCGGCCAGAACAGCCGCGCCCCCGAGCGAGTGGCCGATCAGGAGCCGCGGTGCGGCGTGCTGACGGGCGAGATGATCGGCAGCACGCTTCAGATCCTCGATATTGGAGGAGAAGTTGGTGGAGGCGAACTCGCCATCCGAGGCGCCGAGACCGGTGAAGTCGAAGCGGAGCGTCGCGATGCCGTGCCGGGCAAGGCCGGCCGTGATGCGGCGTACCGCCAGGAGGTCCTTCGAGCAGGTGAAGCAGTGGGCGAAAAGCGCGTAGCCACGCACCGCGCCGTCCGGAAGATCGAGCCGCGCGGCGAGTGCCCCGCCGGCATGTCCTGCGAAATCCAGTCGTTCCGTTCTCATCGGGTACTCCTTGCGGCGGATCGAGCGGCTCAGCGAAGCTGGCCGGCGCGAAGGCGGGCAAGGCCGTCACCCAGAATGACCAGGCTGAAGCCGAGCAGCGCCACGTCCTTCAGGAGGAACTGGCCCGCGGCGTTCAGCCAGGGAAAGCCGCCGATGCTTGTTTCCCAGACCGGGAAGACCAGCATAATCGACACGGTAGTGGCGAAGGTCAGGGCCGCGATCGCGCCGCCCAGGATAGCGGCACGCGCCGACCAGATCGAGGCGATGAGGAGGAAGGCGGTCAGGATCTCGACGACGCCCAGCAGCGCGCTCGTGCCCACCTCTCCGAAGACGAGGTAGAGCCAGGCCAGCCATGGAGTACCGTTGATGAGGGGCTGCAGCGCCTCGGCCTCGTATTGCGTGAACTTCAGGAGCCCGATCAGGGCCAGCGGCAGCACGACCCCGGCGAGAGCGACCGCCAGGCCGATCGCCTTGATCCGCACCGCCGAAACGAAACGGTCGAGGTGAAGAAAGGCATTATCGGCGGCCGCGATCAGCTTCTGCGTCATGACGTGTCTCCTTTTATGTGCTTGGAGCATACATTTTCTCCAACTTGCTGTCTATGCGTCGTGCATATATATTTCCTTTATGACGGAACAGCGAACCGAAAACATAGTGGGCGCACTTGCGCTGGCGCTCTCCGATGCGCTCCTGCACGGCGTATCGCTGCAAGCGCCGGAACCTGGCCAGGCTGCCGCCGCGATCACGCTTCTGCGGCATGAACCTGGAATGCCGATTGAGACGCTGCGGCGGGCGCTGGGTTTGTCACATCCCGGCACCGTGCGCCTGGTTGACCGATTGGCGGCGGGCGGTCTGGTGGAGCGGCGGCCTAGCGCCCGCGACGGCCGCGCGGTGGCCCTGTACCTGACTGAGTCAGGGGAGCGGAGTTGCACTGCGATCCTGGCGACGCGCCTCGAGCATGTCACCCGGGCGCTGGCGGTCCTGAATCCGGAGGAACGGCGAGCATTCGGGGTGTTGACCGAGAAGCTGCTCGCATCCCTGGTCCGCAACGAGGAGCATGCCTATTCGGTCTGCCGCCTGTGCGACACGGTAGTCTGCGCCGATTGCCCGGTCACTGGCACCTTACGCGGCATCGTCTGACCTGCCCGCCGCCGCTGCCCATCTCGTCACCAGCCGAGACGGGGCCGTTTAGATCCTTGAACCAGCAGGATACCGCCATTCACCAAGCTGAAGCCATCGGTGCCGCACCGCTGGCCGTGAGAGCGCCGTTGTATTCACCGCAGGCAATGTTGATGCGGGCACCGGGCCTGGCCAGCACGTCGCCGCCGGCGCCGCCCTCCGGCGTGGTGTGGAAGCCGATGCGTGCGACGCTGCCATCCCCCAGGTCGCGAGGTCATATCGTTCCTAGGCCCATCATGCACACGAAGTGCTGCGCCTCGGCATTGCCGGCGAGACCCGCGAAGCGCGGCCGCTAATCACCGTCCTGCAGCAAAGCCGTACGGATCGCGGCAATGTCGTTCTCGGAGACGCAGAACATCCCGGACAACATGCCGGCCTTGCGCTCTCGCGGGCACGCAACTTGTCGCCAAAGGGACGCCATGGCGCTGATCAAGGCATCCGAACGAGCGACCTGGGCAACATCAGCGACTTCCTGGCCAAGCCTATAGCCATGCGGGGCCAGCGCCTCACAGCCAGCCTCGATTTCGGCTGGTCCTGCGATATCGCTGGCGAGATGATTCAGGTAAGGGAGGCATCGTTGCTGATCATGCCTTCCGGTGCGGATTGTCCGATGCCGCGATGACCAGCGTACTGCGTGAACAGGCGCGCGCCGTCTCCCAGTTGGCCACGGCTCATCGCATCCAGCAGATCGCGATAGACCACATGACTAGGGTAGAGCCCGGCGGGCGGCTCTGCGAACCAGCACAGATCCCCGGCCTCCGGCTTGTCCTGCGCCTGCAGGACGCGTTTCCCGGGAGTGCCTCGCAGTGTCGCCGGATAGCAGAGGGAGATCGAGTGACCCCGGTCGTCGAAGATCTGCAGGAGCGCAACCGGACGTTCAGCGACATTCACGGCGCAGTCAAACTCGTCGAGCGCGCAGGCGGAGATACGATGGGCGATGTCCTCACGATGGCGGATGATGCTGCCCGGAACGTGCCAGCCGGTTCCGAATGCGTCGTCGCGCCAGGCGAGCAGTACGCGTTGCTCATTGTCCCGGACCAGCAGGTCCACATTGGCCGTGGCTGAGACTTCCGTGATGAAGCGGAACACCGGTCCGGGCAGGCTGGCACCCCGCCCGCTCAGCTTTGCCAGCAGAGTTTCAAGCGTTTTCAGTTCAACATCGCTTAGCGCTTGATCACCGCCCGGCATGGCCGCGATCTTCCTGCGGACTGGCATGCGGCAGGTCGTTGTCAGAGCCGTGCGACCGGCCGCCCTCTTTCCCCTCAGGCTGTGGCGGGGAAGCCGGAGCGCGGCCCGCACCATTCGGGCTGTTCAGAGGTTTATAGTCTTCGGTGGCCGTGTTCCTGCCGAATTGCCCGTAATTGCCAGGAAGCTTCTTTGTATCAGGCCGGTCCGCCATGCCTCAGTTCCTTCTTCCGTTGACGATGCCTGGCTCACCAACGCCCCTGACGCGGTCGGGTTCACCCGGATCGGTTCAGCCGGACGCAGGTCCGCCCACAATCGTGGGATGGACTGCTCTGCCGGGGCCCTGGCGCATTCCCGTCCGCGCCCTGTCCGGCGGCGTGAAGGGACCTATCGTCCGCCAAAGTCACCTCAAGGCCATGCGCAGCCGCTCGGCTGCCTAGGCTATTATGCCCTCGCGTTCGGCGCGACGGGCGCGGGAGTCCTCTTGCACGGCCTCAACGATGTCGCCGGACGATGTGAGAGGCGTGCCGCCCGGAAAGGGAGGATGCGGATCGTACCCGATGGCCAACTAGATCTTGCGGGTGACGGTTTCTCCCTGCAGGTCGGCGGCGACCTGCAGGGCCACGTCGATCCCGGACGTAACGCCGCCGGAGGTATAGTATTTCCCATCCACCGTCACCCGCCCATCGGAGGGCGTGGCCCCGAACCGGGCGAGAAGGTCACGGGCCTGCCAATGTCCTCCGGCACGGCGAACGAGGAAGGCGCCGATCCACCTTATGCGATCCAGCTCGTCGGGCTGTTTGGCGGCACGGTGGCGACGACTTCCAGTTTCGGAGTCACCGTGGAAGCCTGCCCTGCCGGGCCCATCGGCACCTTCGTCATTCCCGGCGGATCCGGGGTGCATGAAGCGCGAAAGGACGCGGGCTGCCTAGCTTTCCTGGCCGAAGTGGCGGGGCGGCCAACGCGGATCTGTTCGATCTGTACCGGAGCCTTTCTCATAACGGCGGCCAGACTGCTCGATGGGCGACGGGCGACGGGCGGTGACGCACTGGCGCTGGCTTACCCATCCGTCCTGGTAGAGGAGCGGCCGCTCTTTATCGAGGATGGTCCGATCTGGACACTGCCGGCGTCACCGCCGGGATCGACCTGGCTCTTGCGTTGATCGAGCGCGATCATGGCGCGGCGCTGGCGTCGCGAGTAGCCCGCCAGCTTGTTGTGCCGCTGAGGCGCTCAGGGGAGCAGAAACAACTCAGCGACGTGCTAACCCTGCAGGTCCGGGGGCGCGGCACCCTTCGAGCCCTTGTTGCAGGCCATCGCTGCCGAGCCTGCCCGATTCGGGTCGGTTCAGGAGATGGCGGCTGCCGCGGGGCAGAGCCCGCGGGACTTCCATCGCCGATTCGTGACTCCTGTCGGGACGACCCTGGCCCGGGCGGTGGAGCGCCTCAGGGCCGAGATAGCATATTCGCTTCTCGGCTCCGCCGGAGGCCGCGTTGGCGACGTCGCGTTCCGATGTGGCTTCGAAAGCAAGGTGAGCATGCGGCGTGCCGTGGACCGCTGGCTCGCGAGATGAACCGTGTTCCGATGCTGATCAGCCCCGGCCATCGCGCTTCGCGACGGCAGCCGAACATGCTGCTGGCCATCTGCACAAGGATCGGAACACGCAGGCAGCTGTCGAAAAAAATTGGCTGATGGTCCTCATCGATGAACTAGGTTCCCGACAGCATCGGTTTCCAGTGGGATCCGGCTCAGGCCGGTGGCGAATATTCTTCAGTATCACCGGCACGCGCTCTGTGTGTCTCGGGAGCCGACCCGATTGTGGTGTCTGGCCGGGGAGGCCGGCCTCCTCGCCTCCAAAATGCGTGCTGGCGTGCCGGTGCGGCCCACATCGCAGCATCCGACCTGGCCGCTGAACAGGTGACGGACTGCGCGCCGGTGGAGCGTGCCGTCACGCCGGTTGCGCAAGATCACGGCGCTGAGACCGCTCGCCCCCTCGCCCTCCAGGCCTGCAATCTCCGAGCCGATGTGGATCTCAACGTTCGGCAGGCCGGCGATGCGGTCGATCAGATAGCGCGACATCGTCTGGGATAGGTCCCGACGCACAACAAGATGGAGGCGCTTGACCTGCGGCGCGAGGAACACGACCGCCTGACCGGCGGAGTTGCCGCCGCCAACCAGGGCGACTTCCTGACCCGCGCACAGCCGCGCCTCGACGGCGGACACCCAGTAGGAGACGCCGCTGCCCTCAAAGGTCGAGAGCTTCGGCACGTCCGGCCTGCGGTATCGCGCGCCCGAAGCGATCACCACCGCCCGCGTGTTCAGGCTGCGATCGCCCGCGCAGAACAGCGTCAGCGCCGCTTCACCGCACTCCAGCCGTTCAACGGTGACGGGGATCGCCAGCTCCGCACCGAACTTCATCGCCTGATTGAAGGCGCGTCCGGCCAGGGCCTGGCCGGAGATGCCTGTCGGGAAGCCGAGATAGTTCTCGATGCAGGAGGATGCGCCGGCCTGGCCACCCATGGCGCGCGCATCGAGCACGATGACGGAGAGTCCCTCAGAGGCCGCGTAGACCGCGGTGGCAAGTCCGGCCGGGCCAGCACCGACCACAGCGACATCGTACAACCGCTCGGGATCGATGGTCGGCACGACGCCGAGGCACGCTGCCAATTCCTCGTCGGTCGGGCGCTTGAGCAGCGGCCCGCCGGGGCAGACCACCAGCGGCAGCTCCTCGGGCAGCACGCCCGTGCGCTCCACCAATGCGCGTGCGTCATCGTCGTCCCGGACGTCGAGGAGGAGGTTGGGCAGGCCACCGCGGTTGAGGAAGTTCTGCAGCCGTGTGACATCCGGCATGCCCGGAACACCGATCAGGATGGTGCCGGCACCCCCCTCCTCGATCAGGCTCACGCGCCGCAGGATCAGCGCCCGCATCACGATCTCGCCGACGCTGTCGGAGCCGACCATCAGCGCCCGCAGATGGGCGGCATCGAACGGAAGCGCGGTGCAGCCGGCGGGACCGGCGCAGCCGGCGGCCAGTGATGGACGGCCGGCCAGTTGGTTCACCTCGCCGGTGAACTCGCCGACACCATGGGTGGTGATCGGCGCTTCCCGGTTGAGCCCGTCGCGCCGGACGATCTCGATGGTGCCTTCGAGCACCAGCCACGCCGGAACGTCGTGTGCCCCAATCACGTAGACGGTCTCACCTGGTGCGAAGCGGGTGACCGGCCCGCTCGCGAAGCGCTGAGCAATTTCAATCTGTGCCGGACTGAGGACCGGAAACATCTGGTGCTCTCGGGTGCTGATCGTGCTCATGGTTTTCTCCGGTGCAGCAATCAGCTCCGCAGCCATGGATCGGCAGCGACAGGCCTGGGCTGGTCAATTTAGAACCCCTGCCTGGCCGAGGCGATCTAGCATTCTCTGATGTTCGTTCTTCCAAGGTCGGGGTGTTTCACTGGCCGCCGTGCAGGCGTTGTTCTCGATGTAGAGGCGCTTGGGTGAGGAGGCGGATGACGAGCGACGGTTAATCCAGCTCTGATACGCGAGTTAGGTGCCGCATGACCATGGTCGTCGCGGGGCTGCCTCTGTCAAGGAGCAGGAGTCGGCACGTGACCTCCCCGGAGTGGTTCCGAGGGTTCCCCGGACCGCTTCCACCTCCTCGTCCAAGCGTCTCGCCTGTTTGGCTTCCTTCTTTTCAGCCTGCTGTGATTAACGGGGTCAGGCCGCTGCGTCGGATGGCGCCATCATGCGAGTGATGGCCCAGGCAAACCCCACCATCTCGCACGCGATCACCGTGACCACCACCTGCGGCCGCTTGCCTGCCGCTAACAGGCGCCTGTACCGCGCGCAGAAGCGCACTTGTGCCTTCCAGGCGGTGTCGCGCACCTCCCGCGGCAGACCCGCCAAGCGGGGCTTCATCTGTGCCGATATGCGCGCCGGCAGTCGGTGGGTCCAGGCGCCTCGACCACAGGCGCCATGTTCCAGCTAGGCTACGAGGTCACGGATGCGGCCCGTGAGCCGCTCGATGCGCGCGTCGAGGTATTCCTGGCAGGCGACCTGCTGAGCAGGATGCGGGAAGGTTTGCACCACCAGCCACTGCCGCGCCTTGCGGAGCGCCTCCATCATGTCAGCCATGGCTCTCACCAGGTCCCGCAGGGCCTCGTGCTCTGGGCCGGGCACTGAGACCGGCGTCAACTCGCCCGCTCGATCGAGACGGGTGAGCGCCGTCGCATCCCGCCGGTCCGTCTTGATCCGCTCGCCGGGCTTGCGTGGGATCAGGCTCGGCGCGACCACCACACAGTCGTGGCCACGATTGCGGAGGTGCCGGTAGACCCCGTAGCCACAAGGACTGACCTCGTAAGCGAAGATCAGGGTCCGACCGCCCCGGCCAAGCCGGGCTGACCAGCTTGTCGAGTGCTGCCGGTTCGTGGGAGATCTCCCCCACGAACCGTACCTCGCCATTCCTTCCGGCCTCCGCCACACAGACGGCGATCGTCGCCTTGTGCACGTCTAGCCCGATAAGATCGATATTCTCTCCCGCGGCCCATCTCCTGTGCTGAGGCAAGGCGCCGGCCTACCCGGCGCAACCCTCGATCATCCTGCATAGTTCGAGGCGGGCCACCCCGCCTCAGACAGACATCTGAGTCTAGGCGATAAGCCTCTGAATTGGACAAAATCTTTCTATTCAAATGTAAGGCGCGCCTTGCATTCTCGGGCCAAGCACATCTTCTAGGGTGCGCGATCGCAGAAGTTCCCGCTACACCTGAGGCAATAGAGATCAATGAGGAGCTTCATGGCGAAGAACTCGCAGAGTGTAGAACGAAGACGCGTTGCTAGGCCCACGGCAGCGCAGGATGGAGGAAGCACGAAATGGCTTGTCATTTCGACCGCAAAGGGAGGCTCTGGGAAGACAACGACAGCCCGGAACCTTGCGGTAGCTGCGGCCCATGAGGGACTTCGCGTGTTATTGGTGGATACTGATGCACAGCAGGCGCTGGCGCGCTGGGCAGAGCGACGCCCGGAGCAGGCGCCACCGTTAGCGTGGGAAGCCATCGTCCTGTCCGAGATCGGTCTTCACTTGGATCGGATCCACGCTTCGAAGTTCGACGTCGTCATCGTGGACACGCCTCCTGGCGTCGAAAGCAGCCCAAGTCAGATGCAGATGCTACTGCGGAAAGCGAACTTGGTTCTTGTGCCGGTGCAGCCCTCCGATGACGACATCGAGAGCGCCGCTCCGTGGATGGAACTACTCGCACGGCTTGATGTGCCGGCGCATTTCTTGCTCAACCGAGTTCGACGTGGCAGCAAGAGCCTCGACGAAGCAAAACTTGGATTATTGGAGACGGGAGGCCGATTGGCTCCCGTTGAGGTTCGTGACCTTGAGGATATCCGGCGCAGCGCACGGGCGGGGATCGGGGTGATGGAATTACGCGGAGGGAACGGTGCCGACGATTTTCGGGGCGTCTGGGCCTTCGCGCGTTCTGAACTGGGAATTCGCGCACGATGAGCCGCCAGCCTAGTTCTTTCGTCCTGGGTCGCGGCGAGGTCGCCCGCCGGCCGTCGACGCCAGCTATCCCGACCGCACCTGTCTCCGTCGCCGGGGTAGCTCCACGCTCACAGGTGGACATTGTCCGAACCGCACAGCGTGAATTGCGGAACCCCGACGAGTATACACGCGAGATCTCCCGGCTGTGGCGCGAGGCGCAGCAGTCCTTTCTCGCAATTGGCCGCTACCTCGTCCAAGCCAAGCGAAAGCTGGCGCATGGCGAGTTCCAGAAATTGGTCGAGGCGTCGCTACCGTTCGGGCGCCAAACCGCATACGAGTTAAGGATGATTGCGGAGGCTGTGGACGGCGGCCGCATTCCTGAGCCGAAACTGCCGCAGGCGGCGAGCGTCGCCTACCAGCTTGCCACTCTGAAGCCGGACGATCTTGCCGCGGCAAACCAAGAGGGCTTGGTCCGTCCAGACCTGCGCCGTCCCGAGATTATCGCTTGGAAGCGTAAGCGGCTGCGAAGGTCGTCTGCGGTTAACCACGAGGCGCTCGCGCGCAGGCGCGTTTGGCTCGCCGAGTTCATTCGGCGCCACGAGCACGAACTAGAGAAGGCGCGCCGCGAACTTGCTGAACTCGATGAGGCCAGAGGTAATAGGCTTATCATCAACGGTGGAGCAGAGGAGCAGGATTGATTAGGCGCCTTTTGACCTTAGACCGGGAAACTGGTCCGCCCATAGGGAGAGCTTCCCGGCTTCATCAGCGGCCCTTCTGGGCTGCTTTGGCAGCAAATTCCTGAGGCATTCGTCGCGCAGGCGGCCGTTGAAGCTTTCCACGAACCCGTTGTCGGTCGGCTTGCCCGGGCGGGAGAAGTCCAGCGTCACGCTGCGCTCATAGGCCCAGCGATCCAGTGCCTTCGACACGAACTCCGGGCCGTTATCGACCCTGATCCGTTCCGGCGCACCACGGTGTTCCGCGATCCGCTCGACCGCCTGCACCACCTGCTCGCCCCGGATGCCACCGTCCACGACAATCGCGAGTGCCTCCCGGGTATCGTTGTCTACCAGCGTCAGGGCGCGGATCCGGCGCCCGTCGAACAGGGCATCGGAAACGAAGTCCATCGACCACTGCTGGTTCGGCCTGACCACAACCTCCCGTTCCATCCGTCGTGCCGCAGTGACGTGCCGTCGCGGGCGCTTGCGCCGCAGGCTCAGACCTTCAAGACGGTACAGCCGGTAGAC
>NZ_QXGS01000032.1 GCF_003604215.1 Teichococcus vastitatis
CACGCCAGCCTCAGCCAAACCAACATCACCGCCTGATCCACAACACCCATCCCTACAACAAGAAAAAAACAGCAATCACCGACCGCTCACCCTCGAACAGCCTTGGACGGTCCGGGCAAAGGTAAAGGTTCGATCCCTTTCGCACTGCTGCGCTGCGGATGCCGGGGGATGCCGTGGAAGGCCTCCGACGGGGAGCGTATCTCCAGCTCTCCGGGCCGCTGCGTGGCCGTGAATGAGGAGGATCTTGGCAGTCTCAACGTTATGTTATAACGTACCTACATGTCATATGATGTTTCCCTGGTTCGGGTTTCCCCTGTCCACACATGTGCCGGCCATGCGTTGCCGACGTTCCAGCAGAGGCTCCGACGGCCTCAAGCGATGGCGGCCACTATCAAGGCAGGGGCCCTCCGCAGCCTGGCAACCAAGTCTCGCCAGCCCGTGCCATCCCGATGAACAGGGCAACCTCCGCGAATGACACGACCTTTCGCCAAGATCAGTGGCACAGGTGGCCGGGCGACGAGTGGGCTTGCTTCGATGCGCTTCCGCCATCCGTGCGGCGCCGGCTGCAGCAACACGCCTACGATCCCTGGGCTGTCAACGCCATGAAGCTGTGGCGCCTGTTTCGCCGGCAGACGGGAAGCAGTCAGCGGGCCGAGCGTCGCCTGCTCCGCCATCTTGATCATTGTGAAGCGCTGGAACGCGCGATTTTCGCGGCACGCTATGCCGAAACCTATGGACAGCAGCTTCCGCACATGGCCGCAGGCGTGGCGATTCTGCGGGACGGCGCGTGACCTCCAGCAGCAATGGCAGCCGGGCCGAGGCCCGGCCGTCTGCGGTTCCCGGCCCACCGGCAGCGTGGAGGGGCAGCGATTTCGTGCGACGCATCAACCGACAGAGAGCAGCGATGAGATGTCTCAGCAACTCGCTGAAAGGAGGCTGCGGGCTGATGTTTCTTCCAGCCGGGGCGCTGTCCGGCCGAACCGGACGATTTCTGTCGATCGCCGGCTTGGTCGGCCTGATGCTGTCGCCCGTGCAAGCCGCCGAACCCACTAATTACCCCCTCACCCTTCGAAACTGCGGCCGGGAGGTGACCTTTGCCCGTCCTCCGCAGCGCACCGTATCCATCGGGCAGGGCACGACCGAGATCCTGCTGTCCCTGGGGCTGACCGATCACATAGCCGGCACGGCCGTATGGGTCGGCCGCGTGCTGCCGCAATTTGCTGTGGAGAACAGGCGCATCCCCCGGCTGGCCGACAACGATCCCAGTTTTGAATCGGTGGTGGGGCAGGCTCCCGATCTGGTTGCCGCACAGCTCGAGTGGCACGTGGGTTCCCATGGACGCGTGGGGCGCCGGGAACAATTCGCCGACCTTGGCATACCCACCTACGTGTCTCCGGCCGATTGCACGGCAAAGGACAACACGGGCACCGGCGACGGAGCCCGGCGTCAACCCTTCGGCATGGAACTGATCTACCAGGAGATCCGTGAACTGGCCGCGATCTTCGACGTGGCCGCCCGGGGCGAGGCCTTGGTTTCGCAGCTGGTGGAGCGCGAAGCGAAAGCGGTTGCCGCGGTCGCAGCCATCAAGGCGGACGGATTGCCGGCCCTCTTCTGGTTTTCCAGTCGTGAGGTCAAGGGGGATGCTTTTGTGGCCGGCCGCAACGGCGGTGCGGCCTACATCATGAGGCGCCTCGGATTGCGCAACGTCATCGAAACTGATGAAGAATGGCCAACTATCGCGTGGGAAACCCTGGTTGCCACCGACCCGGCGCTCCTGGTGCTCGGATCCATGGAGCGCAGGCGCTTCCCCGCGGATGACGTGGCGGTGAAGCGCCGCTTCCTGGAAACCGATCCGGTGGCGAGCCAGATGCGGGCCGTGCGGCAGCAGCGCGTCATCGCTCTGGATGCGCAATCCATGAACCCGACCATCCGGACCATCGACGGCATCGAAGCCGTCGCACGGGGCATCACTGCGCTGGCGATGCCCAGGTGATGGATCCGGCGGCCCGGATCGGCAGCAGGCAGGCGGCAGGCTTCAATCTCATCGGGGTGGCGGCCATCGTCCTGCTACTCGGCATCACCGTCGCCGTTTCGGTCGGAGAGATGTCGATCCCGATCGGCACGTCCCTGCAGGTGATGAGCAATCGCCTGCTGGGAACCGGCTACGAGGTCGGCCGCATACAGGACGGCATCATCTGGGAATATCGGCTGAGCCGCGCCCTGTTTGCCGCGGTTCTGGGGGCTGGGCTGGCGGTCACCGGCGCAGTGCTCCAGACTCTGCTGCGCAATCCCCTGGCGGAGCCCTATGTGCTGGGACTCTCCGCCGGCGCATCCAGCGGCGCTGTCGCCATTGCGATCCTGGGCCTGGGTGCGGGAGCGATATCCCTCTCGGGCGGCGCTTTTATCGGCGCATTGCTCGCCCTGGCGGTGGTGGCGGCCCTGGCTTCTGCTTCGGGCGGCAGCGCGGAGCGGGTGATCCTGGCGGGCATCGTCGTTTCCCAGTTGTTCAACGCTGTCACCTCTTACATCGTCGCCACGGCGGCGAATGCCGAGCAGGCTCGGGGCGTGATGTTCTGGCTGCTCGGCAATCTGAGCGGGGTGCGGTGGACCGACCTCGCGCTGGCGGCCCCCGTCGTGCTGGTGGCATGCGGAATGTGTCTTCTCCATGCGCGGGCGCTGGATGCCTTCGCGTTCGGTCCGGACGCCGCGATGGCCCTGGGTATCCGGATTGCCCGGGTGCGGGCCGTGCTGTTCGGCTGCACCGCGGCGATGGTGGCGGTTCTCGTCAGCATCACCGGCACGGTCGGCTTCATCGGCCTGGTGGTGCCGCACGCGGCCCGCTTCCTCGCCGGTCCCGGCCATGCCCGCCTGCTGCCGGCCACGATCATGCTGGGTGCGATCCTGACCGTCGTGGCCGACATCCTGTCGCGCATCCTGGTTCCCCAGCAGACCCTTCCGATCGGCGTGGTGACGGCGTTGTTCGGTGCCCCCGCCTTCGCCGCCATCCTGTGCCGGGCCCGGCGCGCGTCGTGACGATTGCCGCGCGCAACGTAGGCTGGTCCGCCGGCGGCAGAATGGTGCTGGACGGGGTGACGCTGGAAGCGGCGCCGGGGCAGGTGTTGGGGCTGATCGGGCCGAACGGATCCGGCAAGTCCAGTCTGCTGCGGCTGCTGGCCGGGCTGCGCCGCGTTGCCAGTGGAGTGGTCACGCTGGACGGGCGGAACATCGATCGCTGTCCGCGCGGCGCGCTGGCCCGCCGTGTCGCCATGGTGGAGCAGCAGGCGGCGACCGAGGCGCCCGTCACCGTGCTCGACGTGGTGCGGCTCGGCCGGGTTCCGCATCGCGGCCTGTTCTCCTCCTGGAATGCCCCGGACGGGGCGCTGGTGGATCAGGTGCTGTGCCATGTCGGCCTTCACGCGCTGCGTCACCGCCTCTGGCATACCCTGTCGGGGGGCGAGCGCCAGCGCGCGCAGATCGCCCGCGCCTTGGCGCAGCATCCTCAGGAATTGCTGCTCGACGAGCCCACCAATCACCTCGATGTGCAGCATCAGCTGGAGATCCTTGCCCTGATCCGGCGCCTGCCGGTCACCACCGTCGTGGCCCTGCACGACCTCAATCTGGCGGCCATGTTCTGCGACAATCTTGTTCTTCTGCAGAATGGCCGGGTCCGCACCGCGGGAGCCCCGGCGGACGTGCTGACGCGGCAGAGGCTTCTGGAGGTCTTCGGCGTGTCCGCCCACCTTGGGATCTCGCCGCATCATGGCAGGCTCCACATCCAGTTTCTTCCCCCGCAGCCTCGATGACGTTGGGCAAGCCGGAGCGGGTCGGGGTCTGCCATCGGAACAAGGCCGCCGGATGCCCCTCGCAGCACTGCCCGCGATGATGGCCCGGCTTGTCCGCTGGCAGCCGGAGCCCGGCGTCCATGGTCGTGGCGTGGCACTCCGGATGGGCTCAGCCCGGGGAAGCAGCGCTTCGGCGAAGATGCTGCACCGGCAGAGCCGTCGCGTAGGCGGCGTTCCGCGCTGCTCCTGACAGCATCATCGGCCGATCAGGTGCTTATCACCCTGGTTCTGTTAGGTTATAACATCCCCTCCGTCCGGCAACGCGGTGGTGTCGGGCAGACATGCGAGGGCAGTTCAACTTGAAGTCGCGTTCCGGTCCGGTTCTCTCCGTGCGCGGCCTCAGTCTCGACGCCGGGCAGCGGCAGATTGTCCACGATCTCAGCTTCGCGGTGGGCCGGGGCGAGCGGGTCTGCCTGCTCGGCGAGTCCGGGTCGGGCAAGTCCCTGACCGCCGGCGCCGTCCTCGGCCTGCTTCCCGCGAACATCAATCTGAAAGGAAGCATCGCGGTCGCCGGCCATGAAGTCAGCCGCCTGCCCGCCCCGCTTCGGCCCGCTTCGGCTCGCGTGGCGATGGTGTTTCAGGATTCCTATTCCGCCCTGAACCCGCTCGTATCAATCGGATCGCAGCTGCAGGAGCCGTTGCGCCGCCGCCAGGGTCTCGGCGCGATGGACGCCCGGATCAGGGCGGTCGAACTGCTGGCCGCCATGGGCCTGCCCAATCCCGAGGACATGCTGCGGCGGTGCCCGCCCGAGATCTCCGGCGGGCAGAGGCAGCGGGCCTGCATCGCGCTGGCGCTCGCCTGCAAGACCTCGCTGCTGGTGGCCGACGAGCCCACCACCGCACTCGACGTGGTCACCCAGGCTCAGGTGTTGCGGGCACTGAAGGCCGGCACGGAGGAACCTGATGCGCCCGGCCTGCTCTTCATCACGCATGATCTGGGCGCCGCTGCGCAACTCTGCGACCGGGCGATCATCATCAAGGACGGCGCCATCGTGGAAGCGGGCGACCTGGCCGCCGTGCTGGCGGCGCCCCGCCACGATTATACCCGTCGGCTGATCGCCGCCGCGCAGGCCGGCAGCATCGACCGCGCATCGCCCTCCGCATATTCCGCCGCAGGGACCGCCTGAATGTCCGGCGCCTCGCCCCTGAACAATGATGGCTCCTTTCTGTCAGTGCGCGGCCTGAGCCTGAGCTACGACCTGCCCGGCCGGACCTTCTGGCGGCCGGCGGAGCGCAGGCCCGCCATTCGGGACGTGACCCTCAGCCTGCAACCTGGTGAGCGGGTCGGGCTGGTCGGCATGTCGGGTTCCGGCAAAACCACGCTTCTCCGCTCGCTACTGGCCATGGAACTGCCGGACAGCGGCGAGATCACCTGCCAGTGCAAGCCCGTGCGGCCAGCCTCGGTGCCGCTGATGCGCTGGTACCGGCGGGCCGTGCAATACATTCCGCAGGACCCGGCGGCTTCGCTGGACCCGCGCATGACCGTGCAGGCGCTGGTCGCCGAGCCGCTGCTCCGGCTGCATGTCGATTGCGATCACGTCCAGCGCGCGCAGGAGGCGCTGGAGCAGGTCGGGCTCGACCGCCGGCTGCTGACGCGGCGGCCGGGGGAGTTGTCCGGCGGGCAGGCCCAGCGCGTCGCCATCGCCCGTGCCATCGCGACGCGCCCATCCTACCTGCTGGCGGACGAGCCGGTCAGCGGCCTCGACCTGCCGATCCGCGCACAGGTCGTGGCCATGTTGCGCAGCCTGTCGGAAGCCACTGGCACCGGATTGCTGATCGTTTCGCACGACCTTTCGGTGGTTTCGAGCCTCTGCCAGCGCACCCTGGTGATGGACGAGGGCAGCATCGTCGAGGATCGCCCCACCGCGTCCCTGCTGCGCAGCCCCCGCCACCCCCGCACCAGGGACCTGATCGCGGCCATTCTCCCCTTGTCGGTCCCGGTGGTGACCGCCCCGCTCTGAGGAGCCGCTCTCCGCATGCGGCCCCGGATGTTCCACCAAGCCCTGCCCCAACAACCGAAGGAGCGCGTCGATGACCGCAAGCCGTCCCCTCATGTTCGCCGCGCTGGGCGGAATCGCCACGCTGTTCCTGCCCCTGCTCCCTGGAACTGGAAGCGCCGGAGCCGTGGAAGCCAGCGCCGACAGGCGGATCCGCCTTGCCATGCTGCAGCCGCCGCGCTCGGGCCTCAGCCCGCTCTCCGATGACGCCTTCAAGCTGTCGCGCTGGAGCACGGCCGAGACCTTGATCCGCCTCGATGCCGCCGGCGATCCGCAGCCCTTTCTGGCGACCGGCTGGCAGCGGATCGACCCGCGGAGCTGGCGTTTCGTGATCCGCCAGGGGGTGTTGTTCCATGACGGCACGCCCTTGATGGCTGCCCAGGTGGTGAACGCCCTGACCACCGCGACGCGCGCGGCGCCGAAGCCGCGAATCCTGGACGGCGTCACCATGACAGTGCAAGCCGATGGCGACGACGCCGTGATCGTCCGGACGGAAAAGGACGATCCGCTGTTGCCGAACCGCCTGTCCAGTCCGCAGCTCGCCATTCTGGCGGCCAGGGCCTACCGCTCCGACGGCCGGGTCAACCCGATCCAGGCCGGCACCGGACCTTTCGTGCTGCGCGAGATCAACGGCGTCACCAGCGCGCGCCTTGACCGCTTCGACGGCTATTGGGGCGAGAAGGCGCGGATCGCCGGGATCGACGCCGACTACGTCTCGGACGGCACGGCCCGCGCGGCCTCCCTGCGCACCGGCGTCGCCGACGTGGTGGAGGCCGTTCCCGTGTCGCAGGCCGCCCTAGTGGATCCTGCGCTGGTGCATGAAGTGCCGATGCCGCGCACCAACACGCTCTACCTGAACACCAAGCGCGGACCGATGGCCGACCCGGCGCTGCGTGCGGCGGCGCGGGACGCCATTGCCCGCGCGCCGATCGTCCGCACGGTTTATGAAGGACGGGCCGACATCGCGCGCGGCCTGCTTGGCCCCGCGCTGCCCTGGGCCGAAGGCTTGCGCAAGCCGGTCGCGAATCCCACCCCTGCCGGTAAGCCGGACGGTGCGGCGATCACCCTGGCGACCTTCACTGATCGCGCGGAGCTTCCCGAGGTCGCCGTGCTGGTGGAACAGCAACTGATCCGCGCCGGCTTCAAGGTGCGGCAGGAGGTGCGGCAATACGCGCATATCGAGGCCGATGCGCTGGCCGGGCGGTTCGACGTCTTCATCCTGTCGCGCGCCACGGTGCTCGATTCAGGTGACCCGGTGGCGTACATGTTCAGCGACTTCTCCTGCATTGGCTCCTTCAACATCGCGCAGCTCTGCGATCCGCAGGTCGATCAGGCACTGACCCGGGCCGCCGCGGCGCCGGCTGGACCGGAACGCCGCCAAGCCATCATCGACGCCGAGGCCGCCATCCTGGCAACCGGCGCCGCCATCCCGATGCTGCACGAGCGGGTGATCCAGGGCGAGACAGCCCATGTTTTCGGTGCGGAAAGGGACCCACGGGAACGCGCCCTGATCACCGAGCGCACCGTGCTGCGCCCTGCCGCGCGCTGAGACGACAAGGGCGATGAAACGCCGCCGGGGACGCATCGATCCCTTCCTGCCCACCTTGTCGCGCGGCGTCACCCTTCTCGGCGTGCTTGTCCTGGTCGGGCTCCTGCCCTGGCTGTCGGGCCGGGATCCCGCCCTGAGCATCCTGCGCGCCCGCTCCGGCGACCAGGAGGCCACGCCGGAAGCGCTGGCGTCGATCCGGGCGCAGCTCGGCCTCGATGCCGGACCGTTCGAGAAGCTCCGGCTCTGGTTCGGCGGGCTGCTGCAGGGCGACGCCGGCACGTCCTGGATCTCGGGGGCTCCGGTGCTGCCCGGCATGCTGCAGGCCGCGCAGGTGTCGCTGACACTGATGGCCTGTGCCTTCGGCGTCGCGGCCGCGATCACGGCGTTGCTGTGCCTGCCGACGATCCGCCGCGGGCTGCAGGGGCGGCCGACCCGGTCCGGCGGCGCCCTCGGGGCGGCGCTGACCGCCTTGCCCGATTTCCTGCTGGCCTCGGTTCTGCTCGTGGTGTTCGCCGTCTGGCTGCGCTGGCTTCCCCCCTATGGGTGGCGCGGCATGGAATACGCCCTGTTGCCGGCGCTGGCGCTCGGTCTGCCGGCGGGCGGGTTGCTGGGCCGGCTGTTCGCGGACGGGCTGTCCGCCACCTTCAGTGAGCGATGGGTCGCGACCTGGAGCGTTGCCGGATTTTCCCGCCTCAGGATCGTCGGCGCCGTTCTGCGGCGCACCCTGCCCAGCTTAATGCCGCAGGTCGGCATGGTGATGGTGGGCATGACCGGCGGCGCCATCGCGGTGGAGCAGGTCTTCTCCATACCCGGCATCGGGCGGGCCACGCTCGGCGCGGCGTCCGCGCAGGACCTGCCGGCCCTGCAGACCGGCATCCTGATCCTGCTGCTCAACGCGGTGTTCCTGGGCGCCCTGGCCAACATCGTCCGCGCCGTGCTGCTGGGTCGTGCGTTGCGGCTCGGAAGCCTGCCGGTCCCGGCCACTGCCTACCGCCGGTCGAGGTGGGGCTGGGTTGTTCCGGTGACCGCCGCGACGCTGCTGGTGCTGCTGGTGGTGGCCGGATGGCCCCGCGATCCGTTCGGGTCCGAATTCCTGCGGCTGCAGCCGCCGAGCCTGGACCTGCCGCTCGGCGCCGACGGCACCGGGCGGGACGTGCTGGCCCGGGTGGCGCATGGTGCGCTGTCCACGATCGGCATGGCGCTGGCGGTGGTGATGGCGGCCCTTTGCCTGGGCCTGCTGATCGGACTGGCCCCGCGCGCCGCGGCCGGGCCCATCGAAATCACCAAGGCGACCCCGCCCGTGATCGCCGGCCTCGTCGCGTCCGCCGTGTTGGGGCCAAGCGCCGGCGGCGCCATCGTCGCGGTCGCCGCCGTGGCCTGGGCACCGCTGGCGGCCCACACCGCAGCCCTGGTGACGGAGGTCAAGGCGCAGCCGCATGTGCGGATCACGCCGATCCTGGGCGTGGGGCGCTTCCGGCTGATGAGCCGCTACGTGCTTCCGGCGGTGATCGGGCCGGTGTTCCGGCACGCCATGCTTCGGCTGCCCGGCATCGCCCTGGCGCTGGCGGCGCTCGGCTTCCTGGGCCTCGGGCCGCGCCCGCCAGCACCGGAATGGGGACTCGTGCTGGCCGAAGGCATTCCCTATGTCGAGCGCGCCCCCTGGGCGGTGCTGATCCCCAGTCTGGCGCTGGCGCTGCTCTCCGTGCTCGCCGTCTCGCTGGCCAGCCTGCCGACCGGTCTGCCGGAATCGCGGCACAACGAGCAGCCCGCGAACGGCGTGTTGCCGGGAGCTCCATCCGCCTAGGCGGACCCGGCCTGTCTGCCATCAAGCCGGAACCATCCGGCGAAACGACGCTGCGGCAGCCGCGACTTGACTTCCGCGCCCTCGATCCTAGAATTGATATTGCGAATGATTCGCAATGTTGGCAGGTCGTCCAAGCGGCGCTTGGCTGGCAGGGCTTGCCGGGCGCCATGTGGCCGGCCGGATTCCCTGCCGCCCCTCGCTTCCCGGTCCCGGCCGACAACCCGCGAGAAGGACACGACGTGGCTCAGATCTCGGAACGCATGGTTCTCTCCCGTCGCCATGGGCTCGGCCTGGCGGCGACGCTGGCCTTCGCGGGATGGTTGCGCCCTGCCCTGGCCGCAGCGGCGGTGCAGCACAAGGTGAAGCTGGCGCCGGGTGGGTTGTATGAGCTGGTGGCGAGCCGCACGACGGGATTGCTGCACGTTGCCGCCGCAGGTTCGCGCGGCGGCAATGAGGCCGTGATCCTGGCCCTTGATCCGCGCACGCTGGACGTGAAGGGCAGGCTCGCGCTGCCGCAGCCGGCCTTTGGCCTCGCCGTCAATGACAGCACCGGCACGCTCTACACCACCAATACGCGGTCCGGCAGCGTCTCGGCGATCGACCTGAGGACCGGGCGCACCGTCGCGACCATCGCGCGTGACGAGGACGCGCATGTGCGCCAGGTGTTGGTGGATGAGGAGGCGAACAAGGCCTATGTCTCCGTCTATGGCTACCGGGAGAAACCCAGCGCCATCTGGGTCATCGACGGCGCGCGCAACGAAGTCGCCGCCGTGTTCGATAAGGGTCTGGATGAAGGCCTGACCGGCCTGGCGCTGGACCGCACGGGCAACCGCGCCTTCGCCACGCGGCTCAAGACCAACGACGTGCTCACAGTCGATCTCGCGGACGGCGCGGTGAAGCGCAGCTTCGCCTCGGGTGGCGAGGGCCCCGTCAACGCCGCCTATGATGCGGCCAGGAATCGATTGTTCGTCGCCAACCAGAAATCCGGCACCCTGACGGTGCTGGACGCGGAGTCCGGCACGGTGGTGAAGTCCATCGCCACGGGAGCGGGAGCCCTCGGCGTCACGTTGCATCCCGGCAATGGCACGATCCTGGTGGCGAACCGCGGCGCGGGCACGGTCAGCATCGTCGACGGCACCACCCTGGTCGTGCGGAACAGCCTGGCGACCGGATCCCATCCGAACACCGTGGCCGTGGACCCTGCCACCGGCATCGCTTACGTTACCAACAAGGCGCCCAGTGCTGGCCGGGGCCAGCCGCCGGTCGACGATCCCAACGGTGACACCGTCTGCATGATCCGCTTCTGAGCGGAGCATGACGGCGGTGAGCATCGTAGCGGATGGAACCCGGGCGCGGCAGGCCTCGGCCCAGGGGCAAACGACCGTTGTTCTCCAGGGCGCCGCTGGCACGCTGCTGGGCGAAGGTCTTCGCGCCGTGCTGCCGGCGGGCCCTGCGGACACGCTGGGCGCGCGCGTGGCGGCTTTCTTCGCCGGGGCTGATGCCGGTGCCGTGCTGGCCGGCGCCCTCCCCTTCGAGCCGACGCAGGCGGATTACCTGGTGCAGCCACGGGCGACGCGGCGGCGAAGGGATGCCGCGCCGCCGGGCCCGCCCCCGGCGCTGCGATGGCGCCTCCGGCATGAGCCGGACGCCGCGGGCTACGCCGCCTCGGTCCGCCGCGCGCTGGACGTCATGGCCGCGGGCGCAGGCCGGCCGGAGGAGTTGAGCAAGATCGTGCTGTCGCGCAGCCTGGTCGCCGCCGCCGATGCGCCGATCGACCCGCTGGCCCTGCTCGCCCGCCTCGCAACAGATCCCGCCATCACCGGCTTCCTGGTTCCGCTGCCACCGCGCGGGGGCGCGCCGCGCGTTCTGGTTGGCGCGACGCCGGAGCTGCTGGTGGCCAAGCAGGGCCTGCGCGTGCTCTCGCACCCGCTCGCCGGTTCGGCGCGGCGACACTCCGAGCCCGCGGCCGATCGCGCCGCCGCCGACGGTCTTCTCCGCTCCGAGAAAGACCGGCGGGAGCATGCCATCGTCGCCGACTTCATCCTCGACACGCTGGCCCCCCATTGCCGGCGCCTCTCGGCGCCGCAGGGCATGATGCCGGTGGGCACGCGAAGCATGTGGCATCTTGGCACCCGCATCGAGGGCGAGTTGAAGGACGGATCGATCAACGCAGCCGGACTGGCCGCCCTGCTGCATCCCACCCCGGCCATCTGCGGGCTGCCACGGAACATGGCGGCGCGGCTGATCCGCGAGATTGAGCCCTATGCGCGCGATTTCTACGCCGGCGCCGTGGGCTGGTGCGATGCGGCGGGCGATGGCGCCTGGTATGTCTCCATCCGCTGCGCCGAGGTCGCCGGACACACCGCGCGGCTTTATGCGGGCGCAGGCATTGTTCCGGGCTCCGACCCATGGGCGGAAGCGGATGAGACGGCTGCCAAGTACGGCGCCCTTCTCCAGGCCCTGGGCATCGAGATGCAGGAGCAGCGTCCGTGATCCCGCTGCGCCAGGCTTGGCCCGAGGATGTCGCACGGCGCTATCGCGAGAAGGGCTACTGGACCGGAGAAACCTTTTCGGGCTTCCTGCGCAGGAAGGCGGTTGAGCGGCCGGATGCCGAGGCCATCATCGACCGGGAGCGGCGCTGGACGTATGCCGAGCTGCTCGCCCGCGCCGAGGCCGCGGCCGCGGGCTTTCTGCGGGCCGGCCTGCGGCCGGGCGACCGGGTGGTGGTTCAGTTGCCCAACATCGCAGAGTTCTTCGCGGCGGTGTTCGGCCTGTTCCGCGCCGGCATGGTTCCGCTCTATGCGCTGCCGGCACACCGCATCACCGAGATCGCGCATTTCGCCCGGACGTCGGAGGCCGTCGGCTACGTCATCGCCGAACGGCATGACGGGTTCGACTATTGTCAGCAGGCACGCGCATTGCGGGCCGAGGTGCCAGCTGTCCGCCACGTGGTGGTCGCCTCCGGTGATGCGGAGGAGTTCATCCTGCTGGCCACGGAACAGCACGGCGAAGCCGTGCTGCCGCCAGACGCCACTCCGTCGGACGTCGCCTTTATCCAGATCTCCGGCGGCAGCACCGGCTTGTCCAAGCTGATATCACGCACGCATGACGATTACCTTTACTCCTGCCGGGCCAGCAACGAGATCTGCGGCGTGACGGAGAACAGCGTCTTTCTGGTGGCGCTGCCAGCGGCGCATAATTTCCCGATGTCCTCGCCGGGCCATATCGGCGCGTTGCATGCCGGCGCGAAAGTGGTGCTTAGCCCTTCCCCCAGCCCCGATGTGGCCTTCCCGCTGATCGAGCGGGAAAAGGTCACCATCACCGGGCTGGTGCCGCCCTTGGCCTTGTTGTGGATGCAGGCGGCCCCGGGACGGGGGGAGGATCTGTCCAGTCTGGACGTGCTGCTGGTCGGCGGGGCCAAATTCGCGGAAGAGGCCGCGCGCCGCGTGCGGCCGGTTCTGGGCTGCCAGCTGCAGCAGGTGTTCGGCATGGCGGAAGGCCTGGTGAACTACACGCGCCAGGACGATCCGGAGGAGATCATCGTCTCGACCCAGGGGCGCCCGATCAGTCCGGATGACGAGGTGCTGGTGCTCGACGATGGGGGAAACCCTGTTCCTGAGGGGCAGCCTGGCCATCTGCTGACACGCGGTCCCTACACCATCCGGAACTATCACAACGACGATGCCGCCAATGCCCGGTCCTTCACCGAGGATGGCTTCTACCGCACGGGCGACATCGTCCGCCGGCTGCCGGGCGGTTACCTCGAAGTCCGGGGCCGGGCGGGCGACCACATCAACCGGGCCGGCGAGAAGATCTCGGCCGAGGAGGTCGAGAACCACCTCCTCGCGCATCCCGGTGTGTTCGACGCCGCCATCGTGTCCATCCCTGATCCCTATCTCGGCGAGCGGTCCTGCGCCTTCGTTATCGCCCAGGGAGAAAAGACAAGGGCTGCGGTGCTGAAGCACTGGATGCGGCAGCGCGGCATCGCCGAGTTCAAGGTGCCGGATCAGATCGTGTTCGTGGAAGCGTTCGCCACCACCGCCGCGGGCAAGATCAGCCGGAAGGAGCTGCGCGCGCGCCTGCGCGACCAGTTCCTGCAACAACGCTAAACAGCTATCCGCACAAGAGTTCGCCAGCATGATCGCCAAGGGCCTGCCCACCATTCCCTCCTATGCGCTGCCGGCCGCCACGGAACTGCCAGCACCCCGCGCCCCCTGGGTCGTGCAGCGCAACCGCGCGGCGCTGCTGGTGCACGACATGCAGCATTATTTCGTGCGGCCCTACGCCCGGGATGCCGAGCCCATGCGAACGGTGGTGCGCAACATCGCTGCCCTGCTGCGGCATGGGCGTTCGCAGGGCATTCCGGTGTTCTACACGGCGCAGCAGGGCAACCAGGACCGGCGCGACCGCGGCCTGCAGGCCGATCTCTGGGGACCTGGTATGTCAGCCGCGCCCGAGCACCAGCCGATCCTGGAAGAGCTGGCGCCCGCCAGCGGCGACCTTGTCCTGACGAAGCATCGCTACAGCGCCTTCCAGCGCAGCAACCTGGAAACGCTGATGCGGGTGCGTGGGCGGGACCAGCTGGTGGTCTGCGGCATCTACGCCCATATCGGCTGCGCGCTCACGGCGGCCGACGCCTTCATGCGCGACATCGAGCCCTTCTTCGCTGCCGACGCGGTGGCCGATTTCTCGCGGGCGAAGCACATGTCGGCGCTCGACTACGTCGCCGGAACCTGCGCGGTTCCGATGACAACCGCGCAGCTTCTGGCCGTCCTGTGATGCTGACGCGGGACCGCATGCGCACCGACATCGCGGCGATGATCCACGAGGCACCGGAGGACATCGGCGGAGACGACAACCTGATCGACCTCGGCCTGGATTCCATGCGGGCGATGAACCTGCTGGTGCAGTGGAACGAGGCCGGCCTCGGCCTCGATTTCTCCGAATTCGCCGAGCGGCTGACGCTGAACGCCTGGTGGGCCATCATCGATCGCAGCCAGTCCCGCGCATGAGCCCGCCGACCGCCCGTCCGGTTCCCCTGACGGAGGCGCAGGCGGGGCTCTGGTTCGCCCAGCAACTCGATCCCGCGAATCCGATTTTCAACACCGGCCAGTACATCGACCTCGCCGGCCCGCTGGATGTGGCGGCCTTTTCCCGCGCGGTGAATGGCGCCGTGTCGGAGGCGGATGCGCTGGCGCTGCGGATCGGGGACCATGGCGGCACCCCGGTGCAATGGGTGGAGGAGGCCCGCCGCCCCTGGTTGCAGGTCATCGATCTTTCCACCGAACCCGATCCGGAAGGGGCCGCACGGGCCGCCATGGCGGCGGACATGGCAAGGCCTCCGGACCCGGCGAGGCATGCCCTGGCGGCGCAGTGTCTTTATGTGCTCGGGCCCGTCCGCCATCTCTGGTACCAGCGCGCGCATCACCTGGCGCTGGACGCGTTCGGTACCGACCTGATGGTGCGGCGCGTGGCAAGCCTCTACGCCGCCGCGCTGGGTCGGGGCATCGCCGGCCCGCCGCTGGCCGGCTTCGACGTCGCCCTGGCGGAGGATGCCGCCTACCGCGACGGCGCGCAGAAGCAGAAGGATGCGGAATACTGGCGTCAGGCCATGGAAGGACTTGCCGAGGTTGCCGGCCTGGCTTCCGGCCGCGCCGTTACCGGCCGGCAGGCTCTGCGTCATTCCGTTCTGCTGCATGAGGATCTCGCCGCGGCGTTGCGCACGGCCGCCGCGGCGAACCGCCTGCCCTGGCCGGACCTAGTGGCAGCCCTCGTGGCGGCCTATGTGCGCCGCCACGCCGGCACGGCCGATGTCTCGATCGGCGTCGCCCTCATGGGGCGTCTCGGCAGCCCGGCGGCCCGCGTGGCCTGCACGCTGATGAACGTGGTGCCGTTCCGCCTCACGCCGGATGAGGACGCGCCGCTGGCGGGCTTTCTGGCCCAGGCCGCCGGAACCTTGCTGCGCGGCCGCCGCCATGGGCGATACCGTGGGGAACAGTTGCGGAGGGATCTCGGGCTGCTGGGGGCCGGACGCCGGCTTTACGGAGCTTTGGTGAACCTGCTGCCGTTCGACGGCCAGCCGATCCTCGCCGGGCTGCAGGCCACGCGGCACGTGCTCGGCACCGGTCCCGTGGACGACATTACCCTGACCTTTCGCGGCGATCCCGGCGCCGCCGGGCTGCGCCTGGAGATCGAGGCCAATCCCGGCCTCTACGAGGCCGCCGATCTCGCGGCGCATGCGAGCCGCCTGCCCTGCTTTATCCGCGCGGCGCTGGCGGCGGAGCGATTGTCCGTCGTTCCCACCGCCACGCCCACCGAGACGCGATGGCTGCTGAATGCATGGAATGCCACCAGCCACCCGATACCGGGAACGAGCCTGGCGACGCTGCTCGCCGCCCGGATGGCAGCCCGGCCGGAAGTCCCGGCGCTGGAGTTCAACGGCACGGTGCTGAGCTACGCGGCGCTGGATGCGCGCACCGCCGCGCTGGCCGCCGCGCTGCAGGCACGCGGCGCCCGGCGCGGCCGCATCGTCGCCGTGGCGCTGGAGCGATCCGTCGAACTGGTGGTGGCGTTGCTGGCTGTGATCCGCACGGGCGCCGCCTACCTGCCCCTCGACGCCACGCATCCGACGGCACGCATCCTGCGCATCCTGGAGGACGCCGCACCCGTGCTGGCGCTGGCGGAGGAACCGCTGCCGGGGGGCATCCCGGTGCTGGCACCGCGCGACTGGCCGCTGGAGGGCGGCGCCCCGCCGGACAGTCCGGCGCCGGACGATCTCGCCTATGTTCTCTATACTTCCGGCTCCACCGGCGCGCCCAAGGGCGTCGCCATCGAGCACCGTGCCATCGTCAACCGGCTGGAATGGATGCGGGAGCATTACGGCTTCGGGCCGGGGGACCGGATCCTGCAGAAAACGCCAGCGACCTTCGACGTGTCCGTATGGGAATTCTTTCTGGCCTTCCTGTGCGGCGGCACGCTGGTCGTGGCACCGCCCGGCGCCCACAAGGATCCGGCGGCGCTGGCGGCGCTGCTGCGCGGCGCCCGCGTCACCACGGCGCATTTCGTACCGTCCATGCTGGCCGCCTTCCTGGCGGAACCTGCCTCCGCCGGCCTGGCGCTGCGCCACGTCTTCTGCAGCGGCGAGGAGCTGACGGCGGATCTGCGGGACCGTTTTCATTCCCGGATCACGGCCGAGCTGCACAACCTTTACGGACCCACCGAGGCGGCGGTGGACGTCAGCGCTTGGCCGGCGGCGCGGGAGGACCGGAGCCGGCCTGTGCCGATCGGCCATCCCGTGTGGAACACGCAGCTTTACGTTCTGGATGAGGCACTGCGCCCGGTTCCGCCCGGTGTCACCGGCGAGCTCTACCTGGGCGGCGTGCAACTGGCGCGGGGCTATCTGGGGCAGCCGGAGCTGACGGCGCGCGCCTTTCTCCGCAGCCCGTTTCGCGCCGGGGAACGGATCTACCGCACCGGCGACCTGGCCCGCCGTCGGACCGATGGCGCGGTGGTGTTTCTCGGGCGGGCCGACCAGCAGGTGAAGATCCGCGGCCAGCGCATCGAGCTGGGCGAGGTGGAGACGGCGCTCGCCGGCTATGCCGGGCTGCGTCAGGCCCGGGTGATCCTCCGCGAGGACAGGCCGGGCGATCAGCGCCTCGTCGCCTATGTGGTTCCCGGCAAAGGCTTCGACGCGGCCGCACTGCGCGCGCATGCGGCGGCGCGCCTGCCGGACGCCATGCTGCCTTGCGCCTTTGTCACACTCGCGGCCCTGCCGGTGAATGGCAGCGGCAAGCTGGACCGCGCAGCGCTGCCGGAACCGAATCGGTCCGCCGCAACCGGACGTATTGCATCGGATGAAACGGAGCGCCGTGTCGCCGACCTGTTCTCGGAGGTGCTGGGGGTGGACGGCATCGGCGCCGAGGATGATTTCTTCGCCCTCGGTGGCCACTCGCTGCTGGCAGTTGAGTTGATGCTGCGGGTGCGGGAGATCTTTGGATGGGATCCGGGGCTCGGCACCCTGTTCGAGCATCCGTCGGTGGAGCGGCTCGCCGCGCTGCTGAAGGACAGTCCAGTCAGCGACAGCGGCCTGGGACCGATCGTGCGGCTGCAGCAGGGAGACGAGGAACTGGCGCCGCTCTTCGCCGTGCATCCGGCGGGCGGCATCTCCTGGTGCTATGGCGGCTTGGCACGGGCGCTGTCGCCTCGTCGCACCGTCTACGGCCTCCAGGCGCCAGCCCTGGCGGACGGCGTGGCCACGGCGGAAAGCCTGGATGCGCTGGCGGAAAATTATGCGCGGCGCATCGACGCGATCTGGCCGCACGGCGTTGTTCACCTGCTGGGCTGGTCGGTCGGGGGCATCATCGCCCACGCCATGGCGGTGCGGCTGCGGGCGCTCGGCCGGCGCGTCGGCGTGCTCGCCATGCTCGATTCCTATCCGAGCGAGGTCTGGCGGCAGCAGGAGGAGCCGGCGGACCACGCCCCCTACCGCGCGCTGCTGGCCATCGGCGGCCACGATCCGGAAAGACTGCGGGACACGGTGCCCTTGACGCGGGAAGCCGTGCTGGCCTTCCTGCGCGCGGAGAACAATCCGCTCGGGCAGCTTCTGGAATCGGCGCTGGACGGCGTGGTGCGGGTCGTGCGCGGCAACAATAGGCTGGTTCGCCGGCACGAGCACGAACGCTATGACGGCGTCATCACGCATTTCCATGCCGCCGCGCAGCATGCCACCAGCGCCATCTCGCCCGCCCTGTGGCACCCCTACGCGGCCGCGGTGGAGGTGGTGGATGTCGCCGCCCATCATGCGGAGCTGACGGGCGCCGCGGCAACAGCGCAGATCGCGCCATTCCTGGCCGCCCGCTTGGCGGCGTTCGACATGGAAGAGCATTGATGCGACCCAGCGGATTGCGCGGCAAGCTGGTCCTGGTGACGGGCGCGGCGGGAGGCATCGGGCAGGCGACGGTCCGGCTGCTGTCCGAGGAAGGCATGCGGGTGGTGGCCACCGACCTCGACATCGCCACCCTCCCTTCCCTGCCCGGCTTGCGGGCCGAGCGGCTGGACGTGACGGACAGCGCCGCGGTGGATGCGCTGGTTTCCCGGATCGAGGCCGAAAACGGGCCGATCGGCTGCGGCGTCAGCCTGGCCGGCGTGCTGGCAAACCATCCGGTGGCCGAGACGGGGGATGCCGAATGGCGCCGGACCTTCGCCGTCAACGCCGACGGCGTGTTTCACCTGGGCCGTGCCCTGGCACGGGTGATGGCGCCGCGCCGCTCGGGCTCCATCGTGGTGGTCAGTTCCAATGCGGCGGGCATTCCGCGCCACGCCATGGCGCCCTACGCCGCGTCCAAGGCGGCGGCCACCATGTTCACCCGCTGCCTGGGACTGGAACTCGCCCCCTACGGCATCCGCTGCAACATCGTCGCGCCCGGCTCCACCCTGACGCCGATGCAGACAGGCATGTGGGCGGATGCGGATGGCGCGGTGCACGTCGTCGCCGGCATTCCGGAGCAGTACAAGACCGGCATCCCGCTGCGGAAGCTGGCGACGCCGGAGGACATCGCCGACGCCGTCGCCTTTCTGCTCTCCGATCGCGCCGGCCACGTCACCATGGCCGATCTCTACGTCGATGGTGGCGCCACGCTGCGAGGCTGAGGCCAAGGTGAAATTCCCCGCGCGCGGCACCACCAGGAGATCCCGGCAATGAGTGTGCCCGCCCCCTCAACCTGCTGCCTCTCCTGGCGGATGTGATGGCCTGCAGCATGCCCATGATGGCCTTCGTCGCCCTGGCCGGCCCGGTGCTGCAGGTGCTCGGCCTTGCCCCATGGCAGTTCGGCCTACGATGATGGTATCCGGCGTGCTGTGGATGCTGATGGCGCGGCCCTGGGGCACTGCCAGCCACAGGCTCGGCCGCCGGCCGGTGCTGTTGACCGGCCTGGCCGGCTTCGCCTGCGCCTACCTGCTGTTCTCGGACCTCGTGCATCTGGCGCTGTGATGGCTGCCGCCGGCTTGGCTGGTGTTCTTGGGCCTGATGATCGGGCGAGGCGCGATGGGCACCTTCTACGCGGCCGTTCCATCCACCGGCGCGGCCCTGGTGGCGGACCACGTGCCGCCGGATCAGCGGATGGAGGCCATGGCCTTGCCGGGATCGGCAGGCGCGCTGGGACTGGTACTCGGGCCGGCCATCCCGGCGCTGCTGGCGCCGTGGGGCCTCAGCCTGCCGCTCTACGCCACGGCGTTGCTGCCGGTGCTGGCGCCGACGGCCGTCTGGCTTGGACTTCCGCGGCCGGTGCCCGCGGCACGCCGTCCCGCCACGACGCTGCGGTGGAATGAGCATCGCCTGCGACGCCCCATGGTGACGGCCTTTGGCCATGCTCTGCGTCGCCAACGCGCAGATGATGGTGGGCTTCTTCGTTTTGCAGCACCTGGAACTTCCCCCTGCCGAGGCGGCGCAGGCCGCCGGCGTCGCCCCGATCCTGGTAGGCGTGGCGTTGCTCGTGTCGCAGATGCTGGTGCGGCGCCTGGGCTGGCTTCCCTCGCGGTTGATTCGCATCGGCGGCACCGTGTCGGCATTCGGCTTCGTCGCGGTGTCCCTGGCTGCCAGCGTCCCCCGGTCTGTGGGCCGCCTGCTTCGTGGCGGCCTCCGGCATGGGATGCATCGTCCTGGCCTTCTCGGCCATGGCGGCCAATGCTGTCAGGCCGCATGAAAAGGGCACGGCCGCCGGCACCTTGGGCCCGGCGCAAGGCCTGGGCATGGTGGTCGGCTCGCTTCTCAGCGGCATGCTCTTCCATGCTGTCGCCGGCGTCCCCTGCCTTGTCTGTGCGGCCCTGCTGCTGCTCGTGGCGCTCTGACCCTTTCCGTCCGCGGTGCGCCAGCGTGATTGAGCGCTGAACCTTGGGCATCCGGCTCCGGCGGAATGATCCGGTGCGGAGCCGGGCCGGCCGCTGTCGCCGCGGGCCGCAGGTGCGAACGGCGTCCCTTGCAGGATGAGCCGTCCCGATCTACTGAGTCAATAATGCGAATGCATCTCAGTTTCAGATGATCTTGGATGCTTCCGGATGGTTCAGGGCAGCTTACAACACGGCGCATGAACCTTTCCGGATCCGTGCAGGGCTAGCCCAGTCGCGGTGTGCCGCGCCAGATCGTTTCCGCCCGGCTGCACAACACCGTGCCGGAGGGCGGCGCCGGGCCAACGTGACCAACCAGGCCGGCCCACGGCTTGAGAACAGCTGCTTTTCCCGCGGCCGCCGCTGCCGTTCTGGCTGCGCCGTCACCGACTTCATCCGGCACGGGATCTGATCCAACGATGCCTGGCATTCCCGCCAACTTCGGCGCCCTCCGCATCTGGTGCAGGCCGGGTGCCTTGGCGCGGCGGCGTGCCGGCATCCTGATGCGGCTGCTGGCCGGCATCGGCGGTGGCTACACGCTGGCGGCCTTGTTCACCATGACGCTGTCCATCGGGTTGCCTTTGCCGCGCTCGGAGGCGGTGCTGACCGCCACCATGGCGAGCTTCGCCATCTACGCGGCCGCAATTGTCTGGGCCTTCGCCGCCCCCGGCGTGCTGCGCGCCTGGGCGGGCTTGCCGGCCGTGGCTGTGGCACTGGCGCTGGCACTTGCCCTTCTGCAGGGACGTTCACCGTGAAGGATGGCTTTCGCCAATCCATGGCCTGGCTGCACACTTGGTCGGGGCTGCTGGTCGGATGGGTGCTGTTTGCCGTTTTTCTCACCGGCACCGCCGCTTACCTGCGGCCCGAGATTTCCTACTGGATGCGGCCGGAACTGTCGCTTTCCCGATCGGGACCAAGGAATGCAGAGGTGGCCATGGCCGCCATGCAAGCCCTGGCGCCAGACTCACCGAGTTGGTTCATCACGCTGCCGGATGGAAGGGAGACGACGACCCGCGTCTTCAGGCGTGACCCGGCCGCCGCCGGGCGACGCTTCCGCGACGCGGTCCTGGATGCCGATACCGGCCAACGTGTTGCAACGCGCGATACGGTGGGCGGTGAGTTCTTCTACCGCTTCCACTTCCAGCTTCACTACGTTGGTGTGCTGTGGGGACCCTGGATCATGAGTGTCTGCACCATGTTCATGCTGGTCGCCATCATCAGCGGCATCATCACGCACCGGCGCATCTTCGCCGATGTCTTCACCTTCCGCCCCGGCAAGGGCCAGCGTTCCTGGCTGGACGGGCACAACATCTGCGCCGTGCTGGCCCTGCCCTATCATCTCATGATCACCTATACGGGCCTGGTGCTGTTCATGCTGATGGTCAGGCCGTGGGGCATCGAACGTGTCTATCCCGGACAGCGCGCCGCCTTCAACACCGAGGCGTTCGGCAATGCGCCTCCTCGCCCACGCTCCGGCGTGCATCAGCCGCTGGTGAACATCGCTCCGCTGCTGGATGAAGCGCAGCGGCACTGGCCCGGCAGCAGGATCGGCCGCATCGTCGTGACCAACCCGGGCGATGCCAGGGCCACCATCCAGATCATCCGCCTCGCTTCCGAGCGCATCTCCTACAATCCGCAAAGCCTGGCCTTTGACGGCGTAACCGGCGCCCTGCTCCAGGGCAGCAACAGCATCCGCCCGGCGGCGGAGGTTCGAGGCGTGATGTACGGCCTGCACATCGGCCGCTTCGCCGGTCCGCTCCTGCGCACGCTGTTCGTGCTTTCCGGCCTGGCCGGCACGCTGATGGTGGCCACCGGCTGCCTGCTTTGGACGGTGAAGCAACGGCAGCAGGCGGCTCGTAGCGGACGCACCGGCTTCGGCACCCGCCTGGCCGAGCATCTGAACATCGCCGTGATCGCAGGTCTGCCGCTCTCGATGGCGGTCTTCTTCTGGGCGAGCCGGGCCTTGCCGCTCGACATGCCCCGGCGGGCGGAGTGGGAGGTGCACCTCTTCGTCATCGCCTGGAGTCTTTGCTTCCTGCATCCGCTGTTGCGCTCAAGGCAACGCGCCTGGGCGGATCAGTTCGCCATTGGAGGCGTGGCGTTCATGCTCCTGCCGGTCGCGAATGCGTTCCTCACCCAGCGCCACCTCCTGGCCACGATGCTCGGCGGCGATATCGTGCGGGCGGGGTTCGACCTGGGTCTGCTGGCCTGGGTCTGCTGGGTTGCGGCGCGGTGCTGGCGATGCTGTCCTGGAGAACAGGACGGCAACCCGCGCCCGCCCTTGCGAAGCAGAAACGCCAACGCGACGGCTCCGTGCGGCCTGCACGGGAAACGGCCGGCCTGCCTTGATCCCGGCCTTCGCCTTGACGTTCACCGGATTCACCGCTCTGTGTCTGAGCATGGAGCGGCACCAGGAACAGGTGCTCCACCGACGGAGCATCTCAACCTGCCGCCGAAGGGTTTTCCTCTGCGCCGGGTTCCTGTTGCTGGCCGCCGTCCTGTATCGCCTCGTCGGCATGGAGGGTTGGGGAAACGGGTTGCTGCTCTGGTTCGGCATCCTGAGCGTGGACGCCATGCTGATCGCGATGCTGCTATGCTACCGTCCCGCAGCCATCCCCAGGCTGGCCGCGGCACTGCTGATGTTGAGCATGAATCAAAGCTTTACTTGAGTTCCTGATGCCACCTTCCTCCGTCAAGCTGCCGAACACCGCGTGGTGGGACATGCCGGCCGGATCACATCCGATGCACTCGCATCGTATCTATCTCGCCTGGCCTGAGGAGCCGCCGCCGCCCGAGGGCTATCCGGTGCTCATGATCCTGGATGCCAATGCGGGCTTTGCCACGGCGGTGGATGCTTACCGCGCCTTAAGGTGGCGAACCACCTCGGCTCGCCCCCTCCCGGCCCTTATCCTGGGCCTCGGCCATCCGGGGGACGCTGCCTACGACCCGCCGGCCCGCATGCGCGACTACGCGCCGCCTTCCGGCATTCCTGGAGATCATCCCGGCGGAGGTGCTTTCCTTCGCTTCATCGAGAGGGCGCTGCTGCCCGAGCTGGCTCGCCGCTATCCCGTGGATCCGGGGAGGCTGGCGCTGTTCGGCCACTCGCTGGGCGGCCTTTTCGCGTTGCACGCATTGTTCAGCCGCCCAGGCCTGTTCCACCGTCTCGTCGCCGCCAGCCCATCCTTGTGGTGGGGTGAGGGCAGGATGATCGAGGCGGCCCGCCATTTCACCGCAAATCCGCCGGCCGCGGCCATCGACACCCGGCTGCTGGTGACGGTCGGGGGGTTGGAAGAGTGCGGCGATGGTCCGCGCGGAGCGCTACGCGCCGGGCGGCGGATGATCAGCAACGCCCGGGCCCTGGCGGCCTCGCTTCGGGACGCGGGACTTGCTTCTGAATTCGTGGAATTTCCGAATGAGGACCATGGTTCGGTCCGGTTGCACGCTTTGATCCGCTCGCTCAGCTTCACCCTTTCGCCAGCATGAGAACATGCGGCAGGTATGGAGTGCGTCGCTGCCCGGCTCGCCATCCGCCAGAGATTCGGCGCAGCATCGTGTCGCTCGGGTCAGGGACATGGATCAACTGCTTGGTGCCCGCTCGGGTTCGCTTGGATCGGGAGGTAAGATAGGCTTGACTGGTATTTCTCGTGCCTTCTTCGCCCGCCCCGTATTCAGTGTGGCCCGGGATCTGATCGGCACCACCCTGTTGGTGGACGGCGCCGGCGGCTTGATCGTTGAAACGGAAGCTTACGATCATGAAGACCCGGCGTCGCACAGCTATGGCGGACGGACAGCGCGCAACGCTTCGATGTTCGGCCCGCCAGGCCATGCGTATGTGTATCGGTCCTACGGCCTGCATTGGTGCCTGAATTTCGTCTGTGGCACCGAGCCGCGCGGCAGCGCGGTCCTGGTCCGGGCATTGCAGCCCCTGGCAGGTATCGAACTGATGCAGCGGCGACGCGGCGTCACGGCGTTGAAGCTGCTTTGCAGTGGCCCAGGGCGACTGAGCCAGGCGCTGGGCATCACAGGAGCATTGGACGGTCATCCCCTGCGCGAACCACCCTTCTCGATCCTTGCCGCGCAAGAGGAGGTGCCGGTGATCAGCGGGCCACGGATCGGCATTTCCCGGGGAAGCGAGACGCCCTGGCGCTTCGGCCTCCATGGCTCCGCCTTTCTCAGCCGCCGCTTTCCTGCGCTGCCAGGAGGCGATGCCGCCGCGATCCCGAAGGGTACGTGACGATCGCCTCACGATCCGAATGCCGCCGTTCGGATGCGGTGTCCGGCACGGCGATGTCAGCTCCAGCACAGCCGACCGTGATCGGCGACGAGGAGCGCCAGCCTCACCAATGCGGCAGCGCAACTCTTACCCTGGGTGTCAGGTGGCCGCAGCCGCGGTCCTGACGGCTGCGGCCTGGCAGATCGCGTGACGATCCACCGAGTGGTCCGGTTCTCGGCTCTCAGATCCCGAGGCCAATGGCGATGTTCAGGGTCTCGCCCGTGATGTAGCCCGCGAGAGGTCCGACGAGGAAACAGACGGTTTCCGGGACGTCTTCAAGAGGCGCGATACCGCGGATTGGGTGCATGCCCAGGATGGCGTCGCGGTTCGGCAACTCGCCGGCGACATCCGAGGCCATGTCCGTGGGCACGATGCCGCCTGCACGACGTTTGTTTGCCGCGGTGCCGGGTCATCGCTGGCCGGGCGATCCCGCATGGCGTGCCGGGGTGCTGCGCGATGGGGCAGAACCCTATGGCCACCGACGGCAGGAGATTGTCTTCATCGGCCTCGACATGGACGAGGCTCCCTGCGTCAGACGCCCGAGGCCTGCCTGCCGACGGATGGCGAACAGCGGGCGGAACGGACACCTGGACCAGCCTACCGGACCCGTTCCAGACGTGGAGTTGAGGCGTGACCCCCAGGCGGGCAAGCGGCCCGGCCTCACGGATTTTCGGGCCTGGGATGTCGGCACCCTGGCCCGGTGACGCTCGGGAAGCCGCCAAGCCAGGAGGCGCTTGGCGATCCGCAGCCTCCACGGCCGGCTCAACCTGCCTTGCGAAGGTTCCAGAACACCGGAAAGCCCGGCAGGATGCCCTCCAGCCCCGCGCGATAGGCTGCCGCCTGGAGAAATTGCCCGGCCGGGACATAGGGAACATCTTGGAAGGCCTGCGCCTGCAGTCGCTCTGCAACGTGTTGCTGCGCCTCCAGTCCCGGCGCCGCGAACCATTCACCGACCAGCGCCTCGATCTGCGGCAGGTCTGGCCAGCCGGCCATGGCGTCGGGGCCATTGCCGCGCAGCGCCGCATGCAGCGCAGGGTTGGCGAGGTCGATACCGGTCATGGCCGTCATGTAGCAGCTCCAACCACCCTTCCCCACCGGCTCCCGGCTGGAACGGCGCGCCGTCAGCGTGCCCCAGTCGGATAGCTGGTAATCGACATTCATGCCGCATCGGCGCAGCATGTCTGCTGCTACCTCGCTGAGGCCCTGAATGAAGGCGGGGTCGGTCGCCCCCAGCAGCACCACTGTTTCTCCCTTGTAGCCAGCTTCCCCCAACGCGCGCTTCACCGCGTCAAAGTCGGGTGTGGACGGAAAGGCCTCCATGCCTTTGGCGCTCGCCATCGGCATGCCGGGCGTGAAGAACCCGACGGGAGCATGCCACATGGCGCGGTCTTCGCCCGCCACGGCCATCATGTAATCCGCCTGGTTAAAGGCGCCGAGCAGGGCGCGGCGAATCGCCGGATTGTTGAAGGGTGGGTGCAGGTGGTTCAGCCGCATGAAACACATCATGCCCGCCTGATCCTGCACCGCGACCTTGACGCCGCGTGCCCCGCGCAACAGCGGGATCATGTCGTTGGCGGTAAATTCCAGCCAGTCCTGCTCGCCCGAGCGCAACGCTCCGACGGCGGTGGAGGGCTCGGGGATCACCGTCCATTCCACGCGGTCCACATGCACCACCTTGGGACCCGCCGTGCCCGAGGCTGTGCCGGAGGGGCGCGGCACATAGTCGCGGAACCGCTCATAGGCGACGCGAGCGCCGGAGATGCGCTCGTCGGGCAGGAACCGGAACGGGCCGGAGCCGACCATCTCCGTGACTTGCGTGAAGGGGTCCGTTTCGGCCAGCCGCTCCGGCATCATCACCGGCAGCAGCGGCGGCAACTTGCCGAGTGCCTCCGGCAGCAGCGGAAAGGGCCGCCTCAGGCGAAACCGGATGGTTTTGTCATCCGGCGCCGACAGTTCCTCCGTGGCGGCCAGCAGCGCCTGGCCGAACGGATCGCGCCGGCCCCAGCGGCGAATGCTCGCCACGCAGTCGCGCGCCAGCACCCGCTCCCCATCATGCCATTTCAGTCCGTCGCGCAGCATGAGGCGCCAGAGCAGCCCATCCTGCTCGGTGACATGGCCTTCCACCATCTGTGGTGCGGTGCGGTATTCGCTGTCCTGGCCATAAAGCATGTCGAAGACCATGTAGCCATGGTTCCGCGTCGCATAGGCCTGGGCGAAGATCGGATCGAGGATGCTGAGATCCGTCTGGGGAATGAAGCGCAGCACCTGATTCTGCTGTGCGAGGCCGAGCGCGGGCGCCGCCAGTGTGGCGGTGCCGGTGGCCAGGAACGTGCGGCGCTTCATGGATGAAATCCTTCAGGCGCGGGCGAAGCGCGGGATGTGAGCCAGCCGCCATCCACCACCAGCACCTGACCCGTCACAAAGGACGCGTCATCGGACGCCAGGAAGGCGACCGCCGAAGCGATCTCCTCCGGCCTGCCGCTGCGGCGCAGCGGTGTTGGCGCCAGCATGTTGGCGATGTAACGGGGATTTGTCAGGTGATTGGCGGTCATCGCCGTCTCGATCACGCCAGGGGCGACAGCATTGACCAGGATACCTTCGGGCCCCAGGTCGCAGGCCAATTGCCGCGTGAGCTGTGCCACTCCGGCCTTGGCCGCGGCATAGGCGGCCGTTCCCGGATAGCCCACCAATCCGAAGATCGACGAGATATTCACGATGCGACCGCCGGGGCGCGTCAGATGCGGCAGGCAATCCCGCGTCACGCGCAGCACCGCCTTGAGATTGGTGTCCACGAACCGGTCGATGAGGTCGTCATCCGATTCGGCCAGGGTCCTGCTGCCGCCGATTCCCGCATTGTTGACCAGCACATCGATCCGCCCGAAGGCTTTGAGCGCCGCCGCGGCGAGCCTCTCTCCCGCGCCTTTCTCATTGACATCCAGCACCAGCGCGGCGCCGGCGATCTCTCGCGCCGTGGCGGCGACACCCGTCGACCGGTCGGCGACCAGGACCTGCGCACCTTCGCTGGCGAGGCGGCGGGCCGTGGCGGCGCCGATGCCGCCCGCCGCTCCCGTCACGATGACAGCGCGGCCGGCGAAACGGCCTGGCACCGCCGCGTTCAAGGCGTCTGCCTCGCGCGGAACTCCTGCTCCACCTGTTCCAGCGTCAGGAACTCCGCGCCCATGCGCGCGAGGCCGTCGATCAGCTTCTCCATCATCATCATGCGATGCCCGCGCCCGCTGACATAGGGATGGAAGGTGTACACCATCGCGCCCCATTCGCTGGTCCGGCACATGTACTCGAAATCGGCCAGCCAGTTCTCCAGCACGGCGTTGGCATTGGCGAGACCCGGCATCACACCGGCCTTGGTGCGGAAGAACTCGAAATGTGGGTGGTCGTCCAGCGACCAGCTGATCGGGATCTCGACGAGATCCGTGGTTTCCCCGAAGACGAGCGGCGCGTCCGCCGCCACCTTGTCGCCGCGCCGTGCGAAATAGGGCTCGCAATCATGGCCCATCATGCTGCTGTCGTAGCGGCAGCCATGCTCGACCAGAAGGTCGATCGTGCGATCGCTGAGATCCCAGGCGGGCGAACGGTAGCCTGCCGGCTTCCGCCCCGTCAGGCGTTCGATTGACGCCACGGCGCGGGCGAACTCCTCGGCCTCCACCTCGGCGGGGAGTTCGGCCGGTGGCACGTGGCTCCAGCCGTGATGGCCGACCTCATGCCCCTCCTCCACCACGCGGGCACAGGCCTCCGGATAGGTCTCGATGACCACGCCGGGGATGTACCAGCTCGCCTTGATGTCATGGCTGCCGAGCAGATCGAGAATGCGCGCGGCGCCGACGATTCCGAACTCCCCGCGCGAGACCGGTGTCGGCGTGGTCAGCCCGCGCGAGGCGAAGCCGGACCAAGTGTCGAAATCATAAGACAGGCAGGCGATGTGGCGGGGCAAGGTGGATGTCCTTTTCTGTCGCGTGTCGGGCGGATTCAGCCCCGGCGGATGTTCCACATCACGGGCAGCCCGAAATCGATGACGCCCTGAAGTTCGCTGCGCCAGACGGCAGGGCTGGAGAATTGCCCGGTCAGCGGGAAGTTCACATTGGCCAGGGCACGGCGGTTCATCGCGGCGGCCAGCTCGCGCCGCCGGGCAAGGTTCTCCTCCGGCTCGGCCTCAAATTCCAGCAGCATCGGCGTCAACTCGGCATCGTTGTAGAGCCAGGGCGCCGTGCCAGCACCGTTGTAGCTGATGCCAACATTCACCAGCGGATCGGCCAGGTCGAAACCGGTGTAGACCACGGGAACGGCGCTCCACCCGCCGCGCTCCACCGGCTCCTTGCTCAGCCAGCGCTGGGCGGCGGTGGCCCAGTCCATCGCCTGCTGGTCCACATTGAGGCCGAGCTTGCGCATCTGATCCACCACGACCATGGCCATCGGATTGATCAGCGGCGAGCTTTGCGGGTGCAGGAACACCACGCGCTCGTTGTTGTATCCGGATTGCTTCAGCATGGCGCGGGCGCGCTCCAGATCCACCTGGCGCAGGGCCTCGCCCCCGGCTTCGGAGGCGAGCGGCGTGCCGCACAACGTCATGGACTGGCAGAGCGGCAGAAACATCCCCTCTGGCAGGCCATGCGCGGCGACGATCTCGCCCTGGTTCAGCGCCATCTGCAATGCCTGCCGCACCCTGAGATTGTTGAAGGGTGGCTGGGCGTGATTCAAGGCGAGTCCGCCCATCAGCTGCGCCATGCCATTGGGCTTGGCCAAGGTCACGCGCTTGTCGCGCTGCAGGATCGGCAGATAGTCGAATGGCGCGTATTCCAGGTAATCAACCTCGCCTGCCTGCAATGCCGCCGCGCGCGTCGAGGCGTCATCGATCGTGATCATCTCGGCGTGCTCGATGAAGACGCGCTTGCCGCCTGCCAGGCCATCGGCCGGCTCCTCCCGCGGGAGGTAGCGCGGATTGCGGCGGAAGCTCGCCCTCTCGCCCGGCACCCAATTGTCCTGCCGGAAGGTAAAAGGACCGGAGCCCATGATCTCCTTCACCGGCTGGCTGGGCGGCGTGGTGGTGGCGATGCGGGCCGGCATCATGAACGGCGTGTGCACGCTGGGCTTGCCGAGCGCGCTGATCACGCCGCCGAAGGGCCTTGCCAGTTCCAGCACGAAGCTGCCGGCGGAAACCGGCCGTAGTTCGCGCGCGGCGGCCATCAGGCGGCGGCCGGTGGAATCCCGCGCCCCCCAGCGCCTCAACGAGGCCACGCAATCCTCCGCTGTCACCTTCCGGCCATCGTGCCATTCAAGACCGGGACGCAGAGTGAAGCGGTAGGTCAGACGATCCTCGCTGATCTGCCAGCCCTGCAGCATCTGCGGCCGCATGGCGCCGCTGCCATCCATGGCGACCAGCGTGTCGAAGACCATGTAGGCGAAGTTGCGCGTGACGAAGGAGGTCCCGGCGATCGGGTCCAGAACCTGCAATCCGGCATTGACAACCAGTCGTAGAGGCCGGTCCGCCGCCGGGGCTCGCGCCGTTCTCCAGGGCATGCCGCCCGTGGCCGCCAACGCCGTGGCCAGGATCGTGCGGCGCGGCCAGTTCATCCTTCGCATTCCTTGCATCCTCACCCCCGAGACCGTCCGTGCCGCCTCCGGCCGCTTGATTCGTCTTGCCGGCGGGCAACACCCGGCGACACGCGCCTCAGGCCAGGCGTCCGCCATCCACCGGCAGGCAGACCCCGGTCAAGAAACTCGCCTTGTCGCTCAACAGGAAAAGTGCGGCATCGGCCACCTCCTCCGGCCGGCCGAAGCGCCGTAGCGGGTAGCGCGCCTGAAAGGCCTCGACCCGTGCCGCCCGTGCCGACGCATCACCTGCGGCATCGAAGGTCGCGGCCAGCATCGGCGTTTCGATGGAGCCAGGGCAGAGACAATTGACGCGGATTCCCTCCGGCCCATGCGCCAGGGCAAGGCTGCGGCTGAACATCACTACAGCGCCCTTGGTCGCAGAATAAGCTTGCAGCTGTGCCGAGCCGGTGAGGCCGGCGGCGGAGGCCAGGGTGACGATGGCTCCGCCGCCCGCCTGACGCATCTGCGGTACGAAGCATTTCGTGGCCAGCCAGGTGCCCTTCACATTGACGGCGAAGACGCGATCCCAATCCGCTTCCGGAGCGTCGACTGCGGGCATGGTCGGGCCCAGCATGCCCGCCGCTGTCACCAGCATCGTGGCGGGGCCGAGCTGCCGCAGTCCCTGCGCCGCCGCCCACTCCATCCGCGCCGCATCCGAAACATCAGCAGCAGCCGCCACGGCACCGGTGCAGCGCGCGGCAACCTCGCGAAGCGCCGCTTCGTCCCGGTCAATGAGCAGCAGTTTGGCGCCCGCCGCGGCGAGCGCCATGGCGATGGCGCGGCCCAGCCCGGAGGCAGCACCCGTCACCACGCCGATCCGCCCCTGAAAACCTTTCATCGCGCAATCCTCGTCGGCGGCGATCGATCCGGCCGGACACGCTTTCCTAGACGCCGCATCGTTAAGCGACGCGAGCCAATCGCCATGGAATCCTATCGAGGGTTTTCGCGGCATGTCAACGGCCCAGCAGACAACCCAGGTTCGGCGGCACCAGCGCTGAGCTGTCCGCCCTGCAGGATGGACGGGAGCATCGGGCATCACATCGTGCACCTGCTGCGGGCGCGGCGCCCTACTACAACGCACGAGGCCGGGGCTTGGTGCCGGGCCAACAAGCTCTGTGCCGCGTCTTCGGCTTGCTGCGCATGATTTCAAGCTGGCAGGCTGTGCCGCTCCGCTGCTGCACGAATTGCCCAGAACGGTGCGGCTGGGTCCATCACCGGAATAGCCACCCAAGGTGGATGGCAATCTGTTTCCGGTGATGTGGTTTCCGATGGCCCTTGTTGATCTTCAACAGGTTGCTCTCCGCTCAACGGCGGTAGCATGTCGCCATCAGAGGTGAGCGCGGCAGACAACAAGTTCGGACCACCCGTGCGACCATTACGACTCTACAAGGCGCTCTGGTTCAGCGATACGCACGAGACTGATGATCTTGTCAGGTCCGGTCCGGCGTCCTGGAGGCGATGGTTCCCGTGGTATCCTCCACCTCGATTTCGGTGTGGCGCACCGAATCCTGAACCGTCGCCGACCTTTCGGTGATGGCCTTCTCGACCACCACTTCGGCGGTCACGCGCGCCTCCTTCACGACCACGGCCTCCTGCGCCGTTTCCGTGGCCTCCACCGTGCGTTCGCGAAACGCCGCGTCGACCATGTCAACAGGGCGGTCGACCTGCCGGCGCTGCACCTCGACATGCTCCTCCCGGAGCGCGACCTGCTCCTGAACAGGAGTTTTCACGACGTAGGAGCGCAAGCGCAGGCGGCCACGCTCGATGTTGCGTTTGCCGATGCTGACGTGCTCCTCCACCAACGGAATGGCATCCTGCATTTCGGTCTTGTTCCGGGATGACACGGGGCGGGAAGTGTTGACGCCTGTTTCGCCGCCCTCGTTGCTGCTCCAGCCGGAACGCCGCCACTCAGCCTCCTGCGCGTCCAGATCAACCGCACCCTGCGCCTCCAGGATGTCCATAACCCGATCATGCCGATCCTGGTCAACGATGACGGACACCACCGTGCCGCCGCGGCGGATCCCTTCAGCGTAGGTGCGACGGTCCTCGTCTGGCACGAACAGATCCCTGAGCGAGGCCAGGAACCCGCCGCCACCTCCGCCGGAAGCAGCGGCGCCGCGGGCGTAAATACCGATCCGCTCGCGACTGACGCCGGCGGATTCGATCAGGTGATCGACCGCTGCCTTGGCCGAAGCGGCGTCGACAAACAGGGCCGTGATGGTATGGAGCATTGGTAGGTTCCTTGTGCTTGCCCGGAAGGTGGATGCCTCAGGCTGACGTCTCGCAACCGTTGCCACATCAACCAGCCGCGGTTCATCGACGAACCGGCGAGCAATGCAGGGATCGCTTCACGGGGCGGGGCCACTCGCCCCGCCCCTGCCTTACTCAACCCTTATTGGGGTTTGTTCCGCTGATGTTGGTGCCCAGTGTTTGGTCGGCGGTGCGGCTGGCGACGGTGCCGGGCGG
>NZ_QXGS01000033.1 GCF_003604215.1 Teichococcus vastitatis
CTGTCGTAGTTGCGGCGACAGCGGCGGCTCAACCCGCCTGCCTGTGATGTCAGTTGCGGCCTCTGGGCGCCCGAAAACCGCCGTTCCGCTTCCGGAGAGACCCTGCCGGATCTGAGGGTTGGCGCTTCAGGCAAGGCACTACGGAAACCTCTTGCCAGCCCCTGCCCTCGGCCGACTTTCATCCGATAATCCCTGTCGAGATCCCTTATCGCTACCTGGGTGACCTTCTGACGCTAATTGGCATGAGGTTTCATCCAGTGCAGCACAGCCAAGCGCTGGGTATGGTTCGAGGCGCGGCGACCAGATCCGCGAGGAACACGGCGCCACGCCTCACGCATCAAGCGATCAAGGGATCGCCGCCGGACCAACCCTGCAGAACCAGTGTACCGTAGCTGTCCGCGACGTCCTCGCTGGCCGTGACGATCATCAGATCCGGGCCCTCCTCCTGAACCGCGAAGCGGCCAGGTCCGATCAGCGCGCCGCGAAACTCGGCGTACTGGCCGATCTCGATGTCCGGCGACGGGTAGTCCGACGAACCTGGGCGAGGACCAACCAAGTCGACTGAGCCGTCCTGACGAACCAAAGGCCCGATGCCGATCCGCTCACCGGCCTCGTAGTCCGTGATCACATTGAAGACACCGCCAATCTCGTCACCAGCCGAAACGGTGCCGTCCAGATCCTTGTAGACCAGCAGGAGGCTGCTGTTCACCGGGTTGAAGGTATCGGTGCCGGCACCTCCGGTCATGAAGGTGCCGTCATCCTCGGTGTAGAATACGCTGATGCCGAAACTGGATCCGGCCAACACGTCGTCACCGTCGCCGCCATCCAGCCTGGTGTTGAAGCCGGTCCCTGCAACGCTGTCATCCCCCGAGCCTCCGTAGGCCGCATTGTCCCGGACGCGGAACCCGTTGACCTCCAGGCTGTCCGCCCCGCTGCCGCCATGAAGGGTGTTGCCGCTGCCATAAGCAGACATTGTGTCGTTGCCACCGCCGCCATAGGCCCAGCTGTCCTCCGCGAAGCCGAGGTTGCCGAACGGCAACAGGATCGTGTCGTCTCCGGCTCCTCCAGACACCAGGTTGCGCGCCCCTCCTGCCGTGATCACGTCGTCACCGGCACCACCGAAGAGGGAGATGCCCAGACCTTCTGCGGTGATCTGGTCGTTGCCCCCGAAGCCGAAAACGAACCTCGTAGCTCCTTCGGCCGCGAGGGTGTCGGCCCGCGATGTGCCGAGCATCACCAGATCCTGGAGCCAAGCCGGTGCGTCCGCCAGCGCGGGGTAGGCTGGGGATAGGGGAAGATGAAATCGAGCCATTTTAGGCTGTCTCCTTCGCCGCCATTGTGCGCGCGCGGCACGAACTGCCACGGCACAAAATTGATGCTCCTTTGACTTATCGCCGGCAAGTCTTCCAAAAATGCAGTCTCATGCAAATGCCCGTGGGGACTCTCTCCCTCCGCTGCGTGTCTCCAGGAGCGCGACCGGTTCCGTTCTTCACGCTGAAACCTCTAAACCACCTATCAGATGTTACACACGATAAACCCGGCATCCCATGAGACTTCGAGTAAGTGCCTCAATACCTTCATGAGGCGATCCAGTGCACGGCGTGTAGCCTGCAAGGAACCTGGATTGACGGCTAAGCGCCCATAGCGGCCTTTAAACTCCCGGCTTTGGGTGCTCCGAAGCAGACGCCCGGAACCAGGATCCGACTTTGCGGCCGCGTCCGTGTCACAGGGGCTGACCGTTGCGACAAGGCATTCAGCAAAGGCCGGAGCGAGGATTCAGGTCCTGCTGCGTGAAACTACGGAAGATCAGCCTGCCTCGGACCATGCGACCGCGTCGGCACCGGCGGGGAGGCGCATGGGACAGGACGGATCGGTGGCCGCGCGCCACACTGCTTCCGCCACGTCTTGTGGGTGCGTGACCTCCTCGGTGGATTGCTGCCATCCCGCGAAGACCTGCGCGGCCAGCTCGCCATAGCCGTTGGGAATGTCCATTCCCATACGGGCGCGGGCATTGCTGCCGAACGAGGTCTCGGGGGAGCGGCCCGGCAGCACCAGGCGCGCCCGGATGTTGAACGGCGCCAGTTCCAGGGCAAGCGTTTCCGTGAAGGCGTTCACCGCGGCCTTGCTGGCGGTGTAGATCGAGAGCAGGTGCAGCGGCCGCAGCGTCACGCTCGACGTCACGTTGACGACCACTCCGGAGCGCCTTTCCCGGAGCTGCGGCAGGACCGCCCTGGTCATGGCGATGGTGCCGAGCGTGTTGGTCTCGAACACCTCGCGGACGCTGTCCATCGACACGCCCTCCAGCGCGTTGAGCAGGCCGACCCCTGCGTTGTTGACCAGAACATCGACCGGCCCGGCCGTGTCCACGGCGCGCGCGATGCTGTCCGGGTCCGTGACATCGAGCGGCAGGACCCGGAGCCGTTCGGAGCGAGGCAGGACGTCCTCGCGCGGCGTGCGCATGGTGGCGGCCACCGCCCAGCCGCGGTCCAGGAACAGCCGCGCGGTTTCAAGGCCGAAGCCGGACGAGCAGCCGGTGATCAGGATGGTGTTCATGCAAGCTCCTGTTGCGGGACACCAGGAGGGTATGGCGTGCCGTCCGGACTTTCTACGTCTGGAAGTCCAGATCGCATTGGCGTAAGTCCGGATCATGTCCGATCCGCTCGCCCAGGTCGTTGAGCTGCTCCAGCCCAATGCGTCGTTCTCCAAGCTCGTCATGGGCACGGGCCGATGGGTCGTGCACCGCTCGGTCGAAGGACGACCGTTCTACCTCGCCGTGCTCGACGGCGCCTGCCGCCTGGCGGTTCCCGGACAGGAGCCGATCACACTCGGGGCAGGAGACTTCGTCCTTGTGCCCGCGGCGCATGACTTCGCCGCGTCGAGCCTTGAGCCGCCCCCGCCCGGAACGGAGGCGCCGCCAGTCGAGGTGAGCCCTGGCGTGTTCCGCCTTGGCAGCCAGGACCAGCCGCCCGATATCCGCGCCCTTGTCGGCCACTGCGCCTTCGGCTCGGAGGACGCGCACCTGCTGGTGTCGCTCCTGCCGCGGCTCGTGCACGTCCGGGGACGAGGGCGGCTCACCACGCTGGTCGAGCTGCTGAACGACGAGACGCGCAGCGACCGGCCGGGCCGCGATGTGATCCTGGCTCGGCTGCTCGAGGTCCTGCTGATCGAGGCGCTGCGCACGACCACGGGAACCATGGCCCCGCCGGGCCTGCTGCGCGGCCTTGCCGACGATCGCCTCGCCATGGCGCTGCGGCGGATGCACGAGCAGCCGACGCGGAACTGGACGGTTGCCGAACTCGCGAGGGAAGCAGCCCTGTCGCGATCGAGCTTCTTTGAGCGGTTCCGGCGCGAGGTAGGCGTCGCGCCCATGGAGTACCTGCTGGGCTGGCGCATGGCGCTCGCGAAGGACCTGCTGCGCCGGGGCAGGGCCGGTGTGGCGGAGACCGCCGAGCGCGTGGGCTACAGTTCGGCCAGCACGTTCAGCGTGGCCTTCGCCCGCAACGTCGGCATGCCGCCGGTTCTCTACGCGAGAGCACAGCGAGCAGAGGAAGCCACCTTGAACTGAACGGGCGGCTTCAGCCGGATTCGACGGCCGTCTGGCCTGCTCCCGCGGTGAGGTCCTCCTCGGCTCGGCCGTCCATGTTGGATCGGACCTGACCCGTTAATTGCGTGGGGCGCCTTCAAGGCCCGAGGTAAGCTCCGAGCTCCTCGGGCGTGCCTTGGGGAAAGGCGTCCTTCAGGTGGTCGAGGAAGGCGGAGACGCGTGCGCTCAGCAGCCGCCGCGAAGGGTAGAGCGCCCACAGGGCGATCTCCGGGCCCTCCACGTCGCCCCAGTGGACCAGCGTTCCGGCCGCCAGATCCCGGCCCACAAGCGACACCGGGAGGCGCCCAGCACCGACACCCGCGCGGACAGCGTCGCGGACCATGAGGAGCGACGACAGGCCGAGGACGGTGTGGGTCGCGATGCGAGAGCCCCCGTCCGGCGTCACCACGTCCCAGGACGCGGTCCCGTCCCCCGCCCCCCGCACCACCGCCGGGACCGCCGTCCCGTCCAGCGGCCGGGCCAGGGAGGGGCTCGCCACGACGACGAGCCGGTCCCGCAGGAAGGCCCGCCCGACGAGGCTCTCATTCGGGTCCGGGTTGACGCGGATGACGAGGTCGTACCCCTCCTCCACCATGTCGACGGCCCGGTCCTCCGTCGTGACCTCCAGCCGGACCTCCGGGAACTTCAGCGCGAACTCCGCCGCCAGCCGGCCCATCGCGGTTTGGGAGAACAGCAGCGGCGCGCTGACCCGCAGGCGGCCACGCGGCCTGTCCACGCCGAACGCGATCGCCGCCGCCGCCTCGTCTAACTCGGTGAGCAGGGCCCCCGTCCGTTCGTAGAGCGCCCGGCCCTCCTGGGTCAGCCGGAGCGTCCGGGGGCTGCGCTCGAACAGGCGCAGGTCGAGGCTGGCCTCCAGTTCCGCCACCCGGCGAGACAAGGTCGCCTTCGGCCGACCGGCGGCACGGGCGGCGCGCCCGAACCCGCCGTGCCGGGCGACGAGGTTGAAGTCGGCGAGAGCGAGAAGGTCCATGTGTTCTGCCAGTGAGACGAAGTGTTCCAACGTAGCGTCTACTGGACCTCATGTGGATCAATCATCTTCCGGGTGTCCACCAACCCAACCGGAGTGAACCCATGACCATCCTCGTGACCGGCGCCACCGGCAATGTCGGCCGCAACGTCGTCGAACAGCTTGTGAAGCGCGGCGCCGACGTGCGCGCCCTGGTCCGCGACCCTGCCAAGGCCAGCCTTCCCGAAGGCGTCGCCGCGGTTCAAGGCGACCTGCTCGACGTGGACTCGCTGCGCTCCGCCTTCTCCGGCGTCTCGACGCTCTTCCTGCTCAATGCCGTGGTGCCCGACGAGTTCACTCAGGCACTGGTGGCGCTGAACACCGCCCGCGAGGCCGGTATCGAGCGGATCGTCTATCTCTCGGTGATCGAGGGCGACCGCTACGTGAACGTGCCGCACTTCGCGGGCAAGTTCGCGGTCGAGCGCATGATCGAGGCGACGGGGCTGAACGCCACCATCCTGCGCCCCGCCTACTTCATCGACAACGACGCAACGCTCAAGGACGTCATCACCGGCTACGGCATCTATCCGATGCCGATCGGCTCCAAGGGCCTCGCCATGGTGGACGTGCGCGACATCGGTGAGGTCGCGGCACTTGAACTGCTGCGCCGCGAGCGGGCCGCCGAGCCGCTGCCGCTCGACCGCATCAACATCGTCGGCCCCGACACGCTGACGGGCGCGGACGTGGCCGCCATCTGGTCGGACGTTCTCGGCCGCCCGATCGCCTATCCCGGCGAGGACACGGTCGGGTTTGAGGCAAACCTCCGGCAGGTCATGCCGGGCTGGATGGCCTTCGACATGCGCCTGATGGCCGAGCGCTTCGCGACGGAGGGCATGGTGCCTCAGGCGGGCGACGTGGCGCGCCTGACCGAGATGCTGGGCCGCCCGCTGCACTCCTACCGCGACTTCGCGGCCCGCATCGCGGCCTCGGCCTGAAGGCCGGACGGCACCCGTACGCGTCAGAAGGACCATCGTCATGATCTACTCGACCGCCACCATCCCGGTGAACCCGGAGGGCGAGGCGCCGCTGACCCGGGCGCAGGCCTGGGAGGGCCTCGTGCTCAAAGCCCGCGACGCCCGCCTGTTCCTCCCGCCCGGCCTCTGCACTCGTTGCGACGTCGTGGAGGAGAGCGCGACCCACATCGTGCGCGAAGCCACCATCGCGGGCGCCGCACTGCGCGAGATCATCGCCTTCGAACCGGGCAGCAAGGTCACCTTCTTCCAGGCGACCGGCCCGCGCGAGGGCGCCATCGTCAACGAGTTGTTCGAGGACGGGGCGGGCGCGCTGCAACTGCGCTTCTTCTGCTACCTCGGGCTGCGCGGGCAGGCGCCGGGCGGCCCGGAGGAACAGGCCGAACAGGCGCAGTTCGACAGCGACGCGGGCTACAAGGCCGCGCTGCTGTCCACCCTGAAGCGCACCCGCGAGTTGCTGGCCGAAAGCCGGATCTGATCTCGCAAGAAGCGGACAGCGTGGCTTCCTCCGGGAACGTCCCGCCATCCAAGGAGCCATCGATGGACAACACGAAACCCGATGACACCCCGGCCAACCGGCCGAGGGTCCTCGTGCTCGGCACGACCGGCGGCAGCGGCCGCCTGATCGACAGGCAAGCCCTCGCTCGGGGGCACGACGTTGCCGCGCTCCCGCGGTTCCCTCAGAAGGGTCTCGCCCCGAATAGCGGACCGTCCGCCTCCGGCCAAACTTTGCCGCGTTCGACGGCCAGCGCCTTTCTGGAAAGGGCCAGGAAAGCCCCTGCCCTCGCGCCTGATCATGGCTAAACTTGATGTGATAATCCGTCCATGGACTATGTGAAATGCCGCAGCGATGGTCGGCCGCAGACCAGAGAGCCAGGACATGTCAGACCTTCGAGTGTCCTGATCGATACTGCGGCCCCTCGATCAGGGTGGTCAGTTCTGCTGCAGGCAAGGGCTGGCTGTACAAGTATCCCTGGGCATCATCGCATCCAAGGCGACGAAGAGCATCAAGTTGTTCAGCTGTCTCCACGCCCTCAGCGGTGACCGAGATGCCAAGGCTCTGGCTCATGCTGACGACAGCTCGGATGATCGCTGTCGACTCTCTGCGATCGGGTAATCCGGAGACGAACGAGCGATCAATCTTGATCTTATCAAATGGAAAGCGAAGCAAGTAGCCGAGTGATGAGAACCCCGTGCCAAAGTCATCCAGAGCAATGCGCACGCCCAGTCTGCGCAGCTCCTGCAGGATTGCCAGGCTCGCCTGATCATCCTGTAGCAGGACTGATTCTGTGATCTCCAGTTCAAGTCGTCCGGGGGCCAAGCTGGCAGCCGCGAGGGTACCAGCCACCATCTGCAACAAGTCTGGACTGCGGAACTGGACCGGGGAAAGGTTAACAGCCACACGGATGAATGGAGGCCAGTGGGCTGCTTCGACGCAAGCGGTGCGGAGGGCCCACTCACCGATCCGCATGATCAACCCGGTTTCCTCAGCTGCTGGGATGAACTCGGCCGGCGAGATCGCTCCCCCGCTCGGAGGCTGCCAGCGTAACAGCGCTTCAAAGCACCTTACTTCTCCTGTCTGGATCCTGACCAACGGCTGAAAGTGCAAATCCAACTCACCGCGGTCGAGGGCCGTACGCAGGCCCGCCCTCAATTCTTGTCTGCGCCGAACTTGCTCATCCAGTGCGGGCTCGAAGAAGCGAAAGGTAGCACGCCCGTCTGCCTTGGCTTGATAGAGAGCCATATCTGCTTTTCTGACGGTATCTTCCGGAGCAGCCTTCTCGTCGGAAACCAGAGCGATGCCGATGCTCGCACCTACGACTGCCTGCTTCTGCTCGATCTGATAATCCTGCCCCAGGATCTCACAGGCTGCCTTCGGGAACACAGCGGCGGAGCCGCTCGGCTGCCTGACGCAACAGCGCATCACCCGCAACATGTCCGAGTGTGTCATTGACGCCCTTGAAGTGGTCAAGATCGATGCAGTGGAGTGCCAGATGCTCACCGGGACGGCGGGTCGTTAGCGCTTGCTCCAACTGTCGACCGAACAGGTGGCGATTGGCCAGATCTGTGAGCGGATCGTGGTACGCCATGTAAGAGACCTGCTGCTCGGCCAGCTTGCGCTCGTGGATGTCTTCATCCGTACCGTACCAGCGGAGTGCCCCGCCTCATCACGGCGCGGAGCCGCACGCGAGCGAAACCATCGATAGCTTCCATCCCTGAGGCGAATGCGACTTTCCACATCCAGCTGTTCGCCAGAGGTCATGGAACGGGTCCAGCACGCCTCCATGCGGGCCACATCCTCTGGATGGATGGCACCCAGCCATCCCATCCCCAGTGTTCCACCTGGTGTGGGACCAACAAGGTTGCCCCACCGTGGGCTGATGGTGATGATCTGTCCTTGAGCATCGGCAATCCAGGGGATCTGGGGGCTCAACTCGACGGTATAGCGGTAATGCTCCTCACTTTCGCGCAGCGCTGCCTCGGCGAGCTTCCGTTCATGAACGTCTTCCAAGGTCCCGTACCAGCGGAGAATACGCCCTTGCGCATCGCGGCGCGGCGCCGCCCGTGAGCGGACCCAGTGGTAGCTGCCATCTGCGTGCCGGAAGCGGAACTCCATATCCAACAGCGCACCACTGTGCGTGGCTTCTGCCCAGGTCGTCTCCACACCACGCCGGTCCTCAGGGTGGACGAGGTTCAGCCAACCCTGGGCGGCCAAGCTTCCTATGGGTACTCCAAGAACGGCGGCGCCGCGCGGGCTAACCTCGACGATTTGGCCATCGGGCTCCGCGGTCCAGGGAATATGCGGACTGAGTTCGATCGCGTGCCGGTAATGATCCTCGCTCTCTGCCAGCGCCGCTTCGGTTTGCTTGCGCTCGGTGATATCCTTGACAATGGCAACCATATATTGGGGGCGGCCGGCTGGGTCGCGCGTTGCGGAGACGTAGTTATTGACCCATACGACCGTGCCATCTGGCCGGACGTAGCGCTTCTCCAGCGAGAAGGGTTCGCCTGTTTTGGCGAGGCGCGCGAAGAGAGCGATGTTGGCCGGCTCATCCTCGGGATGGGTGATATCCTGCATCCGCTTACTCAGGAGAGCATCTCGATCCTGGCCAACAATGATGCAGTAACAGTCGTTGACGAGCAGAAAACGCCCTTGCAGATCTGTTTGGGCAATACCCACGGCCGCTTGCCCGATGAGGTTGGACAGCCGCTCCCGGTGTTCCCAGAGTGCCTCCTCGGCCCGTCTGCGGTCGGTGATGTCGAGGGCCGAACACAGCACTCCGACGACGCTTCCGGTTTTATCACGCGCTGGTTCCAGAGACGCCAGATAGACCCGGCCCTCGCCGACCGCACTGAACTGGGTGCCTTTCAGTTCGAGATCGAAGACCTGCTCGCCGCGCAGCGCCCGCCGCAGAGGCGGCTCGAGTTGGCCCGCAACACCCGGCATGACCTCGGTGGGCGTACGACCGATATCTGCCGCTGCAGATCGCCCCGTCATCTCTGCCATCCGGCGATTGATGCTGACGAAGCGCAGATCACGATCGAGCAGACAAAGACCAACTGGTACGACGTCGTAAAAGGCATCCAGAGCAGCAGGCGACTGGTTGTCGTCTCTGACAGCAGGATCGGCGCTCCCGCTCCTCACAAACCGCGACGTCATAGCAGTCAGCAAAAGCATTGGACGCCTTTTGCGTATGAATTCAGAATCCGAGACATACCGACCTAGGATCATGTTAGACAACCTGAGATTGCGGTATTCGAAACCAGCAGCCTGTCTTTACTCTTGGCTTCTCCTTTGATGTTGCATCTTCTATCCGATAATCGCCTCATCTCATGTGGTTTGGGTGAGATGCCTCAACTCCGGCTCATTGGAACGCACCACCAACTCCAACCCGTCTCCGTTGATGATGTAGGTGGCGAGCCAGCGCACGATATTGGCTTTGCGGGGCTGGCCGTTCTCCCGACTCATGCCGCCCCTTTTTTCTACTAAAGCCCCTTTTCCGGTTCCGCAGGGGCGAACTTAATCCCCAACCAGCGTCAGCCCAGCTACAGGAAGAATAGAGGTTTATAGATAATAGGTTTGTGTCACCGATTACACGCGGGCTTTGTCATCGATTACACGCGAGAACCGTCACCGATTGCCTGTGGATATCGGCGGCTATCCACCAGCCTTCTCTGTCACCGATTGCACGCGGCTAGCTTGCCCGTATGCCAAGGCCACGCTTCTTGCGTCACCGATTGCACGTGGATAGGCGTATCTCTCCGGGGCTGCTCCGGCTGAGCGTCACCGATTGCACGCGGCCTGATGCCTCTCAGATAAAGTCCGGGCTGGAGGTGTCACCGATTGCACGTGGCACCGACACCAGCAGCTTCTTCACCGGCGGCTGCGAATGGGTCAGGGTCATGCCCCCGCCGTCTGTCTCTAGCCGTGCCTCGGGGTAAACCGCCTTTACCTCGGCCAACTGGCGCAGGAAGAAGGCCCGGAATTGCCTAATCTGAGCATATCCCAGCCCGAACTGCTCATGCAGGGCCGTCCACGGCACGAACTGCGGCTTGCCTTCGGGGATGCGGTGGAGCCGCTGGGCGAGCCAGCAATACACGTCCAGTGCCACGGCGGAGTCCCTGAGCGCCGATATCGCCCGCTCATCGAGCGGCACGGCATGGCGGGTCAGGCTGTCGTAATAGTCGAGCGAGAGCTTCAGGGTGGACGGCCATAGCACCCGCTGGCTCTGATCCTTGTCGAACCAGAGATTGAAGGCTCCAACCACCTTCGTATCGACCTGCAGGGCATGGTCGCCGTTGACGATGCCCATTCGAAAGGTAGCAGCGGCCAAGGCGGAGAGCTGGGCTTTCAGCATGCGGACCTGGCGGCCATCCTGCGTCTTGCCCATCAGCCGCCGGAAAAAGGCGGTCATGCTGTCCTCAACCGGGATGATGGGCGACTGACGCCGCACCGCTTCCCCGTTCAGGTGCATCAGCAGGAGCCGCGCTTTCGGGCCATAGGGCAGCGGTAGCTGCGTGTAGCGGCTCGTCTTAGGGTCCAGCACCTCGCCCGCCTGTACCAGCAGCGTGGCGCGTCCCTGACGCTTCTCCCAGCGCAGCACGCCTTCTGGCGGCTTCGCGGCAGGCAGAGAGGTCTGGCACAGGATGGAATGTTGATAGGCGATATCGTCCGGCTCACCCTCGCGGATGTCGGTAGCGGCCTCGATCAACCGCCTCTGGAGCGGGCTAAGGCCGTCCGTCATCTTCAGCACCCCTCTTTATGCTCATTTCCGCCTATAAGGCTGCGTGGGGAGCGCCCTCGCCGAATCGTCATGGCACAGGCGCAGCAGTGGCTGCACAGTGGGGTAGAGCGAGTTGGCTAAGCAAGCGCCGGAGCGAGGTAAAGACGGCGAAAGCACCAAACAGGCGGAATCTGCGCCTGGTTACCTCGAGTTACCCCTCGCTGCGCAGGTGGCAAAGCAGGGTTGCCGCCTCAGGTCGTGACGCGCCTCTGCTGATGGGGCCGGTTGATCGGCTCGGGGACGGCGGGTGCCGCTCTTGTTGGAGCTGCGGGTTTATGCGGGCGCAGCTCGGCTGCTGAGCCAAGCGAGGCGGGCAACGTTGTATGCCAGATTGGCCATGCCGATCTTCACCTGCGGCCGGGCCAGACCGATGGTGCGCCCCGGATCGTCGCCGCTCCAATAGCCTTCCTCGCCTCTACCGACCGCTTCACCAGCCCATCCGCTTCCGCCTCGCTCACGCCGATAGCCGCCGCGATCTGGCGGGTTATTTCCTCATCCCTTGCCACCTCTGCCTGTCCTCTGGCGATCATCGCTGCGTCCCAGTCTGCCTCATAGAGCGTCAGCATCTCGACCGACTGGAAGAGCATATAGGCCCAATGCTCCAGCAGGTGTTCCATGCTGCCGAACCGTAGCTGCTCAATCCGCAGGCTCCGGTCGCGCAGCAGGCAATGGGGAGCCGTCACCCCTAAATAGGGCCGTGATCCGGTCGGCCATTGGTTCAGATTGCTCAGGTAGCTGATCACGTCCGTAGCGCCCCCTCACCGTATGGCTCTGATAGGCAAGTATTTTCCATGCAAGTACGTCATTATCCTACTAGTGTACTAGTTAGATTTCGCACGACGACACTAGCTAACAAACGGGATAGTGCGATAGAGAACCATTTGGGGGGTGCCTCTGGTTGGCTGATGGTTCAGTGAGCCCTGGCACTAGGACACTAGGGAGAGAGCCAACATGCGCACTATCGCACTCATCAGCCAGAAAGGCGGCGTGGGCAAAACCACGCTGGCGATCCATCTTGCCACCGCCTTTGAGACGGCGGGCCGTCAGACGCTGCTGGTTGATCTTGACCCCCAGACCTCAGCCGCTGAATGGAAGGACGCGCGCCAGGCCGAACAGCCCTATGTGATGGCCGTGCCGCCGTCCCGGCTCGGAAAGACGCTGGAAGCCGCCAAGGAGCATGGAGCGGAACTGGTGGTGTTGGACACCGCCCCGCACAGCGAGGGAACTGCACTGGATGCGGCCCGTGCGGCTGATTTGATCTTGGTGCCATGTCAGCCCTCGATCATGGATTTGCGGGCGATGCGGAAAACCGCCGATCTGCTGAACTACCTGAAGAAGCCGACCTTTGCCGTGCTCAACGAGGTGGCACCGCAGGGCACTGTGGCCGATGAAGCCGCCAAGGCGATCACCGCGCAATTCGGTATGACTGTCTGCCCGATCCGTCTGGGCCAGCGGGTTGCCTTCAACCGCTGCCTGCTCGCCGGACAGACGGCGCAGGAATACGAGCCGGGAGGCAAGGCCGCACAAGAGATTAATTCCTTGATGCAGTGGGTAAGCGCACAGGTGGGAATGCATACTAGTGCACTAGTGGGCAATCCTGACAGTGCGAAAGGGCGCAAGAAAGCTAGTGCGAAGGCAGAAGCGGCATGAGCAAAAAGCCTGTAGATTTCATGGCCGCGATGCGGAGCCATGAGGACAGGGAAGGGGTGCAGCGTCATCCCAAGCCTGCCGCCGTTCCGTCACCCGCTCCGGCGGAAGCGGCACCGCCCGCCGCATCTGCTGGCCGTATCGTCCAGCGCTCGCGGATCGGCAAGGTGTCCATCGGCGTCTGGGTTGATCCGGCTGTGAGGAAGCAGCTTGCCCAGCTCGCACTGGATACCGACAAGGATCAGGCTGACCTGATATCCGAGGGGCTAAACCTGTTGTTTGAGCGTTACGGCAAGCCACCTATCGCACGAGTGAGCTAGCCCACTAGGGAGATAGTAGACCACGCCCACGAATAGTTCCCGCCTCTGCTATGGCTGTCTGCATGGCAGCCAACTACGGCAGACCGAAGCCGATTGATCCTCTCTGATATCGCTTCGGGTACATCTGAAGGCGTGGTGCCCCTGCGGCCGGACGATACGCGAGGAACTGCGGCACTTCGCCGCCAGCCGCGGACTGTCTGCCACGCTGCGGCTGCGTCAGGTGACGGAGCGCCTGCGCTGCTCAGGCTGTGGCCAGCAGCCTTCTGTGGTACATGTGAAGCGCTGAAGGGCAGGCGAGTTACCCGCAGGAACCGCCATTACAAGAGCCACCGCTGCGGCCATCTGCCGAGCCTCCGCCACTCTCACCGCCCACATAGCCGACGACGGTCCCGGTCTCGCTCCGTCGCTTCACCCGCTCATCGAGGGCGGAGGCGGTCAGGCATGCCAACCAAGTGATGAACGCGGTCAGTATCAGGAGCAGCGGCAGGCTACCGATCACGTCAACCTCCATCGTAAGGGGGTTCAGCGCATCCTGATTCGTACCTGGAACCTGTAGCCCGCGCATTCCAGCCCCTGTGACCTGCGCCATCAGGGTAACCACGCCGGACATTCAGCATGGGCACGAGAACATCAGATTATCGTAAGCTAGAGCATTGATCTCAGGTGTAAAGGCAGGCTACGCTAACTTACGGTAAGCGCGGTTTATCGGATAGAATTATTGGCCGACCCAATCCGTCTCGTCTCGGCCCCCAACCTGCTCACTAGAGCACCGCTCTGGCGCGGGATCCACGACCAGAGTTTCGTGGGGACGCGCCGGAGGTGCACCGGCTTCGCCGCTGACCGGAGCGGTCCGGCGCATCAATCTGCCGCTCTCGGCTCCGGCTGATCCACCGAACCAGCGTCGACAGGCCGATGCCGAGATCCGCAGCGATCTCGCGCTGGCTCCGCTCGCTTGTCCGGACCAGCCGGACCCCCTCGCCCTCGAAGTCCTTCGTGAACCGCCTCTGCTGCTTCATGGAACTCCATTTGCCTCATCAGGAACCCTCCACTTTTCCAAAGCAAGTCCAGGGAACCGCGCCTGTAGATCGGACACGTCAGCCGGGAGGGTCTAGGGCGACTTCGTGGAAGTCAGGCGTGTGCGTGTGCTCTGGCTCCTCGCAGCAAGGCGACTATGCGTGGCCGCCGGACCAGAGTTGGGGAGCAGACCAATGCTGCCACCAGACTACATAACCGGCGGACCGCTACTACCGGGACAGGTCAACATCATCGCGGATCTCGAGACATCGGATCCGCAAGCCGGTGATCAGCCGGTGCTGTCCAGGGCCGCCTTCCTGGCCGCTATCCTCTTGGCTGAGTGCCTCTGCAGTGCGCGGCTGATCTGCTTGGTTGACCAGTGCCCCCCGCGCGGCGCCGGGATGCCTCGCTCGTTCAGGTCTGCCGCGACCCGGGTACGCAGGTTCCCCCAGGAAGCGAAGTGGGGGTAGCCGAGCAGATCCAGGTCGGTGGTGTGGGCGCGGTGCCTGCGCTGGAGATAGGCGACGATCTCCTCCACCACCCTGTCATCCATCTCGGCCGCTGACAGGGACCGTGCCGCATTGGCCTTCCCGGTCCGGCCGGATAGTCGTTCGCGCAGTTCGGCCACTTCGGCCTCGAGCCAGTCCATCCGCGCCCGCAGTTTCCCGATCTCCGCTTCCAACCCGCTCTCGCGACCAACCGCCATGCGCACCTCCAACCGGCGGCGGCACCTTAGGACATTTCGTCGAACTGTCTATCTCAGCCTATACTTCGCCGTTGTGTGGCGATCGGCCGCTGCGGATACTCTGCCCCGAACCACTGCACGCCTTTCCCAGAGGTGAGGGGGCGGAACCCCGCTGCGCCCGAAGGAGGATCCCCAGCTCATGTCGTCACCGACCCCGTTTCCCGACGCTTCTCTGTCCTCCTTTGCCTCGCTCATTGCCCGCGACGGCACAGCCGCGATCCGCACTCCTGCGACGCTGGTTGGCGCCTCCGGCCGGGACCGGGTCTTCTACATCCCCTTCGAGTACGTCGAGCGCCGCGCTAGGCTTGTTCTGGTCGGCATCACGCCTGGCCCCGAGCAGCTCAAGCTCGCCTATGGAAAGGCGCAGACGCTGCTCCGCGCGGGCTTGCCGCAGGACGAGGTGCTGCGCTTGGTGAAGCCGCATGGCGCCTTTGGCGGCCCCATGCGCGCAGGCCTGGAGCGGATGCTCCGCCACTTCGGCTTCGCGTCTCTGCTGGGTGTGGCAGATGAGGGAGATCTCTGGGAAGGCTCGCCGCACATTCTGCACTCGACCTCCGTGGTGCCTCACGCGGCCTTCCGCGGCGAGGAAATGTTCAACGGCTCCTTCGACGAAGTGATGCGCTCTCCGGCACTGCGCGCCTGCTTCGAGCAACACTTCCTTCCTGAAGTGGCGCAGGTGCCGGAGGAAGCGGTGTTCGTAGCCCTCGGCCCGACGCCGCTCGATGCGCTGGACCACGCCGCGGCGCGCGGTTTGGTGGCGCCGGAGCGCATCCTCGGCGCCCTGGCGCACCCGTCCAAGAGCGGCGGCAGCCAAGTGGACGCCTATCTCGGACTGCGCGATCCCGAGACGCTGAAGGCCCGCGACCCAGTACGCCTCCGCGTGCCCCGTCTGCGCGCCCAGGCCGAGCGGATGCGGTTGGCGGTCGCCAAGCTCCGCGGCGAGGTGGTCGCCCCCATCGTGCTGCCACCGCCGCCTGCCGTGGTTGCCGCCCCACCCCTGGTGAGAGCGACTGCCGCCCCACGCGCGCCGCGCCCGGCGCCCAAGCCAGCGGCAAAGCTTTCAGCCACCGGCGGCGGCTCCAATGATCGGCTGCACGCCTTCGTACAGCGCGGCAAGAACAAGGGGCTGAAGCTCACGCCGCATGTGCATGAGGACGGCTGCTACGTGGTCAGCCCGACCCGCTACGAGGAGGACTACATCCGCGTGCCCGCCGACCAGCCTCTTGAACGATATTTGCAGCAGGGCCTACGGTTGCGCATGAGCGCGCCTATCCACGGCAACAGCCTGATCGTGCCGACATCCATCTTCGGCCGGAAGGAGTAGGCCGGCGGGAAGCACGGTTCCCCGATTTGCCGAATGGCGTTCGACCTGCGTGTTGCCTACGGCTAAGACTCATAAGAAGTAGCTGACGATGGCGGCGAGTTGGACAGCGGCCAGGAAGTTGGTGGCCAGCTTGTCGTATCGCGTGGCGATGCGGCGGTCCGAGGCAGTGCCTCGTACCTTTCAGTCGGCAGCACATGCGCTCGATGGCGTTGCGGCCTCGATAAAGGAACGGGCTGAAGCAGCATTTCCAGAGCCGGTTCCACTTTAGGGAATGTTTGGCACGGCACCTTGGTTTTGGATCTGCTGACGGACGACGTTGGTGTCATAGGCATGATCGGCCATGACCAGGCTGCCGGACGGCAGGTTCCGCAACTGCTCTTCGGCAGCGTAGCAATCTGCCCCTGACCCGGCGTTAGTGCAAAGGCGATCCGTCGCCCCAGGCTATCACTCAGCGCATGAATCTTGGTGGTGCGGCCGCCCCGGCTGATGCCGAGCGCCTTCATCTTCTGCCCCTTTGCCGCGGGTGGCGCAGCGATGGGCCTTCACGTGGGTGCTGTCGAGCAGCAGTTCAGCGGGCGGGCCGCTTGCGCTGGCCAGGGCCTGGAAGAGCCTAGCCCGGACCCCTTGCCAGCCTATTCCACAAAGCGGTTGTACAGCGTCTTGCGCGGACCGTAGCTGGCAGGCGCATCAACCCAGCGCCCACCTGATCGCAGCACATGGACGATGCCGCTAATCACCCGCCGATCGTCAACGCGAGGAACACCACGCGGCTTGTTCGGCAGGAGCGGTGCCAAACGCTGCCACTGCCGATCTGTCAGCCAGAACTCACCGCTCATTCTTCACCCGCTCATAACCACAAGCTGAGGTGAATCACTTAGAGCTCTACCGCCCAATCATCCTTATGGGTCCTGATCCTAGTTGGCAGATCGTCAGCACTTGGATTGCCATTCCTGTGTTTTTAAAATCCGACATCCGTGATGATCCTCAAAAATTCTCGATTCGAACATGGAATTTTTGGCTATCGAGTTGCTAATTAACAGTCCCCATGGCTCAGTATCTGTGCTGCTGCCAACTTAATGGAACGATAGCCGATGCGGACTCATCAGCGCCTATTTGGGCGGCGAAATTGCCTCGCGTTAATCGGCACCGCCGCCCTTATCGGATCAGGGCCAAGCCGGGCGCAGGATGTGACGGTGCAGCGCGCTTCAGCACCTAGAAATATTGAGGAGCGATGGCGTGACTGGCTGCAGTCCGAAGGGCGCAGCGAGGGCGAGAACCGGCTCCCGGATGGTAGCACCACAGTGCTGGCCCGAGCTGTCGTCGAGATTCAGGCAGCGCCCGGCGCCGCCAACTGGGTGGCGGTCCGTACGGCCGCCTTCGAATCCGCAGACCTCCTAGCCCGCGGTGAGCTCGGCAGGTACGTCGGCACGCTCATCTCCTCCAACCGCGAATATACGATGGGCGCTCAGGGTGGTGAAGAAGCGCCACCCGCCATCATCCAGGCGCGGTCGGCGCTCTCGAATGCGGAGCGTCTGCGCACGCTCACTGGCCTCACGCTCGATGAAGCCATCCGCCAATTTGATCCACAATGGGATGGTACCGGCAGGACAGAGGCTGACCGCCAGGCGGTCGCGAACCGCATCGCCACGGATTTCCGGCAGCGCCTGGGCTCCCGCGCTTCCGTGCTGGCGACCGGTGCGATGACGCCAGTGCAGTTTGAGGGTCTGAACGGGGATGGCAAGATGGCGGTTTTGGTGGGCGTCGTCTGGTCCGACCGCCTGCAACGCCTCGCTGAAGGGCTCTGGAGCCCGACCCTGGAGGGGGCAGGCGGACCGCCGGGCCAGTCGCTGCAAGACCGCATCGAGGCTGAGAACCGTCGCGACCCAGCCTGGATGAGTGCCACGAACGGCGTGCGGATCTGGCGCGATGAGCGAGGGGAAAAGGTGCTGGTGGCCTTCGGGGCCGCGCCGGCGACCCAGCTTTCCTCCATGGACAGGAGCCGTGCCAGGCTCGGTGCCCTTGCAGCACTTCAGCGCTTCGTTGCCGAGCAGGTCGAGGCGGCGGATGGGGAGAATACTGCCCTGTCCTTTCGTGGATCCACTACTAACGATGGTCAGGCATTCGACAACTCCGCCTATCAGAACCGCATCAGAGCGCGGGCGAATGACATCACCATCAGCGGGGCCACGATCACGCATGAGTGGCGCGGCGTGCATCCGATCGGCCGCGCCAACATGCAGGTGGTGATGCTCGCCTGGTCACCCTCTAGCGATGCTGCGGCTCGGCGCGTGGGCGGTGCCATGTCATCCGCCGGCGAGCGCATGCGCCGGCAAGGTGCTGCGCCCGAGCCAGAGGCCGGTACGGCGCGCAACGCCGCATCGCCTTCCGCCGTGCCGACGCGATCCGGCGCCTCCACGGATCCGGGAGACTTTTAGAAATGGTGGGCGCATCCACGCGGATGGGCCGGGCCGCATCAGTGGGCGGCGCACTTGCGGCTTGGCTCGCCATGGCACCACTGCTTGGCCCCGCCGCGGCCCAGGGTGGTCCGAGCGGCACGGTACCGATTCCAGCGCCCGCTGGTGGGCTGCCGATCCAGCAGCGCGATGCCGTCCAACGCCGCAGCGTCGAAGCGGACGGCATCGGCCGCACCGAGGCGGACGCCCGCTCAGCCGCGGTCGGCGCTGCACTTGAGGAGGTGGTCGGCGCCTACCTGCAGTCCAGCCGCCAGCTGGAGCTACGCCAACAGGGCAGCGAGGTTAGCGAGACCTTCAATGAGCGCATCGTCGCGCAGTCCAACGGCTTCGTAGAGCGAGTCGCAACGCTGCGGAGCTGGCACGACGGGGACAATGTGCGCGTTCGCATTCGGGCTGATGTCGTGGTGAACCGCCTCGTGGAAGCTATGCGGGAGGCACGGATGCCACTCATCGCGCTCGACCAAGCAAGCCTCGTGGCGACGCTGCAGACGCAGACCGCCCGTGACGACGGCGCGCGGCAACTGCTCGCGCAGTATCTCCGCGACTTACCGGACAATGTCGCAGCCCGGCTTGAGGGTATGTCTACCTCCATTATGCCGGCAGACCCGAACACCGTCTCGATCACGGGCTCCATCGTCTTCGCCATTTCGCCGCATTACGTCGAGCGCGGTCGCGCCTTGATGCGCGAGGTCGCGCAGGAATGGCGTGACCCGGGTCGGCAAGATGCGCTCGTCCTCTGCGACGCGCCGGCCGCCACCAACCTCGATCACGTCAGGGATCCGCACCGCAACCTGCGATGCGCCGGAGTCGGTCTTTCGCGTGAGCTTGCTGCGGGACTCCTGCTCGAGGACCGCGACGCCTTCCTAATCGGCGAGGGCCTCTATGCGCTCGCTGATCCGCGTAGCCGCGCCCGCATGGGGGGAGGCAGCTACTCCGCGGGCATGCAAATATTGCTGCAAGTCGTGGATGCGGAAGGCAGGCTGATTATGGAAGGAGGGAGCCGCCTTTCGACCGATTGCGGCCGCCTTCCCTTCATGACGCAGGCAGGGACGTTGAATGCCTTCCTCAACGGCGGCCATCGGCGCCAACAGGGTGGCCGCGTCGCGGCCGAGATGACGCTTGCGGTCCTCGGGACCAGCGAATCGCCGAAGGCGGCCGCGGTTCCGGCCACCTGCGTCAGCAGTGGAGCCCGCATTCTCGGCAATCCCCGCTTAGGAGAGGTCCGACGGGCCTTTGTGGCCCTGCTGCCGCGCAGGGCGCTCGAGCAGGGCGCCGGCTTGCGAATCTCATTGGCGTGGACGCCCTGACCCCAGCGGCCCTTGCCCCTCCTCCCCATTCTCGGAGAGTTTTATGGCGATTTCCTGGCTAGGCACTGCGTACCGCTGCCGCCTTGCAGCCTTCCTCGCTGGCGCAGCCGTGTGGGGTGCCACCTTGGCGCCGCAAGGCGCACTGGCCCAGAGTGGCGGGCAGACGACGGTGGTCGTACCTTCGCTCGGCGGACAGCATGCGGATCCGCGGCGCCGCACCTTGGAGGCGGAAGGGAGCGGCCCGACTGCCGAAGCGGCGCGCGCCGCCGCCGTCCAGGCGGCGCTGGAAGAGGCTGCCGGCGTCTATATCCAATCCGACAGACGGCTCGAGCTCACGACCGACGGCACGGCTGTCCGCTCCATCTTCCACGACCGGGTAGTGGCGCAGTCCAACGGCTTCGTCGAGCGCGTGATTACCCTACGCAGCTGGCACCAGGCTGGCGAGGAGCGCGTGCGCATCCGGGCGGAGGTGGTGGTAAACCGTCTCATCGAGGCGATGCGCGAGGCTCGGATGCCGCTCATTCCGATTGACCCAGACAGCATTGCGGCAAGCCTGCGAACCCAGACAACGCGCGACGAGTCCGGACGGGAACTCCTTGCGCAGTATCTTGCCGAGCTGATTACCAACGTCGAGATTAGGCTCGACAACTTGCAAATTGCGCCGCTGCCCTCCGATCCAAATATGGTGCTGATCACCGCCCAGGCCGCCTTCGGCGTGAAGCCCGACTATGTGCAGCGGGGTCTGCGCCTCATGCAGGAGGTTGCGGGCGAGGTGGAAGTCACGGGCTCTCAGAACGTCAACCTTGCGCTGTGTAGCCTGCAGGCCAGGAGCGGGAGCTTCGATTTCGGCCCTTATGGGCCCGGAATACGGTCGATGTCCTGCCGCGGTTTCGCGATTTCGGAGGTGACGGCGGCACAGCTTGAGACGCCAAACCGCGACTGGGCACTAGTCGGCTTGGGCTTCTACGACGTCGTAGGGACGCAGATGCGCAGCCGGCTCAACGGCGTAGAATTAGGCGCTGGCCCCTTTCTCGTCCTCGACGTGCTCGACCAAGCGGGCACGGCCACATCGCATGTTTCGACGCGGCTCTCGACTGATTGCAACCGGCCCTTCTCGACGATGAGCGGGTACGACACGAACAGCTACATACGGGAGCGCCATGCCTATGAGGTCCGCCGTGGCCAGCCGGTGACGGTGCAGGCTCTGCTCCCGCTTGAGCCTCTCAGCAAATCAGCACCGCTGCCTCACACCTGCAGCTGGAATAGGGCTCGCGTGCTCGGAAACGCACGAGCTCCGGAAATGCGCCGCGCCTTCCTGGCCATTGTCCCGAGATTGGCAGTGGAGCAGGCGTCAAACTTGCGAGTGTCTCTGTCCTGGGAGCCATAATGGATCCAGGAGGCAGGCTAAACCTGACTTTAACTGACCTTGACCTTAAACCTGGAAACTGGTCCGCCTATTCTGAGAGTTTTCCGGCAGGATTGTTGACCTGAACGGAGGCTGGGCTGATGCGGAAGAGCCACTCCACGGAAGAGCAGATTGCCTTCGCGTTGAAGCAGGCGGAGTTGGGTACGGCGGTGGCCGGGGTCTGCCGCAAGATGGGCGTGTCAGAGGCCACCTTCTTCCGCTGGAAACAGAAATACGCCGGTCTGGGTCCCTCGGAGTTGCGGCAGCTGCGGCAGCTCCAGGAAGAGAACATCAAGCTGAAACGCCTTGTGGCCGACCTCAGCCTGGACAAGGCCATGCTGCAGGAGGTGCTGGCAAAAAAGCCCTGACGCCTGGCCGCCGGCGCGTGTAGACGCCGGTTGAATACTGGTTCTCCCGCATTTCCCGTGCTGCTGGCTGGCAGGCACAGCGCCTGGGACGCAGATGAGGCGCCGTCGCCTCACTTGTGAGGTAAGCGCGGCCTGAACACCCTTCTTCCCAATCGTGCCGGTGCTGTGGTGCCTCGCCTTCAGGTGGGGAGCTTCGAGCCGACATTATGGTCGACGTTAATGACGACGCGGGTGGCCGCGGATATCGCCGGGTAGAGGTGCTGACGGGCCCTGGACGCCGTCGCCGGTGGTCGGAGGAGGCCAAGGCGCAGATCGTCGCGGAGACGCTCGCACCCGGCGCCGTCATCGCCGAGGTGGCGCGTCGCTGGCAGGTCTGCTCACAGCAGGTGTTCACCTGGCGGCGGGAGATGCGGCACAGTGTGGCGCCCTCGTTCGTGCCGATCGTGGCGGAGCCCGGTATGGCGCCGCAGGAGTCCACTCCATCGCCCTGCATCGAGATCCAGGTGGCTGGGACGCTGGTGCGGGTAGCACCAGGCACCGATCCGGTCCTGTTGGTGATGGTGCTCCGCGCGCTGCGGGCTTCGGCAGCGTGATCACGCTGCCAGCCGGTGCGCGCGTGCTGCTGGCCAGCCGACCGGTGGATTTCCGCAAGGGCGCGCATGCCTTGGCGGCTCTGGCGGCCGAGGTGTTGAGCGCCGATCCATTCTCGGGAGCGGTGCTGGTGTTCCGGGCCAAGCGCGCCGACCGGATCAAGATCGTGCTCTGGGACGGCAGTGGCCTGGTGCTGATCAGCAAGCAGTTGGAGGGCGGTCCGTTCCGTTGGCCGCCCATTGTCGACGGCGCGGTGCGGCTGACGCCGGTGGAGTTTGCCGCGCTGTTCGACGGCATCGACTGGACGCGGGTGCAGAGCACGAAACGGATTCCTACGCCGAGCGTGCCTGCATAGACTCGCGGGCGTGATGGGCGCCGCGGACATCATGCCGAGCCTGCCGGAGGATCCCGCCGCGCTGCGCGCGCTGTTGCTGGCGGCGCTGGAGCAGCGCGATGCCGCCGTGGCCGAGCGCGACGCGCTGGCAGTCCGGAACGAGCAGCTGCACCACCTGTTGCTGAAGCTGAAGCGGCGGCAGTTCGGGCAGAAGTCGGAGCGGCTGCCGGAAGACCAGATGCTGTTCGCGTTCGAGGAGATCGAGGCCACGCTGGCGGCCAGCGAGGCCGAGGCGGGCCAGCGCTCGAAGGGTCTGAAAGAGCAGCAGGCGAAGCGCCGCCGTGGCAGCCGCGGCCAGTTGCCGCGCATCGAGCAGGTGCTGCTGCCCGAGCGGGAGACCTGCCCCTGTTGCGACGGGCCGCTGGTGGAGATCGGTGCCGACAGCGCCGAGCGGCTCGACGTGCTGCCAGCCCAGTTCCGGGTGCTGGTCACCAGGCGCCCCAAGCTGGCCTGCCGCGCCTGTCCCGGCGTGGTGCTGCAGGCGCCCGCTCCAGAGCGGCTGGTGCCCGGCGGGCTGCCGACCGAGGCCACCGTCGCCCAGGTGCTGGTGGCCCGCTATGCCGACCACCTGCCACTCTACCGCCAGCAGATGCTGGCGCGGCAGGGGCTGACGCTGGGACGGGAGGTGCTGGCCGACTGGCTGGGCACTGCCGCCCAGGAGATCCGGCCGGTGGTGCGCCGTCTCCGCGAGATCCTGCTCGCCTCGCCCCGGCTGTTTGCTGATGAGACCACCCTGCCGGTGCTCGATCCCGGGCGCGGCAAGGTGAAGAAGGGGTATGCCTGGGCCCTGGCGCGCAACGACCGGCCCTGGGGCGGCACGGATCCCCCGGCCGTGGTGTTCCGCTACGCACCGGGCCGCGGGCAGGAGCACGCCAAGGCGCTGCTGGCGGGCTACCGCGGCATCGTCCAGTGCGACGGCTACGCTGCCTACAAGGCGCTGGTCACCGGCGGGGATGTGACACTGGCGTTCTGCTGGGCGCATGTGCGGTGCGGGTTCTTTGACCTGGCCAAGGGCGGCGCGGCGCCGATCGCCGCCGAGGTCCTGCAGCGGATCGCCGCCCTCTACGCCATCGAGGCGGAGATCCGTGGCCGTTCCGCCGCGGCGCGCCTGGCGGTGCGCCAGGTCCGTAGTCGGGCCCTTGTGGCCGATCTGTTCGCCTGGCTCGAGGAGCAACTCGGACGCCTGCCGCAGGGCAGCCCGACGGCGGAGGCGATCCGCTACGCGCTGAACCACCAAAAAGGGCTGGAGCAGTTCCTCGACGACGGCCGTATCGAGGTCGACAACAACACCGTGGAGCGGGCGATCCGCCCCATCTGTCTCAGCCGCAAGAACGCGTTGTTCGCCAGCGGCGACGATGGTGGTGCAAGATGGGCCGCCGTCGCCTCCCTGGTGGAAACCTGCAAACTGAACGGCGTCGATCCGCAGCGCTATTTCACCGACCTGCTGACCCGGCTCGTCAACGGCTGGCCCAACAGCCGCATCGACGAACTCATGCCATGGTGCTGGGCCAAAACCGACATCCAGTCGTCAAGCGCTGCCGCATAGGGCCTCCAGGCAGCGCTTACCTTGTGAGACCTGTCATGCTCAAGCGTCTGCTGCCCCTGATCCCGGCGGGGTTGCTGGTCCGGCAGATCCTGCCGGCGCCGGGCGGCCTCGTCATTGTGGTCGCGCCCCGGGACAGGGCAGTGGCCTGCCCGGACTGCGGCGCCCCTTCGGCGGTGGTGCACAGTCGGTATGACCGCCATCTGCAGGATCTGCCCTGGCAGGGTCGCCCGGTGACCTTGCGGATCCAGGCGCGCCGCCTGCGCTGTCGCAATCAGGAGTGTCGGCGCCAGACCTTTGTCGAGCGCCTGGCAGAGGGCGCCGCAGGTGGGGCACGTCGCACCCTTCGGCTGGCCGATCTGCAGCGGCATCTCGGCCTCGCCCTGGGCGGTGAGGCCGGCGCGCGGCTCGCGGCGAGACTGGCCATTCCCGTCAGTGCTGACACGCTGCTCCGCATGGCCTGTCGGAGTAGTCCGCCGCCAGAGCCCGGGCCGCCTCCACGTGTTCTCGGGGTCGATGACTGGGCTTGGCGCCGCGGCCACCGGTACGGCAGCATCCTCGTCGACCTACAGCGCAACCGGGTGCTTGATCTCCTGCCAGATCGCCAGGCCGAGACCCTGAGCCACTGGCTGAGGCAGCACCCCGGCGTGGAGATCGTCGCCCGCGACCGTGCCAGCACCTACGCGGATGGCGCTCGCCAGGGCGCGCCGGGTGCCGTGCAGGTCGCCGACCGCTGGCACCTGCTCCGTAATCTCGGCGATGTCGTCTAGGCGGTGGTGGAGCGGCACCACGCCATGCTCCGACGGATTGGACGAGAGGTGGCAGCCGACTGCGCCATCAAGGCGGCGGCGGCTGTTCCTCGCCAAGCCAAGCCCTCGGCGGCCCAGCAGCGCCAAGAGGCAGGATGGGCGAGGCGGCAGGTCCGCTACGAGAAAGCCGCCCACGTGCACGCAGTCGGCGTTTCGATCAGCGACATGTCGCGCCAGCTGGGCGCCGATCGCAAGACGCTCCGTCACTGGCTGCAGGCCAGGGCCGCCCCAAGTTGGTGCAAGGCACGGCGGGGCAGCATCCTGGATCGCCACCGCGCTACCCTGGAGCGGCGCTGGGCGGAGGGCTGCCACAATGCTGTCCGGCTGTGGCGGGAACTGGCCAGCGCCGGCTTCCCCGCCGCCCCTCGACCGTCCGGGCCTGGGCCACCGAGCAGCGCAGGCGAGATCCCGCAGCATCCCTGCCGAGAGCAGCCAAGGGGCAGATCTGGCAACCGCCGACGCTCCGCCGCACCACGCGTCTTCTCATGGCAGGCGGCGAGCTATTGTCCGACACCGACCGCATATTCGCCGCGCGCTTGCTGGAGGTGCCAGCACTGCAGGCCACTGCCGCCGCCGCCAAGCGCCTTGCCCGTCTGCTGCGGCGGAAAGCGGATGACAGGCTTGAGGAGGCGCTGGATGAGGCTGCCGCCAGCCCCCTCACAAGCTTTGTCGCCGAGTTGCGCAAGGACATCGCTGCGGTGCGCGCCGCACTGGAACTGCCCTGGACCACCAGTCCCGTTGAGGGCCAGATTACCGGCTCAAGATGATCAAACGCACCATGTACGGTCGCGCCGGCTTTGAGCTCCTTCGTGCCCGCGTTCTCTGCGCCTCATGAGGTCGAAGCAGCAGCACGGAAAGTGCGGGAGATCCAGTATTACCGGCGTCTACAGCCAATGCATCACGCCCCCGGATCCACTCCGGCATCGAAAATGTTTTTGCCGCCCAGAAGCACCGTATGGCGCTGTTCGTGCGCACCATCGGCCTGGCGCGGGCCCAGGTGAAGATCGGCATGGCTAACTTGGCGTACAACTTCACCCGCCTTGCCTGGCTCAGCACCCGAACTGCGCCCGCTTAACCCCACTGCTTCCACAAAGAGCGGCACCGGCCGCCCTGAGCCGATCACCCAGCCCCATCAGCAAGGGCGCGTCGCGATCTGAGGCGACCATCCTGCGCGCGAAGGCTGCGCCGCGGTAGGTACTTCGAGGTCTCCACCTGATTCCAGCCCGTGGTCAGCAAGGCTGACAGGCACTTCCTCAGTCAGATTATCAAGGTGCAGCTAAGTAAATCAGGTCTTGGCTATCTCCCGAAGAAGCGGTTCGATCTCCCGAACCCGAAGGGCAGCCCAATCACTGAACTGTTTGAAGAGAGCCTCAGTTTCGCTCGGAAACTCATGCAGAAGCTTGGAAGAATAGCAGTAGATATCACTTCCTCCTTTCACAATACGCCACCCATCCGGAAGAAAAGCTTCAGTCTCTCTCGTCCAGATTGGAAACTCAGTTTTTTCGAAAGCGAGTGCGACAAAAGCGTGTGGCCAGCCAGAAAGGGGGGCTTCAACCTTGTTCCAGTCTGACTCCTTGTCAGGGTAGCAGATCCCCCAACAAAGATAGCGCTCTGCCTTCTTGCTCGGCGCGTGCGGCGGCGTCAGGTATCCATAGCCCCAAACAGCTCTAAGTGCGTCTATGATTTGTGTATCAGTATTTTTGAATTTGATGCCTTGAACTTCAGCCTCGATGCGTTCTCGCACCATCCCGAACGTGCTCTCTAGGCGAGTTTCATACCCGGAGAAGTAGCTTTCAAACATGTTGAGGTCAGCATGAGTTAGACCATCGGACGCCATCTTTCTTCCTTTCAAAAAGCCTGCGATTTCCTGCGCCAGCACTGCCCAGCCTGGACGTTGATCCCCCTGCTTCAGCCCATTCTCTTGATCCAACCAAGTGGCAGCATGGGCTTTTTCCAGCCAAGCGGCCACTTGCCGCCAGCGACAGGTGCGCTGCCAAAGAACGCCATAAGGACCTGGGATAGCTCCCCCAAAATCTTCAGGAGGAGGGCTCGCGTGCGTCAGAAAGACAATGGCCCCTTTCCATCTGGGCACGAGCTGAGAGGCTGAAACTTGCTGGTGCAGCCAGTTACCGTAGGTATGGAGCTGAGATCGCGCTTCGATCTCCTGCTTCTCCGCGAGATCATTGTCAACTGCTGCCTGAAGCGCGGAGTGTTCTTCCCCGTTGTTATCTACAGGCAGCGCCGAGCGTGAGCCATCCTGCTGTCGTTTAGCCCGCAATCCAGAGCGACTATGATCACGCAGCGGAGCATTAACTTTATTCTCGACGACAAGAACAGGTGTCGCCTCTGCCTTGAGAACTAGATCTGCTCTCTTCCCGTCAGTCCAGACTTCTGTTTCCCACCGCAGTGATCTAGAACTCTTAGTTAGATTAGCCCATGCAAGGTGAGCATCACTAGGTAAGAAAAGGTCGGCAACAAACTGCGCCATCTCCTTGCGCGGCATGCGGTTCAATGCAGCGGCCAACGCTTCCGAAAGCATGTTCTCGTAGGGTGCGGGGCCAAGGCGCTCCCGGTACCAAAACAACCGCTCGAACAAGGCTTGTTCAGACAAGAGCCATTTCCCGACCGTCTTAGCCACAATGCTATCTCGGGTTGTTTTGAATGACAAATGGCCGTTAAGCTGACCATGAGAATTTGACGTGCCAGTTGCGGCTCTGGAAGCAGGTAGCCATTATCGTGTGATGCGGTGAGCTGAGCACGAGCAGCGGGAGATCCGGGTACCTAACATGCGCTACTCTGTCGATGCAGCGGCGGGTGTTCCGAGCGAAGGGGCGATGCTTCCTTATGCCCGACTCAGCGGTTTCTTCGAGGCGGTAGCAACCCTGCAGCACCTGCTCAGGCAGCCTCCTCCTTGTCGATTCCCATATGACCGCCATAGCGGAGGACCAGCCTCCCCCTCAACGAGGGGCCCGGGCCGGCCGCGAATCCAAATTTACCCGTTGATCTAGCATGCTGCCCAACCTTGAACAGCCGGATCTACAGCGTTTCTACGCTCGCTTCGAATTGGATGCAGCCTTCACCAACTGGGTCTTCACTTAGCAACAGAGGCTCTCGCAGGGACACCGTCGTGATTCCCAATCCAGCCGAATCAGCCTGCATTGATGCAGGTGAAAGTGTGCCTCGGAGCAGCTGCTCATCTCGCAGTAATAGCGCTTGCCGCAGCTGAAGCCTGCTATGCCGAGGGCTGCGAATGCCCGCGGTCTGAGCAACAGCACCGGCTGTCCAGAGTGCTGCTGCCGGCGTCAGGCCAGGGCGGCACCCGCTCCGCCTCCGGCAGCGGCCACAGCCCGCGCTCGCCTGCCGCACCTCGTCTTCCAAGGCCAGCAGTGAGCGGTCGCGGAGGTACTGCCGGTATACCCAGGCATGACCCTGCCGGATCATCTCGGCATTGGCGTTGAGCCGGCCGACCCACACCGTACCCACCGTCCGGCCGTAGCGGTCGGTGTCCTGCACCGCCACCACCACGGCTTTACGGAACACCAACGCGGACAGCGCCTGCTGCGCCCGGCTGCCCCAGGGCTGGCGGCTTTCCGGGGCATCGATCTCCGCCAGCCGCACCCGCGCCTGCCGCTTGTCGGGCGTCAGCAGGGTCAGGGTGTCGCCATCGCTGATGCCCACCACCTCGCCGCGCAACTCCGCAGCCAGGGCAGGGAATGAGAACAGCAGGAGGACGGCAGAGACGAGCAGCAGGCGCAGAACAGGCATGGCGGCGGGAGCAATCCGAATCTGAAGCACCCGAACGCGAACCGCCCGGCGGATTTCTCCGGCCGGGCGGATGGTTTTGCTTGCCCCCCTCTACACCGGCCGAGAAGCCAGTGGCGATCCAACGAGGGGCCGTTCTCGTGGAGTGGCCCCTATCAAACCGGACATGCGGCGTGGTTGGCTGACTGCTCAGCGATGAACTCACGCGGCGAGCGCATGCGCAAGCCGGAGTGAGGGTGGATGGTGTTGTAGTCCTCGAACCAGGCGGGGATCTGCTGGAGGACGGAGATGGCGTCCGGCCGGGGGTTCACGCGGGCATAATCGCGCTTGAGGGTTTTGACGAAGGCCTCGCAGACGCCGTTGCTTTCAGGGCTGCGGACAGGCGTGAAGCATGGAACGAGGTTCAGCGCGGCGGCGAAGTCGGTCGTGTCCGCGGCGGTGTAGCAGAGCCGTTGTCGGCGAGCCACTGGACGGGCTGCGGGGCGCGGATGGCGTCGAACCGGCGCTCGACGCAGTCCGTTGAACGTATACGTTCAACCATGTCGCGGATCATCTCGCCGGAGATGCCGCCGCCGGAGGTGGCGACCCAGGCGATGATCTCGCGGTCATGGGTATCGATGGCGAAGGCGAGGCGGACGGCCCCGCCGTTCCAGCAGGGGATCTCAAGGCCATCGGAAGCCCAGCGCTGATTGGAGGCGGGCGCGATGACGGTGCCCTCGTGGGCGCGGACCGGCCGCCTGCCGGTATGGGGCTGAAGCAGCATTGAAGAGAGGCGCATCAGCCGGAAGATGCGCTTGTGATTGAGTGGAGGCTCGCCGGAGCTGCGCCTGGCCCGGTTCAGCAGGGCGGTGACGCGGCGATAGCCATAGGTGGGGCGGGCGTCGGTGATGGCGCGGATCTCGGCCAGCACGGCCTCGTCCTCGGCGCGGCGGTAGGGGCCACGCCGCGGCCGGCCGGGGCGCCGGAGCTGGTCGGCCAGGTTGGATCTGGCGACGCCGAGCGTGTCGGCCACGGCCTTCACCGGGAACCGCCCCGTGGCGACGACGGCAAGCGCAACGCGTGTTTTTTTCTAGGCTGGCAAAGTTGGCTGTCTGCTAACACGGTTCCTACAGCGGTGTGATTGCCCTGGGGGAGTTGGA
>NZ_QXGS01000034.1 GCF_003604215.1 Teichococcus vastitatis
GGCGCTCGAACCGACGCTGGTACTCTACGATCGCCAGCCCAACCGGATCCCAACAATGTTCCGCGACCAGACAGCTATGCGCTATGATTGGGCAGGCATCGGCGTGGCGGCGACAGCCGCTCAGGTTCTGAGTCCCTTCTGATGCCATCGAGAAGGGCTGCAGGCGGTCGAGGTTGATATCAAGTTTTCACCGGCCGGTTCTGCCGTGTCCCGGCGCAGAGGCCACAATGCAGCATCTGACATCGTAGCATCAGGCACTGGCTTGCGCGTTTTGGCTGGGTAGGTAGGACCGCTCCAAGCATCATGCCGTGTCGGTCAAGTCACAATCCTTTCCAGCCACTCCTCCGATTGCAACGCCGCGACTCATCGTGAACGCCATGGCTGAACCGGTCTTGTCGGAAACCGAGAGATGCTGGCGCGACGTCATGTTTCAGGCGGGTGTGCGCTCCGATGAACAGGAAACTCAAGATGCTCATCACTCCTCTCGATCCAGCCCTCTTCCGCGGTTCATTCGATACGCGGAAGATGCATGCCGTTTTTCTGGCGAAACCCTGGTAGGCCACTATGCCGAGGTGGAAGTCGCGCCTGCCAGCGCCGAGGCCCGGTGCGGCATCATTCCGCGCGATGCCGCCGATGCCATCGTGACCGCAAGCGCCCATCCAGTTTTCGACTGGGTGCGGCTGAAGGCCTAGACTGTTCATGTCGGCTTACCCGATCCGCGCCACTCTTCGCCAGCTGGCCAAGCATGCGGGGAAGCCGGACTCTACCGCTATCACCCAGGACATCCTGGACACGGCCAGCGTGCTCAAAATCCGCGCTGTGCTGGGGCTTATCTCGACCGATATGGAGGCACTGCCAGTCACCTTCGGCTACAAAGTCGCGATCTGGGTGTCGTTTATAAATCGTCATGCCGAGCGGCTGGAGCAACGCCGCCCGCGCATGTTGGTAGCACGGCTTGCGGGTGCGGCAGGCACGCTAGCCTCTCTCGGAAAAGATGGTTCCAGGTACAAGCAGCCTTCCGCGAGCAACTAGGCCTCGGATAAACTTCACCACGTGGCGCGGGACGGAATGGCCGGGGCGGTGGCTATTTCGGCTCATCACCGGCATGTCGGCGAGATCACAACCGACATCATCCTGTTGATGCCGACTGAGTTCGGCGGCGAGGTGATGGAGCCATCCGTGAAAGGCCACGGCGCTTGAGGACAGGCGATCGACTCCCTTGCAACGACCGCGTGGGGGTTATTCCGTCATGCGGCCCAGATCAGCCCCGACGAAGGCGCCCGTCCGCTCATAATGCTGCGCCAGGAGGTCGGCGGCCGTCTCGGCATCGCGGTCCAGCGCGGCGCGGGCGAGCGCCACATGTTCCGCCGCCACGTCGCGGCCCGGATAGGCCAGGGTGTTGGAGAGGGCCCGATACCGCCGTGCTTCCTCCCGCAGGCGGTCGCAGAACGCCAGCAGGGGAGATGCTCCGCAGGCAGAAAGCAGTGCCTGGTGAAAGCGCAAGTGGCAGGCCTCCCAGTCCGGGTTGCTGATGAACCGGTGCGGGTCGAGCGAGCGGGCGGCACGGCTCAATCGATGCTCCGCCAGGAGCAGCGCCTCCTCCCACGCGGCCTCTCCCCGCCTGATCGACTCCCGCAGCGCTGCGCATTCGGCCAGCACGCGGCTGCGGATCAGCCCGTCGAGTTGGTAGGGTGCTGCAGCCGCAACGCGGAAGCCGCGATGCTCGAGCTGTTCCGCCAATCCTTCGGCCGCGAGCTTGGCGAGAGCCTCCCGCATGGGCGAGGCACCTGCGCCGTAATTCTCCGTCAGATCCCGGAGCCTCAATTTCTGCCCGGGCGGCAGCCGGCCCGAGAGGATGTCCTCGCGCAGCCGCCGGTGGACGGCCGTTGCGAGGGTGGGATCGCGCGCATCGGCAAGGGAGCTGGCGTGAGACATGGCGTTAGCATCATCGGCTTCTCGCGCGATCTCCGCAAGGTGTCGGAATTATGCCTTGACGGCCCAGGAATTTCGATAAAGCCTGGGTAAAATACTGGAGGATTGGTGTGTGCGCCTGATCGCATTTCAGCATGAAGGACGACCCACCCTCGGCGCCCGCCAGGGCGACGATGTTGTTGCCCTGGCCGACGTGGTGCCGGGCCTGCCGCAGGACCCGATCCAGGCCCTTGCGGCACTAGGTCTTCCCGACGCGGCGCCTGCCTTGGCGGCAAAGCTCGAAGCAGCCCCGCGCAGGCCGCTGCGGAGCTTGGCGCTGCTGCCGGTAGTGCCGCGCCCAGGAAAGGTCATCTGCATCGGCCTGAACTATGCGCTGCATGCCAAGGAGGGGAACAATCCGATCCCGGACTATCCGGCGGTATTCTTCCGCGGGCCCACATCGCTCGCGGCGCCTGACGAGGCCCTGATCCGCCCGAGGGTCTCCGACAAGTTTGACTATGAAGCCGAACTCGCTGTGGTGATTGGCCGGCGTGCGCGGCATCTGACGGAGGCCGAAGCCCTTGGCTGCGTCGCCGGCTACACCTGCATGAACGAAGGTTCGATCCGCGATTACCAGCGCAAATCGGCGCAGTGGACGATGGGCAAGAACTTCGATCGCACCGGCGGCCTGGGTCCTGAGATTGTCACGCCCGACGAGTTGCCGCAGGGGCCGAACGCGCTGCGCATCACCTCGCGTCTCAATGGCGAAGTGATGCAGGACAGTCATACCTCGGACATGATCTTCTCCGTGCCGCGCATCCTCGCAATCCTGTCCGAGGTAATGACGCTGGAACCGGGCGACGTGATTGCCACCGGCACGCCGAGCGGCGTCGGCTATGCCCGCAAGCCGCCGGTCTTCATGAAAGCCGGTGACACCGTCGAGATCGAGATCGAGGGCATCGGTATCCTCTCCAATCCGGTGCAGAACGAGGCCTGAGGAGATGGGCGGCGCGGCGGCTGGCCCTACTCTGCTCGCCGCTCCGGGCCGCGCTTCCCGACGCCCGGCGGCAGAGCCCGAAGCGCTATGACCGAAACACTCAGTGTCACCCTGTCCTTCGACAATGGACCCGAGCCGGAGGTGACGCCGGATGTGCTGGATGTGCTGCGTCGGCGCAGCCTTCCCGCCACTTTCTTTGTACTTGGGCATAAGCTGGCGAGGCATCGCGCCTTGGCGGAGCGGGCACATGCCGAGGGCCACTGGATCGGCAATCACACCTGGAGCCATGCCGGGTCTTTGGGTGATGTTCCTGGCGGAGCCGCTACCGCCGAGGCGGAGATCGCGCGCACCCAGGAGGTGATTGGCGATCTCTCGCATCCTGACCGGCTGTTCCGCCCGCAGGGGGGCGGCGGCGCGCTGGGTCCTCACCTGCTGAGCGGTGCCGCGCTCGACCTGTTGAAGCGGGAACGCTTCACGTGCGTTCTGTGGAATGCCGTCCCCGGCGATTTCCGGGACCCGGATGGCTGGGTGGACCGGGCTCGGGAACTGTGCCGTGGCCCCGGACCGGTGGTGCTGGTCCTGCATGATCTGCCGAACGGCGCCATGCGCCACCTGGACCGCTTCCTCGGCCATCTAGCCGATCGGGGTGTTCGCTTCACGCAGGAATTCCCCGATGCCTGCGTTCCCCTGCGCTGTGGCGTGGCCACGGGGCCGATCACCGACTACGTCAACCCTAGCGCAGGAGCCCTCGCATGACCTTCGCCACACGCCGCGCCTTGCTGGCCAGCCTCGCTGCCGTTCCGTTGCTGGCTCCTCGCGGTTCCGCGCGCGCGCAGAGTGCCTGGCCGGACCGGCCGATCCGCCTGGTGGTGCCCTTCGGCGCTGGTACCACCACCGACGCGCTCGGTCGCATCCTGGCCAGTGCGCTAGCGAAGGAGGCCGGCCAGCCAGTGGTGGTGGAGAACCGCGTCGGCGCCGGCGGCAATGTGGGAGCGCAAGCGGTCGCTCATGCTGCGGGCGACGGTTACACCCTGTTGCTTGGCACCAATGGCACGCATGGCATCAATGCCAGCCTCTTTGCCGATCCGGGCTTCGACGCCGTGAAGGATTTCACGCCCATCGCGCCCTTTGTCACCACGCCGTCCGTGCTGGGCGTGCCTGCCTCTCTCAAGGCCAGCTCCGTGGCGGAGCTGGTGGCTTTGGCGAAGGCAAAGTCGCTATCCTTCGCCTCGGCCGGGAACGGCACCACCGGACACCTCTCCCAAGCGCTGCTGAATCTGCGGGCGGGGCTAGAGACGCAGCACATACCCTACCGCAACGCTGGCCAAGCGATCACTGATCTGCTGGCCGGCCGGGTGGACGCGATGTTCTATCACCCACTTGGGCTCAAGCCGCATCTGGATGCCGGTACGGTGAAGGCACTGGCTGTTACCTCGGCGCAACGCATCGCCATCCTGCCCGATGTGCCGACCATGCAGGAGGCAGGGGTGCAGGACTTCGTGGTGGAGGGGCGCTGGTCGCTCTATGGCCCAGCTGGGATGCCAGCGGAGATCGTGGCCCGGCTGAGCCGGGCCACGAACGCCCTGCTTGCCGATCAAGCATCGCTTGCGAACCTCCGGGCCCAGGGCGTCGAGCCTTTGGGCGGCTCACCGGAGCAACTCGCGGCAATGACCCGGCAGGAGATCGCGAAGTGGCAGCCGGTGATCGCTGCAGCGAATATTCGGCCGGATTGACTTGGCAACTCACACAAGCGCCGCCGGCCGGCGCGGCAGCGGAGGAGCGGCGTGCGCGTCATGTCAGGATACCTGCAAAACGTTGACGCCGTTCACCGACGCCTGAGAAGGCGGTGAGCGCGTGAGTGATGCCTGATCCGGGGGCTGATTAGGCGAATGAAATCAAGGTCAGGGAGAAGGCCTTTGCTCTCGAGGTGCAGCGCTCGGGGAAGTGGCCACATTTGTGGCGGGTTGCCAAGCGGTACGCCAATCCCTCGATCTTCGACGTACAGGATCGGGATGCAGACGAACTGCACGGCATCCTGTCCTCGCTGCCCCTGTTTTCCTGTATGGACATCAAGGTGACGGCGCTGGCGAAGCATCCCTCCGATCTTCAAGCCTGCAGGCTGGTGACGGTCGCAGGTCGGGCCGACGTCGCATCGATGACGAGAGTGGAGGTTGGGCATCGTTGTCCCAGCCGTTCGATCAGGAGAGGAACTGCCATGCCGGACGACACTCCCTCCGAGTTGCGCATCATAGCCGAAGGTCTTCGCTTTCCTGAAGGGCCGGTGGCCCTTGCCGATGGCTCGGTCGCGCTGGTGGAAATCGAAGCTTGCACTGTCACTCGCATCGCAAAGGACGGCGCGCGCAGCGTTATCGCAAACGTGCCGGGCGGTCCTAACGGGCTGGCGCTGGGTCCGGATGGCATGATGGTATTGTGCAACAATGGCGGCTTCGCCTGGCACGAGGAGCCCGGCATCCTGCGCACGATTGGTCAGGCAAAGGATTACGTCACCGGCCGCATCGAGCGCCTCGACCCCCAAAGCGGCAATATCGTCAGGCTCTACGATTCCTGCGACGGCGAGCGTCTGAAGGGCCCCAATGACTTGGTCTTCGACGGCCAGGAAGGCTTCTGGTTCAGTGACCTCGGGAAGTCCCGCGCCCGGGATCGGGACCATGGTGGGGTCTACTGGGCAGCGGCGGACGGTTCCCGCATCGTGGAGGCGGCATTCCCCGTTCCGGGTGGTGCCAATGGCATTGGTCTCTCCCCGGATGGCAAGGTGCTTTATGTCGCGGAAACCGAGACTGGACGGCTCTGGGCATGGGACATTCTGGGTTCCGGCCAGCTCCGCAAGGCGGCTTGGCCCAGCCCCCATGGTGGAAGCGTGCTGTGCCAGTTTCCGGGCTTTCGCCGGCTGGATAGCCTGGCGGTCGCCGCCTCCGGCAACATCGTGGTTGCCACGCTGGTGAGCGGGGAGATCAACACGGTCTCTCCATCGGGGGAGATCGTCCATACCGTTCGCATGCCGGATCTGATGCCCACCAATATCTGCTTCGGCGGCCCGGACTTGCGAACGGCCTACATCACGCTGTCGACCACAGGGCGGCTCGCGACCATGCCGTGGCATGAGCCGGGTCTGGCGTTGCCCTACGCCATCTAGCACTACCTGGGCATTTTGATTGAGTGTGATGGGACGGCATGCGACGTTGCCTGCTGGAGGTGAGGTCGATGACGAACATTCCGGGTGGTGGGGCAGATCTGGACCGTTGGCTGGCGCCGGTCCTGGAGGTTCTGGGACGCAAGACCCGCCGCACCTGGGCACCGCTCTACCTGCGGGGCCTGCTCGGATCCGGTGAGCGCAAGAGCCTGCAGCCAATGGCGGCCCGCCTGGGACTGAGTGGCCATGACCAGCTGCAGCACTTCATCGCCAGCCCCGCCTGGGACGATGCACCGCTGTGGTCCGTGCTGGCGCGGCAGGCGGACCGGCTGGTTGGTGGTCCCCAGGCCTGGCTGGTGATCGATGACACGGCGCTGCCCAAGAAGGGCACGATGTCGGTCGGCGTGCTGCCGCAGTACTGCGGCCAGCTCGGCAAGAAGGCCAACTGCCAATCGTTGGTGTCACTCACCCTGGCACAGGGCGAGGTGCCCGTTCCGGTGGGCCTGCGGCTGTTCCTTCCGGAGAAGTGGACCGATGACCCTGCACGCTGTGCCCAGGCAGGCGTGCCAGAGGCGGCCATGGCGCCGCGAACCAAGGGCGAGATCGCCCTCGACGAGCTCGACCGGCTGAGGGCCGCGGGCGTGCGGTTCGGCACTGTGCTGGCCGATGCCGGCTACGGCGCGAGTGCCGCGCTCCGACAGGGCCTCAATGCCCGGGGCTTGCTCTGGGCGGTGGGTATCCCGCGCAACCAGAAGGTCTACAGCGCGGCGGTAGAACTGGTGCTGCCACAGGGACGTGGACGAAAGCCGATACCCAACGAGGAGCCCGTGGAGGCGGAGAAGGTCCTGGCCGGGCTCTCCTGGCGCCGCATCGCCTGGCGGCAGGGCACCAAGGGGGCGCTGGCGGCCCGGTTCGCCGCGGCACGCATCCGGGTGGGCGACGGCGCCTTGTGGGCCAACAACCGGCACCTGCCCGGCGACGAGGTCTGGCTGGTGGGGGAATGGCGCGCAAGCGGCGAGCGAAAGTACTACCTGAGCAATCTGCCTGCCGACACGCCGCTGCGGCTGCTGGCAGCCGCCATCAAGGCGCGCTGGGTGTGTGAGCAGGCGCACCAGCAGCTGAAACAGGAACTCGGATTGGGACACTTCGAGGGACGGTCCTGGACTGGCCTGCACCGACACGCGCTGATGAGCTGCATCGCCTGTGCCTACCTGCAGCACCTCCGCCTCGCCGCGCACCGCCGGACGAGGCGGGGGAAAAATGCCGGCCCGGATGCCGGGTCCACCGCCCTCGCCGAGCCTGCCCGCTGTTCGCCGCGCCATTCTCGATCGGCTGTTCGCGCATCTCGCCACGCCAGTCCGATGTCCGCACTGTCGACGCAGGTTCCTGCCACCACCCACTAAAATGCCCAGGTAGTGCTAGAAGCGTGGACCGGGACAGGCACGTCCCGGCTTGTTCTTGTCCGGATGACTGGCGCGGACCGCGCCGGATCAGCGAGAGTATCGTTCGATATGGCGGACCTTCCCAAGACTCAGGTTCCGGGCCTGTACCATCGCAGGATCGGCAACATCCTGGTTACCGTCGTCAGCGACGGTTTCCTGAACGGCTCCAACGCGGCCCTGCAGAACATATCGGGCGATGATGCCGCACGGATGCTGACCGAGGCGTTTCGCCCGACGCCGCGATGTGGATCAGTCAATACGTTCCTGATACGCAGCGGCGGCCGCACGGCACTGATCGATACGGGCCGCGGTCCTTCCCTGCAGCCCACCGCGGGCCAGTTGTTCCACAACTTGGCTGCAGCCGGTGTTGATCCGGCCGAGATCGATACCATTCTGATGACTCACTTGCACCCGGACCATTCCAACGGCCTGACCGATGCAGGCGGCCGGGCGATGTTCCCGAATGCCGGGGTGTCCATGCATGCGGCCGAGCAGGCCTATTGGGATGACCCTGCCTCCGCGGCTCGCGCCGCGGAAACCGGCCAGGGCGTGCCATACTTTGCGGCGGTGAAAGTCCAGCTGTCGCCTTCGCCAGCGGCTGCACCTGTTCGAGGGCGGCGAGGTCTTTCCAGGTGTGACGGCTATGCCGCTCCCAGGCCATACTCCGGGTCATTGCGGCTACATGATCGCATCCGGCAAGGAAACGCTGCTGGTCTGGGGCGACATCGTTCATGTGCCGGAGATACAGGTACCTTGTCCGGAGATCGGCATGCAGTTCGATGTCGAGCCGGAGCGGGCAGTCGGAACGCGCCGGCGGATCTTTGACATGGCGGTGGCTGACCGTCTGCTGGTCGCAGGAATGCATTTGCACTTTCCTGGCTTCGTCCATCTAACGCGACAGCCTGAGGGGTATGCCTTGGTGCCAGAGGCTTGGAACCACGCGCTATGACCCTGGACGGCCTGATGATGAATTGGTGCGGGGCCGCTTCCCGCAACTGGCGGCCAGAACCTGGAATCCTGACGGCCGAGTAGCGGGAGCTTTGGGCGGTCCTGAGCGACTGATGCGGAGTAGGATCGGCCGATGTCCGGCGACGACAATGAGATTCTTCGCTGGCTCGACGCGGCTGAGTTCTGCATCGACTAGCCAGATCACCGGTGATCGCTCAGTTCACGAGAGCTTTGCTCCAAGTCAGTGCCGCGATGACACCGCGAAGTTCTGCGAGGCCCCTCATTCGGCCGATCGCCGGGTATCCGGGAAAGGTCGGCTTTCCGACATCATCCAGAAGTTCGTGCCCGTGATCAGGACGGAAAGGAATGCGCCAGTCGGCTTGGCCGGCGTTCCTGCGTCGCTGCTGCTCCGTCAGCAGGACATCGACAACGGCAACCATGTCCACGTCGCCGCCAAGATGATCGGCCTCCATGAAGGATCCGTCCGGCTCCTTGGAGACGTTGCGGAGATGTGCAAAGCGGACGCGGTCCGCGAAGCGGCGGGCAATGGCCGGAACGTCGTTTCCTGCGCCTGTGCCCAGCGAGCCGCTGCACAGCGTCAATCCGTTCGCCGGACTGTTCACCATGTCGAGCAGGTCGGCGATGTCCTGTTCATTGGAGACGATGCGCGGCAGCCCGAAGAGCGGGCGCGGCGGATCATCGGGGTGCATGCAGAGGCTGATGCCGACCTCCTCCGCCGTGGGAATCACTTCCTCCAGAAAGCGCTTGAGGTTGGCCTGCAGGTCCGAACGGGTCATCTGGCCGTACTCGGACAGGATCCGGCGCAGCCCTGGAATGTCGTAACGGTCGAAGGCGCCGGGCAGGCCCGCCATGACGGAGGCCAGGAGCGTATCTTTCTCCGCCGCCGTCGCGCCGTCGATCCAGGATTTGGCACGCTCCAGCAATTCGGGTGCGACGCCTTCCTCGGCACCGGGCCGCTGCAGCATGAACACGTCGAAGCCGACATATTGGTGCGCGTTGAAGCGGAGTGCGGTGCCGCCGCCCACCAGCGGATGGGCCAGCTCGGTGCGGGTCCAGTCCAGCACTGGCATGAAGTTGTAGCAAATGACCTTTACGCCGCACGATGCCAGGTTTCGCATCGAGGTGCGGTAGTTTTCGAACAGCTGCCCGCAATCCGGATCGCCGCGGCGGATCTTCTCGTGCACCGGCAGGCTTTCCACCACGCTCCAGTACAGGCCGAGAGAGGCATCCTCCGCCAGGACGGCCTTGCGCCTCTCGATCTCGTCCACGGACCACACCATGCCATACGGGATGTGATGCAGCGAGGTGACGATGCCACGCGCGCCGGTTTGCCGAATGTGGCTCAACTGGACCGCGTCATCGGGGCCAAACCAGCGCCAGGTTTCTTCCATGGATATGCCTCCTTGCGGAATCGCGTCAGGTCGAGGCGGCGGCGCGGGCGCCGACGTCCAGCAGGGTTTCGTAAGCCTTAGTAACGGCGGCGGCGAAGGTCGGATGGACCGGAAGGTCCGTGCCGAAAATCGGTTCGATCGCCAACAGCGCGGCGATGCGATCCGCTGGCTCGGAGCCGGCGGCGTCCAGCCGAGCCCGCAGCTCGGCAGCCAGTGGATCGCGCACGTCGATCGGCGCGCCGCGCTCGTCCGTGCCGCCGACATAGCGGGCCCAGGCGGCGACGGCGAGCGCCAGCGCCGGAATGGGCAGCCCGGCCGCCAGCCGTTCCCGCACCGTGGAGAGCAGCCGCTGCGGCAGCTTCTGCGAGCCATCCATGGCGATCTGCCAGGCGCGGTGCCGGATGGCCGGATTGCCGAAGCGCTCCAGCAACGCGTCGGTGTAGGCGACGAGATCCTGGCCCGGCGGCTGCGGCACCATGGGACGGATCTCGGACCAGAGTCGTTGAACATAGCCGGACAGCGCCGGATCCGAGACCGCCTCGACGATGGTCTCGTGTCCGGCCAGGTAGCCGAGATAGGCGAGGGCCGAGTGCGCTCCGTTCAGGAGGCGAAGCTTCATGTGCTCGAACGGCGCGACGTCGGATACGAGCTGGGCCCCCACCATTTCCCATGCGGGGCGACCGGCGGGCCCGAAGCGATCCTCAATGACCCACTGGCGGAAGGGCTCGTGGCCAACCGGGGCATGGTCTGCCAAACCGGTCAAGGCCTCGGCGGCAGCCAGATCGGCCTCGGTGAGGGCAGGCACGATGCGGTCAACCATGGTGGCGGGGAAGCGCACTTCGGCAGCGATCCAGTCAGCCAGCGCCGGATCAAGTCGGGCGGCGTAATCCCGAACCAGGGCGGCCACCAATGCGCCGTTGTGCGGCAGATTGTCGCAGCATAGCACGGTGAAGGGTGCCTGACCCGCCGCCCGTCGCCTGCCGAGAGCGGCAGCGAGGAAGCCCACCGCACTGCGCGGGATCTCCGGGTTTTGCAGGTCGTGGCGGATGTCGGGGTGCTCCGGGTTCAGCCGTCCTGTGGCAGGATCGTGGCAGTAGCCCTTCTCCGTCACGGTGAGGCTGACGATGCGCGTCTCCGTGTCCGCCAGCCTGGACACCAGTGCAGCCGGATCCTCCGGCGCCACCATCACGTCGAGCAGGGCGCCGACGATGCGTGCCCGCTCGCCTTGTGGTCCCCGCTCCAGAGTGGTGTAGAGGCCACCCTGCGGCGCCAGCCGGTCGCGTTGGTTCGGCCGCTGCAACGAAACTCCGATGATACCCCAGTCACCGCCGGAGCGGTTCAGCACATCCTCGGTGTAGTGCGCGCCATGGGCACGAAAGAAGGCGCCCAGGCCAAGATGCACGATGGCGGGACGCAGCGCCGCACGGTCGTAGCAAGGCTGTCGCACGCCGGTGCGGGCCGTGATCTGACCAAGGGTTTGGGGGGAAAGGCGGGGTGCGGCTTCGTTCATGCGAACACCGGGTGTGGTTGAGGAGCAGGCCGCGACCCCGAAGGGCCGCCGGCAGCTCACTTGAAATAAAGGTTCGGCAGCCAGAGCGAGATGCCGGGAATGAAGCTGACCATCATCAGCACGATGATGTTGCAGATCAGGAAGGGAATGATGGCCCTGCTGATCGACCCCAGTGACACCTTGGCGATGTTGGCGGCGACAAAGAGGCAGACGCCCACTGGCGGGGTCGTCAGCCCGATCATCAGGTTCAATACGACGATAATGGCGAAGTGAATCGGGTCGATGCCGACGGCGGTGGCCACGGCCAGCAGCGGCGGGAACAGGATGATCAGGGCCGCGATCGTTTCCATGAAGGTGCCGACGATCAGCAACAAGACGTTCACCATGATCAGGATGAGGTACTTGTTGTCGGTGATCGACAGCATCGTCTGGGCGATCTGCTGCGGGATCTGCTCGCTGGTCAGGATCCAGCCGAAGACATTGGCCAGGCCGACCAGCAGAATCAATGCACCGGAACCGATCGCACTCTCCAGCAGGATGCCCGGAATGTGGCGCAGCGTGAAACCCTTATAGACGAACAATCCGACGACGAAGGCGTAGAGTGCCGCAACGACCGAAGCCTCGGTGGGGGTGAACAGGCCACCAACGATGCCATAGAGGATCACCGCCGTCATCAGCAGCGCCCAGAAGGCACCGCGGCTGGAACGCAGGATCTCGCTGAAGCCCGCCCACTCTCCCTTTGGATAGCCGCGCCGCCGTGACAGGATGTAGACCGTGACCATCATCGCGAAGCCGAGCAGCAGGCCTGGAATGGCGCCGGCCAGGAACATCTTGCCAACCGACAGGCCCGACAGCGTCCCGACGATGATCATCGGCACGCTGGGAGGGATGATCGGACCGACGGTCGAGGCGGCGGCGGTGACTGCGGCCGCGAAGGGCGCATCATAGCCGGCCCGGCGCATGGCCGGGATCATCACCGAGCCGATCGACGCGGTTTCCGCAACTGCGGTGCCGGAGATGCCGGCAAAGATCATCGAGCCCGTGACATTGGCCAAGCCCAGCCCGCCGCGGATGTGGCCCACGAGCGAATTGCCGAACCGCACGATCTGGTCGGTGATGCCGCCGCCATTCATCAGGTTGCCGGCCAGCACGAAGCCGGGAATGCAGAGCAGCACGAAGCTGTCCATTCCGGCATAGGAATACTGCGCCACCACCGAAAGGTCGATATCGGCCCCGATCAGGTAAACGGCACCGGCCAACCCCAGGGCGATGCCGACCGGCACGCCCAGGATGAGGCAGATGGCGAAGGTGGCGAAGAGCAGCGTGACAAGCATCAGGTGAGCTCCCCGTGCGAGGCGGGCGGGGTTTCGGCGTGGCCGAGCAGCCTAAAGATGGAGAACACGGCCAGTGAGACCGGGATCAGCAGCATCACGGCGTAGACAGTGACCATCGGGATGTCGATCGAGCGGGCCCGTTCCCCCATGCTGAAGGCCACGTAGTTCCAGGCTCCGGGAATGATCAGCAGGCTGAAGGCCAGCACGATCACGTCCACCAACCGGTCGATGACGCGGCGCATACCTGCCGGAAGTGGCGCTACGAAGAGGTCGACATTGACCATCTCGCCGCGCAGCAGCGCCAAGCCACAGGAGAAGCCGACCAGATAGACCAGGGCGAAGCGGGCCACCTCCTCGGTCCAGGAAAAGGAGGGGAAGCCCGGGATGCGGCCGAGCACTTGGATGGTGACCACGCCGATCAGCACGGCAAAGGCGAGCAGCGTGCCGGCCCGGCACACTGCCCGTAGAGCCGCCAGACCGGCAGCGAGGACGAGACGCATGGGATTTCCTTCCACGGGAGAAAGCCGGGCGCCCCGGCTTCCCGGCCGGGCTCAGGCGGCGATGATCTGCTCGTAAAGCGGGCGGATATCGGCGCTCAGTGCACCGGCCACCGCATCCTTGCCCTTGCTGGCGAAGGCAGCCTTGTCGACCTCGACGAACTGCATGCCCTTGGCGGTCAGATCGGCGGCGAGATTCTTCTCGTCTTCCAGGAAAAGGCCCCGCTCGTAGTCCTGCGCCGCCTTGGCAGCCTCGGCGATCGCGGCCTGCTGTTCCGCCGGCAGGCGGCCGAGCTTGCGGGCGCCGCCGACAATGTAGATCCAGCTCAGCACGTGCTCGGTGCGGTTGATCTTGCTTTGCACCTCGCTGAAGCTGGCCGACTTGATGAGCGCCAGCGGGTTCTCCTGCGCGTCGATGGTATGGTTCTGCAGCGAGGTGAACACCTCGGAGAAGGCCATCGGCGTCGGCTTGGCGCCGAGCGCCTCCCAGAATTTGACGAAGAGGGGCACGTTCGGCACGCGCAGCTTCAGCCCGTTCAGCTCCTCCGGCTGGGTGATCGGCCGGTTGGAGGTCAGATAGCGCGGGCCGCGCGCGAAATAGGCCAGCGTCTTCAGTTGTGTCTTGGCCGCGATGTTCTCAGCGATCTTGTCGCCGATCGGGCCGCCGACGACGCGGTCCATGTGGGCGAGGTCCCTGATGGCGTAGGGCACGGCCAGCAGCGCGGCGGAGGGTGCCCAGTTCTGCAGCGATTCGCCGGTGATGGTGAAGTCGACGGTGCCGAGCTGAATGCCCTTGATCAGGTCCGTTTCCTTGCCAAGCTGCTCGTTGGGAAAGATGCGGACTTCAAGGGCGCCGTTGGTGCGGCGTGCCACCTCCTCGGCGAACTTCAGGCTGGCCTTGTGCCAGGTGTTGTCCTCGTTGCCGAGATGGCCAAGCTTCAGGGTCGTCGCCGCCCGCGCCTTGTAGGCGGGCGCAACGCCCACCGCGAAGATGCCGGCGAGGCCACCCAGCACGGTGCGGCGGCGGGGGGTAAGGGCGATGGTCATTCTTGCTTTCCTCCGATGTGCATGATGTTCAGGCGTCAAAGGCGAGCTGCACCTTGACGGTGCTGCCCGGGTCCTTCTCGATGAGCTCGAAGGCGGCGGGCGCGTCGCTGGCCGCAAAGGTCTGGGTGATCATGGCGGCAGGGCGCAGCTTGCCCTCCGCCAGCCATTGTACCACCTGCGGCAGAAGGCGCCGGTTCAGCCGGGAGCCGACCAGGGTCAGCTCCTTCTTGACGATCTCCTGCTGGCTGACATTGCAGGGGCCGGGCGAAAAGCCGAGGACGCCGATGCGGCCGGCGGGGCTGGCGAGGCGGCAGGCTTCCTCCAGCAGCGCCGGGACACCGGCCCCGTCGATCACCAGGGAAGGACCAAGGCCATCATGTTCTCCGGCGACCGCCTCGGGTACCGACTGGCTGCGGGAATTGATCACCACATCGGCTCCGAAGGCGCGCGCGCGCTCCAGCCGCGCGTCATCCAGATCGGCCACGATGCAGCGGGCGCCGTGCAGCTTGGCCACCTGCAGCACTGTCAGCCCCACTGTGCCGGCGCCGTAGATCAGCACGGAATCCTCCGCATCAACTCCGGTGCGGCTCAGCACGTTGGCGGCGATGGAGAAGGGTTCTGCCAGGGCGGCAAGTTCGATCGGGAGGCTGTCCGGCACCTTGACGGCATTCGCGGCCGGCACCGTCACGCGGTCACGGAAGCCACCGTCGCGATGCACGCCGAGCACCTCCAGATTGCCGCAGACATTGGAGCGGTCGATGCGGCAGGCATAGCAATGGCCGCAGGAGATGACGGGATCCACCACCACGCGGTCGCCTGGTGCAAGGCCCTCCACCCCGGCGCCGACCGTCTCCACCTGCCCGGCGAACTCATGGCCGATGATGCGCGGATATTTCGCGAAGGGGTTGCTGCCGTGAATGATGTGTAGGTCCGAGCCACAGATGCCGGCGCGTTGCACACGGACCTGCACCTCGCCCGCCTGTGGCGGGAGGGGAGCAGTCTCGAAGAGTTCCAGCACATGAGGCTTGGTGACCGAGATGGCGACCATCGGGCGTTGTCCTGTCTGAACCGCTGTCAGCGGCCGGGCGCGAAGAGATAGGGTTTCGTGGCCATGAGGCGCTCGATGGCCGCGAATACCGTGCGCAGGTGACTGCGCATCATCGTCTCGGCGCCGTCTGCGTCACGGCCAATCACCCGGGCGATGATTTGCTCGTGTTCCTCGAAAATCCTGCCGAGCCAGTCCCGGCTTTCGAAAGACAGGTACCGGACACGGTCCAGTTGGCTCTTGGCGTTCTGGATCAACGTCCAAATTGCCTCGCGCCCGGCCATCCGGATCAGCTCGGCATGCATGGCGTCATCGGCCGGAAAGAAGGCCAGGTAATCGCCCCCAGGTACCGCGAGCCGCTGACGTTCCAGGTGCTGGCGAAGGGTCAGATCATCGGCCGGCGTTGCGCGCTCGACCGCCAGCCGGATGGTGCGGCATTCCAGCGTCTCCCGCACGAACTGGCTGTCATAGACGGCAGTCAGAGGGATGGGGGCCACAAAGGTGCCGATCTGCGGGCGGATCTCCAGAAGGCCTTCATCCGCCAGCCGTCGGAAGACCTCGCGCACAGGGGTGCGGCTGACGCCCAGCTGCTCGGCGTACGACACTTCGGAGATCGAATGCCCGGGCAGCAATTCACCGGATAGGATGCGCTGCCGCAGAACCCAATGCAGCTCTCGGGCGATGGAGGCTCTGTGTTCAGGTTTCAGACCTAGCATGGGGCCTGCTTCGTTCAATCTTGGACTTGCATACTAGTATACAAGTCCGGTGAGGCAATCAAGTCCTGCTGCGGAGCACATTGACACCATCTCATCCGACGCAGATCGGTGTTTGGGCCCTTGGATCACCTCCCGCGGAAGGTCTTCCGATGTGGCTGTGGACCAGATCGTTCCAAGCCTGATCGGCATGAGCCTGGCGGATGGCAGAGATTGGATTGCCTGTGTGGACCGGCCGCCTTGTCAAGCGTCGAGGCCTTCGCCGCCATCGTTATGAAACGGATGTCGGAGGCGAAACAATGTCGGGACGACAGAGCATCGTCCGGGCTGTTTACGGATAGTTCTTCCCTGGTGAGGGAGCTTGAAAGCTGCTTCGCCGGAGAGGCCAGCAGCAGCCTTCAGCTTATCTTGTTACCGTGGTGACGGTCTGCGGAGGCGAGGGGCCGCCCCGGGGCTTCTTTTTCACTCGCCTTGGCGCGGGTGCCGGTCAAAGAACCGACCAGACACAGAAGCACCGCCCAGCCATAAACGGACCCGATGCTTGCCTGCACCCAGCTGGGCGACGCCATGAAGCTCAGAACCCAGGGTACGGGAAGCACCAGCAGCACCGCCGCGAGGCCCAGCGCCCAGTTCATCGGCCGGGTGAAGAAGAGGGGCAGCAGGAACAGCGTATAATGCACCCAGGCGAGGGGGGAGGCAACCAGGGCGCCGATCAGGCCAAGCGCACTCGCCTGGGCCAAGCTGGGTCGGCTGCGCCAGGCCCAGAAAGCGAGCGCCGCCAGCACCAGGACGCCGATCGGCGCCGCGAGGATGCCGAGTCCGCTCCGCAGCAACAGGCCCGCCAGGGAGGCATTGGTGAGGAAGGCGACCCGCTGCCCTTCGGTCGCGAGCAACGCGAACCATTGCTGATACACGTCCGGGCCATACAGCAGCAAAGGCAGAAGGCTGAGCAGGAGTGCCGTGACACCCGCCGACACCACCGGCCGGTAGTAGCCAGCCAGGAACAGCAGGGCAGGCCAGACCATGAAATTCGGCTTCACCGCGATGACCAGCCCGATCGCGACGCCCGCCAAAACCCCCTGTCCCCGCTCGAGCAGCAGCCAGGCTCCTGCCGCGCTCAGCACCAGGGGGAGATAGATCTGCCCGAGCACCAGCGTGTCCCAGAAGCCGGCCAGGGCGAAGGCCCAGAGGGCAGCCAGCCAATGGGCGCCCCGGCTGCTGTCGCGCCGGGCCAGTAGCAGCACCGTGGCGGCGTAGCAGAGCACGGACAGGCTCCACCACAGGCGGAAGCCCTCATGTGGGTCCATCAACCCGAGCAACTGAAACAGCGGCAGCGCGGCCGGCGGATTCAAGTTGGGATTCCAGGATTCGAAACCCGGCATCACCACGTGAAAAGTGAGTGGATAGATGCCGTACGGGTCGAGGCCCTGCGACGCGGCCTGGCCGGAGGCGATAAAGGAGCCGTAGTCCAACAGGCCCGGCGTGGGCAGCGCCCGCGCGAGGCTCCAGATGATGAGCAACAGCAGGACGAAGCCCAGGGCGAAGGCGAGTGTCCGCCGCGCTGCCGGGGAGAACATGGCCGCCACTACCGGTCCTCCGAGGTGGCTGCCGCCCCTGCCGCAGCCCCGCGTGAGGGAATCACATGCATCAGCGAGAAATCCTGGCCGCAGGCCACCGGCTCCACGGCCAGACCGGACGGCCAGTCCTCGCAGCCCCATTGAAACAGGGCGATGTAGACGCCGGCGAGAGGCGGTCGCGGCTCATCGGCCCGCGCCGCCACAGCCAGGGCATCTCCGACCAGCCAAGAAAAGGAAGCGAGATCCGGCACGCGGGTGATCGGGCCGCGGTCGAACGCCTTCATCTCCGGCAGGGCCGGCTCGTAGACCAGCGGGTTCTGCCCTGCCTTGGCGAACAGGCTCGGGATGATCGCCTGCCGGTCGATCATGGCATAGGCGACGATATGTTCGGGCGCCGGCCGCATGCGGCGGGTCTGGGTCCAGTCGCCGAGTTCGATCGGGTAGCGCGCGGCGGGAATCACAAAGCTGCCGGCCGGGATGTGCTCAAATGCGGCGACCCTCTCGCCGATCGCCCGACCCTGCGCACGCCAGTCCTGCGCCAGCACATAGCTGCGCGATCCCAACAAGAGCAGGATCATGGCCGAGGCGATGGCGGTGGCTACCGGCCGCGGGCGCCGCGGTACCATGGCGGCCAACAGCATGAAGGCCGCGGCGATGGCCACCCGCGAGTCCAGGAAGAAGGACTCCATGGCCGAATAGGGCAGCACCAGCACCAGAACGGCGAAGAGGATTGCCGCCAGCAGCAATCCAGGATGCAGCCGGACCTGCCGCGTGGCCAGCGCCAGCGCAACGGCAGCCAGCGAGACCAGCAAAGCCGCGAGGTCTGCACCAGGATTGCCGGAGGAGAGCAGGCGGGTGAACGGGGAGAGCTTGACGAACGGGTTGAAGTCGAAGCGCGGGCTCAGCGGCAACCCCTGCGAAGGGCTGATCGCCCAGTAGAGAACCAGCGCCGGAACGAACTGCGTCGCCGAGACGACGAGACGCAGGAGGGCCGGCCCGAGCCCTGCCTTTCGCCGCGACCAGGCATGCCGCAGTTCGAGCGCCGCGATCGCCACCGCATAGAGCCCGAAGGCGACCAGATGCGCCAGGAAGATCAGGATGGCAAAGAGCGCGCTCACCGCCACCTGCTGCCACCGTGGTCGGCCCTCCATCAGGAGCCAGAGCGCGAGCCCCCATGGCACCAGGGCGAGACCAAGATTGTAGTTCAGGAAGCCCCAGAAGACCATTTCGTTCATCAGGAAGACGCCGGCCAGCAGCGGCCAGACGCTGTAGCGTCCCGACGCCGCCCGGTTCAGGAGGTAGATCCCCCCGAGGGTGAGGACGACGGTCAGGCCCAGCAGCAGGAGGCCCGCGGCCCGCGCACCGACGAACTGCATCAGTGCGAGCATTACCAGATCCGACAGCACATTGGGGATCAGGACGCTGGCAAGCCGGTAATTGGCCTGAAGGCTGGCGCTCTCAGGCCAGCGGTTCATGGCATCCACTCGCGCCAGATGATTGGGGTAGTCGAACAAGGGCGGCATGGAGGTGGCGAGCAGCGGCAGCAGAGCCATCACCAGAGACAGCGCCAGGAGCAGATGCGCCCATGCGGCACCGTCCACGCGAACGTGCCACGGGCTGTGCGGAGGGGCAGCCGTTCTGACGGACAGATCGCTCAAGGACATCAAGAAGCTCGTCTGATCGGGAATGGATGTATCGGTAGTGGAGCTAACGCCCAAGCTGATGGCCGGTTCACCACTGGCGGCTGGAAAACCCGACGGTCATGGCCGTGGCGCTACCGGGGCGACGTCCTGCACGACGCGGCCGCCAGCCGCGACGCGGAGCCGCGTCTGCATCAGCACGACGGTGTAAGGATTCCAGGTCGAAACCAGGAAATAGATGGTCGAGGAGCGGCCCGGCTCGCCCTGGGTGAAGCGGGAAATCAGGTAAGGTCCATAGGCTTCGCCCGGTGTGGAGGGGGTGTGCGGGTCGGACACCGCGGGACAGCGACGGCTGAAGCGGATGAACCGGGTCCATTGCGATGGCTGCGGCGGCCGTCCGCCACTGATGAAGCCGCATTCGCCATCCTGCTCCGCCGGATCAACCAGCGTCTCCGGCGCCGACCAGGGTCCCCAGGGTTTGTCCGCGGTGCGCAGGATGGTCGATGCCCGGGGCCCGCCGCAGGTGTAGAGCAGCATCCACTTGCTCAGAAACGGATTCCAGCCAGCCGAGAGTTCACCGAGGCAGGGCTGGTGAAACAACGGCACGCTGTCCGCTTCATCGGCGCTCCAGCGCGGCGACCTTGTGACAGGATCAAGGCCCGCGAAATGCCGAAGGGCACCGGGCTGTTCGACCGCATCGGCCGGCAGGAAGGCGAGGTGCGGATCGCTGCGCCGGAAATCGCCGCTGCCCCAGAGCAGCAGGCCAGCACCGCCAGATACCGGCAGGTCAGGAACCTGCCCTGCAGGCACCGGAACGGGCGCGACATGCACCATCCTGTCGCGTGAGATGTCGTAAAGATAGCGGAAGCTGTGCCCGTCATCATCGGACCGTGCGAGAACGGAACGTCCGATGTTGCGACGCTCGCGGTTGTCACCGCTGGCCAGGATATACATGCGGCCATCGAGGCTGAACCCGCCTGTCGGCACCGCAAAGGCGCCGGAATAGACGCCCGGGATCTGCAACTGGCGGAAACCGCCGTCCGGCTCGGTCAGAAACGACAGGCGAACGCAATCCTGCGGATTGGTGGTGTTACTCACCGCGATCGAATCCGCATCGCGGGCGCGGGCCAATCCGCCGCTCGGATGCGTATCACCGAACAGGACGTAGAGCTTTCCCTTGTGCTCGAAGGAGGCGCCGAGGTCGGAGCCCCAGAACTTGAACCGTGTTTCCGTCACATTGACCGTCGGGACGTTTCGCTGGCGGTCAAACTCGCCCACAACCTGGCAGACCTTGCGCGTACCGCGTGCGTCGACCTGAACGGTACCGCTGGAGGAGGAGCGATGGATCGGCAGCAGAACAAAGGCAAGAAGAACCCAACGGCTCAGAAGTGTGAAGCGAAAGCGGCCGGCCATGCCTGCTCCTGGGTGTTGTCAGAAGAGCGCCACGCCGAGGCGGCCAATCTCGGTATGGTGGGAATGTGACCACAATGTGGAGAAGCGGCGGCACCTGCCACCGAGGAGTGTCACAGCAGGTTGAGCAATGCGGCGCAGGCTGCGCCGAGCGCGATCCCGGCGAGGACTTCCTGCGGCTTGTGACCGAGTCGGCCGCGCAACGCCATGACATCTGCCCGGTGCGGGAAAGCCGCCTTCAGCGCCAGCGCCTGGGCACCGATCTTCTGGCGCAGGTCCATGGCGTCGATCATCACGATCACCGCCAGGGTCAGGGCGACGGCGAAGGCGGGCTGGCCGAAGCCATCGCGGAAGCCGAGCAGCCAGCAGGTTGTCCACACGATGGTGGTGTGAGTGCTGACGGCGCCGCCAAGGCCGATGCCGCGCCAGGCGGCCTGACGAACGCGCAGCGTGTTGATGGCGAATTTCAGGCTGCCCGCGGCGAGGTAGCCGAACACGGGCGCCAACGGATAGGCGAGATCCACGGGTGCTCCTCGGTCAGATGGAGAGGCGCTTGAACACCGCCTCGGGGATGAGTTTGATGATCAGCATGATCAGACGCCAGAAGCCGGGATAATAGATCTCGTCGCGTCCCCGGCCCGCCGCCTGCAGGCTGGCACGCGCGGCCGCCTGGGGCGAGGCCACCAGGAACAGGCCCGGAAGGCCCCAGGTCATGGCCGTATCGAGAAAGCCGGGCTTCACTGTGACTACGCGCACGCCATCCGCCAGCATGCGCCCGCGCATGCCCTGGAGATAGGTGTGCAGCCCGGCCTTGGCCGAGCCGTAGAGGAAGTTCTTGCGCCGGCCGCGATCGCCGGCCACCGAGCCCAGCACCACCACCGCGCCGCCGCGCTGCGCCCGCAGCCCTGGCTCCAGCCGGTTCAGCAGCGAGACGACGCTGAGGAAGTTCACCTCCAGGATGGAGCGCGCCAGCCGGAAATCCCGCATGGCCGCGTCCTGATCCGGCATGCTGCCGGCGGCGAAGAACAGGTTCAGGCGACGGCCCTGCGCGATGCGCCAGCACCGTTCAACAAAGGCGTCGTGATCCTCGAAGCCGGCGGCATCGAAGTCCAGGCACTCGACGTGGCGGCCGGTCCGCAGGCGCAGATCGGCGGCGGTGTCGGCCAAGTCAGCCTGATCGCGCCCGGCGAGCACGATGTCCGCGCCGCCTTCCGCCGCCGCGCGGGCGAAGGCGCGGGCCACCGAGGAACTGGCGCCGAGCACCACCCAGAGCTCGGCTGTCATGCCGCACCATGGATCTGCAAACGCCGCGCCATGTCCGAACGCATGCGGCCGGAAGGATCGACGCGCCCCAGCACCTCCTGCAGGCGCGGCAGGTCGGGATACATGCGCCGGAAGCCGGCGGGGGACAGGCAGGCGTCCTTGGCCAGGTAGGTCCGGCCGCCATGGTCGAGGATGGTGGCTTCGAGATCGGCCATCAGGGCAGGGGTTCCGGGACGTGCGGGCAGATCGAGCGCCAGGGTAAAGCCCGGCATTGGAAAGGACAGGTAGCCGTGCCCACGCCTGCCCAGCGTCTTGAGCACCGCCAGGAAGGAGGCCGCTCCCGCTTCCGCGATCCGTTCCATCAGCGCCGGCAACCCGCGTTCGGCCGTTGCGTCGGGCAGCACACATTGCAGTTGATAGAAGCCGCGCCGGCCGTAGAGGCGGTTCCAGTCGAGGATCGCGTCCAGCGGGTAGAGGAATTTCTCCAGCGGCAGCACGCGGTCCCGTCCGGCGGCCGGGACTTGGCGGAAATAAGCCTCGTTGAACAGCCTCACGCTGTGGCGGTTCAGGGCGATGCCCGGCAGGTCCACCGGCATGCGGCGCTCGCGGGCGCGGGATGCCGGCGGCACTGCGCCCGTGGCGTATTCCGCTGTCTGCAGGATGCCGCGGCCAAGTTGCACACCGCGCGCCGCACCGTCGATCCAGCCGACCGAGTAGGTGGCCTGGCGCCGGATCTCAGCGAAAGCGGCCATGAAGCTCTGCAGATCCGGCAGACGCCGCTCGCGCACGACGACATGCGACGAAGGTGCCTTTTGCAGGCGGAAGGCGGCGCGCAGGATCACCCCGGTCAGGCCGAGGCCGCCGATGGTGGCGGCGAACAACTCCGGCTCCTCATCGCGGGACGCCCGAAGCGTGCGGCCATCCGGCAGCAGCAGCTCGATCCAGGCCAGATGGTCGCCGAAGCTGCCATTGTGATCATGGTTCTTGCCATGCACGTCGTGGGCGATGGCGCCGCCGACCGTAACGAAGGCGGTGCCCGGCGAAACGGGTGCCACGTAGCCGCGCGGCAGGAAGGTGCGCAGGAAGTCCTGGAACGTCGCTCCGGCCTCACAGACGAGCAAGCCAGTGTCCGGCGAGAAGTCCAGCAGGCGGTTGAGCCGCTGGGTCAGCAAGGTCGCGCCGCCGGAGTTCAACGCCGCATCCCCGTAGCTGCGGCCACCGCCATAGGCGATCAGGCCTGGTTCGGCCTCTGGCGCGGCGAGCAGGGATGCGACCTCGCGCTGCCTTTCCGGCCGGCTTGCCAGGGTCTCGGCGCGCGCGGTACGGCCCCAACCCTGCAGCGTCATGCGTTTCCAGCTCATCAGCGGGCCTGCCGGGCGACGCGCAGGGCCTGCGGCAGGGCGAGGCAACCCAGGGCCACAGCGAACCAGAGCGTTGCCACGCGGATCACCGCGGTGGCCGGGATGGCCAGCTCCATCGGAACGCCCTGTGCCGCCAGCAGAGCCAGCATGGTCGCCTCCGTGCCGCCCACCCCGCCCGGGATCATGGTCATCGCACCCACCAACATGCCGGAGGTGAACACGAAGACGGCCTGATGCAGCGGCAGTTCCGCGCCGAAGGCCTGCAGAACCAGGAAAAAAGCGTAGCATTCCGCCAGCCAGCCTGCCAAGGCGAGGGCGAGGCTCAGCAGCAGGATCTCGGGCGAGAAGAGCAACGCCATCCGCCGCACCATGCCGCGGAGCCGGCCAAACAGGCGCGGCCACCGCCCCGTCGCGCGGAACCCCATACCAACGGCGGCCAGCGCCATCTGCGGCCGAAGCGCCATCAGAAAGGATACGGAGGTCGCGGCGAGGGCGGAGGCCAGCAGCCAGGGCTGCGGCGACACGGCCAGCAGGCACAGCAGCATCAACAATCCGACCGCCCCTAGGTCGCTCAGCCGGTCGGCGGCGAGCACGGGAAGGGTTTTCTCATACGGGGCACCGTTGCAACGCTGCATCATCCAGAGGCGGAAGGCCTCGCCGACGCGGCCTGGGGTCGTGGTGAGGGCGAAACCCGAGACATAATAGAACACCGACTGGGCGAGCGACACCTCGGCGCCGACCCGCCGGCTGTAGATGTGCCAGCGCCAGGAACGCAGCCCGTAATTCACCAGCGACAGGCCGAGGAGCGCCAGCACCAGCTCCAGGCTGAGCAGCCGCAGGTGGGACCAGATCTCCGGCCCGCCGGCCAGGGCGGCAGCCACCGCCATGCCGATGGCGAACAGGCCGACAAAGGCGATGATGCCAAATTCCAGCCGCCGCAGCCGCGGTGCGGAAAGCGCCTCCGCAGCCGGCCTCACAGATGCACCAGCAGCGCGAAGCTGATGGCCCAGCAGAGAACGCTGCCGATCATGAAGCGGTCGGTCAGCAGGATCACGGTTGGCGCACCGGAGCGTTCCTCCACCAGGGTGATCTGCAGGTACCGCAGAATGCCCGCGAGCACGAACGGCATGGTCAGGTAAAGGTCGGGCGTGCCGAACCGCTCCACCGCCGTCTGGTTCGTGGTGTAGATCACGTAGGCCACCAGCAGGGCGCCCAGCACAACCGCGATGGAGGTGTCGAGGAACAGCTTGTTGTATCCGGCGAGGCTTTTGCGATGTCCGGTATCGAGTGCGCGCACCACGTCGTCACGCCGCTTGGCAAGGGCGAGGAACAACGCCGCCAGCCCGACGCAGATCATCACCCAAACCCCGGCAGTGACGCCGATCGCAATGGTGCCGGCCACCATGCGCAGCACGAAACCCAGTGCGATGATCATGACGTCCAGGATCGAGACATTCTTGAGTCCGAATGAGTAGGCAAGATTGATGGCGAAATAAGCTGCGCCGACGCCGGCGAAGCCTGGACTGAGCCATAAGCCGACCCCCAATCCCGCGAGCAGCGTGACAGCAGCGATCGCCAAAGCAAGCGGCAGGCTGACTGCACCGCTCGCGATCGGGCGGAACCGCTTAACCGGGTGCGCGCGATCCGCATGCCGGTCGCAGACGTCGTTGATGACATAGACGGTGCTGGCCAGCAGGCAGAAACTGAGAACCGCCATCATGATGAGGCGAAGATTGGCCAGCGAGAGATCCGCCGGATAAAGCAGCAGCGGCGCTGCCACAATGGCGTTCTTGACCCAGTGGTGAGGCCGAAGGAGGCGCACCGCGGCCGGCAGCCGGAGCGGACCAGCGCCTGGCTCCGCAACCCGCATGCCTGCCAGCGCCGAGAGCATCCCGAGCCGGCCGGCAAATCTGTCGCTCATTCTTGTCACCTCCGGTCGTACAGGTCGCGCAATGCCTCAGCACGGGCATCGAAGTCTCGAAGCAAACATCACTCTTAAACGCAGCAGCAGTCAGTCCAGGCGCAGAACCTGTCTTGAAGCCGGATAAGCACGCGAACCGTAGCAGGGCACACAGCAGGGTTCGGAATGGTCCATTTCCAATCAAGAATTACATTCTCGAAATTTGGTTGCGTAAAAACAGTCTTGCCCGCGCCCCATCGCGAACTTCGGTTATGCGGCTAACGACGACAATGACGAATGGCACGAAACTTCTGGATGAAAGTGGTCCCAGAACGAGATCGTTCGCCATGGGCGAGACAGTTGAGTAACGAGCGTTCAGATTTCCTGCTGATGTGAATGTCACCACTGCATCTACCCGCCGGCGGAGGGCGCCGATTTTCTGCTTGGCTGTTACGATTATGGATAAGGTTGCGCTTGGTAGGTTCGTTCATCCGGCTCGCACATGGTCCGGACGTAGGAGCGAGCACTGCCGTGTAAAACTTCTGTGTCCGCGAGTAAGCGGCCTAAACGACAGTCCTCTCGATGCCAGATCCGGTTGCATGATAACCGGAATCATCAAGCTTGCCGCATCAATGGCTCTGCGGAAAAGCTCTGCACCATCGCTTCAGTCGTTGGAAGAAGATGACCCGGGTGAACTGGATTCCTCCTGCCCAGCCAGAAAGGAAGTGCTATCGCCCTTGCCTCGACTTCAAAGGTCGGCGCTACAGAGTACCCATAGGACAGGTCGGAGGACCCCCGGAGAAAGATTTCTGTAAAAGTCTCTGCATTGGTGCGGTCTGAGGATACAGGCAAGTGCTGTCGGAAGGTATTGCCTTCACAGAAGTTGAAGCCGATAGGCCAGGGTCGGGATTGTTCCACTTGGGCGAGGGTACGCCCCACAACTCAGCAGTGGCGCTCTAGCAGGGCCGCTATGCTCGCTCCCCTTCGAGGGAGCAGAACCGGATTGATGCCGTGCACAGTGCTGGTGCTCATCTTGGCGGCGGCGTTGGCGAGGAACCTTGTCAGGCCGGCACTTGCCCGACCTGCAACATGGCAGCTTCTTAGAACTGCCTCCTACGTTTGGCATAGCGTAGAGCATCGGCAGGAGCATGCGGCTGTCCTCGCCTATGGCCTGCATCAGGTTTGGCTGGCGGACCGCCCTCAGCATGCGTGTGAGAATGCCACATGGTGCGGTTCCGCGCGGTCTCTTGGATGCCGAGGGGCGGGTTGTTACGGCTTTCCACGAGCTTTTTCTCGGCCCTCGCGGACCGCCTCTCGACTTTCTTGGATGTCCTCCCGTTCGGGAGCCGGTACGGCCTGCCGCGGTGCACTTTCCGGACGATGGCATAGAGAGATGAAGAAGGGGAAGTGATCCGAACCAATATCCGGCATCACCTCCATCCTGATCAACGTGAAAGAGGCTTCGAAAAAAACGTGGTCGAGCGGCCACTTCAAGAGCGGCCAATTGGCGTTGAAGGTTGGATAGAGACCACGGCCGATCCGAGGATCGAGCAGTCCACTGATCTCCTGAAAACTGCGTGTGGTGCGGGACCAAGCTACGTCATTGAGATCGCCTGCCACTATCGCCGGCTTCGCCCGCTCGCGGACGTTTCGCGCAACGATCATCAGTTCTGCATCCCGTTGTTCCGTGTCTTGCAAGGGTGGTGGTTTGGGATGGACCCCATGGAAGTCGATGATGGCGCCGGATGGGAGTTCGACTTGAGTTTCGATGGACGGAACATAGTCCTCAATCAGGAAGCGGATGTCTGGATCGATCAGCTTGAGCTTCGAAAACAGATGAATTCCATAGGTGTTATCCTGCGGCTTCCTCAAAGCGTAGCCATAATCGGCGTCTAATGGAGCGAGATGCCGATCCCACCACTCGTTGGTTTCAAGGAGCAGAACCATGTCCGGCCTTACCTGCCCGATTAAATCCAGTAGACGCTGCGCTTGGCGATTTTCCTGCAGCACATTCGCCGACAACAAAGTAACCTGGGATTTGTCGGCGCAAATCCTATCCTGTAGGGCCTCGGCGCCGTGGAGCGGCGTGTAGGGTATGATGCGCCAGATCTGGTAGGCGAAAGCGGCCGTGACGGCCACGAGAAGAACAACGGAACGTCGCCGGCGAATTTGCAACAGCGGAAGTAAGCCGATAATGACTAGCGAAAGCAAAGCTGCAATTTGTAGCCGCGGAAAATCAAAAATCCGAATCCATGCCTCGTTGCTCGGTAACAGCGGCAACATCGTGGCTACGAAAGCAAACACTCCGATGACGATCAAGATAGACCGAAGGATTATCTTCAGCATTGACGTCCATTTTCCGGCTATACCATAGCTTGTTCATAACGCTAGATGTTGACGCTGGATACAGGAGGACGCCTTGAATTACCGACTGCTGCGCGGCCCGGCAGCAGGACCATCGCCTCAGGCTGCGACGTGCCTCTGCTGACAGGGTCGGATCAGCGGCTTTGAACGACGGGTGCCGCTTTTTGCCGGCGCTGTAGGGTTACGCGGGCGCAGTCCGGGCGCTGAGCCAGGCGAGGCGGGTGAAGTTATAGGCCAGGTTGGCCATGCCGATCTTCACCTGGGCCCCTGTCCAGGCCGATGGTGGGCACGAACAGCGCCATGCGGTGCTTCTGGGCGGCAAAAACATGCTCGATGCCTGAGCGGATCCGGGCGCGTGCGGCATTGGCCTTGGCCTGCTGCTCAGAGAGTTTGCGCCGAGGTGGCCGGCGGAACTGGATGCGCTCGCTCAGACCGCGGCGTTCCAAGACCTCCAGATTGCGCCTGGTGCGGTAGGCAGTGTCCGCCCAAACGCGGCTGGCCGTGTTCTCGGGGTCGAGCAGGCCAGCAAAGCTGCGGCTATCATGTTGGGCGGCATCGGTGACCGTCCAGCGGCGGATCAGCCCGTGCCGCCGGTCGATGCCGATGTGGTTCTTGTAGCCAAAGATCGGCACCGCGATCTGGATGGCCTGCGCTGATGGCCTTGTTTGGGCTTGGTCCTGCCGCGCTTGAGGGTCCACCGCGCATCACGATCCTTCTGTGCCCGCTTGGCCTTCGACCAATGCGCCGGCGTACCGCCCTCGCGGATGGTGGCCTTCTCCTCCACGGTGAGCTTCTGGCGTGGCGCGGCGATCAGGGT
>NZ_QXGS01000035.1 GCF_003604215.1 Teichococcus vastitatis
CGCAAAACCTCGGCAAGCGCTCCAGCACGCCTGGGCTTACGCCCTCTGTCACGCCGCCTGATGGCCAAAGTCGAGCTTAGGGGAGAATGGCCCAATGAAGGGGTTCGGTGCCTGTCGCCTGCAGCACCCTTCGCTCGAAGCCGAGATCCGGCTCCAGCCGGTCGAGCCGGGGCGCGAACAGTCGGGCGAAGTGCGCCGGGCTGTGCGAGGCGGCGCCGGTGCCGATCGCCAGCTCCTGCACCGCCCGATCCACCCGGAAAGGCGCGCAGCAGGAGGCGCTGGGCGCCCTGGCCCGACCGCGCCAGGACGGCGCAGAGCTCGTCCAGCAGCAGCGCCAGCACGCGGTCGATCGCCGGGCGCGTGACGATCGGCTCGGGCAGCTCGCGCGCGGCGGCGAAGACCGGCGGCGGCCGCACCGGGCGGAGCGGCCGCGAGCGGGCGCCGGAGGCCGCGTCCAGCGCGTCGAGCAGCGCGCGGCCGAAGCGCCGGGCCAGCGGCGCCCGCGGCTGGCGCAGCGCGGGGAGCGGCAGGGCCGCCAGGGCCTCGGCGCCGGTGCCGGGCGGCAGAATGCGCGGTGCCGCGGGGCAGCGCGCCAGGGCGGCGGCGCTGCCCGGCGCGTCGGCGATGGCACCCACCGCCCGGTAACCGCCGGCGCGGAAGCTCCCCAGCACCGCCTCGAGCAACGCCGCCTCGCCGCCGGACAGCCCGGCGACGCCGGTGATGTCGAGCAGCAGCCCGTCGGTGCCGTCCACCGTGGCCAGCGGCGTGAAGCGCGGCGCCCATAGTGCCAGCCGCTCGAGCAGCGCGGCGTCGGCCGCGGGCGCCGCCTCGAACAGCGGCAGATCGGGGTGGATCGCCTGCGCGTCGGCCAGCGCCTGACCCGGCCACAGCCCCGGCGCCGCGGCGGCGCTGAGCAGTCGGCGCGGGCCGGAACTGCTCCAGACGGCGAAGGGCCGCCCCTGCAGTTCCAGGTGCTGCCGGCGCAGCCGGTCGAGGGCGAGTTCGGGCAGCACCAGGGCCAGGCAGCGGCGGCTCATGCCGGCTCCTCCACCCACAGCGCGCCGTCCGAGGCGCGCACCACCCAGGCGCCGGGCTGGCCACCGCGGCAGCGCAGCAGCGTCAGCCGCCAACGCGGCCGCAGCTCGGCATCGGGCAGCGAGGCGACGTGCCAGCGGCTCACCGCGCTGCAGGGGCCAGCCTCCGCCCCGTCGCGCAGCAGCAGGCCGATCCGGGACGAGCCCTTGGCCGCCAGCTGCAGCCGGCGCGAGGCGATCCGATCGAGCCGGTCGAGCCGCAGTGCGGCGCCGCCCAGCGCCGGCGCGCGCAGCGCCTCCTCCAGCAGCCACAGCCCGTCGGCCGGCTGGCGGAACTCCGCCAGGAGCTCCCGGTCGGCGGCGAGACCCAGGCGCTGCAGCCCGGGCGGCCAGGGCTGCTCGCCGCCAGGCGCGATCCACAGCACCGGCGCGTGCAGGCGGCCGAGGATCAGCTCGGCGAGGGCGACCCCGGCCTGGCGATCGGCCATCTGGATCTCGTGCAGCGCGCCGCGCGCCAAGCCGCCCTCCGGCAGGTGGCGGTGGATGGCGGCGGCCAGCGGCAGGGCCGGAGGCGGCTCCCGCACACCCCCCCCCGCTCGATCCGGGCCAGCCGGGCCCGCAGATCGTTCAGGACGGCGGGAGAGGTGGCCATGCGCCGGGATCAGCCGGCGCTGTGCAGCCGGGCGGGCGGCGACTTCAGCACCAGGAAGCCTGAGCGCTCCAGGTGCCGCACCCGCTGCTCGCGGCGAGTCTGGCCACCAGCGGCCCGCCCGAGGCGCGTGGCCGGGCGGCAGGGGGATGGGAAAGGAGCGGGCAGGTCAGGGTGCTCGGGCATGAGCGGGACGCTAGGTGAGACTCAGAGAACCGATCAAGAACAGAACGACGGCAACAGCGTAAGCTTGACCGAAGCTGTGCAGCGGCTTCGGATCAGGGGTCGGCGGTTCCGTCGGCATGACCAGGCACCACCGGGCGAGCCTGGGATGCACGGAGAGGCGCCGAGAAGACCGCCGGTCGGCTTGAGCCAGTTTAACTTGCCGGAGCAGGAACCGATTTTTCTTGGGATGACGCAGTCCTGGTCCTGCGCGGCAGCCACATACAGACATCCTGTCGCGAGGAAAACTGGCGCCGATGATTCAGGCATCCGGGCCGCCGCGCCGGCCGATGGCATCAGCAAAACACAACGCCGCTGCTGTCCTTGAGAACGGCCGTGTCCCTCATCCGCTCATTGTCCTCGTCGGTGCGATCCTCCCGCGTGGCATCGCTGCGGGGGAACTTTCGCATCCACCGGCAGAATCTCCGGTGGGTACAACGACGATGCCGCTGCTGATGGCGGCAAGGAAAACGCATGTGGCAGGAGCTCTTCCGCAGTGCCGACCGTGCAATCCGCCGGCACCACCATAGTTCCGCGGATATCGGGGCCGCCCAGTTCTGCATCGAGGGCCTCTCCGAAGAGCTGCGAAAGCTTCTGGGAAGCCGCGGATCGGGACGGCGTTCTGACACCAGCGTATCTCACAGCCAATCGGGGACGCCTCCGATGGTCTCGCTGAAGCGCCGGGATCGGCCGGAATGGATCTGACCACCTGGGCCGTTGACGGCTCAGGTGGATGCAGGAACACCACTCGAGAGGCGTGCACCCGTCCTGTCCTAGATGCCTCCTGGCCCTCGCTCCTGACAACTCAATGACGTTCCCGCGGTCTCGTGCAGGCTCGGCCTCCGGCGAGGTTTCACCACGAAACCTGCCATCCTGCTCAGAAAGAATTAACGCCTGTCGCGCTAGCTGGGATTCACCATTTCTCAGGATCGATTCCATGACGCGGCCGGCCGACGCTCATCCCCTGCCGACCACGCTGGGCCTGTCCTGGGCCCGCGGCATGCCCTGGGCATCCGGGTTCGCGGCGACAGCCTTGCATCGCGCGGAAGTCCGTCCCATGCCGCGGCCGCGGGAGCCGGAGGACGAGACACCGGCGACATCGGGCTGCAGCCTGGAGCATTGCGCATCCGACTCGCTGCCCCGGTAAGCCGAAACAGTTCCATCCAGAGCGCCGCACCGTCTTGGTGCAGAAAAAGGGCCGCCGACGATCCGCCGGCGTGGTCCCGTCTCGGCGCGCTCGTCGGACCTGCGATCGCTATGGGCGCGGTTGTATCCTGGCAAGTTAAAAACCTGGAACAGCAAGGAAACTCGAACTTCATCTGTCGCGGAGCCGAACCAGTGTGAAGGCATGCCAGCGTGCATGGGGTATGACGGACCGTTCTTCCAGCCTCCCACGTCGCGGTGGTGACCCAAGCCGGGACCTTCTATGTGCCAGCGATCAGTGACCTGATGGAAATGTGCCGCCTGTTCGGTCGCCCCAAGGATGACGTCAGGAGGTCCATTCTGGAAGCTCTTCCGCGACGCGGCTGCTGGCGTGAATTCGCTGTTCACCAACGCTGCGAAGCTCCGCCGCCTCCTGTGCATGGGCCAGATACGCCGTAGCCTCTGGTGGTGAGGCGCGCCTGTGGGAGGCGCTCGTGGCCGCCGACAGGCGCCACGACGACATGGCCGCGCCGACGCCGAAAGAAAGCAGATCCTCGCCTGCGGGCTCGAACTCCAGCCGCGGGCGTTCCGGGTGTTTGCTGTCGGGGTTGGTTCCTCGTCGACCAGACACTCCACCCCACGAATGTCCAAAAAAGACACCAGGCGTGCGTCTCCTAAATCCTGCGGCAAGGTTGATCGATTAAACATCGCTTCACCGCGGGCTCCCCGCTGTGTGCCCAGCGATCCAGCCGGAATGTGCCATGCCGCTCCCGACCGACCCGAAGCTCGCGCAGCAGTGGCACCTGAAGTCCGGAATGGGCGGCTCAAAGGCGGAGCAGGCCTGGGAGGACTACACCGGCGCTGGCGTGAGGATCGGCATCGTCGAGCAGGGCGTTGACTACACGCATTCGGACCTGTGGCCGAACTACGACTCGACCCTGTCGTGGGACTACAAGGACGGCGACCCGGACCCTCTCCTCACGGCCAACAGCACCTTCCATGGTGACAAGGTCGCGGGCATCGTTGCCGGCGCGGCCAACGGCACCGGCATCGTGGGCGTGGCGCGCGGGTCCGAGTTCGGCCTGCTGCGCATCTCCCATGCCGGCGGCAACATGCTGACGGCCGGCGGCGGCGCCACCCGGACCGGTGCCGAGGCGGTGGGCGTCGCCATCCGCGAGGGCGCCACACTCTACGGCCAGGACGTCATCAACAACAGCTGGGCCTTCAACTCCCCCTACGGCGACCCGTTCCGCGCCGTCAACATCAAGGTCCTGCACGAGGGCATCAAGGCGGCGGCGACGCAGGGGCGCGGCGGCCTCGGTACCACGGTCGTGTTCTCGGCGGGCAATGACGGACACAAATACGACCAGACCGCCTTTCATTCGGTAGTCCAGTCCCCCTACGTGATCACCGTCGCCGCGGTGGACCAGTATGGCCGGGTGGCGAACTTCTCCACCCCCGGCTCCGCCGTGCTGGTCGCCGCGGGCGGCGTCGACATCCTGAGCTCGACGGGCAATGGCGGCTTCGCGCCCGACTCCGGCACCTCCTTCTCCGCCCCGGGCGTGACCGGCGTCGCCGCGCTGATGTACGAGGCCAATGTCGGCCTCGGCGCGCGGGACGTGCAGGAGATCCTGGCGCTGTCCGCCTCGCTGTCCGCCTACGACGCCTCGTCGCTGCGCTACGCCGCGGTGGCCAATGGCGGCACGGGCTGGAACGGCGGCGGCATGGTGTTCTCCAACGACGTGGGCTTCGGCATTGCCGACGCCCGCGCCGCCACCCGCCTCGCCGAGACGCGCTTCGCGGTGGGCAGCGAAGCCGACAGGTTCCACTACGGGAACGCCGTCACGCTGGCGACCTGGAGCGATCTATACGGCACGGTGGCGGCCACCGCGGCCAGCACCATCGGCGGCGCGCTGACCACGGCGGACGGCGGCACCGCCATCGGCAGCGTTTCCTTCGCCGCGGACCACATGGTGCAGAAGGTGCAGGTCTACATGACCTTCACCACCAGGCCGGTGGGCGGCAGCTGGGGCCTCGAGCTGATCTCGGCCGACGGCACCACCAGCACGCTGGTCAAGGCGATGCAGGACTATTCCGGCTACGGCGGCACCATGACCGCCCTCTCGGACAATGCCTGGGTCTTCTCCACCAACGCCTTCTGGGGCGAGAACGCCCAGGGCGGCTGGACGCTGCGGCTCACCGACGCCTATGGCGGCGACGGCCAGGGCATCGCGGTCTCCTCGTTCCAGCTGAGCGTGGTGGGCGAGGCGCAGTCGGCCTCCGACCGCTTCACCTTCACGGACGACCTGGCGACGGTGGTGGCGCAGGATGCCTCCCGCACCACGGTGGACGGCGTGGCGGGCGGCTCCGACACACTCGATTTCTCGGCCTTCTCCGCCGCGGTCCGGCTCGACCTGAACCAGGCGCAGCAGCTGGCAGGCGCCACCGCCCTGACGGTGGCGCATGTGGCGAGCCTGGCCCATGCGCTCGGCGGCGACGGCGACGACACCATCCTCGGCAATGGCGGCGACAACGTCCTGTGGGGCGGCCGCGGCAACGACACCATCTCCGGCGGCGACGGCGACGACAGCATCCGCGGCGGCGAGGGCAGCAACACGCTCGACGGCGGCGACGGCTGGGACATCGCCTACTACATCCTCGACGCCATCCACTACAGCATGCAGTGGCTGTCGGGTGGCGCGCTGCAGCTCACCGAGCTGAGCATGGGTTGGACGGACACCCTCATCAACTTCGAGGCCATCCGCCTCGGTTCCTCCTATGCGAGCCCGAAACTCTACACCTCCGAGACGCTGTGGTCGTCCCTGGCCCCGACGGTGTCCGTCTCCGACATGGGTTCGGTCGCCGAGGGCGATGCTGGCACGCCCGCCGGAAGCGGCTTCGCCGTGACGCTCGGGCACGTCTATGACCGCGACGTCACGGTTGGCTATTCGGTCAGCCAGGCCGGGGCGGAGCAAGTGCAATCCGGCACGGTGACCTTCGCCGCCGGCGAGACGGCGAAGTCCATCCAGCTCGACGCCACTGGCGACACGCTGGCGAATGGCGACCGCTCCTTCACGGTGACCCTGTCCGACCCGGCGGCCTCGCTGGTGGCGGCCGCGAGCCACACCGACGAAGAGGGCTACGTGCTGACCCTCGACGGTTCCCACCCCTCTGCCGTGACCGTTTCCTACAGCATCAACGGTGGCCTGAACGCCTATGGCGAGCCGCATCAGGTCCTCGCCGGCACTGCCAGCTTCATGCCGGGCGAGATCCGGAAGGCCCTTAACCTGTTCCGCTGGGATTACGGGTTCGACGCGGCGCCGGGTGTCCAGCTCGGCACCCCGTCCAGCATCACGCTCGGAGACGCGGTGGCGGCCGGCACCATCCTGGACGACGATGTGCTCCCCACCCTGTCCATCGGCGACATCGAGACTGCCGAGAAAAGCGACCAGGCGCTGTTCCGGGTCGTCCTGTCCCGGGCCTACGCAGCTCCCGTGACGGTCTCCTACACCTTGCATGGCGGGTCCGCTGAGGGTGGGCAAGACTACGCCATCTCCGCCGGGAAGGTTGTCTTCGGCATCGGCCAGACCGAGGCATTTATCCGGGTGGCGGTCCTCGACGACGATCTGGTCGAGGGCGCCGAGACCTTCACCATCCGCCTGCACGAGGCCGTGCACGCCACGCTGCTGCGCGGCGAGGCGACCGCCACCATCGTCAGTGGCGACGGGGCGCCCGCTCCGGTTGACCCCGTCCCGGTGGAGCCTGAGCCTCTTCCGGTTGTGCCGGCCCAGCCGGAGCGTCCTGTGCCGGCTCCGACATCGGAGCTGGCGATCCTCGGCACGGTGTTCGGGCCGGATGCCGGCGGCGTCCTGGCCCACCGCGCCGGCAACCACGCCTATGTGGGCGGCAACGGCCATGACGTGCTGGACATGGGCCGGGCTGGGCGGAGCGGCTTCACGGTCACCGCTCTCTCCGACGGCCGTACGGCGATCGCCTCGGAAAGCGGTGCGGACGTGCTGCATTCGGTGGAGGAGGTTCGCTTTGCCGACGGACGGATGGTGTTCGACACCGCCGACCCGGCCGCGCAGGTTGTCCGCCTCTACCAGGCGGCTCTGGGCCGTGGCGCCGATCAGGGTGGACTGAATGCCTGGACCGCTCACATCGGGCAGGGCCACAAGCTTGCGGAGCTGGCGGACGGCTTCATCAGGAGTGCGGAGTTCACGTCCCGCTACGGTGAAGGCTCGGCGACCTCCGACTTCGTCGAAGCGCTTTACACGAATGCCCTCGGCCGCGCCTCAGACGCAGCGGGAAAGGTCCATTGGATCAACCTGCTCAACAGTCACGCCATGACCCGTGCCGAGGTCCTGGCCGGGTTCTCCGAGAGCGCTGAGAACCAGGCCAACACCGCCGGCCTGGTGAAGCAGGGCATCTGGGACCTGTCAGAGAACGCGGCCGCGGTCGCCCGCCTCTATGACACGGCGCTGGGACGGCTGCCCGACATGGCGGGGCTGGATGGCTGGAGGCAGATGCTCGACAGCGGGACGCTGACCTATAAGCAGCTGGTCGAGGGCTTTGCCGCCAGTGTGGAGTTCGACATCCGCTTCGGCACGAGCAGCACCTCCGACTTCGTGGAGTCCCTCTACGTGAACGGCCTCGGCCGTGAATCGGATGCGGCAGGGAAGGCCCACTGGGTCAATCTGCTCGACAGCCACACGCTCAGCCGGGCAGACGCCATGGGCGGGTTCTCCGAGAGCGCCGAGCACATCGCCCTGACGGCGCATTTCATCATGAACGAGGATCCGGGCTACTTCGGAATATCCTTCGCCTGACCGGCGGGATTTCCGCCTGGAACTGCGGCCGCCGCTGGGTCAGATCTCGCAATGGCATCTGCTGACGCCCCAGACCCCTACGCCACGTTCCATCCCCTCCCGGCGTGCTGGACTGGCCAAGAGGCCGGAGATGCGTGTGGACCCCGTGACGGACGTGCCGTTCATGGGCGTGCCGCCTCGTATTTTCCTTGTGCCACGTCGCTCGAAGTAGAACTGCGAGGAACAGGGGACATCAGTGGTGCCGGGCTCCTGCTCTCCGGGTTTGCGCAGAAGGACCTTCCCTACGGTTCGCGCGGAACTTCACTCCGGAGTTCGCACATGGCGGTGCGAAGTTCGCAGTGAACTTCATCCGTCGGGTAGGGTGGCCTCAACAAGGGCTGCTGTGGCCATGTCTCTGTGGTGCGAGGCGCGATTATGCAGGGACTTGGCGCGGCAGCCTCCGCCAGCCCGAAGTTCCGCACCGGAGGGCAGCTTGTTTCTGCGGGGCACGCGCCTGCAGAACGCCAGATCGGCTCTGCCGCAGCGACTGGCAATGAAAACACGCTGCCCATGGTGGCGGAGTGTTTTCCTTGGACGCTGCCGCGACCAACGAGATCATTGCTTGAGGACATCGCGAGTTCCTCCGCAACCCTAGGCCTGCATGACACTCATGCCGCGGATCACATGGCAACAGCATACCGGGGGCTCTGCAGCAGAACACAGAAATCAGGTCGCCACTCCTGCGGTTGAGCCGAACAACAGAGCGCCTCAAAGGAGAGACTCCATCGCTGTTTGCCTGCGGATGCTGTCGTCCCCTCGTTACTCCTACGCGGGGTAACGCAACTTCCTCCTCCGGGCAATGCAATGTCCCTGGCCGTGTAACACATCTTCGGAAAGGCCGCCGGCATCCTTGGCACCGTGCGTGTACCGTACCGCTACGGCATTCCCCCGGTTTCAGCAGGCGCCTCTCGGGTAGACTTCACAATCAGCGGCGACGCTCGGGCTGCGGTTCCTCGAGGTGATGTCACGGCGGGAGGAACGGATTACCAGAACCAGCGCCGGCGGGTGCGAGGCATCACCTGGTGCTTGAACGGTAACTGTCGATGCTGGATCCGGCGGTGTTCCTGACACCGCCGGATTTCCTTGCAAGCGCTACCACCGGCATACCCCTGTAGGATGCAAGTGCTCCAGCTCCTAGCCACGCCTTCCCGCGCCCCCTCACGCCAGATCCGCCGCGCCGAGCCGCAGCACCTAGGCGTGGCCCAGACCACGCACCCGGAGGCCGTTGGCGGTGACGCCGTGTTAGTCGTAATGGTGGTGGCCATGCACCACCAGCCGCGCGTCGTAGGCTTCCGCGGCCGGTCGACGGCCAGAAAGCTATGCTGGTGGCAGGGCAGCGCTTCGTAGCTCACCAGCAGGACCAGCAGGTCCGCACGCACGTCGCGCAGCGCCGCGACGCGAGGCTGCAAAACGGCTTTTCCGCATGGCGCCAGGACAGCCGCATATGGTGAACCCGCATGCCATCGCGGTGGACAAAAACTCCGACCTACTTGCGTGCCGCAATGGAGAGGAAAGAGGGAGGCGAGCTGTGATGTTCCACCCGTCTGCGACAATGCAGGTTCCTCAATGGCATCGTGGAACAAGACCATCGGCGCGTGAAACGTATGGTCAGACTGGAGCTCGGCTTCGGCGGTTTCCAGACGGCACGACGAACACTGGCAAGCTATGGGTAGTGGCAATGATCAGGAAGAGGCAGGTTTGAACAATCGGCGGACGCGATATGCGGGGCCCAAACCGCCGCTATTGCTGAGCTGTTCCAGCACGCAGCCCCATCTTGTTTCCGTTGCGGCCATTCGTGGCCACCAACAATCTTGCAACGGAACTGCGCAATCCACATCGGCTGGGCGTAGCCCCGGACTTGGCGGACGCTTGCTCTGGCGCAGTACAGTCCGGCTCCCAGCTGACCGCCGACGATCCGGCAGGCGCGCGGAGCCGCCTGGCGGCAAGCGAATCACGTTATAAAGATGTAACGATGCCGCCGTTGCGCCTTCCTAGTGATATCATTACGTTGCCGCATCTGTTCTGGCCAAGATGGCCAGGACGCCGCCTGCGAAGAATGCGCCTGCCCAGAACGGTCCAGGAGTGCAGTGATGGCGATCCACAATGGCGAGAGGCTCTCCGCGGCCGGCCCGATCAATCCTGACCACGGGTTCCCGATGTGGTTCGAGGATGGCGAGGGGACACGTCTCGATCTCGCGCTCCGACCCGACCCCCTCACGCCGGCCGTTGGCGAACTGCCGTCGCCCGGGGCGCCGCTGCAGTTCCCCGACAACTTCCCCGACGAGGCGTTCTATTTCGCGGCCGAGGCGGAACTGCCCATAGGCGGAACCGACGCGGTCGGCCGGGCGCGTGTGATCATGGCGCTGGAGGCGGCCTTCGGCGGCGCCGGCAGCCCCAGCCCCGGTGCCAACGTGGTCTTCGCGCGGTTGCGCGTCAGGATCGACGACGCGGTTCCTGGTGCCGCCTACGTCGTGAAGCATCCCTACGGCGAAACGGATCCCCTGGAAGCCGATGATCGCGGACGCGTCGCCTACACGGAAGACCTTGGGGTGGCCGAGGGGAATCCCACCGCCGTTCTCGGCTCCGGGCGGATCGCTCCGTTCCTGAAGTGGGCGGCGGGCGCTCCCGACGGCTACCTGGGCGACGGCGCGACCGAGCGGGAGATCGTCGGCAGTCCTTTCGGTTACAACGCCGTGCGGATTTCCGGCCCCCGGATCGCTGAAGGGGGAGGGTTGCCCGACCCCGAGGCGCCCGGCGATCCGGACCGCATCTGGACCAACCTGTTCACGGTGCAGGGCCGCCTGGCCACCCGGTTCGGTGCGGCCGTGGCCAAAGCGAGCTACGCCGTGAAGGGCGGCCAGGTGCACCTCCGGGTGCAGGCCACCTCGGTCCCGGACCAGTCGCTTGAGCTGGTGGCCCCCGGTGTCAGGATCGAACTCAGGGGCGAGGGTGCCAATTACGCTGGCATCGCCGCGCCGCCGGGCGCCGGGGAGGCGGAGCTGGTCAACGTCACTGACCAACCGCCCTCCCGCTGGCCGGTTGTGTTCACCGACGAGGTCGTCGTGCAGTCCGCCCTGCACAACCTGGACGACGCCACCCTGACAGTGTCGGCCGGATCCTCGGATCCGGCGGCCGCGCTGACCATCCCCGCCCTGGGGCTTTCCGTCACGGAAGTTCCGCAAATCTTCGCCGGCGTGGCCGCGGCTCCCGCGGTTCTGGAGGTGAAGTCCGACAAGGGCGGCGTCGGAAGCCAGCGCGTGGAGCTGGCCGGGACCCCAGCCTCCAATCTCGGCGTTGTGGCCCTTGCCGTGCTGACCAGTGGTGCCGTCGTCGGGGAGGAAGTGGTGCTCGACGGCAGCGGCTCCAGGGCTGCCACAGCCTTCGCGTGGGCCCAGACCGCTGGGCAGGGCGTAGCCCTGACGGCTGCGGATGCGGCCACCGCCCGCTTCACGCCGCAGCTGCCCGGGGAATATGCCTTTCGTCTGACCGTCCAGGGCGAGGGCGGACCGGACATCGCCGAACTCGCCGTCACGGTCGCCCCGGAGCCCGGGCCAGACACCCTCCAGCTGACCCGCGCCGAGTTCCGGACCGGCAGGCGCCAATTCCGCGTGGAAGGCACGGTGACCCCGATCCCCAACCAGGTGACCATCCTGTTCGGCGGCGCCGAGCTCGGGAGTGCCCAGGCGGACGCCGATGGCGCGTGGTCGGTCCGCAGGGTGATGTCGGACGCGGAGATGGGGCCCGCTCCCGGCGACGAGGTGGAGATCAGGTCGCGCCGCGCGGCGCGCAACCAGCAGGTGCTGATCCGGAACTAGGAGCGGGCAATGGCGACCACCAGGCTCACCGGCGACTTCGCCGAGATCTGCGACTGCTACACCATCTGTCCCTGTTGGGCCGACGACACGCCGGACGAGAACCACTGCAACGCGGTCTACGTCTGGACCTTCGACGAGAGGTCCATGGTCGAGGATCATGACGTTGGCGGGCGCTCCTTCGCCGCCGCCTCCTTCCACGGCGTCGGCCGCGGCAGCCAGTCGGTGCTCTTCGCCGACGTGGCGCTTCCCAGCGCGGCGCAGCGGGCGCTGATCGCCGCGTTCTCCGCCGGGGAGGGCACGACCCTTGGCGAGGTGTCGAAGATGCTTGGCACGGTGGTCTCGTCCGGCGCCGCGGCCATCACGCGGCGCCGCAGCGGCGGGGAGTGGGAGATCCTGGTGGAGGCACAGGGCATCCGGCTGGCCTATGCGAAGGGAAAGCCCGCCCACATGGACGGAAGGATCGACCCGATGACCCTGCACGACAGCGCGCTGCACCACGAGCTCGGGCTAGTCGGCCCCGCCGTGGTTCAGGAGATGGACAGGTTCGAGGCCGCCGTGTCGCCGCTCCCCGGAGGACCCGTTGCCTATGCCGGCCGCGCTGGGATGGTGGCCCGGTTCAACTATTCGAACCGGCGCCGGGAATGACGGGCATGCGCCCACACGCGTCCAGGCTTTTGGCCCCGGCGCGCGGCTTGGCCGCCGCGGTGCTCGCCCTCGCGGCGGTGTCCTGGCTGGCCATGGCATGGCTGCACGGGCATGGGTTCGCGGACTGGCCGGCGTCGCATCCCCTCCAGGCCGCGGCGGGACACGGCGCACACACGCATGGAGCGCACGTGCACGGCACCGCCGGCTGGAACGTTCCGCCCGCGATGCTCTGGCTGGCCGGATGGGTCGTGATGGTGCTGGCGATGATGCTTCCGACCGCCCTGCCTTTCCTGCGCGAACTGTCCCGGCTGCTCGGGGGGCGCAGCCATTCCGGCCGCCTGGTCGCGGCGGGCGCGGCGGGGTTCGTTCTGGCCTGGATGGTGGCGGGAGCTGCGCTCCTCACGGCGGGAACCGTTCTGAACGGGATCGTCGGTCGCCTCGATTGGGTGGGCTCGCATCCCGCGCTCCCCGCGGGCGCGGCGGCGATCCTCGCCGGTGCCTACCAGTTCACCGGGCTGAAGCGGGCTTGCCTGGCCGCGTGCCGCAGCCCTGCGGGCCTGCTCATGGCCCGCTGGCGGGCGGATGCGCCGCTGCGCGCCGCCACCTCTTCCGGGCTGCACTACGGCCTCGTCTGCATTGGCTGCTGCTGGGCGCTCATGACACTCGGGCTTTTGGTGGGCGCCCTGGCGCTGCCCGTCATGGTGCTGACGGCGGTGGTGATGGCGGCCGAGCGGATGCTCCCCTGGGTCCGGCCGCTGGTTCCGCTGCAGGCGGCCCTCTGCGCGGCGGTGGGCCTGCTGCTCCTGTCCGGGATCCTGCCCCCCGCTGCCGGGTGGCCGTGAAAGGAAGACGCCGATGACGCACCGCCGCTATCACGTCGTCGCCCGCTCGGTCCCCATCGTCTACACGCTGGAGGGCGACCATGACCCGAACGGCATGGTGTTCGCCCCGAAGCAGCTCGACACCCTCCTGCTGTGGGCACGGGACCGCTGGTACGATTCCGACGAGCTCCTGCCGCGCCTGCACACCACCCGCCAACGAGCCCAACTCGTCATCGACGGCCTGGAGCGGCTGGAGGCACAGCTCCAGCGCCTGCGCCAGGGACCGGAGGAGGACCAGGGCCTCCTCGCCGACCTTGTACGCCGCGAGGGCACGCCGGAGTATCCCGAGGCAGAGGACCGCCTCAGCCGCGGTCCACGCCGCATGGGAGGCCGCGCGATGGCGGTGCGCGACAACGTTCGGAGAACCGTCGACCAGCTGCGCACGGCGCTGACCGCGCTCGGGGACGAGGAGGGGCCGCCGCACTGGCGGGAGGCCGCCGCACCCGCGGCGGACGACGGGGCCCAGACGGAGGCGCCCGAACTCGACCCAGCCACCGCGCCGCGGGCCATCCGCCTAGTCACCTTGTCGCCCGGGCAGCGCCTGGAGTGGCGCCGCCACTGGGCCGCGCAGGCGAAGCTGCTCGACCGGTCCATCGAGCAATGGTTCACAGCGTGCGCCGCCGATCCCACTCGACGCTTCGACGCCGCCGCCCTGTCGGGAGCCTCGGGTATTCCGCGGGATCGGGTCGAGCGCCTGCTGCTCAATGACCACGCGCCAGGAACCAACCGCGGAACACCTTGCAACCGTTTTAACCCGATGAAGCCGATCCCGGCCCTGCGGCCGCTGGTTCTGCGCTGCCGGAAAGGGGAGCAGGTCGAGATCACCGTCGAGAACCAGCTGCGAGGCCGCCGCGTCGGGTTTCATGTGCAGGGGGAGGGAATCGCCACTGCGGAGGGTGCCGGAGTCCGGTATGCCGACGGCAGCCACCTGGGGAACAATCAGGACAGCACCATCCCCTATGGCGGTTCGTGGACCTTGCACTACAGCGCGGCGCATGAGGGCGTGTGGCCCATCAACGACCTCGCGGATGTGCGGGGCGGGCAGGATGGCACAAACGCCCACGGCCTGTTCGGGGCGCTGACCGTCGAACCAGAGGGCAGCCGCTGGCGCGATCCCGAGACGGGGCGCGACCTGACCGACGAGCCCTGGGCCACGCTGCTCGACGTCGATATCCTCGTCGGAGGGGAAAACCCGGCGGCCCCGGAGCACCGCGACTTTGTCGACTTCCACACGGATGAAGTTCCCCGCAGCTTCCGTGAGTTCACAGTCTTCTTCCATGACGAGCCAGAGATCCATTCGGGGCTACACACCGTCGACGAGCACTCGGTGATGCCGCTGTCGTACCGTGCCGAGCCGATGCACAACCGCCTGCCGCACCGCATGCGGCGCTACGTTGCGCGGACGGCGGCGAGGCCGCTGCCGCCCGGTCCGGCCGGGGTGGACCGCTCGGCCTTCGGCTGGCGCCTCGGCGACGAGTTGGAGGAGCAGTTCCTCACGGCCCGGACCTCCGGCGGCGAGTGGCTGGAGCGCGTTGCCGGGGAGGAGCAGCACCACAGCTCCTGGCTCTTCGGCGATCCGGTGACACATGTGCTGCGCGCCTACAGGGGCGATCCGTGCCGCGTCAGGCTCGTTCATGCCGGGGTCAAGGAAACGCACGTTTTCCACCTGCATGTCCACCAGTGGCGTGCCGTCGCCAGCGATACGGCACCCCCTTCGGTGAGCGGCACCGATCAGTCTGGAAAGCCGAGATGCAAGGGATCGCAGCTGTTGGACTCGGTTACGATCGGGCCGCAGGCGGGCATGACAATCGACCCACTCTACGGCTCCGGCAGCCGCCAGCACGCTGTCGGCGACATCATCTGGCACTGCCACCTCTACCCGCACTTCCATCACGGCATGTGGGGCCTGTGGCGCAGCTACGACCGGAAGGTGACGGGCGAGCAGCCCTATCCGGACGGCAGCTACTGCGCACCGCTCACGCCCCTTCCCGGGCGGGAGCCCGATCCTCCGAAATGGCAGACACCAGGCTTCCCCTGGTTCGTCGACGGCACCTACCCGATGAAGTCGCCGCCCCCGCCCGTGCCCGACAACACGGCGCCGAGCGGCCGGCGCCGGTTGCTCCGCATGCCGCCTGCGTCACCGAGGGAGCGGCAGGCGATGCCCCCCGCGTGCCGGAACGGGTCGCAGCCGGGTGCGGTGTTCGTCGACCTGGACGGCTTGGCGCGGCAATGGAACCAGGTTGCCGGTCTGCCCGCCCCGAGGATCGTCAGCTACGACGTGGAGGTTCTGGCGGACACCGTGCGCTACAATGGTGACGGCTGGCATGACCCCCGCGGTCACCGCTACAGGCTGCTCTCGGCGGAGATCCGGGAACAGGGCATCGACGGCCAGGTCAGGACGACCTTCAGCCACCACTTTCCAGTCCTGCCGGCCGGGTTTCCGGAACAGGCTGCCGGAAACCCGCTCCCGCTGTTCCCGCGGGCCAACCATGGCGACATCGTCGAATGGCGGCACCATAACAGCCTCGGTTCCTTTCCCGCGGACGGGATCGACCATGGGCAACTGCCGGTCGAGTGCGGCCTGCACGTCCACCTCGTGAAATTCGACCCGCTCGCGTCGGACGGCTCCGCCACCGGCTGGAACTACCTGTCCGGCGCCAGCTGCCGTGAGGCCGTCGGCGGTGACGGCCCCGGCGAGCGGCGCACCGTCAGCCTGCACCGCTGGGTGGTGGACGAGGAGTTCGGGCCCTGCTTTTTCCATGACCATCTGCTGGCCAATTTCCGGCAGAAGCATGGGCTGTTCGCGGCCCTGGTCGCACAGCCGCACGGTTCGCAATGGCTCCGGGCCGACGACCAGAGCGAGATCGCCTGGGACGACACCGAGGCGGTGATCGTGCCGCCAGCCGCTAGCGGCCTGCCGCCCTACCGCGAGGCATGCCTGGCCATCGCCGATTTCGTGCCGCTCCTCGACCGCGGCGGCCGCCCGCTGAACCCGCCCTCGACGCTGTCGGGTGACGACGATCCCGGATCCATGGCGGTCAATTACCGAAGCTCTCCGCTGACCTTCCGCGGCCCGGACCCCTCGCTCTGGCTCAGCACGGCCGCGCGCAGCCAGCCGGGATCCACGGGTGAGCCGGGCGACCCGGACACGCCCGTGTTCCGCACCTATCCGGGCGAGAGATTGCGCCTGCGGCTCATCCAGGGTTCGCATGAGGAGCAGCACAGCTTCACAGCGCATGGCCTGCGCTGGCGGCGCGACTGGGGCAATCAGGCTTCCACGCTGGCCAACCAGCAGACGATCGGCATCTCCGAAGCCTTTACACTCGACATCGATCCGGACAACGCGTCGCCCTACGGGGTTGGCGACCACCTCTGGCACTTCAGCACCGCCGACGACATCTGGCTCGGCTGCTGGGGCCTCGTCCGCTCACTGGCACCCGTGCCGAAGAACCTCGAGGCATTCTCGCCACTGCCGGATTACCGCCGCACGCCAAAAGAAGCGCGCAAGTGCCTGCTGCGGAGCCGTGCCACGCCCGACCTGTTTCCGGCCACGCCGGGTCAACCCAGACCTCGAACCAGGACTTTCGTCGTGGTGGCGCAGCGGACCGAGCACCTGTTCGCGGGATCCACGCTAACCGATCCCTGGGGGCTGATCTACCGCCACCACCCGTTCCGCGAGGGCGACCTCGAGCAGGCGATCAAGGACGAAGCCTGGCCGCTCGGAGATGTGGCTCAGGACGACCAGCCCCTAGTTCTCCGGGCCAAACGCGGCGAATGGGTCCGCCTCATCCTCGTAAACGATGTCCTGAGAGAAGAAAGGAACCGGATGAATCCGCAGGGCGGCAAGGAGGTCGAGTTCGGGGTGGAGCCTTCGCCGCCTCGCCTGCCGCTCGAGCACCTGGACGAGCTCCAGCGCCCCGACCGCCGCACCGTCAGCTCCCGCGTATCGCTGCACCCGAGCCTGCTGCTCTACGACGTCGAAAAGTTTGACGGGAGCCATGTGGGACGGAACTCCGACGGCACCGTGCCGCCCCGCATGGAGGATGGGGAACATGAGGGAATCCACCTCGAGGAGCCCGGGATCCCGGGCGCCGTGGTCCACCGCCCCGATCACCATGGCCGCAACTGGCGAGAATACTGGTGGTACGCAGACGAGAAGCTTGCACCAGAAAGCCGCACTGAAGGCCCAGGGCAGGTCTGCTTCCTTCACGACATGGCGGACATCCGCAACCACCGGCACCATGGACTGATCGGAGCGCTGGTGGTCCTGCCCGGCGATGTCGAGCCCTATGCGCCCGGGACGGATCATGAGGCCTGGACAGGGGTGGAGGCCGAGATCCGGACTGGAGACGGCGAGCCGGTGGCGCATGAGGCCGTGCTGTTCTTCCAGGACGGACTGCGGCACTTCACCAACGGAAATCCGGACCTGCCCGTGCCGGACGTCGAACCCACCGACGATCCCGAGGACAGTGGACAGAAGGCCCTGAACTACAGGAGCCATCCCGTGCACCGGGGAACGGTCGTTCGGGGTGGCGGAGCCCCGCCGCCGCTGGCGGAACTCGATGCGGTTGGCCCGCTCTGGCTCCGCGTCATCGGCGCCAACGACAAGCCCAGGCAACACACCCTCACCATCCATGGCTGCGCCTGGCCGGAGGCCGCATGGGTTGCCAACAGTCCCTGGACAGGAGCGATCTCCGGCATCGCGCCCTGTCGTGCCGAGACGCTGGTCGTCAAGATGCCCCATGGTGGCGACCACGCGGCCCGGACAGGAGCCTTCCGCTGGGGAACGGAGCACGGGGTTTGGGCATCCGTGCGGGTGGGTTCGGGTCAACTCCGCATGCCTCGCGAGAACGACTTAGAGCCTATCCCGGTAGGGCGTGACGCCATGTGATGATGCCGCAGGCAAGGTGAAGCAGGGCGAGGTCGTTGTCAGGCTTCTTGGTCCATCGGATCAGGATGGAACGGAAGCGGTTCAGCCAGGAGTGCGTGCGTTCGACGACCCAGCGCCTTGCCTTGGCTCTGACGTGCCGCTTGGCCCTGACCTCCTCGCCACGTGTGCGCAGGTGCAGGGTGAACCCGAACTCGGCTGCCAGGACGCGCGGCTCGTCATCGTCGAAGCCCTGATCGAGGCAGAGGTGCTGGGGGCGACGGGGCGTCAGCTTGGGCCGCTTAACGGGGATGGCCTGCAGGGTCTGGCGCATCAGCTTGTGGTTGTTGCGGTTCGCCCCGTCGATCACTGCACCCAAGGGGACGCCGAGGCCGTCGGTCAGCACCGAGCGCTTGACCCCGCGCTTGCCGCGATCCGTTGGGTTGGGCCCGCTTTTTTCCCCCACCCAGCGGTGCCTTGCCCATGGCGCCGTCGAGTGCGAGCCAACTCCAGTCGATGCCCTGCGACGCGTCGTAGGCCAGCAATCCCTTGCGCCAGAACGCCTCGAACACTCCGGCCTCTGTCCATTCCTGAAAGCGCCGGTGTGCCGAGGAGGACGAGCAGAGCTTCGTCTCCCGCAGCACAGTCCACTGACAGCCCGTGCGCAGCACAAAGAAGATGGCGTCCATCGCCGCCTGGTCCGGCACACGTGGGTTGTGGCAGCCCAGCGGATGCTTCGGCCGCGGCGGTAGTAGCGGCTCCATCTCGGCCCAGAGCGCATCCGGCAGGCGCCAACCGTCATCTCGAATGCGCCGCTTCGTCGTCCGAACAGATCTCCTCATCATGAACGAGGATCTGGGAAGCCCTCAACCTAATGCCTAGTGGGATAGGCTCTAAGCGTTTTCGATAGACATTCCGTAAACTTATGAGAGGGAAAGATTATCGGATTCTGAGAGCAGTAGGAACTAAGAGAGGATTTCCGGCGCCTCGTACCCAGATGAAGGCATTCTTGACGGCGCGGGCTACGGGTCAACCAGTTCGGGCTGTTCGCCGTCAGCTCCCGTCCTCTAGCAGAGCCCAGAATCCCGCTTTGCGGCCATGCTCGCGCCTCAGGCGCGCCAGGAACATCTCGTGGCTTTCGAGATCGGGCTCCGTCGGCAACAGCGGGGCGAGGCTGATACAGGATCGGATGTCGCGCACCGCATAGGTGTACTGCCGTGAGGAGGCCCGCCGCAGCACGTCTTCGGCCAGGGCCCGGTGCAGCAGCGTGGCGGCGGCCGGATATCGTTCGGCCAGCGCCTCGGCCGCGGGGCGGAGCCGGCCGTAATCACGCCCGTCCATCTCCTCATGGTGCGCCCGCACCAGCCGGTTCGCCGCGTCCAGGCGGGGCCAGCCAGTCAGGAAGCTGAGGGCCAGGTTGCGGTCGGCATGCGCCAGCGCGTGCGCCATCGCCTGCTCCTCCGCCTCGACGTCGTCGAAATCCGGCAGGGCACGGAGGTATGGGCGCAGGTGCTGCGGCGTCAGCCAGCGTCCAAAGGCGTCCCAGCGCAGCGCCTGCGCCTCCTCATGCCGCCCGAGCGCCTCCAGCGCCGCGATGCGCAGGTCGGTTCGCCGGATCGCCTCGCTCTCCTGCCAATCCGAGGGCCGGTCCAGCCAGGCCAGCGCCTCCTCGGGACGACCACGGGCGATCAGGCGCTCGGCGATTTCGCAGGCGAAGTTCTCCGCCCGTCCGCCCGCCTCGACGGCCGTGATGTAGCCGTCGACGTCACCCTCGAGATCGGCCAGGTCGCGCAGGCGGAAGCTGATCTGGAAACGTCCCTGCCAACCCTCGAAGGCGTCAGACATGCGGGATCGCGGCTGCGCGGCGAGACGGGTCTCAAGCAGGCGGCGCAACTCTGCCCGTCCTTCGGAACCGAGCGCCGGCGCCGCTGCTTCCAGCAACCGGTCGGTCTCGCCGTAGCCGTCGGCATCCCAGAGCGCCAGTACCTCGCGGGCCAGCATCAGCGGGTCGCGGCCTGGCAGCAATGCCCAGAGCCGCCCGAGATCGGCGCCGGCCTGCCGGAACACCTCGCCCAATGCGCCACTGCCGTCGTCACTGCGCTCGAACACGTTGCCAGTGAGGCCGAGCAGCAGCCGCATCTGCGCCACGGCCGCGCGCGGGTCCGCCGCGGCCAAGGAGCCGGCGATGGTCTCGCGCAGGCCGTCGAGCTCGCGGGCGAGGGGGCGCAGCTTGTCCCACTCGATGAACCCCCGCGAGCGCCCGATGGTGCGCAGCCGCTTCTCCACCTCGGTGGCAAGCCGGCCACTGCCATCCATTCCGGCGAGCGCCAGGCGCAGCGTGCGGGCCAGCGCCGCATCGCCCTGGGCCTGCGCCATCAGCAGCTCGGCCAGCCGTCGCGCGCCCAGCTGCTCCAGCGCTTCGGCACTGAGCGTGCGAGAACGCGGCGCAGCCTTCTTCGGCTTGGGGCGGCCAGGGGAGGGCGCTGCGGGCTCCCCATCGGCCACCAGGGGTAAGGCGAGGCGTGAACGGGAAACGCGGGCGCGTGGCGGCATACTCAGTTCTCCACGGCTGTGGGGATGACGGATGAGGCGCCACCCGGCGTCAACCACTCCAGGAGCTTCGACCAGCGCTGGCACGTGCCGTGAAACCAAGGGGATGCGGTGCGGGCCCGAGCCAAGCTCAGCCCTCTGTTCTTAGTCGGAGAGAAGGCGGCCGGCCTCCGGCCCCTTGGCCCCGTGCACGACCTGCATCCGGACCAGCTGTCCTTCCTGGAGCACGGACAGGCCTGCCCGCTCCAGCGCCGTCGCGTGCACGAAGACGTCCTTGCTCCCATCCTGCGGGCTGATGAAGCCGAAGCCCTTGGCGGGATTGTACCACTTCACCGTGCCCGTCATCTCAACCGCCAAGCTCAGGTCTATCGGTCGGCGCGGACCGTGCGAAGCTCCAGGCCTCTCGCGGGCGCGCTGCGGAGCAGCGGGCGCGGCGGTGCTCTCGTCGACCAACAGCACCTGATCGATCTGCCGCCCCTTGGCCCCCTGCCCGACGCGGACCTGCAGCGTCGCGCCCGGACTGACGCCCTGGACGCCAGCAGCCTGCAGGATGTTGGCGTGCAGGAAGGCATCGCCCGAGCCATCCCCCAGCTCCACAAAGCCGAAGCCTTTCTCGGCATTGTACCACTTGACCGTGGCCGCGAGCTCCGGTGCGGCGGACCCACCGCCGAAGCCGCTGAAGGCGAGGGTGGGGGAGCCGCCGAGGACATCGTCGTCGAAGCCACGGCGGCGAGACGGGCGCTGGCGCTCACTCCGGTGAGAAGGCATGGAAGGCACTTTCCAGATGTTGAACAGCACCATGGTTATAGGTGCCGCCGTCATGAACAAGAGGATTGCCCGGGGAAAGGCTCTTTCGAACCAGCTTGCGTCAGCTCAGTCTAGCGGTGATACGCGGGTTACCGCGTGGCAGACACAGCCCTTGGTGCGTATTGCCGCGTCAGAGGGCAAAGTGCGGCACCTCACCTGCCAGGATATTAGTGACGTGACCAACCAAACCAGCAAACCGCGGTCCAGCCTTCGTGTCCCAATGTGGGAGCCGCTATTGTTCCTAGCCTCCTCGCCCTACTGGTATGGATTACGCCAAACTGACCGGGCTAAAGAAAGGGCGCGCCCGGCCGGGTACCTGTGAGCGCAGTCGGCCGAGCGCGGTAGGCTAGAACCAGGCAGCCGCGGCAGCCGCCCTTGCCATCATCCTGGCCTGTGAGGATGAACGGCCGGCTAAAGCGGGGGCTCACTGCCTTATCTGCAGGGGGGACTGGTTGATGCCAGTTGGGCCGCTCCTGGGCAGTTAGAGGAACAGCTCTATGATTTTATCCTTCTCGCTCTGAAGGTCGCACCCAGCGGCAGCTTGGCAACCCTGCTGTGGCTTCATGTGTTGCCCAGCAGGGGCACGACCATCACCTGGAGCTAATACATGAAGGGCAGCCTGATCATCCCCCACCCGACCTTTGGGTGGTTCCGATGACCTTGATGCTCTGGCTGCCAATCGCAGGCGTATCATGAGCGGCCAGATTTTTCGTGACGTGGTGGTCATCGGTGGTGGGCAGTCTGGTCTTGCTGCCGGATACTTCCTGCGCCGGCTGGGCCTCGACTGCGAGATCCTGGACGCCAATGATCGACCTGGCGGCGCCTGGCCCGACGCCTGGGACTCCCTACGGCTGTTCTCGCCCGCTCAGATGAGTTCCTTGCCCAGTTGGCCCATGCCGCCGCCCAAGGGCGGCTATCCATCCCGTGACCATGTGGTGGGCTACCTGGCTGCCTACGAGCAGCGATACAGCCTGCCGATCCAGCGACCGGTGCGCGTCAAAGGCATTCTGCATTCCGCCGGCGGTCTATCAGTAAGGACCGATCGCGGCACATGGCTGGCCAAGGCTGTCATCAGCGCAACAGGCGGTACTGGCCAGCCCTTCATCCCGCCATATTCCGGCCGGGTGCTGTTCCGTGGCAAGCAAATCCACTCCTCTGCCTATCGCTCCCCTGACGAGTTTGTTGGCCAGCGTGTACTCGTGGTGGGTGGCGGCAACTCGGGCGCTCAGATCCTGGCCGAGATTTCCAAGGTGGCAGAAACGGCCTGGGTCACCCGGGAGCCACCCCGCTTCCTACCAGATGACGTGGATGGTGGTGTGCTGTTCGAGCAGGCTATGGAGCGAGTGCGGGCTCTGATGGAGGGTCGGGAGCCGGATAGAGCGAAGAGTGGCCTCGGCGACATTGTTATGGTGCCTCCAGTGCGGGAAGCTCGTGACCAGGACGTGCTCTACACCGTCCGGCCATTTACCCGTTTCCTGCCAGACGGCGTGGTCTGGCAGGACGGAGCACGCACTCCTGTGGACGCGGTGATCTGGTGCACAGGGTTTCGGCCGGATCTTAGTCATCTCACCAAGCTCGGTGTGTTGGAGGCAGATGGCCGCATCGCTCTCGAACATGGCCGCTCGCTCCGTCAGCCTCGGCTCTGGATGCTCGGCTACGGCGACTGGACCGGGGCAGCCTCAGCGACACTGGCAGGCATCACGCGATCCGCCCGCGACACCGTGCAGGCGGTCCAGCAATTCATCGCCGGGGACCATGCCGCCGATCCTGGGTAAGCCAAGGAAGGGTTCTATGCCCCTCTGAGTTGGCCAGACGTGAGATGTGCCTCCTGAAGCCGGTTATCCTTGTGGATGTTGCAGTTTCTGTTGTATCTCCCCCCGCATCACGCTTCCGTGAGTATCTTAGAGGCCAAAATGGCACTTCTCCCCGCAAACTATGCTGGTGTCCTGCAGGGGATCGACCAGAGCATGCTCAACGGCGTCTCCACTCTGACCGACCTGCGGAAGATGACCTCCGCGGCTTTCCTGAAGATCAGTTCCGTTGAAGGGGTCACGGTAAGGATTGAGGCTCCCCTGGCGGAGGGTGGCGATCTTCCTGCCTCGGTACTGAGAGGTCTGGTGATCCGCTGCCTGCTGCCGAAGGGGATTGAGCTGGAAGCGCTCCGCGCCTCCCTAACGGATGGGGCCGCGAGCCGGCTCATCCAGATCATTCTGGCCGGGCACCAGGTGACCTTTGCGCCAGAAGGTGGACACGGCTGGCTGACCCGCGGCGCCTTGCAGGCTCGCGCTCAGCTTCTGACGCTTCTGAGTCAGCTGCCGGAGGCCAAGCCTGAAGCGCTTCCTGCCCCAGTTGCTTCTGTCAGCTGTGCCCCTCCGACCCTGCAAGCGGCCTGAGGATCGGTAGAGGAAACCGGACTTCCGGACGATCTTGCAGATGCCGTCCTCATACGAGGCGGCGAGGTTGAGATCCTGGCGTCAGGTGGTCTTGGCTTTGTGCTCTCGCTCTCCGAGAAGGCGGTAACCCTCAGCCGCGATCAGGGTGGCGCCAGGAGCGAGTGGACTGCTTTGGGCCGGCCGCAAGCCTTCGGGACGGAGCCGAGTACACGCGGCCCCGAGCCACGAGGAACCGACGGAGTTGAACCTCGCTATCGTGCTCAAGCTCGTGAACCTAGGTGCCGATACCAGGGAGTGTCCTCATGGTTAGCCTGGGCAGGGTGGTGCGAGAAAACGGCAGGAAGTGGTGTTATCCCGCATCGATGAGTGGGGGCAGGGTTCGGGGCTGTTTCACGAGCAGGTGATGCGTCGCGAGGACCCTGATTATCGGCAGAGTGCCGCTGCAATGCGAGATGGGTGCTTATCAGATACGACATCTGTCAATAGCAGAGTACGATTGTTCGCCATCCTTTTGCGCCTAAGACTGAAATCGCGTAGCCCAGGAAGCAGCTCCTGATGCGCATTCCGTTGGCTAAAATGTGACATGCTGGTCGACCGGCAGGGCCGATGGTTTGGCCTGGAGTGTTGCAAGACCGCTTACCTGCCGATCCGCATGCTGCTGCGGAATGGCCAGCGGCGGGAGCGCCTGCCGGCCGCATCGCACCAAGTTCCAGTGCCGGAAGTGCAATAAACGGTCGTCCGACATCTGGATGACCAGAAATCGCGCGAGCGGGATGATTCAGGCTATGGGGACTGAGATCCGGGAGGACGTGCCGGGGTTTAGAGCCGCCCAGCCATGACCCTTTTGGTCTTGCCGGACGGCTTACGCGCTGCGGAAATTCTGCCTGCCGCAGATCTATTATTGCAGCCATAAGTTGTATAAGACGTCAACAACAATAGCTTTAATCTGCGCGGCGCCGGCCAGATGTAGGGGGCCGGGACCTCCTTACGCTCCACCGTGCATCAATGACCCGGAATACCGCCTGAGGGTTCCCCAGGCGGCGTAGCCATCATACGGGTGCTTCGGCATCTGCAGGATGGACGTGGCCTGGCTGTGACGGTCCCGTGGGATCCGCACAGAAAGAAATACCGCGGACCGGCGTCTCGAGGGAGGCATTGGCGGATGGTACCGGATTCGAACCGGTGATCCCTCGGGTCATCAATCCGAGTGTGATCGACTGTTAGCCGCTACTACACGTGCCGCCTGAATCCCAGATCCGGGACCTGTTTCAAAGCCACTGCCAAGTTCCACCTGGGTCATCGCAGGCGCCGTCCGCCGCCAGTGGGCGATCCGCGCCCGTCCTCCATGGCTTCGTCTCAGCTCGCGGACGGCAGGCGCGGACGCTGCAGATCAGCCAGATGCTGTCGCGGCGGAGGCGAGCCAGGAGAAATGAAATCTCCTCGACGGTTGATCACGGATTTGTGATAATTTCATTGACCCTGGCCAGGGTGCTCCTTAAGGATCGCCATGACCTGGGAACGGAACGCAGGATCCGCCGCCCGGCCGCCGTCTCTGGAGGTTTCCTTGAACAGCTTCTCCGCCGGCTTTCCCGACCAGAACGTCCAGATCCTCGACGGCGGCAAGCTGCTGTCGCGGGGCGCGTCCGAGGAATGGTGGCGCGGCGCGGTGATCTACCAAGTCTACCCGCGCTCCTTTGCAGATGGAAACGGCGACGGCGTCGGCGACCTGCCGGGGCTGCTCGGCAAGCTCGACTACATCGCAGGCCTCGGCGTCGACGCCATCTGGATCTCTCCCTTCCAGCGTTCGCCGCAGGAGGATTACGGCTACGACGTATCCGACTACTGCGACGTCGATCCGCTGTTCGGAACGCTGGCCGATTTCGACCGTGTCCTGGCACGCGCCCACGCCCTCGGCCTGCGCGTGCTGATGGACCAGGTCTGGTCGCATTCCAGCAACCGGCACCCCTGGTTCCTGGAGAGCCGCGCCTCACGCGGCAATGCGAAGTCCAACTGGTACGTCTGGGCCGATCCCGCGCCTGACGGCACGGCACCCTCGAACTGGCTCAGCGTGTTCGGAGGCCCGGCCTGGAGCTGGGAGCCGCGGCGGCGCCAGTACTACCTGCACCATTTCCTGGCCAGTCAGCCGGCCTTCAACCTGCACAATCCGGAGGTCGTTGAGGCGCTGATGGAGATCGGCCGCTTCTGGCTAGACCGCGGCGTGGACGGCTTCCGCCTCGATGCCGTTGACTGGATGTGTCACGACCCCTCGCTCCGCGGCAACCCATCTGCGCACCATCCTGGGGACCCGATCCCCGCCAAGCCCTTCGGCATGCAGCTGCACCAGAACGACCTGCTGCACCCGAGGACGCTCGACGTTCTCCGCAGCATCCGCAGCCTGCAGGACGAATATCCCGGCGTCACCACCCTAGCCGAGGTGTCGAGCCAGGACGGCGCCTTCGATCGCCTGCGGCGCTACACGGGCGAGGGCATGCTCGACATGGCCTACACCCTGCGCTTCATGCGTGGGCCGTTGTGCCACGAGACTGTGGCCTCCACCCTGCGCTGGATGTCAGAGCACGCGGTGGGCTGGCCCTGCTGGGCGTTCAGCAACCACGACGTCGAGCGCGTGGCCTCCCGCTGGAACCCGCAGCGCGGCCAGCCCGGCTATTCGGATTCGGAGGCCCCCGCCTCGCCGACCTTCCTGCGCATGCTGATGGCCATGCTGCTGTGCCTGCGCGGCAGCATCTGCGTCTACCAGGGCGAGGAGCTCGGCCTGCCGGAGGCGAGCCTGCGACAGGAGGAGCTGCGCGATCCCTTCGGCATCTCCTTCTGGCCTGACTACAAGGGGCGCGACGGAAGCCGCACGCCGATGCCGTGGAGCGCCAACGCCTCGGCGGCGGGCTTCAGCGAGGGCCAACCCTGGCTGCCCGTGCCGCTGGCGCACCGGGTCATGGCGGTGGACGTGCAGGAGCAGGACGCGGAGTCCCCCCTGGCCTCCTGGCGCGACTTCCTGCAGTTCCGGCGCGAGCAACCCGCCCTGGTGCGCGGCTCCCTGCAGGCGCTCGAGCTGCCCGCGCCCTTGGTTGGCTTCACCCGCACCCAGGGTGAGCAGACCATGATCTGCGTGTTCAACCTCAGCGAAACGGCGGAGCGCGCCGTGCTGCCTGGCACGCGCGGCGCCCGGCAAGCGTGGGGCAGCAACGCCCGCCTCGGGCGCGCGGCGAAGGGTGGGCGGCAGTGCATCCTCGAGGCGCACGGCGCGATCGTGCTGGAAGCCGCCCGCGGGACGACCTGAGCTGACCTTAAACCTGGAACCTAGCAGTCTGTCGGATTTCCCTCCGGTCTGAAATCCGCGAATCTGATGGGCATGACGCAGTTTATCCCCTTCAGC
>NZ_QXGS01000036.1 GCF_003604215.1 Teichococcus vastitatis
CGAAGAACACCAGGTAGGTGCGGGCCGGGGCCGGCGCGGCGGCCGGAGCCGGGGCAACCGGAACCGGCGCCGGCGGCGTCGGCTGGTTGAAGGCGTAGCGGACACCCAGCATGGCCGAGTGGTTGTGCGCCTGGTCAACCTCGAAGGAGCCGTTGGAAACAACGCCGCCCGCCGGGTTGGTCACCGTGCCGTCGAACTTCGACTGCAGGGCGCCGGTGTAGCGGTATTCGGCCGTGATCGCGAGGCCCGGCACCGAGGTGATGGGGAAGGCGACGCCGGCCATACCCTGATAGGCGAACTGCCCGGTAGTGTCGTCGATATTGATGGTGTTGCCACCCGCCACGGTCCGCGTGCCAGTGGCGTTCAGATCCGTCCACATGTAGCCGACGCCGCCACCGATATACGGGACGAACGCGACCGGCATGTTGGGGAACCAGCGCGGCAGCTGGAAGTCATAGTACAGGTTGGCGAACACGCCGTACTGCTGCAGCTCGCCGTCGATGCCGCCGAAGGCGACGCCGGGGGTACCGGTGGCGCGGTTCTGAAAGCCGCCCAGGCGGTCAACATTGTTGTAGCGGTAGCTGCCCTCAACCTCGGTGCGGAGGCCGTTTCCGAAGCCCCAGCCCAGGGCCAGCGAGCCCATGAAGCCTTCTTCGAAGCCAAGGTTGCCCTGAGGGTTGCCGGAAGTACCCAGGAAGTAGTTGCTGTTGTTGCCCTCGGCGGTCAGGCCACGGGCATCGGAATGGTTCCAGCCCGCACCGGCGCCAAGATACAGGCCCTGCACCGGCTCGGCGGCAGCATTCGGGATCCAAGCCGTCGGCGAGTACCAGGCATCCTGGGCCATGGCGGCGCTGGGGGCAGCCAGCACCGTGGCAGCGAGAAGAACTTTGCGTAGCGACATCTGCGTATTCCTTGGCAAACCGATTGATCGGTCGCCCTCAGTTGGGGCGTGACAGGAATGATCGCCAAGAGCCGTGGGTTGCCCGACCCGAGGCGGGTCTTCCGGGGTGTGGCAGGCTTGCAACATGGTGCCGGATTTCAGCGGTAAGCATCGCAGCTTCGTGAGCCGCTTTCCGGCCTACACCATTGTTCAAGTTGGAGATCTCGTTGCGAAACATGGTCCTGGATCAGCGAATCACACCCAGCCGCGATTCATCGCGCCGCGTGTCAAGATTTATTGTGAGAAGGTTTGATTGATCCGCCAGATCCCGAAGACTCGCAGGCGATCCACTCAAGGCCAGGAAGCCGCACCCTCAGAAACCTGCGCCGGGCCGGCGGAGATAGTCGAGTTCATCCGCCGTCGAATTGCGCCCGAGGGTCTGGTTGCGGTGCGGGAATCGTCCGAACCGCTGGATCACTTCCCGGTGCCGGTGGGCGTAGTCGATAGTTCCTCCAGGGGCGCTGTGCTCAGGATGCTCCCGAAGCCGCTCGAACAAGGCCACCGAACGATCCTGGCCGGCCAGATCCTCGGAGTGCTCGAAGGGCAGGTACAGGAAGATGCGCGCGGCGGGCGGCAGCAATTGATCGTACTGCCGGGTCAGCACGGCATCTCGGGCGACCTCCCTCGCCTTGGCGTCGTACTGGAACGCTTGCGGCTGGCCGCGGAACAGGTTGCGTGGAAACTGATCCAGCACGACCGCCAGGGCGACGCTGCCTTCCGCAGTCGTCATCCACGGATCCAGCAGACCGGCCAGCGCCTGATCGGGAAGCGCGGCGAAGCGCTCCCGGATCTGGCGGTCGAACTCCTCGTCGCGCTGGAACCAGATCGGCCGCATCGTCGACAGGCCGTCCGGGAACCAGAAATTCAGCACGGCTTGGCGGCAGGCTTCCAGCGCTGCCAGATCGGTGGCTGGCATCACGCCGCGGCCTCGGCCGTGACGAGGCTGCCGCAGAGTTCCGCACCGATCTCGAAGGAACGCAGGCGAGCTTTCTGGTCGTGAATCTGGGCGGTGATCATCACCTCATCGACGCCTGTTTCTTTCAGGAAGCTGCTCAGCGCCTCGCGCACCGTGGCCGGCGAGCCGACGCCGGAACAGGCGAGGCTGTGATCCACACCGGCCAGGCGGGCTTGCCGTTGCAACGCTTCCACATCCTGCGCGGGCGGCGGCAGCTTGCCGGGCGTTCCACGGCGAAGGTTCAGGAATTGTTGCTGCAGGGAGGTGAACAGTCGCTGCGCCTCGGCATCCGTGTCCGCGGCGAACAGGTTGAATCCGGCCATGGCATAGGGGCGCTGCAGGGCCGCCGAGGGGCGGAAGCCGTTGCGGTAGACGTCGAGGGCCTGCAGCAGCATCTGGGGCGCGAAATGCGAGGCAAAGGCGAAGGGCAAACCGAGCGCCGCCGCAAGCTGGGCGCTGAACAGGCTGGAACCCAGCAGCCAGATGGGAATATCCATTCCCCCGCCGGGAACGGCCTGCACGGGCTGCCCCGGCTCCGGCGTGGCGAACCACCCCTGCAGTTCCATCACATCCTGCGGAAAGCTGTCGCCATCGCTCTGCAGGTTACGCCGCAAGGCCCGCGCGGTCCGCTGGTCGGTTCCGGGCGCGCGGCCGAGGCCGAGGTCAATGCGTCCTGGAAACAGTGCGTTCAGTGTGCCGAACTGCTCGGCAATGACCAGGGGCGCATGGTTGGGCAGCATCACGCCGCCGGAGCCGACGCGGATAGTGCTCGTCCCGGCGGCCACATGGCCGATAACCACCGCGGTCGCGGCGCTGGCGATCCCCGGCATATTGTGGTGCTCGGCCAGCCAGTAGCGGTGATATCCCCAGCGCTCAGCATGCTGGGCCAGTTCCAGGGCGTTGGCAAAAGCCTGGCCGGGGCCGGAGCCTTCCGGAACGGGCGCGAGATCGAGAACCGAGAAACGGAGCATCGGGCAGATCTTCTCCAAGAGGACGGCGCCATCGGACGCCGCTTCGTTGCGCCCGATATGGGAAACGGTTGAGCTGTTCGCAGGGGGCGGGGTTGGCAGGAGGCGGCCCCGCATACCACCTTGCGGATGAACCTTTGCCAGGAGCGCCCGCCATGAGCACGCCGATCGACGCCGAAACTCGCCTGCACCTCGAGGCCGCCGCCTTCCGCCGCCTCGTCGAGCATCTTCGTGAACGCAGCGATGTGCAAAACATTGATCTGATGAATCTGGCTGGCTTCTGCCGCAACTGCCTCAGCCGCTGGTACCGCGAGGCCGCAGAGGAGCGGAACATCGCCCTGCCGGATGCCGAGGCGCGCGAGATCGTCTACGGCATGCCCTACAAGGAATGGCAGGCGCTGCACCAGAAGGCCGCGACGCCGGAACAGCAGGAGCGCTTCGCGACCGGCCAGCCACATCGCTGAGTTGCAGAAAAACCCGGCTTTCCCCGTGCGGCGCAGCCGGGCTATACCGCGCCGCCCATGGACCGGCGGCGCACCCGCATGCCGGTCGGCAGTGATGTTGGAGCAGCGCGATGTCCGAAGCCGTCGAGACCCAGGAGCAGGATGCCGAGGTTGGAGGCATCGCCGCGGATCGCCTGCGCTCGATCATCGAGCGCGTGGAGCGCCTGGAGGAGGAACGGAAGGCGCTGGGCGAGGACATCAAGGACATCTTCGCGGAAGCCAAGTCGGCCGGCTTCGAGGTCAAGGTGATCCGGCAGATCATCCGCATCCGCAAGCAGGAGCCCGCGGAAGTTGAGGAGCAGGAAACCCTGCTTGACCTGTATCGCCGCGCGCTGGGCATGTGAGGCGACGGGCGCGGGCCTTGTTCCCGTGCCCATCCGGGCCGTGCCAGCGCCATGCGGCGCGACAACGGTTTGCCCCCGGCCACGGCCATGCGGGGCCATGAACCTTTAGGGGCTGGTGTTGCGATCCTCTCTGCTGACCACGCTGGCGACCGTGTTCGCCTTGCTGCTCGGTTATGCCTTGCTGCAGATGGGCAACACGCTGCAGGGATCGTTGCTGACGCTGCGGGGCGGCCGGGAGGGTTTTCCGGCGCTGGCGATCGGCCTAACCGGCTCCGGCTTCTATCTGGGACTGATGGCCGGCTCGTTGCTGGGTGGTCGGCTGGTCCGCACCGTCGGGCACACGCGTGCCTTCGCGGCCTTGGCGGCGATCGCGTCCACCGTGCCGCTGCTGCACGTGATGATGGTGCATCCCTGGCTCTGGCCGCTGGGCCGGGTGATCACCGGCTTCTGCTTCGCCGGCCTGTTCATCGTTGTGGAAAGCTGGCTGAACGGAGCTTCCACCAGCGCCGTGCGCGGCCAGATCCTCAGCTTCTACGGCATGACCGGCATGATCGCCGGCGTGGGCGGCCAATTGCTGCTGACCGTGGCGCCGCCGACCAGTTTCGTGCCGTTCTGCATGGTCTCGATCATCATCTCGCTGGCCCTGGTGCCGGTGGTGCTGTCCCGTGCGCAGGCTCCGCCGCAGAATAACGGCGAGGCCGAGACCGCGGGCGGCGCCGCTCTGGATCTCCGGCGCCTCTACGGCCAGTCCCCATTTGGGGTGGTGGCCGCCGCGCTGGTGGGCATGAGCACCGGTTCCTACTATTCCCTGGGCCCGCTTCTGGCGCAGCGGCTCGGCCTGGATGCGGGGGAGGTGGCGACTTTCATGGCGCTCGGCTCCCTGGGCGGCTTCGTGGCGACCTGGCCGATGGGATGGCTGTCCGACCACATGGACCGGCGCCGCCTGATCGTCGGCCTGGCAGCCACGGCGGCGGCGGTGCTGCTGTGGATGCTGCTGATGGTTCCCGAGCATCCGGGCCGCAGCCTGACCTACACGCTGGTGGCCGTGTTCGGCGGCCTGGTGATTCCCGCCTACAGCCTCGTGCTGGCGCATGTGAATGACCATGTCCCGCCCGGGGAGTTCGCGGCCGCGTCCGGCGGGATGCTGGTTCTCTGGGGGGCTGGGGCGGCGGCTGGCCCGCTGCTTGGGGGCTTCGCCATGTCGACCTTTGGTAATCACGGACTGGGCTGGCTGATCCTATTGGCGCAGACGGGCATCGCCCTGTGGGGCCTCTACCGCATGAGCCAGCGTGCGGCACCCGAAGCGAAGGAAGACTTCCTGGTCATGCCGGTGCAGCCGGTGGGCGTGGAACTGGTGGCCGTGGCAGAGGAAGTTGCGGCGGAGCGCAACACCGTCTCTTGAACCTAAGAGGCGGGACACCATCTACATCGCTCTCGCTGGCTCCTGCCTTGCCTTCGAGGCGGCTGATGTGTTGGCCAAAGTTTGGCTACCGTCAGCTTCAGTCCTGAAACCAAAGCCTTTTCTTCTGTGTTTCACGGATGTTGCCGTTGGCAACGAATTGGCAATCCCTATCGATTAGTCTGGATCGGACCGGAAGGCCCGGTTTCAACAAGGAAGTCATGCAAGTTCTTCATTCCACCACTATTCCTGCACCGGCTCATTCCACGGTGCTGTCCGCCCAGGGCTCGGCTCAGCCCTCGCGTCCCAGCCCGTGGTCCCAGGCTGAGATCCGCAAGCTCGTGCTGGACACCATCGGCTGATCAGAGCGTTTGCGGCCTAGCCGTAGATCTGCTCAATCAGCTCCGCGTGCTGTTGCAGCGCAACGCGGCGCCGGACCTTCATGGTAGGAGTAAGCTGACCGTTCTCGATGGTCAGCGGCGGGATTTCCCGGTAGCCGCGCACCCTGTGCGGCGCCGGTAGCTGCGCGTTCGTCCGCGCAATCGTAGCTCCGATCTTCTCGTTCTGGCCCTCGGCTGGAACCACCAGCGCCGCTATGAAGGGCCGGCCTTCGCCGGCCACCACGGCCTGGGCGATCTCCGGTTCTGCCATCAGCAGACTCTCGATCCGCGCCGGGCTGATCATCTCGCCGCCCAGCGTCTTGATGAAGTCGCGCTTGCGATCCGTGATACGGAGCCGGCCGTCGCGCATCTCACCGACATCGCCTGTATGCAGCCACAAGCTCTGTCCGTCATCGTCGGGACGCAGGGTCTGGGCCGTGGCGCCCGGATTGTTCCAGTAACCATCCATCACCAGTTCGCCCCGGATCAACACCTCGCCGTCGGGCGCGATGTGCAGCGTGACTCCGGGCAAGGGGCGGCCCACGGTGAAGCGGTCATTCTCCCAGGGCACGTTGACGCTGACCACCGGCCCCGCCTCGGTCTGGCCGTAGCCTTGCAGCACCGGCAGCCCGAGCGCCAGAAAGAAGCCGGACAGGCCCGGATCGAGCCGCGCGCCCCCCGACACCAGGGCGAAGAGCCTGCCTCCGAAGCGCTGCTGCACCCTTCGGCGCACCAGTCGGTCCAACAGGCGATCCTGCAAGCGCTCGAGGGGCGTGAGGGCAGGGCCGTCCAGCCGGCGCAGGCCAAGACGCAGGGCCGCGTCGAACAGCCGCCGCTGCCATGTCGGCTGTTTCTCCAGCCCGGCCAGGATGCGGGCCCGCAGCACCTCGAACAACCGCGGCACCGCGGTGACGACCTGCGGGCGGATCTCGGTGAACTCAGCGGCGAGGCGTTCCGCCCCGCGGCTGAACACGATTTCCAGCCCGAAGGAACTCAGCAGGTACGCCACGGTGTGTTCATAGGCGTGGGACAAGGGCAGGAACGACAGGTAGCAGGCGTCGCGCGGCAGACCCAGGCGGCGAATGAAGTCGGTGATGCCGCGCCGGTTGGCCAGCATGGCCCGGTGCGGCAGCATCACGCCCTTCGCCGCGCCACCGGTGCCGGAAGTATAGATCAGGCAAGCCAGCCGACCCGCGGGGATCTGGGCGGCCTCCGCCGCCAGCATCGGCAGGTCGCCGGGCGAAGCGCAGAGCTGCGCCCAGGGGAGGGTGCCAGGCGCGTCTTCCAGGCAGACCAGCAGGTCCAGCCCGGCGCTACCCGCGGCCTGCTTCACCGCCTCCGCCAGCCGCGCGGTCGAGGCCACGGCATACCGGGCGCCTGAATCGCGCAGCAGATGCGCGTGATCCGCCACGGTATTGGTGGCGAAACTCGGCACCGAAACGGCGCCGATCGCCATGACGGCGAGATCCGCTACCAGGAATTCCGGCCGGTTCTCCGATGCGAGCATCACCCGGTCTCCCGGTCCGACGCCCTGCGCCCGCAGCCCTGCCGCAACGGCTGCGACCTGCAGTGCGAAATTTCCCCGGTTCAGGCTACGCCATTGCCCGTCGCGCCAGAAGCGCAGCATCGGCTGATCGGGCGAGGCTTGCGCCAGATCGAACATCAGGGCGGGTAGGCTGGTCCAGGAATCCTCGGCAGGCATCGTGGGGGCGGTGTCCTTGCTGCGGAAGGGACTGGCATGTGCCGTGCGGCGGCAGATCGCGGCCACAGGCGCTTGGCCGGCTGCATCGAGGGATTATATCGGAGAGAGCGAACCCACAACCGCAAGGCTTCCTGTGCAGCTTCCCCATCTCCGCCCCGCATTCCGCGACACCGCCGACCGCCCGCAGGTGGCCGGCGGGCCTGGCGCCCTGCCGGAATGGGATCTTTCGGATCTCTATGCAGGACCGGGCGACCCGGCCCTCGACGCGGACCTGACCCGAGCCGAAACTGAGGCCCGGGCCTTCCACGCTTCCTTCGCCAACACGCTTTCGGCCCTGTCCGGCGAAGCGCTGGCCGATGCCATCGGGCGGTACGAGGCCATCGAGGAGGTGCTGGGGCGGGCGATGTCCTTCGCTTCCCTGGTGTTCTCCACCGATGCGCAGAACCCGGACAATGGCCGCTTCCTGCAAACCATGCAGGAGCGCGTGACCACCATCTCCTCTGAATTGCTGTTCTTCACCCTCGAATTGAACAAGATCGAGGAGCCGGTTCTGGAAGCCAAGTTCCGTTCGCCGGCCCTTGAACGCTTCCGTCCCTTTCTGCGCGACCTGCGGGTGTTCCGGCCGCACCAGCTCTCGGACGAGGTGGAGCGGCTGCTGCATGAAAAGGAGGTCACCGGTCGGGCCGCCTGGAACCGGCTGTTCGACGAAACCATCGCGGGCATGGAAGTGGCTGTCGCGGGCGAGACGCTGAACGTGTCCGGCGCGCTGAACAAGCTGTCCGATCCGGACCGGGGCGTGCGCGAAGCCGCGGCCAAGGGCGTTTCCGCGGCCTTCGGGGAGAAGGCGCGGCTGTTCACGCTGATCACCAACACGCTGGTCAAGGACAAGGAGATCGTGGATGGGTGGCGGCGCTATCCGCGCCCGGGCAGCAGCCGCAACCGGGCCAACATGGTCGAGGACGAGGTGGTGGATGCGCTGGTGACGGCGGTGATCGAGAGCTTCCCCAGCTTGTCACACCGTTACTACGCGATGAAGGCCAAGTGGCTGGGCCTGCCCAAGCTGAAGCACTGGGATCGCAACGCGCCGCTGCCGGATGAGGACAACAGCGATATCCCGTGGGATGCCGCGCGTGACCGCGTGCTGTCCGCTTATTCCGGCTTCAGTCCGGAACTGGGCCGTGTCGGGCGCGAATTCTTCGACAAGCCCTGGATCGACGCCGTGCTGCGACCTGGCAAGGCATCCGGCGCTTTCGCCCACCCGACCGTGCCGTCGGCGCATCCCTACCTGCTGCTGAACTACCACGGCAAGTCGCGCGACGTGATGACGCTGGCGCATGAGTTGGGCCATGGCGTTCACCAGGTGCTGGCCGCCGAACACGGCTACCTGATGTCGGGTACGCCGCTGACGCTCGCGGAGACCGCCTCGGTGTTCGGCGAGATGCTGACCTTCCGCGCCCTGCTCGATGCGGAGCGGGATCCGCGCCGCCGGCGCGCCCTGCTGGCCGGCAAGGTGGAGGACATGCTGAACACGGTGGTCCGGCAGATCGCCTTCTACCGCTTCGAAACCCTGCTGCACGATGCCCGGCGCAAGGGCGAGCTGTCGCGCGAGGAGATCGGCGCGCTGTGGATGCAGGTGCAGGCGGAGAGCCTGGGCCCGGCCTTCGACTTCACGCCGGATTACGAGATCTACTGGTCCTATATCCCGCACTTCATCCATTCTCCCTTCTATGTCTACGCCTACGCCTTCGGGGATTGTCTGGTGAACGCGCTGTACGGGGTGTTCCGGGAAGGCAGCGTTCCGGATTTCGAGAACAAGTACCTGGACCTGCTGCGGGCCGGCGGTACGCTGCGGCATCAGGAACTGTTGGCGCCTTTCGGCCTCGATGCCTCCGATCCGGCGTTCTGGCACAAGGGGCTGGCGGTGATTTCCGGCTTTATCGATGAACTGGAGCGTGCCGATGGCTGACGACCGCGAAGGCAGCACGCTGTTCGGTGAGATCCGCCGCATGGCCCGCACCTCGGGCGCCGTGGGTGGCATCGCCGCGCGCGTGGCGGGAGAGCGGTACCTCGGCATCAAGACCGACAAGGCCGTGCATGCCAACGACCTGAAGGCGCTGCTGGGCGGCCTCAAGGGCCCGCTGATGAAGGTGGCGCAGTTCCTCACCACCGTGCCGAATGCGCTGCCGCCGGAATACGCCAAGGAACTGGCGGCGCTGCAGGCCAATGCGCCCCCCATGGGATGGGCGTTTGTCCGCCGGCGCATGTCCAGCGAGCTCGGGACCGATTGGCAGTCGCGCTTCAGGAGCTTCGGCCAGGAAGCGGCCGCCGCCGCCAGCCTGGGGCAGGTGCATCGTGCCATCCTGCCGGATGGCCGGGACGTCGCCTGTAAGCTGCAATATCCCGACATGTCGAGTGTGGTGGAAGCGGATCTGCGGCAGCTGAAGCTCGCCATGGGGATCTTCGCCCGCATGGACGACGCCATCCAGCATGATGATGTCTACCTTGAACTGTGCGACCGCCTGCGGGAGGAGCTGGATTACGCGCGGGAGGCGGCGCAGATGCGGCTCTACAACCTGATGCTGGCGGAGGAGCCCACCATCCGGACACCGGTTCCGGTGGAGGGCTATTGCACCCGCCGCCTGCTGACCATGAACTGGTTGGAGGGCCGGCCAATCCTGGAGCGGCTCGATGAAGAACCGTCCCAGGAGGAGCGCAATGCCTATGCCACGGCGCTGTTCCGGGCATGGTACCTGCCATTCTACCGGTTCGGCGTGATCCATGGCGATCCACACCTGGGCAACTACCAGATCCGCCAGCCAAGTCGCGACGAGCCGGCAGGCATCAACCTGCTCGATTTCGGTGCGATCCGCGTCTTTCCGCCGACCTTCCTAACCGGCGTGATCATGCTGTACGAGGCGATCCGCGACAACGACCAGCAGAAGGCCGCCGAAGCCTACCGGATCTGGGGCTTCACCAACCTGACCAAGGAGAAGATGGAGGTCCTGGGGCTTTGGGCGAGATTCCTGCACGAACCGCTGCTGGATGACAGGGTCCGCCCGATCCAGGAGGTCGAGGACCCTGATTTTGGCCGCAAGGTGGCGGCCGAGGTGCATGCCGGGCTGAAGCGCACCGGAGGCGTGAAGCCGCCACGGGAATTCGTTCTGGTAGACCGCGGCGCCGTCGGCCTGGGCAGCGCCTTCATGCGCCTCAGGGCCCGGCTCAACTGGCACCGCATGTTCAACGAACTGATCGCCGATTTCGACCAGGACGAACTGGCCCGGCGGCAAGCCGAAGGCCTGCGCCAGGCCGGGGTGCCGCCAGGCACCATGTAGGAACAAGGCTGGCCGGATCGCTCCGGCCGGCCTTGCTTCATGCTGGAGCAGATCAGGCCGGGTAGGGCGGCTTGTGCAGGCCGGCCGGCGAAAGGGTGAAGATCTCGCAGCCCGTCTCGGTGATGCCGATCATGTGCTCGAACTGGGCGGACAGGCTGCGGTCGCGGGTCACCGCTGTCCATCCATCGTCCAGGATCTTCACGTCGTAGCGACCCGTGTTCACCATTGGCTCGATGGTGAACACCATACCCGGCTTCAACTCGGCCCCTTCGCCCGGACGGCCGAAATGCAGGACATTCGGCGGTGCATGGAAGGTCCGGCCGATGCCGTGGCCGCAGAAATCCCGCACCACGCTGAAGCGGTGCTTCTCGACATAGCTCTGGATGGCGTGGCCGATATCGCCCAGGCGCGCGCCGGGTCGGGCGGCCGCGATCCCGCGCATCATGCTTTCATGCGTGACGTCGAGCAGCAGCTTGGCCTTGGTGTTCGGCTGGCCGGCCACGTACATGCGGCTGGTATCGCCGTACCAGCCATCCAAAATCACCGTGACATCGATGTTCAGGATATCGCCGTTCTGCAGCGTGCGCGGGCCGGGGATGCCATGGCAGACCACATGGTTGATCGAGATGCACACGGATTTGGGGAAGCCGCGGTAGCCCAGCGATGCCGAAACGGCGCCGTTCGCCCGCATAAACTCGTCGCACAGGCGATCCAGCTCATCGGTCGTCACGCCGGGCTGCACATGCGGCACGATCATGTCCAGCGTCGCCGCTGCCAGCTGGCCGGCACGACGCAGCCCCTCGAAATCTTGTGGCGCATGCAGGGTGATCCGCCGCGCCTCTGCTCCGGAATGTTCCATAATGCTGGAAGATGCGCGCCGGGCTCGAGGGTTGCAAGCGCCGGCACCGCAGGGCACCGCTGCATCAGTGCCGGGTGCTCTCCCCGGCCTTCTGCTCGGTGGTGCCGAGGGCATCCGCGAGCCGCGCCTGCGCGCTGCCGCGCCGCGCCGGTTGCGGCTGCCCGGCCGCCGGGGCCCATCCGGTGAGCATGACCATCTCCAGCGGCATGGCGATGCTGCCGTCCTCCTGCGGCAGGGTGGAGAAGGCAAGCGGGAACAGCGCCCTCGGCGGTATGCGGAAGTCCCGGGCACGGACAGCGTTGCGCTCGCCGGCGGCGCGCAGATCGGCGATCAGCGCCATGGCCGAGCGGAACCGAAGGTCGAGGCGGTCGCGATCGGCCACCGGCATGGCGAAGCCCGCCCGCTGTAGCAGGGCCGCCCCGTCTCGCAGCTCGGGAAAGGGTGACACGCGCGGGCTGAGGCCACCCCGCAGGCTCGCCTCCGCCTCCGCCAGCGCTGCGCGCAGCGGCTGCAGGGTTCCGAGGATCGGCAGGCTCGCCAGGAAAAGCCCGTCGGGTGCCATGGCCTGCCGGATCTGAAGCAGGGCACCCGGGAGGTCGTTGACCCAGTGCAGCGACAGGTTCGCCACCACCAGGTCGAAGCTGCCGGGGGCAAAGGGAAGCCATTCCTCGTCCGCCGCCACCGCCATGCCGCCGGCGCTGCGCGCCATGCGGGCGGAAAGGTCCATCGATGTCACATGTGCCATCCCGCGGGCCCGCAGGGCGGGAGCCACCGCGCCGCGCCCGCCGAGGTCGAGGGCATGTTCGAAGCGCCGCGATGTATCGTCGAGCCGGTCCAGCAAGAGTTCCGCGGCCGCATCGAGGATCGGTGCCACACGGCCGATGCCGTCCGCCGCATGGTCGCGGCGCAGGCGCAGCAGGTTACGGTCGAAGATCCGCATGGTGTCAGACATGCGTCGCAGATGTGCCGGATGCGGAGCGGCCGCAAGCGACTTGCCGATGATCCTCCATCCGATCTACTTATCACGAAATGGTGAGCATATCCTCGGGAATGGCGCGGCTGCAGGGTTTGGGACGGCTCGCCCTGGACGCGCTGTTGCCGCCGCGCTGTGTTGCGTGTGGCGAGGTCGCCCTCACTCACGGCACCGCCTGTGGATCCTGTTTTGCTTCCCTGACGCCCCTGGTTGAGCCTCTGTGCCGCCGGTGCGGCGCGCCCTTCCTTCATGATGGGCAGGCGGCCGCGCTCGATGAGCAGGGTGGCAGCTGGTGCCTCCGCTGCACGGAAGCGCCACCGATCTATGAGCGCGCCCGCGCGCTGTACCTGTATGACGAGGGTTCGAAGCGGCTGCTCCTGCCGTTCAAGCATGGCGATCGCACGGAGCTCGCGGCACCCCTGGCGCGACAGATGGCCCGTGCCGGGCGCGATCTTCTGGCAAGGGCCGAATGCCTCGTTCCGGTGCCGCTGCATCGCAGCCGGCTGCTGCACCGGCGTTACAATCAGGCGGCCCTGCTCGCCGGGCAGTTGTCCCGCGTGTCGGGCATCCCATGGGCTGCGAACCTGCTGCGCCGCACGCGGCGAACACCGTCTCTTGGCCCCCTGGGCGCCGCAGGCCGCGCCGAGGCCCTGCGAGGGGCCTTCGCCGTGATGCCGGGGGCACATCACCGGCTCCGGCAACGGCACATCCTGTTGGTGGATGACGTGCTGACCTCGGGCGCCACCGTCTCCGCCTGCACGGCGGTGCTGCTGGAGGCGGGGGTACGGTCGGTGGATGTGCTGGCCGTCGCCAGGGTGGCCGATCCGCGGCAGGCCGCAGATGCGTGAGCGGCGCTTCGATGAGGCAGGCCGCGCTGCGCAGTGCAGCACTCTTGACCGCGGGGCTCCGGCGGACAATCTGCTGGATATGGCCAAGGTCGAAATCTACACCACCCCGTTCTGTCCCTACTGCTCCCGCGCCAAGACGCTGCTGGGCCGGAAAGGCGTGAACTTCACCGAATATGATGCACCGCATGGCTCCGAGGAGCGATCCCAGGCGATCTCCCGCTCGGGCGGCCGCACCACCGTGCCGCAGATCTTCATCAACGGCGACGCCGTGGGCGGCTGTGATGACCTGTTCGCCCTGGACCGTGCCGGAAAGCTCGATGAGATGCTCCAGGCCGCTTGAACCGGAGCTTGATTTCAGTTCAGACCCTTACTGAAGATCCTCTGGCAAACCCATGATTCATTATCAGCTCCGGTGCGATCAAGACCATCAGTTTGATGGCTGGTACAAGGACAGCGCTGCTTTCGACAAGCTGGTTCAGGCCAAGCTCGTCGATTGCCCGGTATGTGGCAGCCAGAAGATCGGCAAAGCGTTGATGGCCCCGGCTGTTGGCCGCGCCCGTGCGGTGGCGGAGCGCAGTGAGCCGATGCCCCCGCCCGCAGCGGTTCCGCAGCAGGCGGCGGCGGGACCGCTGCCTGCCCAGATGCTGGCCTTGCTGCAACGGATGCGCGCCGAGGTCGAGAAGAACTGCGACTATGTGGGCAAGGATTTCGCCGAGGAGGCGCGCCGCATGCATCGCGGTGAGAGCGACCGGCGCGGCATCTTCGGCGAGGCCAATCCCGGGGACGCCGAGGCGCTGCGGGACGAGGGAATCGAGGTGGCGCAGCTCCCCTGGGTGCCGCGGGCCGACGGCTAACGAAGGGGCGATCAGCCCCGTGCCAACGCCGCGATGTAGTTGACGGCGACATCATCCGTCGCCCGCCAGCCTTGTTCCGGGCGGCCCGGAACCATGCCGGAGATGGCTGCCAGCCGCAGGCCAGCCTGCCGGCCTTCGGCCGACAATTCGGCCGGACGTACGAACATCCGCCAGTCATGGGTTCCGCGCGGCAGCAACTGCAGCACATACTCTGCGCCGAGCTTGGCGAACATGAAGGACCGCGGTGTCCGATTGAGCGTGGAGATGAACACAAGGCCGCCCGGCCGTGTCAGCGCCGCTAATGCCCGCAGGAAGGCCGGCCTGTCCGCCACATGCTCGATCACTTCCAGCGCGATCACCGCATCGAAGTGGCGTCCCTCGGCCACCAGCATCTCCGGCATGCCTTCCCGGTACTCAATCTCCAACCCTTCCGCCGCGGCATGCGTGCGCGCCACGGCGAGGGCCGCTTCGGCGGCATCGATGCCGGTCACCTGGGCCCCCGCGCGGGCCAGTTCCTCGCTGGCAAGGCCGGCGCCGCAGCCCACGTCCAGGATGGCCAGGCCGTGCAGCTCCCCACCCTTTCTTCCCCGCGCTGCCGCCAGTCGCTCGGCGATCCAGCGGCAGCGCAGCGGATTCATCTGGTGCAGAGGCGCCATGGGGCCCTTCGGGTCCCACCAGCGGGCGGCGAGCGCATCAAACTTAGCAACCTCGGCGGGCAGAACGGTCGGATAGGGCAAGACGGCGGCACTCCGGCAGGGGTTTTGAAGTCGGTTGCGGTGCGGCGCCGCCGCCGTTATCTGTCCCAGCCCTTTGCTGTCTGCAACCGGGGCAGCATCGCCGACTCCCATTTCCACTGCCGCAAGAGCCCGCATGGCCCGCATCGTGATGAAGTTCGGCGGCACCTCCGTCGCCGACCTCGACCGTATCCGCAACGTCGCCCTCCGGGTGAAACGGGAGGTGGATGCCGGCCATGAGGTGGCCGTGGTGGTGTCCGCCATGTCGGGCGTGACCAATCAGCTGGTGAAATGGTGCCAGGACCTGTCGCCGCTGCACGATGCGCGGGAATACGACACGGTGGTGGCCACCGGCGAGCAGGTAACCATCGGCCTGCTGGCGATCGCGCTGCAGACGCTGGGCGTCGATGCGCGCTCCTGGCAGGGCTGGCAGGTGCCCATCCGCACCGACGACGCGCATGGCAAGGCTCGCGTGGATGACATCGAGGGCGCAACGCTGATCGCCCGGATGCAGGCCGGGCAGGTGCCGGTGGTGGCCGGCTTCCAGGGTGTCGGCCCCGACAACCGGGTGACGACGCTGGGCCGCGGCGGCTCCGACCTATCGGCCGTGGCCGTGGCGGCGGCGGTCCGGGCCGATCGCTGCGACATCTACACCGACGTCGATGGCATCTACACCACCGATCCGCGTATTGTGCCGCGGGCGCGGAAGCTGCCGGCGGTGGCTTACGAGGAGATGCTGGAGCTGGCTTCGGTGGGCGCCAAGGTGCTGCAAACCCGCTCGGTCGAGCTGGCGATGAAGCAGAAGGTCAGAGTCCAGGTGTTGTCTTCCTTCGAGGACAAGCCCGGCTCGATGGTTGTGGATGAGGATGAGATCGTGGAACAGCCGCTGGTGACGGGCGTCGCCTATTCTCGCGACGAGGCCAAGGTGACGCTGCGCCGGGTGCCGGACAAGCCCGGCATCGCCGCCCTGGTGTTCGGCCCGTTGTCGGAAGCCAACGTGAACGTGGACATGATCGTCCAGAACCTGGGCGCCGACGGCACCACGGACATGACCTTCACCGTGGGCAAGGCCGACCTGCCGCGCGCCCGCGACGTGCTGGAAAAGCAGCGGCCCGGCATCGGCTTCGAGGCGATGCTGGCCGATCCCGAGGTCGCCAAGATCTCCATCGTCGGCATCGGCATGCGCTCGCATGCCGGCGTGGCCGCCACCATGTTCAAGTCCCTGGCGGAGAAGGGCATCAACATCCAGGTCATCTCCACCTCGGAGATCAAGACCAGCGTGCTGGTCGGCTCCGAATACACCGAGCTCGCGGTCCGGGCGCTGCACACGGCCTATGGCCTGGACGCCGAGAGCTGAGCCGCATGGAAGCCCTCCTGGACGCGCCGCAACGCCCCGGCCCGGCCGCCGCCCTCGAAGCGCTCATGGCGCGGGGCGCGGCCTTCCTCGGCACCCGCTACGCCATCCTTGGGGGTGCCATGAGCTGGGTCAGCGAGCGGCACCTGGTGTCCGCCCTGTCCAATGCCGGCGCGTTCGGCGTGATCGCCTGCGGCGCCATGATGCCGGACCGGTTGGCGGAGGAGATCGCCGCCACCCAGGCCCTGACGGACAAGCCCTTCGGCGTCAATCTGATCACCATGCATCCGCAGTTGATGGAGCTGGTCCAGGTCTGCCTGCAGGCCAAGGTCGGGCACATCGTCTTTGCCGGCGGCATTCCGCCGGCACCCGCCATCAGGGCGGCCAAGGACGGCGGCACCAAGGTCGTCTGCTTCGCTCCCGCCATGGCGCTGGCGAAGAAGCTGGTACGCTCAGGGGCGGACGCTCTGGTGATCGAGGGGTCGGAAGCCGGCGGCCATATCGGGCCCGTCAGCCTGACGGTGCTGGCGCAGGAGATCCTGCCGGTGATCCGTGACGTGCCGGTGTTCGTTGCGGGCGGCATCGGCCGGGGTGAGGCCATCCTGTCCTATCTGGAGATGGGCGCGGCCGGCGTGCAGCTCGGCACCCGCTTCGTCTGCGCCACCGAATGCGTAGCCCATGCCAATTTCAAGCGGGCCTTTATTCGCGGCGCCGCGCGTGATGCCCTGCCCACGGTGCAGCTGGACGCGGATTTCCCGGTGATCCCGGTGCGCGCGCTGCAGAACCAGGGCACCAAGCGTTTCCTGGAACATCAGGCGGCCGTGGTGCAGCGCTACAAGGCGGGCGAGCTGACGAAGGAGGCCGCTCAGCTCGATATCGAGCATTTCTGGGCGGGCGCCCTGCGCCGCGCCGTGGTGGATGGCGATGTGGAGAATGGCAGCGTCATGGCCGGCCAGAGCGTCGGTCTGGTGACGCAGGAGCAGCCCGCCGCCGAGATCATCGCCGAGCTGATGGCACAGGCAGGAGCCGCTCTGGCCAGGCGATCGGAAGGTAATTGATCTTGTTCGCCTGACGCGCGATGCTGTCGCCTGCGGTAACACCGCTGTGGCGATTCGGCAGCCTTCGGCCGCCAACGCGAAAGGTGATCCTGCGTGGCCTACGACCTGAAGCGCAATCCTTCGGCACAGGCACCGTCCACCGAGGCAGTCCGGGTCGGGGACGATTTGCGCCAGGCGCGGCTGGCGCTGGGCACCGGCCTGGACGAGCTTTCCGCTCGCCTCCGCATCCATCGCCGCTACCTGGAGGCGCTGGAGGAAGGTCGCTGGCGTGAACTGCCCGGCGCGGCCTATGGAGCCGGCTTTATTCGGTCCTATGCGCAGGCGGTGGGGATCGATGCCGCTGATGCCGTCCGGCGTTACCGCGACATGGTGGGTCCGCAGGGCAGGGGACGGGATCTGGTGTTTCCCGAGCCGGTCCCGGATCGCGGCGTTCCATCCGGGGCGTTGATCCTTCTGGGGCTGGTGGTCGCGCTCGGGGGTTATGGCGCCTGGCATAGTTGGAGCGGTTCCTCGGCCCGCACGGTGGATGAGGTGGCGTCGCTGCCGCCGGCGCTGGACCAAGTGGCACGCGATGCGGGGCAGCCTCCCCTGCCACGCCCGCAATCCATGCCTCTCCACCCGGAGCCTACCAGGCCTGAGCCGCCCCGGCCGGAAGCTTCCGCCGCCGCGCAACAGGCGGCCGCCCCGGCGTCCATGCCCGCGACCACGGAGCGGGAGCCGGCCGGGCCTGCCATGGTTCTCGCGCCGCCTGCCGATCCGCCGTCCATCTTGGTGGCGCCTTCGACGCCGCCGGCGGCCCCGAAGGAGCCGCAGCCCGCGGCCACGGCCGGCTTCCAGCTGCGGGCGGTGCAGGAATCTTGGATCCAGGTGCGGGATCCCGGCAGCAACCGGGTGCTGTTGAGCCGCCTGCTGCGGGCCGGCGAAGCCTGGGCGGTGCCGCAGCGCGACGGCCTGCTGCTGACTACCGGGCGCGTCGAGGCGTTGGCGGTGGAGGTGGACGGCGCCCCAAGCGCAGCCTTCGCCAACCAGATGGGCGTTCGCCGCGATATCCTGCTGGACGCCGAACGTCTCAAGGCGGCAGCACCGGGACAAATCCCGGTCCGATAGCACCGGCCCGATAGGCGCTTGGCCGATCGCCGCAGTGCTGCCATATCGGCCGCATGCCGAAGCGGGAGGCCTGACCGCCTATGTCCTATCGTCCCTACCAGCAGATCCTGCGCCGCAAGTCCCGGCAGATCCATGTCGGCAAGGTTCCGGTGGGCGGGGATGCGCCGATCACGGTGCAGACCATGACCAACACCCCGACCGAGGATGCGGCGGCCACCATCGCGCAGATCCGCCTGTCCGAACTGGCGGGCGTCGACATCGTGCGGGTGTCCTGCCCTGATGAGGCCTCCACCGCCGCGCTGAAGGAGATCGTGCACGAGGTCAACGTGCCGATCGTTGCCGACATCCACTTCCACTACAAGCGGGCCATCGAGGCGGCCAGGGCCGGCGCTGCCTGCCTGCGCATCAATCCCGGCAACATCGGCTCCAAGGAGCGGGTGCGGGAAGTGGTGAAGGCCGCCCGCGATCATGGCTGCTCGATCCGCATCGGGGTCAATGCCGGTTCGCTGGAGCGGCACCTGCTGGAGAAATATGGTGAGCCGAATCCGGAGGCGCTGGTGGAAAGCGCGTTGTGGCATGCGGCCCACCTCCAGGATCTCGACTTCCACGAGTTCAAGATCAGCGTGAAGGCATCCGACGTGTTCCTGGCCGTCGCCGCCTACCAGCAGCTGGCGGAAGCCTGCGACCACCCGTTGCACATCGGCATCACCGAGGCGGGCGGCAAGCGCACGGGCACGGTGAAGTCTTCCATCGGCCTCGGCAGCCTGCTCTGGGCTGGCATCGGCGACACGCTGCGCGTCTCCCTTTCGGCGGAACCGGAGGAGGAGGTGCATGTGGGCTGGGACATCCTGAAGTCCCTGGGCATCCGCCACCGTGGCGTGAAGATCATCTCCTGCCCATCCTGCGCCCGGCAGGGCTTCAACGTCATTAAGACGGTGGAAACGCTGGAAGAGCGCTTGGCGCATATCGAGACGCCGCTGACGCTGTCCATCATCGGCTGCGTGGTGAACGGCCCGGGCGAGGCGCTGATGACCGACATCGGGGTCACCGGCGGCGGCAACAACCGTCACATGGTTTATCATGCGGGCCGCACCGACCACACCGTGGCGGGCACCGACATGGTCGAGCACATCGTTGAATTGGTGGAAAAGAAGGCTGCCGAGATCGCGGCCGCCAAGGCCACCGAGGACGCCAAGCAGGCAGCGGAGTAAGCCAAGTTGAGCGGAATGCAGCCGGTTCGCGGCACCAGGGACCTGATCGGCGAGACGTTCCGCCGCCACCACCATGTGGTGGAAACGGCGCGCCACGTGGCTGGCCTGTACGGGCTGGAGGAATGGGCAACGCCGATCTTCGAGAGCACCTCGGTGTTCGCCCGCTCCCTGGGCGAAACGTCCGACGTGGTGTCGAAGGAGATGTACACCTTCGAGGATCGTGGCGGCGACAGCCTGACGCTGCGGCCCGAAGGCACGGCCGGGGTGTGCCGCGCGCTGGTGTCGAATGGCCTCACCCAGGGTGGCCTGCCGCGCAAGGTATTCTACACCGGCCCGATGTTCCGCTATGAGCGGCCGCAGAAGGGCCGCTTCCGCCAGTTTCACCAGATCGGCGCCGAGATCCTGGGCGCCGCCGAGCCGCTGGCCGATGCCGAGGTGATCGCCATGGGCTGGCAGATCATCCAGCAGCTCGGCATCGACGATGGTGTGGTGCTCGAGATCAACACTCTGGGCGACGGCCCGTCCCGCGACGCCTATCGCACGGCGCTGATCGCGTATTTCACCGGGCACCGGGAGGCGCTGTCGCGCGAGAGCCAGGAACGGCTGTCCCGGAACCCGCTGCGTATCCTCGACAGCAAGGATGAGGGCGACCGCAAGCTGGTGGCCGATGCGCCCACCATCCACCAGCACCTGACGCCGGAAGCCGCCGCCTTCTTTGGTGCCGTGAAGCGGCACCTGGAGCGCTTCGGCGTGCCGTTCCGCGAGAATCCGCGCATCGTGCGCGGCCTGGATTATTACAGCCACACCGCTTTCGAGTTCATCACCGACCGGCTTGGCGCGCAAGGCACGGTGATGGGCGGCGGCCGCTATGAAGGTTTGGTCGGCGAGATGGGCGGTCCCGCCACGCCGTCCGTCGGCTGGGCGGCCGGGGTGGAGCGGCTGGCCGAGTTGCTGGCCGAAACCCCGGAGCCGAACCGCCCCGTGGCGGTGATCCCGGTGAGCGAGGCGGAGGAAGGCACGGCGCTCGACGTTCTGCAGATGCTGCGCGCCTCGGGCGTGCCGGGGGAGATCGCCTATAAGGGCAATCTGAAGCGGCGGATGGAGCGCGCCAATAAGATCGGCAGCCAGGCCGCCATCATCATCGGCGAAAGCGAGGTCGCCGAGAATGTGGTGATCGTGCGCAATCTCGGCGATGGCACCCAGGAGCGCGTCGGCCTCGGCGGGTTGCTGCCGGCCCTGGCCGCTGCCGGGGTGGTGGACGCCATGCTGGAGCAGATGGTGGAGGAGATGGAGCTTGCCGCCGACGAGGACGGCGCCGACGACGAATGAGTGACGAGTCATGAGCCTGGCGGAGAAGCTCGACCGGTTGCTGTACCGGGCGGACGAGCTGCGCGCGCTGCTGGAAACGGCGGATGGCGCGCAGGTCGGCCAGCTCTCCAAGGAGCTGGCGGAACTGGACCCGCTGGTGGAGAAGGTGACCGCCCTGCGCCAGGCGCAGCAGGCGCGCGATGAGGCCGAGGCGCTGCTGGCCGATCCCGAGATGCGGGAATTGGCCGAGGCCGAATACTACGCGCAGCGGGACGCCGTGCCCGTGCTGGAGCGGGAGCTGCAGCTTCTACTGCTGCCGCGCGACGCCGCGGATGCCGGCAGCGCGATCCTGGAGGTCCGTCCGGCGGCCGGCGGCGACGAAGCCGGCTTGTTCGCAGCGGAGTTGTTCGGCGCCTATCAGCGCTATGCCGCCGGCCGCGGCTGGCGGTTCGGCGTGCTCGACTACGACGATTCCGAGGTGGGCGGAATCAAGGGCGCGGTGGCCGAGGTCGAGGGGCAGGGAGTGTTCGCCCGCCTGAAGTTCGAGAGTGGCGTGCACCGCGTGCAGCGCGTGCCGGCGACCGAGGCGCAGGGTCGCATCCACACCTCCACCGTCACCGTCGCCGTGCTGCCGGAAGCCGAGGATGTGGACATCCAGATCCAGGACGCCGATCTGCGCATCGACACCTATCGGGCCAGCGGCGCCGGCGGCCAGCACGTCAACAAGACGGATAGTGCGGTTCGCATCACCCACATTCCCACCGGCACCGTGGTGGCGATGCAGGAGGAGCGGTCGCAGCACAAGAACCGGGCCAAGGCGATGAAGGTGCTGCGCGCCCGGCTGTATGAGCAACAGCGGTCTCAGGTCAGTGCCACCCGTTCGGCGGATCGCAAGGCACAGGTCGGCACGGGGGATCGGTCGGAGCGGATCCGCACCTATAATTTTCCCCAGGGCCGCGTCACCGATCACCGCATCGGGCTCACCTTGCACAAGATCGAACGGGTGATGCAGGGCGAGTTCGACGAGATCTTCGACGCGCTGATCGCCGAGGACGAGGCGGCGCGGCTGGCGGCCGAAGGTGTCTGACTGTTCCGACCCGGCCGGCACGGTGGGCGCCTTTCTGTGCCGCGCCGGCCAGCACCTGCGCGCCGCCGCCATCGAGAATCCGCGGCTCGAAGCCCGGCTGATGCTGGGCGCCGCCATGGGAAGGGAGCCGTCTTCGCTGCTGGGCGCCACCCGCGCACCGGTCCCCCCGGTGGCGGCATCGCGTTTTGCATCCATGCTGCGGCGCCGGCAGGCGCGCGAGCCGCTGGCGCTGATCCTGGGTCGTCAGGGCTTCTGGACTCTGGACCTTGCGGTATCGCCCGCCACGCTGGTGCCGCGCGCCGATTCCGAAGTCGTGGTCGAGGCGGCGCTGGCATCGAATTTGCCGCCCAGCGGGGCGGTCCTGGATCTCGGTACCGGCACCGGCTGCCTGTTGCTGGCGATTCTGTCGGAATGGCCGGGCGGCTTCGGGATCGGGGTGGACCTGTCACCCGAGGCGGCCGCCCTGGCCTGCAGCAATGCCCGGCGGAATGGCCTGGAGAAACGCTGCGCCTTCTTTGCCGGACACTGGGCCGACGCGATTCGATCCTCCTTCGACCTCGTGTTGTCCAATCCCCCTTACATCGAGAGTGCGGCCATCCCGTCGCTGATGCCGGAGGTGCGGGTGCATGAGCCGGCGCGTGCACTGGATGGTGGGCCAGATGGTCTTGATGCCTACCGCCTGATCGTTCGGGCGCTGCCGCGGCTCCTGAAGGCGGGTGGAAGCGCGGTGCTGGAACTCGGCCTCGGCCAAGCACCGGCGGTTACCGGCTTGGCCGAGGCAGCAGGATTGGCTGTGCAGGGCAGCCATGCGGACCTGGGAGGGGTGTCGAGGGCCCTGGTGATGAAAAAACCGTTTGGCGGCTCCGCATCAGGCCGCTAGGGTGCAGAAGCGGCCCCGGGTGGAACTCCCCGGTTGGACAGGCCGGTTGGCGGCAGGCTGCGGCCACCCCAGCGGTTCCGCGGTGATGCAATACCATCAGCAAGCTGCCCGGTGCGTCCGGGTCCGATTCTGGACCCCCATGCGTCGGACGGCGTCAGCATGAGACGGCGAACGCTATACCAATGAACATGAAGCGCATGCGCGGCCGCGGCGGCCATCGCCATAGCGGCGGCGGAAGTGGCGGCGGCGGCGGTGGTGGCGGGCAGTTCCGTCAGACCGGCCATCAGCCCATGAACCGCAACCACGTGTTCGACTCCAGCGGGCCGGACATGCGGCTGCGCGGGACCGCACAGCAGTTGTTCGAGAAGTATCTCCAGCTGGGCCGTGACGCGACCAGTGGCGGCGACAGGGTCATGGCGGAAAGCTATTTCCAGCATGCCGAGCATTACTTCCGCATCCTGAACGCCATGGCTCAGGCCGCGCAGGCTCAGCAGAGCCAGCAGCCCCGCCGCGGCGGCGGCAATGAGGATGGCGAGGGCGAGGGGGGTGACCTCAACGGCCATGGTCATTCCGGTCTCGACGGCGAGTCCAACGACACGTCCGATCAGCGCGAAACCGTGCAGTAAGCTCTTGGCCTGCGCGGGCCTGACATCCCGCGCAGGGTTTTCCGGAGATCAGGCGGGCGCCAGGACCTCCAGCGCATCGCCGACCGCGACGCGGCCCTCCTCGACCACGGCGGCGTGCACACCAAGATCCGCATGGCCGAAATGCTCCCGCAGAAGCTTCGGGACATCGGCGTCCCGCTCGCCGGTGCGGAGGTTCACCTGGGTGGCCGGGCACCGGACGGTGCGCTTGAACACCGACAGCCGCGCGCTGCCCAGCAGCACCTCCTGACCGATCCAGTTGAACTCGGCCCAGGCCGGCAGGCCCGTGAAATAAACATTGGCACGGAAGCGCAGCGGATCGAGCTGCAGCCCGGTTGCCTTCTCCACAGCCTCCAGGCTGGCAAGATTGATCAACGAGATGCCCTTGCGCTTCTGGTCGGTGAAGGCATGCCCTGCCGCCTCGGTGAAGTAGGGCGTGCCCCGTGCCTCCTGGCCCAGAAACGCGCACAGCGCCGCCGCAATGGCCGAACGGCCCTCCGGGCTGCCGGTGGGCGCCAGGATGGGAGGCTGACCAGGAATCCGCAGAGACAGGCATTGGTCATGCGGATCGAACGCCGCCGCCACCAGCGCCAGCCGGGCATTGGCCATCAGGCAGGCGAAATTCTGCTTCGGCAGGAAGCGCGGAGCCGACACGTCGAAGGGTGCGTCCCCCTGCACCAGCGCGAAACGCCGGTCATGCGCGATGCACTCGCCCACTGCGAGCTTCGCTTCCTCCAGCGCCTCGGCCGACAGGCCTTTCACCGGGTAGCGATACAGCTTCTCGACCCGCATTGGTCTGGCTCCTGATCTTTTTTGCTCGGCATCCCCTTGAAGGGGCTGGCAATCCTGTACCACATCGGGCGTATCAACGGGTTGTGCATCGCCTCTCAGGGTTGCGCTACCCGGTTGCCTCGATGGAGGGACCGAAATGGATATTGAAAAATTCACCGAGCGCGCGCGGGGCTTTCTCCAGGCCGCTCAAACTATCGCGATCCGCGAATATCATCAGCGCATCACCGCCGAGCACCTTCTGAAGGCGCTGCTCGATGACGAGCAGGGTGCTGCCGCGGGACTGATCCGCGCGGCTGGCGCCGACCCCCGTCCCGTTCTGGAGGTCGTGGAAGCCGAGCTGGCACGGCTGCCGCGCGTGCAGGGTGGCGGGGCAGGTCAGCCGCAATTCATGCCGGACATCGTGCGGGTCCTCGATGCGGCGCAGCAGCAGGCTGCCAAGGCGGGTGATGCTTATGTGGCGCAGGACCGTCTACTGACGGCGCTGGCGTCCAGCGATACTCCGGCGGGTCGCGCCCTGATCAAGGCCGGCGCAACAGCGCAGAAGCTGGATGCCGCCATTGCGGCGATCCGCAAGGGCCGCAAGGTGGACAGCGCTAATGCCGAGCAGAACTTCGACGCGCTGAAGAAATATGCCCGCGACCTCACCGCGGTGGCGCGCGAAGGCAAGTTGGATCCCGTGATCGGTCGCGACGAGGAGATCCGCCGCGCCATCCAGGTGCTGGCACGCCGCACCAAGAATAATCCGGTGCTGATCGGCGAGCCCGGCGTCGGCAAGACCGCCATCGTGGAAGGGCTGTCGCTGCGGATCGTCAATGGCGACGTGCCCGAGGCGCTGCGCGACAAGCGCGTGCTGGCGCTGGATCTCGGAGCCATGGTGGCCGGCGCCAAGTATCGCGGCGAGTTCGAGGAGCGGCTGAAAGGCGTGCTGACAGAGATCGAGCAGGCGGCCGGCGAGGTCGTGCTGTTCATCGACGAGATGCACACGCTGATCGGTGCCGGCAAGGCGGATGGCGCGATGGACGCCTCCAACCTGCTGAAGCCGGCCCTTGCCCGCGGTGAGCTGCACTGCATCGGTGCCACCACCCTGGATGAGTACCGCAAGCACGTCGAGAAGGACGCAGCGTTGGCGCGGCGGTTCCAGCCCATCTTCGTGGGCGAGCCGAGTGTCGAGGACACCGTCTCGATCCTGCGCGGGATCAAAGAGAAGTACGAGCTGCATCACGGCGTGCGCATCGCGGACAGCGCACTGGTGGCCGCGGCGACCTTGTCGAATCGCTACATCACGGATCGCTTCCTGCCGGACAAGGCCATCGACTTGGTGGATGAGGCGGCATCCCGCCTGCGCATGCAGGTCGACAGCAAGCCGGAGGAGCTGGACGAGGTTGATCGCCGGATCCTGATGCTGAAGATCGAGCGTGAGGCCCTGAAGAAGGAAGATGATGTCGCCAGTCGCGATCGGCTGGTCCGACTGGAGCGCGAGATCTCGGAGCTGGAAGAACGGTCGGATGCTCTGTCCGCTGCCTGGCAGGAGGAGAAGGGGAAGCTCTCCGCGGCTCAGAAGGCGAAGGAGGAGCTGGATCGCGCCCGCACGGAAGTCGAGGTTGCGCAGCGAAAGGGCGACCTCGGCCGCGCATCGGAACTGCTGTACGGAGTAATCCCGCAGCTCGAGCGACAGCTGGCGGATGGCGGCGAGGGTGGTCGGTTGGTCAACGAGGCGGTGACCGAGGAGGGTATCGCCGCGGTGGTCAGCCGCTGGACCGGCATTCCGGTGGACAAAATGCTGCAGGGCGAGCGCGCCAAGCTGCTGCATATGGAAGACACGCTGCGGGGACGCGTCGTGGGCCAGGATGAAGCGCTGGAGGCGGTATCCAAGGCGGTTCGGCGAGCCCGCGCTGGTCTGCAGGATCCGAACCGTCCCATCGGTTCCTTCCTCTTTCTGGGTCCTACAGGTGTCGGCAAAACCGAACTGACCAAGGCTATCGCGGCCTTCCTGTTCGATGACGACAAGGCGCTGCTGCGCATCGACATGTCCGAGTACATGGAGAAGCATTCCGTGGCACGGCTGATCGGCGCGCCTCCGGGCTATGTCGGCTATGAGGAGGGCGGCGCGCTGACCGAGGCGGTTCGGCGGCGACCCTATCAGGTGATCCTGTTCGACGAGGTCGAGAAGGCACATGAGGACGTGTTCAATGTGCTGCTCCAGGTGTTGGACGATGGGCGCCTGACGGATGGGCAAGGGCGGACTGTTGATTTCCGCAACACGTTGATCGTGCTGACCAGCAACCTCGGCTCGGAGATACTTGCTTCGCAGCCCGAGGGAGAGGATGTGGATCTGGTCCGAGGTCAGGTGATGAACATCGTACGCGGTCGCTTCCGCCCCGAGTTCCTCAATCGCTTGGATGAAATCGTGCTGTTCCGGCGTCTGGCCCGCCACGATATGGGCGCCATTGTCGAGATTCAGCTTGGACGTCTGCGGAAGCTGTTGGAAGACCGCAAGATCGGACTAGAACTGGATCGGGCGGCTTTGGACTGGCTGGCCGAGGCGGGTTACGATCCGGTCTATGGTGCGCGGCCGCTGAAGCGGGTGATCCAGCGGAACCTTCAGGATCGGCTGGCGGGCATGCTGCTCGATGGAACTGTCACAGATGGCAGCACCGTCAATGTTTCCGCGGATCAGGATGGTTTGGTGACGTCGATCTGATCCGGCACGGAGTGGTCGATTTCTCTGCAAAAGCGTTTGACAGGATATGGGAGGGGGCCTAAAAGCCGCCTCCCGACGATGGAGGCGCCGACACGGCCCTGAAATCTGAAGGCTCTCAGCGAAAAGAGGGTTGACGTTCTAGGCAAAGGGCCTTAAATAGTCAGCCCTCCTGATTTGGGAGTGATCTGAAGATCGAAGCCGATCTTCAACTTGTTCATTGAAAATTGCATCGGGTTTTCTGGAAGAATACTTGGTTTAATTGCCTTTGGGTGATTTGGCTGGGTTAA
>NZ_QXGS01000037.1 GCF_003604215.1 Teichococcus vastitatis
ACCTCACCCCAGACCGCCTCCAATCCCTCACCAACTCTCCCTGGATCAGAAAGGTCACTTCATAAGCTCGGCGGTATGATGCGGAAATACCGGCTGCCCTTCCGCGCCGGGCACCACTTCGCCGCGGGGGTGGCGGACTACGCCAAGGACCACAACATCCGCCCCACCGAATTCCCCTATGGCGAGGCGCGGCGGATCTATGGCGTGATGCTGGGGGTGATGGGCCTGCCGCCGAGCGAACTGCCCATCACCGAGGCCGAGTTCCGCGCCGCGCTCGACCCGGTGATGATCGTGCGCGACCAGGCCACCGCCGGAGGTCCGCAGCCAGCGGAGGTGACGCGCATGCTGGCCGCCGCCGACGAGGCTGTGGCGCAGCAGGATGGCTGGCTGCGCGAGCGGCGCACCAGGATCAGCACCGCCCTGGATGGCGACCCCCGGGCGCTGCTCGGCGCACCACGCTGAACGGCAGATTTCGGGCGACAAAACCATCTCGCGGGCGCAGCATCGCGCCTCATGGAAGCGTTTCGAGAACAAAGCCTGGATGCCATCACCGCCGCCGCCCGCCAGGCGGCCCGCGGCGATCCGTTCGCCAACCCGGCGCTCTCCATCGCTCTGGCGCTCAGCCGCAAGCTGGACAACGGCGAGATCGGCCACGCCGACCTCGCCGAACTGTTGCAGGCCATGGGGCGGGCCGCCTTCGGGGACCGGGCGCAGCGCTTAGCGCGCGCGGTCGGCCAGGAAGGCCGTGAAGGGCACGACGCCGCCATGGCGTTGCTGGCCGGCCACGTTGCCCGGCCCGATCCGGATGACAGCCCGATGCGCTTCGCCGTGTTCCGCTCCGCCTGCGAGCGGCCGCGCGCCGCGGCGGTGTTCACGGCCCATCCGACCTTCAGCCTGCCGCGCGAAACCGGCGCCGCCCTGGCGCGGGCCGCCGGCGGCGGGCCGCTGCCGGACCCGCTGCTGCTGCGCCCGGCCGGCCCGACCCTCACGGAGGAGTTCGAGCAGGCGGTCGCCGCCATGGCCAATGGCCGCGACGCGCTGGACCGGCTGACCGCCGCCTTTCTCGGCACGGCGCGCAGCATCTGGCCGGACCGCTGGACCCAGCTGGCGCCGGCGCCAGTGATCCTGGCCTCCTGGGTCGGCTACGACACCGATGGCCGCACCGATATCGGCTGGCACGACACGCTGCGGCTGCGTCTGCAGATGAAGCAGCTGCAGCTGGCCCGGCTGGCGCGCCAGCTGGAGGTCTTGCCGGCGGATTGCACCGCCGCCTTGCGGGTCCGCACCGAGGAAGCGGCGGCGGCGGTGCGGGCGCAAATCGCGGCCTGCCCGCCGCCCGGCCCGCCCCGCCCCGAGGCGGCGCAGCTCTTCGCCCAGGCGCTGATCGGGCAGCGGGACGCCGCGCTGACCACCCCGGAGCCCCTGCTGGCCCTGTTTCCCGCCGCCCTCGCCGCGGCGCCGGATGACGAAGCGCGGCTGGCGCTGGGTGTGGCACGCGCCGGGCTGCTGGCGCACGGACTGTCGCTCGCGCACACCCATGTGCGGCTGAACAGCGCCCAGTTGCACAACGCGGTGCGGCTGCGTTTTCCGGCCTTCGGCGCCGGCCCGGAGGACGCGTCGCGCCGCCGCGCCCTGTTCGCCGCCATCAACGCCGCATTGGACGAAGCCCGGCCGGAGCCGGTGGACACGGGCGGGCTGATCGCCGAGCCGGCTTCGGCGGCGCGGCTGATGATGACGGTGGCGCAGATCGCCAAACACGTGGATGCCAGCCAGAAGGTGCGTTTCCTCGTGGCCGAGACGGAAAGCGGCTACACGTTGCTGGCCGCCCTGCTGCTGGCCCGGCTGCTCGGCACCGAGGACCATGTGGAGATCTCCCCGCTGTTTGAGACCGCCGAAGCGCTGGAGCAGCGTGGCGAGCGGGTGGTGGAGGAGGCGCTGCGCTCGCCGCACTGGCGTGCCTATCTGAAGCGCACCGGCCGCCTGTGCCTGCAATTCGGTTACTCGGATTCCGGCCGCTACATCGGGCAGGTGGCCGCGACACACCTGATCGAGCGGCTGAAGCTGCGCATCATCGAGCTGCTGGCGCGCCATGAGCTGCACGACCTCGAGGTGGTGCTGTTCGACACGCATGGCGAGGGCCTGGGGCGCGGCGGCCACCCGGACGGGCTGGCGGCGCGGCTCGACTACCTCGACCCGCCGGCGGTGCGTGCCGCCTTTGCCGCGCGCGGCATCCCGGTGCGGCAGGAAACCTCCTTCCAGGGCGGTGACGGTTATCTGCTGTTCGGCACCCCCTCCCTGGCGCATGCGGCGGTGACGCGCATCGCCGAACACGCCTTCGCCCCGCTGCCCTCCGGCAGCCCTGACCCGGTCTATGCCGAGGGGGGCTTCGCGACCGACCTGTTTACCGGCGCCCGCGCCGCGTTTCACGGGCTGGTGGAGGATCCGGGCTATGCGGCGCTGCTGGGTGCCTTCGGCGCTTCCCTGCTGGACCGCACCGGCTCGCGCCCGGCGGCGCGGCAGAGCGACAGCGGCGGGCCGCCCACCATCCGCCACCCACGGGAGTTGCGCGCCATCCCCAACAACGCGGTGCTGCAGCAGCTTGGCTTCCTGGCCAACCTGATGCACGGCCTCGGCCACGGCGCGGCGCAGGAGCCCGAGGCCTTCGCCGAGCTGCTGCGTCGCTCACCGCGCTTCGCCAATGCGCTGGCCTTCGCCCGCGCCGGGCTGGCGCTGTCGGATGCCGATGTGCTGCGCGGCTATGTCGCCAGCCTCGATCCCGTTTCCTGGCTGGACCGGGCGGCGCAGACGCGGCGGCCCGGCCGGGCCCAGGCGCTGGTGGCGGTGGCCACGGCGCTGGGCACGCTGGGCCTGGCCGATCCGGCGCGGGCCGTGTTCCGCCGGCTGAAGGCCGACGACCTGATGCTGCGCGCCGCCTGGCCGGACGCGGCACCGGGCATGAGCGACCGGCTGTTCGCGCTGCATGCCCTGCGGCTGTGCCTGATCCACCGCATCTGGCTGCTGGCGGTGGTTGTTCCGGATTTCTCGCCGCGCCACGGCGTGACGCGGGATGGGCTGGTGCAGCGGCTGTTGCGCCTCGACGTGCCGGGCGCCGTGGACCTGCTGGAACAAGTGTTCCCCGCCGAGGATCCGCCCGGCGCCGCGCTGGACTTCGCCGAGCCGCCCGCCGCGCGGCATGGCGGCTATGGCCGCGAGCGCGACGAGATCCTGCGCCCGCTGCGGGAGATGTTCAGCCTGGTGCGCGAGATCAGCGCCGTGATCTCCCTGGAATGCGGCGCCTTCGGCTAGCCGAAGGCGCCGCCCCGCGAGGGCGCCGCGCCCGGCCTGCTGCGCGCATCTCCCGGCGGCCCGTCGCGACGGGCCGCCGGCCGCCTCCAGCCCCTGGAGCAGGGTGGTTCGCCGTCGCGGGGGGATCGTTTCATGCCCCGGCCCCGGAAATGGGGCTGCTCCGCCCCCTCGCATCGCGCGCACCGCGCTGGACCCGTGCCGCACCTGGACTGCTACGCCGCGGCGCGCCGGAGCGCCGCCGCCGAGTGAATGGAGGGATCGGAGTGAACGATCAACCGCGCAAGGCCCGCCAGATGGCCCTGGGCCTCAACCTGGTGGGGGCGGGGGCGCATGGCGGCGGCTGGCGCATGCCGGATGCCCATGCCGGCGCCGCCATCGACATCCGCTTCTGGAAGAACATGGCGCGCAAGGCCGAGGCCGCCAAGTTCCACTTCATGTTCTGGGCCGACGGCATCGCCGTGCGCAGCTCCGCCAAGGACGAGGAGCAGCTCAGCTACGACAGCCGCATCGACGTGTTCGAGCCGCTGACGCTGCTGGCCGCGCTGTCGGCGGTGACGGAGAAGATGGGCTTCATCGCCACCGCCTCCACGACCTACAACGAGCCCTACAACATGGCGCGCAAGTTCGCGTCGCTGGACTACGTCACCGAGGGCCGGGTCGGCTGGAACGTCGTCACCTCCTGGAGCGAGCAGGAGGCGCTGAATTTCGGCCGTGACTCCCACATGGAGCACGGCTCGCGCTACCGCCGCGCCGAGGAATACATGGATGTGGTGTTCGGCCTCTGGGACAGCTGGGAGGACGACGCGTTCATCCGCGACAAGACGACCGGGCAGTATTTCGACCCGGCCAGGCTGCACACGCTTCACCACCAGGGCGAGCACTTCAGGGTGCGTGGCCCGCTCAACGTGGCGCGGCCGATCCAGGGCTATCCGGTGATCGCCCAGGCCGGCTCCTCCGGCCCCGGCCAGGATCTCGCGGCCCGCACCGCCGAGCTGATCTACACCATGCAGAAGAGCCGCGACGAGGCTGTGGCGTTCTACAGCAGCGTCAAGAGCCGCTTCGCCCGGTTCGGCCGCTCCGCCAACGATGCGCTGGTGATGCCGGGCATGATGCCGATCATGGGCCGCACCCCGCAGGAAGCGCGGGATCGCTTCGACGCGCTGCAGGAGCTGATCCATCCGCAATACGGCTACGCCTCCCTGGCGAGCTCCTTCGGCGACCTGTCCGCCTATCCGGTGGACGGGCCGCTGCCGCCGATGCTCGCGGACAGCAACGCCGTGAAGAGCGCGCATGGACGGCTGGCGAAGTTCCTGCAGGGCCGCGAGATGACCATCCGCCAGCTCTACCAGGCGCTCGCCGCGTCGGGCCACCACATCATCGTCGGCACGCCGGGCAGCATCGCCGACGAGATGGAGGACTGGTTCGTCAGCCATGGCTGCGACGGCTTCAACATCCTGCCGCCCTTCTACCCGCAGCCGGCCGAGGAGGTGTTCGACCTGCTGATCCCGGAATTGCAGCGGCGCGGCCTGTTCCAAACCGATTACGCGGGCAACACGTTGCGCGAGAACCTCGGCCTGCCGCGCCCGGCGCACGGTGCCATGCGGCGGAACCCGGCGCGCGCCGCGGCCGGACACTGAGGCTTCGGCCAGGCGACCGCCGCCGCGCATCGGTGTTCCGGCGGACCGGCCTCAGGCAGGGCGGCGCGATGCGGGTGCAGAGGGTCCCGCGCGACGCGGCGTCCGGCGCACCGCGCCTGCACGGGCGATGGGCTGCCGGCGATCCCGCGGCGGAGCGGAGGAGGAGCGGACCAGAGGAGGAGCGGACCGGGCCAGGACCGCCTCAGCCGCGCAGGCCGGGCGCTTCCTGGCCGGTCCGCGCGACATACTCCGTGTAGCCGCCGCCATATTGGTGGATGCCCTCCGGCGTCAGCTCCAGCACCCGGTTGGACAGCGCAGCCAGGAAATGCCGGTCATGCGACACGAACAGCATGGTGCCCTCATACTGCGCCAGGGCGGCGATCAGCATCTCCTTGGTGGCCATGTCCAGGTGGTTGGTGGGCTCGTCCAGCACCAGGAAATTGGGCGGGTCATAGAGCATCTTAGCCATCACCAGCCGCGCCTTCTCGCCGCCCGACAGCACGCGGCACTTCTTCTCCACCTCGTCCCCGGAAAAGCCGAAGCAGCCGGCGAGCGCGCGCAGCGATCCCTGGTTGGCCTGCGGAAAGGCATCCTCCAGCGACTGGAACACGGTGCGGTCGCCATCCAGCAATTCCATGGCGTGCTGGGCGAAATAGCCCAGCTTCACGCTGCCGCCCATCGACACCATGCCCGCATCCGGATCGGTGGCGCCGGTGACCAGCTTCAGCAGAGTGGACTTGCCGGCGCCGTTGGTGCCCAGCACGCAGCAGCGCTCGCGGCGGCGCACCAGGAAGTCGAGGCCGTCATAGATCACCCGGCTGCCATAGCGCTTGTGCACGCCCTTCAGGTTCACCACGTCGTCGCCGGAGCGTGGCGCCGCGCGGAACTCAAAGGTCACCGACTGGCGGCGCTTCGGCGGCTCGATGCGGTCGATCTTCTCCAGCTTCTTGACGCGGCTCTGCACCTGGGAGGCGTGCGAGGCGCGCGCCTTGAAGCGCTCGATGAACTTGATCTCTTTGGCCAGCATCGCCTGCTGCCGCTCGAACTGCGCCTGCTGCTGGCGCTCGTTCATGGCGCGCTGGCCTTCGTAGAACTCGTAATCGCCGGAATAGGAGGTCAGCGTGCCGCCATCGATCTCGACCACCTTGTTGATGATGCGGTTCATGAAGGCGCGGTCATGCGAGGTCATCAGCAGCGCGCCGTCATAGCCGGTGAGGAATTGTTCCAGCCAGATCAGGCTTTCCAGATCCAGGTGGTTGCTCGGCTCGTCCAGCAGCATGACGTCGGGGCGCATCAGCAGGATCCGGGCCAGGGCCACGCGCATCTTCCAGCCGCCGGACAGGGCGCCGACGTCACCCTCCATCATCTCCTGCGCGAAGCCGAGGCCGGCCAGAACCTCGCGCGCGCGGCCTTCCAGCGCGTAGCCGCCGAGTTCCTCGAAGCGCGCCTGCACCTCGCCGAAGCGCTCGATCAGGCTGTCCAGCGCGTCGGCCTGCTCCGGATCGGCCAGCGCCGCTTCCAGCCGCGCCAGCTCGGCGGCGACGGTGCTGACATCGCCGGCGCCGTCCATCACCTCGGCCACGGCGCTGCGGCCGGCCATCTCGCCCACATCCTGGCTGAAGAAGCCGATGCTGACGCCACGATCCACCAGGATCTGCCCTTCATCCGGCTGGTCCTGCCCGGTGATCATGCGGAACAGCGTCGACTTGCCGGCGCCGTTGGGACCCACCAGCCCGGCCTTCTCGCCCTTCTGGAGCGCCGCCGAGGCCTCGATGAACAGCAGCTGCTGGCCGTTCTGCTTGCTGATGGAGTCGAGACGGATCATGTGCAATCGGAGCCCGGAGCAGTGGCGGCGCCCTGGCGCCGATGCGCCGTCCGAGACCATGGGCAGGGGGCCTGCGTCAACCGCCAAGGTCCGGACGCAGCCCCGATGGCCGGGCATGGGGTCGCGCGGCGCGCCGTCAGGCCAGAAAGGCGGGCTCCTCGCGCGTCAGGATGCGCCGGACGCTGTTCAGGTGCAGGCGGGCGCTGTCGCGACGGCCGGCGGCTTCCTGCGCGGCGACGCGGCGGGCGATCTCGTCCGACACGCGCAGCAGCTTGCGGCCGGTGCTCATGGCCAGCACCTGCGCCTGCGCGGCGCGCTCCAGGTAGTACAGGTCGTCCCACGCCTCGGCGATGGTTTCGCCCAGCACCATGACGCCGTGGTTCTTCATGAACACCACGTCGGCCTCGCCGAGGCTCCCGGCGATGCGGTCGCCTTCCCGCTCGTCCAGCGCCAGGCCCTGGTAATTCTCGTCCACCGCCAGCCGGCCGTAGAAGCGCAGCGCCGTCTGCCCGGCCCAGGCGAGCGGCTCGCCCTCCACCATGGACAGCGCGGTGGCGTAGGGCATGTGGGTGTGGAAGGCGACCCTGGCGCGCGGCTTGGCGGCATGGAGGCGGGCATGGATGAAGAAGGCCGTGGCCTCAGGCTGCCCGTCGCCCTCCACCACGTTGCCGTGGAAGTCGCAGACCAGCAGGGAGGACGCCGTGATCTCGGAAAAGGCGAGGCCGTAGGGATTGACCAGGAACAGGTCGGGACGGCCCGGCACCACGGCGGAGAAATGGTTACAGATGCCTTCCTGCAGCCCATGCCGCGCAGCCATGCGGAAACACGCCGCGAGGTCGATGCGGGCCTGCTGCAGGGCGGCCGCATCGGGCAGGGAATTCAACAAGGCGGGCGACGCGGCGGGCGCGCCGATCGGGTGGGCCATGCAGGCTGCTCCTTCGGGAGGGATGCCAGCATGGCCCGGCGGGCCAGGGGCCTCAACCCCCGCGGCCTCAACCCCCGCGGCGGCAAACCCTCCGGCGGGGCGTGGTCAGCCCGCGGTGCCCTTGTGGTTCTCTTCTTCCTCCAGGGTCACGGCGACGTCGGCATTGGCCGACAGGCGCACGGCATCGGCTTCCACCTCCGCCACCAGCCCGACCGGGATGAAGTGGTGGTGGCCCTGATGCGCGCCCTGGCCGCTGTCCTTCTTGGTCAGCTTGATGCGGTCGCCGTCGACGCGGTCCACGGTGCCGACATGCACGCCGTCGGCGCCGATGACTTCCATGTGCTCGCGGATCTGGCTGGTGTTGACCATGACGTGGTTCTCCGTTCTGAGTGACGGAGCAACAACGCCACCGCCGCGCAGGGGATGCAGCGCGGCCCAGCCGCGGGGATGCGGCGCGGCTCAGCCGCCGCGCAGGGCCGCCAGCACCCGCTCCGGCGTCGCCGGCAGGTCGAGCCTTGCCGCGCCCGTCGCGTCGCGCAGCGCGTTCCACACGCAGGTGGCCAGCAGCAGCGGCGGCTCGCCCACCGCCTTGGAGCGGAAGATGGTGTTGGCCCGCGCCGGCGCGTTCTCCAGCAGGCGGAGGTTGAACACCGGCGGCATCTCCCGCGAGCCGGGGATCTTGTAGGTGGAGGGCCCCAGCGTGCGCAGCCGGCCCGCCTGGTCCCACCAGAGTTCCTCGCAGGTCAGCCAGCCCAGGCCCTGAACAAAGGCGCCCTCGATCTGGCCACGGTCGATGGCCGGGTTCAGCGAGCGGCCACAATCCTGCACCAGGTCGGCGCGGGTGACGCGGTGTTCGCCGGTCAGGGTGTCCACCAGCACCTCGGCAAGGGCGGCGCCGTAGGAGAAGTAGAAGAAGGGCTGGCCGCGCATCGCCACCGGGTCCCAGTGGATGTCCGGCGTCTTGTAGAAGCCGGTGGCGGAGAGGCTGACGCGCTGCGCCCAGCACTGGTGCGCCAGCTCGCTGAACTCCATGGCGTGGTTCCCGGCGGTGACGCGGCCCTCGGCGAACTGCACCTCCGCCGCCTCCACATTCCACAGCGCGGCGGCCACTCCGGCCATGCGGCCGCGGATCGCCGAGGCCGCCTGGTGCGCCGCCCAGCCATTGAGGTCGCTGCCGGTCGAGGCGGCGGTGGGGGAGGTGTTGGGCACCTCGGCCGTGGAGGTGGCGGTGATGCGGATGCGCTCCACCTCGACGCCGAACACCTCGGCCACCACCTGGGCGATCTTGATGAACAGGCCCTGGCCCATCTCCGTGCCGCCATGGTTCAGGCGGATCGAGCCATCGGTGTACACATGCACCAGCGCGCCGGCCTGGTTCATAGCCATGATGCCGAAGGAGATGCCGAAGGCCAGGGCGAAGCCGCCCAGGCCCTTGCGCAGGGTGGGGTGGCTGGCGTTGAAAGCGTCCGCCTCGGCACGGCGGCGTTCCCATTCCGCGCCCTGCCGGGCCTCGGCCCAGACCCGGCGGATCAGCTCGCCTTCCAGCGCCTGGCCATAGGGCGTGTCGGCGCCGTTCGGTCCGCCGGCGAAGTTCAGCTCGCGCAGCGCGTCCACCGCGCGGCCGGTGGCGCGGGCGGCGCCGAACAGAACATCCTCCATCAGCAGGGCACCCTGCGGCCCGCCGAAACCGCGAAAGGCGGTGTTGCTGACGGTGTTGGTCTTGCAGGCCAGGCCGGTGATCCGCACCGCCGGCACGTCATAAGCGTTCAGCGCGTGGGTGACGGCGCGGAAGATCACGCCGCCCGAAAGATCCAGCGAATGGCCGCCCTCCGCGGCCAGGGTGGCGTCCAGCGCCAGGATGCGCCCTTCGGCGTCGATGCCGGCCTGCCAGCGATACAGAAAGGGATGGCGCTTGCCGGTGGCCGCCATGTCGGCCTTGCGCGACAGGCGCAGCTTCACCGGCCGCCCGGTGAGGCGCGCCGCCAGGGCCGCCGCCGCCGCCACCCAGGACGCGTTGCTTTCCTTGCCGCCGAAGCCGCCGCCCATGCGACGGCATTGCACGGTGATGCGGTTGTGGTCGCAGCCCACCACGCGGGCGGCGATGTGCTGCACCTCGGTCGGGTGCTGGGTGGAGGAATGCAGCGCGATGTCGCCATCCTCGCCCGGCACCGCCAGCGCGATCTGGCCTTCCAGGTAGAAATGCTCCTGCCCGCCGCAGCGGAACTCGCCCGCGATGCGGCGCGGCGCGGCGGCCAGCGCCGCCTCGCAATCGCCGCGCGCGATCACCTGTGGCGGCATCAGCAGGGCCCGCGCCTCCAGCGCGGCTTCCACACTCAGGAGGGCGGGCAGCGGCGCGATCTGCGGCCGCAGCGCGGCGGCGCCAGCCAGGGCGGCGTCGCGCGTGGTGGCGACCACCAGGGCGAGCGGCTGGCCCCAATGCTCCACCGTGCCGGTGGCGAACAGAACCTCCGCCACCCTGCCGCTCGGGGAGATGTCGTTGCGGCCCGGCACGTCCTCCGGACCGAAGGCCGCCACCACTCCCGCCACGGCACGGGCGGCGGCGAGGTCGAGCGGTGCCAGCGTGCCATGTGCCACGGGCGAGAGCGCCAGCGCCGCATGCAACAGGCCCGGCGGCTCCGGCAGGTCGTCGAGGAACTGCGCCTCGCCCGTGGCGTGCTTCAGCGCGCTGTCCTGGCGCAGCGCGGCGCCCATGCCGGTGCGGCTGGGGCGGAGCGGGGGAAGCGTGTCCATCAGCCCTGCACCTCCAGCCGGAGGTCGGGCCGGGCGACCCGCCAGTACAGCCGGCGCAACAGGCCCTGCGCGCCGCGCAGCCGGTATTCCGCGCTGCCGCGCCAATCGGCCAGCGGCGTGAAATCCTGCGCCAGCGCGGCGGCGGCGGCATCGAAGCCGGCCTCGGACCAGGCGGCGCCGGCCAGCACCGCCTCGGCATGGGGGGCGCGCGCCGCCGTGGCCGCCATGCCGCCGAAGCACAGCCGGGCCGCGGTGACGCGGTCGCTCTCCAGCCGCAGCAGAAAGGCGGCGGACACGGTGGAGATGTCCTGGTCGTGCCGCTTGGACAGCTTCTCGCAGGCCAGGATCGCGCCCGGCGGCGGGCGCGGCAGCACCACCGCCCGGATGATCTCGTCCGCGGCCAGGGCCGTTCTCCGGTAGCCGGTGAGGAATGCCGCCACCGGCAGGATGCGCTCGCCGCCGGCCGAGGCCAGCACCACGGCGGCGTCCAGCGCCAGCAGCGGCGGCAGCGCGTCGCCGATGGGGGAGGCGGTGCCGAGATTGCCGCCCAGCGTGCCCATGCCGCGGATCTGCCGGGAGCCGAGCCGCCGCAGATAGGCGTCCAGCGGCCGAAGATCCTCCAGCCCCTGCAGCGCGTCGAGCAGCCGGCCGTAGGGCACGCCGGCGCCGATCACCAGCCGCTCCGCTTCCACCGACAGGGCCTGCAGCTCGGCCACGCCGCCGAGGGCCAGGATGCGCGGCGGTGTTTCGCGGTGCTCGGACACGCGCAGGCCGAGATCGGTGCCGCCGGCCAGCAGCCAGGCTCCGGGGTGGGCGGCGCGCAGCGCCAGCGCCTCGGCCAGGGTGGCGGGGCGGTGGAACACCTGGCCCGATGCGGCGAACTCGGCGCTGGCGGCGGGTGGCAGCGGCGGCGGCAGCGTGCCGTCATCGGCCAGCGCCTCGAACACCTCCAGGATCGGGCGGTAGCCGGTGCAGCGGCACAGATTGCCGGCCAGCGCCTCATGCGCGTCGCCGCCGCCGGGATGCGCCTTCTGCCGGGCATGGGCCCAGGCGGACATGACGATGCCCGGCGTGCAGAAGCCGCATTGCGTGGCATCCGCTTCGGCCATGGCGCGCTGCACCGCGTGCGGCGTGCCGTCCGCCAGGCCCTCCACGGTCCGGATGGCGCGGCCATGCATCTGGCCCAGCAGGGCGAGGCAGGCATTCACCGGCACGCGGCCGCCATCCGCCTCCTCCAGCACCACGGTGCAGGCGCCGCAATCCCCCTCGGCGCAGCCTTCCTTGGTGCCGCGCAGCGCCGCGCCGCCCTCGGCCACCGGGGCGCGCAGCCAGTCGAGCAGGGTCATGCCCGGCAGGATGCCGGGCGGCAGCACCCGGTGGCGGCCATTGAGCGTGAAGGCGATGGATGCGGTCATGGGGTGGATCGAAGCAAATCCGGGGCCGCGCTGCCAAGCGCGCATCCTGATCCGGCGCAGGACCGCGCCCCTGCGGCCCCCGCCGCAGGCCGTCGGAATGCCGAATCGCCGTGATCGCCACCGCCGGCCGGCCGCGCCACATCTCGGCTGTCCGATGTCCCGGACGCGCTGCGGCGGCACCCTGCGGCGGCGCCCGATCGCCCGCCCTGGTTGCGTTTCCGTCCTGGCCTTCCGTCCTGGCGTGCGTCGGCGCGCATGCTGCCCTATGGTGCGGCGACGAGGCTGGAAGGAATCCGGGGATCCCCATGGTCGAAACGCTGCCCGAGGCCGACCGCGATCGGTTGATCGCCTTTCTGCACCGGCACCTGCTTTGCGCCGTGCCGCTGGACGGGCTGGACATCCCCGCGCTGCGCGAAACCCATGCGCCCTTCGCCACGGCGAATTGGTGCTGGACGGCGGATGCCGCCGGCGCGGCCGAGTTGCTGGCGCAGCCCGCCCTGGCGGCGGAATGGGGCGCGATGCGGGATGGGCTGACCGACTTCCTGATGGCCATGGGCACTGGCAACCTTCTGCTGCGCCGGGTCGCCGAGGCCGAGCTGCAGGTCGAAAGCGCCGATCCGCGCGACTTCGCCATCACCACCGCGACGCATGAATACCGCGGCGACCTGTCGCGCGGCGTGGTGCGGCAGGCGGTGCGCGGCGGCGTGGCCCGGCGGGAGATCCACCACACCGGCCACCTGGCGGAGTTCCGCCTCGGCCGCCACCGCCACTGCCTCGACATCGAGGACAGCATCGTCGAGTTCGGACTGGAGCAGCGGCCCGACGGGGTGCTGCTGTTTCACGAAAGCCTGCTGAAGGGCACCACCGGCCTGTTGCGCAAGGCCGAGCAGACGGTGGGCCGGGTCCGCTACGAATACTGGATCGAGGCCAAGGACCCGCGCCTTCTGATACAGGTGACGCTGCGCGCCGAGCCGGGCGTCGCGCTGCACGACCTGCGCCTGACCACGGCGGTGGACGAGCTTTCGGGCGAGAGGGTGCGGCCCGTGACCCGCGTGCATCTGGGGGAAGGGCGGGATTTCCGGGCGGTGCCGTTGTCCGGCTCGGGCGTCGCCACGCTGCGGGAGGACACCTCGCTCGACATCATCAGCCTGATCGAGGACGCGCCGCCGGGGGCCGCCAACGGGCTGCACCTGCGGCCGCTGTCGGGCGACTACCTGCTCAACACCAAGGCGCAGTCGGTGGAGGGCCGGCTGCACTGGCTGATCAACCGCTACGCCACGCCGGAGCTGGCGGCGGGCGGGGTGTTCCAGGTCAACGAGGCGCGGCTGCTGACCGCCGGCACGCTGGCGGCGGCGATGCCGAGCTATGCCGGCATCCTGTATGATCCGCTGATCCTGTCCGGCCGCGATGCCGGCGTCACCGCCGATCACGGCGTGGCGCTGAACGCGGTGGCGACGCAGCTGCTCTGCGTGGCGCGCGGCGACTACCCGATGCCGGCCGAGCGCGTGGCCATGCTGCGCGACTGGTATGACCGCCACCTGGACGGGCTGTTCGCCGGCATGGCCGAGGGCGACAGCCTGCCGCCGCGCCGCTCCTACCTGCGGGCGCTGAGCTACGCCCTGCTGTCGCTCGACGCCATGCAGCGCTGGGCGCCGGAGCCGCGCTACGACGCGGCGTTGGCGCACGGCCTCGACCTGCTGCTGTCCTTGCAGCGACCGGACGAGGCGGGCGGCGCCTTCGCCGACCAGAACCAGGCCGCCTATCTCGACTGCCACGCCGCCGCCATCCTGGCGCTGTCCCGGCTGGCGCTGAGCCGGGAGGATGCGCGGCTGCTGCCGGCGCTGAAGCAGGCGCTGGGGGCGATCCGCGTCGGCTCGGTGAAGGTGCCGCTGGAGGATGGGCTGCACAGCCTGGACACGCCCTTCGTGCGCAGCCGCCGCGCCGATGGCCGGTGGGAAGACGATGGCGGCTTCTGGACCTTCAAGCTGGGCCTGCTGCTGCGCGCCCTGGCGGCGCTGCGGCTGGCGCACGGCGCCGGCGCCGTGCCGCTGGAAGGCAGCCAGCTGCAGCGGCTGCAAACGCTGAACGACCTGGCGCTGCGCCAGCTGCGCGCCCGCATCCGTCCCCACGGCGCGGTGCTGGAGGTGCTGACCAGCCCGCTGGCGCAGGAAGGCAACGCCGCCACCCAGCCCGCCGCGCTGCTCGGGCTGCTGGCGCCGGATGCCGCGGTGGCCGGGCCGCTCGCCGCCGCAACCTGACCGGAGGCCGCACCGACCATGCCGATCCCGACCCGCCGCGCGGCCGGCGCGGCGGCGCTGCTGCTGCTCGCCCTGGCCGCCTGCGCCGCTCCGCCGCCGGCTGCGGCGCCCGGGCCGCCGCTGAGCTACCCGCCCGACGTGCGCGACCGCCTGCTGCGCATCGCGCGGGAGGAATGGACGGAATGGGGACGGCTGGTGTCCGTGCCGGACATTGCCGGTGCCGCGCACCAGTCGCTGGAGGACGCCGCCATCCCCGGCCCCGAATCGGCGCTGCCCAACTTCCCGCGCGTGCTGGCCTATTGGCGCGCCGTGGAGAATGCGGAGGCGACCGGTGCCATTGCCCGCAACCGCGCCCGCTACGCCGTGACGCTGGCGCATCCCGGGGCGGCGTCGCTGCCCGGCGGCGGGGTCTGGCGCGAGCCGGCCTGGTCGGCCGCCTTTATCTCCTACCTGATGCTGCGCGCCGGGGTGGACCGGCGGGAATTCCCATCTTCCGCCGCGCACAGCTTCTACGTCGACGGCATGCTGGCCACCGCCGCGGCCTTTCCGGCCGAGGCGCCGTTCATTCCGCGCGACTGGTTTTCCTATGCGCCGCAGCCGGGCGACCTCGTCTGCGCCGACCGCTCCGGCCGACCATTGGCCGATTGGCGGGCACGGGCGGCGGAGGCCGGGCAGTTCCGGCCGATGCATTGCGACCTGGTGGTGTCGCTGTCCCCCGGCATCGTCGAGGCGGTGGGCGGCAACGTGGCCGATGCCGTGACCCTGTCGCGGTTTCCGGCCGATGCGGCGGGGCAACTGTTGGCGCGCCCGCCCGGCGGCCCTATCTGGTTCGCGGTATTCGAGAACCGCCTCGGGCGCCTGCCGCCCTGGAACCGGAGCCCCGCTTCATGACCGACCTGTTCGAGCCGCTGGCGCTGCGCGGCGTCACCCTGCGCAACCGCATCGGCGTCGCGCCCATGTGCCAGTATTCCTGCGCACCCGATGGAAAGCCCACCGAGTGGCACCTCGGCCACCTGCAATCGCGCGCCGTGGGCGGCGCCGGGCTGGTGATCGTGGAAGCCACCGCGGTGGTGCCGGAAGGCCGCATCACGCCGCAGGATGTCGGGCTGTGGGAGGACGGGCAAACCGCAGGCCATGCCCAGCTGGCGCGCGTCATCGCCGCCGCCGGCGCGGTGCCGGGCATCCAGATCGCCCATGCCGGCCGCAAGGCCAGCACCGCCGCCCCCTGGGTCGGCGGCGTGGCGCGCGAGCATGGCTGGACCCCGGTGGCGCCCTCGGCCCTGGCCTTTCCCGACCTCAACGAGCCGCAGGCGCTGGACGAGGACGGCATCGCCCGGATCATCGCCGCCTTCGCCGCCACAACGAAGCGCGCCGTTGCCGCGGGCTACCGCTTCATCGAGATCCATGCGGCGCATGGTTACCTGCTGCACCAGTTCCTGTCGCCGCTGGCCAACCGCCGCAACGACGCCTGGGGTGGTGATTTCGCCGGCCGCACGCGCCTCACGCGCGAGGTCGTCTCCGCGGTCCGCGCCGTCCTCCCGGACGAGGTGCCGCTGGCCATCCGCTTCTCCCACACCGATTGGGCGGAAGGCGGCTGGACCACGGAGGAAACCGTGGAACTGGCCCGGCAGGTCAAGGCACTGGGCGTCGATCTGGTGGACGTGTCCTCGGGCGGACTGGTGCCGGCGCGCATCCCCGTGGGCCCGGGCTACCAGGTGCCGGGCGCCGCGGCGGTGCGCGAGGGGGCGGGGCTGCCGGTGGCGGCGGTCGGGCTGATCACCGAGCCGGCGCAGGCCCAGGCCATCCTGAGCGAGGGCAAGGCTGACATGATCCTGCTGGCGCGCGAGCTGCTGCGCGACCCGTACTGGCCGCTGCGCGCTGCCGTGGCGCTGGGCCGCACCGAAGCGCTGCCGACGCCGCCGCAATACGACCGCGCCTGGAGCGCGCTGGGCCGGACCCGGATCGACGCCGCCATCGCGGAACCGGCCCCGGCGCTCTGATGGCGCGCATCCCGGTCACGGCGCGGCTCTCGATCGACGAGAACGAACTGGTGGAAAGCTTCGCCCGCGCCTCCGGCGCGGGCGGGCAGAACATCCAGAAGGTCGAGACCATGGTGCAGCTGCGGTTCGACGCCCGTAACTCGCCTTCCCTGCCGGAACGGGTGCGCGACCGCGCCCTGGAACTGGCGGGGCACCGCGCCACCGGGGCGGGAGAGATCGTGATCACGGCGCAGGAGCACCGCTCCCAGGCGCGCAACCGGGAGGAAGCGCTGCAGCGGCTGCTGGAATTGCTGCGCGCCGCCGCCGCGCCGCCGCCACCCAAGCGCCGCCCGACTCGGCCGACGCTGGGTTCCAAGAAGCGGCGGCTGGAGGGCAAGGCGCAACGCGGCGCGACCAAGAAGATGCGCGGCAAGCCGGCCACGGACTGAGCCGGATGAGCGGAAACGCGAAAGGCCGGGGATCGCCCCGGCCTTTGCGGTTCGCGGCGCCCGCTCAGTAGCGGACGGGGGCCGTGTAGACCGGGACGCCCTGCGGCTGTCCCGAATAGGGTTGTCCTGTGTAAGGCTGTCCCGTGTAGGGCTGGGTGGCGGCGGGCTGCCCGGGATAGGGCTGCCCCTGATACGCGGCACCCTGCGGCGGCACGTAGTTGCCCTGCGGCACGCCCGGGGGCGGGCCGCCGGCGGCGCGGCTGATGCGCGTGCGGTCGCCGCGCACGATCACCACGCGGTCGCCCGCCTGAAGCCCTTCCTCCCCGGTCTGCACCACCGAGATGTCGCCGCCATTATCCTCGCGGACGAAGTATTCCACCGCGTTGCCGCCGCTGACGCCGCCGCCGAGGGCATTGCCGGCCAAGCCGCCCAGCAGGGCGCCGCCCAGCCCGGCCAGCGCGTTGGAGCGCCAGTCGCCGCCGATAAAGGAGCCGCCGACGCCGCCCGCCACGGCACCCGCCGCCGTGCCGATGCCGGACCCGCCGCCCTGCACCTGCACCGGCCGCAGCCCGACAATGGTGCCGTAGTTGACCGAGGCCGCGCGGCCCACCGCGCCGCTGCTGTAGGACGATCCGGTCTGCTGCGGAGCACAGGCCGCCAGCCCGCCGCCGAGCACCAGCAGGCAGGCCGCCGCGCGCGCCAGGGCAAGGCCTTTGCGGCCGGCCGGAAGTTGAGGATCAAGGGCGTTGCGCGTCATCACGGCATTCTCCCACCTGTTGCGGCCGGCATGGGTGCCGCGCCGGCCGGGATTGGCATCCTGGTGAAAGTGGGTCCGCCGCGTCCCGGTTGCAGCATGCCAGGCGCGACTCCGCCATTCGCCGGGCGCCAAAGGTGGCCCTTTCGTGCCGCCGGGTAACGGCCGGTGACGGCAAGTATCCGGCGAGACGACTCGCGCGACCTTCACCTTGTGCGAGAAGAACGCCGCAGCCGGGCCTGGCGGAGGCTTTGCCAATATTCAGCCTCACTTGCCAAATCAAAGCCTTAAAAGATTTCGTTCACGGCCCACGGCACGCATTGTCAGCTTGCACGCACTGTTGCGCTCCTGTAGGCCAGAACAGGTTGACGTTCCGCTCACCTCGGCGCGTCGGGAAGTTCGGCTGGTTGTCGCGTGGGGGCGCGGCGCCGGCCGCCATGGCGTGGCACGTTTCGCTGCCCGCGATGGAGCCGCCTTCCGGCTTGCCGTCCTATTCGACGGAGAACAGGGGATGACTCCGTTCCGACTTTGCCAGACCCGGCGCCATGCGCGCGCGATGATGGCAGTGGGGGCATTGGCTCTACTCGCGGCCTGCGGCAGCAGCCAGCAGGCCCGCTCGCCCATGGCGGCCTCGGCCGCCGCGCAGGCGGCGGCTTATCCGCAACCTTCCAGCTACGATCCGCCGGGCCCGGCAAGCGATCCGTGGGGGCCCTACGTCAAGGAGGCTTCCCGGCGCTTCGACGTGCCGGAGCGCTGGATCCGCGAGGTGATGCGGCAGGAAAGCGCCGGCAAGGTCATGGCCCGCAGCCCGGTGGGCGCGATGGGGCTGATGCAGGTGATGCCCGGCACCTATGCCGAGCTGCGTTCCCGCTACGGCCTGGGCGACGATCCCTACCATCCCTGGAACAGCGTCATGGCCGGCACCGCCTATGTGCGGGAAATGTACGAGCTGTACGGCAACCCGGCCTTCCTGGCGGCCTACAATGCCGGCCCGCGCCGCCTCGAGGATTACCTCTGGAACGGCCGCGGCCTGCCGGCCGAGACGCGCAACTACGTGGCCCGCATCGGCCCGCGCATCATCGACGCGCATCCGGGTCGGCGCGCGGCGCCGGAAGTGTACGCGGCGGCGGAGATCCCGCTGAACATTCCGGCCGGCCCGCGCCGCGGCGACACCGCCACCATGCTGGCGCTGCGCGAGCAGCGCAACGCGGTGGACCCGGGCATCCGGGTGGCGAGCCTTCCGGCTGGCCCCGTGGTGCGCATGGACCCGATTCCAGATGGCTCTACCTATGCCGAGCCGGTGCAGGTGGCCAGCCTCGACCCGGCCGCCGGCAGCAGCGTCGTGCGCATGGACCCGATCCCCGACGGCTCGACCTATGCGGCCGAGCCGCCCGCCGAGCCGGCGCCGGCCTTCATCGCGGCGGCGCCGGCCATGGCGGCCCCAGTCGTCACCGCCCCGGTGACGCCGGCCGCCATGCCGGCCTCCTCGCTGCTGGCCACGGCCATGCCGCGCCCGGCTTCCGCCACGCCGGTGCGGGCGGCCATGCCGGTGGCCGCTCCGTCCACGGCGGCCTCGCCCACCCGGTCGCGCATCGCCTCCGCCTTTGCCGAGGCGCCGCGCGGCGCCGCCAAGGCGCCTGTCGCCCAGGCGGTGCGGGAGCCGGTGCGGGAATCCCGGGTCGCCGCCAGCGTGCCGCGCTCCGGCGGGTTCAGCCTGGTCGGCACCGCCAATGCTGCGACGGTGGCGCCGCAGGCCCATGTGCTGCGCCTGCCGGGGCAGGGCGGCGCGCCGGCCCCTGCGGCCGGCGACTGGGGCGTGCAGGTCGGTGCCTTCGCCTCGGCCAACCTAGCGCGCAACGCCGCCAGCCAGGCGCGCGGACGGCTCGGCATCAGCAGCGCCCGGACTCTGGTGGAAACCGTGGGGTCCGGCAATGCGACGCTGTATCGCGCGCGGGTGATCGGCCTGTCGCGCGACAATGCTCAGGCGGCCTGCGACCGGCTGCGCAGCGCCGGCGCCTGCCTGATCGTCGCGCCCGGCGCCTGACCGGCGCCCAGCAGACGACGCCGAGCAGCGGAACGGAGAAAGGGCGGTGCCGGCGGCACCGCCCTTTCTCGTTGGCGGGCCGGCCCCGGCCGGGTGTCCCGTCGGAAGCCCCGTCGGAAGCCCGGTCAGACGATGGCGGTGCCGTCCATCTTCAACACCTCGCCGGCCAGGTACAGGCTGCCGCAGACCAGCACGCGGCTGGGCGGGCCGCCCTCGGCGGCAATAGCGCGCAGCGCATCCGCCACCTGCGGGCCGGGACGGGCGCGGCCGCCGCTGGCCGCGACGATCGCCTCCACCGGCATGGCCAAGTGCTGCCCCGGCTCGGCCACCGCCCACAGCCCTTCCGCGAGCGGCAGCAGGGGCTGCAGGAATCGGGCCGATTCCTTGCCCTGCTTCATGCCGACGATGAGGTGGCGCGGCCGGTCGCTCCAGAACGGCAGCTGCATCGCCAGTGCCTCGCCGGCGCCGGCATTGTGGCCGCCATCCAGCCATAGCTCCCAGCCCGGCGGCAGCAGCGCGGCGAGGTCGCCGTGCAGCCGTTGCAGCCGCGCCGGCCAGGAGGCGGTGGACAGGCCGGCGGCGATCGCCGCCTCGGTCAGCCAGGGCGGGTTCCAGGAGCGCAGCGCGGCGATGGCGATTCCGGCATTGTCGGCCTGGTGCGGACCGGGCAGGGCCGGGCGCGGCAATTCCAGCACGCCGCCCGGATCGGCGTAGCGCAGCCCGCTCTCGGTGGGCTGAATGGTCCAGTCCTGGCCGCGCACCGCCAGCGTGATGCCGAGCGCCGCGGCCGCGTCCTCCAGCACCATCTGCGCCTCGGGCGGCTGGTTGCCGGTGGCGGCGGGCGTGCCACGCTTCAGGATGCCGGCCTTCTCGCCGGCGATCTTGGCCAGGGTGTCGCCCAGGAAGTCCATGTGGTCCATGGAGATGCTGGTGATGGCGCAGGCCACCGGGTGGTCCACCACGTTGGTGGCGTCGAACCGGCCGCCAAGGCCGGTTTCCAGCACCAGAAGATCGGCCGGCGTGCGGCTGAACAACAGAAAGGCGGCGGCGGTGATCACCTCGAACACGGTGATGGGCGCACCGGCATTGGCCTGCTCTGCCTCGGCCAGGGCCGCTTCCAGCGCGGCATCGCTCACCAGCGCGCCGGCGAGGCGGATGCGCTCGTTGAAGCGCACCAGGTGCGGCGAGGAAAACACGTGCACCCGCAGGCCGCCCGCCTCGGCGATGGCGCGCAGAAAGGCGCAGGTGGAGCCCTTGCCGTTGGTGCCGGCGACATGGATCACCGGCGGCAGGTGGCGCTCCGGATGGCCGAGCGTCGCCAGCAGCCGCTGCAGCCGTCCCAGCTCCAGGTCGATGACGCGGGGAAACAGGCTGTGCAGCCGGTCGATGATCGCCTCGGCACGGCCGAGGGGCGCCTGGCCGCTCACGCCTCGGGCGCGGCCTTCGGCGCGACGCTGAGGGCGGGCCTGGTCTCGGCCACGGGCGTTGACGCCGGGATGTCGTCGGCCAGGGCGAGGGCGGGCTCCGGCGCCGCGCCGGCCAGCACCGGCTCGCGCAGCAGGCTGATCACCTGCGCCAGCCGCCCGCGCATCTCGCCGCGGGCCACCACCATGTCGAGGATGCCGTGCTCCAGCAGGTATTCGGCGCGCTGGAAGCCCTCGGGCAGGGTTTCGCGCACCGTCTGCTCGATCACCCGGGCGCCGGCGAAGCCGATCAGCGCCTTGGGTTCGGCGATGTGGATGTCGCCCAGCATGGCGAAGGAGGCAGTGACGCCGCCGGTGGTCGGATCGGCCATCACCACGATGAAGGGCAGGCCAGCTTCCTTGACCATCTGGGTGGCGATCACCGTGCGCGGCATCTGCATCAGGCTGACCGCGCCTTCCTGCATGCGCGCGCCCCCGGAGGCGGTGAACACGATCAGCGGTGCGTCCTGCAGCACGGCGAGCCGCGCGGCGGTGACGATGGCCTCGCCGACGCCGGGGCTCATGGAGCCGCCCATGAAGCCGAACTCGAAGGCGGCGACCACGGCGCGGCGGCCCTCGATCGTGCCGTGCGCCACCATCACCGCGTCGTCCATGCCGGCCTTGGCCTGGGCTTCCTTCAGCCGCTCGGCGTATTTGCGCTGGTCGCGGAAGCGCAGCGGGTCCACCGGTGCCTTCGGCAGCTCGATGCGCTGGTAGCCGGGATCGAGGGTGTATTCGATGCGCCGGGCGGCCGGGATGCGCATGTGGTGGCCGCAATGGGTGCAGACATGCAGCGACCGTTCCAGGTCACGGTGGAAGATCATCTGCTCGCAGGCCGGGCATTTGTGCCAAAGGTTGTCCGGCACCTCCTTGCGCCCGAGCCATGTCTGGATCTTCGGCAGCGCCCATTCGCTGATCCAGTTCATGTGCGGTCCTTCCCTTCTGCCCCCGCCCCCGGTCGGCGGTGCCGCGTGGTAGGGCCTGCCGCCGTGCCTGCGCAAGAGGGACGCGGCCGCGCCGGCCGGCAGCGCGGCGCGGCCATCGACGCAGGCCGGCGCCTCAGTCGCCGCGCATCGCCGGCACCAGCAGGCCCACATTGTGTCGGAACATCGCCACGTAGCTGGGGGCCGGTCCACCGGCGGCGGACAGCGCGTCGGCGTAGAGCTGGCCCTGGACCTTGACCCCTGCCTCGGCGGCGAGGCGCCGCAGGGTGGCCGGGTTGGCCATGTTCTCCAGAAAGACCGCGGTGATGCGCTCCCGCTTCAGCAGGCGGATCAGCGCCGCCACCTGCGCGGCCGAAGGCTCGCTTTCGGTGCTGATGCCATGCGGCGCGCGGAAGCGCACGCCATACGCGGCGCCGAAATAGCCGAAGGCGTCGTGGCTGGTGACCACCTGCCGCCGTTCCTCGGGCACGCTGCCGATCTGCGCCCGGACCCAGCCATCCAGCGTGGCAAGCTCCGCCACCAGCGCCTCGGCGTTGCGGCGGTAGGCTTCGGCGCCGTCGGGATCGGCCGCCGCGAGGCCCGCGGCGATGGCGCGCGCGTATTGCTGGCCGTTCCGCAGATCCTGCCACGCATGCGGGTCGGAGCCGTCCTGGTCACCATGGGAGTGCCCGTGGGAGTGCCCGTGGGAATGCCCGTGGGAATGCCCGTGGCCGGCTTCCTCCAGGCGGCGCGGGGTCACGCCCTCGGCGGCGGTGATCAGGCGACCGGAATACCCGGCCGCGGCGGTCAGCCGGTCCAGCCAGGCATCGAAGCCCAGCCCGTTGCGCACCACCAGCCGGGCGCGGCGGATTGCTTCCGCGTCGGATGGGCGCGGCTGAAAGGCATGCGCGTCGACATCCGGCCCGGCGATGGTGCGCACCGCGACGCGCTCGCCGCCGACCCGCCCCAACAGATCACCCAGGATCGAGAAGGAGGCGACCACCGGCAGCGGCGCCGTGGCCGCGGCGCGGTGCAGCACAGGCGCGGCCAGGACAAGGCCCAGCAGGGCACGACGAGCAGGCATGGCAGGAGCCTTGAGATGTTATATAGTTTCATTTGCCGGCTGCGACCGGGAAGCGCAAGGCCTTGTGCGCTCAGGAGCCGCGGAACATCCGCCGCAGCCTTGCCCAGAACCCGCCGCTGTTGCCGCCGCCGCGCCGTGCGATCTGCTGGTGTGCCACATGCGGCCGCCGGGCCGGCGGCGGCAGGGCGCTGGCCAGGGTGTGGCGCCCCGCATCCTGCCCCGCGATCAGCCGCCGTTCCAGCGCCACCACCTGCGCCACCGCTTCCGGCGGGTTGGTGGCCGCCAGGATCTCCACCGTGTTCGCCGCATCCTGCCAGGCGCCGCTGCGCCGCAGCGCGTCGATCACGCGCACCGTCTGCTCGGCATCGAGCGACGGGCCGCTGCGCCACAACGCCACCGCATCCTGCCGCCAAGCGGAGGCGAGGTCGGCGCGGTTCAGATCATCGGCCACCCAGGCGGCGTGCAGCGTGGCCTCGGCCGCCGCGTGCAGGGCCCCGGTTTCCTCCAGCACATGGGCCCAGGCCAGGAAGCGCCGGGCCAGGGGCGGGTGCGTGCTGTCGGCGATCAATGCGCGGAACGGCGCGGCGGCCACGGCCTCGGCCGCCGCCGGATGGGCGCGGCCGATATCCGGCGCGGAATAGCCGCAATACGGGCATTGCTGCAGCCAGCGCGCCATGCTGCCGCGCAGCGGCTGGCCTGGCCGCAGGTCGAGGTCGGGGGCCTGTTCCGGCGGGTCGGGACGGAACGGGGTCTGCCGGCTTTCCATGCCGCACACCGCGCAACGCAGTGCGCCGGCACTGCCGCCGGCGCGGGAGCCGGCGGAAGGAGAGCCTGCGGAAGGTGAGGAAGTCGCCATCCCTGCCAAACTAGGCACGAAGCCGCGCCGCGCGAAGGCCCCTGAACCAGCAAAGGTTGCAGAAATGTCGCATCGTTGTTGCGCGGTGGCGGCCGCCGCGCCAAACATCCGCCATGCCCCGCGGCGACCTCTTTCCCGATATCGCACCCTACGAGACGGGGCTGCTGCCCTTGTCCGGCGGGCATGTGATGTACTGGGAGCAGGTCGGCAATCCGCGCGGCCAGCCGGTGCTGTTCCTGCATGGCGGGCCAGGGGCCGGGGCAGGGGCGGTGCATCGCCGCTTCTTCGACCCGGCGCATTGGCGCGTGGTGATCTTCGACCAGCGGGGGTCCGGCCGCTCGCGGCCCCTGGGCGAACTGGCGCACAACACCACGCCGCACCTGGTGGAGGACATCGAAACCCTGCGGCGCTTCCTGGGCATCGAGGAATGGCTGCTGTTCGGCGGCTCCTGGGGCTCCACCCTGGCCCTGGCCTATGCCCAGTCCCACCCCGAGCGGGCGGCGGGTTGCGTGCTCCGCGGCGTGTTTCTCGGGCGGTCGCATGAGGTGGACTGGTTCCTCTCCGGCATGCGCCGGGTCTTTCCCGAGGCCTGGAGCCAGTTCGTCGAGCACCTGCCGCCCGATGAGCGCCATGACCTGCTGGCTGCCTATCTCCGGCGCCTGACCGATCCCGACCCGCGGGTGCATTTCTCGGCCGCCCGGGCCTGGAGCCAGTATGAGGGGCTGTGCAGCACCCTGCTGCCCAGCCCGGAAACCGTGGCCAGCTTCGCGCAGGACCGCAGCGCCCTGGGCCTGGCCCGGATCGAGGCGCATTATTTCGCGCATGACCTGTTCCTGCCGCCCGAGGGACTGCTCGGCCGCATGGGCCGCATCGCCCATCTTCCGGCGGAGATCGTGCAGGGCCGCTATGACATGGTGTGCCCGGCGGAAAGCGCCTTTGACCTGGCCGCCGCCTGGCCGAAAGCCCGTCTGACGGTGGTGCCGGATGCGGGCCATTCGGCGCTGGAGCCCGGCGTGCGGCTGGCGCTGGTCGCCGCCGTGGAACGGTTCCGCCGCCGCTGAACCGGCCCGCGGCGATTGTCGTGCCGTGGAACCGATCCCGGTGCGGCCCGCAGCCTCCGCAGCTCAGCCGGAGCAAGACGCCTCTGCACCGCCCGCGATCGGCCCAAGGCGGCCCGGAAGCCCGTTTGCGCCGCCGGCCCTGCATCCTGGCACGTCCCGTCATGCCGTTGCCTGATCGCCAAGCCGGACTTTCCGGCGGGCCCTTCCTGGTGTAGCGTGGTGCCAGATGGTGATTGTCTGCGTAGCTCAGCTGGATAGAGCACAGGATTCCTTGTTTTTCTAAACTGGGCGTTGTGTCCGGAAACGGCACAGCGGATCCGCTCAAAGTCGGGGAAAGCTGGGGCGCACTGGTCGCCTTGCCGATCCCGAGCCAAGCCCGGCGAAAGCCGGGAAGGTGTAGAGACTGGACGGGCGGCACCTAAGGGCTTCGGCCTAGGGTGAAGGGACAGTCCAGACCACGAACGCCCTCGCGGGCGGCGGCGAAAGTCGAAGTGGTATGAATCCTGGGGCCGTGGGTTCGAATCCCGCCGCGGACACCATCTCCCCCTTTATGGAATGGCCCGCCCCTCTTTCGTAGCCTGTCTGTGGCCACTGGAAAGGGAA
>NZ_QXGS01000038.1 GCF_003604215.1 Teichococcus vastitatis
GACACCGCAGGTTTGCCCATCGCTGCCTCCTACCACCATTCCCATGATCTTGGGAATTTCGCGATCAGGACACTAGACGCGGAGCAGATCATCGGCCTGCTGTGCCAGACAGAGGTTGAACGGATCCAGGGGCGTTCGGTAGGGGGAGATCGCCCATGTTGCCCTGCGTGTCATGCCAGGACATCGCCCGAGGACCGCCGCCAGCGGCGGAAGGCGCCCTCCTAGGCGCACGAGCTCTCGCTCCGGAGGCCGCCGAGGTCCGCGGCGTGGAGGAGGAGATAGGCTGTCTGATAACCTTAGACCGGTAAACTGGTCCGGCCATTCTGAGGGTTTTCCGGCAGGATTGTTGACCTGAACGGAGGCTGGGCTGATGCGAAAGAGCCACGACATGGAAGAGCAGATCGCCTTGGCCCTGAAGCAGGCGAAACTGGGCACGGCGGTGGCCGAGGTGTGCCGCAAGATGGGTTTGTCGGAGGCCACCTTCTTCGCTGGGAGCAGAAACACGCTGGCCTGGGCTCCTCGGAGCTCCGGCCGCTGCGGCAGCTCCACGAGGAGAACACCAAGCTGAAGCGCCTGATGGCCGGCCTCAGCCTGGACAAGGCCATGCTGCAGGAGGTGCTGGCAAACAAGCCCTAACGCCTGACCGTCGCCGCGACCTTGTCCGGCACGTGCAGAACAAGTTCGGGGTGAGCGAACGCCGCGGATGCGCGGCCCTGCGCTTTCGCCGCTCTTCGCAGCGCGGCCGCTCCAGCCGCGACGATCAGGTACCCCTGAGACTGCGGATCCGCGAGATCGCCGCGGTGCGCATGCGCTATGGCTACCTGTGCATCCATATCCTGCTCCGGCGTGAAGGCTGGGTCGTAAACAGGAAGCGCGTCTACCGGCTGTACCGCCCGGAAGGCTTCAGCCTGCGCCGCAAACGTCCACGATGGCACGTCACCGCGGCACGACGTCTGGAGCGGGAGGTCGCGACCAGGTCGAACCAGCAAGGGTCGATGGACTTCGTCTCCGATGCCTTGTTCGACGGGCGCCGGATCCGTGCCCTGACGTTGTGGGCAACCACACCCGGGAGGCGCTGGCGATCGTCGCCGACAGTGGCATCCGAGGCGAGCAGGTGGTGCAGGCGGTCGTGCGGAGCGCGGCACATCGTGGTGCGCCGGAACGGATCAGGGTCGACAACCGCCCGGACTTCGTGTCAAAGGCGCTTGATCACTGGGCCTATAAGCGCGGGCTACGGTCACGAAAGAGCCAATGTTTTGGCTAATGGCCGCCTATGATCGGGGAAGACAAGGGCGGGACCGTACCGCCCAATGAGCGTGTCAGTTCTGCGGCGACGCCGAGCAGGCATGGGGCTGCAGAGCTTACGGCCTCTTGATTGAAGCGGGTCACCGGACCTGTCAGGCAGAGCGCCCCTGCAAAGCTCTCACCAGGCCCAAACACGGGAGTGGCCATGCCAGCGACGTGAGGATCGCTTGCCCCGCCGGTGTAGATCGGCAGCTGGATCTCAGCGGCCTCGGAGGGCAGCGGGGCTTTCTCGAAGACGCGCAGGACCTGCGCGATGGCTGAATCGTCCATGGGCCGCATGTCACCCTGCCGGACGTGCAGTCGTAACGGATGCGGGGAGTCGACCCGATGGAGACAGAGCCGCTGATGCCCGCTTCGAACATAGAACGAGGCGCTCTCGCCGGTCACCGCCACCAATTTCTCGAGCGCGGGCATGACGTGAACCTCGACCCGGAAGGATTGCTGATAGACGGAGCCGAGCCGGAACAGCTCCGCGCCGAGCCGGTATGCACCATCGGGCAGACGGACAAGGTAGCCGTGCTCCTCCAGGGAGATGGCCAGTCGCATGATCGTGGTTTTCACGAGCCCCGTCCGGGCCGTCAGCTCGGCCAGGGACACGGCGTCATCGCCCTTTCGAAAGGCCGACAGGAGGGTCAGGGCACGGCCTGCCGAGGCAACCCCCTCCAGGGGCGCCTTGGAGCGGGCCGCGATGGTTGCAAGGTCCATGGTCATGGATGCCATCGTTAAGGTCCACCCGTTGCGACAGCAAGCCGGGTGTTTGGCCCGGTGTTCCTTATCCCGCGTGGGAATAGAGTGGTTGTCCCGGCACAGGGAGTGCCACCTTGAGGATCGAGCCGGTCTCGGATTCGGTGATGAAGAGGGTGCGTCCATCGACGCTTCCGAAAGCCAGATTGGTGGTGGACCAGCCCGCACAGGAAGCGATGCGCGCCAGCGGCTCGGCCCGTGCGGAGAGGCGCCACACGGTCCCGAAGCCGGCATGGGCGACCAGCAGGCCGCCTTCCACATCCAGCGCCAAGCCGTCCGGCCCGCTCGGCCCGCCATGGAGATGACAGAAGATGCTGGCCTTGGTGACGGTGCCATCAGCGTGCAGCGGCAGGCGCCAGATCTGGTTGGCGCGCGTCACTGCCACTAGGAGAAAAGAAGCGTCCGGCGCCACAACGATGCCATTCGGGCTAGGCACCGTGTTGATCAGGCAGTCCAGCCGCCCATCCGTACCGAGGCGGTAGACCCGCCCCGTCGGGTCCTGCAGCCCGGTCTGACCCTGGTCGGTGAAGTACAGTTCGCCTTCCGGCCCGAAAGTCAGGTCATTGACGCCCTTGAAGCTCTCGGAACGCACCGTGTCCAGGAAGGGCGTGACGGCGCCGGTCTCCGGGTCCAGCAGCATGATCCCGCGCTTGTAGTCGGTGATGAAGATGCGTCCGTCACGGTGGATCTTCAGCCCGTTCGGCCAGCCATCATACTCGGCGATCTGTTCCCAGCTCCCTTCGGGCGAGACGCGGAAGATGCGCCCGAAGGGAATGTCCGTGACATAGAGCCGCCCTTGCCGGTCGAAGGATGGGCCTTCCAGGAAGCTGTCCACCGGGCGGCCGGCGCGGTTCGCATCGCTCCAGGCGGTACGCCGCGCCTGTCGGAAGCGGTCCGGCAGGCGGGTGAAAATCTCGGTGTCCAGGCGGGGTGGCGGCGCGAAGAAGCTCATTCCGGCAAACTCACTGCTTCTCGATTCCGGCCGTGGCGGCGATGTTGCGCCAGCGCTCCTCCTCCTCCTTCAACAGGCGGTCGAAGGCGGCAGGGGTGATTCCGCCCGGTTCCGAGCCGAGCTCGCCGATGAAAGTCTTCATGTCCGGCGCGGCCAGGGCGCGGCTGACCTCCTGCTGCAGCTTCCGCACGACGGGGTCCGGGGTGCCCTTGGGTGCGGCCAGGCCGGACCAGTTGATCACGCCGAAGCCTGGCAGTCCGGCTTCCGCGAAGGTCGGCACATCCGGCAGGGCCGCCGTGCGATGCTCGCCACTGATCGCCAGCGGCCGGAGCTGGCCGCCACGGATGTTGCCGAGCGCCGAGCCGGGCGAGAGCATCACGAGGTCCACATTGCCGGACAGCACGCCGATCACCGCCTCGCCCGCGCCACGGAAGGGCACGTGGTACAGCTTGACGTCAGCTGCTCCTTCAAAGGCGAGGGTCGCGAAATGCGGTGCGCTGCCCATGCCGCCGGTGCCATAGGTCAGCTTCTCCGGCTCCTTCTTCGCTGCGGCGATAAGGGAGGCAAGATCGCGGTAGGGCGACTTTTCACCGACAGCGAGCAGGATGGGGGAGAAGGCCGTGACGGTGATGGGCCGGAAGCCCGTTGCCTGATCGAAGGGCAGGCGGCTGAAGAGGTAGGGCAGCATGGCATAGGTGTTGTCCATGGCCAGCAGCGTGTAGCCGTCCGCAGCCGACCGGGCCGCCTCGCCCGCCCCGATCGTGCCGGTGGCGCCCGACTTGTTCTCGACCACAAAGGGCTGCCCAAGCTGCTCCGACAGTTTCTGCGAAAGACGCCGCGCCATTGTGTCCACTGCGCCGCCCGGTGCCCAGGGAACGATCACCCGGATTGTGCGTGACGGGTAGGCCGCATCGGACAGGGCAGGGAGCGGCAGCACCAGCCCGGTGAGCCCCGTGCCCAGGAGCGTCCGACGCGAGATGGAACAGGAGCGGCTATTTGGCACTTGCGTTTCCTTTCTTGAGCCGTCAGTTTTCGAAACGGCGTTGCATTTCTAATTCGTTCTGACACTCGCGCCGCAATCCTGTCAACAACACGGCGCACCAACGGCGCCGAACTCCGGGAGGAGGGCAGCCTTGGCCTCTGGATTCCGTATTCTCCGGCGTAGCCGCCGGATCGAGCCGGCGCTGGTCGAGCGCTTCCGTACCCTGCCGGTTGCCAATGTGAGCGACGTCATGTCGCGCATGACCGCGGGCGGAGCGCGGCTGCGGCCCATGCACGCCCCCGGCGCCGTGCTGGCCGGCCCGGCTCTGACGGTGAAGACCCGCCCCGGCGACAACCTGATGATCCACAAGGCGATCGCACTCGCAGAGCTGGGCGACGTCATCGTCGTCGATGCCGGCGGCGACCTGACGAATGCGCTGATCGGCGAGCTGATGCTGGCACAGATGGTTAAGCGCGGCCTCGGCGGCATCGTCATCAACGGCGCGATCCGCGACAGCGCCGCCATTCGCGCACAGAACTTTCCGGTCTTCGCCGCCGGCGTAACCCATCGTGGACCCTACAAGGATGGTCCGGGCGAGATCAACGTGCCCGTCGCCATCGACGGCATGGTGATCGCACCGGGCGACCTTGTCCTGGGCGATGATGACGGTCTGCTCTGCGTGCCCTTTGACGAAGCCGAGGCAATCCACGCCGCCGCCGCGTCGAAGCACGCGGCGGAGGAGAAGCAGGTCGCCAACATCGAGGCCGGTACGCATGACGCATCCTGGGTGGACGCCACGCTGCGCCGCCTGGGCTGCGAGGGCCTCGACTAGCGGCCCGTCACGCCAAGGCACGACTACGTTCGAGAAGAAAACAGGGGTGGATGGATGCTGGGACGACGTCACCTGCCACCAATGGCCATGGCTGCGGCGCTTCCTGGCCGAGCCCGGGCCCAACCCCGCGCCTGGCCGGCATCGCGTACCATCGAGGTGGTGGTGCCTTTCGCGCCGGGTGGCGGAATGGACGTGATGGCCCGCACCTTCCTGCCGTTCCTGCAGGCGGAACTGACCGGCGCGAACTTCGTCGTGATGAACCGTGCCGGCGCCGGCGGGCAGATTGGCACCGAAGCCGTGGCCAGCGCGGCAGCCGATGGCTTCACCCTCGGCGCCGCCGCCTTTCCGGCTCTGGTCAGCACGCCGATCGAGGACTGACCCTCCACGGCTCAAGACACCTTGTCCTGCTTGCTCCTGAAGGCCAATCCATGACTGACACCATCACGCGCCCCAACGTCCTCGTCTCGGCTGCCAAGCTGGCGCCCGAGGCTGTCGCCATGCTGGAGCAGGCGGGCTATGCCGTGCACTGCACGACCGGCTATCCGAGCGAGGAGGAACTCCTCGCCGCCATTGCCAAGCTCCGCCCTGTGGCGCTCCTGCACCGCCAGGGATTGATCAACGGCACGGTCATGGATGCCGCGGCGCCCGGATTGCGGGTGGTGGCCCGGCATGGCGCTGGCATCGATGGCATCGACATCCCCGCGGCCCGTGCGCGTGGACTGACCGTAACCCGTGCCGCCGGCGCCAATTCCCGCTCGGTCGCCGAGCATGCCATGGCGCTGATGCTCTTCATGCTGAAGGACATGCCCTCGGTGGTGAACGGCATGCGCGAAGGCCTGTGGGAGAAGACCTCCCGCACGACCCGCGACATTGACGGCATGACCCTGGGTCTTGTCGGCTATGGCGCGATCGGCTCCAAGGTGGCGCGCTACGCGGATGCTTTCGGGATGCGCGTGCTGGCCTACGATCCCTACCTGCCCGGCGACGCATTGCCGGGGCCCGGCGAGCGCGTGGCGGCTCTGCCCGACTTGCTGCGTCAGGCCGAGGTGCTGTCCCTCCATTGTCCGCTGGAGCCCGAGACGCGCGGCCTGATCGGGGCGGCCGAACTGGCCCTGCTGCCGAAGGGCGCCATCCTGGTGCACACGGCGCGCGGCGGCATCGTGGACCAGGAAGCCCTTCTGGCGGCACTCGATTCCGGTCAGGTGAGCTGGGCGGGCGTGGACGTCTTTGCCAAGGAGCCGCTGGAGGTCGACAGTCCGTTCCGCAGCCACCCGCGCGTGGTGCCGACGCCGCATCTGGCCGCCAATACGCCGCGCGGTGCGACCGGCATGGCCTGTGGCGCGGCCGAGAGCATCATCGCGGTTCTCGCGGAGCGCCTGCCGGCTCTGACGGGCGCGGTGGTCGTGCCTGGCGGGCTGCCCGCCCACCTCGTTCCCGCCTGATCCGGCAGCGGCGTGACCGGTCAGGGGGCCGGACCTCGCGCCGTGCCCGAGCAAATCTGCGGCCTGAACACCGGCTCAATCTGTGCGCGCTTCCACAAGCCTGAGGCGGCGCGACAGCTTCAACAAAGGAGGAACCAGGAATGACCAGCCATCCCGCCTTGCCGCGACGCCGCCTGCTGGCGACGGGCTTCGCCCTGGCCGCCTCGCCACTGGCTCGCCCGGCGCTTGCCCAACCCGCCTGGCCAACAGCACGCCCCATCGAGGTGGTGGTGGGCTTCGCGCCGGGAGGCGGTACCGACGTCATGCTGCGCGCCCTGGCGCAAGCCGTGTCCGCCGAGCTTCCGGGCTCGAACTTCGTGATCAACAACAAGCCCGGAGCGGGTGGCGAGACGTCCTATGTGACGTTGCAGGCAGCGCGGCCCGATGGATACACCATCGGCAGCGTCAACACCCCCGGCTACCTGTCCGTGCCTCTTGAGCGGCGCGTGCGCTACGACCGCACAAAGATCCGGGCCATCGCACGCCTTGTCGACGACCCGACGGCGTTCGTCGTGCACCAGGATTCGTCCTTCCACTCCCTGGCCGATCTGGTCGCCGAGGCGAAGCGCCGTCCCGGCGAGATCAGCGTCGGCTCCTCCGGCGTGGGAACGGACGATCACCTGGCTCTGACGCTCTTTCAGGCGGCCACGGGCACGGAGTTCATCCACGCGCCCTTCGCCGGCGCCGGGCTGGTGAAGAACGCCGTGCTGGCGAAGCATATCGACGTGGCAGGATTGAACCTCGGCGAGATCGGCATGCTGGGCCAGGACAAGCCGGCGCTGCGTCCGCTGGCGGGGATGGGTGCGCAGCGCTGGGACCTGATGCCGGATGTGCCCACCTTCCGCGAGCTCGGCTACGACGTGCTGATGACCAGCGAGCGGGGCATCGGCGCGCCGCGTGGCGTGCCAGACGAGATCGCCCGGCAGCTGCAGGACGCGATCGCCCGTGTCGTGGCCAAGCCGGAATGGGCCGAGAAGGCGCGCCAGCTCGAACTGCCCATGGCCTACCTGCCAGGCGCCGAGTGGGAGGCGCAGATGCCGGCGCAGGAAGCCCGCTACCGCCAGATCTGGGAGACGACCCCGTGGCAGCGCTGAACCTCACGCGCCGCACCGCGCTTCTCACAGCTGCCGGGGCCGCATGGACGGCTCGGTCCGGCATCGCGCGGGCCGCACCGGCTGGCTGGCCGGATCGCCCGATCCGCATGATCGTGCCTTATCCCGCCGGCGGCACGGCGGATATCGGCGCGCGCCTCTTCGCCGCCTCAGCGGGCGCCCGGCTCGGCCAGCCCATCGTTGTGGAGAACCGCTCCGGCGCTACCGGCACCATCGGCGCCGGCGCCGCGGTGCAAGCCGCCGCGGATGGTCAGACCATCCTCTACGATGCCACCGGCCTGTCGGTCACGCCGGCGCTGTTCCCGAACCTGCCCTACGACCCGCTGAAGGACCTGGTGCCGGTCTTCCGGGCCATTACGGTGCCGCAGCTGGTGCTGGTGAACCCGTCCAGCCCGGCGCGTGACCTTGCAGGACTGATCAAGCTGGCCAGAACAACGCCGGAAGGGCTGAACACCGCCTCGGCGGGCAACGGCTCCTTGCAGCACCTGGTGCTCGAACGCTTCGCGCGGGCGGCCAATGTGAGGCTGAACCACATCCCCTACCGCGGCGGGGCGCCGGCGGTGAACGATCTGATGGCCGGGCAGGTCGAGCTGTTCTTCGGCAACGTCAACGTCTCGGCCCCCTTTGTGCGGGGCGGTGCCCTACGCGCCCTGGCCCATACCGGGCGCGGCCGCCTGGCGGCACTGCCGGACGTGCCACCGCTCTCGGATACCCTGCCTGGCTTCGAGACGTATGAATGGAACGGCGTGTTCCTGCCCAAGGGCACGCCGCAGCCGATCGTTGATGCGCTGAACAGTGCGCTGAACGCCTCCCTGGCTGAGCCAGAGCTGGTGGAGAAGCTGCGCGCGGCCGAGTTGCAGACCGCGCCGAACACGCCGGCCGAGTTCGCGCAGTTCTTCCGCGAACAGTGCACGCTGTGGCAAGGCTTCATCCGCGAAGCCGGCTTCCGCCTGGAGTAACTGACATGACCGCCCCGAAGCATGCCTCGCCGCACCTGCCGGTGCGGGAGGACTGGCTGGCGCAGGTGCAGGAGGAGGTCCTGGACCCGGCCCTGCCGATCGTGGACCCGCATCATCACCTGTGGGATCGGCCCGGCGCCCGCTACCTGCTCGATGAGCTGCTGCGCGACACCGCCAGTGGCCATGACGTGCGGGCCACCGTCTATGTGCAGGCCCGTGCCATGTACCGGGCCGAGGGGCCGGAGGCGCTGCGTTCGCTCGGCGAGACGGAGTTCGCCAACGGCGTGGCGGCCCAAAGCGCCAGCGGGCTCTACGGTCCGATCCGCGCCTGCGCCGGTATCATTGGCATGGTGGACCTCATGCTGGGTGACGCCGTGGCGCCGCTGCTGGAGCAACACCTGCAGGCCGGCGGAGGCCGTTTCCGGGGCGTCCGCAACCAAACGGCCTGGCATGAATCGGCCGAGATCATTTCGAATCCCGTTCCCCCCCGGCAGGGCCTGCTGTCGGAACCTGCTTTTCTGCGCGGTGCGGGGCGGCTGCGCGAGCACGACCTGTCGCTCGATATCTGGGCCTATCACACACAGCTCGACGAGGTGATCGCGCTGGCACGCGCCCTGCCGGATCTTTCCATCGTGCTTGACCATGCGGGCGGTCCGCTGGGGACGGGTCCTTACGCTGACCGGCGCGACGCCGTGTTCGCGGCATGGAGCCAGCAGATGCGGCTGCTTGCCGGCTGCCCGAATGTCAGTGTCAAACTGGGCGGGCTCGGCATGACGGTGAACGGCTTCGGCTTCGAACGGGAGGCGGTGCCACCGGGCTCGGAGCATTTGGCGCGAGCGTGGCGCCCCTATGTGGAATTCTGCATCGAAGCCTTCGGCGCGCAACGCTGCATGTTTGAAAGCAACTTCCCTGTGGACAAGGGCAGTTGCAGCTACGCGGTGCTGTGGAATGCCTTCAAGCGGCTCGCCGCGGGTGCATCAGCGGAGGAGAAGGTCGCCTTGTTCAGCGGCACCGCGATCCGGGTCTACCGCCTGCCGTCCAGCATCGCCGCCAGAGGCCAGCATTTCAAGGAAACGCCCCGGCCATGATTCAGCGCCGGCTGTTCCTCGCCGCTACGGCCTGAAGCTTGGCCATCAACTAGTATCTGTACCGCACCCTTCCTTCGATCCCGAGAAGGACCTGATTCCGGTCTTCCTCGGCTGGGAGGCGCCGCTGGTGGCCGTGTTTCCGGCCAAGCATGTGTCGGCGAAGACGCTGCCGGAATTTATCGCCTGGGCCACGAAGCGGCAGGACGGCATCGCCTTCGGCAGTACCGGCATCGGCACGACCGTCTACCTGTCCGGTGAGATGCTCTGCCGGCGCACCGGCATCCAGGGCATCCACATCCCGTTCAGTGACGGATCCTTGACGGGCCTGCTGCGGGGCGACATCCAGCTGACCGTGGACAATCTGCCCACCGCGCTGACGAACCTGCGGGGCGGCAAGCTCCGCGCCCTCGCGGTTACCTCGACCGAGCGGTCGCCCGATCCGCCGGATGTGCCAACCATGGCTGAGGCAGGAATCGCAGATTTCATGGTAACATCCTGGAACGCGCTTGGCGGCATCGTAGCCCCAAGCACCGGCAGCACCGATCCCGCCGGAACGCACGGACTGCGTATCCAGAACAGCGGCTGTGGAACACTTTGCGGAAGAAATGCTGGCGGTCGGCCATGGCCAAGCATGTGTCAGGCGCTCGAAGGTACCGCTCCGCGCCCGGGACAGGAACCACCGGTGCACCGTGCCTGATGGTGGAAAGGCGCAGGTGGTGTGTAGCACATAAAGGATGCCGTTGATGATGCGGCGCAGTGGCTATTTGCGGAGGGGCGTTGGCTCTGGTCAGGTGCTGGCATGAAGGGCTGCACCAGCGCCTACTCGCATCGGTCAGGCAGGTTGCGTAGAGCATGGTTCCACGCACACGCTGCATGCGTGCGGCGGGGGTCCATATGGGTGGCCTCGGAAGCTTGGAACACCCTCGAAATGCGCAGAACCCTCGTTCTCGCTCAGCCTCAGCCGTTATGAGGCGGGTTCTGAGACTTCCGCGCAGATTCCCATATCAGACCCTGCCATCAGCTCTCTATTGCGTTTGCGCGCATAATGCTCGGGAGCCTCCTCTGCTGACCAAACTCCACTCCGGTCAGCGTGGCGGAGACATTCCACAGCCGGGTCGCTACCTCCGTATCGAGGGATTGCTCAGGTGGCTTCGCGTCGATGGGATGACCACGGGTCTCGCCCAGCTTGTCCGGGCCGTAGTAACCGCCCTTCTGGGCATCAGGAGACGTTGCTGCGAACAAAGCTGGCAGCGCGCCTTGCTCGGCTGGCTGAAACAGGAACCAGAGCAGCGATCGTGTGAGGCTTTGTATGCTGCGTCGGCCGGGGGCGTTATGCAGAAGATCGGTTCGGGAGATGCCGGGATGTGCCGCGATGCTTGTCACGCCCCAGCCGGCGGCATCGCTGCGGCGTTGCAGTTCGAACGCGAACATCAGGCAGGCGAGTTTCGACTGGCTGTAGGATTCCATGGGCTTATAGCCTTGTTCCGCCTGGAGGTCCTCGAAGTTGATCGCGCCGCTGCGGGCGGCGACGCTGGAAAGCGTCACAACCCGAGGATCCTGCCCAAGCCGAAGCAGCGGCAGTAAATGCGCTGTCAGAGCGAAATGCCCGAGGTAATTGATGCCCATCTGAAGTTCGAAGTCATCGGCGGTGATCTGGCGACGCGGCGGCGTCATGACCCCTGCATTGTTGATCAGGACGTCGATGCTGTGGTGAGCAGCACTGATCCGCTCGCCACATGCGGCGATTGAGGCGAGATCACCCAGATCCACGGCTTCGAAAGTGACTGCCGCATTTGGCACGCGCTCCTTGATCCGTGCGATGGCTTCGGCACCTCGGGCCGGATTACGTCCAGCAATGATCACCCGGCCTCCGGCCCGGGCGAGCGCTAGCGCGTCTTCAAAGCCGAGGCCGCCAGTGCCCGTTACCACGATGGTGCGGTTACGCTGCGAGGGAATGTTCTTGCTGGTCCATTTGGTGGGCATCGAGGTTCCTTGCTGGGTATTTACGGCAGTGTTTCGGCAGGCGTGGCCGCCGTTTCCTGGAGGCCTGTCTGCTTTGCTAGGCCGCATGATCGCGGAGAACACTGCGGGTGCGCCGCTCGCCGGTGGTTTCGGTGACGGCGAGCGGCAGCGAGCGGAAGCGCCGGCCCGTGGCCGCATGAATCGCGTTGGCGATGGCCGCGGCAACTGGCACGATGCCCGGCTCTCCGGCGCCGCCCGGCGGCAGGTCGCTCGGAATGATCTCGACCACGATGTCAGGTGCATCGGCGAGCCGCTGCATGGGGAAGTCGTGAAAGTTGGACTCCATGACCGAGCCCGCATCAAGAGTGATGGCGCTCATCAAGGCGGTGGTGACGCCGAAGAGGATGCCGCCTTCCGTCTGCGCGATCACGGCGTCGGGGTTTACGACGGTGCCCACGTCTATGACGCAGATCACACGGTCAACCCGGATTTCCCCGTCTGTTGCCACGGTGACCTCGGCCACCTGCGCCACCACGCTTTCATACGCGGCCTCGATGGCGATCCCTCGGCCCCGCCCTGGCGACATCGGCACGCCCCAACCCGCCAGCGCCGCCATGCGGTTGAGCACGGCGAGGTGGCGGGGACTGTCGCGCAGCAATGCGCGCCGGTATGACAGCGGGTCCTGATCCGCGGCCAGTGCGCATTTATCCAGGAAGGATTCGGCGAAGAAGGTGTTGAATGAGTAACCGTTGGAGCGCCAAAAGCCGATCGGCACGTGACTTGGGACATGGCGGCTGCGCACGCGCCGCCCCGGGAAAGCGTAGTAGGACTTGTCCAACCCCTCGGCGGTGAACCGGTCGCCATTCGGGCTACCGCCGATGTCGAGAGGCAGATTGCGGCGGAGGGCGGATTGCTGCAGCGCCTGGGCGGCAACCAGCGCGTCATAGGCGGCGGGCAGGCCGTCGGGCCCGAGGGCCGCGCGCAGCCGGGCGCCGGCGTGGCTGCGGAACACTCCGCGGCCGATATCCTCCTCTCGCGACCACATCAGCTTGACCGGCCGCCCACGATGGCGCGCCGCCAGAAAGGCCGCCTGCGCCACCACGTCCACCTCGCTGCGTCGGCCGAAGGCGCCGCCGGCCATGGTGACGTGGCAGGTCACCGAGCTTGGGTCGACACCGGCCCAGCCGGCACCGCGGTTGACACCCCACCGCATGGACAGCGGCGACTGCGACGAGCACCAGGCCTCGGCCGTACCGTCCCCGCGGATGAGGACGGTCGCGTTCATCGGCTCCATGCAGGCATGGGCCACGAAGGGCGCGGTGTAGGTCGCCTCGACCACCTGCGCCGCACCGGGCCGGAAAGCCGGCTCCACCTCGCCCTGCTCGAGATGGACGTGCGCCTCCCCACCATGGAGTGCGGCCTGCAGCGCGCTGGCCAGCATCGCGCTGTTGATGAGCTCCGCCTCCGTCGCCGCCCAATCGATGTCGAGGCGCGTGGCCGCCAGCTCCGCTTGCCACCAGGAGCCCGCGACCACCGCCACACCGCGTCCCTCGATCACTGCCACGTCGAGAACACCGGGTTGGGCGCGCACCTCGCTTTCATTGCGGACGCGCGTGATGCCCGCACCGAACACCGGCGGCTGGCGGATCGCCGCATGCAGCATCCCCGGCAGCACCACATCGGCGCCGAACACCGGCTCGCCTCGGACCTTCGCGGGAATGTCCACCCGGGTCTGTGATCGACCGATTACCCGCCAGGCGGAAGCCGGTTTGAGAGCAGGATCCCGCGGCGGCGGCACCAGGGCGGCCTCGCGCGCGAGCTCTCCGTAAGCGATCCTGCGACCCGAGCCGGCGTGGTGGACGAAGCCGCCGGAGGTGGTGACCTCCTCCGCCGGCACGCCCAGCCGCGTGGCGCCCGCCGTGAGCAGCATGTGGCGCGCCGCGGCGCCGGCGCTCCGCAGGGGAAACCACAGTCCCATGGTCGAGGTGGAGCCGGCGGTGTTCATCAGCGGCAGCAGGCTCAGCACGCGCTTGGCCGTCCACATGAGGGGGCCGTGCATATTCTCGGGGCGTGTTCGCAGCGGCCCACTATAATTGGCGTAGACCGCCAGCTGCTCCACCGGATGCTCGACGCTGATGCGGTCGTCGAAGGGGATGTCCAGCTCCTCGGCCACCAGCATGGCAAGGCCGGTGTGGATGCCCTGGCCCATCTCAGTGCGGGGCACCTGGACCACCACGCGGCCGTCATCGTGGAGGGTGACAAAAGCGTTGAGCACGGCGCGGTCGTCCGCGACGAAGCCATCGGGTCCGTCCATGTCGACCGCCGCGAGGTAGCCGGCGCCGGCCATGGCAGCGACCATGGCGGTGCCGCCCATGGCGGCGCCGGTCAGCAGAAAGCTGCGGCGGGACAGAAAGCAGGCCATGGCACGCTCCTCAATCCTGTGGACGCGCAGAGGCCGCGCGATGAATGGCGCGTCGGATGCGCGGATAGGTGCCGCACCGGCAGATGTTGGTGACCGCCTCGTCGATCTCGGCATCAGTCGGTTGGGAGGTTTGCTCCAGAAGCGCCATGACGGCGATGAGGAAGCCCGGCTGGCAGAAGCCGCACTGCGGCACCTGCTCGTCGATCCAGGCCTGCTGCACCACGGAGAGCTTGCCATCCGCCGCCGCCAAGCCCTCCACCGTCACCACGGAGGCACCGGTGACGTCACCGATGGGGGTAACGCAGGAAGGCGTCGACACGCCGTTGATCAGGACGCTGCAGGCGCCGCACTGGGCGATGCCGCAGCCATATTTGGAACCGAGCAGGCCCAGATCCTCGCGCAGCGCCCAGAGCAGGGGCTTGTCCTCGGATGCGTCGACCTGCACGGACGGCCATTGACGATGAAAGAGATCATGCTGTCTTCTCCAGGCTGCGCGGCGCCGCCAGAAGGTCCGCGGAATACCTGTCCTGCGCCGAGGGGCGAGGCTGGCGCTGACGGATGCGGTAGACCGAGGCGGGCGGGACATTGGCCAGCGTCCCACCAATACGAGTGGCCTTCAGCCCCAGTCGGTCCAGCAGGGCGCGCGGGATGGGGCAGGCGGGCCCGTAGGTGAACTGGTAGAACGAGCCGGCCGGATGCATCTTGCCGAAGGCACCCTCCAGGATGGCGATCACCTTGCGCGGCTTCATGGAGAGCACGGGCAGGCCGCTGATGACGGCGCCGGCCCGGCGGCCGCCGAACAGCTCCACGCTGTGCAGGCGCCGGGCGTCCATCCAGAGCGTGTGGGCCTTCGGGTACCGGCGCCGCAGCATCACCGCGAATTCCGAGCCGTACTCGATCAGCGCCAGGTCGTCCTCCCGCACGCCGCGCGCCAGCAGGGCGCGGGTGAAGGCGCCGGTGCCAGGGCCCAGTTCGATCACTGGGCCGGTCTCCATGGTGATCTCGGATGTGATGACCTGCGAAAGCGCCTGACCCGAGGGCGCGACCGCCGCCACGCGCAATGGATCGAGGAGCCAAGCCCGAAAGAAGCTGTAGGTGTCGTTCACGGCAGCGAAGCTCATGGGATGCGGTCCTCGGGGGAGGTCATGACGGGTTGCTGTGGCCGCCTGCGGCGGAGGCGCCAGGAGAGCAGGAGCGCGGCTCCCTCCGCCGCCAGCAGGATCAGCAGAAGCTGGAGCGCGAGGACGGAGGCGTTGATCTCGACGGAGAGCTGCGCGGCCAGATAGCCGAGGCCGATAAAGAACGCGCTCCAGACGACGACACCCGCCGTGGTGGCCAGGAGGAAGGTGCGGAACCCGTGGCCGAGCAGGCCGGCGATCAGCGGCGCCAGCAGCCGGATGGTCGGCACCAGCTGTGCGGCAAAGGCGATCGCGCCCTGGTGGCGGTGATAGCCCTGTACCCAGCGGTCCAGTCGCGCCGCAGGCAGTCCGGCCAGATGGGCGCCGCGGCGCAGCAGGGCGAGCGAGCGGACCTCTCCCAGGGCGGCCGCCAAGCCGTCGGTTGCGAGAGATCCAGCCACGCCGCCGGATGTCACGGCGGAAAGGGCGAGCGGCACCGACCACAGGCAATCCCCGGCGCCGATGCCGACTGCCACCAGGAGGCCGTAGGACGGCATTACGGGGATGAGCCGCTCGGACGCCGCGGCGGCGAACAGGCCGGCGAAGCCGAGCGGTGCCGCCCATGCGACCAAGCTGCCGAGCGGATCCATGATCAACGGCCATCATTGCCGGCGGTCGGCGGCGGAACAGCGAACATCCCGCCGCTTGCCTCGCCGGACCGGGACCGCGTCTCGCCGACCCAGCGCTGGATCCTGGCGATGTGGCCGTCGCGCCAGCCGGGGCAGATCGGGGGGAGGCGGATCGCCCTGCCGGATGGTCCCGCGGCGCCGGCAGGGCGGCTCTGGTCGAACGGAGAGCAGAGAAGGGAAGACGTCAAGGCGGTGCTCCTGGTTGCCAGGAGCTAGACTAGGGAGCCTGTGCTTCGCCATGATGTGCGGTGTTTGGCGGCTTCCACATCATGTTTCAGCACAGACATAATCGGCATGAAAATCGGTCATAAGTCGCGCCATGCCCGGTGGTAGAAGAGGGACATGACACCGATGCCCCACGTTCTGGTTGTGGACGACGACGAGGACATCTTGATGCTGCTGACGCAGTTCCTTCAGCACCACGCCTGTTATGTCTCGCTGGCGCGGAGCGGCACGGAGATGCTGGCCGTGCTGGAGGAGAGGAGCGTGGACGTCATCGTCCTCGACGTCATGCTGCCCGACGAAAGCGGCTTCGAGCTCTGCCGCAAGCTGCGCATGGCCTCGACCATACCTGTCATCATGCTCACGGCGGTGAGCGACCACATGGAGCGCGTCGTCGGCCTCGAGATCGGGGCCGACGACTACATCACCAAGCCCTTCAATGCGCGCGAACTGCTGGCAAGGATCAAGGCTGTGCTGCGCCGCGCGGAGCCCAGCACCTTGCCGAAGCCAGCGGATCCCTATCCCATGCTGTGCTTCGGCCGATGGCGCCTGGATATCCGGCGGCGCGAGCTGCGCCTGGACGACAACACGCTGATCCCGCTGTCGGGCGGCGAGTTCGACCTGCTCCTGGCCTTTGCCGAGAAGCCACAGCGCGTGCTGACGCGGGACATGCTGATGGACCTGGCGCATGGCGAGAACCACGTCGCCTTCGATCGCAGCATCGACGTGCAGGTCAGCCGCCTCCGCCGCAAGCTCGAGGCCGACCCGAAGAGCCCGGACCTTATCCGCACGGTCCGCAACGGCGGCTACATCCTGATGGTCCCGGTGACGCGCTTATGATCGCGCGGCTGTGGATGCGGGACACGATCACGCGCCGCTTCATCCTGACGATCTTCCTTGTCCTGGCGGCGACGGTTGCCATGAATGGCGCCTTCGTCGCGCTTTCCGGCGTCTGGGGGCGGCCATCCTTCGAGAAGAGCGGCCTGCCGGAGGCGGCCGCGGCAACGGTACGGATCATCGAGGCCCAGCCGCCCGAGCAGCGCGCCGTCCTGGCCCGCTCCGCCGGGACGCGCCTATACAATGTCGCCTGGCATCCGATGCCACTCGTCGAGCCGACCGCCGCCCTGCGGGACGGCTACATCGCCGGGCGGGACCGGCTGCGGGCATTGCTCGAGGATCCCTCGCGGACCATCCTGTTCCTCCACAGCGGGCATCCTGCCATCGAAGCAGGCGTCCTGGCCGAGGACTTCACTCGTCGCGGCCAGCTGTACTTCGTGAGTGTTGCGCTGCCGGACCGCAGCTGGATCACCTTCTCCGCCGCCGAGCGGAGCTGGGGCATCGCTACCCCGCTGCGCGGCGTGCTGATCGTCCTGTTCGCGATTGCGTCGATCCTGGGCTTCTCGGCAGCCGCCGCCTGCTCCCTGGCCTCTCCCGTGGCGCAACTGGCCAGGGCGGTCCATCGCTTCGGCGTCGATCCGCGGGCGCCGGACATCCCTTTGAGCGGTCCGGTCGAGGTCCGCGAGACAATTGTCGCTTTCAACGCCATGCAGGGGCAGATCCGACGCTTCGTCGAAGACCGCACCACCATGCTGGCCGCGATCTCGCACGACCTGCGCACGCCGCTGACACGCATGCGGCTGCGCGCCGAGTTCATCGGGGATCCCGTGCAGCAGCAGAAGCTGTTCCGCGACGTCGACGAAATGCGCAGCATGGTGGATTCGGCCTTGTCATTCTTCCGAGACGATGCCGGCCAGGAGCCGGCGACAAGCTTCGACCTGCCGGAGCTCATCAAGACCATTATCGACGATTACGGCGACCAGGGCACCCGCATCGATTACATGGGACCGCGCCACGCCCGATGGACGGGCCGGCCCCGCGCGCTGCGGCGGGTGTTCGAGAACCTCATCGAGAATGCCTTGAAACACGCGACACCGCCCGCGATCGCGCTGCGGATCACGGATCTGGGGGCCGAGCTGACGGTATGCGACCGGGGGCCTGGCGTCGATCCGGACAAGCTGGAGCAGGTGTTCCTGCCCTTCCACCGGCTCAGCAAGGCCCGCAACCCCTCGACCGGCGGCATGGGGCTGGGCCTGACCTCTGCCCGCAGCATCATCCGCGCCCATGGCGGCGATCTCACGTTGCGCAATCTCACCGGTGGCGGCCTCGAGGCAATTGTCGCGCTCCCTCGCATGTCCTTCGAGGAAGCCTGAGGCGGCTGGGCAAGCCCGGCCGCGTGGCGCTGGTCTCAGCGGCGGCCTAAGGATCAGAGTGCCGGATCAATTACGTTCGCGGGAGACGAGTTCGACGGGTCAGGACCAGATGCCATGACAATGCAGCAGGCGGGCAGCCCGTTCCGCTGCCCCTCGGCCTGCAAACCGTTTGGATGCTCGAGCTGCCGTAGCGGCGGCGGCTCTCGGCATGGGCACGGCGGTTGTTCTAGCTAAGTAACGCGCGCAATGCCATCGTCAGAAACCTTGCCCGGGCCTATCCGCAATCGCAGGCTATCGCGTTTCGGCGGTGCCTGAAACATCCGGCGATAGTCACGCGTGAACTGGGAAACACTTTCATAGCCGACTTCGACCGAGGCGCTGGTCGACGAGAAGCCGTTCTCCACCATGAGACGGCGGGCCTCAATCAGGCGGAGATACTTCTGGTACTGCCCGGGCGTTAACGAGGTGACTTGCTTGAAGTGCTTGTGGAAGTTGGAGGCGCTCATGGCGGCTGCCGCGGCAAGGCGGTCGATGGTGAGCCGCGATCGGAATTCCGCCTGCAGGATTGAGATCGCCGGGGTGAGGCGATATGCATAGCCGTCCGGATTAGCGAGGGTGCTTAACGCAGCGCTGTGTGGCCCCGACAATAGCCAATAATGCAGTTCTTGCATAATGCCCGGCCGTAGCAAAGGGATGGCCCCCGGCCGGTCGATGAGTTGGACCAGCCGCGCTGCACAGTCTAGTGCAGCAGCTTCCGTATCGACAGCGAACATCGTGCGCATGTGTTGAAACGGCTTCGACGGTGCTGCCCCCAACTGCGCAGCGAGTTTGCGCAGGAGCGCCACGTCGAGGTCGATGGCCATGGCGATATATGGCCTCTTCGGACTCGCTTCCACAATGCGCGCCGCGACCGGAACATCGGCGCTCACGATCAATGTTTGCCCAGTGCGCGCCAAGCGCTCTTCCTTGCCGATGACGAGTTGCTTCGCACCCTGCAGGATGAGGCACACCAATGGCCGATACACGGCGTCGAACCGGCTGCTCGGCTGTGAGAAGACCTTCATCCGAACGCCCGGTACTGGTGTCAGTGCCAAACCGCTATCATTGGCATGGTGCCTGGCATAGGCCTCGATCGCCTGCATGAGCTGATGCATTCGTACCTCCTGCATCGCCAATGATAATGCGTGCTCCTGTTCAACGCCACGCATCGTGGAGGATCGTGCAAAATCGATGGAGCCGTTGGCAAGCCGATGCTCGGTAGCAGCGCTATAAACGACACGCATTCAAGTCTGCTCTCCTCCGCCGGGCCAGTGGCGGCCCGGGCATCGCCCGCCGCTACAGGACGCTGCTAATCGACAGCATGGTGGCGGGCAGACCGATCAGTTGACCGCACAGAAGATGGAGCGGACCAATGAGCCGGCAAAGCAGCATCTTGACGGAAGGCGAGCGTCGCTCCGCGCCTGACAAGGCCACCGACGGTTCCTTCTCAGTGACCCGACGAACTGCGCTAGGGGCAGGGGCCGCTATGGCAACTGGCGCTATGTCCACCGGAGTAGGCAGCGTCCAGCTGGCCCAATCTGGAATTCTGCCGGATCATACCGTAGCTGTTCGCACGTGGATCAACGGCAGATCCGTGGAGGTGACGACCGATGCGCGCACTTCCTTACTCGATCTGCTGCGCGAGCGCTTCGGGCTGACCGGAGCGAAGAAGGGCTGCGATCACGGCCAGTGCGGCGCGTGCACCATTCACCTGGACGGCCGCCGCGTCGCATCCTGTCTGACGCTCGCCGCCAAGGCCGATGGGCGGGAGGTCCTGACGATCGAGGGCCTGTCGGCGGGAGACGCCCTCCATCCGATGCAGCAGGCCTTCATCGATCATGATGCGCTCCAATGCGGCTATTGCACGCCTGGACAGATTATGGCGGCCGTGGCCTGTGTCGCGGAGGGTAACGCCACTTCGCGCGAGCGCATTCGCGAATACATGAGTGGCAATATCTGCCGCTGTGGCGCCTATGTTGGCATCGTTGCCGCCATCGAGGACGCCGCCTCCAAAATGAGGCGCGGCTGACATGCACCCGTTCAGCCTTGTTCGTCCGAAAACGGTGCGGGAAGCGGTGAACGCGGCGGCGCAGGCCGGTGCGGACACCCGCTTCATAGCAGGAGGCACTACCCTTTATGACCTGATGAAGCTCAACATCGAGCAGCCGCGCCAAGTCATCGACATCTCCGGCATCGCTGACCTCAGCCGCATCGAGACTGACGGCGGCCAGTTGCGCTTCGGGGCGCTCGCGCCCATGAGCGCGGTGGCGGCGGATGCGGTCGTCTCGCGCGATCATCCGGTATTGGCCGAGGCCCTGGCCAAAGCGGCGTCCCAGCAGTTGCGCAACATGGCAACCGTTGGCGGCAACCTGCTGCAGCGTACACGCTGCCCCTATTTCCGGAACGGCGCCGGTGGAATCTATCCGTGCAACAAGCGCGAGCCCGGGAGCGGCTGCGCGGCCATTGGCGGGCTCGACCGCGGCCAGGCCGTGCTCGGCACCAGCGAGGCCTGTACCGCCGTTTCGCCAGGCGACTGGCCGGTGGCGCTCGTTGCCGTGGACGCTATGATCGAAGTGCTTGGTCCAGATGGGTCGCGATCGGTGCCGGCAGGCGAGCTGTATCGCCTGCCGGGTGATGCGCCGCACTTGGAGTTCACGCTCGCCCGGGGCGAGATGATCACGGCAATCGTGGTGAGGAAGACAAATGCCGGGCGGGTCTCAACCTATCACAAGATCCGTGACCGTGAATCCTACGCCTTCGCGCTGGCCTCGGCAGCGGTTGTGCTCGACTTCGATGGCGAGCGAATCCAGCAGAGCCGGATCGCACTCGGCGGGGTCGCAACCCGGCCTTGGCGTGCACCGGACGCCGAACGCCTGCTCGCCGGCGAGCGTCTGACGCCCGAGCTCGCACTCGCCGCCGGTCACGCATCCTTCCGCGAGGCACGCGCCGGACGTCACAACGCCTTTAAGCTCGAGCTCGGCGCACGTACCGTGGCCGACGCATTGCTCATTGCTGCCGAAAGGAGGCGCTGATGCCTGCCCAGCCTTTCCCCGACCGGCCCCGGGCCGATGCCCTGGAGAAGGTCAAGGGCACGGCCGCCTATGCGGCGGATGTGAGATTTCCTGGCCTGCTCCATGCGATGACCGTCCCCTCGCCGGTCGTCAGGGGCAGGGTGGCGGCGCTCGATACCGAGGCCGCGCTGCGGGTTCCGGGCGTGCTACGCATCCTCACCCCTGCAGATTTCCCACCTGCGCCTCAGGCCGTCGATATGCCTGGCTCGCCGCGTCCGGGGCTCGTGACGCAGGTCGCGTTTCGCGGCGAACCGCTCGTGGTCGTCATCGCGGAAACGCTGGAAGCCGCGATCGAAGGCGCCGAGGCGGTTCGGATACGCGTTGAGACCGAGCCGTTCAGTGCCATGATGGACAGCCCAGGCGGCGTTCGCGAGCCTGCCCGAGATGTCACGGTGGGCGATGCGGCCCGCACGCTTGGCGGCGCAGCGATGGTCGTGGAGGCGAGCTACGAGTCGCCAACCCAGCACCACAATCCCATCGAGTTGCTGTCGACCACCGCCGTCTGGGCGGACGGGCGGCTGCTCATCCATGAAGGCTCCCAAAACGCCGGCGCGATCAAGGTGGCGGTCGCCCGGACGTTAGGGCTTGATCCAGCAATCGTTGACGTCAAGAGCCCGACCGTCGGCGGTGCCTTCGGGCAGAAGGGCTGGGTTCAGCGACAAACCGCCCTGGTCGCTCGTGCGGCGATGTTGACGGGCAGGCCGGTCAAGCTCGTTACGCCACGCGGTCAGATCTTCCATCTCGCGACCTTCCGGCCGCACAGCCGGCACCGCATCCGGCTCGGCGCCGATGCCAGCGGTATCATGACCGCCGTACACTACGAGGTCGAACAGCAGAATTCGCGCAGTGGCGGCTTTCCCGCAGGCCAGTACCATGAGGGAGCCATGCGGTTGTACGGAATCGCCAATTATCACGGGGCAGCCGCGAACATCCGCACGGACACACAGGCGCCGGGCCACATGCGGGCACCATACGAGCATCCGGCTTGTTTCGCCTTCGAGAGCGCGGTTGACGAGCTCTCTTATCAACTCGGACGCGATCCAGTCGCCTTCCGTATGGCTAACGATACCCGCATCGATGTTCACAATGGCCGGCCTCTATCCTCCCGCTTCCTCAATGACTGCCTGCGCATCGGCGCAGAACGGTTCGGCTGGTCGCGCAGAAGGGCTGAGCCGGGATCGATGACAGATGCGGACGGCACCCAGACTGGATGGGGCGTTGCCTGCGGATTGTACCCCACGCTGATCCATCCCGCGATTGCGACACTGCGGATCAGAGCAGATGGCGGCACGCGCTTCGCGGTGGCTGGTCACGAATTCGGCCAGGGTATTCGTACCGCGCTCGCTGCGGTGCTGACGCGCGAGTTGCAGATCGATGATCGTCGCCTCGAGGTTCTGATCGGCGACACCACTGCGGCGCCCCAGCACCTCACGGCGGGCTCCTGGGGATCTGCCAGTGCGCTGCCGCTCGCGGTTCAGGCTGTCAAGCGCATGCGCTTGGCGGTGGCTGAGCTGCTCAACGGCCGGCGAGTCGCCGGCACGCTGCATCAGCAGATCGCTGCTGTGCGTCGCCCCTTCGTTGAGGTCGAGGTGTCGCAACTCGGTCCTGGACAAGATGCCTCCGCGCTGGAGCGGATGCGTGCCGGGGGCTACGCTGTCACCGGCCCGGCCTATCCGAGCTTCACGACGATGAGCTACATCGCCCATTTCGTCGAGGTTCGTGTCGAGCCACGCACGCGCCGCGTGCGCGTTCCCCGCGTCGTCAGCATTGCCGATTGTGGGCGCGTCATCAGCCCGCGCACTGCGGCCAGCCAGGTCCGCGGTGGCGTTGTCTGGGGCGTGAGCCACGCGCTTAGGGAGGCAACCGAGATCGACCCACGCTATGGTGGCTTCCTCAACAACGATCTTGCCGAGTACGTTGTCGCGGTTAACGCCGACATCGGCGATATCGAGGTCGGCTTCATCGACGAGCCTGATCCACTGTTCAACAGCATCGGCCTAAAATCATTGGGGGAGGTTGCGATGGTCGGCGTCTCGGCGGCCGTAGCCAATGCTATCTTTCATGCGACGGGCAAGCGGGTACGCAAACTGCCAATCCGTATCGAGCATCTGCTGTGAAGACATGGCTGTTCAACAAGCTTGCGGCCGGCGTCAGCCGTTCAGGAAGTTGTCCAGGCTAGAGCATCTGAACATGCCATGGAGAAGGGGCCGGGGATGGCAGGGACTGTTCCGGCTGCCGCTTTGAGCTATCTCTGTTATGTGAGCCGCCGTTACCTGCAGTTGGGTCACTGCTCCAGGGTCGGACGCCCGCCTCACCCGCTTCACCGAGAGTGGCTTGGCGGCACTGCCGGCCGACTAAGGCTGTGATCAACGCCGCTGCCGTCAGGATTGCTAGGCGCGCGCCATTGAGAGCAGCGACCGCCTGGGCCGCCATCGCTGGATCATCGAGCGAACCTTTGCCTCGCCCCGTTCCTGGGGTCTGATGAAGGAAACGCCATTACCGGCGAGACCTGGACGAGCGATGGCGGCCTCATCACGCATTGGGGCAGCACCTGATGAACACTCCAGCACGCTTTCGCACGAGAAAACCGCAAGCGGGTGCCAGCGCTGGGCGACAGAACGATGAAGATGATCGCGGCAAGGACAGGAGTCATGATATTTCCGGTTTAACAGCGCCTTTCAAAACCTGGAAAAGCGGCAAGGCTGCGCCGATCTGCCGGTCATGGCGAAGCCCCTGATCTCGGATGA
>NZ_QXGS01000039.1 GCF_003604215.1 Teichococcus vastitatis
CTGAAGGTCACAGGTTCAAATCCTGTCCCCGCATCCAAGCAATGCCATCCTTTCAAACGCGCACTGTATGAAGAACCTCTGCCGCGGGTGGCACAGGGCAGTCCTCGTTAAAGCTTCAGGATGACTGCTGAAGGATCACCCGCTACAAGCGGAGTGCATCATCGCATGGCACAAGCGGCACTATGAACCTCGTGCTCGAACTTTCAGTCATTCTCCTGTTGGTCCTGCTCAATGGTGTCTTTGCCATGAGTGAGCTTGCCATTGTTTCTTGTCGGCGCACGCGTCTCTTGACCATGTTGAGGGCTGGCCGCAGCGGTGCGGCGACTGCTCTATCTTTAACAGAAGATCCCCAGCGCTTTCTCCCTACTGTGCAAGTTGGCATAACGCTCGTTGGCGTGTTGGCGGGCGCTTTCGCCGGCCAGGGCATTGCACAACGGTTTGCCGACGTCCTAGGTGTGATACCCGGTGTGGAGCCTTACGCTACCCAACTGGCCCTAGGGCTCGTTGTTCTAGGCATCACCTATCTTTCCTTAATCATTGGCGAGTTGGTTCCAAAGCAGCTGGCGCTCCGCGATCCGGAAGCTGTTGCTGTGGTGATGGCGCCTCCCATGGCCTTGCTGTCTCGCATCGCCGCTCCGATGGTCTGGCTGTTGTCCCGCTCATCATCTCTGGTGCTCAGTCTCCTGGGCGCCGCCAAACCTGCCTCCTCCACCATTACTGAGGAGGAAGTAAAAGCCGCAGTGGCTGAAGGCGCGGAAGCGGGTGCCTTAGAAACCGAGGAACGCCAGATGATCGAGCGCGTTCTCCGCTTGGCTGACAAGCCGGTCCGTGCGCTGATGACGCCCCGCACAGAAGTGGATTGGATTGACCGATCAGCGGATCAGCAGGAGTTGGCAACTCGGTTGCGGGCGAGCCAGGTGACCCGCTTTGTGGTGGCGGAAGGCCGCATCGACAACGTGGTCGGTATTGTTGCGACCAAGGACCTGTTAGATCAGATGCTCGCAGGCGGAGACATGGATCTCGCCGCAGCCATACGGAACCCTATCATCCTCCCCGAAAACCTTTCGGGTCTTCATGCACTCGCGCGGCTGCGCACGGATCCATTGGGCATTGCTATGGTCATGGATGAGTATGGCAGCTTCGAAGGAGTGGTTACCGCCTCTGACCTGTTAGAGGCGATCGTCGGGGAACTCGGCCCCATGTCAGTGCCGATGATCGGGGGTTTAGTGCAACGACACGATGGCAGCATCCTGCTGGATGGCATGATGCCGAGTGACGAACTGAAATCACGCTTTGAGCTTCCGGAACTGCCCAGCGAAGGCAGCTACCATACCGTAGCCGGCTTGATGCTGTCCCTGCTGCAGCGAATTCCCAGGGAAGGGGACCGCATCGTCTGGGCAGGCTGGCGCTTCGAGATCGTCGACATGGATGGACGACGGATCGACAAGGTTCTCGTCAGCCGGGAAACCACCACGGAACAGTGAAGGCCCCGGCTGACGCCGGGGCCCCGCTTGTCAGATGCCAGCCTGCGTCACGAATTTGGTGTTCAGGTAGGCCTCGATCGCTTCGGAACCACCTTCCGAGCCGTAGCCGCTATCCTTGATGCCTCCGAAAGGCACTTCCGGCAACGCGAGGCCGAGGTGATTGATCGTCATCATACCGGTCTCGACCTGCGATGCGATGGCGTTGGCCGTTTTGGCCGATTTCGTGAAGGCGTACGCTGCCAAGCCGTAAGGCAGACGGTTCGACTCCTCCACCACTTCATCGAAATCGCGGAACGGCACCATCAGCGCCAGCGGCCCGAACGGCTCATCATTCATGGCCCGCATCTCGCGCGTCAGGCCAGTGATCACCGTGGGCTCGTAGAAATAGCCCTTGTTGCCGATCCGATTGCCGCCGGTGCGGATTTCAGCGCCCTTCTGCCGGGCATCGGCCACCAGGGATTCCATGGCCGGGATGCGGCGATCATTCGCCAGCGGACCCATCTGCACGCCGTCTTCCAGGCCGTTGCCGACGCGCAGGGCCTTGGCATGCGCCACGAACTGATCGACGAAGCGGTCGAATACCTTCTCCTGCACCAGGAAACGGGTCGGCGACACGCAAACCTGCCCCGCATTGCGGAACTTGCTGCCTGCCAAAGTCTTGCTGGCATGCTCAACGTCGGCGTCGTCGAAGACGATGGCCGGGGCATGGCCGCCCAACTCCATCGTGACTCGCTTCATGTACTTGCCCGCCATCTCCGCCAGGTGCTTGCCCACCGGGGTCGATCCAGTGAACGTCACCTTGCGGATCACCGGATGCGGGATGAGGTAGGATGAGATCTCCGCCGGCACGCCATAGACAAGGCCCACCACGCCCTTGGGAAGGCCGGCGTCCAGGAAGCAGCGGATCAGTTCGGCCGGCGATGCTGGGGTCTCTTCCGGCGCCTTGACGATGATCGAGCATCCGGTCGCCAGCGCAGCCGACAGCTTGCGTACGACTTGGTTGATCGGGAAGTTCCAGGGGGTGAAGGCCGCCACCGGACCCACCGGCTCCTTGACCACCAATTGATAGACGCCCTCGGCGCGTGCCGGCACCACGCGGCCATAAGCGCGGCGGGCTTCCTCGGCGAACCAGTCGATGGTGTCGGCGGCCGCCATGGTTTCCATGCGTGCCTCGGCCAGGGGCTTGCCCTGTTCCATGGTCATCACGCGGGCAATGCTGTCGGCCCGCTCGCGCAGCAGGTCAGCAGCCTTGCGCATCAGCTTGGAACGATCGAAGGCCGAGACCCTGCGCCAGATATGGAAGCCGCGTTCGGCGGCAGCCAGAGCCTCATCCAGATCGGCTTCGCTGGCATGCGGTACGGTGCCGATCTGCTCTTCCGTGGCCGGGTTCAACACGGGAATGGTGCGACCGCCGGTCGCCGCGCGCCATTGTCCGTCGATATGAAGCTGGACGTCCTTGTACATCGCGCATCTCCTTGCGAGTCATCGATGCGCGGAATGTGGACCCTTGCGGGGCAGATCGCTACCCCGGGCCGGCCAGAAGAGTTGGCCATCAGAAGGAAAGGCCCCGCATGGCTGCGGGGCCTTTCCTGGCTTCAGGCGGTTTCCAGTACCGCGACGCCCGGCAATTCCTTGCCTTCCAGCCACTCCAGGAAGGCTCCGCCGGCCGAGGACACGTAGGTCATCCGGTCGGACACCCCGGCATGGCGCAGCGCCGACACCGTGTCGCCGCCGCCGCCGATGCTCTTCAGCCCCGCCGATGTGGTCAGCCCAGCCACCGTCTGTGCGACCTGCACCGTCGCCGTGTCGAAGGGCGGGATTTCAAAGGCGCCGAACGGACCGTTCCACACCAGGGTGGACGCCTTCTTCAGCCGCGCCTCGACGGCGGCGACCGTTGCGGGGCCCACATCCAACGCCATCATGTCAGGGGGGACGCCATCGGCCGGAACCGTGCGATGCGCCGCGTTGGCCGCAAAGGCTGCCGCCACCACCAAATCATCTGGCAGCAGGATCTCGCAACCACCGGCCTTGGCCTCCTCCAGGATGCGCAGGGCGGTGTCGTGCATCTCGCCTTCCTGCAGCGATTTGCCCATGGACTTGCCCTGCGCGGCCAGGAAGGTGTTCGCCATCGCGCCGCCGATCACCAGCACGTCCACCTTCTTCGACAGATTGCCGAGCAGGTCGAGCTTGGTGGACACCTTCGCGCCGCCAACGATGGCGACCACGGGCCGTGCCGGATTGCCCAGCGCCGCATCCAGCGCTTCCAGCTCCGCCTGCATCAGGCGTCCGGCATAGGCCGGCAGCTTGCGGGCCACGCCCTCGGTGCTGGCATGCGCCCGATGGGCGGCGGAGAACGCGTCATTGACGAACACGTCCGCCAGCTTCGCCAAGCCCTCGACTAGGGCTGGATCGTTCTTCTCCTCACCGGCGTGATAGCGGGTGTTCTCCAGTACCAGCACCTCGCCATCCTTCATCGCCGCGGTCGCCTGTTCGGCGGCCGGGCCGATGCAGTCCTCGGCAAAGGCGATCGGCTTGCCGAGCACCTGGGACAACGCTTCCGCCATCGGCTTCAGCGACATCTCGGGCACCCGCTTGCCCTTTGGCCGGTCGAAATGGCTGCACACGATCACCTTGGCTCCCTTGTCCGCCAGTTCGCGGAGGGTGGGCGCCAGGCGCTCGATGCGCGTCAGGTCAGTGATCTTCCCGCCGCGCACCGGCAGGTTCAGGTCAGCGCGCAGCAGAACCCGCTTGCCGGCGGGTTCGAGCTGATCGAGTGTCCGAAAGCGGGCCATCTGCTGCGCCTCTTCCTTACAGGCTGCCGAGCAGGGCGGCCGTGTCCGACATGCGGTTCGAGAAGCCCCACTCGTTGTCGTACCAGCTCATCACGCGCACCAGCCCGCCATCGACCACCTGAGTCTGCGTCGCATCAAAGGTGGAGGAGTGCGAGTCATGGTTGAAGTCGATGGAAACCAGCGGCGCGGTGTTGTAGCCGAGGATGCCCTTCAGCTCGCCCTCGGCCGCCGCCTTCATCGCGGCGTTGATCTCGTCCTTGGTCAGCCCGGTCTTCTTCGGCACGAAGTCGAGCGAAACGAGCGAGACGTTCGGCGTCGGGATGCGGATGGCGGTGCCGTCCAGCTTGCCCTTCAGCTCCGGCAGCACCAGGCCCACGGCCTTGGCCGCGCCCGTCGAAGTCGGGATGGCGGAAACGGCAGCGGCGCGGGCCCGGTGCAGGTCCTTGTGCAGCGTGTCCACGGTGCGCTGGTCGCCGGTATAGGCGTGGATCGTCACCATGTAGCCACGCTCGATGCCGAACTTCTCATGCAGCACCTTGGCGATCGGCGCCAGGCAGTTGGTGGTGCAGGAAGCGTTCGAGACGATCTTATGCTCGGGCTTCAGGACCTTGTGGTTGACGCCATAGACGATGGTGGCCTGCGCGCTCTCATCGGCCAGTTCCTCGCCCCAGGTCACGGGGGCGGAGACCAGCACCTTGCGCGCGCCGGACTGCAGGATCTTCGCCGCGTCGGAGGATTTGGTGAAGATGCCGGTGCACTCGGCCGCGACATCGACGCCCTGCCACTGCAGCTTGGTCGGATCGCGCTCGGCGCTCACCTTGATGGGCGCGTACTGGCGGCCATTGGCGCTGATGTGCAGCGTGTCGCCCTCGACGCGCACCTCGCCGGGGAAGCGGCCATGCACGCTGTCGTAGCGGAACATGTGCGCATTCGCTTCGACCGAGCCGAGATCGTTGATGCCGACGAACTCGACGTCGTCACGCCCGCTCTCGATGGCGGCGCGCAGCACGAGGCGCCCGATACGTCCAAACCCGTTAATCGCGACCTTGACAGCCATGGTGTCGTTCCCTTCTCGATCTTGCTGGGATGGGGTGAAACGTATCAGGTCAGCTTGCGGCGAGCCGCAGCGACCACGGCCTCGGCGGTGATGCCGAAGTGCCGGAACAGATCCTCGGCCGGGGCCGAGGCGCCGAAGCCGGTCATGCCGATGAAGACCCCGTCGGGACCCAGCCAGTGATCCCAGCCGAAGCCAAGCGCGGCCTCGATGCCGATGCGGGGCGCCGTGCCGAGAACGCCGGCGCGGTAGCCCTCATCCTGTAGGGCGAACAGCTCCCAGCAGGGCAGGGACACCACCGCTGTGGGCACGCCCTCGGCTTCCAAGGTCTCGCGGGCAGCGATCGCCAGCTGCACCTCCGAGCCGGTCGCGATCAGGGTCGCGGCACGAGGGCCGCTGGCCTCCGCGAGGACGTAGCCGCCGCGGGCGCTGCGGTTCTCGCCCGCCTCGCCCCGTAGCGCCGGCAGGTTCTGGCGGGACAGGGCCAGAACCGACGGTCCATCGGCGCGTTGCACCGCCAGTTCCCAGCACTCGGCCGTTTCCATCGCATCGGCGGGGCGGAACACGCAAAGGTTCGGCATGGCGCGCAGGCTAGCCAGGGTTTCCACCGGCTGGTGCGTCGGGCCATCCTCGCCGAGGCCGATGCTGTCATGCGTCAGCACGTGGATCGCCCGCACGCGCATCAGCGCCGCAAGGCGGATCGACGGCCGCATGTAGTCAGCGAAGGCTAGGAAGGTGCCGGAATAGGGAATAACGCCACCATGCGCGGCCATGCCGTTCATGGCCGCCGCCATTCCGTGCTCGCGGATGCCCCAGTGGATATAGCGCCCGCCGAGATTGGCCGGCGACAGCACCGGAATTCCCCGGACATTGGTGTTGTTGGACCCGGTCAGGTCGGCCGAGCCGCCCACCAGTTCCGGGATGGCCGGCACCAGCACCTCGAGCGCCTTCTGGCTGGAAACGCGGGTGGCCGCCTTCGGCTTCTCCTCGGCCAGGCGCTGGCGGAAGGCCGCGGCGGCTTCGTGCCACCCATCCGGCAGCTTGCCTGCCATGGCGCGCTCAAAATCCGCCTTTTGAGGATGGTTCGCGAGGCGCTTCAGCCAGGAGCGGCGTGTTCCGGCGGAGCGGCGTCCGGCGGCTTCCCAGTTGGACTTGATGTCCTCGGGCACCTCGAACGGTTCGCTGGTCCAGCCCAGCGCCTGCTTGGCGGCCTCGGCTTCCTTGGCGCCAAGCGGGCTGCCATGGCTGCCGGCGGTGCCGGCTTTGGTCGGCGCGGCGAAGCCGATGATCGTGCGGCAGGCGATCAGCGTGGGCTTGCGGCTGCGCACGGCGCCTTCCAGCGCCTTTTCCACCGCGATTGGGTCATGCCCGTCGACCCGCTTCACCGCCCAGCCATAGGATTGGAAGCGCTTCAGCACGTCGTCGGACGAGGTCAGGCTGACCTCACCATCGATGCAGATGCCGTTGTCGTCCCACAGCACGCACAGCTTCGACAGGCCGAAATGCCCGGCGAGGGATGCTGCCTCGTGGCTGATGCCCTCCATCAGACAGCCGTCGCCGGCGATCACCCAGGTGCGGTGGTCCACCAGGCTCTTGCCAAAGCGGGCAGCCAGGTGGCGCTCGGCCAGCGCCATGCCCACCGCATTGGCCAGTCCCTGGCCGAGCGGGCCGGTGGTAGTCTCGATCGCCGGATGCTCGCCGAACTCCGGATGGCCCGCGGCCACGGAATGCAGCTGGCGGAAGCGCCGGAGGTCCTCGACCGCCATGCCGCCATGGCCGGACAGGTGCAGCCACGCGTACAGCAGCATGGAGCCATGGCCGGCCGACAGCACGAAGCGGTCGCGATCGGCCCAGCGGGGATCCGCCGCATCGTACTTCATGAACCTGCTGAACAGGACCGTGGCGGCGTCGGCCATGCCGAGCGGCATGCCGGGATGCCCGGACTTGGCCTGTTCCACCGCATCGATCGTCAGGGCCCGGATGGCGTCCGCCATGCGCCGTGTCTCTGTCAGCGGCAGGGAAAGAAGCTTCTCCTGCGCCGCAATCGCCGGGTTGTCGGCAACATCGGGAAGTGTCGCAATCGTGGCCAAGGTCAGGAACCTCTCAGGCGTCGAGGTGGGCTATAAGGGCGGCATTACGGCGCGGCAACCCGGGGTGCCTGTCACGCCCGCGACAGGCTTCCCGGCGGTTGGGGCCGCTCTACCGTGGTTGTGGCGCGGTTTCCAGCCATCCACATGCGAGTTCATGTTGCGACGCCGCCGCGGGCAGGCCACACGATAGTCGGCATGGACCTTCCGCTCGCCCTGCCGCGCCGCCAGACCGGCTTCCGTGAGGCCGCCTTGTTCCACCCCCGCTCGGTGGTGCTGCTGGCCGATCCGGCGCTGCCGGAAGCCGCCCTGCTGGCGGCCAACCTGGCGGCCGGCGGGTTCCAGGGCCAGCTCCACAGCGTCGGGCTGGCGGCCGCGGGCCTGACCGAGGCCCCTTCCATCGCGCAACTGCCGGAAGCACCCGACCTCGCCGTGATCTGCCTGCCGCCGGGCCGGCAGGAGCAAGGCATGATCGATCTCGCGGCGCGCGGCTGCTTCGCCGCGATCGTCCCCGTGGCATCCCCCGACTTGGCTGCCCTGTCCGAGCGCACCGGCGTACGGGCCCTCGGTGCCCACAGCTTCGGACTCTGCCTGCCCGGCATCGGGCTGAATGCCAGCCTCAGCCACGTGACGCCGAAGCCGGGCCGGCTGGCGCTGCTGACCCAGTCGCCCTCCATGGCCCGTACCATCATCGACTGGGCCGCCGGTGAAAAGCTAGGCTTCAGCCACGTCATCGGGCTCGGCACCAATCACGGCCTGGGCTTCGCATTGGCCCTCGACTGGCTGGCGCGCGACACCCGGGCAGGGGCGGTGCTGCTGGACCTGCGCCGGATCAAGAACCGCCGGATGTTCATCTCGGCCGCGCGTGCCACGGCCCGGACCAGGCCGGTCATCGCCATCCGCCCGGGCGGCCATCAGGGCGGTTCTCAGATGGATCGCGGCGCCGCCGCCGATGCGGTGATGGAGGCCGCGTTGCGGCGGGCGGGGGTGCTCCGCGTATCCGGCCTTGAGGATCTGCTGTCCGCAGCCGAGACGTTGGCGCGATTGAAGCCGGGACAGGGGCAGCGAGAGGCCGGCGTCGCCGGGGACCGCATCGCGATCGTGGCGAATGGCCAGGGTCCGGCCTACCTCGCGGCCGATGCCGTGCTGCAAGGCAGCGGGCGACTTGCGGATTGGGACAACAGCGTGCGCGGGCCCCTGGCCTTGATGCTGGACCAGCCCCTCGCCAGCCTCGGCAACCCGCTCGTGCTGCCACCGAGCCAGAGCCACCGGCTGGCTGAGGCCGCCAGCCTCGTGGCAGCCGTGAGGGGCGTCGATTCCGTGATCGTCGTGCATGCTCCATTGCCGGGCTCCGGCGCGGAGGCCGTGGCGTCGGGACTGGCCGCGGCGGCCAAGGCCACGCGAGGAGCACCGATCCTGGTGGGATGGCTGGGGGAGGCGGGCGCTGCGCCGGCCCGGAGGCTGTTGGAAGGTGGCATCGCCGTGTTCGCCACGCCGGAAGCCGCCGTGCGGGGCGCCCTTCACCTGGCGGCGGATCGCCGCAACCGCGCGGCGGCGGCCGAGTTGCCGCCGCGCGAAGTGCTGGAACTGGCGCCGGATCGGGAGGCGGTCGGCCGAATCCTGGAACAGGCGCGAACCGACGGACGCCGCGGGCTGAACGAGCTGGAAGTGCTGCAGATCCTGCAGGCCTATGGGCAGCCCGTCGTGCCGGGTCTGCAGGCCGCCGACTCCGAGGCGGCAGTCCGGGCGGCCATGCGCCTTGGTTTTCCAGTGGTTCTCAAGATCCTGAGCCCCGACCTGCCACGCAAGACCGAAGTGGGGGGCGTCGCACTCGGCCTCAAGGACGTGGCCAGCCTGCGCGCCGCCGCGGCGCAGATGCTGAAGCAGGTCCACCAGCTGCGCCCGGATGCGCGGCTGGATGGCTTTCTGGTGCAGAAGCTGGCGGGGGGCGGGCAGCGCGGGCATGAACTGCGCTTCCACCTGGGCGACGACCCGATGTTCGGACCCTGGATCAGCTATGGGCGCGGCGGCACCGCCTCCGATTTCGAGCCCGATGTCGCCTATGACCTGCCACCCTTGAACCGCAACCTCGCCCTGGCGCTGATCCGCCGGACCCGCGGGGCTCGGCTCCTGGAAGGGTTCCGGGACCATCCAGCGGTGGATGTTGCACAAATTGCCGACACCGCCGTGCGCCTGTCGCAGATCGCCGTCGATTTTCCGATGATCGAGGACCTGATCATCAACCCGTTATGGGCCGACCCGCAGGGCGTCACCGCGCTGGACGCTTCGGCCGTGCTGCGGCCATCCGGCACGCTGGCGCAACTTGCCATCTCCCCCTATCCGGCCGAACTCGCTCGGCCTTGGACCCTGCGGGATGGGCGAAGCCTGTTGGTTCGGCCGATCCGGCCAGAAGATGCCGCCGCCCATGCCGAGGCTTTCCGCAGCCTGACGCGGGAAGATGTACGCTGGCGCTTCTTCAATCAACTGAAGGAACTGCCCGCTGCGCAGATCGTCCGGCTGACGCAGATCGATTACGACCGCGAAATGGCGTTCGTGGCCACTGAGGCGCGCGCCGGGGAGCCTCCACGGACCGCCGGCGTGGCGCGGCTGATCCGCGAGCCCGGACGGCTGGAAGGCGAGTTCGCCGTGGTTACCCTGCCGGAATGGAAAGGCCAGGGCCTCGGCCGGCACCTGATGCAGCGCCTTATGGAATGGGCGCGCAGCCAGGGCCTGAAAACCGTGACCGGGCAGGTGCTGGCCGACAACCGGCCGATGATCGCCTTCGTGAAGGCGCTAGGCTTCACCGTCACCCGCTCCGACGCGGATGACGATGTGTTGGAAGCAAGGCTGTCGCTGGTCTGACCGGCCGGAGCCGGCTCAGCGCGGGCCGATCTCGCGGATCAGATCCCGCACCCGAGCGGCGGCGGCCGATCCCTTCAGCGCGTTGCGCCACGCCGCTTCGGCGACGCGCTGATGCACCGAGACGGCTTCATCGGCCGCGGTGATGGTGCCCACACCCGTGACCTGGGATGCTGTCATGTCGGCCGGGAAGGGGCTGGTGCACACATGCGCCCGTTCCCGGCCGCGCATCACCAGGAAATTGCCGGCCGGCTCCACCGCCAGCAGCCCGATCTGCAAGCCGATCGGCACGCTCTCCATCAGGGTCGCGATGCTTTCGGCCTCCGCCCGCGCCGCCAGCCTGCACCGCGTCCGGGTTCGTTCCGAAACGGCCAGGCCTGCGGCGACGCCCTCGGTCAGGAAATTCCGCAGCGCCGCTTCCGACAACATGGCGATGATGTTGGCGCGGCGGGACTGGTGCAGCTTCTTGCGGGCGGTCAGAAGGCCCATGGCCTGATCCGCTGCGGCGCGCGCCGCCACGCGCTCGCTGGCATTGTCGGCCACTTCCGCCCAGGCTTCGGCCAATGCGCCGTCGAAGGCATCCGTGGTGGTCGGATAACAGACGGCCTCACCGACCTGCAGGGTCTGATCGGATTGTTCCTCGACCTGGCGCAGGCGCTCCTGGAAGGCGATCGGGCGGGAAAAATACTCGACCCCGATACCCAGCAGCGACAAAGGCGAAATCTTCAGCAGCTCGGCCAGGCGCCGGATCGTGTCCAGCTTGATGACCTCGCCCTTCTCGTAGCGATAAAGGGCCGCGCGCGACACACCAAGGCGCGCGGCGATCTCCTCCGCCCGCAGCCCCGATTCGAGACGGTAGGCCCGCAATTGCTGGCCGATATCGGCGAATCGCATGACACCTCTTTGTCGATATCAACCCGGAAAATAAGCCAGACAAGACACGAATCTCGCCAGAAGGCTTGCTGTCTGAAAATGCGGTCACCACGCTCAATTGGCAATCATAAATCGACCTTCACCACCAGGCTGCGTCGATCTTCACCGAAACTGCGTGAATTTGGCTGCCAATGCTGAAAGTCATGGCGCCTGATCCACTTGATGCGAAGCCATGGCTTCCAGCGCCGTCACCAGTCCTGAATGGTCAAGATTGCCATGTCCATTGGCCACGCAGGCGGAAAACAGCTGCTGGACCGAGGCGGTGTTCGGAAGCGCCACGCCCAGCTCCCGCGCGGATTGCAGGGCGAGGTTGAGATCCTTCTGGTGTAACTTGATCCGGAACCCTGGATCGAAGGTGCGCTGGATCATTCTGTCGCCGTGCAATTCCAGGATCCTGGATGTCGCGAGACCGCCCATCAACGCCTGCCGCACCTTGGCAGGGTCCGCACCAGCCTTGCTGGCGAACACCAGCGCCTCCGCCACGGCTTCAATGGTCAGGCCCACGACAATCTGGTTGGCGACCTTGCAGGTCTGGCCGGCACCGTTGGTTTCACCGATCAGGGTGATGTTCTTGCCCATCGCCTGGAACAAGGGCAATGCCCGCTCGAAGGCGGCCGTAGGCCCGCCAACCATGATGGTCAGGCTCGCCTGCTTGGCGCCGACCTCACCGCCCGACACCGGCGCATCGAGATAATCGCAACCCTTCTGATTGATTGTTTCGGCAAATTTGCGCGTCTCCGTCGGGCTGATCGAACTCATGTCGATGACCAGCTGCCCTTCGCGGAGACCATCCGCGACGCCGTTGGCGCCGAACAGCACCTGCTCGACATCCGGCGTATCCGGAAGCATCAGGATCACGATTTCCGTCTCCCGTGCCACCGCTGTAGCGTCGGGCAGGACCTTGAAGCTGGTCCTCTGCTCCGACGTCAAGCTCGGCCGGTCCGGTACCGACACCTCATGCCCGGCCGTCAGCAGATGCGCCGCCATGCGGCGGCCCATGATGCCGAGCCCGATGAATCCGATCTTCATGCAAGGTTCCTTCCGGTTGTGATGTCGGGCGGTGGACCATCAGCCCGATCCGCCAGCCTGTTCTGGAGGTCACGCTAAACCTGGTGCGGCGGAGCGCAAGGGCCGCGCGATGACGCAGGGAGCCGCATCACGGGTCGCGCTGGCGTCAGCGCCGTGGCTCGGGCAACTATGCGCCATGACGTCCTCTCCTTCTCCACCGGACCGGCCCCTGCATCCGGCACGCCTGTTCGGTTTGGCTGCGCTGGCGGCCCTGATGGTCGGCTGTTTGCTGATCCTCAGGCCGTTTCTGTCGTCTCTGCTCTGGGCGGGCATTCTCGCATTCTGCACCTGGCCGGCGTTCCGCACGTTGCGCGACCGCCTGAGGCTGTCTCCCACGCTGGCGGCTCTGGTCATGGTGGCGCTGGAGATGCTGCTGGTCGGCTTGCCCATCCTGCTTGCGACGCCGATCCGGGCCGATGACGTCCAGGGATTGCGGGCCAGTGCGGAAAGCCTGATCGCGGATGGCCTTCCTGGATTGGGCGACAAGCTCGGCGGCATTCCCTGGATCGGCGCCTACCTGCAGCAATGGTCCGCATCGCTACAACTCGACTTCAGCCCGGTGACGAACTTCCTTCGTCCCTATGCCGGTGTCATCGCGCAGCAGGCGCTGGGCGTGCTGCTCGCCATCCTGTCCGGCCTTGCGGAACTGGTGTTGGCCATCCTCCTGTCGTTCTTCTTCTATCGCGATGGCCCGCGGATGGCCGCCGGCGCCGAGGCGGTGGTCAGCCGCATCGCGGGTCCACAGGCACGACGGCTGATGCAACTGATTGCGAATGTCACGCTTGGGGTGGTCTATGGCCTGCTCGGGACAGCATTGGCACAAGGCTTGCTGACCGGCTTCGGGCTCTGGATCGCCGGCGTTCCGCAACCGGTGCTGCTGTCGGTCATCGCCGGCGTGATTTCCGTGCTGCCTGTTGGCGCACCCCTGGTCTGGCTACCCGCGGCACTCTGGCTGCTCAGCCAGGGCTCGGTGGGGTGGGGCATTTTTCTGCTGCTCTACGGCGCCTTCGGCATCAGCAGCGTCGACAACGTGATCCGCCCCTGGCTGATCAGCCGCGGCGCCGACCTTCCGCTGCTGCTGACCATCCTGGGGGCATTGGGCGGTGTTCTGGCATTTGGCTTTCTCGGCCTGTTTCTGGGACCGGTGCTGCTGGCAGTGGGCTTCACCTTGCTTCGCGACTGGGCCGAGGAGGAGCCGCAGACGCTGCGCTGACCATCGATGAAAATTCCGCGTCATTCCGTGGTGGCGCCTTGCGCATCCCGCGGATGACGCTGACAACCCGGCGATGAGCAGGGATGACGCAGCGAGCAGAAGCGGCAGACTGGTGGCGGTGGTGGGCCCCTCCGGCGCGGGCAAGGACACCTTGCTGAGCGCCGTGCGGCAGCGCCTTTCCGAGGACGAACGGTTTGTGTTCGTGCGGCGCCTGATCACCCGGCCGCCGGAAACAAGCCTCCATGGCGGCGCCGAGGACCATGAGCCGGTCAGCGAGGAAACATTTGCCGCTCTGTGCCAGAATGGCGGCTTCGCGCTGCACTGGCAGGCCCACGGCCTGCGCTACGGCATCCCGCAGACAATCGAGCCGGCGCTGGCCTGCGGACGGGTCGTGGTGGCCAATCTGTCACGGGCCGTGCTGTCGGAAGTGCCACCACGATATCGGCTGCGCGTGTTGCAGGTGATGGCACCCGCCGCGATCCTCCAGCAACGGCTGCAGCAGCGCGGCCGCGAAGATGCCGACAGCATCGCCCAGCGCCTACGGCGGCAGGCTGAGCTGCCGCCGGGCCTGGACCTGCGGGTCATCCACAACGACGCCAGCCCTGAAACCGGCGCCGAGCGGCTCTACATCAGCCTGATGGATTGCCTGACCAACTGATCGCCAGACTTCATGCTGGGCCCAGCGGCAGGCGTTCCGCGATCAGGAACGCGGCGCCGGGTGAGGCCTGCGTGAACAGGCACAATTCCCGCACCCTGCGCGGGCACTCCGCGATTCCTTGAAAATGCGCTTCCGCCTCCGGACGCAAGAGGGCCATCTCGGCCGCCGTCAGGCGACGGGACAGCGTCATGTGGAAGCGCCACCATTCGAAGACGTGCGGATAGCCCCAGCGTTCCAGATACTGCCGTTGCGCCGGGTCGAGGCTCTCCGGCCTGCGCCGGCGGATCTCCTCCTCCGAGGGAGGCGCGCGATGAGCATCCAGAGCCGTGACGCAGGCATCCGCGAGAGCCTGCAGCGCGGGGCACGGTTCCGCCTCGCGAAGCGCCAGAAAGCCGTCCAGATCGGCAACACGCAGCGGTGGCAAGCTGAAGGCGTCGGTTCGCGCAGCCAGAAGACGCGCCGCCTCGGCGGCGGCGCGGTAACTGGTGGAGAGGTGGAAAGGCGGCTTCAAGGTGGCATGGAAGCCGTAGCGCCGGGCATCTCGGGTCGCCGCATGGAGGTCGAAGCCCGCCACCACCGGCTGCGGGCAGGTGGCGCCGGTTTCGGCATCACGGCCGAGCCAGGCGGACGCCGCCGCATGCAGCGGATCGGCGATCTCGGGCGCCCAGTACAGGGCGAGGCGGGCGGTCACGCCACGCGTTCCGCGCCGCGCCAGACGGCACGGATCACGGGCATGATCCCCAACTGCCGGATCCGCACCAGATCGGCGCGCAGCCCCGCTTCCAAACGGCCCCGATCCGTCATGCCGAGCATGCGCGCCGGTGCGGCGGTGATGGTCGCGATGGCGCGCGGCAGGCCGATGCGGCCGGATGCCTGCCAGGCGGCCTCGATCATGGCGGGCGGAACGTAGTCGCTGGCGAGAACATCGACCAATGCGCGGTCCACCAGATCCGCTGCCGAAACATTGCCCGAGTGGCTGCCGCCCCGCACGATGTTGGGCGCCCCGGCGATGATGCTCATGCCATGCCGCCGCGCCGTTTCCGCCGCCATCATGGACACCGGGAATTCCGAGATCAGGATGCCGTCGGCGGCATTCTGCGCGATCTCCGCTTCCTGCCAGTCATCGTGGCTGGCCAGCGGCAGGTGACGATAGGCCAGGCGATCAAGCAGGGCGCGCCGTTGCGGTTCGCGCAGCTTCTCGCGCTGCTCGATCAGTTCGCCGATGCGCCGATCGATCTCGGCGATGGATTTGCCGCCGCGCTGGCGCATCTGGCGGTACCGCTCGATGTCGACATACTGGCCCACACCCGGCGTATGATCCATCAGGCTGGCCATGCGCACCGCGGGATGTTCGGCGACGCCCTCGAGCAGGGGCAGCATGTCCGCGGCCGGAAGCTCGCACCGCAGATGCAGGAAATGCTCGCTCTTCAGCAGGCCGGTTTCCTGCAGCGCGTCAAGGTCCTTCACAGCGTTCAGGAACGTCTCGGTTCGCTCCGCATCGAAGCCGAGATCGCCCAGGCAGAGCGCGTCCAGCACGGTGGTGACGCCGGCGGCGGCCGTCTGCGCATCATGCGCCAAGAATGCCGAACGCGAAGGCCAGCGCGCCAAGCTGCGTGGCTGGACCTGCCGTTCCAGATTATCCGTGTGGACGTCGATGACGCCCGGGATCAGGTGGTCCCCATCAAGATCCAGCGCTGCGGGATTGCGGCTCCGTCCCGGCTGCACCTCGGCGATCCGCCCGTGGCGCAGCACCACCGTGCCGTCGAGAAGTTTCTCCGGCAGCACCAGGAGCGCATTGGTCAGAATGATTTCGGCGGTCATGCGGGTTCCTGAATCGGCTGAACTTGGAACAGGCGGCTGGCGATGCGGTCCCGGACATCGGCGTCGTGGAAGATCCCGATCAAGGCTGTGCCGCTGCGGCGTGCCTCCAGGATCAGCTGTATCACGACCTCGCGGTTGGCCGCATCCAGGCTGGCGGTCGGCTCATCCAGCAGCATCACCGAGTAGCGCGGCGCGAAGCCACGGGCGAGGTTCACCCGCTGCTGCTCGCCACCGGAAAAGGTGGCGGGAGGCAGGCCATGCAAACGCTCGGGCAGGTTCAGCCGGCACAACAGCTCCTGCGCGCGGCGCCGGGCCTCGGCCTGGCTGCTACCCTGTGCCACGACCGGCTCAGCCACGATGTCGAGGGCCGACACGCGTGGAATGACGCGGAGGAACTGAGATACATAGCCGAGGCTGCGGCGCCGGATTTCCCGGATGGTGCGCGCATCGGCTGCGCTGAGCTCCACATCGAGGTTGTCGTGACGGATCCAGATGCGGCCGCGATCCGCACCGTAATTGCCATACAGGCACCGCATCAGGGTCGATTTCCCGGCGCCCGAGGGGCCGGACAGGGCCAGACACTCGCCGGCCTCCACCACCATGTCCACATTGTCGAGCACCGGCATGCGGAGGCCGCCTTGCAGGTGCAGCTGGAAGGTCTTGCCCAAGCCTTCCGTCCAGAGGCGGCGGCTCATGCGGCGAGCACCGAGGATACCAGCAGCTGCGTGTAAGGATGCTGCGGATCATCCAGCACGCGGTCGGTCAGACCCTGCTCCACCACGCGGCCGTGTCGCATCACCAGGATACGATGCGCTAGCAGCCGGGCCGCCGCGATGTCATGCGTCACCAGGAGCACCGCGATGCCGAGATCCGCCACCAGGTTCCGGATCAGGTCCAGCAGCTTCGCCTGTACCGATACGTCAAGCCCGCCGGTGGGCTCATCCATCAACACCAGGCGGGGGCGGGACACCAGCACCCGCGCGATCTGCAGCCGCTGCTGCATGCCGCCGGAGAAGACGCGCGGCAGGTCATCGATGCGGGCGTCGTCGATCTCCACGCGCCGCAGCCATTCCGCGGCCTGCGCCCGGATGCCGCCATAGTTCCGCGCCCCCACCGCCATGAGCCGTTCGCCGACATTGCCACCTGCGGACACGCCCATCCGCAGGCCATCGCGCGCGCTCTGATGCACGAAGCCCCATTCGGTGCGCATCAGCCGCCGCAGCGCGGCCTCGCTCATCGCATGCACGGGATGGCTGCGGCCATCGGCATCGCGGTACAGCACGCTGCCATCCGCCGGCGCCAACTGCCCCGACAGCACGCGGAGCAGGGTGGACTTCCCCGAGCCCGACTCGCCCACGATCGCCACCACTTCCCCGGGATGCAGATTCAGGCCTACATCGTCGAGCGCCGTGGTGGTTCCGAAGCGCAGGTTGAGGCCTTCGGCCTGCAACAATGGAACGCTCATCGTGCTGCCTCCTGGCGGGTCTCGCAGTGATCGGTGTCGGAGCAGATGAACATGCGGCCGCCGCGGTCGTCGCAGACCACCTCATCCAGGTAGCTGTCGCGCGCGCCGCAGAAGGCGCAGGCGGCGTCGGCGCGATGCGGGCGGAACGGATGGTCCTCGAAATCCAGGCTGCGCACCCGGGTATAGGGCGGCACGGCATAGATCTTCTTCTCGCGTCCCGCGCCGAAGAGTTGCAGCGCGGGCATGTTGTCCATCTTGGGGTTATCGAAGGCGGGAATCGGGGAGGGCGACATCAGGTACCGGTTCGCGACCATTACCGGGTAGTTGTAGGCGGTGCTGACATGGCCGTGACGCGCGATGTCCTCGTAAAGCTTCACGTGCATCAGCCCGTAATCCGCGAGGGCGTGCATGCGCCGCGTTTCCGAAAGCCGCGGCTCCAGGCGAAACAGCGGCTCGGGCATCGGCACCTGATACACCAGCACCTGGCCTTCCCGCAGCGGCATCTCCGGGATCCGGTGCCGCGTCTGGATCACCGTCGCGTCCCGGGTGCGTGTGGTGGTGCGCACCCCGGCGACGCGGCTGAAGAAGCGCCGGATCGAGACGGCATTGGTGGTGTCATCGGCTCCCTGGTCGATCACCTTCAGCGTGTCCTGCGGTCCCAGGATACTGGCCGTGACCTGGATGCCGCCGGTGCCCCAGCCATAGGGCAGCGGCATCTCGCGGGCGCCGAAGGGTACCTGGTGGCCGGGCACCGACACGGCCTTCAGCACCGCGCGGCGAACCATCCGCTTCGTGCCTTCATCCAGATAGGCGAAGTTGTAGCCGGGATCATGGGTCATGCGCGGTCCTCCGCCGGGGCCGCGGCGGTCGCGCGCATGCGCCGGATCACCTCCAGCTCGCTCTGGAAATCCACGTAATGCGGCAGCTTCAGGTGCTCCACGAAACCGGTGGCCTCAATGTTGTCGGAATGCATCAGGACGAATTCCTCGTCCTGAGCCGGCGCCACCCGGTCCTCGCCAAGTTCGCCGGCCTTCAAAGCACGATCCACCAGAGCCATGGACATCGCCTTGCGCTCGCCGCGGCCCAGCACCAGACCGTAGCCATTCGTGAATTGCGGCGGCTGCGTCCTGGACCCCTGGAACTGGTTCACCATGTCGCATTCCGTGACGACGATGGAGCCGAGCTCGATCTCGAAGCCGAGTTCCGGCGGCGTGAAGCAGACCGCCACCTCGCCTTGCCGGATCTCGCCGACGAATGGGTGGTTGTTGCCATAGCCGCGCTGGGTCGAGTAGCCGAGCCCGAGCAGGAACCCTTCATCGCCGCGGGCCAGGTTCTGCAGCCGGGCCGCTCGGCTGGCCGGAAAGGCCATGGGTTCGCGCGTCAGATCCGGCGGCGCTTCCCCAGCGTCGCACTCGGCCGGCATCAAGCCGTCGGCCGCCAGGATGTCGGCCACGCGGCGCAATGGCTCGTCCGCCGCCGCCTCGGCTTCGGGGGCGGGTTCCGCCAGTGCTTCCGCCGCCAGTGCGAAGTCGAGCAGCCGGTGCGTGTAGTCCATGGTCGGGCCCAGCAACTGCCCGCCCGGAAGATCCTTGAACACTGCGGAGATGCGGCGCCTGACCGCCATGCTGCGCGTATCCAGCGGCGCGGCATGGCCGAAGCGGGGTAGGGTAGTGCGGTAGGCGCGCAGCAGGAACGCCGCCTCGATCAGGTCGCCCTGCGCCTGCTTGATCGCCAGTGCCGCAAGGCTCCGGTCATGACAGGCGCCCTCCGCCATAACGCGATCCACGGCGAGCCCCAGTTGCTCCTCGATCTGCTCGACCCCGATGCCGGGCACCGCCGGGTTGCCGCGCCGGCACTCGGCCATCCAGCCATGCGCATGGGCGATGGCGGCTTCGCCGCCTTTCACAGCCACATAGGCCATGGCTCAAGCCTCCTCGATGCGGACGCTGCGGGGCAGCGCGGCGATGCGATGTCCGGCGCACAGGATCACGTCGACGCCGCACGGGAATGCCTGCCGCTGAGCCGCCCATTGCTGCAGGAAGTCGGCCGGCAGGCCGGCCACGCGCAGGTGGTGGCTGCCGCTTATGCCGGGACCGGTGAGGCGCCAGCCACGATCCTCCTCCAGGAGCGCAACCTGGCAGATCAGCGTTGCCGCCTGTTCCGGCGCCTCATCGGTGCCTTGCCGCAGCGTGGAGAGGACCGGCACCGCATCCAGGGCCAGTACGAAATCGGCCTCCGATACGGCGGCGCTGGGGCTGCCACAATGAAACCGCGTCCACTCCGCCGCATCTTCCGCACCCGCAGGCAGGTGCAGGCTGGTGTCCGCATCCGCCAGGGTCAGCAGAACAGCCGCCATGGCAGGATCCAGCCCGGCCGGCGGGGTCAACGGCAGGTCGAGCAACTGCACCCGCCCAGGACGACTCATCGCCTCCAGCACGGCGCGGAAGCTGGCCTGGGCTTGAAACACCGGGTCGGCGAAACCGGGCCGCATCATCGCGTGGTCGCCATGGTCATGAACTGCACCTTGGTGGCGGCCGCCTTGCGCCGCTGGCGCGCGGCGGTCGCTTCCTGCTGCTCCGCGAGAGGCTCGATCACCTGGGAAAGCCAGGCCGGGCGCGCGGCGTCGTCCTGCAGAACCGCATCCAGCACCGCCGCCAGCTCGGCCCGGGCCACATCACGCCCGGCATGGTAGGCGTGCCCCACCAGGCCATTGTCCAGGGCGACGGCACACCGCGTCACCGTCAGTTCGGCCAGGTTGAACGCATTGCCCACGGCTGCGGCGCGGCCCTGCAGCATGACCAGCCCGGTTTCAGGACCACGCAGCCGCCGGTGTGGCGGCAGCGGCGGAGCATCGGCCAGCTTCTGCTGCAGGGCGGTGCAGGTGGTCCGCGCCAGAATGGCCATCCATCGCTGTCGTTCGGCTGTCGGGGAGGCTTTGTCGGTCACGCTGCGAGATCCCGTAAAATTTGTATAGACGACTAGATGTCTGCAGGCGTAACCGTCAACCTGAAACTGCCACTCGGATGAACGCATGAGCTTGAAGTTTCCATGACGGAGATCGCCGATCCGAAGATCGCGACGTCCGGACTGCTGCGGCGGGACGGAGTGGCGCTGTGGCGCCAGATCGCCCAGCGGCTGGAAGCGGAGATCGCCAGCGGCGGCCTGGCCGCCGGTGACCGCTTGCCCACGGAACTCACCCTTGCGGCGCGTCACGGCGTCAACCGCCACACGATCCGCCGCGCGCTGGAATCGCTTGCCGGCCGCGGACTGCTGCGCATCGAGCAGGGCCGGGGCTCCTTCGTGGCCGAGGACGTGCTGGACTACCCGCTGGGCCCGCGCACCCGCTTCTCCGAGCTGATCCGGGCGCAGAACCGGGAGCCGGAAGGGCGGGTCGTTTCTGTCGAGCGCGTGCCCGCCGAACCCGTCATGGCAGAAGCGCTGCGGGTGCCTCTCGGCCATCCCTTGATGGCGATCGAGCGCCTTGGCCTGGCGGATGACCGTCCGGTGGTGCTCGGCCGCCATCACTTCGTGCTGCCGCGCTTCGATGGGCTGCCAGAGGCCTTGGCCGGCCATGGCTCCATCACCAGGGCGCTGGAGGCCCTCGGCGTGGCCGATTACCAGCGAGCCTGGACGAGGCTCACGGCGCGCATGCCGACGGAGGAGGAGGCGGCGTTGCTGCAGCAATCCGCCCAGCGCCCGGTGATGCTCGCCGAGGCACTCACCCAGGACATGGACGGCAATCCGATCGACTACACCGTGTCGCGCTACGCCGCCGGGCGGGTGCAGATCATGGTGACCCAGGAAGGAAGTTCGCTGTGAGCGTGTGGAGCATCAACGGGGGCATGGCGCTGCTGGACGGAGCGTTCCGGCGCGAGCCGGTTCACCTTTCGAACGGCGTGATCACCGCCTCGGAGCCCGGCAGCGCGCGCCGCTTTGATGCGGAAGGGTTGCTGGTTCTTCCGGGCATCGTCGACCTGCATGGCGATGCGCAGGAGCGCCAGCTGCAACCCCGTCCCGGAGTGCCGATGCCGACCCTGCCGGCGCTGCGGGATTCGGAAGCGCAACTCCTCGCCGCCGGCATCACCACGGCTTTCCTGGGCATCACCCTCTCCTGGGAGCCGGGGCTGCGCTCCATGGCCACTTGGCGCGCCATCCTCGACACGCTGGCCGCCACCCGCGATGAACGCGGCGTCGACCTGCGCGTGCATCTGCGCTTCGAGGCCGACAACCTGGATGCGGTGGACGAGGCGCTGCAGCGGATCGCGGCGGGCGAGGTGCATCTGCTGGCCTTCAATGACCACACGCCATCGATCGAGCGCAAGCTGGCGAGCGACTCGGCGGGAGCCAAATACGCCGAGCGGGCCGGCGTGGCGTTGCCGGTGATGCGGCAGCTGGCCGAGCAGGCCATGGCGCGGCGGCCGGGGATCGCCGCTGCGCGCGCGAGGCTGGTGGAGGCAGCCGGGACCGCGGGCATTCCCATGGCGAGCCACGATGATTCCAGCGTAGAGGATCGCCGCGCCTTCCGCGCCCTTGGCGTGCGGATCTGCGAATTCCCGATGGCAGAAGCTGTTGCAGCCGAGGCACGGATGGCGGGCGAGGCCGTGGTGATGGGTGCGCCCAACGTAGTGCGCGGCGGCAGTCACCTGGGCTGGGCCGGCGCCGCCGAGTTGGCGGAGCGCGGCCTGGTCACGGTGCTGGCGTCGGACTACGTCTGGCCCGCACTGCCGCAGGCGGCGTTCAAGCTGGTGGAAAGAGGCCGTCTTGATCTCGCCGCGGCCTGGGCGCTGATCAGCGCGAATCCGGCAGCGGCGGCAGGGCTCGGCGATCGCGGCGTGATCCGGCCCGGCCTGCGCGGCGATCTGGTTCTGATGGATGCCCGGCGGCAGGCGCCGGTTGCCACCTTCTGCGCCGGACGCCTCTGCTGGGTGTCGGCGAGCGGCGCCGGACGGATCGGCGGCTGAAACAGAAAAAGGGATGCCAAGTGGCATCCCTTTTCCGAAGTGGCTCCCCGAGTTGGACTCGAACCAACGACCTAGCGATTAACAGTCGCGTGCTCTACCAGCTGAGCTATCGGGGATCAGCGGTGGCGGGCGCTATAGCGGGGCGGGGAGGGGCCTGCAAGAGGCCTTCATCATCGTTCCGCTGTCACGTCCGAACTCTGGAGGCCCGAGCCGGAATTGAACCGACGTACGCGGATTTGCAGTCCGCTGCATCACCACTCTGCCATCGGGCCCCGCGGCGATGTATCGGCGCCAACCGCTTCCGGTCAAGAGTGCCTTGCGCTTGGCCGGTCTGCTGCCCGGGCCTATAAGCGGCGCCAGGGTCGGCGTGTCCGTCCCCGGCGAGACAGAAGGACGGCAGGCGATGGACTTCGCGGCGGCACGCAAGTGGATGGTGGATGGCCAGCTCCGGCCGAACAAGGTCACGGACCCGCGCATCCTCTCCGCCATGCTGGACCTTCCCCGGCATCGTTTCGTTCCGGCCGACATGGTGGCTCGCGCCTATGCGGATGAGGATACGCCGCTCGGCGAGGGGCGCGTGCTGCTGCAGCCCATGATGATCGCCCGGCTGCTGCAGCTCGCGGAGCTCCGCACCGGTGATTCCGTGCTGCTGGTCGGCGCCGGAACCGGTTACGGCGCCGCGGCTCTGGCCCGGATGGGCGGCCGCGTGACGGCGCTCGAAAGCAGCCCGACCTTGTCGGCCGTGGCGCGCGAGGTGATGGGCGAGGTCTCCCTGGCGCCCGGCCATGTGCAATGGGTGGAAGGCCCGCTGGCCGCCGGTCATCCGGCCGGCGCCCCCTATGACCTGATCATGATCCAGGGCGAGGTGCCGACGATACCGCCTGCCCTGACTGAACAACTGGCCGAGGGCGGCCGCCTGGTCGCGATCCGCCGGCTGCCGGGCCAGGTCGGCATCGCGGTGATCGGCCGCCGCGTTGGCGGCGTGTTCAGCGCAGTGCCCGCTTTCGACTGTGGCACCGTGCCGCTGCCCGGCTTTGCGCCCGATTCCGCCTTCACCCTTTGACCTTGGCACAGCCGCGGGCCCTGGCAGCCGCGGCGCGTCCCGATCCTGACCCACTGGAGAGTAGCCGCATGCGTCACGCATTCCTCCCCCTTCGTGGGGCGTTGTTGCTGGTGGTGATGGGTGGCGGTGTGCTGTGGGGTGGGGTGGCGCGGGGCCAGACGCTGCAGGAGTCACTGTCGCAGGCCTATGCCAACAACCCGGCGCTGCTGGCGGCGCGGG
>NZ_QXGS01000004.1 GCF_003604215.1 Teichococcus vastitatis
TCCGCCGTGCCAGCCTGATCCGGTAGTTCAGCCCGCCGGAAACCATCGCTCCTACACCACGCGATGGGACACGACCTGGCGGCCTGCACTGCCGTGCCGGAGAGGAGAATCGTGACGCGCGAGAAGCACCGATTCAGCCGCACCCGCGGCAGAAGGATCTGCCGGCAGTGGGAGAATGAAACCCGGCGGTAAGAGATCCCTCGTCGCGAATCGTTGCGGGCGATCGGATGGATGACCGCCCGGACGCCAGATGGTCCATCGTGTCGAGCCGCCAAGTCACGGCCATGCCAGGCTAGAGCCAGCCCGCATGAGGGATGGCAAATGTTCAGCGTGCTCGGCCCGGCAGGATCCGTGGGAACGCCGCCTCAGCGGATCGGGCGATGCCCCGTGCGGCGCAGGCGCACCAGCGCGCAACCATACCGGACCACCCCGTAGCCGCCGAGGCCGATACCGAGGAGACTGGCCCCCCAGATGAGCGTGGCCAGGATGTCCTGCGGTCCCATGTCAGGGCTGCGCTCCGTTCCCCATGCCCGGACTATGGCCTCTCCAGATCACGAATTCCAGCCTGACGACATAGGCGACCGACAACAAAGCGGTGGCTGCCAGAGCCGCCCCATAGGCGTGGAACACATTAGGTTGCAGCACCCCGGCCAGCGTTGTTGGCTCCGACATGGCCGCGAGGCCCAGCACCGCCGCATGGGTGCACAGGAACAGGAGCAGCATCGCCGCCAGCCAGCGATTGGAATCGCCCAGGCACTGCCAGTGCCGCTCCCGGTCACAGGCGCGGAACAACAGGTCCGAAACCGGCCACAGGGCCAGAGTGAAGCCGAGCGCCGAGGTCTGCGGCGCGAAATGCACCATCCACTCGCCCAGCGAGGCCACCGGCAGCGGCATGCGGTAATTGTCGCGGAACACGACCGCGAGCGTTCCCAGCAGCCCAAAGGCCTGGGCCAGGATCCAGCGCGCGAGGTTTTCCATCGGCCTCTCCCTCCCCCTGAGCATGTGCCACGCAGGGGCAGGCGGAACAATGTTCTTCTTCTGTTCTCAACATCACGCAGCCGCGATCAAGAAGTACAGATACTTGCTAGATCAGGTGCCGAGAAGATACAGGACCAGTTCGCGTCGGTGCGGCGCATGACGGTGTTCCCAGAGGAACACGCCCTGCCAGGTTCCAAGCAGCATCGATCCGGCCTGCACGGGAATCGACAGCTGCGTCAGCGTGACCGCCGCCCGAAGATGCGCCGGTATGTCGTCCGGCCCTTCGGCATCGTGGCGGTATCGGTGGCGGTGTCCGTCCGGTGCCAGCCGGGCGAGAAAATCTTCCAGATCCAGCAACACCTCAGGCGAGGCGTTCTCACCCACGATCAGCGAAGCGGAGGTGTGCCGGCACCAGACCGTCAGCAGCCCGTCCTCGGTCGACTGCTCCGCCAGCCAGCGCCGCAGCGCATCAGTGACCTCAGTGAGGCCGCGGCCCGGGGTCGTCACCTGGAAACGATGCATCGCCTGCCGCATGGAACCTCCTCTCCGCCTATGAGTTGCCGGGGCGCCGGACTACCCCGAATCCTGTCCTGCGCAACCGCCTGATCCGGCTTGCCTCTGGCATTCCGGCGCCGCCCGCGCCAGTTTCCGGCCTCACACGAAGCCTGGAGGTGTTCGCTGCATGGCCGCAAGGCTCTGGTCCCTGGGCAGCCTGTTGGTCGCGATCGGCTTGGCGGCCTGGCTGCTGGGATGGGACACGCTGCTCTGGATTCCGCAGATGGCGCTGGAGGGGCTGCGCGACCAGCCCTGGACGGTGGGCATCATCCTGGCCGGGCTCGGCCTGATGCTGCTGGCCAAGCTGATCGGCGGCGGCCGCCGCGGGTGAGCCGGACGGCGCCCGCAGGCGGGCGGGAAACCGGCTCGCCCTCCTGGCGCCCCACTCCGCTGGTCCGCGCCTCCTTCTGGCTGCACGGCGGCGCGGGCTGCGGCCTGTGGCTGGCGCCGCAGCTCTGGCCCTGGTGGCTGGGCAGCGTCGCCGCGAACCACGCTGTGCTGGCGGCCGCTGGCATGGCGCCGCGCTCCGCCCTGCTCGGGCCCAACCTGGCGCGCCTGCCGCCGGGAAGCCGCCAAGTGGCGCTGAGCTTCGATGACGGACCCGACCCCGAGGTGACGCCGCGCGTGCTCGACCTGCTGGACGAGGCCGGGGCGCGTGCCTCCTTCTTCCTGATCGGCCAGCGCGCCGCCCGCCACCCGGCCCTGGTGCGGGAGATCCTGCGCCGCGGCCACAGCGCCGAGAACCACACTCACACCCACCCGCTGCATTTCGCCGCCCTCGGCCCCGGCGGCATGCGGCGGGAAGTGCGGGAGGCCCAGGCGGCGATCGGCGCGGCCGGCGGCGCACCGCGCTTTTTCCGCCCGCCCGCCGGAATGCGGAGCCCGTTCCTCGATCCGATCCTGTTCACGGCCGGGCTGCGACTGGCGAACTGGTCGCGGCGCGGGGCGGACGGCGTTTCGGGCAATGCCGCGCGCGTGCTGCGCCGGCTGCGCGATCCGCAACCGGGCGAGATCCTGTTGCTGCACGATGGCAACAGCCGTCGGGGCGCCGATCGGCGCCCGGTGGTGCTGGCCGTGCTGCCGGAACTGCTGGCGCGGCTTCGGGCGGCCGGTCTCAGCGCAGCGTCGCTGCCGCAGGCCGTGGCCGCGTCAGACGTCGCGCCGCCAGCATCGGCAGCCGCAGCAGAAAGCCTGCCATCAGCCGCAGATGCATCCCCGTGAGCAGCAGGTTGTCCCGCCCGTAGCGGAAATGCGACACGCCACCCTCCTCCCGCGCCAGATAGCGCACAGGCACCGGGCGGTTGATCAGGGGAAGCCCGCGCCAGGCCAGCCGTACCGCTGCCTCGGCATCGAAATCATACCGGCGCATCCAGCGCGTCCGGCGCATCTCCGCCGCCAGCGGTGCCAGGGGATAAACCCGGAAGCCGAACAGGGAATCGCCGATGCCCGCCCAGAGCGTCTCCAGATTGGCCCAGAAATTGGACACCCGGCGGCCCCGTACGCGGAGCGCCGGCGCCTCGGGTCCGAACACCGGCAGGCCCAGCACCAGGGCCCGCGGCGCGGCGGCAGACGCCGCCATCATGCCAACGATCTCCCCGGACGGGTGCTGGCCGTCGGCATCCATGGCCAGGGCATGGGTGAAGCCGGCCGACATCGCCGCCTCCATTCCTTGCAGCAGCGCGGCGCCTTTGCCGGCATTGCGCGGCAGCCGCAGCAGGCGCAAGCCTGGATCAGCAGCAGCCATCGCCGCTACGGCATCATCCGAGCCATCGGTGCTGCCATCCACCACCACCCAAACCGGATCCCACGCGCCGCGCGCCGCGCGCACCGTCTCGGTCAGGATGGGGCCCGTGTTGAAGGACGGGATCAGCACCAGGTGGCTGCGGGATGGTGTGGTCATGACGGCGCTTCAGGCCACATCCCGGCGCGTGAATCCAGAAAACAAACGCGGCGATGCCGGCTCGGGCGTGCCGCCGGGCGTTCCACCGCAGGCCAAGCCGGCCCGCAGCGCGTGCTCGACCCTGCGGCTGAGTTCCTCGGCCGTGCCCTCGGGTTGGAAGCGGGGTCCCAGCCGCACGGCATAGACCAGCGGCAGCGGCGGCACCTTCCAGGCTGGCCAGCCCTTGCACAGGAACGGGTTGCCGCGCTTGATCACCACCGTCTGCACCGGCGCGCCGGCCGCCTGCGCCATCACCGCGAAGGAGCGCGTCACCGGCCCGAGCACGGCATCCGCCGGGCTGCGCGTGGCTTCCGGAAAGATCATCAGCTGCCCGCCCTGCCGGATCATGGCGGCAGCCTCGCGGATCATTCGCAGCGTGGCGTCGTTGCGCACATACCCCGCCAGACGCACGCCGCCGCCCAGCAGCGGATTGTTCCACACCGAGGCCTTGGTGATGCACGCCGCGCGCGGCAGGCGGGACGTCAACAGCACTGCGTCCATCATCGAGGGATGGTTCGGCGCGATAACGATGCCGCGCTCCTCGCGCAACGCGTCCAGTGCCGAGAAATCGCAGCGCATCAGGCCAAGGCCGCGCAAAAGGCCGATATACAGCCGAAAGCCGCGCGAGATTCCCCAGCGCCCGAGCGCCTGCCCAAAACGCCGCGGCAGCAGCCGGAACAACAGCCCGGCGGGCAAGCTCCAGGCCAGGCTCATCAGCGCGAACAGCACCAGCAGCGGATAAAAGCGCACGGCATCCAGCAGCCAGCGCAACCGGCCCCGCCCGGCAGCCGCGGCCCTGGTCGGGTGCTGAACCAAGTCTGTCCTCCTCCCCGCCACGACCCGACGGTAATGCAGATGATCCGGGGCTGGAAGCAACGAAACCGCCCGGAACGCCGGCCGAGCGATCCTTCAAGCGAAACGGCCACGCCTTGCTGCCGCAAGACCCCTGGTCACTCCGCCGCGCCCGGTTTATCGCTGTGCAAGCCAGCCGACGTGCCCGGGGGAACCGCCGATGTCCAAGCCGACGCAGCAGGCCGCGCCGCATCCGGTGCTGCCCGCCTACTACCCGGAGCCGGCGCGGCGCGCCGCCTTTGTGCAGCAGCTGTTCGACGACACGGCGGCGCATTACGACCGCATCAACAGCATCTTCTCGCTCGGCACCGGCGCCTGGTACCGGCGGCAGGCGTTGCGCCGCGCCGGGCTGCGCCCGGGCATGACGGTGCTCGACATCGCCACCGGCACGGGGCTGGTGGCGCGCGAGGCGGCGCGGCTCGCCGGCGCCGGCGGCCGCGTCTGGGGCCTCGACCCGTCATCCGGGATGCTGGCGGAGGCGCGGCGTGCGCTGCGGAACGCCGCCGCCCCCGTGGCCCTGTTGCAGGGCCGTGCCGAGGCCATCCCGCTGCCCGATGCCTCGGTGGATTTCATCAGCATGGGCTATGCGCTGCGGCACGTCGCCGAGCTCGGCGCCACCTTTGCCGAGTTCCGTCGCGTGCTGCGCCCGGATGGCCGCCTGTTGCTGCTGGAGATCGGGCGGCCGGACGGGCGGCTGGCCCATGCCATGGCACGCGGCTACCTCGGCCACGTGGTGCCGGCCTTGTGCCGGTTGTCGGCGCCGCGCGCCCGCTCCGGCACGCTGATGCGCTACTACTGGGACACGATCGAAGCATGCGTTCCGGCCGAGACCATTCTGTCGCACCTGCACGGCGCCGGCTTCGCGGAAGTTGGATGCGAAACCTCGATGGCGATGTTCCGCGCTTATTCCGCGCGCAACGCCCCGGAACCCGGCGCTTGACTCAGCGCCGCACCATCATGGGCCGCGGATGCTGACCGCGCGGCCAGGCGACGCGCCGCCGGCCGCGTTGCTGGCGGCGGTGGATGGCCGCTACGCCGGCGCCTCCCGCTTCGCGCGCGGCTATGTGCGCGGCAAGCTGCGGCGCGACCCGGCCACGGCGGCGATCCTGGCCCTGGCCGCCGGGCGCCCTTTCGGCAGCTTGCTCGACCTGGGCTGCGGGCGCGGGCAGCTGGCCCTCGCCCTGCTGCTGGCCGGCGGCGCCAGCAGCGTCACGGGCTTCGACCTCGATGCGCGCAAGATCGCCGAGGCCGAGGCCGCGGCCGCCGGCCTCCCCGCCCGGTTCGCCGCCGCCGACCTCGCCGCCACACCACTCCCGCAAGCCGACACGATCCTGATGGTGGATGTTCTGTACCAGATGCCCGAACCCGCCCAGCGCCGCCTGCTGATCCGCATCGCCGGCGCCGCCCGGCAGCGCGTGGTGATCCGCGCCTTTGATCCCGGCCTCGGCTGGCGCAGCCGCGCCGGGCTGGCCATGGAATGGCTGAACCGCGCCGCCCGCGGCGCCGCCGGCGCCAGCATCCGGCCGCTGCCGCTGGCCGATCTGGCGGAACCGCTGGAGAATGCGGGGTTTCGCGTCGAGGTGCGGCCCTGCTGGGGCCGCACCCCGCTGCCCAACGTGCTGGTGCTGGCGGAGCGGGTGGCCCGGGCATGAGGTGGCTCGCCCTGCCCCTGCTGCTGCTGGCCGCGCCGGCCCTGGCGCAGACCGGCACCGCTCCTCTGGCCACGGCCGGGCAGCCGCGGATCGAGGCCGGGCTGGGCGCCGGCGGCGGCTGGCTGCCCGATTATCCGGCGGCGGAGCAGAATCACCTCCAGGGCCTGGCCTTTCCGTATCTGATCTATCGCGGCGAGATCCTGCGCTCCGACGACCAGGGGGTGCGCGGCCGGTTTTACAACAGCGACGCGATCGGGCTGGACCTGTCCTTTTCCGGCGCCTTCCCGTCCTCCTCCGACGACAACCGCGCCCGCGAAGGCATGGCCGATCTGGACTGGCAGGGCGAGGTCGGGCCGGCGCTGCGCCTCACCCTGTGGCGCGACCCGGCGACCCGGCAGCGGCTGAACCTGGAATTGCCGGTGCGCGCCGTGTTCTCCAGCGACCTGACCTCGGTGAGCTATCGCGGCCTGACCGCATCGCCTGAGCTGGCCTATGAGCGGCTCGACCTGTTCCGCCCCGGCGGACGGTTCCGCATCGGCGCGGGCCCGCTCTTCGCGACCGGCCGGCTGATGGACTACTTCTATCGCGTCGGGCCGGAGGATGTGCGGCCGGGCCGGCCGGAATACGATGCCGAGGCCGGTTATCTCGGCACCCGCGTGCAGTTCTCCTACCGCATGCCGCTGACCGAGCGGCTGTCCCTGGTGGCCGGCGGACGGGTGGAAGCCTTCCACGGCGCCACCAACGAGGCCAGCCCGCTGTTCCGCGACAAATGGAACACCTCGGTGGCGCTCGGCTTCGCCTGGTCCTTCTTCCAGTCGCAGGCGCGGGTTTCCTCCACCGCCTCGCCCTTCGACTGAGGCCGCGCGATGCACGACAAGGCCGCCTTGCTGCTGGTGGCGTTGCTGCTGGTGCTGGGGCCATGGCTGATCTGGCGCATTCCCGCCGTGCGGCGGGTGGCGCCGCTCGCCGTGGTGCAGATCCTGGGCGGCGTGCTGCTCGGCCCTACGGCGCTGGGACGCGCCGCGCCGGAATGGCACGCCGCCTTGTTCGGCTCGCAGGTGCTGGGAGCGCTGGGCGGACTCTCCACCCTGGGGGTCTGCCTTTACGTGTTCTGCAGCGGCATGCACCTGCAGGGCCCGGCTCTGCGCGATGGCATCCGCCGCCTCGGCGCGCCGGCGGTGGGCAGCATGGCGCTGCCGCTGCTGCTGGGTCTCGGGGCCGGAATGCTGATGGCGGCCTGGTGGCCGGAAGCGGTGGGGCCGCGCGCCTCGCTGCCCGCCTTCGCCACGGCGGTGGGCATCTGCGTCGCCGTCACCGCCTTGCCGGTGCTGGCCGCCATCCTGCAGGAGATGGGCCTGCTCGCCACCCGACTCGGGCAGTCGGCGCTGGCGCTGGCAGCGCTGAACGACCTGGCGCTGTGGCTGGCCATCGCCCTGCTGCTGGCGCTGGCGCAGGGCGATGCCGGCGCCACGCTGCGCACCGGCGGAATGTCGCTGCTGTGGATGGCGGCAATGGGCCTCGGCGTGCGGCCGCTGCTGCGCCGGATGGCCGCGCGCGCCGGAACCCCGGCCGGCACCATCCTGGTGGCGTCGTTGTCGGTGCTGTTCGCCGCCGCCGCGCTAGCCGAGGCGGTGGGCCTCGGGCTGATCATCGGCGCTTTCGCCGCCGGCACGGTGATGCCGCCGGAATGGCGCGGCGCGCTACTGGCCCGGATGGAGCCGCTCACCGCCGCGGCGCTGCTGCCATTCTTCTTCATGACCACCGGGCTGCGCGCCACCATCACGCCGGACTCCCTCGCCTTTCTCGGCCTGCTGGGGCTGGTCACCGCCGCCACGGTGGTGGGCAAGGTGGCGGGCACCGCGATCCCGGCGCGGCTGGCCGGGGAAAGCTGGCGCGACGCGCTGGCGCTGGGTGCGCTGATGCAGACCAAGGGCCTGATGGAGGTGGTGGTGCTGGCAGTGCTGCTGGACGCCGGGCTGATCGCAGCGCCGGCCTTTTCTGCCCTGGTCGCCATGGCGATCCTCTGCACCGTGCTGACCACGCCGTTGACCCGGTTGGTCCTCGCGTCCCGCATCGGAATCATTCCCGATCCCGTTCCGGCGGAGCGGCATGGTTGAGGTCGCGGCGCCGGGCGCGTACAGGAAATGAGGAATTGTTCATGAATAGGTCGCAATTCAGCGCTTTATGATTCCCTGCCAGCATGGAGATTCAGCGTGAGTTCTGCATTGGCCATCGAATCCGAGGTGGCGGCCCTGATCGTCGAGGCGCTGCACCTGGAAATGCGACCGGAGGAGATCGATCCCGACGCGCCGCTGTTCGGCGCCGGGCTGGGCCTGGATTCAATCGACGCCCTGGAGATCGCGCTCGCCATCTCGCGCCGCTACGGCTTCCAGCTGCGCTCGGACGACGAGCGCAACGGGCAGATCTTCGCGTCGTTGCGCAACCTCTCGGCGCATATCGACAAGAACCGGCAGCACTGAGCAGGCCGGCGCCCTTCCCCGGAATGGCCGGCCACCGGCGGGCACCGCTGAACCAAGGATGGCTTGCGCGGCGTTCCGGCCAACTGGCGACATGGCTGCCCCGGTGGCTGCCCCGCTGGTTGCCATGGGGCGTCACCATCCTGGCCATCGGCGCGGCCCGGCTGCTCGGGCCACCGTCGCTGGTGCTGGTCCTGGCGCTGCCCGCCCTGGCCCTGGCGGCGAGCCGCGGGCGGGGATGGCCGGTCCGCGTGGTGGTGGCCGTTCTGGCCCTGCTCGGCGCCCTGCTGTGGCGCCACATCGAACCCGGGACGGCACCGGCCGCGGCCCTGCTGATGCCCGCAGGGGACCTGCTGATGGCCCTGCATTTCGGCGCCACGCTGCGGCCGGGCCGGGAGCCGCTCATCACCGGCTACACCCGCCACGATTTCGGCCGCCTGCCGGCGGAATGCGTGCCGTACACCCGGGCGCTGACCGCCTTGTGGACTGGGCTGTTTCTGCTTCTGGCGCCGCTGCACGCCGCGCTGCTGCTTGGCCTGCGGCCGTTTCCGGGCCACGATCCCGGCCTTGTGCTGGGCGCGACGCTGGGCTTCATGCTGCTGTTGTTCCTGGGAGAACATGTTATCCGCAGCCTGTGCTTCCCGCAGCACGGCATCGCAACGCCGGCCCGCACCCTGCGCGCCATCCGATCGGCCCACCTGCCCCGCCATGACTGAGCCACCACCCCTTCGTCTCCGCATCGGCAGCCTGCCCCTGACCAACCGGCCCGAAGCCGACGTGCTGTTCCGCCGCCGGGGCGAGGCGATCACCGTAGGCCGCTTCCTGGCCGACGTGGCGGCCCTGGCCGCGCGGCTGCCCGCCCGCTCCCATGCCCTGAACCTGTGCGCCGACCGCTACAACGCGCTGCTGGCCTTCGCGGCCGCGTTGAGCCGGGACCAGGTGGTGCTGTTGTCGAGCGACCGCTCGGATCGCCGGCTGGCCGAGATCGCCGCCGCTTATCCCGACCTGACCGTGATGGCCGATGCGGAAACCGAGGCCGTGGGCGGCGAGGCGCGATGGGAGCCGCCACCCGGCGCGATCCGCGTCGCGCCGCTCGCGGTGCCCGGCCGTGGCGGGCCGAATCCGGCCATCCCGTCCGACCGCGTGGCGGTGATCGGCTTCACCTCGGGCAGCACCGGCCGGCCAGCGGCGCATCCGAAAAGCTGGGCGGCGCTGGTCGCGGCGGCGGTGGCCGCCGGCGAGCGCTTCGCGCTGCGTGACGGCACCGACATGGTCGCCACCGTTCCGCCGCAGCACATGTACGGCTTCGAGACCACCATCATGCTGCCGCTGCACGTGCCGACGACCAGCCATGCCGGACCCTGCTTCTACCCGGTCGAGGTGGCCGAGGCGCTGCAGGCCGCTGCCGCGCCGCGCGTGCTGGTGACCACTCCCCTGCAGCTGCGCGCCCTGCTCGGCGCCGCCCAGGCCATGCCCTCCGTGGCGGCGGTGATCTCAGCCACCGCGCCGCTCGACCCGGCCCTGGCCGCCGCCGTGGAAGCCGCGTGGAATACCCGGGTGCTGGAGATCTACGGCGCTACTGAGATGGGCTCCATCGCCAGCCGCCGCACGGTCGAGGGGGAAAGCTGGACGCTGTACCGCAGCGTCGCGCTTCGCCCCGCCGAAGGGGTGCCCGACGGCACCGAGGCGGTAGTGGCGGGCATGGCCGCGCCGGTGCCGCTGGCCGATGCGGTGGCGCTGGAGGGCGAAGGCCGCTTCCGGCTGCTCGGCCGCCGCACCGACATCGTCAAGCTGGGCGGCAAGCGCGCTTCCCTGGCCAGCCTGAACCGCATCCTGCTCGGCATTCCCGGCGTGGCTGACGGAGTGTTCGCCGTGCCGGACGACCTCGACCGCAACCCGGCGGCACGCCTGGCCGTGTTCGCCGTGGCGCCGGGCCTCGCCGCCGAGACGATCCTGGCCGCGCTGCGGCGGGAGATCGAGCCGGTGTTCCTGCCGCGCAGCGTGACCCTGGTGCCCTGCCTGCCGCGCGACGCCGTGGGCAAGCTGCCGCGCGCGGCGCTGGACGGGCTGCGTCGGCAGGTCGTGGGCCTCGCCTGAACATGGCCGCCAGCGACAGCGGCCTGCACCGCTTCACCGTTCCCGCCTCGCACCCGGCCTTCGCCGGGCATTTTCCCGGGCATCCGCTGGTGCCGGGCGTGGTGCTGGTGGACCTCGCGCTGGCGCATCTCGCCGCGCTGGGCTTCGGCCGGGCGGCGCGGCTGACCCGCGCGAAGTTCACCGCGCCGGTGGGGCCGGATGAATGGGTGGAGCTGCGCTGGGAACGGCATGGCAGCGGCCGGATCGGCTTCCAGGGCCATTGCCGCGGCGCCCTTGCCTTCAGCGGCGACGCCGTGCTGGAGAGTGGAACCGCGGCATGAGCTGGCAGCGCCAGCGCGAACGGGGCAGTGCCAGGGCGTTGCGGCTGATGGGCTGGATCATCACCCGCCTCGGCTACCGCACCGCCTTCGCGCTGCTGTACCCGATCGCCGCCTACTTCCTCCTGTCCGCGCCGCGGCAGCGGCAGGCGGCGCGGCTGTTCCTGAACCGTGCGCTCGGCCGGCCCGCCGGCTGGCGCGACCTGTTCCGGTTGTTCTTCACCTTTTCCGCCACCCTGCTGGACCGCGTCTTCCTGCTGGACGGGCGGCGGCAGGGCTTCCGCATCGAGGTCACCGGGCGGGAGGCGCTGGACGCCCACATCGGGGCGGGCCGCGGCTGCATCCTGCTCGGCGCCCATATCGGCTGCTTCGATGCGCTGCGCGCGGTGGCGGAAACCGGCTGCCCGGTGGAGGTGGTGGCGCTGATGCATGGCGACCACGCCGCCATCAGCAGCGACTTCTTCGCCCAATGGTCTGCGAGCCGCCACACCACGATCATCCCGCTCGGCCAGCCGGATGCCATGCTGCGGGCCAAGGAATGTCTCGAGCGCGGCGGGCTAGTCGGCATTCTGGCCGATCGCGTGCCAGAAACGCCCGGCCGCGTGGGCGGTACCCGCGTCACCCGCGTGCCTTTTCTCGGCCGCCCCGCCGCCTTTCCGGACGGCCCGCACATCCTGGCCGGCGTGCTGGGTGCCCCCGTGATGATGGCCTATGGCGTCTGGACCGGACCGCGCCGCTACCAGGTGTGTTTCGAGCCCTTCGCCGACCGCATCGCCCTCGACCGCCACCGCCGGCAACAGGCGATCGCCGAGGCCGCTGCCGCCTATGCCGCGCGGGTCGAGGCAATGGCCCGTGCCTTTCCCTACAACTGGTTCAACTTCCATGATTTCTGGGAGGAGATGGGCACCCTGTGACGCATCGCCGTACCTTGCTGGCCGCTGCCGCAGGCGCCCTGGTCGCCGCAACGACCCGGGCGCAGCAGCCCGCCACCCTGGACGCCGTGATGGCGGCGCTGGCGGCGCGGCGGCAGGGGCGCGCCCGCTTCACCGAGACCAAGGAATTTCCCGAACTCAGCATGCCACTGCCCAGCAGCGGCACGCTGAGCTGGTCGGCTCCGGACCGACTGGAAAAGCACACCACCGAGCCGCTGGAGGAGATCCTGCGCGTCGAGGGAGACCGGCTGGTGTTCGCACGGCCGGCGCAGAACCTCCGCCGCGAGCTCGGCCTCGATGACCAGCCGGAATTGCGCCCGCTGGTGGAATCTGTCCGCGCCACCCTGGCCGGTGACCTGGCGGTGCTGCGGAAGCATTACGAGGTGCGCTTCGCCGCGCAGCCCGATGGCGGCTGGCGCATCGAGCTGACGCCGCGCTCGATGCGCGTCTACGCGGCACTGCAATCAGTGGCGATCGGCGGGCGCGGCGACGCGGTGCTGTCGGTGGTGACGCGCGGCAACCAGGGTGAAACCCGCATGACCATCACGCCGGAGCCGTGAGCGCCGCCGCCAGTGCCTGGCGCCGCCTCGGGGTTGCGCTGCTGTTGCTCGGGCTGCTGGCGGCGGGGCTGTTCCGCGTGGTGCCGTTCCGCGCCGAGCTGAGCGACCTGCTGCCGCCGGCCGAAACTCCCGCCGCCCGCTATCTGCTGCAGGAATTGCGCGGTGGGGCGGCCACCACCCTGCTGCTGGCCGGCATCGAGGGCGCCCCGGAGCCCGAGCTGGCCCGCATCAGCCGCGCGGTGGGCGATGCGCTGCGTGCCTCGGAACAGTTCGCTTTTGTCGGCAATGGCACGCAGGACCTGCCGCCGAAAGAACGCGACCTGCTGTTCCGCTACCGCTACCTGTTGTCAGCCGCCGCGGAAGATCCGTCCCGCTTCACCGCCCCCGCGCTGCGCCAACGGCTGGAATCGTTGATCGACGGGCTGCGCTCGGCCGCCTCCCCGGTGCTGGCGCAGTTCGGCTTCGCCGATCCGGCCGGCGCCTTCCTGGACCTGCTGCGCTCCTGGCTGGGCGAGAGCCGCGTGGCACTGCGCGACGGTGTCTGGTTCGCCGCCGATGCCGTCGCGCCGCGCGCGCTGGTCGTGGCGCGCGGCCGCGCGCCCGGCACCGACCTGGAAGCCCAGGCCGCCATGGTGGCGGCGTTCGAGACCGCCTTCGCCGCCGCCGATCCCGGCCCCGCCCGGCTGATGCTGCGCGGACCCGGGGTGTTCAGCGCCGCCGCCGCCGCCGCCGTGGAAGCCGATGTGCGGATGATCTCGATCCTGTCCGGCGTGCTGATCGCCGCCTTTCTGCTGTGGCGCACGCGCTCGCTGCTGATGCTGGCCGCGGTGGCGGTGCCGCTGCTGGTGGGCATGCTGGCCGGAACGGCGCTCGTGTTCGCCGCCTTCGGCGCGGTGCATGGCGCCGCCTTCGGCTTCGGCATGACCATGCTGGGCGTGGGGGCCGACTACCCCATGCTGCTGGTCGGCCAGCGCCGGCCCGGGGAAGCGCTGGGCGCCACCGCCCGGCGGCTGGGCGGCACGCTGGGCTTGTCGGCGCTGGCGGCGGCGCTGGGGCTGACGGCCATGCTGTTCTCCGGCTTTCCGTTGCTGGCGCAGCTCGGCCTGTTCGGCGCGGCGGGGCTGCTGGCCGGCGCCGCCGCCACGCGCTGGCTGCTGCCGTGCCTGCTGCCCGGCGAGGCGATCCGGGCACGCCCCCTGCCGCCGCCGATGATCCGTGCGCTGCGCCGATTGCGCGGCCATCACGGGACAGTTCTGCTGCTGCCGCTCGCCGCCGCGGCGCTGCTGGTTCTGGGCGGGCCGCGCTGGAACGACGACATCAATCGTCTCAGCCCGGTGCCAGAGCGCTTGCGCCAGGAAGATGCCGAGCTGCGCCGCCAGCTCGGCGCGCCCGATGTCGGCACGTTGATCGCCCTGCGCGGCGCCGATGCGGAGGCGGTGCTGCGCCGCGCCGAGGCGGTGCAGCGCGCGCTGGATCCGCTGGTCGCTGCCGGCGCCCTCGCCGGCTTCGACAGCCCGGCACGCTATCTCCCCAGCGCCGCCACCCAGCGGGCGCGGCAGGCCGCCTTGCCTGGCGAGGAGGCGCTGCGGGCCGCCCTGGCCGAGGCCGCCGCCGGCCTGCCCTTCCGCGCCACCGCCTTTGACCGCTTCCTGGCCGGCATCGCGGACAGCCGCACCCTGCCGCCGCTGACCATCGCCGACCTTGCCCCGGCGCCGACCCTGTCAGCACGCCTCGGCCTGTTGTTATCGGACCGCGACGGCGCTTGGCAGGGCCTCGTGATCCCCAACGGGCTGCGCGACCTGCCGGCGCTCAGCGGCGCGGTGGCGGCGCTCAACGATCCGGACATCCTGTTCGTCAACATCAAGGGCGAGACCGAGGGTCTGGTGGCGGCTGCCACCGGACGCGCCCTGCGCTGGGTGGCGGCGGGCGGCGCCGCGGTGCTGCTGCTGCTGTGGCTCGCCCTGCGGCGCCGACTCGGCTGGGCAGCCGGGCTCGCGGCCACCGCCCTCACCGCCCTGCCGATCGGCGGCGCGCTGCTGGTGACGCTGGCGGGGCTGACCGCGCTCGGGCAGGCGCTGAATCCGTTCCATCTGGCCGCCCTGTTGCTGGCGGCGGGCGTCGGGCTGGACTACGCGCTGTTTCTCGGCGTGCCGGTGGCGGAGGATGCGGCGGAGGGTGACCGCAATTTCGGCGCCGTGTTCAACTGCACCGCCACCACGCTGCTGACCTTCGGCTTGCTGTCCTTCTGCGCGACCCCAGTTCTTCAGGGGATCGGGCTTTGTGTCAGCATCGGCGTCGCCGCGGCGTTTCTGTTGGCTCTCGCGCTCGCCCCGCGCGGCGTGGTAACCGCGCGCCCCCCCTGCAACGGATCCACCGGCGCTTGACCCCCAATGCTTCCTTTCCGCCCCTGGCCATCACGGCGCTGACCGCCGTCAGCGCCATGGGCCAGGGGCTGGACGCGACACGCGAGGCGCTACACCGCCGCCGCGGCGGCCTCGCCCCTGCCGCCGCCGCCGACGACGTGCCCGGCGCCTGGACCGGCCGGGTCCAGGGGATCGAAGCGGTTGCCGTGCCGCCGGACCTCGCGGAGTTCCAGTGCCGCAACAACGCCCTGGCCGAGCTGGCGCTGGCTTCGGACGGTTTCGCCGAAGGCGTGGCGGCGGCGGTGCGGCGCCATGGCGCGGCGCGCATCGGCGTGGTGCTCGGCACCAGCACCGCCGGCATTGCCGAGACCGAGGCCGCCTATCGCCGCCGCGCACCCGGCGAGGCCGCGCTGCCCGCCGATTTCCGCTTCGCCACCACCCATGACCTGCACGCGCTGCCGCGCTACGTGCGGCGGCGGCTCGGGCTGGCCGGACCGGCGCTGTGCGTGTCCACCGCCTGCACCTCCGGCGCCCGCACCGTGCTGGAGGCGGCGGCGCTCCTGCGCACCGGGATGTGCGACGCGGTGGTGGCCGGCGGCGTCGACACGCTGTGCCGCATGACCCTGCAGGGCTTCGCGTCCCTGTCGCTGCTGTCGCAGGGCCCGAGCCGCCCCTGTGCCGCCGACCGCGACGGCATCTCGATTGGCGAGGCGGCCGCCTTTCTGCTGCTGGAACGCGACCCCGCCCCCGGGGCGTTGGCGGTGCTGGGCGCCGGCGCCAGCAGCGACGGGCACCACATGTCCTCGCCGCATCCGGACGGCCTCGGCGCCGTGCTGGCGATGCGCGCTGCGCTGGGCTCCGCCGGGCTGCCGCCGGACGCCATCGATTACGTGAACCTGCACGGCACCGGCACGCGGGCCAACGACGCCATGGAAGACCGGGCGGTGGCCCACCTGTTCGGCAACGCCGTTCCCTGCTCCTCCACCAAGGGCTGGACCGGGCATACGCTGGGTGCTTCCGGCGCGCTGGAGGCGGCGATTGCCGCGATCTGCGTGGAGGACGGGCTGGTGCCCGGCTGCCTCGGGGTGGACACCGTGGATCCCGGCTTCGGCAGCGACGTCGCGGTGGCCAACCGTGCCGGCCGGATCGGGCGGGTGCTGAGCAATTCCTTCGGCTTCGGCGGCAGTAATTGCGCGCTGGTGATCGGCCGCGCATGAGCGGCGCGTCCTGCCACATCGCCGGGGTTGGCCTGCTGGGCCCCGGCCTGCCGGGCTGGGCAGCCTCGGTGCCGGTGCTGCGCGGCGACGCGACCTGGGTGGCCGCCGACCCGGTGCTGCCACCCCCCGCCCTGCTGGCGCCGACCGAGCGCCGCCGCACCGGCGCCGTCGCCCGGCTGGCGCTCGCCGCCGCCCAGGAAGCCGCGGACGGCCAGGAGATCGCCGGCCTGGACACGGTGTTCGCCTCCTCCAATGGCGATGGCGCCACGGTGGGTGCCATCCTGGACGCGCTCACCACCGAGGGCGGCGATGTGTCGCCCACGCAGTTCCACAACTCGGTGCATAACGCGGCGGCCGGCTATTGGGGGATCGGCGCTCATTCCACACGGCCTTCGGTCAGCCTCGGCGGCCATGACGACACCCTGCCGATGGGCCTGCTGCAGGCGGCGGCGCAATGCGCCGCCTGGAACCGGCCAGTGCTGTTCTGCGCCTATGACGCGCCGTTGCCGCCGCCGTTGGAAGCCTGCCGCGTGACCCGCTTTCCCTTCGCCATGGCCCTCGTGCTGCAGCCCGGAAGCGGCGGGCGGGCGGCGCTGCGGCTCTGGCATCAGGCGGAAGCCTGCGCCGCGGCCTCGCCTCGCAGCGGGCTGCGGGACGCCCTAGAAGATGGCAACCCCGCCGCCCGCGCCCTGCCGCTGCTGGAAGCGCTGGCCGTCCCCCGCCCGGCCGGATTGTGCTGGAACCTGCTCGATGGCGGCACGGTGCGGGCGGAGCTGGCGCCGTGCTGATGGCGCCACTGGACCACCGCGCCATCGCTGCGCTGGTTCCGCATGCCGGCAACATGTGCCTACTCGACCGGACGGAACACTGGGATGCCGACCGCATCCGCTGCACCGCCAGATCCCATGCCGACGCTGCCAACCCGCTTCGCCGCAACGGTCATCTGCCGGCGATCTGCGGCGTGGAATACGCCTTGCAGGCCATGGCGCTGCACGGCGCGCTGACCGGCGGGGACGAGCCGCAGCCGGCCGGCTTTCTGGCCAGCCTGCGCGGCGTCGACCTGGCCGTGGACCGGCTGGATGATCGCCCGGTTCCGCTGGTGGTGGAAGCCGTGGCGGTGGCGCGGGAAGCGCGCTCCTTCATCTACGCTTTCACCCTGGCCGCGGGCGGGCAGGTGCTGGTCAGCGGCCAGGCGGCGGTGATCCTGCCGGCGGCGGCATGAGGCGCGCCCTGGTGTCCGGCGCGGCCAGCCCGATTGGCCTCGCCATCGCCCGGCAGCTCGCGGCGCAAGGCCAGCACGTGATCCTGCACGCCCATGCCGGCCTGCCCCGCGCCGAGGAAGCCGCAGCCGCGCTGCGCGCCGATGGGTGCAGCGCCGAGGCGGTGGGCTTCGACCTGACCGACCCTGCCGCGACCGGAACCGCGCTGCAGGCGGTGCTGCGGGACGGCCCGGTCCAGATCCTGGTGCACAATGCCGGCATCCATCTCGACGCACCCATGGCGGGAATGTCGGCGGCGCAATGGCACCGTGTGGTAGACGTGTCGCTGAACGGCTTCTTTCACCTGGCCCAGCCGCTGCTGCTGCCGATGATCGGCACGCGCTGGGGCCGGATCGTGGCGATCTCCTCGGTGTCCGCCATCATGGGCAACCGGGGGCAGGCCAATTATGCCGCCGCCAAGGCCGGGCTGAGCGGCGCGATCCGCTCCCTGTCGCTGGAATGCGCGCCGCGCGGCGTCACCGCCAACGTGGTGGCGCCCGGGATCATCCACAGCCCGGCCACGGCGGCGGTGATGAGCCCTGAGCAGATCGCGACAATGGTTCCGGCGCGCCGGGCCGGGCGGCCGGAGGAGGTCGCGGACCTTGTCGGCTTCCTGACCTCCGACCGGGCCGCCTACATCACCGGCCAGACGGTGTCGATTAATGGGGGGCTGGCCTGATCCACAGCTTGCCGGAGCCTGGCCGCCGGGGGCCTGAACGGCCGCGCCGCTAGACCGCGGATTGCGCGATGATCTGCTGCTCCAGCCGCTGGATCCAGCCATTGTAATTGCGGTGGATCGAGGCGCCGTCATAGTCGAGGTTGCTGCTGCTGACATGCTGCAGCGAGAACCCGGTATTGTTGAACAGTACCCGTACCACCGCCTGGTGCGTGCGCAGGTTCAGCGTACCGCGGATCACCCCTGGGGCCTCATCCTCCATGATCCACCCGAGCCCGGCTCCGGCGCGGCGGATCTGCAGCGAGCGTTGCGCCAGCGGCGCCGAGCCCACGAAATTCGCGTTGCTCACGTTGTAGATGGGCGCCGTGCGGGCGCAGGCGGCGAGGCCCGTGCCGGCCAGCGCCAGCAGGGCGAGCGGGCGGGCCATGCCGCGCCGGGTCCATTCGGTCATCTCGGGTCTTTCTCCGCTCGGTTGAGCGGCGATGATGCCGCGTCTGACGCCGCAGGTCACGGCTGGACAAAGCCCCAGCTTCCGCCGCAGCTTGTTGCGCCCGGGCAAGGGAGCCCGGATCGACGATCCAGGAGAGCCACCACCCATGCCGCTCGACGTTGTTCCGCCCGCCACACCGCCGGCCGGGGAGGCCGCCGCGGAACGCTGCGATGTGCTGGTGATCGGCGGCGGACCGGCCGGCTGCACCGCGGCGGCGCTGCTGGCCAGCCGCGGACGTCACGTGGTGCTGCTGGAGAAGGATGCGCATCCCCGCTTCCATATCGGCGAATCGCTGCTGCCGCTGAACCTGCGCATCTTCGAGAAGCTCGGCATCGCCGAGGAGGTGCGCGCCATCGGCGTGCACAAGCCCGGCGCCTCCTTCATCTCAGACGAGCACGGCAACAAGGTGAACTTCCTGTTCGCCGATGGACTGAACCAGGACTACAAGCACAGCTACCAGGTGAAGCGCGCCGATTTCGACGCCCTGCTGTTCCGCAATGCCGCGGCACGCGGAACCGAGACGCATGAGAACACCCGCGTGCTGTCGGTGGGCCTCGGCCAGGGCGCGCAGGGCCATTGCGTGACGGCGCGGGATGCGGCGGGCCGCAGGCGGGTCTGGCAGGCGCGCTTCGTGATCGATGCTTCCGGCCGCGACACCGTGCTCGCCCAGGCCATGGGCGGCAAGCAGCGCGACCCGCACAACAATTCCGCCGCCGTGTTCGGCCATTTCCGCGGCGTCGCGCCCTGCGAGGGCTGCCCGGAGGGCAACATCACCATCCACCTGCTGGAAGATGGCTGGTGCTGGATGATCCCGCTGCCGGAGGGCATCACCAGCGTCGGCGTCGTCGGCACCCCGGCGCTGTTCAAGCGCCGCCAGGGCTCCTTCGAGCATTTCCTGCTGCAGGAGCTGGCGCGCAGCCCGTCGGCCGCGGAGCGCATGGACGGCGCCGAGCTGGTGTCCGCCGTGACCACCACCGGCAACTACTCCTACCGTGCCAAGGTGATGCAGGGCGAAGGCTGGCTGATGGCGGGGGACGCCTTCGCCTTTCTCGATCCCGTGTTCTCCTCGGGCGTGATGCTGGCCATGGCCAGCGCCGAGCTGGGCGCCGAGGCCGCTGATGCCTGGCTCGACGATCCGGTCCGCGCCGCGCCGCTGCTGCGGCGGTTCGAGAGCAAGGTGCGGCGCGCCATCGGCGCCATGTCCTGGCTGGTCTACCGCATCAACAGCCCAGTGCTGCGCGACATGTTCATGCAGCCATCCAACCGCTTCCGCATGCGCGACGGGCTGGTCAGCCTGCTGGCGGGCGACGTGCATGCCGACACCGACCGGCAGATACCGGTGATCGCCTTCAAGACCACCTACCGGCTGCTGAGCCTGCTGCACCGGCTGGGGTGGCACCTGCGGGACGGCACGCTGCGGCGGATGCCGCGCGCGCCGCACCCCGTGGCCGCCGAATAAGAAAGGAGAACCCGATGCGCCTGATCGCCGCCGCGCTGCTGCTCGGCCTCGCCGCCTGCGGCACCACCGAAGCCAATCTGGTCTACACACCGGCCACCGCGATGACCTCGCCTGCGCAAGCCCGCCCGGTGGTGGCGGTCGGAACCGTGGTGGACCGGCGCGAGGATGGCCGCGAGGACCCTCGCTGGATCGGCACCATCCGTGGCGGCTACGGCAACGCCATGAAGCGGCTGGATGCGCCCGTCCCGGTGACGGAGGTGGTGCGGCAGGCCTTCACCGACGCGCTGCGGGCGCGCGGCCTGCTGGCCACGGGCGCGCCGCGCTACACCATCGGGGTCGAGATCCTGCAGCTCAACGCCAACCAGTATGTGCGGCGCGAAGGCAATGCCGAATTCCGCATCAGCCTGATCCCGGCCGCCGGAGGCCCTCCGGTGCTGGTGGACCAGGGCAGCGCCAGCCGCGTCAGCGGTTCCATGCTCAGCCTGGCCGCCGGCGCCTTCGGCTCGGTCGAGGAATTGCGACTGGTGGCGCAGCAGGCGATGAGCGAGGCGATCGACAAGCTGCTGGACAAGCCCGGCTTCGCCGCCGCCCTGCGCTGAGGCGCGGCGGCGGGACGGCCTAGGGCATGGCGAGCCAGCCCGCCGCCCAGCGGTCGGCGCCGGAGGGCAGCGGCGCGCCGGGCGCCGCCATCCAGGCCAGCAGATCGGCCGCCACGGCGGCGCGGCCCTTGTCGCGCAGCAGCATGTGATAGCCCTCGGGATAGTAGGCGGCGCGCAGCGCCGGGTCACCGGCCCGCATGCGCAGGAAATCGCGCACCGGGGCCGCGGCGATGATGCGGTCCTTGGCGCCGTACAGCAGCAGCACCGGCACTGGCCGCGCCGGCACCGCCCGCGCCGCCTGGTCCATCAGCCCGACCAGGCCGAACAGCGCATCCACCCGTACCTCCTTGTAGGTCAGGGGGTCGCGGCCCCAGCCGCGCATCGCATCCTCATCATCGGTGGGAGCGAAACCGGGGGCGGAGTTGCGGAATTCCAGCAGCGGCACGGTGTGGGCGGCGAAATCGAGCAGGTTGCGCGGCAGCCAGCCCATGCTTGCGCGCCCCTGCACGGCCGGCGCCACCAGCACCAGACCGTCCACCGGCGGCGGGTTCGCCGAGGCCGCCGCCACCAGCGCCACCGCGCCACCCATGCTTTCCCCCAGCAGAAACAACGGCACCCCGGGATGGCGGGCGCGCAGCAGCTGCGCCACGCGGGTGGCATCCCCCGCCAGCGCCCACGACCCTGGCCAGACGCCGCGATGCGGCGCCGCGCCGAAGCCGCGCTGGTCATAGGCGTACAAGGCGACGTCGGCCGCGCCCAGCGGTTCGGCGGCGCGGCGGAAGGCGTTGGCGGCGGTGTCGCCGAAGCCGTGCAGTGCCAGGACCACGGCGCGCGGCGGACCGTCCGGCAGCCAGGCGCGCAACGGCAGGGCGGCGCCGTCGGCCATCACGAAGGACTCGGCCGCCATGGCGGGCGGCATGATCTCCGGCCCGGCTGGGATCACCTGCGGCGTGCAGGCGGCCATGGCGAGCAGAAGACAAGCGAAGCGCGGCGGAATGCGGATGGCGGCGGGCTCCGGTGCAGGCGGGGCCGTCCGATCTTAACAGGCCCCCTTCGGGAATGAAGCGGCTTCGGAAGCGGTGACCGTGGCACCAGCGCTAACGATCACACCGCTGGCGCACCCGGTCCGGAGCGGCGGCGTCGCGCCATTCCTGCACCCCTTCTGGCGCAGCACGCCCCCGGCTAGGCTCGCGGCCATGATCGCTCAGCAAGCCTCTGCCCTGCCCCGCCCGCGCTGATGATTCTGCTGCTCGGCCTGTTCGCCAGTGCCTTTCTGTCCGCCACGCTGTTGCCCGGCTCCTCGGAGGCGGCGCTGGTGGCGCTGCTGGCGGGTACCTCGCTACCGCCCTGGCTGCTGGTGCTCACCGCCACTGCCGGGAATGTTTCAGGCTCGGCGGTGAATTACGGGATCGGCCGCGGCATCGAACGCTTTCGCGGCGGCAGATGGTTTCCGCTCGATGACCGGCGCTACACCCGGGCGGCGGGCTGGTACCGGCGCTTCGGCCGCTGGTCGCTGTTGTTCTCCTGGGTGCCGGTGGTGGGCGATCCGCTCACCGTGGTGGCCGGTGCGCTGCGCGAGGATGTGCGGATCTTCCTGTTGCTGGTGACGCTGGGCAAGGCGGCGCGCTATGCCGCCGTCGCCGGGCTGGCCCGCGCCTGGGCCGGCTGATCTTGCCGTGGCGGGCATCGCGCGGTTAAGCCCGCCGCATGCCAGATTTCGATGCGGTGATCCTGGGCGCCGGCGCCGCCGGGCTGATGTGCGCGTTGCGTGCCGGGCAGCGGGGCCGGCGCGTGCTGGTGCTCGACCATGCGCGGGAAGCCGGGTCGAAGATCCTGATCTCCGGCGGCGGGCGCTGCAACTTCACCAACACGGGCACGATGCCGGAGCGGTTCTTCTCGGCCAACCCGCACTTCGCGAAATCGGCGCTGCGACGCTACACCCCCGCCGACTTCCTGGCGCTGGTGGCGAAGCACCGCATCGCCTGGCACGAGAAGACGCTGGGGCAGTTGTTCTGCGACGGCTCGGCGCGGCAGATCGTTGCGATGCTGCTGGCGGAATGCGCCGCGGCGGGCGTCGATGTGCGGCTCGGCCATCGCGTCACCGACGTGTCCCGCCCGGAGCATTTCCGGGTGGCGACCGACCATGGCGAGTTCGGCGCGTCGGCCCTGGTGCTGGCCACCGGCGGCCTGTCGATCCCAAAGATGGGCGCGACCGGCCTGTCGCTCGACCTTGCCCGCCGCTTCGGCCTGAAGCTCGTGGAAACCCGCCCGGCCCTGGTGCCGCTGACCTTCGCCGAGGAGAAGCTGGCGCTGATGCGGCCGCTGTCGGGCGTGGCGCTGCCGGCCGTGGCGCGCCTCGGCAAGCTGCGCTTCCCGGAGGCGGTGCTGTTCACCCACCGGGGCCTGTCCGGGCCGGCGATCCTGCAGATTTCCTCCGCCTGGCGGGAGGGGGCCAGCATCCGGCTCGACCTGCTGCCGGGCCAGGATGCCGCCGCCGCTTTGCTGGCCGCCAAGCGCGCCCGTCCGCGCGCCGAGCCGCGCACCGCCCTGGCCGAGTTGCTGCCGCAGCGCCTGGCGCAATCCCTCGCCGCAGCCGAGCTGCCTGACCGCATCCTGGCCGAGCAGACCGACAAGGATCTCCGGCGCCTCGGCGGCCTGTTGCAGGACTGGCAGCTCACCCCCGCCGGCACCGAGGGCTACGCCAAGGCCGAGGTGATGCTCGGCGGCGTCGACACCGCCGAATTGTCGTCGCAGACGCTGGCGGCCAAGGCGGTTCCCGGCCTGCACGTGGTGGGCGAGGCCGTTGACGTGACCGGCTGGCTCGGCGGCTACAACTTCCAATGGGCCTGGGCCAGCGGCTGGTGCGCCGGAGAGGCACTGTAGCCTCCCTCAGGGCTCCTGATAGCCCAGCGCCCGCACCTCCAGCCGCAGCCCGGTTGGGTCGCGCGCGAACCACAGCCCGGCGCGAGTGGCCGAGCCGCGCGGCACGTAATCGAGCGTCACACGGCTGCTTTCCAGCAGTTCTTCGCCGTCGAACAGCCGCCCTTCCACCTCCACAGCGGCCGCGATGCGCGTGCCTTCGTTGCGCACCACGAGCCGCACGGCATGCCCGGCGGCCGAGGCCGGGCCGGCAGCGGCCTCGATGCGCAGCGCCGGCATCGCATCTGGGTCGGTGCCGGGGATCTGCGCAGCGATGACGCCCAACGTCACGGCGACCACGGCGGCGCCCAGCACGGCGCAGATCCATTCCAGAGGCGGTCGTCGGGACGAGGAGGACGCCATCCTCACACCACCAGCCGCGCCAGGCCGGCACCCAGCGCGCCGGGAAAGCCCAGAACCACCGCCATCATCGCCACCATCGGCAGGGATGGCGTCGTCGGCGCGGCCGAAGGTCCACAGCACATAGGCGCTGATCAGCAGGGTCAGGCCGTAGCCGGCCAGGGTGTAGGTGCAGAAGGTGGTCCAGAAGCCGCCATCGGCCGGCTGCTCCTGCCCGGCGAAGCCCACCGTGTAGACCAAGGCGTGCAGCAGCAGCACGGAGGCCGCCATCAGCAGCAGGATCAGCCAGGGACCCATGCGGAAGGTGATCAGGATCATCTCCTCGGTGGGTGCGACGTTGAACGCCAGGAACACGGCGCCGGCCGCCATCAGGAACAGCTGCGCCGGATAGCCGGCGCGATCCTCACGCGCCTGCCCCTCGCGGGAGCCGCCGAGTTGCTGCCGCGCCGCCACGGCGCCGATGCCGGCCGGCACCGCCTGGATCGCCACCATGCCAACGGCACCGCGCCAGCCCTGGGCGGTGTCCAGCACGCCCAGCAGCCACAACACCGCCGCGCTGCCGAGGCAGCCGATGGCGAAGGCGGTGACGCCACCGATCAGTGCGTCCGTTACGGCCCGCGACGGGCTGAAGCCGCTGTAATAGGCCAGCCCTGTCTGGAGCCCCAGTCCCAGCAACAGGAAGATGAGCAACCGAACGGGTTCGACGTAGAAGCCGATCCACCACATCTCCATGGTCATGATCAGCGGAAAGGCGAAGATCAGGGCCCCGGCGAAAGCCCGCGCCAAGCCGATGGCGTAGCCGCGGTCGTCGCTCCGCCTCGCCGCATTCTCTGCTGCCGCCTCTGCCATCCGCTCCCTCTTCCGCCGCGTGCATCGTGCTGGTGCAAACTCAGGCTCCGCCTTCCGATTGTGGCCGGAGCAGCTCCTTGCGGAGTCGTCCTGCTGACGAAATCACGCTGCTTCGATCCCTGAAGAGGTGGTTCCCGCTTCGGACGGAGCCTCCAAACCGTCCGCAAGGGTTCCATCCGCGCCGCTGGCGAGGCACATGCGGCCCTGATCGCCGCCCGGGGTGGGGCCGCCGGGGCAGAGGATTGCGGACGCTGACGTCCTTTCGCGGCGGTCACGCCTCTGGCCCGGACCGCAGGGAGCCCTAACTGCCACGTCGGCAGCGGCGCCTGCGCCGCCGATCTAGACCAGCATCCGGCAGCGATACACATCCCAGGAGCCGGCTTTGGCGGCCGGCCGCACCCCGATGCCGAACCGGTGCAGGCGGTATCGACCCACCGCGCGTTGCTGCAACCCTGCGCGAGGGCCGTTCGGGCATTGAGCGGCGGTCGTGTCGGGGTGGATCGGGCTGAGGATTCTCAATCCACCTCCAGTTCCTCAATGGCCTCGGGCTCCAGCACCGCATCGGCCATCCACTCCACCATCGGCTCCCACCCCAGGATGTGGTCCCGATAAGCGGCGGGAAGCGGCTCCAGTTCCACGTCATAGGTCAGGAAGCGGCTCGCCACCGGCGCGTACATGGCATCCGCAATGGTCGGCCGGCCGCCGAACAGCCAGGGGCCGCCATGCGCCTCCAGGCAGCCGCGCCAGATTTCCTGAATCAGCGCGATATCGGCGCGGGTCCCGGACCAGGGCTGATAGCGCGGGCGCCTCGCCCGCATGTTCAGCGGCAGGGAGGAGCGCAGCGCCGCGAAGCCGGAATGCATCTCGCCCGAGATGGAACGGGCATGCGCGCGCTCCCGGCAAGGTTCCGGCCACATCTTCGCGTCAGGATGGAGTTCATTGAGGTATTCCGCGATCGCCAGCGTGTCCCACACGGTGACCGCCCCGTGCAGCAGGCTGGGCAGGCGGATGGTGGAGCTGCGCAGCGTCAGCTCGGCCCGCGCCTGCGGATCGTCCGCGGCGGCGGCGAAGACGCTGAAGGAGAGGCCGGACAGGCGGCACAACAGGTACCCGCGCAACGACCAGGAGGAATAATTGCGGCTGCTGATCAGGAGCTTGGCCTCGGCCATGCGGCATCCCCTCGTTCCGTCGCGGAAGCGTCACCATATCGAGGCTCCAGCCTTGACGAAATGCTTACTGGCGCACCACCACCCTGCAGCGGCCAGAAAGGAAGAAGATCGTGACCCGGATCAAAGGCCGTAACTGGATGGCAGCTGCCTGCGTTATGGTTCCGGCAAAGCCTTGTTTGAGGTGTCTTGCCGCGATGAGTAATCTGCGACGCGGGAGCGTTACTGCCGGATGATGTATCAACTCTACCAGGCCCAGCAGGATCTGCTGAACCCGTTCCGGCTGTTTGCCAAGGGCACTGGCGCGGTGCTGCGCCAGTTCGACAATGGGCGCCCGGAAACCTTTCCGTTGCGGCAGTTCACGGCGGCGCTGGAACTCCTCGGCAGCAGCGGCATCACCCATGCCCGCCCGCCCTTCGGCTTCACCACGGTGCAGATCGGCAACCAGGAGGTAAAGGTCGAGGAGGAGCCGGTGTTCTCCACCCCCTTCGGCACCCTGCTGCATTTCCGCAAGGACGTGCCGGTGGCGCAGCCGAAGGTGCTTGTGGTGGCGCCGATGTCCGGCCACTTCGCCACCCTGCTGCGCGGCACGGTGCAGGTTCTGCTGCCGGAGAACGACGTCTACATCACCGACTGGACCAATGCGCGGGACGTTCCCGTCTCCGCCGGGCGGTTCGGCATGGACGAGTTCATCGACCATGTGATCCGCTTCCAGGAGGAGATCGGCCCCGGCGCCCATGTGCTGGCGGTGTGCCAGCCCGCCGTGCCGGTGCTGGCCGCCGTGGCCCGGATGTCGGAGCAGAAGAACCCCGCCACGCCGCGCTCCATGGTGCTGATGGCCGGCCCGATCGACACGCGGCAGAGCCCCACCAAGGTCAATGAGCTGGCGCGCTCCCATCCCATCGCCTGGTTCCGGGACAACCTCGTGGACACCGTGCCGTGGCGGCTGAAGGGCGGCGGGCGCAAGGTCTACCCGGGCGCGGTGCAGATCTCCGCCTTCATCTCCATGAACATGAAGCGCCACATGGACGCGCATGTGGAACAGTTCCGCAACCTGGTGGGGGGTGATTCCGAACTGGCGGATGCCCATCGCCGCTTCTACGACGAATACCTGGCGGTGATGGACCTTCCGGCCGAGTTCTACCTGGAAACCGTGAAATCCGTGTTTCAGGACCACGACCTGGCCCTCGGCCGCATGACCCACCACGGCCGGCCGGTGCGCCCGGAAGCGATCCGCCGCACCTTTCTGCTCACCGTGGAAGGCGAGCGGGACGATATCTGCGGCATCGGCCAGACATCCGCGGCGCTGGACCTGTGCTCGGCCCTGCCCGCACATATGAAGCGGCACCACCTGCAGACCGGCGCCGGCCATTACGGCGTGTTCAGCGGGCGGCGCTGGGCCAAGGAGGTTTATCCGCTGGTGCGCGGCTTGTTCGAGGAAGCCGCCGGCTGAAGGGCGGGCGGCACGGCTTATCCGGCGCGCCGCCTGCGTCTATCCTGCGCCTCCCACCGTCACAGGAGACGCGCCATGCCCGAAATCACCCTCCAGGCCAGCGACAACAGCGGCAGCTTCGGCGCTTACCTGGCGATGCCGAAACAGGTTCCCGCCGGCGCCGTGGTGATGATCCAAGAAATCTTCGGGGTGAACCATGCGATGCGGTCGCTGTGCGACTGGGTGGCCGATATGGGCTTCATCGCCATCTGCCCGGACCTCTTCTGGCGCATCGAGCCGGGCATCGACATCACCGATGGCAGCAAGGAGGAATGGGACCGCGCTTTCGCCTTGATGAACCAGTTCGACCAAGCCAAGGGCATCGAGGATCTGAAGGCGACCCTCGCCGCGGCGCGGGTGCTGCCCGGATGCAATGGCCGCGCCGGCACCATGGGTTTCTGCCTCGGCGGACGGCTGGCCTTCATGATGGCCACCGAATCGGATTCCGACTGCAACATCTCCTATTACGGCGTGGGCATCGAGGGGCTGCTGGACGGCAAGGACCGCATCCACAAGCCGCTGCTGCTGCACGTGGCCGAACAGGACCGCTTCGTGTCTGAGGAAGCCCGCAAAGCGATGCAGGCGGCGCTCGGCGGCATGGGCGGCGTGGCGCTGCACGTTTACCCCGGCGTTGATCATGCCTTCGCCCGCATGGGCGGACATTCCTGGGATGGCCGCGCCGCGACCATCGCCAATGGCCGCAGCGCGGAATTGCTGGCCACGACCCTGGGTTGATCCCCGGCGGCAGCGATACCGTTTCAAAGCCGGTGCCGCTGCCTTAATATCGGTCCGCATGGCCCGCCCCGACGCCCAGCAAGGACCCCGTCGCTGAGCCCGCCGCCCATCCTGCCGGAGGCGGCGGCGCGCCGTGCCGCCCAGCATCCCGCCGCCCAGCATCCCGCCGCGCTGCCGGACACCGCGCCGGATGCGGCCTCCGACGAGCTGGTGCAGATGGCAGCCGGGATCTTCGATGCGTCCGCGGCTGTCATCTGGCTGGTCGATGGTGACCGGCACTGGGTTGGGGCGGAAACAGGCCTCGGCCGGCGCGATCTGCCGCGGGACACCGCCTTCTGCCTCCACGGCCTCGCCGGAACCGAGGCGCTGGTGGTGCCGGACGCCGCCGCGGATCGTCGCTTCGCCGGCGACACGCTGGTCGCCGCCCCTCCCGCCATCCGCTTCTTCGCCGGCCAGCCCCTCCTGGTGGAGGGGCGGTCGGTCGGCCTGCTCTGCATCATGGACCCCGCGCCGCGTCCCTCCGGACTGGACGCCAGGCAGCGCATCATGCTGCGGGCCTTGGCCGGCCAGGCCGCCAGCCAGATCGCGCTGCGGCGCATCGCCGCGGAGCGGGACGCCGTGGAAGCGCTGCGCCGCCAGACGCTGGATGGCGTAGTGGATTACGCCATCATCACCATCGACATGGCGGGCCTGGTCACCGGCTGGAACGCCGGGGCCTGCAACGTGCTGGGCTGGACCGAGGCGGAGATGCTCGGCCAGGATGTGAGCCGCATCTTCACAGCCGAGGACCTGTCCAGCGGCTCGCCGCTGCGGGAACGCGCACGCGCCATCGCGCAGGGGCGCAACTCCGTCAACCGCTGGTATCTGCGCCGGGATGGCGGCCGCTTCTGGGGCCGGGGTGAGATGTCGCCGCTGTGCGACGCGGCCGGCGGGCTGACCGGCTTCGTCAAGGTGATGCGCGACCGCACCGGGGAGCACCTGGCGCAGCGCGAGCTGGAGGCGGCAAATGAGCGCTACCGGCTGGTCGCGCGCGCCACGGATGATGCGATCTGGGACTGGGACCTCGAAGCCGGCCGCGTGCTCTGGAACGACGCGCTGCGCAAAGCCTATGGCCACGAGCTGCAGGACCGCGAGAGCGCGGGCGCCTGGTGGCTGACGCAGATCCATCCTGCCGACCGCCCGCGGGTGCAGCACAGCATCCATGCAGCGATCGACGGCGATGGCAGCCAATGGGCGGAGGAATACCGGTTTCGCCGTGCCGATGGCAGTTACGCCGACGTGTATGACCGCGGCTTCGTGATCCGCGACGAAGGGGGGCGGGCCGTTCGCATGATCGGCGCCATGCTCGACCTGACGCGGCGGCGCCAGGCGGAGCAGGCGCTGCGCGACAGCGAGGAGCGGCTGGGCATGGCCACCGCCGCGGCCGGGCTCGGGACCTTCGATTACCAGGTCGACACCGACACGCTGGTCTGGGATGACCGCTGCCGCGCCCTGTTCGGCCTGCCGCCCGGGGTGCCGGTCACCTATCAGGACAGCTTCCTGGCGGGGCTGCACCCGGAGGACCGCGCGCAGGCCGATGCCGCGGTGCGGCTCGCCCTGGATCCCGCCGGGCCCGGCACCTTTGCCGCCGAATACCGCACGGTCGGGCTATGCGACGGGGTGGTCCGCTGGCTGTCCGCCGCAGGGCGCTGCTTTTTCCGCGATGGCCGGCCGGTACGGCTGATCGGCACGGCGCATGACATCAGCGCACGCCGCCAGGCGGAGGCGGAGCTGCGCGAGCTGAACGAAACGCTGGAACACCGGATCGAGGAGCGTACCCGCAGCCTGCGCGAGGCCGAGGAAGCGTTGCAGCAGGCGCAGAAGATGGAGGCGATCGGCCAGCTCACAGGCGGCATCGCTCATGATTTCAACAATCTGCTGACGGGCATCAGCGGCAGCCTGGAGATCCTGGCGATGCGCGTCGCCGCCGGCCGCCAGGACGGGCTGGACCGCTACATCGCCACGGCGCAGGACGCGGCGGCCCGCGCGGCCTCGCTGACCCACCGGTTGCTGGCCTTCGCCCGGCGGCAGACGCTGGATCCGCGGCCGGTGGAGGTCAACGCGCTGGTGGCCGGCATGGCCGAGATGATCGGCCGCAGCGTCGGGCCGGACATCCGCCTTGAGGTCGCCGGGCCGGCCACCCTGCCCCTGGTGCTGTGCGATCCGCACCAGCTGGAGAACGCGCTGCTGAACCTGTGCATCAACGCGCGCGACGCGATGCCCGATGGCGGCACGCTGCGCATCAGCACCGCCGCCACGTGCCTGAAGGAGGATGGGGCGGCGGCACTCGGGCTGGCCCCCGGCGGCTATGTGCGCCTGAGTGTCGCGGATACCGGCAAGGGAATGCCGCCTGAGGTGACGGCCCGCGCCTTTGATCCGTTCTTCACCACCAAGCCGCTAGGGCGCGGCACCGGGCTCGGCCTGTCCATGGTGTACGGATTCGCGCGGCAGAGCGGCGGACAGGCGCACATCGCAAGCCGGCCCGGCCTCGGCACCACGGTGCAGTTGCATCTGCCGGTGCATTCCGGCGCCGCGGAGGCCGGCCAGCAGGACGAGGCGCCGAAAGCCGCTGCCATCGCGGCCGGCGGCGAAGTGGTGCTGGTGGTGGAGGATGAGGCCAGCATCCGCCTGCTGCTGTTCGAGGCGCTGACGCAGCAGGGCTACACCGTGCTGGACGCGGAGGATGCGGCCTCCGGGCTGGCGCTGCTCGACACGGCGCAGCGGCTGGACCTGATGGTCACGGATATCGGCCTGCCCGGCGGCACCAATGGCCGCCAGCTGGCCGACGCGGCACGGCTACGCCGGCCGGGGCTGCCGGTGCTGTTCATCACCGGCTATGCCGAGACCGCGGTGATCGGCCAGACCCAACTGGAAGCCGGGCTGCAGGTGATGACCAAGCCCTTCTCGGTCGGCGCGCTGTGCAAGCGCGTGGCGGAGATGCTGGCCGCCGGCGCCGCCGAAATGCCGCAGGACGCAGCGGGCTCGGGCAGGTCCCGCTGGCCTGGCCCAGGTCAGGATCCCCGGCCAGCGGACGGGGATCGGCTCTAGCTGCCCCAGACCTCCCGGTACAGCACCTGGATCGCCTCAGCGTCGGGCACCCGCGGATTGTTGGCGGGTGAGCCCGAGGCGATGGCCTGCTGTGCCATCAGTGGCAGCAGCGTGTTCCACCGCGCCGGGTCGATGCCCCAGGCGCGCGGTCCCGGCACGGCGAGATCGCTGTTCAGCGCGCGCAGCTCGTCGAGCAGCGCCGCCACGGCGAAGCGGTCGTCCTGGCCATCCTGCGCCAAGCCCATGGCGCGCGCGCATTCGGCGTAGCGGCGCTCCGCGGCGGGGGCCGAATACGCCGTCACCGCCGGCAGCAGCATGGCGTTGGACAAGCCGTGCGGCACGTGGAAATGCGCGCCGATCGGCCGGCTCATGCCGTGCACCAGCGCCACCGAGCTGTTGGAGAAAGCGATGCCCGCCTGCGTCGCGCCCAGCATCATGGCCTCCCGCGCCGCGCGATCCTGTCCATCGCGATAGGCGCGGCGGAGATGGGCGGCGATCGCGCGCATGGCGCCCAGGGCGAAGCCGTCCGAGAACGGATTGGCACGGCGCGACACGTAAGCCTCGATCGCGTGGGTCAGCGCATCCACGCCGGTGTCGGCGGTCAGCCTCGGCGGCTTGCTCAGCGTCAGCTCGTAATCGACGATGGCCGCCACCGGCAGGAAGGACTGGCCGATGCACAGCATCTTCTCCTGCGTTTCGCTGTCGGTGACCACCGTGAAGCGCGTGGCCTCGGAGCCGGTGCCGGCGGTGGTGGGAATGCCGATCACCGGCAGCGCCGGGCCGCTGTTCTGTGCCGGCGCCTTGTGGTCACGCATTCGCCCACCCTGCCTCGCCAACACCGCCACCGCCTTGGCGGTGTCGATGGGGGAGCCGCCGCCGAGACCGATCAGGCTATCATAATCGCCCTCGAGCACGGCCCGCCGCGCGCGGTCCACGGCGTCGCTGTCGGGCTCGGGCACGGTGTCGGAGAACACCGCCGCGCCGCCCAGCAAGCCCTGCAGCCGCTCCGCCAGGCCGATCGCGACCATGGTCGGATCGGTAATGATCAGCGGCCGCGACAGGCCCAGCTGCTCCAGCACGGAGGCGGTCTCGCCCAGCGCCCCGCCGCCGATGCGCAGGATACGTGGCAGCGCGATGGCTGCGATCATGCTTGTTTCCCCCTTGTCATGTTAATGCGCCGCGCCGTCAGGCGGCCGGGATGGTGACGCCGATCAGGTCGGTGCCGCGCACCAGCGCCGCCAGCCGCCCGGCATCCCAGCCTTCCGTGGCGGCGGGGCGGCGCGGCAGCACCATCCAGCGGTAGTCGGCGGTGGAATCGACCACCCGCAGACGCGTGCCGGCAGGCAGCTCCGTGCCCCATTCCTGTTGCAGCAGACCACGCGGGTCGCGTACGGCCCGCGCGCGGAACGCGGCCGATTTGTACCAGTGCGGCGGATAGCCCAGCAGCGCGCGCGGATAACAGCTGCACAGGGTGCAGACGATCAGGTGATGCACCGCATCGTCGTTCTCGACCACGCCGAGCGGCGGCGCCCCGGTGAGGAAGATGCCCATCTCCTCGACGGCGGCGGTGCCGTCGGCCAGCAGTCGGGCGCGGAATTCCGCATCGGTCCAGGCCCTCGCCACCACCGCCGCGCCGCGCGCCGGGCTGGCCGCCTGCATGGTGGCGTCGCTCTGCTCCAGCGCAGCCCCGGTCACCACGCCCTTGCGGAGCAGCAGCGCCTGGAAGCCTTCCAGCAGCCGGTCGGTCGGCATTTCGGTGAGCTTCATGCGGCCTCCAGCCAATGCTCGAAGATCTCCACCAGGAACTCGTCGCCGGGCTGGTTTTCCGGCCAGATCGCATCCTGCGGAAAGCGCACGTGGTAGAGTGGGATGTGCGGCGCCGGGCGTGCGAAGGCGAGGTCCTCCGGATTGCGGAACCGGCCCAGCGGGCGCAGCACGATGCCTTCGCGGCCACGCAGGTAATGCGGCGTGCGGATGTGGGCCGGCCCTTCGGCCTCCGGCCAGGCATCGCGCACCCGCACGCGGTCGCCGGCGTCGAACCGGCTCACGCGGCCAGTTCCGACCGCAGCTCGGCCTCGGTGATGACGCCCTTCTCCAGCATCACCGTGACCATCGAGAACAGCCAGCGCTGGTAATAGGAGGAGCGGTCATAGACATCCGGCGGCAGCCCCTCGATGCCGCGCCGCATCTCGTCGGTGCTGAACAGGCCGGTGGCGCCCAGCACCTGGCGCAGCGCATCCACCCGCCGGTCGAACGCGGTCATCTCGCGGTGGCTCTTGTCCACCGGCTCGCAGGCGAAGCGGGACACGCCACCCATGTCGTGATGCGCGCGGGCCGGGGCTTCCTCGGGCAGCATCGCGGTTCTCCCTGATTGCTGTTGCCCGCCAGGGTCGGCCCGGTCGCGGTGCCGCGTCAACCGGTCAGACGCGGGGCGCCGCCCGGTTTGGCCTTCACCGGCCCTCGGCTTATGCTGCCGCCCGGAGGATCGGAAAACCATGACACCAGAGGCTGTCGAGGCGCTGGCCGCCCGCATCCCGGACGGCGCCCGCCTGGCCCTGCCGCCGGACAACTCCCTGCCATCCCTCGCCCTGGTCAAGGCGCTGATCCGCCGGCGCGCCCGCGGGCTGCGGCTGATCGGCGTGCCGGTCTCGGGCTTCGCCACCGAATTGCTGATCGGCGCCGGCTGCGCCGTTGAGGTCGAAACCAGCGCCGTCAGCCTGGGCGAGGCCGGCTTCGCCCCGCGCTTCGCTGCGGCGTTGCGTGACGGCCGACTCACGATCCGCGACGCCACCTGCCCGGCCATGCACACCATGCTGCAGGCGGCCGAGAAGGGCGTGCCCTTCATGCCGCTGCGCGGGCTGATCGGCAGCGACATCCTGGCGCACCGGCCGGACTGGCGGGTGATCAACAACCCGCTCGCGCCGGAGGAAGGAGATCCGATCGTGCTGCTGCCGGCGCTGCGGCCGGACGTGGCGATCTTCCATGCGGTGCTGGCCGACCACGAGGGCAATGTCTGGGTCGGCCGCCGCCGCGAATGCGCCACCCTGGCGCATGCCGCCCGCGACACCGTCGTCACCGTGGAGCGGCTGCATCCCGGAAACCTGCTGGAGGATGAGCGACTCGCCCCCGGAACCATCAGCGCCACCTACATCAGCGGCATTGCCGTGGCGGAACATGGTGCCCATCCGGTGGCGCTGCTCGACGAGTACGGCGCGGATGACGGCTATGTCGCGGCCTATGCCCGCGCCGCCAAGACCGAGGCGGGCTTCGGCGACTGGCTGGCCGAGCATGTGCTGGCGGCGGAGCATACCCCGCTGGAGCTGGCGCCATGACCGACGGCGCGATCCGCCCCGAGGAACGCCTGGCCGCCGTGCTGGCGCGGCTGATCCTGGACCCCACGGCGCCGCCGGCACACCACATCGCGGTCGGCGCCGCCTCCCCCATTCCCGCCGCCGCCTGCTGGCTGGTGCGCAAATCCGGCCATTCGGTGCGGCTGTCCCTGCTGCACAAGCGCAGTGGCAATCCCTTCACGGAGGGTACGCGCGAGTTGTTCGACCTCACGGGGCAGGGCCGGATCGACCTGTTCTTCCTGGGTGGCGGGCAGATCGATGGCGAGGCCAACATCAACCTGATCGGCACCGGCGCCTGGCCCGGTGGATCCGCGCAGGGGGAGGTGCGCTTCCCCGGCTCCTTCGGCAGCGCCTTCATGTACCTGATGACGCCGCGCACCATCCTGTTCCGCGAGGAGCATTCGCCGCGGGTGCTGGTGCCCCGCGTCGAACACGTCTCGGCCCCGGGCGTATCCGCGCCTGGGGTGTTCCGCCGCGGCACGGCGCAGGCGCTGGTCACCGGCAAGGGCGTGTTCCGCTTCGATGCCGCGCGGGCCCGCTTTACCCTGGACAGCGCGCATCCCGGCGAGGACGCCGCCAGCCTGCGCGCCGCCACCGGCTTCGAATACGACGAGCCGGAGGCCCTGCCCGCCACGCCCGACCCGACGCCCGACGAGCTGGCGCTGCTGCGCGGCCCTGTCTGTGACGAGATGCTGGAAACTTATCCCGAGTTCTGCGCCCGCGTGTTCAACAGGAGACAAGCCGCATGACCGACGCCGTTCCCCTCGACGAAGGCAAGGGTCTTGCCGCCTCCGCCGGCGCCCTGGCCGGGCTGAAGGTGATCGACCTGACGCGGGTGCTGGGCGGTCCCTACTGCACCATGATCCTGTCCGACCACGGCGCCGAGGTGATCAAGATCGAGCCGCCGCAGGGCGACGAGGTGCGCGAATGGGGCCCGCCCTTCGGCTCCGAGGAACTGGGCGGCGCCGCCAGCTACTTCATCGGCGTCAACCGCAACAAGCAGTCCATCGCACTCGACCTCGGCAAGCCGCAGGGGCGCGAGGTGCTGCTGCGGTTGCTGGAAGACGCCGACGTGCTGGTGGAGAACTTCAAGCCCGGCTCGATGGAGAAATGGGGCCTCGGCTACGAGGCGGTGCTGAGCCAGCGCTTCCCGAGGCTGGTGCATTGCCGCGTGTCCGGCTTCGGCGCCACCGGCCCGCGTGGCGGCCTGCCGGGCTATGACGCCATTGTCCAGGCGATGGTCGGGCTGATGTCGATCAACGGCACGCCGGATAGTGGCCCGGTGCGCATGGCGACGCCGATCGTCGACCTCGCCACCGGGCTCTATTCCAGCATCGGCATCCTGATGGCGCTGCAGGAACGTGCGCGCTCCGGCCGGGGCCAGTATGTCGACATGACGCTGCATGATTGCGGCATGGCGCTGCTGCATCCGCACGCCGCCAATTTCCTGCTGAACAACAAGCGGCCGAAGCCGACCGGCAATCCGCACCCGAACATCTCGCCCTATTCCGCATTCCGCACCGCCACCTGCCAGATCTTCGTGGCCTGCGGCAACGATCCCGCCTTCCGCAAGCTGTGCGCCTTTCTCGGTCTCGACAGCCTGCCGGACGATCCGCGCTTCCGCAGCAATGGCGATCGCGTGACCAACCGGGAAGCGCTGACCGCCATCCTGGAGGAACGGCTGGCGGAGGAGGACGGCCATTCCCTGTGCGACCGGATGCTGGCCGCCGGCCTGCCCGCCGGCCCCGTGCTGAACGTGGATGAGGCCCTGGCCGAGCCGCACACCGCGCATCGCGGAATGGTCACGGAGCTGGGCGATTTCCGCGCCCTCGGCACGCCGGTGAAGCTGTCGCGCACGCCGGGCGGCACGCGCAGCGCGCCGCCCCGCTTCGGTCAGCACGGCGAACAGGTGCTGGCGCGGCACGGCTATTCCGCCGAGGAGATCGCCGCCCTGAAGGCCGAGGGCATCCTGTTCGACCGCCGTCGGTAGATTGCCGCGCCGGCAGCGGAGTGGCGGAACGCGGCACTGCATCCAGGATGCCGCCATGACGAGCTTGCCGAGACCCGGCCCGGAGGCCGCCGCGTGAGCCGGCGCCTGTGGGGCATGCTGTTGCTGCTAGCCTTCCTGTGGGGCGGCAGCTTCCTGTTCATGCGACTGGCCGTGCAGGTCTGGCCGCCCTTCACGGTGGTGCTGTCACGCGTGGTGCTGGCCTCGGCGCTGCTTTGGCTGCTGGCGGCGCTGGCAGGGCATCGCCTGCCGTGGAGCCGGCCGGTGCTGCTGGCCTGCCTCGGCATGGCGCTGTTCAACAGCCTGATCCCGTTCAGCTTGATCGCCTGGGCGCAGCAGAGCATCCCAAGCAGTCTGGCCTCGGTGGTGAACGCCGCGACGCCGGTGTTTGCGGCGCTGATGGCGCATCTCGCCACCGAGGATGAGCGGCTGACGCGGCCGCGCTTCGGTGGCGTGCTGCTCGGCCTGGCCGGGGTCGCCGTGCTGGCCGGGCCGGCAGCGCTCGGGATCGAGGGCGGGGCGGAGTTTCCGGGCATCCTGGCCGGACTCGGTGCCTGCTTCAGTTATGCGCTGGCGGTGGTCTGGGGCCGCCGGTTCCGGCGGCTCGGCGTCGCCCCGCTGGCCGCCGCCGCGGGCCAGACCAGCGCCTGCATCCTCCTGGTGCTGCCGCTGGCGCTGATCACCGATGCGCCCTGGCACCTGCCCTGGCCGGATCGCCCCACCCTGCTGGCCATCCTGGCGCTGGGGCTGGTTTCCACCGGCCTCGCCTACGCGCTGTTCTTCCGCGTCCTGGCGGAAGGCGGCGCCACCAACACCGCCCTGGTGACGCAGCTGGTGCCGGTGATGGCCATCCTGCTCGGCGCCGGCGTGCTGGGCGAAGCGTTGCTGCCGCGCCACCTCGCAGGCATGGCGCTGATCGCCTGCGGCTTCGCATTGCTGGATGGCCGTCTTTGGGAAAGGTTCAGACGGTCCGCACCCCGTTGAGTAAGCGGTCCACCTGGTGGCGCAGGGTTGTGTCGGTGGCCGAGAGTTCCTCGGAGGCGGATCGCACCTGCTCGGCCGCACGGCCATTCCCTTCCGGCGCATCCCGCACCACCTGCGTGTCGGGCGACACGGCGCCGGCCTCCGCAGTGCCGGTGATGTTGCGGGCGATCTTCCGCGTGGCGGCGCCCTGCTGCTCCACCGCCGCGGCGATGGCCGAGGCGGTCTGGTCGGTCTCCGCCACCACCTGGGCAATGGCGCGGATCGCTTCCACGGCGAGACCGGTGGCGCCCTGGATGGCGCCGACCTGCTGGCCGATCTCCTCGGTGGCCCTGGCGGTCTGCAAGGCGAGCGACTTCACCTCCGACGCCACCACCGCGAAGCCCTTGCCGGCCTCACCCGCGCGCGCCGCCTCGATCGTCGCGTTGAGCGCCAGGAGGTTGGTCTGCCCGGCGATGTCGGAGATCAGCTTCACCACGTCGCTGATCCGGTTCGCCGTGTCGGCCAATTCGCGCACGGCACGGTCGGTGCGCCGGGTTTCCTCCACGGCCCGGCGCGACACCTCGGCCGAACGGCCCACCTGCCGGGTGATCTCGGCGATCGAGGCGGACAGCTCCTCCGTCGCGGCGGTCGCCGTCTGCGCGTTGCCGGAGGCCCCCTGGGACGCCGTGGACAAGGTGCGGGTCAGGCGGGAGCCTTGCTCCGCCGCCCGGCTCATCTGCACCGACCTGCCGTCCAGCCGCTGCGCCGCGCCCTGCAGCGAAGCCAGCGCCCGGCCCGCATCATCGCCGAAGCCGCCCACCAGGGCGTCCATCCGCCTGGAACGCTCCTCCCGGGCGCGGTCCGCCGCGGCCTGCGCGGCCGCGAGGCGTTCGGCGTCCTGCGCCCTGCCGCGGACCACATCCAGCGCCCGTGCGATGGAGCCGATCTCGTCTGATCTGTTGCCGCCCGGCACAGGCGTCGACAAGTCGCCGGCCATCATCCGCTCCAGCGTGACGGTCAGGCGCAGCACCGGCCGGCCGACCCCGGCCATCAGGTGGAGGCCGATCAGCGTTACCAGCACGCTGCCCAGCACCATAGCACCCACGATCATGCGGAAGCCGGTGGACGAGACCCTGCCGGCCTGCTCCCCTGCCGCATTCGCACCGTGGGTGGTGTGCGCGATCAGCTGATCGATTGCCTGCTCAAAGGCTTCAAAGGCGTCCGCATCCACCGTGATCGCGCGCCGGATGGCCGCTGCTCTGTCGCCAGCGCGGCTCAGCGCCAAGGTGTCGGGCAGCAGCCGGTCGAAGAAGGCGGCCCAGCGGCGCGCGACCTCGTGCTGGAGCAGCCGCTCCTGCTGGCTCTCGGCCGGCATCCGGTCATCGGCGAGCATCTGGCCGATGCGGCCACCGGCCATCCTGATGTCGCGATCCAGCGCCCGGATGGCGGCGGGGTCGTCCAGCAGCACCTGCCGCAGCACCAGGGTGCGGATGCGCAGCCCCTCCCGAGCGATGCTGTTGGCCATGGCGATGCCGGGCAGCCGGTTGCCGGCGATGTCCCCGGTCACGCCCTGCAAGGCACCGATGCGCTGCAGCGAAAGGCCCCCCAGGGCCATGAAGCCGATCAGCACCAGGGTAAGCGCGGCAATGATCCGGGTCCTCAGGCTCATGGAGCTCTCCTGCGGGCGGAGCCGGAGTGGCGTCCCGCTGGCCGATGATCCCGCGGAAACACTGAAGATTCCGTTTGGACGGCGCCCCGGGTTGAACCGCGGCCCACGCCAGCACCCGCGCCCCAGCCTGCTGACAGGTTGTTCATCTTTGTTCCGGATCTTGGCCACACGGATCGCGACAGGAGGCCGCGCCATGAAATCCGAGGATGTTCCCGCGTGCCGATTGCAATCTCAGCCGGTGGCGACGTGCCCGGCACCATCCTGGAAAACAGCCGGCCCACCGACTGGATCGGCACGCTGCGGCTGAGCACGCCGGAGATCCCGACCGAGGTGGAGCTGACCGGTGCCAGCGCCAGGCTGTTCGAGGCCACCGTGGATCATTTCAGCGGCGCCATCACCATCCTGCCGGCCATGGTGTTCGACCGGGAAGCCTATCCGGCGGGCGCCGACCCGGTGTTCAGCTTCGCGTTGCGGGTGAAGCTGGCGAGTGGCTGGCAGGAGGTCGCCGGCGGCTGGTCGGTCACCCTGCAGGGACTCGACGACGCACCGCCCAGCCGCGTCTTCTTCGCGGCGGGCGGCAGCGTGCTGGAAAGCGATATCGGCGCCGTGATCGGCCGCATCCAGGGGGGGGATCCGGACACCGCCACCAGCCGGCTGAGCTATGCGGTGGCCGGGCAGGATGACTGGTTCTTCGAGATCGTCGACGGCAACATCCTGAAGCTGCGCGAAGGCGTCGATCTGCTGCGCCACGGCGGCACGGTGGTGCAGGTCATGATCGAGGTTTCGGATGGCCGGCGCGAAGCCAGCTTCCTGCTCGATGTTCAGGTGCTGAACACCACGGATCTGGATACCGCGCCCGCGCCGCCTCCCGTGATCGTACCCCAGGATCCCGGCGATACGGGCGGCGACACCGGCAGCGACCCGGATGGCGATGCGGGCGGAACAACCGACCCGGTGGAGGAGGGAACCGATCCCGCGACGGGCGGCGATGGAACCGGGGGCGGCACCGGCCCAGTGGATCCCGCACCTCCCCCGGTGCCGGACTGGCAGATCGAGGCGCGGCTTGGGCTCGCCTGGTCCGGCGAATTGGCCGTGATGTGGCGGGCCGAACAAGTCACCGCCGGCTCGCAGCCCGTGGTGTTCGGCGGCACCGAACATTGGCAGGCGCCATCCCTGGTGCTGCGCATCCTGGCGACGGAATGGAGCGCGCAGCAGGCGGCCACTACGCCTGACCTCGACGTGGCGAAAGCAGTGGCGGCGCTGTCGGCGCAATTCGGCCACGGCCCGGCGATCGAACATGGAAGCGGAGCCGGGAGCCTGATGACGCTGCTGCAACAGGTGCAGCAACAGGAAACGGCGGCAGCGGCGGCCCTCGACGAGCAACACATCCTCCCGCTGGTGGCCAGCATGCAGCCGCACCAGGCGCTGTCAGGCGAACATTACGAGCTCGTCCTGGACTGGGTCGGCGTCGCGCCACTCGCCACCGGCCGCAACGCCCTGATGCAGTTCGGCCTCGGCGCAGAATGGGGCACCGGCGGCACGGATGCCGAATTCGCCGAGGCCCTGTTCATGGCGAGCCATGCCGGCGCCGCCGATCCGGACACCCTCGCGCAATGGACGGCCCTGTTGGCAAGCCATGCTTTTGACCGCGAAGACCTGGCGGAGTGGGCGGCGCACCAGCCAGCGGCGGAGCCTGTTCTGCTGGGCTGGTGACGCCGGACGGCAGACGAGAGATCGCGCGCGCCGCTCAGCCCCAGGCGATGCGGCCCGCCGTGCCACAGTGTTCGCATAGCGGCTTCCAGGACGAATGGGTCTTGCCGCAATGGCCGCAGCGCCAGCGGGGCTCGGGCCGGGCGCTGGTGGCGGCGCGCAGCCACTTGGCCTCCGCGGCGCGGAACACCGGGCCCTCGCCATGCTCCGCCTGCTCCAGATCGACCAGCAGCAGATAGGCGCGCGCATCGGCATCGCCGCTCCCGACCAGCGCTTCCAGCTCCGAACGGGCCCGGCCGGTCAGGCCCGCGGCGAGCGCCAGCCGGGCCAGCAGCAGGCGGCTCTCGGGATGGGTGCGGTTCTCGGCCACCAGCGTCTCGGCCAGCTTGACGCGGCCCAGGGAATCATTTTCCGCCTCCAGGTAAGCCTTGGCGATGTCGGGATGCGGGCCGGCGCGCCAGCCCTGCTCCAGCACCGTGCGGGCCTTGCGGGCGGAACCGCCAGCCGCCAGCCGCGCCGCATGGGCGATGGCGGCGGGGGCGAAGCCGGGATCGGCCTGAAAGGCCTGCTTCTCGAAATCTGCGGCGCGGGCGGGCTCCGGCTCCTGTTCGGCCGCCGCCAGGGCCAGAGGGGCCTTGGGGGTGTCGGCCGGTGCCAGGGTCAGCGCCTCGCGCCAGTCATGGGTCCGCAATGCCAGCACCGCGCGCTCCTCTCGCAGCCAGGCGGTGCCGGGACGGGCCGCCTCGGCTTCCCGCGCTAGTTGCTGGGCGGCCGGCCAGTCCTGCCGCTGAATCGCCTGCCGCAGCAGGCCGCGCAATCCGATGAAGCGGGAATCCTCGCGCTGGGCCAGCGCCTGGAAGGCCTCGGCCGCGGCGGCGTCCTGCCCGGCCATGCGCTCCGCCTCGGCGGTCATCAGCAGCAGCTGGGGGCTGTCCCCCATCAGGCGGCGGGCGCGCAGCACCTCGCCACGCGCCGCTTCCGGGGCACCAGCGGCCATCGAGACCAGGGCGCGGGTCAGCGCCGCCTCGCCCTTCTCGCGGTTGCGGGCCTCGCGCCGGGCGCGGGCACGGGCCGGCCAGTTCACCAGGGCGCGCCAAGCCACCAGCAGCAGGTGCACCACGGTGAACAGAACCAGCAGCAGGATCAGCATCACCGGCAGCGACAGGCCGATAAAGGTGTCGCCGACGCGCACCTCCACCACGCCGCCGAGCCGCATCAGGCCCCAGGCGATGCCGACGACGACGAGGCAGATCAGCAGAAGCTTGATGGCGCGGCGCATCAGCCCTGGCCCCCGGTGCGCAGCGTCTCCAGCGCCGAGCGGGCGGCGAGCAGGCCGCGGGCCTGGTCGAGCCAGCTTTCCATGGCGGAGCGTACCGGCCCCGGCAGCGATTCCACCTTCTGCACGGCGGCGGCGAGGTCGCCGGCTTCCAGCGAGCGGCGGGCGGTTTCGATCTCGCCACCGATGGCGTCACCCCACACCACGTCCTCGCCCCGGCGCACCGTGACCAGGTTGCCGAGCCGCTGCGCAGCCGATTCCCACACGGTCTGCCCGTCGGTCGAAGGCTGCGACTGGGCGCGCGCGGCGCGCGCCGCGTCATCAAAGGAAAGGCGCAGCGAAGCCTCGGTCGGCGGCGCCGTGCCGCTGTAGCGGGCCAGCGCCTGGGGCGCCTCGCCCGGCAGGCCGGACAGGGCTCGGCCCAGCGGCCGTCCGGCGAGCAGTGCGCTTTCGGTGGCGGCGCTCGCCACCAGCATGGAAAGCCGGCGCTCGGCGGCGGTTAGCCGCGTTTCGCGCTGCTGCAGGGATTCGAAGCGGGCATCGAGCTCGCGGTCGCGTGCCGCCAGCCGCTCCGCGGACGCCTGTTCGGCCGCCGCCACACGCTGCTGCATGGCATTCTCCACCGCGGCAAAGCGCGGGCCGAGCGCCGCCTCCGCCTCGTTGATCCGCTCCTCCAGCTGCGTCCGGGCGCCCTCGATGCGCTGCGACAGCGATTGCTCGGCGGCCTCGATCCGGGCATCGGCGGCCTGTCGCAATTCCTCGCGGTCACTGCGCTGGCTGTTGATCTGGTCGCGCAGCGCCTGGAACTGGGCGCTCTGCGCCTCAGACCGCTCGCGCAGCGCGGTTTCCAGCGCGGTGAAGCGCTCGCCGCTCTGGCCCATCTGGCTGGCCAGGGCCTGCACCTGGCCCTGCACCGGCTGCAACGCCGATTGCACGGCCGACTGGCCCCGTTCCAGCTGATCGATACGGGCGAGGTCGAGGCGGCCGCGATCCGCCAGCGTGATGCCCAGAGCCGCCAGGGCGACGATCCCGCTCACCACGGCCACCGGCAGGGCCAGCCGGTCATGCCGCTCCGGCGGCTTGCCCGGCGTGGCGGCCGCGGCCGGCCGCGGCGGCGGACCGGCTTCCGGCCGCGGCTTCGGCGGCACGGCGGGAGCGGCGGTTGCGCCGGAGCCAGCCGCGGGATTCGCCGCGGCGGGAGGCGCGCCGCCCGTCGGCGTGCCGGCAGCAGCCGGGCCAGCGGGGCCCGGCGCGGCGGCGGAAGGGATTGCGGCAGATGGCGCTGCGGCCGGCACCGTTGCGGCAGGCGGAATGGTGGATGGCGGGGGCGCCTTCGGCTCCGCAACCTGGTCTGTCCCAGCCGGGGTGCCCGGCTCCGGGTTCGCCGGGGCCGACCCGGTCGCGGCCGCGAAGGCGCGCGGCGTCACTTCCGGCGGGCGACCCTTGCCGCCCTTGCGGGTGGGGTCGGACTTCGGGGTGTCCTTCGGCGTGTCACTCATTCTCTACTCCTGCCCCTCGCTGTCCGGCCGCCCATTCGGCTTTCCCGGCGTCGGGCCCAGCAGGGCCAGCAGCGCCGGAAAATCTGGCTTGGCCGTAGCACGGATCGCCTTCCAAGGCATGTCCGCCAGGGCGGCGGCGATCCGGGTCGAAAGCGCCAACGCCTCGATATCACGCAAGTTTTCGATCAGGCCCGCCTGCCGCAGCAGATGCTGGGCAATTCGGGCGGAACGCGGCGAGAGAAACAAGGCTGCCCGCACACCTCCCGCGTGCAGCGCCGCCACCGCCGAATCGGGCAGCGCCGCCGCCGGCCGCGCCGCGTAGACCACCCGGCGCCAGACGGTGAAGCCGCGCTCGCGCAGCGCCGCCACCAGCGCCACGCTGTAGCCGCGCCCGACCGCCAGCAGCAGCGCCCCCTTCCGTGGATCGAGCCGCCGGGCCGCCAGCCCGGCCAGGGAGGCGGCGTCGCCCTCGGCTTCGTCCACGGCGGCGAAGCCGGCCCGGCGGGCCTCGGCGGCGGTTCCGGAACCCACGGCCAGAACCGGCCATGCGGTGGCGGCGGTGCTGGCCAGGGCACGGGCCGCGGCACGGCTGGGCAGCAGCACCGCCTGCGGCGCGAGGCCGGCCGGCAAGGCCAGGGGCAGGGATTGCAGCCGCAATGCCGGCGCCAGCACCGGCTGCCAGCCCAGTGCCGCCACCGCGGCGGCGGTTTCCGCGCAACCCGGCTCGGGCCGGGTGATCAGCACGCCGCGCGGCGGCAAGCCGTGGCCGCCGTTCAGCCGGCGAAGATGTCGACCGGGCTGTCGGCGCGCAGGCCTTCGCCCAGTTCGCGGCCCAGCCGGTCGGCATCGGCGGCAGCGCCGTGGGCGGAGCGTTTCAACAGAAAGGAGCCGTCCGGCCGCGCCACCAGCCCGGTCAGGTGCAGCCGGCCGTCCGGCATCAGCCGCGCATGGCCGCCGATCGGCGTGCGGCACGAGCCGTCCAGCGCCGCCAGCAGGCCGCGCTCGGCGCGGGACACGGCGCGGGCCTCGCGGTCTTCCACCGCCGACAGCAGCTCGCACAGCTCCACATCGGCGGCGCGCACGGTGATGCCGACGATGCCCTGCCCGGCCGCCGGCACCATGGTGTCGGAGTCCAGCACCACCGAGGCGTGCCGCTCCAGCCCGAGGCGCTTCAGGCCGGCGATCGCCAGCAGGGTGCCATCGAAGGCCCCGGCCTCCAGCTTGGACAGGCGGCTTCCGACATTGCCGCGGATCATCTCCACTCGCAGGTCCGGGCGGGCGTGCAGCAACTGGGCCTGCCGCCGCAGGCTGGCGGTGCCGATCAGCGCACCGGACGGAATGGCGGCATATGGATTGGAAGGGTCCACATCCTCCGCGCGCGGACCGAGCACCATGGCATCGCGCGCGTCCTCGCGCCGCATGGTGCAGGCCAGCACAATGCCGGGCGGCAGCTCGGTTTCCAGGTCCTTCAGGCTGTGCACGGCGAAATCAATGCGGCCGTCCAGCAGCGCCTCGTGGATCTCCTTGGCGAACAGCCCCTTGCCGCCGATATCGGCCAGCCGCTTGTCCTGGATGCGGTCGCCGGAGGTGGCGATCACATGCTCCTCAAAGGCCTTGGCATTGCGCAGCACGGGACAGACATGCAGCACCCGGTCCAGAAAGGTGCGGGTCTGCCACAGCGCCAGCGGCGAGCCGCGGGTGCCGACGCGCAGCGGCAGGGTGCGATGCGTGTGGCGGCGCACCGGCTGGCCCGCGGCGACGGACCCAGGGGAATACGACATCAGAACCGGTCCCGCACAGGAGCGCCCGCCACGGCAGATGGCAGGACGGGGTGGGCAAGTGACATGCGGGCGTCATAGAACCACGCCCCGGCAGGCGAAAGGCTAAACGGCATGCAATCGGCGGCGATCAGAGGACCGGTCCTGGGTTTGGAGGCGAGCTGCGACGAAACCGCCGCCGCCCTGCTGGCGCCCGATGGCCGCATCCTGGGCGAGGCGGTGCGCTCCCAGCTGGCCGAGCACACGCCCTTCGGCGGCGTGGTGCCGGAAATCGCCGCGCGTGCCCATCTGGCCCACCTGCCGGCGCTGGCGGCACAGGTGATGCGGGAGGCCGGCGTCACCCCGGCGGAACTCGGCGGGATCGCCGCCACGGCCGGGCCCGGGCTGATCGGCGGGCTGATCGTCGGCGCCTCCTTCGGCAAGGGCATGGCGATCGCCTACAATCTGCCGTTCCTGGCGGTGAACCACCTGGAGGGCCATGCGCTGACCGCGCGCCTGCCGGGCCTGGTGGAGGGTGGCGTCGCGTTTCCGTACCTGCTGCTCCTGCTGTCCGGCGGGCATTGCCAATGTGTGGCCGTGGACGGGCTGGGCCGCTATCGCCGCCTGGGCTCGACGCTGGACGACGCGGTGGGCGAGGCCTTTGACAAATCCGCCAAGCTGATGGGCCTGCCCTGGCCGGGTGGCCCGGCGCTGGAGAAGCTGGCCGCTTGCGGCGATCCACAGCGCTTTCCCCTGCCCCGCCCGATGTTCGGCCGCCCCGGCTGCGATTTTTCCTTCAGCGGCCTGAAAACCGCCGTGGCGCAGATGGTCCCAAAGCTTCGGACGGAGCAGGACAGGGCCGATCTGGCCGCCGCCTTCCAGCGCGTGGTGTCCGCCGTGCTGGCCGACCGGGCATGCAACGCCCTGGCCATGCTGCCCGGCGCCACAGCCATGGTGGTGGCGGGCGGCGTGGCGGCGAACCAGGCCGTGCGCACGGCGCTGTCGGCCGAGGCGGCCCGTGCCGGCCTGCCGCTGGTCGCGCCGCCAATTCGGCTGTGCACCGACAATGCGGTGATGATCGCCTGGGCCGGGATCGAGCGCCTGCGCGCCGGCTGGACCGATCCCCTGGATCACGCCCCCCGCCCGCGCTGGCCACTGGCCGAGCTTTCGGCCCCCGAAGCAACGGAACCCGCGGTATGAACTATCGCCACGCCTTCCATGCCGGCAATTTCGCCGACTGCATGAAGCACGCGCTGCTGGTGTCGCTGATCCACCGGCTCTGCGCCAAGGACACACCATTCCGCGTGCTGGACACCCATGCCGGCATCGGTGTCTACGACCTGACCGCATCGGAGGCCGAGCGCACCGGGGAATGGCGGCGCGGCATAGGCCGGCTGCTGGACATTACCGAAGGGCCGCTCGCAGCCTGGCTGGATCTGGTGCGCCGCGCCGGCTTCCCGCCCCACTTTCCCGGCAGCCCGGCGCTGGTGCGGATGATGCTGCGGCCGCGCGACCGGCTCGTGCTGTGCGAATTGCACGAGGACGACAGCGCCGTCCTGCGTACCCTGTTCCGCGGCGACCCGCAGACGGCGGTGCACAAGCGCGACGCCTGGGAGGCGATGACGGCGCTGACGCCCTTTGCCGAGAAGCGTGGCCTCGTGCTGGTGGACCCGCCCTTCGAGGTGGATGGCGAGTTCGAGCGCATGGCGGAGGCCGTGTCGCTGCTGGCGCACCGGTTCCGCGCCGGCGTCCAGGCGCACTGGTACCCGGTGAAGCACCGTGCCCCGGTGCGCGCCTTCCACACCGCGCTGGGCGAGAGCGGCGTGCGCGACATCCTGGCCTGCGAGTTGTGGCTGCGCGAACCGACCGACCCGCAGCGGCTGAATGGCTGCGGCCTGGTGGTGGTGAACCCCCCCTGGAAGTTCGAGGACGAGGCCCGCGCCATCCTGGCCGCCCTGCTGGAGCGGCTGAGCCAGGGCGAGCCCGGCCAGGGCTTCGCCGTCACCCGCATCGCCGAGGAATAAGCAGCACATGGGCAAGATCGCGGTGATCGGCGCCGGCGCCTGGGGCACGGCGCTGGCGATCCAGGCGGCGCGGGCCGGTGCCGAGGTGGCGTTGTGGGCGCGCGATCCGGCGCGAGCCGGGCTGATGCAGGAGGCGCGCGAGAATGCGGCGCACCTGCCCGGCCACCGCCTGCCGGAGGCGGTGCGGGTCACCGTCGACGCCGCCGCGGCCCTGCACGGCGCCGTGCTGGCGCTGCTGGTGGTGCCGGCGCAGCATCTTGGCGCCGTGCTGGCGGGATGTCCCGCCCTGCCACCTAGCCTGGTGGCCGCTAAGGGCGTGACGCGGCACGGGCTGCGCCTGCCGCTGGAAACCCTGTCCGAGGCGCGGCCCGGGCTGCGCGCGGGCGTGCTGTCCGGCCCCAACTTCGCCGCCGAGATCGCCGCCGGCCTGCCCGCCGCCGCGGTGGTCGCCAGCACCGACGCGGCGCTGCGGGACAGCGCCGCCGATTGGCTGGCCACCCCCTCCTTCCGCCTGTATGGCCAGGATGATCCGGTGGGCGTGCAGGTAGGCGGCGCGGCCAAGAACGTCATCGCCATCGCCGCCGGCATGGTGACCGGCGCCGGCCTCGGCGAGAATGCCCGCGCCGCCCTGGTCACCCGCGGCCTGTCGGAGATCGCCCGCCTGGCGGTTGCCCTCGGCGGGCGGGCCGACACGGTGAGCGGCCTGTCCGGCCTCGGCGACCTGCTGCTGACCTGCACCGGTCCCGGCAGCCGCAATTTCTCGCTCGGCTTCGCTCTGGGTCAGGGCCAGGCGCTGCACGCCATCCTGGACCGGCGCAACAGCGTCACCGAAGGGGTGGCCACCGCTCCTGCTTTGCTGGCACGGGCCGCCGCCGCCGGGGTGGAGATGCCGATCACCGCCGCCGTCAGCAGCGTACTGGCCGGCGAGGCCGAGCTGTCGGCGGCGATCGGCGGGCTGCTGGCCCGTCCGCGACGGCACGAGGGCACAAACTGACCAGCTTCGCCGTATCAGTCTCAACGTTTCCGCGCTATCTGATGTTGAGATCGCAACGGCCGGTAAGGGCCGCGCCCTGACCAGGAAGACGCGATGGACGGTATGCTGCAACAACGGCGCGGCACGGTGGTGGCCCTGCTGTTCTTCTGTGGGCTCGGGATCGTGCTGGCCCTCTGGATGCTGGAAACCCGGCTCGGGCTGATCACGGCGCTTGACCAGGCGGCTTATCCGGCGCTGGCGCTGATGTGCGCCGCCATGCCGCCGCTGCTGCGGTGGCTGCCGCACCGCCGGACCCGGCTGGAGATGGCGGCGTATGGCGCGATCGCCATCTACTTCCTGGCCAAGCTCAGCGACACGATGCTGGGGCCGCAGCAACAGGCGCTCTACACCGCCGCCAGCCTGCTGCAGTGGCTTCCCTTCCTCTACGTGGCCGCCTTTGTGTTCTTTGAGCGCAGAACCGCCCTGCTGGCCGGCGGCACGGTGTTCGCCATGCTCGCCGTGCTGCCGCTGGCGGCGCTGGCCTGGGCCGGACGCCCGGATGATGGGGCTGTGCCGATGCTGCTGGTCAATGCCTGCGCGGTGCATTTCCTGATCCTCGCCTCGCTGTCGATGATCAGCACGCTGAACGCCCGCTACGAGGATGCCCGACTTCAGGCGCGCAAGCTGGAAAGCGCCGCCACCACCGACCTGTTGACCGGCCTCGCCAATCGCCGCGGGCTGGAACAATTGCTGCTCGGCGTCGCGGCCCGGCCGGGCCGCAACATCGGTCTGGTGATGCTGGACGTCGACCATTTCAAGCTGGTGAACGACCGCTTCGGCCACCTGGTCGGCGACGACCTGCTGGTTCATCTGGCGCAGCGCATGCGCCAGGCCCTGCCCGACCACGCGCGGGTCGGCCGCTGGGGCGGCGAGGAGTTCCTGATCGTGGTGCTGGAAGATTGCAGCAGCACTTTGGACGTTGCGGAACGGATGCGCCAGGCGGTGGCGGCCAAGGTGCATCCGGTTGCGGGTTACGTGACAATCAGCGCCGGGGCGGCCCTCTGGCAGACCGGCCAGCCGGTGGCCGCGGCGCTGCGCCGGGCCGACGCGGCGCTGTACGAGGCCAAGTCGCGCGGCCGCAACCGGGTCGTCCCGGCCGACGCCGCCCTGCTGGCTGAACACGCCGGCGCCGCGGCCTGACGGCCCCCGCGGCGCTACTACTCCGCCCGCAGCGCGGCCCCCGCCGCCAGGGGTGCCAGTGGCAGGGCCGCAGCCACCAGCGCGCCGAGCAGCAACAGGAATGGCCGTGGCGAGACCGATCCGGCCGCCGCCTCGATCGCCGCGGCGCCGAAGATCACCGCCGGAATGGCCAGCGGCAGCACCAGCAGCGGCAGCAGCACGCCGCCCCGCCGCGCGCCCAGCGTCAGCGCCGCCGCCATGGTGCCGAGCAGCGACAGAAACAGCGTCGCCAGCCCCAGCGCCAGCATGGCCACCGGCCAGGCCTCCACCGGCAGGTTCAGCATGGCGCCGGCCACCGGCACCGCCAGCAGCAGCGGCCCGGCGGTGGTCAGCCAATGCGCCGCGGCCTTGGCCCCGGCGATCTGCATGCCCGACAACCCGGACAATAGGAGCTGGTCGAGTGATCCGTCCTCCGCTTCCGCGCCGAACAGCCGGTCGAGCGGCAGCAGCGCGGCTAGCAGGGCGGCAGCAGTCAGCGCACCCGGTGCCAGCCGTGCCAGAGCGTCCGGCGCCGGCCCGACGCCGAAGGGAAACAGCGCCGTCACCAGCAGAAAGAACAGCACCGCCGCCAGCGTATCGGCCGGATGCCGCGCCGCCAGCAGCAATTCGCGCTGCAGCAGGGCGATCACGCCGCCACCGCCATGCGGAATTCCCGCGCCCGGTCCAGCGGCAGCGGCACGTGGGTGGCGGCCACCACCATGCCGCCGCCCGCCCGGTGGCGTCGCAGCAGGGTTCCGAGGCGCTCCAGGGAGGCGGCGTCGAGGCCGACGCTGGGCTCGTCCAGCAGCCAGAGCGGGCATGGCGACAAGGCCAGCCGCGCCAGGGCCAGGCGCCGCCTCTGCCCGGCCGACAGCATCCGCGCCGGCAGCTCGGCCAGCGGTGCGAGGCCCACCGCCTCCAGCGCCGCGCCGGGATCGCCGCCCCAGCACCGGGCCCAGAAGCGCAGGTTCTCCGCCGCGGAGAGGCCGGGCTTCAGCGCGTCGGCATGCGCCAGGTAGCGCAGCCGTGCGGCATGCGCGGCGCGGTCGGCCAGCGCCTCCTCGCCCTGCCACAGGATGCTCCCTTCCTCCAGCCGGACGAGGCCCGCCAGGCACCGCAGCAAGGTCGATTTCCCCGCACCATTGGCACCAATCAGCACCACGGCCTCCCCGGGCGAGACGCTGAGCCGGAGGCCGGCGAAGATCACCCGGTCGCCGCGCAACACAGCGATATTATTGGCTTCCAGCACGGCACAGGATCTCCCACGGCCCGATGGACCGGGCGCGCGCAGCGTGTAATAAGCTGCGGCGTTCGCAGCAAATATTCGAGGGACCCCGGACCATGCGGATGATCGGGCAGGATAGCCTGAAAGCGCGTCGCTCCCTGACGGTTGACGGCAAGACCTACCACTACTTCAGCATCCCCGAAGCGGCGAAGAGCATCGGCGACGTCAGCCGCCTGCCCTTCAGCCTCAAGGTCCTGCTGGAGAATGTTCTCCGGCACGAGGATGGCCGGGCCTACACCGTGGATGACGCCAAGGCGGTCGCCGAATGGGTGAAGGAAGGCCGGAGCGAGAAGGAAGTGCCCTTCCGTCCCGCCCGCATCCTGATGCAGGACTTCACCGGCGTGCCGGCGGTGGTCGACCTCGCGGCGATGCGCGACGGCATCACCAAGCTGGGCGGCGACCCGAAGCGCGTGAACCCGCTGGTGCCGGTTGACCTCGTGATCGACCACTCCGTGCAGGTCGATGTTTCGGGCACCGCCACCGCCCTGCAGCAGAACGTCGACATCGAGTTCGAGCGCAATGGCGAGCGCTACGAGTTCCTTCGCTGGGGCCAGGACGCGTTCAACAACTTCCGCGTGGTTCCGCCCGGCACCGGCATCTGCCATCAGGTGAACCTGGAATACCTGGCGCAGGGCGTCTGGACCACGACCGACGCCGGCGAAACCTTCGCCTATCCCGACAGCTGCTACGGCACCGACAGCCACACCACCATGGTGAACGGCCTCGGCGTGCTGGGCTGGGGCGTTGGCGGCATCGAGGCGGAAGCGGCCATGCTGGGCCAGCCGATCGCCATGCTGATCCCCGACGTCATCGGCTTCAAGCTGCATGGCCGCCTGCGCGAGGGCGTCACCGCCACCGACCTGGTGCTGACGGTGACGCAGATGCTGCGCAAGAAGGGCGTAGTCGGCAAGTTCGTCGAGTTCTACGGCCCCGGCCTCGCCGACATGGCGCTGGCGGACCGCGCCACCATCGGCAACATGGCGCCCGAATATGGCGCGACCTGCGGCATCTTCCCGGTCGATGAGGTCACGCTGGGCTACCTGCGCCTGTCCGGCCGCGACGAGCACCGCATCAACCTGGTGCGTGAATACTACAAGGCCCAGGGCATGTTCCGGGACGAAACCACTCCGGAGCCGGTGTTCACCGACACGCTGGAGCTGGACATGGCGACGGTCGAGCCGTCGCTGGCCGGGCCGAAGCGGCCGCAGGACCGCGTGGCGCTCTCCAACGCCGCCCCCGCCTTCGCCAAGGAGCTGGCCTCCGGCAATCTCGGCGTGCCGGGCGACAAGGCCGATCTGCGCGTGCCCGTGGCGGGTGCCAATTACGATCTCGGCCATGGCGACGTGGTGATCGCTTCCATCACCTCCTGCACCAACACCTCGAACCCCTACGTGCTGGTGGCGGCGGGCTTGCTGGCCAAGAAGGCCCATGAGCGGGGTCTGCTGCCGAAGCCGTGGGTGAAGACCTCCCTCGCGCCCGGTTCGCAGGTGGTGACGGATTACCTGAACCAGTCCGGCCTGCAGCCGCATCTGGACGCGTTAGGCTTCCAGACCATCGGCTATGGCTGCGCCACCTGCATCGGCAATTCCGGGCCCCTGGCCGACCCGATCGTGGATGCGATCGAGGACAACAAGCTGGTCGCCGTCTCGGTGCTGTCGGGCAACCGCAACTTCGAGGGCCGCGTGCACCAGAACGTGCGCGCCAACTACCTCGCCTCGCCGCCGCTGGTGGTGCTGTACGCCCTGGCCGGGTCGATCAACGTCGACGTCACCAAGGACGCCATCGGCACCGGCACGGACGGGCAGCCGGTGTACCTGAAGGACCTCTGGCCGACCCAGAAGGAAGTCAACGACACCGTGGCCGCCGTGGTCACGCGCGAGATGTTCCAGAGCCGCTACTCGGACGTCTTCAAGGGCCCGGAGCAGTGGCAGGCGATCCGCGTCGATACCGGCTCGGACACCTACCGCTGGAACTCCGGCTCCACCTACGTGCAGAACCCTCCCTATTTCGAGGGCATGGACGCCGAGCCTCAGCCGATTGCCTCGGTCCAGGGCGCGCGGGTGCTGGCCAAGCTGGGTGACTCGATCACCACTGACCACATCAGCCCGGCCGGCAACATCAAGAAGACCTCGCCGGCCGGCGAATACCTGGGCGAGCACCAGGTGCGGCAGGCCGACTTCAACAGCTACGGCGCCCGCCGCGGCAACCACGAAGTGATGATGCGCGGCACCTTCGCCAACATCCGCATCAAGAACGAGATGGTGCCGGGCATCGAGGGCGGCATCACCAAGCACCAGCCCTCGGGCGAGGTCATGCCGATCTACGACGCGGCCATGCGCTACAAGGCCGAGGGCACCCCGCTGGTGATCTTCGGTGGCAAGGAATATGGCACCGGCTCCTCCCGTGACTGGGCGGCCAAGGGCACCTTCCTGCTGGGCGTGAAGGCGGTGATCACCGAGAGCTTCGAGCGCATCCACCGCTCGAACCTGGTCGGCATGGGCGTGCTGCCGCTGGTGTTCAAGCCGGGCGAGAACCGCGAGACGCTGGGCCTGACCGGCGAGGAAACCATCGACATCCTGGGCCTCGAGGAGTTGAAGCCCCGCATGGTGCTGGACCTCGTGATCCACCGGCCGGACGGCACCACCACCACCACCCAGGTGCAGTGCCGCGTCGATACGGCCGACGAGGTCGAGTACTACAAGAATGGTGGCATCCTGCACTACGTGCTGCGCAACATGGCGCAGAACAAGGAAGCCGCCTGATCCTGAACGCCGCTCCGGGGCAGGCTGCCCCGGAGCCTGGAAGGCCAAGCGGCCCGGGAAGCGAGTTCCCGGGCCGTTTTGTTTCGGCCGCCGCCGCCCGGATCAATCACGCCCAGGGGCGGGCCAGCCGCCGCCTCAGGAAAGGCTACTCAACCTCGGGGTCAGTCCTGCGGGCGCCGCAGCCGCACGGGGCCGAACAGGGGCGCGTTCCAGGGCAGGTCCACCAATCCGCGCAGCAGGTTGCGGGGCGTGATCGGCTGTGGGCGCAGAGTCCAAGGCATGGCACCAGGTCTCCCTTGTTGGTTGGCATCATCGAGATGGTGAGCGGCCATGAAGAATTCCTGAAGCGCAACGAAATTTCATGTCATGCCGCGCCGTTGGCCTCGCCCCCGGCACAGGCCGGCGGCCCGCGCGCATCTTTCCGCGGCAGCGGAACGTTGGACGGTGAGCCTTCCCCTTCCGCAGGATCTGGAGCCGCTGCCGCATGACTGCCACGCGTCGTATCGACCACATCTCGGACCTGCATTACGGCCGGGTGGACGAGGCGGCCGCCGCGGCCTTGCTGGAGACGCTGAACGCCGATCCGGCGGACTTGGTGGTGATCAGCGGCGACCTGACGATGCGCGCCCGTTCGCGCGAGTACCGCGCGGCCCGGCGGTTCATGGATGCGCTGAAGGCGCCCCATCTGGTGGTGCCCGGCAACCATGACATCACCAATTACTGGCCGTGGGAGCGGTTTCTCGACCCGTTCGGCCGCTGGCGCCGTCATATCGGCGGCAAGACGGAGCCGATGTGGCGCGACGATCATCTGGCGGTGATCGGCCTGAACACGGTGGTCCGCGGCGGCTGGCATTTCTCGTGGGAAGAAGGCCGGGTGAAGCGGCACCGGCTCAAGCGCCTGCTCCGCCGGCTGGAGGATCTGCCGCCGGGCCTGTTCCGCATCGTGGTGGCTCACCATCCCTTCCTTGCGCCGGAAGATGCGCCGGATACGCCGCTGGCGGCCCGCGCCGCGCCGGCCCTGGAGCAGCTGCAACAGGCCGGGGTGCGCCTGATCCTGTCGGGACATCTGCATCGCGGCTATGTGCGGCTCCATCGCGGCGCCCCAGCCTCCAGCGTTCACCGCGAGGAATTGCTGGTGGTGCAGGCCGGCTCCGCGATCTCCACCCGCCTGCGCGGCGAGCCCAACGCCTACAACCGCATCGTGGTGGAGGAGCGGGATGTGCGCATCGAGCCCCGCCGCTGGGACGGCCGCAACTGGCTGGGCGCCGAAGCCCCTGCCTGGCCGCAGCATGTTCTGACAGCCGAGGCGGCCTCCTGAACAGCCTTCGATCGGCCGCCCTGCGTGGTCCGCCTCTCCGGCGCGGCAAGCCGGTGCCCCGGCGCACCATCGGCCCGGCCCCACTGCCGGCCGAGCAGGTGGGCCGCGCCGCCGTGACGCCGCCTCACATTCCGCGCAGCCACAGCGCCAGAGGAAGCGCCAGGGCACAGAGGGTGGCCATCAGCAGAAACACGCCACCGCCCCAGGCGGCGTAGAGCGGTCCCGACAGCCAGGTCATCAGCCCCATCAACAGCCCGACCCCCAAGGCGGAATGCAGGCTCTGCGCGGTGCTGGCCAGCGCCGGCGGCACCAGCCGCTGGATCAGCTGCATCGCCGCCAGGTGCTGCGCACCGAAGCTCAGCGCGTGCAGCAGCTGGATCAGCAGCAGCGCCGGCAGCCAGGTGGTGGTGGCCATCGATCCCCAGCGCAGCAGCCCGGCCGCCGCCGCCAGCATCGCCATGCCGGCCGGCCCGAGCCGCCGGACCAGCCGGTGGCCGTGGAGAAACAGCGCGATCTCGCCCAGAACGGCAACCGCCCAGAGCAGGCCGATGGTGGCAGGAGCGTGGCCCGCGGCGCTCCAGTGGATGGTGCTGAAGGCGTAGTAGGCGGCATGGCTGCTCTGGATCAGCCCGGACAACAGCAGCAGCGACGTGAAGCCCGGCAGGCGCAGGGCCATCAACATCCCGCCGCGCGGGCCGGCACGGGCGGCGGGGTCGGGCGGGCGGGGCAGCGCCAGCGCCGCCACCGCCACCGACGCCAGGGCCGCCGCCATGAGGCCGGGCAGCAGGCTCAGCCCGAAGCGGCCGGCCAGCCATCCGGCGAGCACCGCCATCGCCATGTAGGTGATCGAGCCGGCCACGCGCAGCCGGCCATATTCGAAGCCGCTGCGCCGTGCCGCGGCCAGGCAGATGGCATCGGCCAGCGGGGTCATCGGCGCCATGGCTGCGTTCAGCGCCAGCTGCGCCAGAAGAAAGCCGAGCAGGCCGGCGGCCAGGGTGAAGCCCCCAGCTGCCAGGGCTGCCGCCATGCCGAGCAGCACCAGCAGAAGCCGCGGATTGCCCAGCCCATCCGCCAGCCGCCCGCCGAGCGGCCCGGCCAGGATGCGGATGGCGGCGCCCAGCGCCAGCACCAGCGAAACCTCACCGGGCGCGAGGCCCCGCTCCAGCAGATAGGCCGGCAGGAAAGGCTGGGAAGCGCCGATCGCCGCGAACACCGCACCGATCAAGGCCCTGTGGCGCCCGGGATGGGCCGGCGGCGGCGTGTCGGAGTCGGGATTCATGACAGGTGACAAGCATGCAATGGGCCGGGCTCTGCCGCCAGCAATGGCATCCGCCCGTTGCAAGCCGCGGCCGGAGACGCCACACAAGGGAGAAGATGCGCGATCACGCTCCGACTTCCGCCGCCGATTCCATGTTTCCGGCGCGGGTCAAGGCCGTTCTCGGCCCTACCAACACCGGCAAGACCCATCTGGCCATCACCCGGATGCTGGCGCATGCCTCCGGCATCATCGGCTTCCCGCTGCGCCTGCTGGCGCGCGAGAATTACGACCGGATGGTGGCCGCCAAGGGCGCCCGCTACGTGGCACTAATCACCGGTGAGGAAAAAATTGTCCCGCCCGAGGCGCGGTGGTTCGCCTGCACGGTGGAGGCCATGCCGCTCGACCGGAGGGTCGAGTTCGTGGCGGTGGACGAGATCCAGCTCTGTGCCGATGCCGATCGCGGACACATCTTCACCGACCGCCTGCTGCATGCGCGCGGGCTGGTCGAGACCATGTTCCTCGGCGCCGAGACCATCCGCCCGCTGCTGCAGCGGCTGGTGCCGCAGGCCGAGATCGAAACCCGCCCGCGCCTGTCTCAGCTGTCCTATGCCGGCCCGGCCAAGCTGACCCGGCTGCCGCCGCGCTCGGCGGTGGTCGCCTTTTCCGCCGGCGAGGTCTACGCCATCGCCGAGGCCATCCGGCGCCGGCGGGGCGGCTGCGCCGTGGTGATGGGGCGGCTGTCCCCGCGCACCCGCAATGCCCAGGTGGCGCTGTACCAGAATCGGGAAGTCGACTTCCTGGTGGCGACGGACGCCATCGGCATGGGGCTGAACATGGACGTGGACCATGTGGCCTTCGCCGCCCTGCAGAAATTCGACGGCCACCGCCCCCGCCAGCTGACCGCCCAGGAAGCCGCGCAGATTGCCGGCCGCGCCGGGCGCGGCATGCGCGACGGCACCTTCGGCTCCACCGCCGAATGCCCGCCCCTGCCGCCCGAGATGGTGGAGAAGATCGAGGAACACCAGTTCGAGACGCTGACCACCCTGGCCTGGCGCAACGCCCAGCTTGACATGACCAGCGTAGACGGGCTGCTGGACAGCCTGTCGGCGCCGCCGCCGGTGCCCGGCCTCGCACGCGGCAACGACGCCACCGACCACGTCACCCTGGCGCACCTCGCGCGGGAACAGGAGATCCGCAAGCTGGCGCAGGGCCGCGCCCGCGTGCGGCTGTTGTGGGAAACCTGCCAGATCCCGGATTTCCGCAAGCTGGCCGATGACAGCCACACCCGGCTCTGCGGCCGCATCTTCGGCCACCTGGTCAAGGAAGGGCACCTGCCGGCCGACTGGGTGGGGCAGCAGATCGCTCTCTGCGCCCGCATCGAGGGCGACATCGACACGCTCATGACGCGGCTCTCGGCGATCCGCGTCTGGACCTATATCGCCGCGCGCGGCGATTGGCTGCGCGATGCCCAGCGCTACCAGAACGAGGCGCGACAGGCCGAGGACATGGTCAGCGACGCGTTGCATGAGCGGCTTACCGCCCGCTTCGTCGACCGCCGCGCCGCGCACCTGATCCGCCGCCTGGACGACAGTGCCGAGGAGCTGCTTTCCGCCGTGACCCGCGACGGGAAAGTGGTGGTGGAAGGACATGGGGTTGGCCATGTGACGGGTTTCATGTTTGAACCCGATGCCGCTGCGGGTAATGAGGATGAGCGCAAGCTCGTGCTGCGTGCCGCCCGCCGTGCTTTGCAAAGTGAGATGCCCAAGCGCGTGACTGATCTGGAAACTGCGTCCGACGACGCCTTCGCCCTGTTGCCCAACCACCGCATCACCTGGAACGGTGACGAGGTCGCACGGCTGCGCCCCGGCCCCACGCCGGACAAGCCGCTGGTCGAGCCGCTCGCCACCGAGTTCCTGGATGGCGCGCAACGGGAGCGCATCCGGGCAAGGCTCGCCACCTGGATCGAGACCATGCTGAAGCGGGACTTCGCGGCGCTGGATGCCGTGGAGGCCAAGGCGGCGGAAGACAACACGCTGCGCGGCCCGGCCTTCCGCCTGCGTGAATATCTGGGTCTGGTGCCCGGCGGCACCGAGGCCGAGGTCAATCCCGAGCTGCGGCAGAAGCTGAAGGCGATCGGCATCCGCGCCGGCCGCTTCGCGCTGTACCTGCCCGAGGTGCTGAAGCCGAAGCCCATGGCGCTGCGGGCGCAGCTCTGGGCGCTGAAGGCGGATTGCGACGTGCCCGCCGTGCCGGGAGGCGGGCTGGTGTCCGTGCCGCCGCCGGAAGGCTGGCCGGACGGCTTCGCCGAGACCATGGGCTGGGTGCCCGCCGGCCCAGTGCTGCTGCGCCTTGACGTGGCGGAGCGTGTTGCCGGCGAGCTGGGCCACCTGACCCGCCGCGCGCCGGCCATGCTGCCGCCGGATGTTGCCAGCCGCCTCGGCGTCAAGGCGGACATCCTGCCCGGCGTGCTGCAGGTGCTGGGTTTCCGGCTGCTGCCTGCCGAGCCGCTCGCCGAGGACGTGTTCGGCCCGCCCGGACCCGCCATGGTGTCAGCCCGGCGCGAGGATCGCGGCCAGCGCTTCCGCCGTCCCGGCGGGCGGCCCGAGGGCCAGCGGGACCAGCGCGGCCCGCGCCCCGAGCGCGGCTCCCGCCCTGACCGGCCGCAGCGCCCGCGTGACGAGGCCGCGCCAGCCGCGGGCGATGCCGTGGCCGCGCCGGGCGATGCCGCCGAGCCGCGTCCGGAGCGCGCTCCGCGCCCGGCCCGTTTCACCGGCAAGGATGGCGCGCCGCGCTTCACCGGGAAGGGCGGCCCCCGCTCCGACCGTGATGAGGGTCCGCGTCGTGACCGTCGTCCGCGCGATGACCGCCCGCCGCGCAACGATCGCAACGATCGCAACGAGGGCCGCTCCTACAGCTTCGCCGGCCCGAAGGACAAGGGGCCGGACCCCGACAGCCCGTTCGCGGTGCTGGCACGGCTGAAGCTCGACAAGGGGTGATGCGCGCCGACCGCCGCCATGGCTGAGGCCGAGGACCGGGACTGGCAGCGGCTGGACAAGTGGCTGTGGTGCGCGCGCGTCGCCAAGACCCGTGCGGATTGCGCCCGGCTGGTGCAGAAGGGCAGGCTGCGCCTGAACCGCCAGCCGGTGGACAAGCCTGGTGCGCGGCTGCGGGTGGGCGACGTGCTGACCCTGGCGCTCGGCGGGCCGGAACACGGCGTGGTGCGGATCTGGCGCATCCGGGCGCTGGCCGCGCGGCGTGGCCCTGCGCCCGAGGCCCGCGGCCTGTATGACGACCTGGACGCCCCCGCTCCCGATACCCTGCCTGCCTCGCCGCCGGCGTGACGCTGCAGCGCGAGAATGGCGGTTGCGTCCTGCCCTCGCCCGGTCCATCTGTGCGCCACGCTGCACACTGGATCTGACTGAGGAACCCGGCCGTGACCTACGTCGTCACCGAGAACTGCATCCGCTGCAAGTACATGGATTGCGTCGAAGTCTGTCCGGTCGATTGCTTCTATGTTGGCGAGAACTTCCTGGTCATCCACCCCGACGAGTGCATCGATTGCGGCGTGTGCGAGCCGGAATGCCCGGCTGAGGCGATCCTGCCCGACAGCGACGATCGCGCCGCCGACTGGGCCGAGATCAATCGCGAATACTCGCAGCAATGGCCCAACATCACCCGCAAAGGCGAGGCACCGGCCGATGCGGAGGAATGGAACGGCAAGCCGAACAAGCGCGACCTGCTGAGCGCCAACCCGGGCAAGCCCTGAGGCCTCATCGGGCGGCCGGTGTGAGGCACCGGCGCTAAGGTGACGCTTGGCGCGCTTCGTGCTATGCGACGGCCGGGCGAGGTTGTGGACTTGCAGGATCCACACCACCTCCTTGATTCACTTGCGCGGGCATCTGGCCAGAGCGGCCCATGAGGGGCTGCCGGCCTGATGGCGCCGCGTCCGTGACACCGGTTGCCAGGAGTAGAGAGCGGATGAAGCCACCCGCCGGCGCGAAGTCTCCCCCCCCCGAGCCGGATACGGCCACCTCCCGCCCGCCCGCACGCCGCGGCATGGCGGAAACCCAGGCGCCCTCTCCCACCGAGGGCGTGACCCCGGGGCCGTCCCGGCCGATGCCGCCGCCGAAGCCGCTGGGCAACCAGGGCAACGAGTTCAAGGCCGGTGACCACGTGGTCTACCCGACCCATGGCGTCGGCCAGGTGCAGGGCATCGAATCCATGGCGGTGGCCGGCACCGAGCTGAAGGTGATCATCGTCACCTTCGAGGAGAACCGCATGACCTTGCGGGTGCCGCTGAACAAGGCGGCCTCCTCGGGCCTGCGCAAGCTGGCCAACCACGACATGATGGGCGAGGCAATGGACACGCTCAAGGGCCGTGCCCGCATCAAGCGGACCATGTGGTCGCGCCGCGCGCAGGAATACGAGCAGAAGATCAACAGCGGCGACCCCGTGCAGATCGCCGAGGTGGTGCGCGACCTGCACCGCAATGCCGGCCAGCCGGACCAGTCCTTTTCCGAGCGCCAGATCTACGAGCTGGCCATGGATCGCCTGGCAGCCGAGGTCGCGGCGCTCGATGGATCCGACAAGAACGCCGCCATGAACAAGCTGCTGGAGCATCTCAAGAGCTGAGGCGGCCCGTCGCGTTCGGGGCGGCCTCCTCACCCCTGGCCGGCGCGAACACGAAAAAGCCCCGGAGGCTCGCGCCTCCGGGGCTCTTTTGCTTCACCGGCCGGGCAGGATCAGTCCTGCTGGCGCACGCCCATGAACTGCAGCAGCAGCTGGAACAGGTTGATGAAGTTCAGGTACAGGCCGAGCGCGTCGAACACGCTGCGCTTCGCCGCCAGGTCAGTGCCCTCGGCATAGGCATACTCGATGTAGTCGGACTTGATGCGCTGGGTGTCGTAGGCGGTGAGGCCGACAAACACCACCACGCCGATCACGCTGATGGCGAACTGCAACGCGGACGAGCCCACGAACATGTTCACCACGCCGGCGATGATGATGCCGATCAGGCCCATCATCATGAAGGTGCCGAGCTTCGTCAGGTCCGCCTTGGTGGTGTAGCCATACAGGCTCACGGCGGCGAACATGGCGGCGGTGATCACGAAGGTGGTCGCGACCGAGGTACCCACATACACGGCGAAGATGTTCGCCATGGAGGCGCCCATCGCGGCGCAGAACAGCCAGAACAGGCCCTGCACCGCGCCCTTGCTCATTCGGTTGATGCCGAAGGAGAGCGCCAGCACGAAGCCAAGCGGGGCGAGCATGGCGATGAAGCCGAGAATGGTGGGCTGCGTCGCGGCGCCACGCGGCGTCATGACGCGCGTGAAGAACAGCTCCGCGGCCCCGGTGTTCGCGATTACGTAGGCGACAATCGCGGTCAGCAGCAGACCCGACGCCATCCAGTTGTAAACGCGGAGCATGTAGGACCGCAGCCCGGCATCGACGGCGGCCGCATCGGCGGTTGCCGTGCGGCCCCAGCCTGTCGCACCCGTCGTGTAACGATAGTCGGGACCAGAGGCCATGAGATCAAACACTCCTACCCTCGCGGACGATCCGCGGGTCATGGTTAATATGGACTATCCGTAATCTGATTCAACGGGAATTCCGCTGACGTCCAAGCTTGCCCGATTTTCCCGTTGCCGCCTCACTTTTTCTGGCCCGGACGTGCCTCAGCCCGGGCCTCGGCCTCCATTTCAAATGGCGCTGCGGTTCATTCGTTGCGCAGCAATGGCGCCGGACGGCTGCGCAGGGCCAGCGCCGTGCCGGCATAGCCCAGCCCCAGGGTCAGCACCGTGCAGCCCGCCACTGTCAGCGCCAGGGTGCCGGGCAGGAACACCCAGTCGCTGCGCATCACGAAGCGCGCCACCGCCCAGCTTGCCGCCGTGCCGCACAGGGCGGCGAGCACGCCGGCCGTGACGCCCAGCAGGCCGAACTCCACCATCCAGGCGCTGCGGATCTGCGCCCGCGTGGCCCCGACCACCTTCAACACCACCGCATCGCGGACCCGCCGGCGCTGCCCGGCCGCCATGGCGCCGGCCAGCACCAGCGCGCCGGCCGCCAGCGTCACGCCCGCGACGGCCGAGATGGCCAGGCCCAGCCGCTCCAGCAGGCCGGCCACCGCTTCCAGCGCGTCCCGCACCCGGATGCCGGACACGTTGGGAAAGGCATCGGTGATGGTGCGCAGCACCTGTGCGTCGCGCGCCGCATCGCCGCGCAGCGTCGCGATGTGGGTGTGCGGCGCGGAAGCCAGCAAGCCAGGCGAGGCGATCAGGGTGAAGTTCAGCCCGAGCCCTTGCCACTCGATCTGGCGCGTACTGGCGATGCGCAAGGGCACCTCACGGCCCAGCACGTCCACCACAACGTCGTCGCCGAGCCCGACGCCCCAACCCTCGGCCAGCCGCGCATCCAGCGACAACAGCGGCGGGCCGTTGTAATCCGCGGCCCACCACTGACCGCTGACGAGCCGCGTGTCCTCCGGCGGCGTGGCCGCATAGGTCAGGCCGCGGTCGCCCCGCAGCGCCCACCGCGTATCCTCGGTCGCCTGCACCTGTTCCACCGGCACGCCCTTGATGGACACGATGCGGGCGCGCAGCGAGGGAACCCGCCTCACCTCGGTAACGCCGGGCTGGGCCCGGGCCAGTTGGTCGAAGCGGGCCGCCTGGTCGTTCTGGATGTCGATGAAGTAGAAATTCGGCGCGGCGTCGGGCAGCTGGCCCTGGATCTGCCGGCGAAGATTGCCTTCGATCATGGCCACGGCGGAAAGGGTGGTCAGTCCGATGCCCAGGCTGACCAGCATCAGCGCCGTGGGTGCCCCGGGGCGGTGCAGGTTGGCCAGGCCCAGGCGCAACGCAGGGCGGCGCACCCCACGCAGCCGTCGCGCCGCGGCGGACAGGGCGGCGGCGCCCAGGCGGAACAACAACAGCGTGCCGCCGGCGGCGGCGCAGAAGCCCAGCGCGAAGCCCGGCTGCTCGGCGGAGCCGACCACCAGCGCCACCAGGGCCAGCACCGCCAGCGCGTTGACCAGCAGCAGCGACAGGCGCGGCCGGCCGGCGCCTCCGGCCCCGCGGGGCTGCACCATGTCGCGGAACAGCGCGGCGCCGGGGATCTCGCGCGCGCGGCCGAGCGGCCACAGGGCGAAGGCCAACGCGGTCAACACGCCGTACAGCGCGGCCTGCAACAGCGGCATCGGGTAGAAGCCGAGGCGCGGCGGCACCGGCAGCACGCCCGACAAGGCCTGCGCCGCCAGCATGGTCAGCCCCTGCCCCGCCACCAGCCCGATCAGGATGCCGAGGCCGGACAAGGCCATCACCTGCATCAGGTAGGTGACGAAGATCAGCCGGGCCGGGGCGCCGAGGCAGCGCAGTGTGGCGATGGTGCGCGCCCGCTGGTCCAGCCAGGCCCGCACCCCGGTGGCGACGCCGATGCCGCCCACCAGCAGCGCCGTCAGCCCGGCCAGCGTCAGAAAGGACGCCGCGCGGTCGAGAAAGCGGTTCACCCCCGGCGAGGCCTCGGCCGCGTCGCGGATGCGCCAGCCGCCATCATCATGGGCGGCGCGGAACTCCCGCGCGAAGACGGCGGGAGACACGCCCTCCGGCAGGGCGATGCGGTACTCGTACTGCACCAGGCTGCCGGGCTGCACCAGCTGCGTCGCCTGGAGGTCGTCCAGGTTGATCATCGCGCGCGGGCCGAGAATGGCGGGGCTGGCCACCTTGTCCGGCTCGCCCGACACGGTGCCGGTGACGCGGAACTGTTCCTCGCCCAGGCGCAGTGTGTCGCCCGGCTTCAGGCCCAGCCGGTCGGCCACCAGCGGGTCGAGCGCCGCCGTGCCCGGCATCAGCTCGCCCGGCGGGTCCAGCAGCAGCTCGCCATAGAGCGGATAGGCATTGTCCACCGCCTTCAGCTCGACCAGCGTGCGGTCGCCGGACGCAGCGACCGCCATGGCGCGCATCTCCACCACCTCGGACAGGCGGGCGCCGTGGCCGGTGATCCAGTCGCGCGCCGTCTGCGGCATCGGGCGGTAAGACACACGAACGGAAAGGTCGCCGCCCAGGATGCGGGCACCGTCGGCGGAGAGTCCGGCTTCGGTGGCGGCGCGCAGCGTGCCGACGGCGGCGATGGCGGCGACGCCCAGCGCCAGACAGGCCAGCACGATGCGCAGACCCTTGATGCCGCCGCGCAGCTCGCGCCGGGCGAAGCGCAGGCCGAGCGCCACCGTCTGCCCCCAGCCGCCCTCCCGTCCGGCCGGAGGCGCGGCCGATGCCACGCCGCTCATGCGCGGCCGTCTTCCGTCAGCACGCCATCGGCCATGTGGATACGCCGGCCGCACCGCCCCGCCACCGCCGGATCATGGGTGATCAGCAGCAGGGTCATGCCGAGCTGCTCCCGCAGGCCGAACAGCAGGTCCATCACCTTCTGCCCGGTGGCGCCATCGAGGTTGCCGGTGGGCTCGTCGGCCAGCAGCAGGCGGGGCTCGGCGACCACCGCGCGGGCCAGCGCCGTGCGCTGCTGCTCGCCGCCCGAAAGCTGGCCGGGGTAATGGTCCAGGCGGTGGCCGAGGCCGACCCGCTCCAGGGACAGGCGGGCGCGCTCGAAGGCATCGCGGCGGCCGGCGAATTCCAGCGGCACGGCGACGTTCTCCAGCGCCGTCATGGTGGGCACCAGGTGAAAGGACTGGAACACGATGCCGAGCTGGTCACGGCGGAAGCGGGCCAGCGCATCCTCGTCGAGCCGGGTCATGTCGGCGCCGGCGACGCGCAGGCTGCCGCCGGTGGGGCGCTCCAGCCCGGCCAGCAGCATCAGCAGGCTGGTCTTGCCGGAGCCGGACGGGCCCACCAGCCCCACCGCCTCACCTTGTTGCACCGCCAGATCAACGCCGCGGAGGATGTTGACCTCCCCCCCGGCCGCCGCCACCTTGAAACTGAGACCGCGGGCCTCGATGAGGTTCGCGTCGCGATCCGCCCCCTTCGGGGCGGCAGCAGCGGGGGATCGGATGGCATTGGGTGCGTCCAGCATAGTTCGCAGATATGGCCGCCGTGCCGCGCTGCGAAGGGCCTCGCTTGGTTTCGGATTATTTCTTTCGGTGAAGCTTTCGCTCGCGGCACAGACCGCGGAGCCCGTGCGGGTGCTGATGCTGGGCGATTCGATCACCGCCGGCTACGGGCTGGCGCAGGCCGAATCGCTGCCGGCGCGGCTCGAAGCGCAGGCGCGCGCGGCCGGCGCCAACCTCCGCATCATCGCCGCCGGCGTCTCCGGCGACACCACCGCCGGCGGCAGGTCGCGCCTCGACTGGGCCCTGGCCGACAAGCCGCAGGCGGTGATCGTGGCGCTCGGCGGCAATGACGGGCTGCGCGGCACGCCGCCTTCCGACAGCTACAACAACCTCCATGACATTCTGACCCGGCTGAAGCAGCGCAACCTGCCGGTGCTGCTGGCCGGCATGCTGGCGCCGCCCAATCTCGGCGCCGATTATGGCCGCGAGTTCCGCGACACCTTCGAGCGCCTGCACCGGGAGCATCCGGAAGCGGTGTTCTATCCCTTCCTGCTGGAGGGCGTCGCTGGCGAGGAGGCGCTGAACCAGCCGGACCGCATCCACCCCAATCCGCGCGGTGTTGAGGAAGTGGCACGGCGTATGCTTCCCGCCGTGCAGGAGCTGCTGTCCAAGGTGCAGGGAGGTTGAGCCCACCATGCCACGCCTGTTCGTTGCCCTGCCCATCCCCGAGGAACTGCGCGAGCAGTTGGCCGATCTGGCCGGGGGCATCCCGGGCGCCCGCTGGGTGCCGCCGGAGAATTACCACCTGACCCTGCGGTTCATCGGTGAGGTCGATGGCTGGCAGGCGGACGAGGTGGACGAGGCGCTGGCCAATATTCGCGCCCGTCCCTTCGCCATGCAGCCGGGCGGCCTCGGACTGTTCGAGAAGGCGGGCCGCCTCACCTCGCTGCATGTGACGGTGAAACGCAGCGAGCGCCTGCTGCACCTGCAATCCAAGGTGGAACAGGCGCTGCAGCGCGCCGGCCTGCCGCCGGAGCGGCGCCGCTTCGCCCCGCACATCACCCTCGCGCGCACCGAGAAGGCGGCGCCTGACAAGCTGATCGGCTTCGTGCAGGCGCACAACCTGTTCCGCCCGCCGCCGATCACGATCGAGCATTTCTCGCTGTATTCGTCGCTCCTCGGCAAGGAGCAGGCGCATTACGAGGCGGAGGTGAACTACCCGCTGGAACAGGCCGCGCCGGGCGGCCCCCTGCCGCACGAAGCGGGTGTGTGACCGGCGCCGCGGCGGCTTTCCCAGCGCCGCGATCCGGCTTATGGCGACGGCGGAAGCGGCCCATGGCCCTGCACCGCCGGCCGCCAGGAGAATTGTTCCGCCCATGCTGCACCGCCGCCACCTGCCCGTCGCCCTTGCCTTGCTCGGCCTCGCCACCGCCGCGCATGCCCAGGCGCATGACTACCGGCAGGGTGACATCGCCATCGGCCACCCCTGGAGCCGCGCCGCCCCCGCGCGGATCACCGGTGCCGGCTTCATGACGCTGCGCAACACCGGCGGCGTGCCGGACCGGTTGCTGTCCGCCAGCGCCGAGATCGCCACCAGCACGGAGATTCACAGCCATGTGCGGGATGGCGAGATGATGCGCATGCGTGCCGTGGAAGGCGGCATCCCGCTGTCGCCCGGCGAGGAGGTCGCCTTGTCCCCGGGTGGCTACCACCTGATGCTGATCGGGCTGAAGCGCGCCATGGCCAGGGGCGAGCGCGTGCCGGTGACGCTCACCTTCGAGCGCGCCGGCAGCATCACCGTGGAGCTGGCGGTGGCGGCCGCGGGCGCCCCTGCGCCCGGCGCAGGCGGGCACAACCATTGAGCGCGGCGCCGCTGATCGTCCTGACCGGCGCCGGGGTTTCGGCGGAATCCGGGCTGGCCACCTTTCGCGGCCCGGATGGGCTGTGGGAAGGCCACCGGGTCGAGGATGTGGCGACGCCGGAAGCCTTTGCCCGCGATCCGGATACGGTTCACCGCTTCTACAACGCCCGCCGCGCCCAGTTGCTCGATCCGGCGATCCGGCCCAACGCGGCGCACCTGGCGCTCGCCCGGCTGATCGCCACCTGGCCGGCGCCCGCGCTGCTGGTCACGCAGAATGTGGACGACCTGCACGACCGGCTGATGCCCGGCAGCGACGCGCTGCTGCACATGCACGGGACGCTCCGGAAGGCGCGCTGCCTTCGCTGCGGCGCCGTACACGACTGGGACATGGATCTGTCCACCGCCACGCCCTGCCCCGCCTGCGGCACGGCCGGCGGCATGCGGCCCGACATCGTCTGGTTCGGCGAGATGCCGATGGGCATGGACCGGATCGAGACGGCGCTGGCCGAATGTGGGCTGTTCCTGTCGGTCGGCACTTCCGGCCTGGTCTACCCCGCGGCGGGCTTCGTCGCCGCGGTGCAGGGCGAGGCGCGCACGGTGGAGCTGAACCTGGAACCCTCGGCCGGCAGCCGCCTGTTCGACGAGGCGCATCACGGCCCGGCCACCGAGGTGGTGCCGCGCTTCGTCGAGAACTTGCTGGCCGCGCTGCGTTGAACCTGGAGAACATCGCGGCGGCGGCCCGCGCCTGCACCCTGTGCGCCGCGCACCTGCCGCTGGGACCGAAGCCGATCTTCCGGATCAGCCGCACCGCGCGCCTGCTGATCCTGAGCCAAGCGCCGGGCACCCGGGCCCATGAAAGCGGCATCCCGTGGGAGGATGCGTCGGGCGACCGGCTGCGCGACTGGCTCGGGCTGGACAAGACACGCTTCCACGACGCGGCGCGGATCGCCATCCTGCCCACCGGCCTGTGCTATCCGGGCCGCTTGGCGCGCGGCGGCGACGCACCGCCACGGCCGGAATGCGCGCTGCTCTGGCATCCACGCTTGCTGGCCCCGATGACAGCCCTGAAACTGACCCTGCTGGTCGGCCGGCACGCCATCGCCGGGCGGCTCGGCCCGCGCGCCGCCGCAAGCCTGGAGCGCACGGTACAGGATTTCGCGCAACCGCTGCGGCAAGGGTTGTTTCCGCTGCCGCATCCCTCCTGGCGCACCAAGGTCTGGGCGGCGAAGCGGCCCTGGTTTGAGACGGAGGTGCTGCCGGCGCTGCGCCGCGCCGTGGCGGCGGCGCTGGCCGCGGAGCCCCCGGTCAGCCGGTGACGCGCAGGAAAGGCCAGCGGCGCCGGTAGCGCTCGGCCTTGGCGCGGAACATGCCCCGATGCGGGTTGCGGGGATTGGGTCGCAACACACCCTGCCACAGATCCTCCAGCCCGTTGGGCGCGTAGAGCGCGCCGGTCGCCGCCTCGATGCCGACGCAGGTGCAGGCCACCGGATAACGGTCGATGCCCTGCCGGCTGGAGCGCAGCACCGGACTGGCGACGCCGAAATGTGCCTCGTACCAGAGGTGCACGCGGGCTTGGTTGCGCAGTTCGACCTTCACCGGCAGGTCGCGAAACAGTTCGGCGGCACGGCGGATCGCGCGGTCTTCGGCATCCCAGGACAGGTCGTGGCTGTCGAAATAGAACACGTCATAATCCTGGATGCCCCAGCCGGGCGGATGCCCCGCGCGGTGGTTCCAGGCCGCCTGGAACAGGCAGCCGGCAGTCAGGAAGGCCTGCCGCAGCCCGAGCGCCGGAAGCCGCGCCAGCAGGACGGTGTTCACCGGGTCCTGCCGCGCCAGGGCCAGGAACTGGGCGGGGATCAGCCGTCGTTTTCCAGGCGGCCGATCTCCTCGTCGGAGAAGCCGAAATGATGGCCGATCTCGTGGATCAGCACGTTGCGCACCAGCCGGAACAGGTCCTCGCCGGTTTCGATCCATTCGACCAGGATCGGTTCGCGGTAGAGCAGGATGGTGTCGGGTTCGGCGGGCACAGAGAAGTGCGTCTTGTCGGTCAGCGGCACACCGCGATACAGCCCGGTCAGTTCCCAGGGATGCTGCAATTCCATCGCTTCCAGGGTTTCCTCGTCGGGCAGGTCCTCGACCAGGATCGCGGCACCGCGCACCGCGTCGCGCAGCGCTTCCGGCAGGGCCGAGAAGGCGGTCTCGGCCATAGACTGGATGTCTTCGAGCGAGGGCGGGTGATTGAACTGCATGCGGCTCTTTTAGCAGCGCTCCGCCGGGCGCGCGATGCGGGCGGAGCCGCCGGAGCGGCCCCGCCTCGTGATCAGGGCGCCGGATTGGTCGGGGTCGGCCTGGCACCGGGCGCGGGTGTCGGCGCGCCGGTTGTTCCGGCAGGAGCCGCCGGGGCCGTGCCCGGGTTGGATGGTGTGCCGCCCTGCTCCACCACCATGCCGCCGCCCATATAGGCTCCGTCGTCGCTGGCGCGCGAAGCGCGGCCGCTGCGTCCGCCGCCGGATGAGCGGCGATCATTGTTGACCGGCGTGCGGACCTCCGGGTTGTTCCAGATCGGCCGGCCAAGATTCACGTCGCTGGGCGAGGTGGTGTAGCCGGTCACGGCGCCGGCGCCGCCCCCGACCACGGCCCCCACGGCCGCGCCGACCGGCCCACCCAGCGCGCCAACGCCGGCGCCCGTGGCGGCGCCGGCGGCCGCGCCACCCTGCACCCGGTCCCGTTCATTCGTGCCGCAGGCAGCGAGGGCCAGAGCCAGGGCGGCGGCACCCATTATGCGGAGCTTCATGATGTTTCTCCCTTCAACGGTAGCAGGAGAACGCACGATCGCGGCAAGGGTTGTGCTGCCGCTTATTTCAGCCGGCCGTGGCGACGTAGACGCGCAGGTCGCTGGCTTCCTGCTCCGCCTCCGCGATGCGGGCCTTCACCAGATCGCCGATTGACACCATGCCGGCCAGAGAGCCATCCGCCGCCAGCACCGGCAGATGGCGCACGCGGCGTCCGGTCACCATCGCGAGCGCCTCCACCACGGTGGTGTGCGGCGTCACGGTGTGCAGCACGCGGGTCATCAGCTGGCTGGCGAGAAGGTCGGCCGCGCCGCCGCCATGCGTGGCCATGGCGCGTACCAGGTCACGCTCCGACACGATGCCCAGCACCGCCCCCGCCCCGTCGCGCACCAGAACGGCGCCGATGCGGTGCTCCGCCAGGGTGCGGACGATCGTCATGGCATTGTCGTCAGGACCGACGGAAACCACGTGGCTTCCCTTGTCGCGCAGAATGCGCTCGATGGTCATGAGGTTCTCCCTTGCCGACGGATCCTGCGACGGCCGTGCCCTGCGGCTCGTTCTGTCCCGCCCGTCATGTTTTGACCACCAAACGATGCGTCCGCGGCGGCCGCGAAGTCCAGGGATTTTCCGGCCGTGGCCTCAGCCGGCTAGGGTCAGCAGGCGCCCGGCCTCTATCTCGACCCGGCGGATGGCGAGAACGAAGACGCGGCGCGGCCGGCCGCTCAGCCCATCCAGGTCCGCGCCGGTCAGGAAGGCGATGGCACCGGCCGCGCCGGGCTCCGGCAGGGCGGCGGTGAGCCCGAGCAGACGCCCGGCCTCATCCACCACCGGCCCGCCGGAATATCCCATCAGCGCTGGCATCCGAGCCGTGAAACCACGGCCGAAGCCGGGCATCTCGGCATCCGGCGCTTCCACATGGCCCTGCGCCACGGAGGGGCCGAGGCCAGGGGCGCCGGCAGCCCAGACCGTGTCCCCCGGCCGCGGCGGCGCGGAAGCGGTAGTGGCCGGCGCCAGGAATCCCGCCGGCACGCTCAACACGGCGAGGTCCATGCGCGCGCTGCGGGCCACCAGCCGGGCGGTGGTTTCGCCGCCATCGGCCCGGCGCAGCGACGGGGCCACCTCGCCATCCTGCAACAGATGTGCGCAGGTCAGCACCAGGCCCGGGCGGAAGCCGACCACGGCGCCACGCGACTGGCCGCCGCTGTGCAGAACGGCGAAGCCGGTGGCGGTGATCCGTTCGGCGGGAGTACCCAGAGCCGCCTGGGCGGCCGGAGCGGCGCAGCCGGACAACAAGGCCGGGACCAGCATCGTGCCCGTCACCACACCCGCCGCACCACGTCGCAGAAAGCTCCGCCGATTCATGCCCTGATCCGCCATGCCCGCTCACCCTGTTTAGGAAATATCAACTCATGGGTGAAGATGTTTTCGTAAACCGTTCGAAAACATCAATTCCCGCGGGCCATCCTGGCGACAAGCGCAGAATGCTGGTGAAGAGTGAACAAGCCCTGAAGCACGTGCCGCCGCCGAACCTGGGCGCGGCGGCGCCGCATGATATCGGTCATTGCGGCGGATCAGCTGTCCGCTGTCGGTCCGATCGGTTGAATCATCTCCTCGGCTTCCCGCTTCAGCCGGAGATAGGATCGGAACGAGAAGGGCAGCATGGCGCAATAGATCAGACCGGCCGCGGCCAGGGCAGCCCAGGGTTCACTGACCAGCAGCGCGGCGTAAGCACCGATCGAGAGCAGCAGCGGGAGGACATATTCCCGCCGGACCTTGAAGTTCTTGAAGCTCCAGGTCGGCAGGGTGCTCACCAGGGCCAGTGCCGCGGCGATCAGCAGCAGCCCGACAAAGGCCGGATGGCGCACCGCGTCGGCCATGCCGTTCCAGCCCCAGCCCTGGAAGGCCAGGGATGCGAAGATCGGGAACATGCCGAGGACCGCGCCGGCCGGTGCCGGCACGCCGGTGAAGAAGCTCTGCGCAAAGGCCGCCTTCGGCGGCGGGCCCGGCAGCGGCACCGGACCGGCATCGATGGACGCGTTGAAGCGGGCCAGCCGAAGTGCCATGCAAACCGCGAACATCACGCAAGGTACGAAGCCCAGGCCGCGATAATCATGCATGGTCCAGAGATACAGGATCATCGCCGGTGCTACGCCGAAGGACAGGAAGTCGGCCAGGCTGTCGAACTCGGCGCCGAACCGGCTGGTCGCCTTCAGCAGCCGCGCAAGGCGGCCATCTAGGCCGTCGATCGCACCGGCCAGGATGATCAGCCCGGCCGCCGGCTCCCATCGACCGTCCAGCGCGAAGCGCATCGCCATCAATCCGGCGCACAGCCCGAGCAGCGTCAGGATGTTGGGGATCAGCCGGTTGAACGACTGGCCCTGGAACCTGGGACGCTGCCGGGCGGCCAGCCTGAAGCGGCCCCCGGCTCCGGGCGGACGGGAGGAAATGTTCATCAGAGGGCGGAACCCATCTCGGCGCCAGGGGTTGCGTGAACCACCGAAGCTGGCGGCAGATCGGCGATCACGGTTTCGCCGCCGATCATCAGCTGATGTTCGGCCACCAGCGGCTGCACGCCGCGCGGCAGGTATAGATCGGTGCGGCTCCCGAAGCGGATGATGCCGAAGCGCTCGCCCGCGCCGATGTTGTCGCCCTCCCGCACGTCGCACAGGATGCGGCGCGCGATCAGCCCGGCGATCTGCACCACCGCGATGTCCTGCCCATTGGTCAGCTTCATCGCCAGCGCGTTGCGCTCATTGTCCTCGCTGGCCTTGTCGAGGCTGGCATTGATGAACTTGCCGGGACGATAGGCGATGCGGGTGATGGTGCCGTCGGCCGGGGCGCGGTTCACATGCACGTCGGCGACGGACAGGAAGATGGCGACGCGCCAGCGCGGCTCGGCACCGAGGCCGAGTTCGGAGGGCGGCACCGCGGGAGCCACGCTGACCACGCGACCGTCGGCGGGCGCGACGATCACGGGCCGCGTCGGCGTGACCCGTTCCGGATCCCGGAAGAAGTACAGGCAGAAGGCCGTGAAGGCGGCGCCGAGCCAGAACAGCCAGGAGCCGAAGATGAGTCCACCGATCACGGCCACGGCCGCGCCGCCCATGATGAAAGGTTTGCCGGCTGGATGCGGCGGGGCAAGAACCAGCCTGAGGCTTTGGATGAGCGCCATGATCCGCTGGTTATGGTCCGTCACGCCTGCGCAAACAACCCGGGCCGGGTTGGTGCCTTCCCCGGCGGCGCGGCGGCCTCACCCGGGCGGCAGCGCCAGGATCTGGCCGGGATAGATTCGGCCCGGATCGCGGATCTGGCCGCGATTGGCCCGGTAGATCACCGTGTATCGCGTACCGCGGCCATAAGTGGAGCGGGCGATGCGCCACAGGCTGTTGCCCGGCTGCACCAGCACTTCGCCTGACTTGGCCGGCCCGGCTTGCGCCTCGCGGTGGAAGGGCAGCTCGCGTCGAGCCGCCACGCCGCCCCCGGCCGCCAGCTGGTCCAGCCGCAGGCTGTGCTGGCCCGGCGAGGGCCCGTGCGCCGGCTGCAGATCCCAGCGCCCGTCGGCGTCGGCCCGCGCATCGCCCGCGTGCTGCTGATCGATGTAGAGCCGCACGGTGCTGCCCGGCGGCGCCGTGCCGGCGAAGCGCAGCGCACCCTCCTCGTCATAGTCCACCACGTCGAGGCCGAGCCGCGCCTGGCGGCCGGCCTCGCCGCCCTGCATCAGCCGTGCCGGCGTCCCCTGCCCCGGCAGCAGCAGCGCCACCGGCGGGGACGGCTCGGCATGGGCGGCCTCCGAGGCCGTGGCGGGTCGCTCCGGCACCACCACCACCACCGCGTCCCCGCCCGGCTGCGGCGTTCCGGCGGCCGAGCGTGCCGAAAGCGACAGGGCGTGGCTGCCGGGTGGCAGCGGATCGCTGGGCAGGATCACCCATTCGCCGCGCGCATCGGCCCGGGTGCGTCCCAGCTCGCGGTCACCGGCGCGCAGCGTCACCTCATCGCCCGGCGCGGCGCGGCCGGCGGCCACGGCATCGCCATGCTGCCCGACGCGGGTGACGTCGAAGGATGGCGCCGTGACCGCGGCGGGCACTGCCGGTTCCGGCGCTGGAAGCGGCGCGAACCCGGGCGCGACGAGCCAGCCGCCGAGGCCCCCGAGCCCGGCCAGCAGTACCCCTCCTGCCATCCAGAACCGCATCGTTGCCATCATGGAATTGTTCAGTAGACCCGCCGGCCCTGGCCCGGCAAGCCTCCGCCGCCGGGGACTTGCGGCACACCCCTGCGCCGACGTCTCATCGGCGGGCGCCGCAACAGCGAGGAATGCCATGCCGAACCCCGCCACCATCCGCATCAAGGTCTGGGATCCCTGGATCCGCATGGTTCACTGGGGGCTGGTGGGCCTGCTCGGCGGGTTGTGGTGGAGCGGCAAGACCGGGCGCTTGGACCTGCACATGACGCTGGGCCATTGCGTGCTGGCGCTGCTGCTGTTCCGCCTGGCCTGGGGCTTCGTCGGCTCCGATACCGCGCGCTTCCGCGCCTTCCTGCGATCGCCGATGGCGGCCTTCGGCCATCTGCGGCACCTGTTCCACCGCGCGCCCGATACCGAGATCGGCCACAACGCCGCCGGCGGCTGGATGGTGCTGGTGCTGCTGCTGGTGCTGCTGACCCAGGCCGTGAGCGGCCTGTTCGCCGACGACCTGATCTTCACCCGCGGGCCGCTGGCCGGCTACGTGTCCGGCAACACCAGCGACTGGGCGACCTGGATCCACCTGCGCAACTTCAACCTGATCCTGGTGCTGGCGGCGCTGCATATCCTGGCGGTGCTGATCTATGCGCTGGGGCGCGGGCAGGATCTGGTGCGGCCCATGGTCACCGGCGTGAAGCGCCTGCCTGCCAGCCTGCCCGTCCGCGCGCCGCGGCTCGGCTCGCCCTTGCTGGCGGTGCTGCTGCTGCTGGCGGCGGGCGCGGCGGTCTGGGGGATTTCCCGCCTCGGCTGAGGCGGAAAGAACACCATTCAGCGGGCGCGGTAGCTGCGGTGGCAGGTGCCGCAGCTCTGGCCCAGCTCGCGGAACGCCGCGGCAGAGGCATCGCCATCGCCGGTCGCGGCCGTGCTGGCCAGCCGTGCGGCCAGTTCGCTGGTCCGCGCGGCGTTGGCCTCGAAGGTGGCGCGCTCCGACCACACCGCCGGCAGCGCCTTGGTATCGCCCTTGTCGCTGCCGGGCGGAAAGCGTGCCGGCAGGGTCCGGAAGAAGCCTTCCATGTCGCGCGCCGAGGCTGCGACGCCGGCGAGATCACCCTTGTTGTCGAGTATCTCCTTGATCGCGCGGCTGTGCTCCCCCATGCGCTTCAGCCCGGCCCGCCGCTCGGCGATGACATCGGCCTGCGCCAGCGCGGGGGTGCCGAGGCTCGGCAGCAGGGCGGTGAAAGTCAGGCCGGCCGCCAGGCACAACGAAAGACGCGACAATGGCATGCTCGAATTCCCTTGCGATGGTCCGGGAGGTTGGCCCCGGAGCATTCTGGCCGCTCTCTGCAGCATTGTGCAGAGTGGAAGCGCGAATTGCGCCGCCAAAGCAAGCACCACCTGCCGCGCGACACCCCTTGCCGAGCCTCGCCGGGGCGGCTATACGCCGCGCCGCACCCGATGCGACGCCCGGCCGGATATGACGGAGCGTAGCTCAGCCTGGTAGAGCACTGTGTTCGGGACGCAGGGGCCGGAGGTTCGAATCCTCTCGCTCCGACCAATGATCCGGCCGGGAGAAAGCCCGCCCGTCATGTCTCCCCGGAGGCAGGACGGGCGGGTTTTCTGCTTTCGGCGAACTCCCTTGCCGTTCCTGTTCCAGATGGCTGTAAGCGCCGGCGAAGCGTCCGGCATGGCAGAGTATCCCGCAGGCAAGGGCAGCGTCTCCGCCAGCATGCCTTGCGGACGGGCAATGATCCCGACGGCCCAGGCCGTGGTGTGGGGGATCCGATGCGATGACGGGCATCCGGACACTGGGTGGAACGCCGGCCCCGGCTGTGACGCTGGCCGGCGAATGGCCCCCGGCCTGGTCGCGGCGCAGACGCCTGGGCAGTACCGGCGTGACCGGGGCGATGACGCCGACCCTGGCCTCGGACGGCCTGGTGGCTTCGAACCCGGCACCCTCGGCATCCCTCTCGCCTGCTCCCGCCGCACCGGTGGCAGGAGCCGCGCTGGACCTCGGCGTCATCTACGACAGCGATCCGGCAATGGCGCGTCGCCCGGGAGCTTCGACTCCATTTATCCGGAGCCGGTGGCGAAAGGCAGCTCCGCGCTGGACAGGATGAAGTTTCTCGGAATGGTCACGGAATCTGCGCTTCGAAAGCCGGTGCCTCGACCTGTCTGGAAGCCGGGCGGCCGCGCCAGGTTCACGACTGAAACGGCCACTTCGGCGCGGTGCGCGAACTGCATGCTGGCGTCACTCTCAGCGTCGGCGAGGACAACACCAGCTTCTTGAAAGGCGATGACTTCGGCGGCACCAAGCTGTTCGAGACGGCGGCGCTGGTCTCCTCAGCCGCACCGTCTGGCGATCCGTCCCCGCTCAGGCCCTTGGGGCACGCGGAGGCGGCGACACCCGCGCCGCCCAGAAGATCAGCCGGCGGATCGGGAACACCCAGACGAAGCCGGCCAGCAAGTAGAACGGCACCTGCACCGCCCAATGCCAACGCTGCACGTGGTCGCCGGCCCAGAGCACCAGGAGCAGGTACAGAAACAGGCCGGTCAGGCCGATCAGGCAGGCGAGCAGGATACGCAAAACAGGCTTCCCCCGTGGCCGGCCCGAAGGCCCACCCCGTGATGGCACCTGCGCCGCGATCCGCCAAGCCCGGCCGGTGGCGCGGCGACGGTTTGCAGCGGCCGACGCAGGCGCCTAGTCTCCGCGCCGCCGGCCCGACCAGGGCCTTCTGCCCGCCCGATCCGATGCGAAAGAGCCCGATGCCCGAGCAAGGCCTGTTCCCCGCCGCCGATGTCGACCTGAAGGAGCATATCCGCGGCATCCCGGATTTTCCCAAACCGGGCATCCTGTTCTACGACATCTCGACGCTGCTGCGGAACGGCCCGGCCTGGAAGGCGGCAATGGCACGGCTGGCCGAGAAGGTGCGCCCATACAACCCGACCCTGCTGGCCGGCATCGAGAGCCGCGGCTTCCTGCTCGCGGCACCGCTGGCGCTGGAGCTCGGCCTGGGCTTCGTGATGCTGCGCAAGCCGCGCAAGCTGCCCGGTGCCACCATCGGCTATGATTACGAGCTGGAATACGGCTCCGACCGGCTGGAGATCCAGGCCGATGCGGTGACCCCCGGTGACAGGGTGGTGGTGCTGGACGATCTGCTGGCCACCGGCGGCACCATGGCCGCCTCCATTGCCTTGCTGCGCAAGGCGGGCGCCGCGGTGCCGGCGGCGGCGGCGATGGTGGAGCTGACCTTTCTCGACGGTCGGCGGCGGCTCGACGTGCCGGTGGAAACCCTGGTCGCCTATGACAGCTAAGCGCCACGCTTTGCCGGGATCGCGGTGCTGAAGCCCCCGCGGCGCAGCCTGCTGCGGCTCGCGGCCACCGGGCTTCTCGGTGGCCGCGCCGCCTCGGCACAGCTGCCCCCGGCCGCGGCGCCGCAGGCGGTTCTGCCGGACAGCGCAACCTTGCTGATGCCGGGCCCGGCAGGCTCCGGCGCCGCGCGCTGGGCCGAGGCGGCCGCCGCCGGGCTGGTACGCGCCCTGCCCCAGGCGGTGGCCCTGCGTGCCACGGTTCTGGGCGGGCCGGACGGTGTCACCGCCGCCAACCGCTTCGCCACGCTGCAGGCGGGCGACGGCCGCACCCTGCTGGTGCTGCCCGGCTTGGCCGCGCATCTGCGGCTGGTGGGTGAAAGCCGCGCCCAGTTCGCGCCCGAAGGCTGGCTGCCGATCTGCGTGTCCTGGCAGGGTGCGGTGCTGGCCGGGCGCGGCCTTTGGCCGCGCAGCCGGGGGGAAACGCTGCGCCTCGCGCTTCCGGCCCCGGAAGCCCCGGAAACCGCGGCACTGTTGGCGCTGGACCTGATGGGGATCGAGGCGCAGCCGGTCTTCGCCGCCGCGGCGCAGCCGCCCGAGGATCTGGTGGCGAGGGGTCTGGCCGATGCGGTGGTGATCGGCGCGCCGGCACCTTTGCCGGCCGCGGCGGCGCTGGGGCTCGTCCCCTGGATCGAACTGGAAACGCCCGGCCGCCGCGACCTGCCGCAACTGCCCTCCACCGCCGCCGTGCCCGGCGCCGCACCCCGGCTGGAGGCGATGCAAGCCGGCTTCGCAGCGCTGCGGCTCCGCGCCGCGCTGATGCTGCCGGAGTTGACGCCGGCCGACACCGTGGCCGCCTGGCGCCGCGCCGCGATCCGCTGGCAGGAGGAGGAAGCGCGGCAGCCCTCCGATGCGGTCGCGACCCTGGTGGGCGCGGAAGCGCGGGCCACGGTGGCGCCGCTGTTTCCCGCGCCGCCGGCCATGCTCGCCTACCGGGAATGGCTGCTGCGGCGACTGTCCTGGCGTCCGGCCTGACCGCTGGTTGACCCCTCCTCGTGAACCCCGGCTCAGTGCCAGACGGCCAGCCCGGAAAGAACCTGGCCGTTCACGGTGATCAGGAAGTCAAGATCCGGCGCGGGGCCGTTGACTTCCTTCAGCACGTTCCGCGCCAGGCTCGCGAGTTCGCGGCGCAGCGGTGGCGGCAGTGCGGAAGCCGGATCCGCGCTGGCCAGCAGCACCGCATCCCACAACAGCCCGGTGGTCAGGATGGCAGCGGCCCGTGCCGCGTGGCCGCCGCGGCGCGCTTCCTCCAGCAAGGCCACGGCTTGGCGGAATGCCGCGGCCTCGGCTCCGCGCAGGCCTGAGCGAGACTCGGCGCGAGCAGGTGATGAAAGGCTCATCGGCCGGGCTCCGCCGCCGAAGCGGCACCCGGCGGCGCGTCCTCATGCTGCATCAGCCGGCGTGCCAGCTTCAGCGCCTGGTAGCATTCGTCGCGCTCGGCCGCGATGATGGCCGAATCCAGCAGCTCCTGGACCTGTGGCGAGGCGGCCGCATCCCGGGCGGCCAGGGCGATGTCGCGGGCGATCTCCAGGGCGTGCTCACGCTCCTCGTCACGGCCGACATAGGCGGTCTGCAACGCGAAATAGAACCGGCGCGCCGGGGTGTTGGCGGCAGCCGCCTCCATGATCTGCTTGCCAAACAGGAAGCGGGCGCGGCTGGTCAGCTCAACCCGGGCACGGTTGCGGAAGCGCAGCGGGGCGCCATTGACGACCAGCAGGTCGCCCTGGCGGAGTTCAAGCACGAGCGTGGACATGGTCGGGCGCTCTCGGAACGCGACGGCCATTCTGCCGGTCAGCTGTGGCGGGGATGGGGTGGCAAGGCGGCGAAACGGGGGCGCCGGCGCCGCGGGGCAGGTCTTGGCCGGTTACGTCATGTCCTGACAGGCTCCTGGGCGATGCGGCGGCAGCGGCGCAGCCTTCCCCCAGCGGGAAAGCAGTGCATCCGGGTCGCTTCGCAACGCCTCGGGTCTAATCTGCGCGGCCAAAGCTTAACGATTGCTCAAGCGCCGGTGGCTCGGTCCTTGCGCAACAGCATCAGCTGACCGGGCACGGGCGCGTCGTGCTCCCGGCGCAGCACCACCTCGGCCTCAGCCACCAGGTGAAAGCCCTGCCGCGCGGCCAGCGAGCGCAGCAGCGCGGGATCGTGGCGGAAGCGCAGGCCCGGCCCCAGGGCATATCCGTCCGCCACGCCGCGCTCGACGCTGAAGGCGGCCAAGCCACCCGGGCGCAGCGCCGCCGCCATGCCGCCCAGCGCCGGCGCCAGATCGCCCAGGTAGTTCAGCACATCGGCAGCGGCCAACAGGTCCCACGCTTCCGGATGGCGCGGCAGGAAATCCAGCAGATCGGCCTCGTGCAGCGCATCGTAGCAGCCAACGCGCCGCGCTTCTGCCAGCATGCGCGGCGACAGGTCCAGTCCTTCCAGCCGGCCGGCGAAGGGCCGCAGCGCCCGGCCGGACAGGCCGGTGCCGCAGCCAAGGTCCAGCACGGCCAGCCGCCCTTCCGCCGGAACGCCGTGCTGCCGCAGCAGCTCCGCCAGCAGGCCGGGGGTCCGGTAGCCGAGCCGGCCCGCCAGCTCCTGCTCGAATCGCGGCGCGTATTGATCAAACAATTCGCGCACATAGGCGGCGGGCGCGCGCTCCGGCGCAGGCCCCTGCCCCAGCGCGGCCAGCAGGAAGCGGGCCTGCGCGGCCAGCTCGGCGGCCAGCCCGGGCTGTTCCAGGGCGCGGCCCGCGGCGGCGGCGGCCTCATCCAGCCGCTCGGCCTCGCGCGCGGCATGCGCCAGGGCGAGCCAGGCCTCGGCGGCGAACGGTGCCAGCGCCACCGCTTGGCGCAGCGGCGCCAGCGCGGCGCCCGGCTGTCCCAGCGCGCACAGGGCCTGACCCAGGTTGCGCAGCGACATCGCATCCTCCGGCCGCCGCGCCAGCGCCGCGCGCAGCGTCCGCACCGCTTCCGGCAATTGCCCGGCCTCGGCCAGGGTGCCGCCCAGCGCCGCCAGGAACACCGGCGCGTCCGGCGCCACCGCCACCGCGCGGCGGATCAGCCGCAGCGCCTGCGGCAGGTCGCCCTGCTGGCGGAACACCAGCCCCAGAAGGTTCAGCGCATCGGCGTGGCGCGGCTCGCGCGCCAAAAGACGGCGATACCGCGCGGCGGCGGCGGCCAGTTCCCCGGCGCGATGCAGCGCCACCGCTTCCTGCAGCAGGGCGGCCGCCGGATCGGGCGGACGCGGCGGGGCCATGCCGCCGGCCGTCAGAACAGCCCGTCGATGCGGCCGGCGGCGTCGAGGCCGATGCCCTCGGCCGCTGGCCGCCGCGGCAGGCCGGGCATGGTCATGATGTCGCCGGCGATCGCCACCACGAAGCCGGCTCCGGCCGAGAGCCGCACCTCGCGCAGCGGCAGCACGTGCCCTTCCGGGGCGCCGAGCAGGGTGGGATCGGCCGAGAAGGAATATTGCGTCTTGGCGATGCACACCGGAACGTGGCCAAAGCCCTGTTCCTCGAATCGCCGCAGCTTCGCGGCCACCGGCGGCGGAATGGCGACGGCGGAGGCATGGTAGATCTCGCGCGCCACCGTCTCGATCTTGCCCGCCAGCGACATGTGGTCGTTGTACAGCGTCTCGAAGCGCGCGGCCCGGCCGGCCACCAGGCCCTGCACGGCGCGGGCCAGGTCGGCGGCGCCGGCCGCGCCATCGCCCCAATGGGTGCACAGGACCGCCTCGGTGCCGAGCTTCGCCATCGCCTCGCGCACGGCGGCGATCTCCGCCTCGGTGTCGCCGGTAAAGCGGTTCAGCGCCACCACCACGGGCAGGCCAAATTTCTGCATGTTCTGCACGTGCCGGGCGAGGTTGGCGATGCCGCGCCTCACCGCCGGCACATCCTCGGCGCCGAGGGCCGATTTCGCCACGCCGCCATGCATCTTCAACGCCCGCACCGTGGCCACCACCACGCAGGCGGCCGGCGACAGGCCGGCAGAGCGGCACTTGATGTCGAGAAACTTCTCCGCGCCGAGGTCGGCGCCGAAGCCTGCCTCCGTCACCACCACGTCGGCCAGCTTCAGCGCCAGCCGGGTGGCCATTACGCTGTTGCAGCCATGCGCGATGTTGGCGAAGGGACCGCCATGCACCAGGGCGGGGGAGCCGGCCAGCGTCTGCACCAGGTTGGGCGCGAAGGCATCGCGCAGCAGCGCGGCCATGGCGCCATCGGCCTTCAGGTCATGCGCCGTGACGTTCCGCCCGTCCCGCGTCTGGCCGACGATGATGCGCCCGAGCCGCGCCCGCAGATCGTCGAGGTCGCGCGCTAGGCAGAACACCGCCATCACCTCGGACGCCACGGTGATGTCGAAGCCGTCCTCCCGCGGGAAGCCGTTCGGCACGCCGCCCAGCGCCACGTTGGTGGAGCGCAGCGCGCGGTCGTTCATGTCCACCGCCCGGCGCCAGGCGATGCGGCGCGCATCGAGCCCCAGCTCGTTGCCCCAGTACAGATGATTGTCGATCATCGCCGCCAGCAGGTTGTTGGCAGCAGTGATGGCGTGGAAATCGCCGGTGAAGTGGAGGTTGATCTCCTCCATCGGCACCACCTGCGCGTAGCCGCCGCCCGTGGCGCCGCCCTTCACGCCGAAGCAGGGCCCGAGCGAGGGTTCGCGCAGCGCGATCATGGTGCGGGTGCCGAGGCTGTTCAGCGCATCGCCGAGGCCGATGGTGGTGGTGGTCTTGCCCTCCCCTGCCGCCGTCGGGCTGATGCCGGTGACCAGCACCAGCGCGCCATCCGGCCGATCCCGCTGGCCTTCCACGAAGTCGAGGCCGAGCTTGGCCTTGTAGCGGCCATAGGGCTCCAGCGCGGTGTCGGGGATGCCGGCACGGGCGGCGATCTCGGCGATCGGCAGCAGCGTGGCGGCGCGGGCAATGTCGAGGTCGGTCGCCATGGTGAGGCCTTGCGCGAGGGGGAGCGGAGCCGCAGGGCTTAAACAAGGCGTTCCGGAACGGCAAGGCGGCAGCGGCGGCACCGCCGCCCGGCGGGCCGCCCGAGGCCGCCGGACGTTGCGGTTCTGCAGCGCCGAGAACGTTTACAAGACTGGGTCATCGCCCTATCGGAGCCCGCCTCTTCCGCCGCCGGCCCCGTTGCCGCGCGGCAATCCCCGCCACCGGCCCCAGGCCATTCCCTGAGGGAGCCGCATGCTGACGCTTCTCGCCTATCTCCTGGTCGTGGTGTTCATGACCCTGATCATGACGGGCCGCCTTCCCGCTCTGCTCGCGCTGATCCTGGTACCCACCGCCTTTGCCATTCTTGCCGGCTTCGGCGGCACAATGGGCGGCATGATGCTGGACGGCATCCGCAATCTGGCATCGACCGGCGTGATGCTGTGCTTCGCCATCCTGTATTTCGGCATCATGATCGATGCCGGGCTGTTCGATCCGGTGGCGCGGCTGGTGCTGCGCTTCGTCAGGGGTAACCCGGTGCGAATCGTGATCGGCACCGCCGTGCTCGCCATGATCGTGTCGCTGGATGGCGACAGCGCCACCAGCTACCTTATCACCACTACGGCGATGCTGCCGCTCTACAACCGGCTGAACATGAATCCGCTGATCGCCGCCTGCGTGATCATGCTGGCCGCCGGTAACACCAACCTGACCCCCTGGGGCGGGCCGACGGCGCGCGCCGCCTCGGCGCTGCACCTGGATCCCAACGCGCTGTTCGTGCCACTGGTGCCGTCCATGATCGCCTGCGCCCTGAGCACGATCGCCATCGCCTACATCCTGGGCCGGCGGGAGCGGGCACGGATCGGCGTTGCCAGCCTGAGCCGGTTGGACGATGTGCCGGCCCCGGCGGGCGGCGTGGTCGACACCGAGGCGCCGCACCCGCCCGAACGCCGGCCTCGGCTGATCTGGGTGAACCTGGCGCTGACGGCGGCGTTGATGGCGTCCCTGCTCGCCGGGCTGCTGCCGCTGCCGGCGCTGTTTATGATCGCCTTCGCCATCGCCATGATGATCAACTATCCGACCATCGAGCAGCAGAAGGAGCGCATCGCCCACAACGCGCCCAACGTACTGCAGGTGATCGCGCTGATCTTCGCCGCCGGGATCTTCACCGGCATCCTGTCCGGCACCGGCATGGTAGAGGCGATGGCGCGGAGCGTGCTGGCGGTCATCCCCGATTCGGCGGGCCGGTTCCTTCCGCTGATCACCGCCCTGGTCAGCATTCCCTTCACCTTCTTCATCTCCAACGACGCCTTCTACTTCGGCATTCTGCCGGTGCTGGCGCAGGCCGGTGCCGCCTTCGGCATCGCGCCCGAGGCGATTGGCCGCGCCTCGCTGGTCGGGCAGCAGGTCCATCTGCTGAGTCCGCTGGTGGCCTCCACCTACCTGCTGGTGGGGCTGTGCAACGTCGATTTCGGCGCGCACCAACGCTTCACCCTGCCTTGGTCCATGGGCGGTGGTGATGCTGGGCGTTTCGGCGCTGTTGGGGGCGATCCCGGTGTTCTGAAGCACGGGGCGGTAGCAGGCGGCCGCCTTTCCGTGCCACGTTGTCGGACAACAACGATCGCACCGGGAGACCCGTTCGCATGCATCGCCGCACCTTGCTCAAGAGCGCCGCCGTCGCGCCGCTCGCCAGTTCCGTCCTGATCGCCGGCGCCCATGCGCAGGGCGGTGGCCAGGCTGCCTGGCCGAACCGGCCGGTCACCATCCTGGTGCCTTTCGTCGCCGGCGGCCCTTCCGACATCGTCGCCCGCGCCATTGCCAACCGCATGAGCCAGGTGATCGGCCAGCCGGTGGTGGCGGAGAACCGCGCCGGTGCCAATGGCGAGGTCGCCGGCCGCGCCCTGGCCCGGGCCGAGCCGGACGGGCACACGCTGCTGGTGGGCTCGATCGGCGTGTTCGCCATCAACGCGGCACTGCGCCCTGATCTCGGCTACGACCCGGTAAAGGAGTTCGCACCGGTGACGCTGGCCGTCACCACGCCGAACGTGCTGGTGGTGAACCCCGACAAGGTGCCGGTCAGGACCACTGCCGAGCTGGTGCAATGGCTGAAATCCAACGGCGGCAAGGCGTCCTACTCCACCAGCGGCGTCGGCTCCTCCGACCAGATGACCACCGAGCTGTTCAAGCAGCGCACCGGCACCGACGTGGCGCACGTGCCCTATCGCGGCGGCGCCGCGGCGGCGACCGACCTGATCGCCGGCAACGTCCAGATGTCGTTCCAGAACCTGCCCACCGTATCGGGCCACATCCAGGGCGGCCGCCTGCGGGCGCTGATGGTGACCGACAGCAAGCGCCATCCCACCCTGCCCGACGTGCCCACGGCCGCCGAGGCCGGGCTCGAGGATTTCGTGGTCACCTCCTGGCAGGCGGTGATGGCACCCGCCGGGCTGCCGCAGCCGCTCCTGGCGAAGCTGAGTGGCGCCGTGACGGAGGCGCTGCGCCACCCGGAGGTGCGGCCGCAACTGGAACGGATCGGCTTTGACGTGGTGGCGAACAGCCCGGACGAATATGGTGCCTTCCAGCGCGCCGAGATTGCCCGCTGGCGGGAAGTGATTCAGCGCGCCGGCATCAAGGCCGAATAAGCCGGGCGGCACCGGTTGCAGACCGGTGCCAGTCCCTGGCCATATGGACCGGACCGCGGACCATCGGGCGGGATGGCGCCGCCGCCGCTCCCCCGCATCAGACACCGGTTCAGTCGCCGCCCGATCCCGGCACGGCACGCAGGACGCGCCAAGCCCCATTCCGCCAGCCGAGTTCCAGCCGCAGTTCCGGCAGGGAAGCGGCCTGCAGCAGCAGGTCGGCCTGTCCCCAGCGATCCGGCCGCAGGCTCCACCGGACATAGGGGGCCGGCAATGCGGGATTTCGCGGCGCTGTGGCAATCTGTCGCAGCGCCACCGTGCGGCGGAGCGCTGCCGGATCGGCCCAGCCTTCCGCCAGCGCCGCCTCCAAGCCCTGGAGATAGGGACCGCTGGTGGATGGCCAGGAGGTTTCCGGAGCCGGCAGGCTGTTGGACCATTCCAGCCGGTGCGCCACATCCTGCCACCCGCCCAGCCGCAGGGTTGCCAGCAGCGGCTGGGCCGTGCCGGCCAGCAGAACCGCGGCACACAGCAGAGGGCCCACCAGCAGCCATCGCAGCCCCCGCCGTGTCGCCCGCGGCTGCGCGGCCTCGGCGTCTTGCATGAACGGTTCGGACGCCGCAAAGCGGGAGTCGAACTCCGCCCAGGCCTCGTCCCACGAATCAACCGGGCGGCTACCGGACACCGGCATCTCGTCCGTCCCGGTCGGGCAATCTCTGCAACATGAACGGTGCACCCTGGTCTTCTCTTTAATGAGACTACCAGGACAACGCCTGAAAAACCGTTAAGCTGCATATCAGAACATAGAAACGTCTCAGACGTTGCGCGCGAGGCTTCGTTCCAGCGATGCCAGCGCATCCGCCAGCGCGGCATTCATGCCGGAAGCCAACACTTCCGGCGGCAGGTCGTCGCCGGCCGGCAGCGGCGCGCGGCCCTGGACACTGAATTGCCGCAACGGGCGCATCTCGGCACCCTGCTGCTGCCGCAGCACCAGCACCGACAGCCCGGCGCGCGCTTCCCGCCGGCCGAGATCCGCCAGCAGCACCGTTAGCTCGCTTTCCAGCACCAGATCAGCCGTGGCCCGGCTGCCCGGCGTGATCACCGCGGAGAATCGTCCGGAATCGGTGATCCAGCGGCGCAGGGCTTCTTCGGCCAACTCGGCCGGCGGGGCCGTCCATTCGGCATAGAAGGCAAGCGCTTCCGTGCCGTCGGGCCGAAGGCTGCGCAGCCCGCGGCTGTCCATGCCAGGGGCCGCGCGCATCAGCCGCACCAGCAACACGCGTCGGGCCGGTCCACTGGCCGGCGCGCCGGGCCGCACCGGCAGCAGCGGAAAGCGTTTCGGTTCCACATAGTCGTAGGACGGCAGCACCGAGCAGGCAGCCAGGGGGATGGCCAGGGTAGGCATGGCCAGCAACAGGGATCGGCGTCGCATCATCTCTCCGGCTTGCGCGTGATCGGGTTTCAGCGGCTGGGCGGCGGCGCGCCGAACAGCACCTGGCCTGGCGCCCGGCGCAGGGTTTCGGTGGTGTCGCGCAGGTTGCTCACCGTGGCGCGCAGGTCGCGCAGCAGCGGCCCCAGTTCGGCATTGGTGTCCTGGGTGGTGTTGCGGGCCGAACGTGCCGTCTGCTCCAGCGCGGTGATCACCGCCGGCAGGCGCTGCAGGCTTTGCCGCAGCTCGTCGGCCGCCGCGGAGGCAGAGGCCAGGGCGGACCGGGTGTTGGGCCCGCCTACCAGGGTGCGCAATTCGGCGGTGACGCCGCGCAGCTCGGTCACCAGGGCCGGCAGGTCGGAGCCCTCCAGGATCTGGCGCAGCGCCGCAATGGTCGCCGCCGCTTCCGACAGGGTGCGGGCGACGTCGCCATCCTCCACCTGCGCCTTCACCAATCCGACGATGTCGGTGACGCCGGTCAGCAGCTCCTCCAGCGGCACCTGCTGGATGCGGTTCAGGATCGCCTCGGCCGCGTTCTGCACCTGCGCCACGGTGGAGGGGATCGAGGGGATCACCGCGTAGCGCGGGGTCCAGGGATATTCGCCGCCGGCAGCGAAGCGGTTCGGATTGACGAAATCCAGCTCGATATAGGCGAGGCCGGTGATGCCCTGGCTCGACAACCGGGCGCGCAGGCCGCGCTGCACGGCGACCTCGGCCGCATCCGTGTTGTCGACGGTGGCGCGCTCCGGATCGATGGCCAGGCGCACCAGCACCAGTTGAAAGGCTTCCAGCGCGTCGTTGCGGCTGCCCGGCGGGTATTCGGCATTGACCAGCCCGATCTGGCTGACCTGGCCGATCTGCACGCCGCGGTAGCGCACCGGCGCGCCGACCTCCAGGCCGGTCACGCTTTCCGCCAGATAGGTTTCAAAGGTCAGGCTCTGGCTACGCAGCCCGCCGCCCGTCAGAAACAACAGGAAGCCGACGGACAGCGCCGCGCCGGCCAGGATCAGCGCGCCGACGCGGATATAGAGGCTGCGGGACGTGGCCATGGTGATTATGCCGCCTCCCGGCGGAAAAAGGCGCGCACGGTGGGGTGCGCCGCGTGGTCGCGCAGCTGGCGCGGGTCGCCCTCGGCGATGATCCCCTGCGCCTGCTTGTCCAGCATGATGCAGCGGTCGCCGATCGCCAGGATGCTCTGCAGCTCATGCGTCACGACGACGAAGGTGGTGCCGAGGTCGCGCGCGAGGTCCTGGATCAGCCGGTCGAGCCCGGCCGAGGTGATCGGATCGAGCCCGGCGGAGGGTTCGTCGAGGAACAGCAGCGCCGGGTCGAGCGCCATGGCGCGGGCGATGCCCGCCCGCTTGGCCATGCCGCCGGAAATCTCCGCCGGCAGCCGGTCGGCCGCTTCCGACAGCCCGACCAGGCCGAGCTTGAGGCGCGCCACCTCCTCCCTGGCCGCGGGCGGCAGGCGGGTGTGCTCCTGCAAGGGCAGCATGACGTTCTCCAGCAGCGTCATGGAGCCGAACAGCGCGCCCGATTGCCACATCACGCCAAGACGGGTGAGCAGGTCGCGCCGCGTGTCGCCGCCGGCGCCGAGCAGGTCCTCGCCCAGGATGCGGATGCGCCCGGCGCTGGGCGCGTGCAGTCCGATCAACAGTTTCAGCAGGGTGGATTTGCCGCAGCCGGAGCCGCCCAGGATCACGAACACCTCGCCGCGCCCGACTTCGAAGCTCACGTCGTGGAACAGGGTGTTGGCGCCGAAGGCCATGGCCAGGCCGTCCACCTGCACCACCGGGTCGGCCACCGCGGCACGGTGGAGGTCGGGGCTTCCGTCCATCACCAGCCCAGCCGGAAGAACAAGATGGCGAACAGCCCGTCCAGGATCACGGTGGACACGATGCCGCCCACCACGGCGGAGGTGGCGGCATCGCCCACCGCGCGCGGCCCGCGCCCGGCCAGCAGCCCGGCGCGGCAGCCGATGCCGGCGATGACGATGCCAAAGAACACCGACTTGCCGAGCCCGCCGAGCAGGCTGCCCAGCGTCAGCCACTGTTCCAGCTGCGTCACCACGAGCGGCGTCGGGAAGCCCAGCGCCAGCATCACCCCGGTCATGCCGAGCAGCCCCGAAAGATTCATCAGCAGCGCCAGCACCGGCATCACCAGCGCCGCCGCCAGCAGGCGTGGCAACACCAGCATGGCCACCGGCTCGACGCCCATGATGCGCAGCGCGTCCACCTCCTCGTTCACCGTCATGGTGCCAAGCTCGGCGGCATAGGCCGAGCCGGTGCGGCCCGACAGGATCACGGCGGCGATCAGCGGCCCCAGCTCGCGGATCAGCGAGATGCCGACCAGCGGCGGGATGTAGATCTCCGCCCCGAACATCCGCATCGGGATGGAGGACTGGAAGGCCAGGATCACGCCGATCAGCGTGCCCAGCAGCACCGTCAGCGGAAAGGCGCGCAGCCCCGCCTCATCCAGGTGGCGCAGCAGGTCGGCCAGCCGCAGCCGCCGCGGATGGCCCAGCACGGCGGCGCCCATGGCGGCCGTCTCGCCCAGAAAGGCGATGCCGGCGCGCAGGCTCCGCAGCCCCGCCACGCCCCAGGCGCCAATGCGGCCCACCACCGGCAGCGGCGCCGCCGCCGGGCGCGGGCGCGGCGCCGCCAGGGCGGCACGGGCGCGCTCCAGCACCGCCGCCACCGCTTGGCTTGCCCCTTCCACCACAGCATCGTCCAGCGCGGCCGCGCTCAGCACCAGGGTGGCGCCGGTGGTGTCCAGGGCGGATACCGGCGACAGGTCGATGCGCCGGGCACCCTGCGCGGCGCGCAGCGCCTCGGTCCAGATGCGCGGCACCTGCCGCGTGGTCATCATGCCGCTGAAGCGCAGCAGGTCGCCCTGCCGCTCGAACGCCGCGGGCGTTGTCGCGGCGGGGGGATCGCGCAGAATGGTCTGGTTCATCGGCCAGCCGTGGCCAGGACGGCCGCCGCGGCCTGCTCGCCGCTGGCCCAGGCGCCGCCCACCGTGGCGGCGAAGCGGGGGTGGCAGGCCTCGCCGGCGAAGCTCAGCCGCCCCTCGCCGAGCGACCGCGCCAGGATGCGGCGCGCCTCGGCCCGCCCGGGACGGGCATGGGAATAGGCGCCGAGCGACCAGGGATCATTGCCCCAGTCGCTGGCCAGCGCCGGCTCGCGCCGCAGGGCGCGCGCGGCGCGCGGGCCGTAGGCCAGGGAAAGCTCGGCGAAGGCGTGCTCCAGCAGGGCGGCCGGCGCCTTGTCCGGCCCGAGGCGGGACAGCGCCCAGGCAGCCTCGCCGCCGATGAAGCCCATCATATGGTCCCGCGCGAAGGGCCAGGCGACAAAGGTCATCGCCGCCTCCTCCTCGCGCTGCACGCGTCGTTCCAGCCCGGCAAAGGGCGGCAGGCCCAGCCGGTCCAGCCCGGCGGCACGCAGCCCGACCTTGTTCAAGAGGCCGAGCGGCAGGTCATGGATCGCCTGCGCCGTGTCCGCCGGCAGTTCCGGTGCGAAGCGGATGGCACCGGCCGCCAGCACGGCGGTGGGCGCGGTGACGATGGCGGCGCGGGCCGCGATGCGGCCGAACGGGCCTTCCGCCACGACGCCGCCCGCTTCCTGCCAAGCGAGCCGCTGCACCGCCGCCCCGTAGGCGATCGGCAATCCGGCGGCCAGCCGGGTCAGCAACCCGCCGATCCCCTCCGGCAGCAGGAGGTTGGGCCCGCCCAGCTGGGTGTCGAGAAAATCGCGCAGGTCCATGGCGGCGAGCGGCGCGGCGCAGATCACCGGCCCCTCCCGATGCGCCACCGTGGCGTCCCACTCCCCGCCGCGCGGCGCGTAATCGGCCGCCGTGGCATCGGGCGGCGCGGTGCCACGGGCGGCCGCCAGGCGCGGGTGGAAGGCGGCATAGGTGGCGTCATATTCCGCCATCTCGGCGCCGCCGGCCGGGCGGCTGCCGATGTAACAGCGATGGCTGCGCACCGTGTCATGGTCGAAGCCGCCTTTGGCCAGGGCGGCGAGGCCATTCTGTTCCGCCTGGTGCAGCCAGGTGGCGCCGTAGTCGAACGGGCTGCCGAGCGTGTCCGGATCGGTCCAGGCGCGGCCACCCGGCCGGTTGCGCGCTTCCAGCACCTGCACGCTGCGGCCGGCGGCCAGCACGGCGCGGGCGGCGGCGAGGCCGGCAGCGCCGGCCCCCACCACCAGGACGTCCGTGTCGCTCACCGGTTCTCCCGGGGGCGGCTGGCCCAGGGGCGGCTCCGCAACCTGTCGAGGCCCAGGCGCCCCTGGCCGAGTTCCACCGCATCGGCCACGTCGTTCGGCACCACCCGCTTGCCCACCGGGAACAGCGAGGCGGCGGCCAGCTTCAGGTGCGCCCAGGCGAAGGGCAGGCCGATAATGGTCACGGCGCAGGCCGCCGCCGCGGTCAGGTGGGTCAGGCACAGCCAGATGCCGGCCAGCACGAACCACAGCACGTTGGCCACCGTCCCGAGCGGACCGGTGCCGACGGACGGCGCGCCGGTCAGCTCCTCCAGCGACACCAGGCGGCGACCGAAGGGCATGAAGCTGTAGCCTGCCAGCATCAGGCAGGCGCGCGCCCAGGGCAGCCCGATCACGGTCAGCGCCATGATGGCCGCGGCCAGCAGCCAGAACAGCGCCGGGATGAAGCCCAGCCCCGGCACGTTCCACAAGATGTTCAGCAGCAACGCCACGCCATCGCTCCTTTCGGCCCAGCCCATGCAGCACTACCACCGGAGGAACACCGTTGGGCAAAAAACACCCAAGAGGACCTGCCGGAACCGACATACACGAGAAACTGCCGAGATGCGCCCTTCCGGCGCGGATACAACCCTTGCGGGGGGAAGGCGAGCCATGACGCTGGCGCGGGAGGGTGACAGTTTTGCTCAACCGGCTCATGTTGCGGCCGTGCTGCAGCGTGGAGAAGCTCGGATGTCGGAGGTCAAGGATCGCGGTGGTGTGGCGATGAAGCCGCATTCCTCGCATTGGGGTGCCTTCCGGGCCGGCTGGCGCGGCGAGGAGCTGGTGGTGGAGCCGCATCCGGCCGATCCCGATCCCTCCCCGATCCTGCAGAACTTTCCAAAGGCGCTGCGCCACCGCGCCCGTATCGCGACGCCCATGGTGCGCAAAGGCTGGCTGGAGCGCGGTCCCGGCCCCGACCGGATGCGCGGCCGGGACGAGTTCGTCGCGGTGTCGTGGGACAAGGCGCTGGACCTGCTGGCCGGCGAGCTGGCCAGGGTGCGTGACGCGCATGGGCCGGGCGCGGTGTTCGGCGGCTCCTATGGCTGGTCCTCGGCGGGGCGCTTCCACCATGCGCAGAGCCAGGTGCACCGGTTCCTGAACACGGTGCTCGGCGGCTATGTGCGCTCGGTCAATTCCTACAGCGCCGGGGCATCCAACGTCATTCTGCCGCATGTGATCGGGCCGATGGACTCGGTGGCCAAGCGCAACGTCACCTGGGAACAGGTGGTGCAGCACACCCGGCTGTGCCTGTCCTTCGGCGGCATGGCCGTGAAGAACAGCGCCGTGGCCTCGGGCGGCGTGTCGAAGCATGTGGAGCGGCCCTCGATGAAGGCCGCGGCCGAGCGCGGCTGCCGGTTCGTGCTGATCGGCCCGCTGCGCGACGACCTGCCGGAGGAGGCGCGTGCCGAGTGGCTGCAGATCCAGCCGGGCACCGACACGGCACTGATGCTCGGCATGGCGCACACCCTGGTCACGGAAGGCCTGCACGACACCGGTTTCCTGGCCAGGTTCTGCGTCGGCTATCAGCGCTTCGAGCCCTACCTGCTCGGCCGCACCGACGGGCAGCCCAAGGATGCCGCCTGGGCCGCCGCCATCTGCGGCATCCCGGCGGACACCATCGCGCAGCTGGCGCGGGACGCGGCCGGGACGCGCACGCTGATCTCCATGGCGCATTCCCTGCAACGGGCCGAGCATGGCGAGCAACCGGTGTGGATGGCGGTGGTGCTGGCCGCCATGCTGGGCCAGCACGGCCTGCCGGGCGGCGGCTTCAACTATGCCCTCGGCTCCATCGCACATTACGGCAAGCGCAACGCGGCGGTGCCGATCGGCTCCCTGCCGCAGGGCCGCAACACGGTTGCCGACTTCATCCCGGTGGCGCGCATCTCCGACCTTCTGCTGAATCCGGGCGGCACCTATGACTACAACGGCCAGCAGCGGCGCTACGCCGAGATCCGGCTGGTCTACTGGGCCGGCGGCAACCCGTTCCACCACCACCAGGACCTCAACCGCCTGCGCCGGGCCTTCGCCGCCGTGGACACGCTGGTGGTGCACGAGACCGCCTGGACCGCCACGGCGCGCCACGCCGACATCGTGCTGCCCTGCACCATGACGCTGGAGCGGGAGGATATCGGCGGCTCGCCGCAGGACGACCTGCTGATCGCGATGCACCGCCTGGCCGAGCCCTATGGCCTGGCGCGCGATGATCACTCCATCTTCGCCGACCTCGCCGCCCGGCTCGGCAAGGAGCAGGCCTTCACCGAGGGCCGTGACGCGCGGGGATGGCTGCGCCACCTTTATGAGAAGACCCGTGCCGCCATCGCCGCGCGCGGCGAGCCGACCCTCTCCTTCGAGGAGTTCTGGGAAGCCGGCGAGCTGAAGCTGCCGATGGACGAGGATGACGGGGGCATCGTGCGCGCCTTCCGCGACGACCCGGACGGCCAGCCCCTGCCGACGCCATCCGGCAAGATCGAGATCTTCTCCGACACCATCGACGGCTTCGGCTATCCCGACTGCCCGGGCCACCCCACCTTCATCCCCTATGGCGACGTGCCGGGCAGCGGGGCGCCGCTCTGGCTGGTGGCCAACCAGCCGGCGACCCGTCTGCACAGCCAGCTCGATTTCGGCGGCACCAGCGAGGCCTCCAAGCGGCGCGGGCGCGAGGTGATGCGCATCCACCCGCAGGATGCGGCGGCGCGCGGCATCGCGGAGGGCGACATCGTGCGGATGTTCAATCAGCGCGGCGCCTGCCTCGCCGCCGCCTCCCTGTCGGAGGCGCTGATGCCCGGCGTGGTGCAGCTTTCCACCGGCGCCTGGTACGACCCGGAGGACCCGGCGGACGACAAGCCGCTCTGCGTGCACGGCAATCCCAACGTGCTGACGCGCGATGCCGGCACCTCGCGGCTGGCGCAGGGCTGCATCGGGCAGCTGACCACGCTGGAAGTCGAGAAATTCACCGGCAACCTGCCGCCGGTGCGGGCCTGGGACCCGCCGGAGGGCTGAGCCGTCCGGGGGCGGACGGACGCAATCCTGTTGTTCTTTCCGCCCCCATCTCCTTACGCTTCTGTTTCGTCAACCGAGAGCCGAACCGCCATGCCCCGCCATCCCGCCAGCGATCTTCAGGTCACGCTGGCTGCCGCGGCGCGGCGCCTGTCCGCCAACAATCCCTTCGCCATCCTGTTCGCGCGCGATGACGAGATCACCGTGGAGCTGTATGCCCCCGTTGGCGCCGACGGCCAGCAGCCGCATGACCGGGACGAGCTGTACATCGTGGCGACCGGCAACGGGCGCTTCCGCCGCGACGAGGATGTGGTGGCCTTCGGCCCGGGCGACCTGCTCTACGTCCCCGCCCATGTTCCCCACCGCTTCGAAAGCTTCTCGGAGGACTTCAAGGTGTGGGTGATCTTTTTCGGCCCGCCCCGGCCGGTGCCCTGAAGGGCGGGCGAACACCCGGCGCCCCGTTGTTCACGAGCCGCGATGGACGTCGTGCACCTGCAGCCCGCTGCCTTCGGGCGGCGTGGCCAGCCATTGGCCGTGCCGCAGCGTGGCACGGGTATCCTCCAGCCCGCTGGCCCAGTGGTCGCGCATGGCGCGGGCGGAAAACTCGTAATCCTTGGCCTGCCCCTCATAGGCCTGCTGCTGGTAGATGAGCTGCAGGATCACCACCTCCGGCAGCCGGCGCAGCCGCTGCTTCTCGCGGCGTTGCGCCTCGTCCAGCCGGTCCTCGGGGATCTGCTCCAGGGCCTGCTTCAATTGCATCTCCAGGTCCCGGATGCGGCGGTAGAAATCGGTGACGGCGCGGGTGCGGCTCGAGTAGCGGATGTCCTTCTCACGCGACAGCACCCCGGGCATGGAGCGCGGCACCCGGCCGCGGGCGCTGAACAGGTCCACCTGGAAGGCGAGAGTGTTGCGGCCCTCGAGGTTCTCCAGCAGGTGCTGCAGCGGCGTGTTGGACACCAGCCCGCCATCCCAATAATGCTCGGTGCCGATCCGCACCATCGGCAGTGCCGGCGGCAGGGCGCCGGAGGCCACCACATGGTCTAATGTGATCCGCGTCCGGGCACTGTCGAAGAAGGCGAAATTGCCGGTGGCGACGTTCACCGCGCCGACCGAGAAGCGGATCTGGCCATCGTTCAGGCGATCGAAATCCACCAGCTCGCTCAGCGTCTCGCGCAGCGGCACGTTGTTGTAGAACGCGGTCGCGGTCTCGGCGCCGGGCAGGGAGAACCACGGCCCCGGCACGTTCGGAGCGAAGAAGCCGGGTTGCCCCTGCCCCATGGTCAGCAGCGCCGATAATTCATGGCGCCATTGCCGCGTCAGGTCGCCATCCGGCAGCAGGTCATGCACGCGGTCCTGGGTGATGCGCTGCCAGAAGCGGCGCAACGCCTCGACTCGGCGCTCGGGCGGATTGCCGGCGATCAGCGCGCCGTTGATGGCGCCGATCGACACGCCCGCGATCCAGTCCAGCTCCAGCCCGGCCTCAACCATTGCCTCATGCACGCCGCCCTGATACGCGCCCAGCGCGCCACCGCCCTGCAGCACCAGCGCCACCCGGCGGCAGCCCTCGGGGCGCCAGGACGCATCCTGCGGCACGGCGGGTCGGGGACTCGGGAGATCCATGCTGCGTTCACCTCGCGGATCCGGGAAAGCGGGTGGCAGGATGCGCCCGCGGCCGGTCAGGCTGAGACTCGGGCATGGCGGGCAAAGGTTCAAGGCAGGAGCTTTTTCCTTGCGTCCGGTCATCACTCGGCAGATTGATCGCGGCATTTCGCCTTGCCTGAGGATGCATGCTTCGTTTCATGCCACCAGAACCCGCCCATGCCGCATCCGGGATCCTGCCCGGGACCGGGCGCCGGCTCACCCATTGAGCGACACCGTGTCGCGCGAGCGCAGGTCCGGGGTGCGCTGGCACCTGCGACAGGCCACCGAAGCCCTGCATGCGGAAGCCGACCGCCTCGGCTCCTCCCACTGCCTGTCCAGCCGTGCCGGTTACGCTGGCTTCCTGCGGGTGCATGCGCGGGCGGTGCCGGCCCTGGAAGCGGCACTGGATGCCGCCGGCCTGGAAGCGATGATGCCCGACTGGCCTCGCCGCCGCCGGGCCGCGGCGCTGCGGGCCGACCTCGCCGTGCTGGGAGAGGCGGTGCCGGCCCCGCTGGCGGCGCCCGAGATCCGGACCGGCGCGGCGGCCATGGGGGCCGCCTATGTGCTGGAAGGCTCGCGCCTGGGCAACGCCATGTTGCTCCGGGCGGCGCGGGCCGCCCCGGCCCTGGCGAACAGCGGAGCGTTCACCTATCTGTCCCATCAGCCCGGCCCCGCTGGCTGGGCCGGGTTCCTGGCCCGCCTGGATCAGGCCCTGCCCGATCCCGCCGATTGGAAGGTTGCCACCGCGGGCGCCCTCACGGCGTTTGAAACCTTTCTGGCCGCGCTGCGCGCCGGCGCGGCCCCCGCCGCGGAACCCCTGGAATCGTCCGAGCCAACCGTCCTATGAACAACCACCTCACCCAGATCCCCCTCCAGGGCGGCGTTGATCTGACCAATTGCGACCGCGAGCCGATCCACCTGCTGGGGGGCATCCAGCCGATCGGCTTCCTGGTCGCGGTGACTGCGGAATGGGTGGTGCGCCGCGCCTCGGCCAATGTCGCGGAGCATCTCGGGCTCGGCGTCGAGGCGCTGCTGGGCGAGCCGCTGAACGCGCGGCTGCGGCCGGAGGCGATGCATCAGATCGGCGGCCGGCTGCACCTGCTGCGCGGGCCCGACGCGGTGGAGCGCGTGTTCGGCGTGGTGCTGCAGGAGGGCGGCGCCGCCTACGACCTGGCGATCCACATGTCGGGCGAGCTGATCGTGGTCGAGGGCGAGCCGTCCGACCTGGAGGATGGGCTGGAAGCCGGCACCACGGTGCGCGGTATGATCGCGCGGCTGCACCAGGCGCAGGGATTCGACAACATCTGCCGTGAGGCGGTGCGGCAGATCCGCGGCCTCACCGGCTTCAGCCGCGTGATGCTGTACCGCTTCGACCAAGAGGGGCATGGGGAGGTGACCGCGGAATCCGCCGCCTCCTTCCAGGCTTCCTTTATGCAGCACCGCTTCCCGGCCTCCGACATCCCGCGCCAGGCGCGCGTGCTGTATGAGCGCAACCTGCTGCGCCTGATCGCCGATACCGAGCAGCAGTCGGTGCCGGTGCTGCCGCTGCTGGACAACCGGCAACAGCCGCTCGACCTGTCGCTCTCGGTGCTGCGCTCGGTGTCGCCGATCCACATCGAGTATCTGCGCAACATGGGCGTGCGCGCCTCCATGTCGATCTCGGTGCTGCGCAGGGGCCGGCTCTGGGGATTGATCGCCTGCCACCACAACGAGCCGCTGCGCGTGCCCTTCGAGCGCCGCACCGCCGCCGAGCTGTTCGGCCAGATCTTCTCCCTGCTGCTGGAATCCCGCGAGCGGGAGCTGGAGCAGGCCCGCGACGCCGAGGCCAACCGCGTGCACCAGCGCCTGATGGCGGCGCTTGGCGCCATGCGCCCCGGCAGCCGTTCGCTGACCGAGTTCCTGGAGATGCTGGCGGAGGTGATCCCCTGCGACGGCGTCGGGCTGTGGAGCAAGAGCGGCACCGCGCTGCGGGGCCACGCCCCGAGTGCCGAGGAGTTCGCCGGCATCATCCGCTACCTGAACCGCGCCGCCTCCGGCCGGATCTATGCCACCCATGTCCTGCCGGAGATGTATCCGGAGGCGGCCGACTTCACCGACCGGGCGGCCGGCGTGCTGGCCATTCCGCTGTCGCGCGCGCCGCGGGACTACCTGGTGTTCTTCCGCCGGGCGGTGACGCATTCGGTGATCTGGGCGGGCGATCCCAACAAGCCGGTGACGGTGGGCCCGAACGGCGCGCGGCTGACGCCGCGCAAGAGTTTCGCCGCCTGGCAGCAGACGGTGGAAGGGCAGAGCCGCTCCTGGACCGAGAGCGACCTGCTGATGGCCGAGCGGCTGCGCGTGACCCTGCTCGAGGTCGTGCTGCAGCTGACCGACATGGCCGAGCGCGAGCGCCGCGTGTCGCAGGAGCGGCAGGAGATCCTGATCGCCGAGCTGAACCACCGCGTGCGCAACATCCTGGGGCTGATCCGCGGCCTGGTGACGCAGAGCCGCGGCCATGCTGTCACGGTGGTGGAGTTCGCCGACATGGTGGGCGGGCGCATTCAGGCGCTGGCCCGCGCGCATGACCAGATCACCACCGATCGCTGGCAGCCGGCGCCGCTGCGCGAATTGGTGATGGCGGAGGCCGCGGCCTATCTGAACGGCAAGCAGGACCGGCTGATCCTGTCAGGCCCGCCGGTGCTGCTGGAACCCAACGCCTTCACCACCATGGCGCTGGTGATCCACGAGCTGATGACGAACGCCGCCAAATACGGCGCCCTGTGCGACGCGCGCGGCCGGGTGCAGCTGCGCTGGGCCTTCACGCCGGAGGATGCGCTGGAGATCCACTGGACCGAGGAGAACGGCCCTCCGGTCAAGCCGCCGATGCGCAAGGGCTTCGGCACCACCATCGTGGAACGCGCCCTGCCGCATGATCTCAACGGCGAGGCCGAGTTGCATTACAACTTGGCCGGGCTGGAAGCGCGCTTCCTGCTGCCCGCCGAATGCGTGCGGCCGGGCAGCGCCGCTCCGGCCGAGCTGGCGCGGTCGGACTCGGCGTCGGCGGTCGTGGTGCCGCGGGCCGAAAGCTTCAGCCTGTCCGGACGGGTGATGCTGGTGGAAGACAACCTGCTGATCGCCATGGACGCCGAGGACCAGCTGCGCCACATGGGGGCCGAGGCGGTGGATGTCGCCAGCTCGGTGCAGGCGGCGCTGCGTCTGCTGGACCATGCGCCGCCGCTCATTGCCCTGCTGGACGTCAACCTCGGCCGCGAGAACAGCTTCCCGGTGGCCGACGCGCTACAGGCGCGCGGCGTGCCATTCATCTTCGCCACGGGCTATGGCGAGACCAGCGCCTTTCCCGAGCGTTTCCGCGGCGCCGAGGTCATCAGCAAGCCCTACACGGCGGCCGAGATGCGCCGCGCGCTGCAGAAGCGGCTCGGCGCCTCCGGCTGAGGCGGAACGGGCGCGGCATTCCGCGCCCGTCCCCGCGCCCGCCAGGTGATCTGCGCGTCACAGCGCCCTCCAGCCGATGTCGCGGCGGCAGAAGCCGTCCGGCCAGCGCACCGCGTCCACCGCCCTGTAGGCGGCATCGCGCGCGGCCTGCAGCGTTTCGCCGCTGGCGGCGACGCCGAGCACGCGGCCGCCGGCGGCCACCAGGGCGCCGTTTTCGCCGCGCGCCGTGCCGGCCTGGAACAGCTGCGCCGCCGGCACCTGTGCCGCCTGCTCCAACCCCTCGATCACGCTGCCCTTGCGATAGGCGCCGGGATAGCCCCGCGCCGCCATCACCACCACCATGGCGGCCTCGGGCGACCAGCGCAGCTCAGCCTGTTGCAGCGTGCCGTCGCAGGCGGCACGCAGGGCGGCCAGCAGGTCGGAGCGCAGCCGCAGCATCAACACCTGGCATTCCGGGTCGCCGAAGCGGACGTTGAACTCGATCAGCTTCGGCCCCTGTTCCGTCAGCATCAGCCCGGCGAACAGCACGCCGCGGAACGGGGTGCCGCGCCGCGCCATCTCGGCCAGGGTCGGTCGGATGATGCGTTCCATCACCTGCGCCTCAATGTCCCGCGTGAAGGCGGGCGGCGGGGAATAGGCGCCCATGCCGCCGGTGTTGGGGCCGGTGTCGCCGTCGCCCACCCGCTTGTGGTCCTGCGCCGCCACCATCGGCAATGCCACCTCTCCGTCGCACAGCGCGAAGAAGGACACTTCCTGGCCGATCAGGCATTCCTCGATCAGCACCGTGGCGCCGGCGGCGCCGTGCACCCGGTTCTCCATGATGGCGCCGATGGCGTTCTCGGCCTCTTCCACCGTTTCGGCCACCACCACGCCCTTGCCGGCGGCCAGGCCATCGGCCTTGACCACGATCGGCGCGCCCTTCTGCCGCACATAGGCGCGCGCGGCGGCCGGGTCGGTGAACTGGGCCCATTCGGCACCGGGCACGCCGGCGGCGGTCGCCACCTCGCGGGTGAAGGCCTTGCTGCCTTCCAGCTTCGCCGCCGCGGCCGAGGGGCCGAAGCAGCGCAGCCCCGCCGCGGCGCAGGCATCGGCCAGGCCCAGCGTCAGCGGCGCTTCCGGCCCCGCCACCACCAGATCCACCGCCTGCCGCTGGGCGAAGGCCACCAGCGCGTCCACGTCCTCGGCGCCGATGTCGACGCATTCGGCGAGGGCGGCGATGCCGGGGTTGCCGGGGGCGCACCAGAGCTTGCTCAGCAGCGGAGAACCGGACAGCGCCCAGGCCAGCGCATGCTCGCGGCCGCCGCCGCCCACCAGGAGAACCTTCATTGCGCACCCCACCCGTTGCAATGGGCGCCGCGCTAGCATGGCGCGGCGGCCGCGTCAGCCTGTTCCGGCTTCGCACACCTGCATCGCCGCACTAGGATCGGGCCGCCGGCGAACCGCCCCGGCAGGAGACAGGCGATGAACCAGGATCTCGTCTTCTACACCAACCCCATGTCGCGCGGCCGCATCGTGCGCTGGATGCTGGAGGAACTCGGCGTCCCGTACCGCACGGAGGTGGTTGGCTACGGCCCGCCGATGAAGGCGCCGTCCTTCCGGGCACTGAACCCGATGGGCAAGGTGCCACTGATCCGGCACGGTGCCGCCGTGGTCAGCGAATGCGGCGCCATCTGCGCCTACCTGGCCGATGCCTTTCCCGAGGCCGGGCTGGCGCCGCCGGCGGGCGATCCGGCACGCGCCGCCTATTACCGCTGGCTGTTCTTCGGCGCCGGGCCGGTGGAAGCGGCAGTGGGCGATGCCATGATGAAGGTGCAACCGAGTCCCGAGCAGCGCGGCATGGTGGGCTATGGCTGCATGGCCGACGTGATGGAGATGCTGGAATACGCCGTTCAGGATGGCGGCTTCCTGGCCGGGGAGCGGTTCAGCGCCGCCGACGTGTATCTCGGCTCCCAGATCGGCTGGGGCATGCAGTTCGGCACGCTGGAGAAACGCCCGGCGCTGGAGCGTTACTGGGCGAAGCTGGAAGCCCGGCCGGCGGCGCAGCGGGCGCGGGCCATCGACGAGGCCCTGATGCCGCCGCAGCCGGCCGCCTGACCCGCAGGGGCGGCTGGCCGCGGCCCCGCCCCTGCCCCATAATGGGTGCGGCATGGATCACGACCTTCCCGAAGCCGGCGCCGCGCCGCGCTCCAACGCCCCCGAATTCACCGTCTCGGAGATCAGCGGCGCCATCAAGCGCACGCTGGAAGGCACGTTCGGCCGGGTCCGCATCCGCGGCGAGATCACCGAGCTGAAGGCCTATCCGTCCGGCCACATCTATCTGGCGCTGAAGGATGAGGGAGCAAAGATCCGGGCCATCATCTGGCGCTTCGCCGTGCCGCGCCTGTCGCTGCGGCCCGAGAACGGCATGGAGGTGATCGCCACCGGCAAGGTGTCCTCCTATGGCGAACGCTCCGACTACCAGCTGATCATCGACCGTATCGAGTTCGCCGGAGAGGGCGCGCTGCTGGCGCGCATCGAGGCGCTGCGCAAGAAGCTGGGCGCCGAGGGGCTGTTCGACGAGGCCGCCAAGAAGCCGCTGCCGCTGCTGCCGCGCGTGGTTGGCGTGGTGTCGTCCGAGAAAGGCGCGGTGATCCAGGACATCCGCACCACGGTGGCGCGCCGCTTTCCGCGCTACCTGATCCTGTGGCCCGTGCCGGTACAGGGCCAGGGCGCCGCCGAGCGCATCGCCGAGGCAATCCGCGGCTTTTCCCGCCTCAGGCCGGGCGGCGCCGTGCCGCGGCCGGACGTGCTGATCGTGGCGCGCGGGGGCGGCAGCCTCGAGGACCTGATGGCCTTCAACGAGGAGGTGGTGATCCGCGCCGTGGCGGATTGCCCGATCCCGGTGATCTCGGCCGTGGGCCATGAGACGGATACCACGCTGATCGATTTCGTCGCCGACCGCCGGGCACCGACGCCCACCGCCGCCGCCGAGCTGGCGGTGCCCTCCCGCGCCGATCTGCTGGCGGCGATCGCGCAGACCGCGGCGCGGCTGGTGCAGTGTGGCCAGGGCTCGCTGGACCGTGCCCGGCTGCGGCTGTCGCGCATCGAGGCGCGGATCCCGGACCTGCCCGGCTTAGTCGGCGCCGCCCGCCAGCGCCTGGACGACCGGGCCGAGCGGCTGGCCCTCGCCCCCTCGGCGCTGATCGCCCGCAAGCGCGGCGCGCTGGATGCGGTGGGCCACCGGCTGCCGCATCCGCGCGAAACGCTGGCGCGGCACCGCCACCGGCTCGGCCTGCTGCAACACCGCGCGGCCGCCGGCCTGCAGCGGCTGGCCGCGCAGGCGCATGCCCGCCTGGCGCGGGTTCCCGGCGCCGGCGCCGCCCTGGCCCGGCTGCTGGAGCGGCGCCACACCGCGCTGCACCGCCTGCCCGACCCGGCTCCGCGCATCGCCGCCCGGCTGCGCGAGAACCGGCTGCGGCTGGATGGGCTGTCGGCGCGGCTGGAAGGCGCTTCCTACCAGGGGGTGCTGGCCCGCGGCTTCGCCCTGCTGCGCGACGCCGATGGCGAGCCGCTGACCAGCGCCACCGCGATCACCCCCGGCCTGCGGCTCACCGCCACGCTGCGGGATGGCAGCCGCGATCTGGTGGCCGAGGGCGAGGCATCCCCCCGCACCGCCCGCCGCCGTGCCGAGCCGCCTCCGGCCGGGCCGGAACAGGGCTCCCTGCTGTGAACCGCCAGGATCATCTTCGCATGCGCCACCTGACCCGCCGCACCGCGCTGGCCCTGCCATGGGGCCTGCTCGCCGCCTGTGCCGGGCGCGATCCGGTGACCGCCGCCACCGCCGCGGGGCCGCTGCTGGAAGTGGCGCCGGCCGCCGCCGGTCGCGGCTTCAGCCAGGGCGGCCTCGCGCTGGGCCGCGTGCCGCCCGGCAGCCGCGTCTCGCTTGATGGGCGCGCGGTGCGGGTCGGGCCGGACGGCCGCTTCGCCATCGGCTTCGCGCGGGAAGCGGAGGGCGATGCGCGGCTCGCCGTTGCCGCGCCGGACGGACGTTCCGAGATCCGTTCCCTGTCGGTGCTGAAGCGGGACTGGCAGGTGCAGCGGATCAACGGACTGCCCCAGGCCATGGTCAGCCCCGATGCCCGGCAGCTGGCCCGCATCGGCCGCGAGCGTGCCAAGCTGGCGGAGATCCGCAAGCTGGACAGCGAGCTGCCGCATTTCGCCGAAGGCTTCGTTTGGCCGGCGCAGGGCCGCATCTCCGGCGTGTTCGGCAGCCAGCGCATCCTCAACGGCGAGCCCCGCGCCCCGCATCTGGGCCTCGACATCGCCGCCCCCACCGGCACCCCGGTGACGCCGATGGGGGCCGGCCGGGTGGTGCTGGCGGAGGATCTCTACTTCACTGGCCAGACAGTGCTGGTGGATCACGGCCATGGCGTGGTGAGCCTGTACGCGCACCTGTCGCGGATGGACGTCCGCACGGGGGAGATGCTGGCGCGCGGCCAGGCGCTGGGCGCCATCGGCGCCACCGGCCGGGCAACGGGTCCCCACCTGCATCTGGGACTCCACTGGCTGACCACCGCGCTCGATCCGCAAGCCGTGCTGCCGGCTGCCTGAACGCGGCGCACGTTCTGTTGTTTTACGCGCAGAACTCTTCGGGAAAATTCCGCATTTCGTTCATGATCCGGTAATCGGCGCCGACGCATAGCCACGCCCATGCCGTATCTCGCCGCCCGCCCCGTTCCGTCCACCGAACCGCTCCCGGCGCTCGGCAGCTTCGACACGCCCGTGATCGCCTTGTTCGAGGGCCGGGAAGGCACGGCCTCCGCCCTGCTCCGTGCCGGGGTTCTTCATTGGCGGGAAGTCTCGCCCGGCGTGGTGGCGATGGCGCCCGCCATGGATCTGCGCCGACGCCTCTACGCCGCCGGCGCGCTGCTGGTGGTGGATTGAGGAGCGCTCCTCAGCTCCGATAGGCGCTGCGCGGGAAGCGGCGGTGCATCCACAGCCATTCCTGCGGCCGGCGGCGCAGCCACCCCTCGACGGCCTGGTTCATCATCAGGGTCAGCGACCGAACCTTGGCGGCATGGTCGTCGCCCTCCGGGGCCGGCAGCGGCTTCTCGATCACCAGCCGGAAGCGGCAGGGCCCGATCCGTTCACCATGGATCGGCACCACCGGGCAGCCGAAGCGCAGCGCCAGCTCGGCCGGTCCCGTGGCCGTCATGGCCGGATGGCCGAAGAAGGGCAGCTCCAGCCCGTCATTCATCTTCTGATCCACCAGAATGCCCATGCAATGCCCTGCCGCCAGGTGCTTCAACGCCAGTCGCGCGCCGCGGGAGCCCTTCGGAAACAGCGACAGCGTCATGCTGTTCTGCCGCAGCTCGCGCACCAGCAGGTCCACCAACGGGTTGTCCGGCGCGCGATAGAACGTCGCCACGGTGTGGCCGGTGCTGGCGGAGGGCCGCAACAGGATCTCCCAATTGGCCAGGTGCGCCGAGAAGAAGATGACCGGGCGGCCGGGTGGGGGAATGTGCTCGACGCCCTCCAGCTCCCAGCCGGGCCCCGCCTCGGTGCGCTGCAATTCCCGCAGGTGCGACAATTCCATCATGGTGCGGCCGAGGTTTTCCCAGGCGCCACGCAGCACCTCCTCCTGCCAATCCGCGGTGCTGTCCGGAAAGGCGATCTGCAGGTTGCGGCGGGCGATGTTCGACACGGGCAGCAGCGGCCCGATCCGCCGGCATACGCTTCCACCCAACGCCGAGGCACGCAGGATCCCGATCCGGCGGGACAGAGCCAGCAATCCGCGCACCAGCGCGGCCTCGATCCGCCACCGCCACTGCCTGTTCTTCGCCGCCAAACCGGTTTCCTTTCACTGCGGGCCGCGCCGTTCCGTCGATCGCCCATGCGCCTCGGATCGAGCCTGCGGGTTCTGCGGCATCCCGTCCGGTTTGGCCACCATCGCGGGCGGATGCGGAACTTCGTCCGGCTGTTCCGCGTTCCCCAGGAGCCTGGATTACGCTTCGTTAATGCCTATATGATGCGGTGATGATCGATATGCGGAGGAACCAACCCATGCGTCGCAAGGCCAGCATCCTGGCCGCCCTGGCCACCTTTGCCCTGGTTCTCGGCCCTGCCCTGGCGGAAGCCCGGGTGGGCGGGCGCAGCAGCATGGGCAGCCGTGGCAGCCGCACCTTTGCCCCCCCTCCGGTCACCCGCACCGCGCCCGACGCGGCGCGGCCGATGGACCGCACCTTCCAGCAGCCGGCGCGTCCCGGTTCCGTGGCCCCCGGCATGGCGCCAGCGCAGGCGCGGGGCGGCATGTTCGGCGGCGGCTTCGGCGGCGCGCTGATGGGCGGCCTGATCGGCATGGGCATTGGCGGCCTGTTGTTCGGCCACGGGCTGTTCGGCGGCTTCGGTGGCATCGGCAGCATTCTCGGCCTGCTGCTGCAGGTCGTGCTGATCGTGTTCCTGGTGCGGATGGCGCTGCGCTTCTTCCGCAGCCGCCGGGCCGGAGCCGCCCAGGGCGGAAACGCCATGAACCGCGGGATGCCGCGCCCGGCCATGGCCGGCGGCCCGAACCCCGATGCCATGCGGCGCGACCTGCATCCGAGCGGGGCGGCCCGTGCCGCTGCCGCGGGCGGCGGAATGGGCGCCGCGGCCGCCCCGGTGCAAGTCAACCCGTCCGATTTCCAGGCCTTCGAGGCGCTGCTGCGCGACGTCAATGCTGCCTGGTCGCGGCGTGACATGGCTGGACTCGGGCGCCTCGCGACGCCGGAAATGAACAGCTACTTTGCTCAGGACATGCGCGACCTTGATGCGCGCGGCTGGCGCAACGAAGCGCGTGACCTGAAGCTGGAGCAAGGCGACCTGGCGGAGGCCTGGCGCGAAGGCAACACCGAATATGCCACGGTGGCGATGCGGTTCAGCCTCGTGGACGTGACCTATGATGCCCAGGGCCGCGTGGTGGAAGGCGATGCGGAACGGCGCGAGACGGCGACCGAGCTGTGGACCTTCGCCCGCCAGCCTGCCGGCGCCTGGAAGCTGTCGGCGATTCAGCAGTCCCGCTAAAGCCGATCAATGGACATCGAGGAGGGCGTCGCTTCGGCGGCGCCCTTTTTCTATGCACAGGGCCTTGGCAAGCAGCGCCTATTCCGCAGGCATTCTGCCGCGGATCGAGCAAAACGACGGTTTCATGGCTGTCGCGTGGCACAAGGAGTGGGCAGGCCGGGGGAATGCGCGTAGAGCACCCGGCATCTCCCAGCCGAAGAGGATTGTTCCATGCAGCGCCGCCAACTCCTTTTGGCTTCCGGGGCCGCACTGGGCGGATCGCGGCTCGCAGCACCGGGGCTGGCATGGGCGCAGAACAGCAAGGTGCTGCGCTTCGTGCCGCAGGCGGACCTGCCGAACCTCGACCCGGTGGCCGGCACCCAGCTCGTGGTGCGCAACGCCAGCCTTCTGGTCTATGACATGCTGTACGGCATCGGCGCGGATCTGCAGCCGAAGCCGCAAATGGTGGAGCGCCATGAGATCGGCGCCGACGGCAAGGACTGGCGCTTCACGCTGCGGGCCGGCCTTCGCTTCCATGATGGCGAACCGGTCCTGGCCAGGGACGCCGTGGCCAGCATCCGCCGCTGGATGCCGCGCGACGGCATGGGACAGATGATCCAGGCCCGGCTCGACATGCTGGAGGCCGTGGATGACCGCAGCTTCCGGCTGCGGCTGAAGCAGCCCTTCCCCAAGCTGCTCTACGCCTTCGGCAAGAGCAACACGCCGCTGCTGGTGGTCATGCCGGAGCGGATCGCGAACACCGATCCCTACACGCAGGTCAAGGAATATGTCGGCTCCGGCCCGATGCGCTTCCGGCGCGACGAATGGATGGCCGGATCCCGCGCCGTGTTCGAAACCTTCGCCGGCTACCGGCCGCGCGAGGAAGCCGCCGACTGGCTGGCCGGCGGCAAGCGGATGATGCTGGATCGCGTCGAGTGGCTGACCATGCCGGACCCGGGCACGGCGCTCGGCGCCATCCAGAACGGCGAGATCGACTGGTGGGAGAGCCCGATCGCCGATCTGGTGCCGGTGATGCAGAACAACCGGCAGATCCGGGTCGAGATCGCCGATCCGCTCGGCAATGTGGGCGCCATGCGCCTCAACCACCTGATCCCGCCCTTCAACAACCAGCTGGTGCGCCAGGCGCTGCAATATGCGGTGAACCAGGAAGATTACATGCGGGCCCTCGTCGGCGATGACGAGGCGCTGTGGAAGCGCATGCCGTCCTTCTTCACGCCCGGCACGCCCGGCTATACCGAGGCCGGCGCCGGGGCGCTGAAGGGCCCGCGCCAGTACGACAAGGCCAGAGACCTGCTGAAGCAAGGCGGGTATCAGGGCGAGAAGGTGGTGATGCTCGTCGCGGCCGACGTGCCGATCACCAAGGCGCAGGGCGATGTCACGGCCGACATGCTGGGCCGCATCGGCATGAACGTGGATTACCAGGCGCTGGACTGGGGCACGGTGGGCGGGCGCCGCACCAGCAGGAGGCCGGTCTCCGATGGTGGCTGGAACATCTTCTTCTCCTGGCATTCCGGCGCCGATTGCATCAACCCGGCGCCCTACAAGGGCGTCTCCGCCAGCGGCGACAAGGCGTGGTTCGGCTGGCCGAGCGATGAGCGGGTCGAGCAGCACATCGCCGAATGGTACGACGCGCCGGACGCCGCGTCCGAGAAGGCGGCGCTGGAGGGTGTCAACCGTGCCGGAATGGAGGCCGTGACCTACATCCCCACCGGCTTCTTCCTCGGCTACACCGCGTCCCGGACGGCGGTGCGCAACATCCAGCATGCTCCCTTTCCCTTGTTCTGGGGCGCCAGCAAGGCCTGAGGCGTGGCGGCGGGACGGCGGCGGCGCGAATCCCCTGCCGCCGCTGGCCCGCAAGTTGCTAATTCCGGCACACGCATCCGCCCCGGTCCTGCAGGGCGCCTACTGGGAGACCACCACAATGATCCTCAACCGCCGCGGCCTGATGCTCGGCACTGCCGGCACGCTGCTCGCCGCGCCGCAACTGGCGCGTGGCCAGGCCGCGCTGACGCCGGTGAAGTTCTGCCTCGACTGGGCCTTCCAGGGGCCGCAGGCGCCCTACCTGCTGGCGGTCGATAACGGCTATTTCCGCGACGAGGGTCTCGCCGTCACGGTGGACCGAGGCTTCGGCTCGGGTGATACGCCAGTGAAGGTGGCGTCCGGCGCCTATGAGTTCGGCGTGGCCGACCTGTCCCCGGTGATCCGCCTGCGCCTGACCACGCCCAGCAGCGACCTGATCGCGCCCTTCGTGGTGCAGCAGGGCAGCCCGCTGGCGGTGATGACCCTGAAGAAATCCGGCATCGCCGCCCCGAAGCAGCTGGAGGGCAAGCGCCTCGCCGCCCCCGAGACGGATTCAGGCCGCCAGCTGTTTCCGGCCTTCGCCAAGGCCGCCGGCCTCGATGCCGCGAAGATCAACTGGATCAACGTCACGCCGCAGCTGCGCGAGCCGATGCTGGCCCGGGGCGAGGCCGATGCCATCACCGGCTTCGAGGTGTCGGGCATCTTCTCGCTGCGCTCGCTGCGGGTGGAGCCGGACCAGATCGTCTCGATGCGCTATTCCGATGCCGGGGTGGCGCTGCTCTCCACCGCGCTGGTGGTCCGCCGTCCCTATGCCGAGGCCCATGCCAAGGTCGTCACCGGCATGATCCGCGCCATCGCCCGCGGCCACGAGGCGGCCTGGAAGGACCCGGATGCCGCCATCGCGGCGCTGGCGAAGCGTGACGCCACCGCGCCCCGGGAGCTGGAAAAGGGTCGCATGCTGGCGAATTTCGGCTTCATCCGCACGCCGGAAGCCTTGTCCGGCGGCTACGGCAACCTGCCGGAAAGCCGCGTGCAGGCGGCGGTGAACACCATCCGCGAAGCGTTCAACATCGGCACCGACATGAAGGCGGGCGACATCTACACGCCCGCCTTCCTGCCCGATGCGGCGGCGCTGACGCTGCCGGCCTGACCACCCGTCCGGGGGCACGCGCCCCTGGAACCCGCCGCCGTTCAGGCGGGGCGGATCAGGCCGTTCTCCGCCGCCACGCCGTCGGCACCGGGAAAAGCCGCCGCGATGGTGGCCTGCGGCAGCCCCAGATGGTCGCGCAGCAGCCCTTTGGCGATGGCGCGCAGGTCGCGCGTCGGCGCCAGGTCGCGCTTCTCGAAGAGCTGGCCGTCGGACAGGCCAGGCCAATCGGCCAGCACCGTGCCGCCCTGAACGGCGCCACCCATCAGGAACGCGACGCCGCCGGTGCCATGGTCGGTGCCCTGGGTGCCATTGGCGCGGGCGGTGCGGCCGAACTCGGTCATGATCAGGATGGCGGTCTGTGCCCAGGCGGGGCCGAGCTGCCCGCACAGCGCGGCCATGCCATCATCCAGCTGCTTCAATACCCGCGACAGGGCGTAGTTCTGGTTGGCATGGGTGTCCCAGCCGCCGATCTCCAGCGCCGCCACGCGCGGCCCATTGGGCGCCGCCAGCAGCGTCCCGGCAGAGGCCGCCAGCGACACGAAGCCTCCCTGGGCCGGCGGCTCGCCCATCAGCGCGTCGGCGGCGAAGCCGCGGCCGCGCAACCCATCGCGCACGGCATCGCCCAGCAGCGGGTCGGCGTGCAGCAACTCGGCCATGCGGGCGTAAAGCTCCGGCGGCGGCCGCACCGGGCGTGGCGGCGCCCACATGCCGACCCGTCGCGCGCCGCGCAGCAGCAAGGGCAGGTCGTAGCCCACCGCGAGGCCCCGCTCGGGCTGACCCCGCGGCACCGGCGGGGTCGCTTCCAGCGCCCGATTCAGCCAGCCGGAGGACAGGCGCTCGGGCGCGCCGCTTTCCAGCATATCCTGCGCCTCGAAATGCGAGCGGTTGCGATAGGGCCCGGCAATGGCGTGCACCGGCAGCAGGCTGCCCTCGGCGAAGAAGCGGTGGAAATTCCGCAGCTGCGGCGCCAGGCCGAAGAAGCCACCGCAATCCAGCAGGCCGTCATCCTGGCCCGGCTCCGGCAGCGCCAGTGGGCCGCGCAACGCGCGGTACCGCGCATCCCCATAAGGCGCCAACGCGGCCAGCCCGTCCATGGCGCCGCGCTGGATCACTACCACCAGGCGGCGATCGGCGGCCTCGCCGGCCACGGGTGGCGCCGCCACCGCCAGCCGCGCGTAGCGGGTGGCGGCCAGGGCGGTGAGGCCGAGCAGCAGGCCCCGCCGGCCGATCTCGGGAAGATGGCTCATCGGCGCTGGAACTCCGGGCTGGCAAACAACAAGGCGAGGGCGTCGCGCGGCGAGCCGGCCCGCCTTATGGCCTGCCGGGTTTCTTCCCGTGCCAGGGGGCCGAGCGCGGTGTCCAGCACCGCCATCGGCTCCAGCCGGGCGAAGCGTCCGGCCACGTCATAGCACCAGTCGAGGCGCTGCATCATCGGCTCCGGCCCCAGCCAGCTCGCTGCCTGATCCGGCCAGCCATTGGGCTGACGCGCATCCCAGACGGATTGGTTCATGCGCACGGCGGACGCCCAGGCGAACATCCCCAGCGCGATGCCCTGCGCCCCGCAGGCGCGAAGCGCGGCGGTGGCATAGTCCAGCGGGCTGCGCAGCTTGCCAAGTGGCGGGTCCCAGGCCTGCGGCAGGCGTGGCAAGGCCGCTGCGACCGCCTGCAGGTCGCCGCCGCTGTCACGCAGCACGCCCTCGATCCGGGCAACGGCGCCCGGTGGCGGGTCGTCGGCCACGAAGTGGCGCACCAGCTTGGTCGCCAGGCGGTGGCCGGTCGCCGGATGGCCAGCCAGGAAGCGCAGCGCCTCGGCGGTCGCCTGCGGGCCTTCCTCGAAGCGGCGGCCCATCACGGTCTTGGCGCCCGGTTCATGGCGCTCGGAGCGGAACACCACGCCCAAGGGCTCCTTCCAGCGTTCATTGCCCCAGCCAGTCAACAACCGGGCGAACTCGGTGACGTCGGCCTGGGTATAGCCTGCGGCGGGGGAGACCGTGTGAAGCTCCAGGATCTCGCGGGCCAGGTTCTCGTTCAGCCCCTTGCCGCTCCTGCGGCCTAGCCGGCTGCCGGGCCCGACCGAGGAGGATTGGTCGAGATAGCTCAGCATCGCCGGATGGGTGGCCACCGCCTGCAGCATGTCGGCGAAGCGGCCATTGACGTGCGGCCTGATCGCCTCCCGCAGAAACGGCCCGATGGCCACCGCAGCGCCGTAGCCTGCGCGGCGGGCCACGGTGAAGTGGTTGGCCCAGAACTCGACCAGCCGCTCGCGATACGGCACGCCGGTATCGATCCGCACCGCCTGGGCAGCGATGACCTCGGCCTCGAAATGCAGGTCCACTGGGTGGCGCTGGCCCGGCCTCCGGGTCACGCGCTCGGATCGGTTCAGCACGCGGTAGCCATCCGGCACGGCCGGGGCCGCCGGCCACCCGGCCGGAACCGGCGGCGCCGGGTCCGGTCCCTGGAGTTGAGCGTCGAGCCAGGCCAGCGGATCGGCCGGCAAGGCCTGATCCGGCCGGGATCCGAGACCGAAGCGGATGACGGCCTGCCAGGGATTCATCTCCATGCCGGCCAGCCTAGCACAACCAGATTCGTGAAAAGGAGTCTTCGGCAGCAACCGCAGGTAACAAGCCGAATCGGCAGGCCGGCACAACAGCTTCCGCCGCCAGGCCGTTCGCGACCCTGCCATTCCGTGGTCTCCTCGCCGTCCTCCCCCCTGGGCAAATCCCCCCCTGCGGGGCTATCCCGTCGCCTCAGCCTGAATCTGCGCCGGAGAGATGCTCATGCCCCGTCCGAAGCCCGTGATGCTGGTGATCCTTGATGGCTGGGGCTGGCGGGACGAAATGGCCGACAACGCCGTGCGGCAGGCGAAGACGCCCTGCTTCGACGCGCTGTGGACCGCCGGACCGCGCAGCTTCCTGCACACCTGCGGCGAGGATGTCGGCCTGCCGCCCGGTCAGATGGGCAATTCCGAGGTCGGTCACCTCAATCTCGGCGCCGGGCGGGTGGTGCTGCAGGAACTGCCGCGCATCACCCGGGCGGCGGCCGACGGATCGATCGCGACGCTTCCCGCGGTGACCGGCCTGGTCGGGGCGCTGAAGCGGACCGGCGGCACGCTGCACCTGATGGGACTGCTTTCGCCGGGCGGCGTGCACAGCCACCAGGATCACGGGCTGGCGTTGGCGCGCGCCTTCGCGGCGGCCGGGATTCCCGTGGCACTGCACCTGTGGACGGATGGCCGCGACACCCCGCCGGAAGCCAGCCCGGACTATCTGGCCCGGTTCGAGCCGGCGCTGCCCCCCGGCGCCCGCATCGCATCGCTCACCGGCCGGTACTTCGCCATGGACCGCGACACGCGCTGGGAACGCGTCCGCCGCGCCTACGACGTGATGGTGGAAGGCCGCGGCGACGAGACCGGCATCGGGCATGCCGCCACCGCCGCGGAGGCGATCGCCGCCGCCCACAGGGCGGGCAAGACCGACGAGTTCATCCCCGCCACCGCCATCGGCGACTATGCGGGCATGCGGGACCGCGACGGCCTGCTGTGCTTCAACTTCCGCGCCGACCGGGTGCGGCAGATCCTCACCGCCCTGCTCGACCCCGCCTTCGCCGGCTTCCAGCCGCCGCGCCGGCCGAAGCTCGCCGGCGCCGCCGGCATGACCGAGTATTCCGAGGCGCTGAATCCCTTTCTCGACACCCTGTTCGGTCCGCAGACGCTGAAGGACATCCTGGGCGAGGTGGTGTCGAAGGCAGGCCTGACCCAGCTGCGCATGGCCGAGACCGAGAAGTACCCGCACGTCACCTACTTCCTGAATGGCGGCGAGGAAACGCCCTTTCCGGGCGAGGAGCGGATCATGGTTCCCTCCCCCAAGGTGGCGACCTACGACCTGCAGCCTGAGATGTCGGCGCCGGAACTGGCGGGCAAGGCGGTGGAGGCGATCCATGACGGCCGTTTCGACCTGATCGTGCTGAACTTCGCCAACGCCGACATGGTGGGCCACACCGGCAGCCTGGCCGCCGCCACCCGGGCGTGCGAGGCGGTGGACACCGCCCTCGCCCGGCTGGTCGAGGCGGTGCGCGGCCAGGGCGGCGCGATGCTGGTCACCGCCGATCACGGCAATGCGGAGATGATGCGGGACTCGGCCACGGGCGGCCCGCACACCGCGCACACCACCAACCCGGTGCCGCTGGTGCTGGTGGGCGGCCCGGCCGGTACCGGTCTGGCGGAAGGCCGGCTGGCCGATGTGGCGCCGACGCTGCTGGCGCTGCTCGGCGTCGCGCAGCCCGCCGCCATGACCGGCCACAGCCTGCTGCGAACCGGTTCCTGATGCGGATGGGCGATTGATGCGGCGCCGGCGGGCGCTGCCTCCCGCCGGGCTGCTGCTGCCGGCGGTGCTGCTGGCCGGACTGGCCGGCGCGTCGGCGGGCATGGCCGCGGAGCCGGCGCCACAATCGCTGCAGGAAGCCGAGGCGGCCGCCCGCGCGGCGCGGGACGCCGCCGCCGCCGCCGCCGAGGCCGCCCGCCACGCCGCCGAGGCCGAGCAGGCGCTGGCCGAGCAGCGCGCCGCCGCCGGCCGCCGCGCCGTGGCTGCGGACGAGGCCGCCGCCGCCGCCGAGCAAGCGGCGCGCGAGGCCGCAGCCATCCGTGACGCGGCGGTGGTGGACCTGGGCCGCCGGGCCGAGGCCTTGGCGCCGCTGGTGCCGCTGATGCGCCGGCTCGGGCAATGGCCATCCGAAACCCTGCTGGCGGTGCCGGGCGACCCGGAAACGGCGCTGCGCGGCGCGCTGGTGCTGCGCAGCCTGACCCGCCACCTGTCGGCCGAGGTCGAGGCGCTGCGCCTGGCCCAGGCGGTCGCCGCCGAGGCGACGCGCAAGGCCGAGGCGGAGGCGGAGCAGCTCCTGGCGGCGCGGGCCGAGGTGCGCGCCGCCGCCGCCGCGGTGGAGGAGGCCCTCGCCGAGGCCCGTGCCCGCCGCAGCGCGGCCGAACGGGAGCAGGCTGAAGCGGCGCGCGAGGCCGCGGCCTCGGCCGCCCGCGCCGGCAACCTGCGTGAGGTGGTGGAGCGGCTGGAAAAGGCCCGTGCCGAGCGCGAAGCCGCCGCCCTGGCCCAGGCCCACCGGGACCAGGAGGCCGCCGCCCGCGCCGCACGCCTGCGCGCCGAGCGGGAAGCCGAGGCCCTGGCCGCCCGCCAGAAGGCGGCCGGCGATGCCGCCGAGCGCGCCGCCCTGGCGCGTGAGCAGGCGGCGCTGGAGCGGCAGCGCCAGGCGGAGAAACGAGCGGAGCAGGAAGCCCGGCAGGCGGAACGCGCGCAGCAGGCGGAACGGGCCCGGCAGGAGCGGCGGCAGACCGCGCTGCCGGTGCCGCGCGGCGGGCGCACGGTGCCCGTGGCCGGGCGCGTGTCGCGCGACTTCGGCGATGACGGGGATGGCGGCCCCTCCCAGGGCCTGACCTATCTGGCGCCGGGGGGCGCCCGGGTGGTCAGCCCCTGCGGCGGCAGCGTCGCCTTCGCCGCGCCGTTCCGCTCCTATGGCCAGCTGATCATCGTGGATTGCGGCGGCGGCTACCATGTGGTGCTGGCCGGGCTGGACACGCTGGACACCGAACCGGGTTCCCGCGTGCTGGCCGGGGAGCCGGTCGGGCAGCTCGGCGGCGGCGGTCGTGCCACCTTGTATCTGGAACTGCGGCGCAATGGCCGCCCGGTGGACCCGAAGCCGTGGTTCCGCTTGCGCGGCTGAGGCATCGCACACCGTTAATTGTCGAGAAAGGTTTCAATTTGACCGCAGCCCCCCAAACCGCTCTAGGGTAGGGCTGGACGCCACGCACTGATCGTGGCGATGAATGCGCCAGTCGAATTGAAGGGTCTGCTCGATGAAGCCTGGAATGCGTACCGTCGGCGTGGTGGGTGCCGCCTTCCTGGCCGGCGCCGTGCTGGGTCCGGTGGTGCTGCCGCCGGTGGTCTCCGCCATCGCGCAGGAGAGCGGCAGCCGCGCCGAAACCTACCGGCTGCTGAACCTGTTCGGCGACGTGTTCGAACGGGTGCGCGCCGAATATGTCGAGCCGGTCAGCGACCGCGATGTGATCGAGAGCGCGATCAACGGCATGCTGCAGGGCCTCGACCCGCATTCCTCCTACATGAATGCCCGCTCCTTCCGCGACATGCAGGTGCAGACCCGTGGCGAGTTCGGTGGTCTCGGCATCGAGGTCAGCCAGGAAGGCGGCTACGTGAAGGTGATCTCGCCGATCGACGAGACGCCGGCGGCCAAGGCCGGGGTCAAGCCGGGCGACCTGATCACCCACCTGAACGGCGAATCCGTGCAGGGGCTGACCCTGCAGGAATCGGTCGAGAAGATGCGTGGCGAGCGCGGCTCGGCGATCAAGCTGACCATCCGCCGCCCCGGCGCCGAGACGCCGATCGAGCTGTCCCTGACCCGCGACGTAATCCGCCCGCAGGTGGCGCGCTTCCGGCTGGAAGGCAACGACATCGCCTATGTGCGCCTGTCCTCCTTCAACGAGCAGACCGACACGGCGCTGCGCAACGCCATCGCCACCATGCGCCGGCAGGCCGGCAACAACCTGAAGGGCCTGGTGCTCGACCTGCGCAACAATCCGGGCGGGCTGCTCGACCAGGCGGTGCAGGTGTCGGACGACTTCCTGGAGCAGGGCGAGATCGTGTCCACCCGGGCCCGCCGCCCCGACGACGCGCAGCGCTGGAACGCCAAGCCGGGCGACATCGCCGACGGGCTGCGCGTGGTGGTGCTGGTCAATGGCGGCTCCGCCTCGGCCAGCGAGATCGTTGCCGGCGCGCTGCAGGACCATCGCCGGGCCGTGGTGCTCGGCACCAAGTCCTTCGGCAAGGGCAGCGTGCAGACGGTGATGCCGATTCCCGGCAATGGCGCCATCCGGCTGACCACCGCCCGCTACTACACGCCGTCGGGCCGCTCGATCCAGGCACTCGGCATCTCGCCCGACATCGAGGTGCTGGCGACGCGGGAAGAAGCCAACGCCCCGCTGCGCGACCGCGAGGCCGATCTGCGCAAGGCGCTGCGCAACGACAACAGCACCCACGAGACGGCACCGGTGCCGCCGGTGAACCTGCCGCCGGGCGTGAGCGACAAGGTGTCCCGCCTGCCGCCCGAGGGCGCGCCGGCCTTTGACCCGACCAAGCCCGAGACGGATTACCAGCTGCAACAGGCGGCGACGCTGCTGCGCGCTTGGTCGGCCGCCGAGCCGCAGCGCCGCGCCGCTCGCTGAGGCGGCGGCTGGAGGCAGGCGGCCCATGTCGGACCGGAGCGTCGCGCGCCAGGCGTGGCGCGCGCTGGCCCTGTTCTGGGGCATTGTGCTGGTGGGCGCCGGCGGCACCGCGCTGACGCTCCAGCAGCTCGGCCCGCCGGAGCCACCATCCGCCGCATCGCCGCCGGCCGCGCCCTCCTCCTCCGGCATGGCCGCGGACATCTCCCCGGACGCTTCGCCGCCCGCCACCCTGCCCGATCCGGCGGCCCCCGCGGCTGACGGCAGCCCGGCGCCGGCCACGGAGCCGGTGACCACCGCGCCGCTGCCGCCTGCCGCCGAGCCGGAGCCCTGGCAGGCCCCTCCCGAGGCGCCGCCGCCGCCGCCCCTGCCGGGTGCCCGCAGCGAAGCCGCGCCACCGCCGGTCGCCGCCCCCGATCCTGCCCTGCTGGAACCGTCGGCGCATGGTCCGCTGCCGCGCATCGCCGCCGATAGCCGGCCGCCGCGCCAGGTCTACGCCGCTGCGGCCGGCGCCACGGAGCTGCCGCGCATCGCGCTGGTGATCGGCGGCCTCGGCCTTTCGGCGCCGCGCTCGGAGGAGGCGATCCGCCGCCTGCCGGCCGCGGCCACCCTGGCCCTCGGCACGCTGCCCCTGCGCGCCGACCTGCTGCTGGACCAGGCGCGGCGCCGCGGCATGGAGGTGCTGCTGGCGCTGCCGCTCGACTCGGCCGGTGCCCTGCCGGCCGACCATTTGATGCGCGCTTCCATGCCTTGGGAGGAGAATGCGGAGCGGCTGCTGCGGGCCCTGGGCAGCTTCGCCGGCTATCCGGGCACCATCGGTGCGCAGGGAGGGCAGCGCGGAGAGCGCTTCGCCGCGGATCCGGAGCAGTTGCGCTCCCTCGAAGCGGCCCTCCAGGCGCGCGGCCTGTTCTACATCGATCCCCGACCCGGCGCCCCGGCCCCGGCCGCCGTCTGGGGCGCCGCCGTGGATCAGGTGCTGGACGAGCCCTTGACCGGCGGCGAGGTGCAGTTCCGCCTGGAAGCGCTGGAAGCTGTTGCCCGCCGCCGCGGCAGCGCCATCGGCCTCGCCGGCGAGCCGTCGCCACTGCTGGTCGACCGCATCGCCGCCTGGGCGGCCGGGCTGCCGCAGCGCGGCTTGGCGCTGGTGCCGGTCAGCGCCGTGGTGAAGCCACCCGCCGACACGCCCTGACCGTCTGGAACCTCCGCATGTCCCAACTGCCCTACCGCCGCAATGTCGGTGCTGCCCTGTTCAACGCCGAAGGCCGCGTGCTGATCGCCCGCCGGGCCGACGTGGCGCAGGATGCCTGGCAGCTGCCCCAGGGAGGGCTGGATGAGGGCGAGGATCCGCGCATCGCCGTGCTGCGCGAACTGCGCGAGGAAATCGGCACGGACCACGCCTCGATCATCGGCGAGGTGGCCGAGTGGCTGAACTACGACCTGCCGCCGGAGCTGCTGGGCAAGGCGCTGCGCGGCCGGTATCGGGGCCAGACGCAGAAATGGTTCGCGTTGCGATTCCTGGGCGAGGATTCGGAGATCCGCCTCGACCTCGACCCGCATCCGGAATTCAACGCTTGGCGCTGGGCCGAGCTGGCCGAGCTGCCGCGGATCGTGGTGGCCTTCCGGCGGCCAGTCTACCAGCGGCTGGCCGAGGAATTCGCCCGCTTCGCCGGCAGCTGAGCCGGTGCCCGGCCCCTTGCGCCGCGCCGGGACGCCGCCGATGCTCCGCCTCCCGCAAGAGGAATTCATCATGAAGCTGTTCTACGCCCCCGGCACCTGCTCGCTCGGCATCCATGTGCTGCTGGAGGAAAGCGGATTGCCGTTCGAGCGGGCGCGCATGTCCCTGAAGGAAGGCGACCAGCGCAAGCCCGAGTTCCAGGCGCTCAACCCGAAGGGCAAGGTGCCGACGCTGCAGCGCGATGACGGCTCCGTGCTGACCGAATGGCCGGCCATCGCCTATTGGATCGCGGCCCGGGCACCGCAGGCGAAGCTTTGGCCGGAGGCACTGGAGGATCAGGCACGGGCGCTGGAGGCGATGGACTTCATCGTCGGCACGCTGCACGGCCACGCCTTCTCCCGCCTGTTCAACCAGGCCAAATATGCGCCCAGTGAGGCCGACCACCCCAAGGTGATCGAGCAGGGCCGCGCCATGGTGGCGGCCGGCTTTGCCGTGGTGGAGGACGGCTGGAAGGGTTCCGACTGGCTGCTGCCCTCCGGCTACTCGGTGGCCGACGCTGCCCTGTTCTACGTCGCCTTCTGGGCGGTGAAGCGGATGAACATGACGCTGTCGCCGCGCCTTGCCGCGCATTTCGAACGGATGATGGCCCGTCCGGCGGTGCAGCGCGCGCTGGCCGCCGAGGGACTGGCCGGCTGATGGCGTCCGGTCTCACCCGCAAGCCGTTCTGGTTCCTGCGCCACGGCGAAACCGACTGGAATGCGCGCGGCCTCAGCCAGGGCAACGTGGACATCCCGCTGAACAGCGTCGGCATCGCCCAGGCCGCACGGGCCGCCGAGGCGTTGCGCGGCAAGGAGATCATCACCATCGTCTCCTCCCCCCTGTCGCGGGCGCGCGACACGGCGGAGGCGGCCGGCGCCGTTCTCGGCCTGCCGGTACAGGTGCATGACGCGCTGCGCGAGGTGTCCTTCGGTGCCCAGGAAGGGCAGGAAATGTCCGGCTGGTTCAATGACTGGGTCGAAGGCCACATGACGCCCGAAGGCGCCGAAAGCTTCGCCGCGCTACGCGAACGCACGGTGGGCGCGGTGAATTTCTGCCTGGGGCAGCCCGGCCCCGTGCTGATCGTGGCGCATGGGGCGCTGTGGCGTGCCTTCCGCGCCGAGGCGGGGCTGCCGGCCAATGTGCGCACGCCCAATGCCCTGCCGATGTGGGTCACCCCGCCGCCTCCCGGCGAGGAAGCCTGGCAGTTCGAGCCGTTGGCCCTTGGCTGACGCCAGCCTGTCCCGGCCAGATCCGAAACAGGAACGCCGCTTTCGCGCAACACCCGGAATGAATCATCGATCAGGTTTATTTCATGGGCTGCTTCTAACCTCAAAATTGATTTAGCGTCCGCTCTCCGCCGCCGGCACAATCCATGGGGTCCTTCCCATGGGCCATGCTGGGCGGCGGGGCTGTGGCAGGCCCTGCGTCATCCTGCCGCCGCCATCAGGAGTGACAGGACATGCTGGCTGTGTTGACCTGCGTCCGAGAGCAGCAGAACGGGCTGCTCTTGCTGCTGGCCGGGCTGGTCTGCGTCGCCGGCTGCTGGACGGCTTGCCAGATCGAGCGCAGCGGCGCCGGGACCCGCAGCAGGCTGGCCGTCGCGGCGGCCGCGGGCGGCGGCATCTGGACCGCGCATCTCATTGCCATGCTCGCCCATCTTCCCGCCTGGCCGGCGGGCCACCATGCCGGCCGCACACTCCTGCTGGCGCTTCTGATGCTGGCGGCGGCGGCCTGGGCCTTCGGATTGCGCCGGCGCTTCGCCGCGCCCGTGATCCATGCCGTGGCCGGGGCCGGGCTGGGCCTCGCGGTGGCCGCCCTGCTCTATCTTGACACCGGCGGGCTGGCGATGCCGGCTTCCCTGCGCCTCCACCCGGTGCTGACGGGCGCTTCCCTGCTGCTGGTGGCAGCGCTGTTCGCCGTCGCCTTCACCCGCCGCCTCGAGGGCGATCGCGGGGCGCTCTGGATGGCGGGGCTGATGGGCCTCGGCACGCTGTTGCTGCACCTGGCGGGCATGGCGGCGCTGACCGTGCCGCCGCCAGGCGCGGCGCCGCAGCCGCCGGACGCGTCGGCGGGCGCGCCGCTGGTCCTGATGGCCAGCCTCGCCACGCTGCTGTTGCTGGGCCTCGCCGCCTGGACGGTGCTGCGTCTGGCGCGCGAGCAGGCGGCCCAGCGCGACCGGTTCCATGGCCTCGCGGACGCCACCTTCGAGAGCATCGCGCTGTGTGACTCCGACCTGATCGTGCGCGATCTCAACATCCATCTGGAGGCGCTGCTGGGCGGCCGCGCTGCCACCGCGCGCGGCCGCCCCCTGGCGGAGTTGCTGCAGCTCGATCCCGGCCTCGGCACCGCCGCGCTGCTGCTGGCGGCCGAGCGCGGCGCGGTGCCGGCTCTGCTGCTGCCCGAGGCGGGGTCGGCCGTGCCGGTGGAGATGCGCTCGCGCCGGCTGGACACCGGCTCGGGGCCGCGCATCGTCGCCGCCATGCGCGACCTGCGGGATCGCCGCGCGGCCGAGGCGCAGGCCCGCCACATCGCGCATCACGACGCGCTGACCGGGCTGGCCAACCGCACCGCGCTGCAGCGGCAACTGGAGCACGCCGTTGCCGGTCGCCGCCGCGGCGATGGCGCCTTCGCGCTGCTCTGCCTCGACCTGGATCACTTCAAGGACGTGAACGACCTGCACGGCCATGCCGCCGGCGACGCGCTGCTGCTGGCGGTGGTGGCCCGCTGCCGCGAGGAGTTGCGCCCGGGCGACGTGATGGCGCGGCTCGGCGGCGACGAATTCGTGGTGCTGCAGGGCGGCGCCCGAAGCGAGGAGGAGGCGTCCTCGCTGGCGCGGCGGCTGGTGGCGCGGCTGGCCCAGCCCTTCGACCTTCCCTCCAACATCCAGGTAACGGTGTCCGCCTCGATCGGCATCGCCCTCTGCCCGCTGCACGCCGAGGAGCCCGGTCGGTTGCTGAGCCAAGCCGATCTGGCGCTCTACCAGGCCAAGCGCGACGGCCGGAACGGCTTCGCCTTCTACGCCTCCGCCATGGATCACGAGGTGCGGGAAACCCGCGCCCTGCAGACGGATCTGCGCCAGGCGCTGGCGCGGCGTGAGTTCAGCCTGGTGTACCAGCCGCAGGTGGATGCGCTGAGCGGCGAGACCACCGGCTTCGAGGCGCTGCTGCGCTGGACGCATCCGGTGCGCGGCGAGGTGCCGCCTTCCGTCTTCATCCCGGCGGCCGAGGCCTCGGGGCTGATCCATGAGCTCGGCGCCTGGGTGCGCGCCACCGCCTGCGCCGAGGCCGCGCTGTGGGACCGGCCGCTGCGCATCAGCGTCAATTCCTCCTCCGCCGAGCTGCGCCGCCCGGACTACGTCAGCTCGCTGCGTGACCTTCTGGCCGAAACCGGCCTGGAGCCGACGCGGCTGGAGATCGAGGTCACCGAGAGCCTGCTGCTGGAGGAAGGCGGCCCGGCCATGCCGACCCTGCACGCCATCCGCGCCATGGGGGTCCAGGTGGCCATGGATGATTTCGGCACCGGCTACTCCTCGTTGAGCACGCTGCGGGCCTTTCCCTTCACCCGATTGAAGATCGACCGCTCCTTCGTGCAAGACCTCGACACCAACGTCCAGGCGCTGGCCATCGTCCGCGCCGTGCTCGGGCTGGCGCGGGGATTGAACATCCCGGTGGTGGCGGAGGGGGTGGAGAACCGGCAGCAGCTGGCGATCCTCAGGGCCGAGCGATGCGAGGCGGTGCAGGGCTACCTGCATGGCCGCCCGGCCCCGATCGAGACCTATCGCAGGCTGGTCTGGCTGGACCCGCTGGATGATGCGCTGGCCAGGGCCTGATCCGACGCAGCCGCGCCACCCGGCCCCGGAACCTGGCCATGGTTGTTGCACCTTTGGGCCAGATCGCGTATCTCGCCGCCGCTGCGCTGGCACCCCTGGAGGCCGGCGCAACTGTTTTCGGGCAGCCGCCCGGAGACGGCATGAACGACGCCCGCCGGGCGTCTCAGAGATTTGGAGCCAAGCAATGGTCCAGACCATTCGGATCGAAGGCGAGGCGCGCGAGTTGGCCGGTAAGGGGGCGGCGCGCGCGACTCGGAGGACGGGGCGTGTTCCCGCGGTCATCTACGGCGCGAAGCAGGAGGCGACGCTGTTGTCGCTCGACCCGCGCGACGTGATGAAGGAGTTGCAGAAGGGTGGCTGGCAGTCGCACCTCTATGAGGTCGATGTAGCCGGCCGCACCGAGCGCTGCCTGATGCGGGAGGTGCAGTTCCACCCCGTCAAGGACAACCCGATGCATGTCGACTTCCAGCGCCTGGCGCCGGGTCAGATGATCCGCGTCAAGGTGCCGGTGGTGTTCCTCAACGAGGAGAACGCTCCGGGCGTGAAGGAAGGCGGCGTGGTCAACGTGGTGCGTCGCGACCTCGAGGTGCTGTCCGATCCGGATCAGGTTCCTGACCAGTTCGAGATCGACCTGTCCACCAGCAGCATCGGTGACAGCCTGCGCTGGTCCGACGTGATGGACCAGAAGGGCACCAAGCCGGTGATCACCGGCCGTGACTTCGTGGTGGCCACCATCGCCGCGCCGACGGTCGAGGAAGAAGTCGTGATCGCCGCCCCGGTTGCCCCGCCCCCCGAGGCGAAGGGCAAGGGCAAGGGCAAGAAGTAAGCCGGAAGGATCGGTTCGGTGCTGCTCTGGGTCGGCCTCGGCAACCCCGAGCCGGGCCAGGCGCGGCACCGGCACAACATCGGCTTCATGGCGCTCGACGCCATTGCGCGGCGCCACGGCTTCGCGCCGTGGCGCAGCCGCTTCAAGGGCCTGGTGGCGGACGGCTCGGTGGCCGGCCAGAAGCTGCTGCTGCTGAAGCCGCAGACCTACATGAACGCGTCCGGCGAATCGGTGCAGCCGGCAGCGGCGTTCCACAAGATCCCGCCGGATGGCATCACAGCCTTTCATGACGAGTTGGACCTCGCCCCCGGCAAGGTTCGCGTCAAGCGTGGCGGCGGCGCGGCCGGGCATAACGGGCTGCGCGACATGGACCGGCGGCTCGGCACGCCGGATTACTGGCGGGTCCGCCTCGGCATCGGCCATCCGGGGATGAAGGAAAAGGTCACCGGCCACGTGCTCGGCAACTTCGCCAAGGTGGACACCTGGCTGGAACCGTTGCTGGATGCGGTCGCGGATGCGGCACCCTTGCTGGCCCGCGGCGAGCGGGAAGCCTTCATGACCCGTGTGGCCCTGCTGACTCAGGAGAATTAATCCATGGCGATCGAAGACGCGGCGGCGGATCTGGCGGCCGAGTTCGGCGGCCCCGGCCCCGAGGATCTGGCGAACGGCGCCGCCGCCCTGGCGGCCGGCCTGCTGGCCCAGGCGCAAAGCTTTGCCACCACCGCCGCCGCCCTGGAAACCAGCGACACCGGCCATAACGGCGCCATCGAAGCGGCGGCGGCCCGCGCTTCCCTCGCCCTGTCCATGGCGCAGGCCGTGTCGGAGGCGCAGGGCCCCGCCCGCGCCGGGCTGATCGCGGCGGCGGCCAAAACGCTGGACGTGTCGCTGACCGGCGCCGTGATCCAGCTGCGCGCCGCGGCCCTGTCCCTGCCGACCGATGACGCGGCGGCGCGCATCGCGGCGGCGCAGATCGCACAGGAAATCGCGGCCTCGCTCGGCGCGGCCTGACCATCCATCCCGCGCCGGCGCCGCTGCTGCTGCCCCGACGCCGTTTCCGAGGACCGGCCCATGGGCTTCAATTGCGGTATCGTCGGGCTGCCGAATGTCGGCAAGTCGACCCTGTTCAACGCGCTGACCCAGACAGCCGCCGCCCAGGCCGCCAATTATCCGTTCTGCACCATCGAGCCCAACATGGGCCGCGTGGCGGTGCCGGATGCACGGCTCAACACCATCGCCAGGATCGGCAAGTCGGCCAAGATCGTGCCGACCTCGCTGGAATTCGTCGACATCGCCGGGCTGGTGCGCGGCGCCTCCCGCGGGGAAGGCCTGGGCAACCAGTTCCTCGGCAACATCCGTGAAACCGACGCCATCGTGCATGTGCTGCGCTGCTTCGAGGATGACGACGTCACCCATGTCGAAGGCAGCGTCGATCCGATCCGGGATGCCGACACCATCGAGACCGAGCTGATGCTGGCCGACATGGACAGCCTGGAGAAGCGGCAGCTCGGCCTGCAGAAGCGCGCGCGCGGCGGCGACAAGGATGCGGCCGCCCAGGTAGCCCTGATCGAGCCGATCCTCGCCGGGCTGCGCGACGGCAGGCCGGCCCGCGCCTCCATCCCGAAGGGCGAGGAGGAAGCGGTGCGCCGCCTGCAGCTGCTGACCTCCAAGCCGGTGCTGTATGTGTGCAACGTCGAGGAAGCCTCTGCCGGCACCGGCAACGCGCAGAGCGAGAAGGTGTTCGCCCGCGCCGCGGCCGAAGGCGCCAAGGCCGTGGTGGTGTCCGCCGCGATCGAGGCCGAGATCAGCCAGATGGACGAGGCCGATCGCGGCGAGTTCCTGGAAGGGCTCGGCCTCTCGGATTCGGGGCTCGATCGCGTCATCGCCGCCGGCTATGGCCTGCTCGGCCTGCTCACCTACTTCACGGTGGGGCCCAAGGAAGCGCGCGCCTGGACCATCACCCGCGGCATGAAGGCGCCGCAGGCGGCCGGCGTGATCCACGGCGATTTCGAGCGCGGCTTCATTGCCGCCGAAACCATCGCCTATGACGACTACGTGGCGCTGGGCGGCGAGCAGGGCGCCAAGGAAGCCGGCAAGATGCGGGTGGAAGGCAAGGAGTATGTTATCAAGGACGGCGACATCATGCTGTTCCGTTTCAATGTGTAGCAGCCGGCGGACCACACGCTTTCCGGTATCTTCGCGATAAAATTCCCGTTATGGTTGAGAGAGTGGGTGTGCGCCCACTCCGGCGCCATCAGGAGTCGGCCATCTCCTCGCCGCCGGGCCTGACGGGTTTCCCTTCGCCTTGATTCTCGATAGCGCCACCTTGCTGATCGTCGGCGCGATGATCAGCGTCACCATGGGCAGCCTTTGGTGCGGCCTTTCGCTGGATCGCCGCAGGTCTCCCGGGCTGCGCGAATGGGGATTGTCGCTGCTGCTGGCAGGAAGCGGCAGCCTGCTGCTCGGATTGCGGCACGTCCTGCCGGACTGGGCATCCATCGATGCAGGCAATGCCCTGGTGCTGCTGGCCATCGGCTATGCCTGGATCGGTGCCCGCCATTTCGACGGCCGGCCCGCCGCATGGTGGATGCTGCTGGCCGCTCCGCTGCTCTGGCTGCTGCTGCGCCGCCTGCCGGCCCTGGATACACAGGAGAGCCGCGTTCTCCTGGCCTCCGTTCTGGGCGGCCCCCCGCTGCTGTTCACCGCTGCGGAGTTCCTGCGCCGGTGCAGCGAGGCACCAGGATTCCGCCGCGTCCTTGCCGCCTCCTTTGCGCTGCATGGCGGGCTGATCCTGGCCCGCATTCCCATGGTCCTCGCCGCTCCGGAATGGAGCGGCACGCGCAGCCTGCCGGACGGGCTGCTGGTCCGCATGATCCTGCTGGAAGCGATCCTGCATGCGGTGATCACCAGCTTCGCCCTGATGGTGCTGTTCCTGGCCCGGCGCGAGCGGCAGGCCCTGACGGTGATCGCCGCGGCGCGCGACGACGCGGAGGCGGCCAATGGGGCCAAGTCACAATTCCTGGCCCGCATGAGCCATGAATTGCGCACGCCGCTCAACAGCGTGCTCGGCCTGTCCGACCTGATGGCCCGCGACCGCAACCTGACACCGCCGCAACGCGAGCAGGTGGCGGTGATCGGCCAGGCCGGGCGGCACCTCCTGGCCCTGGTCAATGACGTCCTGGATATCGGCCTGGTGGAGGCCGGGAGGCTGACCTTGCAGCGGGACACCGTGCCGCTGCGGCCGCTGCTGGAGGACGCCGTGGCGCTGCTGCGGACAGAAGCGGACCGCAAGGGATTGGCCCTTGATCTCAGAATGGCGCCGGACAGCCCGGAGGCGGTGCTGGGCGACGCCCGGCGGCTGCGCCAGGTGCTGTTGAACCTGCTGGGCAATGCCGTGAAGTTCACGCCCCCTGGAGGCCGGGTGCGGCTGGCGCTGGGTCCGGATGTGGGCGGCGGGCTGCTGCTGGAGGTGATCGACAATGGCCGTGGTATTCCGGCCACCCAGCGCACCCTGTTGTTCCGCGACTTCAGCCGGCTGCCGCCCCTGCCGGGCGAAGCGGCAAGCGAGGGGCACGGGCTCGGCCTGGCGATCACCGCCAAGCTGGTGGCCTGCATGGGCGGCAGCATCGGCGTGGAAGCGGGAGAGAACGGGCAAGGCAGCCGCTTCTGGGTCCGCCTGCACCTGCCGCCGGCGGCCCTGCCAGCGCCGCTGCCGCCCAGCACCCGCAGCGACCGGCCGCCATGCCGCATCCTGGTGGTGGATGATGTGATGGTGAACCGGCTGGTGGTGCAGGTGCTGCTGCAGGGCGCCGGCCATACAGTGCTGCAGGCACAGAGCGGCGAGGCAGCCCTCGCGCAGCTGGCGCAGCAGCCGGTCGACCTGATGCTGATCGATGTGCAGATGCCGGGCCTCGACGGGTTGGAAACCACCCGCCGGATCCGCGCGGCGGAAGCCGTGGCGCCGGCCCGGCCACGCCTGACCATTGTTGCGCTGACCGGCGAAGGGGGCGCCGTGCAGCGCGAGGCATGCCTCGGCGCTGGAATGGATGACGTGCTGGTCAAGCCGGTGCAGCGCAGCACCTTGCTGGAGATGCTGGCCGCCCTTCCAACACGCGAGGCCGAGGCGCTGCCGCCTGTTCGCTCCTGATCCGCCGGCGCTACGGGGCCGGCACTTCCGGCGGCTAGGCTTCGCCGTCCGGCCGCTCCTGGCGGGCGCCGTCCAGCAAGGCATCGCGGCGCGCCTCGGCCTCCGCATCGCGCGCCTTCTCGGCCTTGCTGCGCCCGAACTTCTCGCGGTTCAGCACCGCCTCGCGCTCCCGCGCCTGCCGGGCGGCTTGCTTGCGATGCCGGTTGAGGTTGACGATCTCCGCCATGCGCCGAGGATAGCGCGCAATCGTCGTGCCGGGAAACCGCCCGGCACCATCTGGAGAAGCCACCATGCAGATCGAACTCGCGGCCGCCGACGGCCATCGCCTGTCCGCCTGGCGGGTCGGGCCGGACGATGCCCCGCGCGCCCTGGTGGTGGTGCAGGAGATCTTCGGCGTGAACCGGCACATGCGCCACGTCTGCGATCTGTTCGCGGCGCAGGGCTATGCCGTGGTCTGCCCCGCCCTTTTCGACCGCGCCGAGCCGGGCGTGGAGTTGGGCTACGGGCCGGAGGACCGCAAGCAGGGCATGGCGCTGCGCGGCCGGATCGACGCCGCCGCCACGCTGCTGGACATCGAGGCCGCAGCCGCCGCCCTGCCCTCCGGCGCCCGGCACGGCCTGGTCGGCTATTGCTGGGGCGGCACCGTGGCCTGGCACGGCGCGACGCGCAGCCAGTGCTTCGCCGCCTCCGTCGGCTATTACGGCGGCGGCATCGCCGCGGCGAAGGAGGAGAAGCCGTCCTGCCCGGTGCAGCTGCATTTCGGCGCCGAGGACCACGGCATCCCCTTGCAGGACGTGGACGCCATCCGTGCGGCGCAGCTCGGCGTGGAGGTGTTCGTGTATGAGGGTGCCGGCCACGGCTTCGCCTGCGAGGAGCGCGACTCCTTCAATCCGGCGGCCACCGATCTGGCGATGGGACGCACCCTCGCCTTTCTCGCCGGCCATCTCGGCTGAACGGCGATGAGCTATCTTCTGGCGGCCGGCATCGCCCTGATCCTGCTGGCCTTCCTGACCTTCGGCGGCTTCGCGGAGTTCGACAGCCCGCCGGTGATCATGTTCGCCCTGCTGGCCATCGGCGCCGTCGTCATGGCATTCCGCGGCCGCAATCCGGACGATCGCTAACGCCGCTTCCGGCGCTCGCGATGCAGCGCCATGCTCGCCATTCCGTTTGCACAGGTCCAACCCGATGCCCGACGCCGATCTTTTCGTTCTCGTTGACCGGATCCGGGAGCAAGGCCATGCCGCCCTCGCCGGCGCCGCGGTGCGGGACCTGTTCGATCCGCGAGGCGGCGCGCTGCGCGGTGCGGCCTGGGCTGGCTTCGTGGCCAGCTGGCACGATCTGGCCCCGGACCGGCACATGGCCGACCAGGGCCGCTACCGCCTGCGGCGGCATGCCGTGTGGCGGCTGTCGGCGGATGACGCGACGCCGCACCGCGCGCCGCACCAGCCGCATTACCAGAGCCTCGATAACAACCCGCTGAATGGCGGCATACAGCGCTGGTTCGAGCCGGTCGAGGATGCGGTGGCAGCGGGCCCGGCCCTGGATGCGCTGCTGCGCGGTGCCCGCGCCGTGTTCGACGCCCTGCGACCCGGCACCGCCTGGCAGGTCGAGGCGCATCAGTTCCGCATCCAGGCGCGCGCCGGCGAAGCCGGCAAGCCGACGCCGGAGGGCATGCACCGGGACGGCGTCGATTTCGTGCTGGTGACGCTGATCGGCCGCCAGAACGTGGCCGGCGGCACCACCGCTATCCGCATCGACGGCCAGTCAGACGATGCCGCCAGCTTCACCCTGGCCGAGCCGCTGGACAGCGTGCTGCTGGACGACCGCCGCGTCTGGCACGGGGTGACGCCGGTGGTGCCGCTCGACCCGGCGCGGGAAGGCCACCGCGACGTTCTGGTGCTGACCTTCCGGGCCACCTGAGCAGGCGGCTCAGGGAATCACCCGCGCCGCCCGAAGCCGCCCGAACAGGGCGAAGAACGCATCATCCGTCGCCTGATAATCGAGGAAGCCGAGCCGGCGGCTCTTGCTCATGTCGGTCACCACCTCGATCGGCCGGCCCAGATCGGCATCCGTGTGCCAAGCCGAGGCCAGGCGGCCGAGATCCGGCTCGGCGAGGCCGCGGCGCTGCGCCAGATCGGCCCAGAGGGGCGCGGCGTCGGCCAGCTGCCGCTCCAGCGGGATGCCCTCACCCGGAAAGGGCGCAGGCTGCAGGCCGAACCAGCCGGCGATGCGCTCCCACATCCAGCTCCAGCGGAACACGTCGCCATTGACCACGTTGAAGGCCTGGTCCCGCGCCGCCGGTGTCAGCGCCGCCCATTCCAAGTGGCGGGCCAGCAGCCCGGCATCGGTCATGTCGGTCAGCCCGTTCCATTGCGCGGCGGAGCCGGGGAACAGGAACGGCCTTCCCGTCTCGCGGCACAGCGTGGCATAGGCAGCGAGCGTGACGCCCATGTTCATGGCGTTGCCCAGGGCGTAGCCGATCACCGTGTGCGGCCGGTGCACGCTCCAGCCGAAGCCGTCCCGCGCGGCCGCGGCGAACACTTCGTCCTCCTGGGCATAGTAGAAATTCTCGATGTCGAGGCGCGGCTGCTCCTCGCGGAACGGGGTCGCCGGCAGGCGGCCCTGTCCATAGGCCTCGAATGGGCCGAGGTAGTGCTTCAGCCCCGTCACCAGCGCCACATGCGCGACGCTGTGGCCCGGTCGCAGCGCATCCAGCAGGTTGCGCACCATGGCGGCGTTCACCCGGATGTTCTCCGCCTCGGTCGGCTGCCGCATCCAGGTGGTGAGGAACACGTGGCTCGGCCGCTGCCCGGCCAGCGCCGTGCGCAGCGACGCAGCGTCCAGCAGGTCGGCCGCCAGCGGCTGCAGGCCCGGGATGTCCGATGGCGGCCGCCGTGCCAGCCCGCCGACCTGCCAGCCGCGCTCCAGCAGATGTCGCGCCAGGTTGTTGCCGACGATACCGCTGACCCCCACCACCAATGCCGAATGCTGCATCATCTCACCCCGGTTTATGTTGCGGCCCGGGAGGTAGGCGGGCCGGCGGCAGGCCGCTAGAAGGCACCCGAAAGGGACATAGTCACCCTGGAGTGCCCATGGCCGCCAAGCCGCCGCCCACCGTTCACGAGGAAGACTGCGCCCCGCGCCGGGTGCTGGAGCTGTTCGGCAGCAAATGGACCAGCATGGTGCTGCACGCGCTGCATGCCCTGCATGGCGGCACCGCCCGCACCGGCGCGTTGCAGCGCAGCCTGCCAGGCATCAGCAAGAAGATGCTGACCCAGACGCTGCGCGAGATGGAGCGGGACGGGCTGCTGTCGCGGCGCGTCTTCGACGTGGTGCCGCCGCATGTGGAATACAGCCTGACGCCGCTCGGCCGCGAGTTCATCGAGCCGATCGAGATGTTGTATGAATGGGGCCGCGCCCATGCGGCGGCACTGGACCGGCTGGGCCAGCGGCCCCGCTCGCGCCGGCGGGGCGGAGCCGCGGTCCCGGGCTGATCCCCCGGGCTGATCCCCCGGGCTGATCCCCCGAGCTGATCCGACGCCGCGCCTCAGCCGGCCAGCGGTGCGTCCGCCATGATCTGGAGGTGGCCGTGGGAGCAGCGCTCCACGCGCGCGGACACGCCATACACCTCCGCCAGCATGGCGGGTGTCAATGTGCGCTCTGGCTCGCCTTCCGCGCAGATGGTGCCATCCCCCAGCACCACGATGTGGTCAGCGAAGCGCGCGGCGAGGCCGAGATCATGCACCACCACCACCGTGACCAGCCCCTTCTCGCGCGTCAATTGCTGCACCAGCCGCATCACCTGCAGCTGATAGCGCAGGTCAAGCGCGCTGGTCGGCTCGTCGAGCAGCAGCACCTCCGGCTTGCGAACCAGCGCCTGGGCGAGCCCGGCCATCTGGCGCTGGCCGCCCGACAGGCGGTCCAGCCCGACCAGGGCCAGATGCGCGATGCCCAGCCGCTCCAGCAGTGCCAGCGCCAGCTCCGCCGCTTCCCGGCCCGAGACCGGCAGTCCGCCGGCGCCGGGGGGGCTGGCCTTCAGCGCGCCCACCAGCGCCTCCATCACCGTCAGTGCGACGCCCTGCGGCAGGCTCTGCGGCATGTAGGTGATGTGCCGGGCGCGCGCCTCCAGCGAGCGGCCGATCATCTCCTGCCCGTTCAGCTTCACCGAGCCGCGCGCCGGCAGCAGCCCCGCGAGGCCGCGCAGCAGGGTGGACTTTCCGGCCCCGTTCGGCCCCAGCAGGGCGGTGATGTGGCCGCCCGCCAGCGACGCCAGGGTGCAATCCCGCACAATGATGCGCCGGCCGTAGCCGAGGGTGAGCCCACCGATCTCCAGCCGTGATGCCGCGGCCGGCGTGCCGGCCTGCCATTCCCCAGCCAGCGGCCGCTGCTGCACGCCCATGCGCGACGCCTCCAATGCGGCGCTCACGCGCGCCGGCCTCGGGTGAACACCAGAACAATGAACACGGGCACGCCCACCAGCGCGGTGACGATGCCGATCGGCACCAGCAGCCCCGGCACCATCATCTTGCTGGCCACGGAAGACAGCGACAGCAGCAGCGCGCCGCAAAGCGCCGAGGCCGGCAGGAAGAAGCGGTGATCCTCCCCCACCAGCAGCCGCGCCGCGTGCGGCCCGACCAGGCCGACGAAGCCGATGGTGCCGACAAAGGCCACCGACACGCCGGATAACAGGGACACGCGCAGCAGCGCCCCGTTGCGCAGCTTCTCGGCATCGACGCCGAAGGACAGCGCCCGCTCCTCGCCCAGGCGCAGTGCCGTCAGCTTCCAGGCGGCGCGGGCGCAGAACGGGATGCATACGGCGAAGGCGAGCGCCATGATGCCGATCTTGGGCCAGGTGGCGCGGGCCAGACTGCCCATTGACCAGAAGACGAGTTGCTGCAGCGCCTGCTCGGTGGCGACGAACTGCAGCAGGGCGACGGCGGCGTTGAAGGCGAACACCAGCGCGATGCCGAACAGCACCAGCGCCTCCACCCCGGCGCCGCGCAGCCGCGACAGGGAACGCAGCAGCAACACCGACAGGAACGCGAACAGGAAGGCGTTGCCCGATAGCAGCCAACTCTGCGGCACCCAGGGAATGCCGACGCCGAGCACGATGGCCAGCGCGGCGCCGAGCGACGCGGCGGAGGACACGCCCAGGGTGAACGGGCTGGCCAGCGGGTTGTTCAGCACCGTCTGCATTTCGGCGCCGGCCAGCGCCAGCGCGCCGCCCACCAGCACCGCCATGATGGCGTAGGGCAGCCGCACGTCGAGCACGATCACCGAGACCGGGCCGCTGGCGGCGGATGGATCCAGCAGCACCCCGACCACGTCGGACAGGCCGAGGCGCGACGGGCCGGTTGCCACGTCCAGCAGCAGCGAGGCGCATAGCAGCGCCACCAGCAGCACCAGGAGCAGCGTCCGCCGCAGCAGCAGGCTGCGATAGCCGCTGGCGGCGTCGGAGGCGGTGGTGGCGAGGATGGCGCTCACTTCAGGTCCGCCCAATAGGTGCCGTCGAGCGGCACGGCCAGGAAGCGCCCGTTCATCTCCGCCAGCGTGGCGGCGGGATCAACATCGGCGAACAGCGCGGGATGGATCCAGCGCGCCAGGGCTTCCAGCGCCAGGATGTTGTACGGGCTGTTGTAGAAATTATGCCACAGCGCATGGGCGTGGCCCTGCTTCACCGCCGTGAGATCCCGGATGCCCGGGCGGGCGGTGGTGCCGCGCAGCCCGGCCAGCGCCTGCTCCGGCGTCACCCCGGCCCCGACGGAGGGGGCGGTGTTGTCCCGGGTATTGGTGCCGCCCGTCGCGATGTACACGGCCGGGTCCTGCTGCAGCACGTATTCCATGTTCAGCGGCCCGAGCGGACCCGGGATCACCGCCTTTCCGATGTTGGTGCCGCCGGCGAAGTCGATGAACTCGCCGAGATTGCCATTGCCAGGCGAGCCGCAGCATTCCCGTCCGCCGCCGGCCCGCATCTCCATCAGCACGGTGGGGTGCGCGGGCTTGGCCTGGTCCAGCGTGCGGACGATGCGGTCGGTCCGGGCCTGCTGCCAAGCCAGGAACTCCTCCGCCTGCCGTTCCCGCCCCAGCGCTCGGCCGAGCAGGCGCAGGCTGGCCGCGGTGTTCGTCAGCGGATGGGCGCGGAAGTCGATGAACAGCACCGGCACGCCGGCCCGGGCGAACTGCTCCACCACGTCGCTGCCCTGGCTCGGCGCGTGGCCGCCCTCGGCGCCCAGCACCACCAGGTCTGGCTGCAGCGCCAGCGCGCGTTCCACCGAGAAGGTCTCGGCCGAGGAGGCGCCGACCACCGGAATGGCCTCGGTCTGCGGGAAGCGCCTGACATATTGCGCGTAGCCGGCTGGGTCGAGGCGCTTGAACTCGCCCATCCAGCCGGCCACCAGCGCCACCGGGTTCTCGCGCTCCAGCAGGGCCAGGGCATGGATGAAGCGCCCTTCCCCGAGCAGCACGCGCCTGGCCGGGGCCTGCAGCACCACCTCCTGACCGGCGATGTCGGTCAGCCGGATCGGCTCCGCCGCGGCCGGCCCCACGGCACCGCCGGGCGTCCAGGCAAACAGCGTCAGCGCCACGGCGCAAAGCAGGCTACGGAGCGTCACGGGCAGACCTTCCGGTGAATAGGCCAGCAATGGATAATCATTCGCAACTGCAGAACAAGCCCTGATCTGCGCCCTCCGCCATGCGCAGGGCGGGACGATCAGCCGGAGGCGCCGGGCCGCCGCCCCACCTGCACCGCCAGCTCGCGCGAGCGGCCGTCGCGCATCAGGGTCATCCGCACCGTCTGGCCTGGCGGGGTGCCGGCCACCGAGCGGATCAGCGCGCGGGAGGTTTCCACCCGGTCGCCATTCAGCGCCGTGACGATGTCGCCGGGGCGCAGCCCGGCACGGGCCGCCGGGCTGTTGCGCTCGATGCTCTGGATCTGCACGCCGCGGTTGCGGCCGCCGGGTGTGGCTTCCTCGCCGATGTCCTGCACCGCGACGCCGAGCCAGCCCCGCTCCACCCGCCCGTCGCGGCGCAGTTGCTCGATCACGCCGCGCGCCAGGTCCGACGGGGTGGCGAAGCCGATGCCGGCCGAGGCGCCGGAGGGCGAGTAGATGGCGGTGTTGATGCCGATCACCTCGCCCGATGCATTGAACAGCGGCCCGCCGGAATTGCCGGGGTTAATTGCGGCGTCGGTCTGGATGAAGTCGTCGAATGGCCCGGCGCCGATCTCCCGCCCGCGCGCCGAGACGATGCCCGAGGTCACGGTGCCGCCGAGGCCGAAGGGATTGCCGGCCGCCAGCACCCACTGGCCGACGCGCACCGCGCCCGAGGCGCCCCAGGGCACCGAGGCCAGCGCCGTGCGCGCCTCCACCCGCAGCAGGGCGAGGTCGGTCAGCTCATCGGTGCCGACCACGCGGGCCGGCAGCTCCGTGCCGTCCTGCAGCGCCACCACGACGCGGGCAGCGTTGCCCACCACATGGTTGTTGGTGACGATGAAGCCGGCGGGGTCGATCACGAAGCCGGAGCCCGCGCCCTGCACCTGCTGCCGGCCGCGCCGCTCACGGAAATACCGCTCGAACGGCGTGCCCCTCAGTTCGGGCGGGATCTGCGTGGTGGTCTGCTCCGACAGCACGGCGATGTTCACCACGGCCGGCAGCACGTGCTCGGCCAGATCGGCGAAGTCGGGCACCGTGGTGCGGCCGGCGCTCCATTGGGCCTGGGCGGGCGCGGCACAGGCGGACAGCACGGACAGGCCGGCAAGGCCGAGCAGAACGGAGCGGCGGGGTGCAGGCATGTGGCAGGGCATCCTTCGTGCAACGGCCGGAACGGCATCTCGCAACAGCATATAGTCGCTGCGCTAACAATGCAGAGACGTCTTCAGGGGGTTGCAGCGTGCCGCCGCCGCTTCAGCCGGCGGCACGCGGCGGGTCCTCCGGCCAGTTGTGGCGGGGATAGCGGCCGCGCATCTCCTTGCGCACCTCGGCCCAGGCACCGCGCCAGAAGCCCGGCAGGTCGGCAGTGACGGCGATCGGCCGCCCGGCCGGCGACAGCAGCGCCACCTGCAGCGGGATGCGCCCCCCGGCCAGCCTGGGCAGGTCGGCTAGGCCGAACAACCATTGCGCCCGCGCCTCCAGGCGGGGCACCTCGCCAGTGTAGTCGATGGCGGCGGAGCGGCCGGCCGGCAGTTCAACCCGCGGTGGCAGCTCGGCATCCAGCCGCCGCGGCAGCGGGTGCGGCGCCAGGGCGCGCAGCATGGCCACGGCATCGAGCCCCTTCAGCTGCGACAGCTTGCTGAGCCCGGACAGCCACGGCACCAGCCAGGCCGCGCCGCCCGCCGCCAACGCGGCATCCGACATGTCGGGCCAGCCGCTCCCTTCCTGGTTCCCTTCGATCCTGTGCATCCAGCCCAGCCGGGCCCGGGTCTGCTCGGCTGCCTTGCTCCAGTCGAGGTCACGGAAAGCGCGGCCCGCCGCCGCCTCGGCCAGCACCACCGCGACGGCATGCGGATCGGCATGCGGCAGCGTCGCCTCCTCCAGCACCAGCGGGCCAAGGCGCAGGCGGCGCCGGGCCACCACGCTGCCGGTGCGCGGGTCGAAGGCGGCGCCCTCCTCGCGCACCAGGCGATCGGGGAACTTCCGCTCCAGCGCTTCCCGGGTCAGCGGAGCGGCCATGCGGATGCGCGCCTCGGTGCCGGCCAGCTCCAGGTCGGCGACGGCCAGCAGCGGCGATTTGCCCAGACGATCGGTGGCCGGCAGCCGGGCGCCCTGACCGGAGCTGAGGCGAAAGGCGCCGTCCATGGTGCCGCGCTTGGCGGCGATGCGGTCGGGGAAGCCCGCCGCCAGCAGCAGGCCGGGATCGCCCTGCGGCTCCGCGCCGGCCGGCACGCCGAGGCGCCGGCGGTGCAGCGACACGGCGCGGCGGATGCGGCCGAGCGCGGCGCGGTCGGCGTTCGGGTCGTCGCCGCCCTGCAGCAGGTCGAGCCGCAGCTGGATGTCGGACGGCGCCTCGCGGCCGCGGATCGGGTCGCGCTCCTCCAGCAGCGCGGCGAGTTCGGCGGCCAGCGCCGCCTCGTCCTCGTTCGCGGCCTCGGCCATCATGCGGGCGAGGCGCGGATGGGTGCCGAGGCGGGCCATGCGCCGCCCCATCGCGGTGACGCGCGCTTCCCCGTCCAGCGCATCGAGGTCGCGCAGCAGGGCGTGGGCGGCGGCCAGGGTGCCGGCGGGCGGCTGGTCGAGAAACGCCATCTGCGCCGGATCGGCGCCCCAGGCGGCGCAATCCAGCGCCAAGCCGGACAATTCGGATTCCAGGATCTCCGGCCGGTCGGACACGGGCAGGCCGCGATGCAGCGCCTCGGTCCAGAGGCGGATGGCGACGCCCGGCTCGGTGCGGCCGGCGCGGCCGGCGCGCTGCTCGGCGGCGGCGCGGGAGATGCGCAGCGTGGCCAGGCGCGACAGGCCGGTGGCCGGGTCGAGGCGCGGCGCACGGCGGAAGCCGCCATCCACCACGATGCGCACCCCCGGCACGGTGAGCGAGGTTTCGGCGATGGAGGTGGCCAGCACCACCTTGCGGCGGGCGGACGGGTTCAGCGCCCGGTCCTGCTCGGCCGGTGACAACTCGCCGTGCAGCGGCAGCACCTCGGCGGCGATGCCCCCCAGCCGCTCGGCCGTGCGGCGGATCTCGCCCCAGCCGGGCAGAAAGGCGAGCACGTCGCCGGGATGCTCCGCCAGGGCGCCGCGGATCGCCGAGGCCATGGCTTCCGGCAGGTCGCGCCCGTCCCGGAGGTCGCGCTGGCGATATTCCACCGCCACTGGGAAGGCGCGGCCCAGGCTCTCGATCACCGGCGCGTCCAGCAGCCGGGCGAAGCCTTCGGCCTCCAGCGTGGCCGACATGGCCAGCAGGCGCAACTCGGGGCGCAGCGCGCGCTGCAAGTCGAGGCACAGCGCCAGCGCCAGGTCGGTGTCGAGGTTGCGCTCATGCGCCTCGTCGAACAGCACCGCCGCGACGCCCTCCAGCCCGGGATCGGATTGCAGCCGGCGCACCAGCAGCCCTTCCGTCACCACCTCCACCCGCGTGGCGTCGGAGATGGCGCGATCGAGGCGGGTGACGACGCCCACGGTGCGGCCCAGCGTCTCGCCCAGCAGTTCCGACATGCGCCGGGCGGCGGCGCGCGCGGCGACGCGGCGCGGCTCCAGCACCAGGATGGTCTGGCCCGCCGCCCAGGGCTCATCCTTCAGCATCAGCGGCACCAGCGTGGTCTTGCCGGCGCCGGGTGGCGCCACCAGCACGGCGTTTGAGCCGGCGCGCAGGGCTTCGGCTAGGCGCGGCAAGGCTTCGGAAACAGGCAGCTCGGGCAGCAACATGGGCTGGGGCATAGGGCAGATCGCGGCCTCGGGGAAACCGCGCTGTCGGGGACGTGCGGCACGCTGCAATGCTTCGTCACCAGCCACCCCTTTTCCTGGCGGCCGGAATCGGCTTTCACCCTTCCATGCCGCGCCTGCTCCCCGTCGCCCTGGCCGCGCTGGCCGTTCTGGCCCCTGCCCTGCCGCTCGCCGCGCTGGAAAGCGCCGCAGTACGGACCGAGCGCGCCAGCATGACCCTGGTCACCGATGCGGCGGCCATTGCGCCGGGGCAGAGCCTTCGCCTCGGGCTGCAGCAGAAGCTGGAGCCGGGCTGGCACACCTACTGGCGCAATCCCGGCGACGCCGGCGCCCCGCCCGAGATCCGCTTCACCGCCCCCGCCGGCCTCCAGGCCGGCGAATTCGAATGGCCGGCGCCGCGTGCCCTGCCCTTCGGGCCGTTGATGAATTACGGCTACGAGAACGCGGTGCTGCTGCCATTCCGTGTGACCGCCCCCGCCGGGCTGCGGCCGGGCGACAGCCTGATCCTCGAGGCCACCGCCACCTGGCTGATCTGCAAGGACATCTGCGTTCCCGAGGAAGGCCATTTCCGGCTCGACCTGCCGGTGCGGGCGGCGCCGCGTCCCGATCCGGTTCTGTCGCAGGCGTTCCGCGCCGCCGATGCCGTCCGGCCGCGCCCGGCCCCCTGGGAGGCCCAGATCGGCTTCGATGGCGAGACGGGTGCGCTGCGGCTGGACAGTCCGGATTTCTCCCCGGCCACCCTGCAGGACGCGCAGTTCTTTCCCCACGATCCCGGCCTGATCGACCATGCGTCGCCGCAGATGCCGCAGATCCAGCAGGGCACGGTGCGGCTGAACCTGAAGCGGGGCATGGCGCCGATGCCGCACGGGCCGGCAGCTGGCGTGCTGGTGCTGACCGATGGGGCCGGAACCCGCAGCGCCTATGACATCGCGCCAGAGCCCGGGGCGGTGCCGCCACCCCTGGCGGGCGAGATGGATGCGTTGCCGCTGTGGAAGGCGTTGCTGCTGGCGGCGCTGGGCGGGCTGGTGCTGAACCTGATGCCCTGCGTGTTTCCGATCCTGGCCATGAAGGCCATGGCGTTGGCGCGGCTCTCCGGCGTGGCGCGCGGCGCGGTGCGCGGCCATGCCGCCTCCTACACGCTGGGGGTGGTGCTGTCCTTTCTGGCCCTGGGCGGCATCATGGTGGGCCTGCGCATGGCCGGCATGGCGGTGGGCTGGGGCTTCCAGTTCACCGCCCCGGTGTTCGTGGCCGGCATGGCCTGGCTGATGCTGGCGGTGGGGCTGAACCTGTCCGGCGTGTTCCGCGTCGGCGGGCCGGTGGGTGCCGGCAGCAGCCTAGTAGCGCAGGGTGGCCATGCCGGCAGCCTCGCCACCGGCGCCCTGGCCGTGCTGGTTGCAACCCCCTGCACCGCCCCGTTCATGGCCGCCGCCATCGGCAGCGCCATGGTGCTGCCCTATCTGGAAGGCCTTGGCATCTTCATCGCGCTCGGCATCGGCATGGCGGCGCCTTATGCGCTGCTGGGGATCTGGCCGGATCTGGCGAAGCTGCTGCCGCGGCCGGGCGCCTGGATGGAAGTGCTGCGGCAGATCCTGGCCTTCCCGATGTACGGCGCCGCATTGTGGCTGTTCTGGGTGCTGGCGCAGCAGGTCGCACCGGTCGGGCTGGGGCTGGCGCTGGTGGGGGCCCTGGGCATCGGCTTCACCGGCTGGGCGGTGGGATGGGTCCAGCGGGCGCAGCGGCCGGTCGGGCGGCGGCTCGGCTGGCTCGGTGCGGCGGCCGGGCTCGCGCTGGCCCTGGGAGCACTGACGATGCTGCCGGCAACGCCCGCGGCGCGAGCCGGCGCGCCGTCGATGGCCGGGGCGGAAGCCTGGTCGGAGCAGCGCCTGGCCGAGCTGCGCGCCGAGAAGCGGCCGGTCTTCGTCAACATGACCGCCGCATGGTGCATCACCTGCAAGGTGAATGAGCGGGTGGCGCTGCGGCGCGAGGCGGTGCTGGCCGCCTTCGCCCAGCGCAACATCGCCGTGCTGGAAGGCGACTGGACCGATGGCGGCCCGGAGATCGCCGCCGCCCTGCGCTCCTTCGGCCGTGAAGGGGTGCCGCTCTACCTGCTCTATCCGGCAGGCGGTGGCGAGGCCGAGGTGTTGCCGCAGATCCTGACGGAAGGCGTTCTGCTGCGGGCGCTGGAGGCGGCGGCGCCGCTGCGCTGATCCAGAGCCCTCCAGGGCCCGCCTTCCGCTCCGCTTGACCCTGCCTGGACCAGGCCTAGGCTGGGCCGCTCCGGGTGAAGGAGGGGGCGGCATGACGTTGGCGATGAGCTGGGAGGAATGGCACCGGCATGACGGCGTCGCCCTGGCGGAACGCGTCCGCCGCGGCGAGGTGACGCCGGCCGAACTGGCGGCCCAGGCCGCCGCCGCCATCGCCCGCACCAACCCCGCGCTGGACGCCGTGGTCGAGGTGTTCGAGGACGTCCTCGCCGATCCGCTGCGCGACGGCATGAACCCGCAAGGCGCCTTTGCCGGCGTGCCCTACCTGATGAAGGATCTGGGGCCAACGCTGCGCGGCCGGCGGCAGGAGATGGGCTCGCTGCTGATGCGCGGCAATGTGGCGGCCGCGGACAGCTTCCTGACGGGGCGCATCCGGCAGGCGGGGCTCAACATCATCGGCCGCACCACCACGCCGGAATTCGGCTGTTGCTCCTCGGCGGAAAACCCTGCGGTGTGCGTCACCCGCAATCCCTGGAACACGGCCTATACCACCTGCGGCTCCTCCGCCGGCACGGCGGCGATGGTGGCGGCGGGGGCGGTGCCGCTGTCGCACGCCACCGATGGCGGCGGCTCGATCCGCATCCCGGCCGGGGTCAACGGCAATCTGGGGCTGAAGCCGTCGCGCGGAGTGCTGTCGATCGCGCCCGGCCTGTCGGATCTGTCCGGCCTGGTGTCCACCCAGGGGTGCCAGAGCCGCACGGTGCGCGACACGGCCCTGTTCATCGACAGCTGCCGCGGCGGCGCGCCGGGCGAGTTCATGCCGTACTGGACGCCGCCCGAGCCGTATTCGGAGCTGATCCGGCGGGACCCCGGGCCGCTGCGCATCGCGTTGTCGCATGAATGGGGCGACTACCGCGCCGTGCCGGAATTCGTCGCCGAGCTGGAACGGATGGGCCGCTTGCTGGAAGGGCTCGGCCATTATGTCGAATGGGCGGTGCCGGAGGTGGATTTCCGCGCCGCCTACGCTGCCCAGACCACCTGCTACATCACGAACTTCGCGCAAACCATCGCCGCGCTGCTGCGGCAGAAGGGGCTGGAGCGGCCACCGGCGGATCTGGTGGAGCCGATGAACATCCGCATCTGGGAAGCCGGCATCGGCGCCAGCTTCTCGGAGCGATACGCCATGCAGGCGGTGTTCAACAGCACGGCCCGCGCCTTCGGGGCCTTCTTCGAGCGGTATGATATCCTGCTGACGCCGATCACCGCCTTGCCGACGCCACCCGTGGGCACCACCGAATACCTGACCATCAGCGACAATCCCGATGTGCGGGACTGGTTCAACAATCTGTGGAAGTTCTTCGCCTACACGCCGCTGTCCAATCTGTGCGGCATTCCGGGGCTTTCCATGCCGCTGGGCCGGCAGGCGCATGGCTTGCCGCTCGGCATCCAGGCGCAAACGAAGCAGGCAGGGGACGGGCTGCTGCTGCAGCTTGCGGCGCAGGTCGAGCGGGCGCTCGACGGCAAATGGAACAACGGGCAACTGCCCGGGGTGCATGTCACCCATGATGTCTGAAGGAGATGGAGCGGGCGATGGGAATTGAACCCACGACATTCAGCTTGGGAAGCTGACGTTCTACCTCTGAACTACGCCCGCATCTGACAGTGGTTCTAGCCCGGCCTTGTGCCCTCGGCAAGCCGGGCGTAAGGTCCGCGCGCCCCGTTGATGGGGCGCTCGCGATTTGTCCGGCCAGCTTGCGGCGAGCTTAAACAATCGCGCTAAACGGCCGCGGCGGTTCCGCGCGCTTCGGGAGCCGCCCGACCGGGCCGGGTTGTGTGAACTGCAAGCCCGAAAGTTTGCCCGAAGATGGCCAAGCCCGCTTCCCCTCGTCCGCTGCGCCCCGCCACCCAGCTGGTCCGCGGCGGCCAGATGCGCACCAACCTGGACGAAACGGGCGAGGCTCTCTTCCTCACCTCCGGCTTCGTTTATGACAGCGCGCTGCAGGCCGAGCAGACCTTCACCGGGGAGGTGGAGCACTTCCAATATTCGCGTTTCGGCAATCCCACGGTGCAGATGCTGGAGGCGCGCCTCGCCCTGCTTGAAGGCGCCGAGGCCTGCCGCGCCACCGCGACCGGGATGGCGGCGGTGTCGGCGGCCATGCTGGCGCACCTCAAGGCGGGCGACCGGGTGGTGGCGTCGCGGGCGCTGTTCGGTTCCTGCTACTGGATCGTCGCCAACCTGCTGCCGCGCTACGGCATCCAGACCGAGTTCGTCGACGGCAGCGACCTGGCGCAATGGGAAGCCGCCTTCCGGCGCCCATGCCAGATGGTGCTGCTGGAAACACCCTCCAACCCGATGCTGGAGCTGGTGGATCTGAAGGCGGTGTGCGATCTCGCCCACAAGGCCGGGGCCGTGGTGGTGGTGGACAACGTCTTCGCCACGCCGCTGCTGCAGAAGCCGATGCGGCTCGGCGCCGATGTGGTGGTGTATTCGGCCACCAAGCATTTCGACGGCCAGGGCCGCGTGCTGGGCGGCGCCGTGCTCGGCTCCAAGAAATGGGTCGAGGAGGTGCTGCAGCCCTTTATCCGCAACACCGGCCCGGCCCTCTCGCCCTTCAATGCCTGGGTGATCCTGAAGGGGCTGGAAACCCTGCACCTCCGCGTGCCGGCGATGAGCCGCTCCGCCGCCACCATCGCCCAGATGCTGGAAGAGCGCAGCGAGGTGGAGCAGGTCTGCTACCCCTTCCTGTCCAGCCATCCGCAATATGAACTGGCCAAGAAGCAGATGTCCGGCGGCGGCACGCTGGTCTCCTTCGCGCTGAAGGGCGGCAAGGAAACGGCGTTCCGCTTCCTGGACGCGCTGCGGGTGATCGACATCTCCAACAACCTTGGCGACTCCAAGAGTCTGATCACCCATCCCGCCACCACCACGCATTCGAAGGTGGGGGCGGAGGAGCGGGCGCGGCTCGGCATTTCCGACGGGGCCGTGCGCCTGTCGGTCGGGCTGGAGGATGTCGAGGATCTGGTGGAGGACATCGCCGCCGCGCTCGACGTGGCCGCGGGCAATCCGGCGCCGAAGAAGAAGCCGCTGGGCCGCATGGTGGTGGAAGACAGCGTCGCCCCCGCCCAGGCGGTGGCGAAGCCGGCCCGCAAGGCGCCCGCGAAGAAGAAGCCCCGCCCGGAGGCCTCCGCCGAGGCCGCCAAGCCAGCCGCCCCGGATGCCGAGCCGGAACTGTTTCCCGCCGCCACGCAGCGCCGCAAGCGCGGCTGATGCCCGACGCGGCGGCGCTGGTCGCCACCGCGCTGGCGGCGCTGGTCGCGGGTCTCGCCCGCGGCTTCTCGGGCTTCGGCGCGGCGCTGATCTTCATTCCGCTGGCCAGCGCCGTGCTGGGACCGAAGCTCGCCGCGCCGCTGCTGATGCTGGTGGACAACGCGATGGCGCTGCCCCTGGTGCCGCGGGCCTGGGCGCAGGTCTCGGAACGTGCCGGGCGGCGCGAGATCGGCACGCTGCTGCTGGGGGCGCTGGTCGGCTCGCCGCTCGGGGCGTGGCTGCTGCTGACGGCGGACCCGGTGGCGCTGCGCTGGGGCATGTGCGCCCTGGTGGCGGCGATGCTGGCGCTGCTGGTGTCTGGCTGGCGCTATCACGGCCCGGTGCGGCTGCAACTCTCCGTGGCGGTAGGCCTCGTCTCGGGCTTCTGTTCGGGGGCGGCGCAGATGGGCGGGCCGCCCGTGGTCGCCTATTGGCTGGGCGGCGCCATCCCGGCGGCGCGGCTGCGCGCCAACATCGTGCTGTTCTTCGCCGCCAGCGGGCTGCTTAGCTTCCTGTCCTACTTGGTGGCCGGGCTGCTGGACACGGCGCTGTTGGCCCTCGCCCTGGCCGTGGCTCCCACCTATGGCGCCGGGCTGTGGCTCGGCAGCCGGATCTTCGGGCTGGCAAGCGAGGCGCTGTTCCGCCGCGCCTGCCTGGCCCTGATCGGGCTCGCCGCCCTGCTCGGCCTGCCGCTCTGGGACGCGGTGCTTCAGCTGGGCGGCAGGTAGCTCCTGCCGTCCAGATAAGCCTTCCGCCAGCGAACCACCCGTGTTTCCCCAAACACCCCGGCGCTGCTGAAGGGATCGGCGGCGATGAAGGCCTCGGCCTCGGCCCGGTCTTCCGTGTCCAGGATGTAGAGGCTGCCGATTCCCTCGCCCGTCGCCTCATCCAGCAACGCGCCGCAGGCCAGCAGCTTGGCGGCGTTCTCGGCCAGGAACTTCAGGTGTGCCGGGCGCGTCGATGTGCGCAGCGCCAGCGCGTCGGGCTTGTCGGTGGCCTGGATCATGTAGGGCATCCGCGATTCCTCCTCGGTGAACCGAGGCAGCCTACCGGCTGCGGCGCCGGGCGGAAGGGGGGAACGCGGACCGGGGGTTGCACGCCCTGCCCGCGTGCAGATCCAGTCTCACCGGCGGCGCTCCCCTCAGGCGCCGCTCGGCTGGGTCGGGCGGTTCGCATAGTGCGCCCGACCTCCCCGGTCCGCTCCCGGCCGGCGACCTCCCCTGCAGGTCGCCGGCCGGACCTCGCAGCGCATCAAGGGCTTGGCGGAACCCGGGGGAGTGCGGGATCCGGTGTCGCGGCGGGACGGTAGTAGAACCGCGTCCGCCAAGCCTTCGCTGCAACTGCGAGTTATTCGCAATAAAGAGTACTACGGGTCGGTGGTCAAGCCCAATCTGCGAGCCCCTCGCAAAAACCAGGGCCGGGACGATGCCCAGCCCCGCCCGTGTCAGATCATCAGCTCGATCAGGAAGGGCGCGTTGCCGGCGCAGGATTGCGCCAGCAGGTCGCCGCATTGCTCCAGCGTCGTCGCCCGCGCCGCCTCGACCCCCATGCCCCGGGCCAGCTGGAGCCAATCCAGTTCCGGATTGCTGAGATCCAGCATGCTCATCGCCGTGGGACCGGGATTGGCGCCCACGTTCTGGTACTCGCCGATCAGGATCTGGTACTTCCGGTTCGACAGGATGATGGTAGTCACCGGCAGCTTCTCGCGCGCCTGAGTCCAGAGCGCCTGCAAGGTGTACATGGCCGAGCCGTCGGCCTGCAGGTTGATCACCCGCCGCTCGCCGCCGGCGCCGATCGCGGCTCCGGTGGCCAGCGGCATGCCGCAGCCGATGGCGCCGCCGGTGATCTGCAGCCAGTCATGCGGCGGGGCGGCGTGGGTGTGCGGAAAGAAGCCGCGGCCGAAGGACACGCTCTCGTCCACGATGATGGTGCCTTCCGGCATTACCGCCGCCACCGTGCGGGCCAGGCCTTCCGGTGTCGGCGCCCCGCGCGCGATCTCGGGGCGTGGGCCGGGATCAGGGATCGCCGCTTCCGGTGCGGCCAGCTCCTCGGCCAGGGCGCGCAGCCCGGCCAACCCATCCTCCTCATGGCGCGACAGCACGTGGACGGTGGCCGTTTCCGGATAATGCAGGCTGGGCTTGCCGGGATAGGCGAAGAACCCGACCGGAGCCTTGCTGTTCACCAGGATCAGGTGCTCGACGTCCCTCAGCGCCTCCACCGCGGCATCCACGGGATAGGGCACGCGCTCCAGCTGCGGCCGGCCTTGGCCACGCTCGACGCGGGCGTTGGACATCTCGGCCAGGATGCGGGCGCCGGTGGCGGCAGCGACGCGATGCGCCAGGGCCTGCGCTTCGGCCCGCAGCGCCGGGCCACCGAGCAGGATCAGCACGTTGCGCTTCTCCCGCAACAGCCGCGCGGCGCCGCGCACCGCGTGCGGGTCGGGCGCCGGGATGGCGGGCACGGGCAGTGCCTCGGCCGGCTCCCCGCCCTCGTTCCAGGCGGTGTCGGCGGGCAGGATCAGGGTGGCGATGCCGCCCGGCGCGGTGCGTGCCGCCTGCACCGCCACGGCGGCATCCTGGCCGACGCGGCGCGAATCGGTGGCCGTGCGCACCCAGGCCGAAACGGGCCTGGCCCAGCCCTCGGTATCGGCGGTGAGTTGCGCGTCATAGGGCCGGTGATAGGTCGCCTGATCGCCGACGATGTTGACGATGCCGCTGCGGGCGCGCCGCGCATTGTGCAGGTTGGCGAGGCCATTGGCGAGGCCAGGGCCGCAATGCAGCAGGGTCGCCGCTGGCTGGCCGCTCATGCGCCAGTAGCCATCCGCCATGCCGGTGACAATGTTTTCCTGCAGGCCCAGCACGCAGCGCAGGCCGGGAATGCGGTCCAGCGCGGCGACGAAATGCATCTCGCTGGTGCCGGGATTGGCGAAGCAGGTCTTCAGGCCGGACTTGACCAGCGTGTGCACCAGGCTTTCGGCGCCATTCATGCCGTTCTCTCCCCTTCGGTCATGGGGAGCGAGGTTGGGCCGAAAGCGCCGCGCCGCCAAGGGCACGGCGCCACGGAATCAACCGAGCCAGTGCGGCAGCGGCAGGCCCTTTTCCCGCAGGAAAGCCGGGTTGAACAGCTTGGACTGGTACCGTGCCCCGCCGTCGCACAGGATGGTGGCGACCGTGTGCCCTGGCCCCAGCGCCTTGGCGACGCGGATCGCGGCGGCCACGTTCAGTCCGGCGCTGCCACCGACCGACAGGCCCTCCTCGATCAACAGGGAGAAGACCTGCTCCAGCGCCTCGGCATCCGGGATGATCTCCGCGGCGTCGATCGGGGCGCCTTCCAGATTGCCCGGAACGCGGGCCGCCTGCCCGATTCCCTCGGTCACGGAGCTGCCGGGCGTGGCCTTCACCTCGCCCCGCTGCACCCACGGGGCCAAGGCGCTGCCCTCCGGATCGGCCAGCACGATCCGCACCGCGTCATTCTGCGCCTTCAGCGCCCGCGCCACGCCCGCCAGCGTGCCGCCGGTGCCGCAGGAGCAGGTGAAGGCATCGATGCGGCCCTCGGTCTGCGCCCAGATCTCCGGCCCGGTGGTCTGCTCATGCGCGCGGGCATTGGCCAGGTTGTCGAACTGGTTGGCCCAGACCGCACCCGTCTCCTCCGCCAGACGGCGGGAAACGTGGACGTAGTTGCCTGGATCGGCAAAGGGCTTGGCCGGCACCAGCCGCAGGTCGGCGCCGATCATGCGCAGGAAGTCGAGCTTCTCGCGGCTCTGGGTTTCCGGCACCACGATGACGCTTTGCCAGCCCATGGCATTGGCGGCGAGCGCCAGGCCGATGCCCGTGTTGCCCGCCGTGCCCTCGACCACCGTGCCCGGCCTGCCGGGCACCAGCAGGCCGCGGTCCACCGCGTCCTGCAGGATGCCCAGCGCGGCCCGATCCTTGACCGAGCCGCCGGGATTCATGAACTCGGCCTTGCCCAGGATCTCGCAGCCGGTGAGTTCGGAGGCGCGGCGGAGACGGATCAGCGGCGTGTTGCCGACCGCCCCCCAGAAACCCTGCGCCTGACCGGTGAAGCTCATCAGGACCCCTTCACCTCCACCCAGCGCAGATAGGGCTTCTGGGCTTCCCAGCCCTGCGGGAAGCGTTGCCTGGCCTGCTCGTCGGAGACTGAGGGCACGATGATGGCGCGCTCGCCTGGCTGCCAGTTCACCGGAGTCGCCACCTTGTGCTGGTCGGTCAGCTGCAGGCTGTCCAGCACCCGCAGCACCTCCTGAAAGTTGCGGCCGGTGGAGGGCGGATAGGTCAGGGAGAGCCGCACCTTCTTCTGCGGGTCGATCACGAATACGGTGCGCACCGTGACCGAGGGATCGGCCTCCGGATGGATCATGCCGTAAAGCTCCGACACCGAGCGGTCGCTATCGGCGATCATCGGGAAGTTCACCGCCGTTCCCTGGGTTTCCGCGATATCGGCATCCCAGGCGCCATGATTGGCCAGGGAGTCGACGGACAGGCCGATGATCTTGGTGTTGCGGCGGTCGAATTCCGGCTTCAGCCGCGCCGCCTCGCCCAGTTCGGTGGTGCAAACGGGGGTGAAGTCTTTGGGATGGCTGAAGAACACCACCCAGGACGAACCAGCCCATTCATGGAACCGGATCGGGCCGGCCGTGGTTTGCGCCGTGAAGTCGGGGGCGATCTGCCCCAGCTGGATGCTCATGCGGCGTCCTCCTTGCTGTTGCACCGGAAGAAATCACGCCGCAACAGCGTGGTCAATCAGCCCCGTATCAACCACCCAACTCGGAGCCCGAAGCGCCCTTGCGGGCCGTTTCTACGGCACCAGGACTAAGATCATGCGATCAGAAATCGTGGTTCTGACTCTCGGGATGGCGGAGCAGCCACAGCCGCTCATGGGCCGCCACCAGGCTTTCCATGTTCTTGCGGCGGTTGTTGTCAGGCTGAGACGGGCGACGGGTCACCATCTTCTCGAGAATGCGCAGCAGTTCTTCCGCGATCTCGAAGTCATTCTGGTCGCAGGCCTGGTGGAAGGCGATCAGGATCTTGTCCGACAGGCGGCGCGTATGCCGCGGCGTCGCCGCCCCGCTTCGGACTGCATCGCGCCCGGCCGGGCTATCTGACCACTCTTCCGCCATAAAGCACTCGCTCCCAAGGTTGATCGGCGGCGGCTCTGGTCCGGCCTGGACGGCCGAACCGGGGATTTTCCCGCACACTGAGTTTCGCATCGGCCCGCATCAGGCATCGCTGCCACAGTGTTGCCCAGATTGAGACGATCGTTAACCGGGTAATCTCAAAAGTTTGCCAACTTCCTAACGCGCAGCGTCAAGATTGCGAGAGTTGCTGCCGGATGGCCTCCGCGATCGCTTCCGGGGAGGATTGCGGTCGCAACAGGGTGCGCACCGCGCCGCCCTTGCCGAGGAGATAAATATAGGACGTGTGATCCATCAGATACTCGCTCATCTCCGGCCGCTCGACCCGGTTGTAGAAGACGCGGAACCGGCGCGCCGTCTCGGCCACCTGCTGCACTGACCCGGTGAGGCCAACCATGCGCGGGTGGAAATTCGTCACATAAGCCTTCAGGTGTTCCGGCGTGTCGCGCTCCGGATCCACCGTGAACAGCGTCGGCGTGACGCGCGCCGCCTGTTCGGGTGCCAGCAGGTCCATCGCGGCGACGATGCTGCCGAGCTCGGTGGGGCAGATGTCCGGGCAGAAGGTGTAGCCGAAATAGGCCACCATCAGCGTATCGCTGAAATCGGCCTCGGTGACGCTGCGCCCATTCTGATTCACCAGGCGGAACGGGCCGCCCAGGGTCATTCCTTCGGGTAGCTGGGTGCCATTGATCGCGGTCGGAGCCGGGCTGCCGGTCAGCTGCGCGATGTTGCGCAGGAATGCGTCACCCAGTGCCTCGTTCGGCTGCCGGGTGAACCATGCCGCGCTCCACAATCCCCCCAGGCCGAGGATCAGGATCAGGACCAGGAGACGGACGATGCGCTGCATGGGCCGGTTCTAAACCGCGGCGCGGGGCCGGGAAACCCCGCCCGCCGGCGCTGTTTCGATTCGGCACGTTGGACCGGATCCTGTTCCTTCGGCCCGTTCAGTGGGCGGTTGACCAGGAAGGCTCCTGGCCCAGCGGTGACCGCCCGCCAGAGCGTCGGCTCGAATACGCCGGGCCGCCTGGGCATGGAGGGCGCCCGTATCATGACGGCCGGCGGCGCCGCGGCCTCCGGCAGCAACAAGCGCGGCAGGGACGTCCGCGGCCTGGGCAATTCGCCTGCCGCGGCCAGTGCCGGAGCCCTGGGACGACAGGACGTGGCGGGCGCCCCGGCGCAGGAGACCGGCCCTGGAACAACAGCGCAGTTCCTAAGCTTCCTCGGCCTTTTACCCTTCCTTGAGCAGGGTATGCCGCGCCACCAGTCCAAGGGTCGAACCTTGAACAATGATGGAGAAGAGCACCACGACATAGGTCGCAGTGAGAATCACCAATCTTTGCGCAACAACCGTCATGGAACAGGAGCAGTGGAGCAGAAACGGCAACGAAGCGGGCGCCGAGCACGACTGGCACCGCGGCCGCCGCGATGACCAGCGCACTTGGCTTGAATCGCAGCACGAGCACTTCCAGTTCGATCAGCAAAAAAGAATCGAGTTCAGCACCTCGTCAATCGGCGTCCACAAGGAGGGGACGTAGGATTGCGACCGGTTGCTCATGGCAAAGCGTAGGCCCCTGTCTCCAATGATCATCTCGGCCGCCACGACCGAAAGAGGGCCGCTCGTCCCGGATCTCTCGGCCAGGGCGTAGGTTCCTGTCACGAGAACCAGGGAGATCAAGACTCCAACCGGAAAATCGTCGATCGCGCGCATCGCACGGTAGGCCAGGAAGCCTGTGCACGCCCCCAGGACCAAGCCGCCGCCCGCCTCCCACACCAGCTGATGAACAACCGTGCCGGCGCTGGTGTCGCCGCCTGATCCTGCGGCCTATCCGAGGAGCAGCGTGAACAGGAGCAATCCGATGCCATCGTTGAACAAGGCTTCGCCCTGCATCTCGATCTTGAGTTCCGGCGGCACTTTGACATTCTTGAGCCTTGCCAGTGCGGCAACCGGATCGGTGGTGCTGATCAGCGCGCCGAACACCAGCGCCCAGGCCAGTGACAGAGGCTGGCCCATCGCCTGCATCGATGCCAATAACGCCAGGCCGATGACCGCGGTGGAGATCGCGGTTCCCGCCAATGCCAGGGTGACCACCGGCCCTGCACGGCTGCGCAACGCGCCGAGGTCGAGCCCGAGGGCGCCGGCGAACAGCAGAAACGCCAGCATTCCATCCATGACCACGCGCGGTGAAGTTCACCTGCCGCACAGCTCTGGTGAGGCCTTTATAGGTGTGCTGATCCGGCGCTGCGAGGTCCAGCAGAATCAGCAGCAGCGAGACGGCAAGCCCCAGGACCAGCAACCGATCGCGTGCGGAAGCCGAATGATGCGGCGATTGAGCCCACTGAGAAGAGCCGAAAGCGTGAGCAATAGCGCAGCTATGTCGAGGATCGAGGCCATGGCATGGTCCTTTCAAATACATCGAGTGCCACACGACAGCGCCGACGCCTTCCCGACCGAGCGCTCGCCAGCGCGACGGTTAACGCCCGTCCGCCATCGCGAATCGGCACGGCCGCCGCGGCGTGCAAGACGCGCATCCGAGCCCGCCCGCCATCAAGGCTGGGCATGTTGCGGATATCTCCACGGAGTGACCTTACACAGTCCCGGAGCCGGCATTCCTCGGCGCGGTCTAGAAACCTCGCGCTCACGTTTCCAGGCTTGCAGCGGGGACCCAGGCCATGATGTGGAGAGACGGGCCAGGCGGCGGCAGGTCGCCAGTGCTGTAGTGCCTGGACCCGGGTAAGTTCCAGGGTCGCACATTTGTTGCTGATGATACTGCCAAGGTTGCACATGCGCCAGCTGCATTGGCTGCCGCATCGTCGACGGCGCCGCCCAGACGTTGATGGCCTGCTCAGCGGTCCAGTAGATCACGCAGGCCGGTTGGCCCTTGGTGGAGCGCTCAAAATGAGGAGGCTAACACCCGGGCGTCCGTGTCGGAGGGCATCATGCTGCGAAACGGTTTCCGGCTGAGACGCATAACGAAGCCTGCTGAACGACGTTGTGAGGGAGATGGCTGCCGATGAAAACGGCCGGACTGCTGAGGAGAGTGCCATGGTCGGAGTAAGGATGGACGTCACCGAGGATCGCTGGGTGTCGTGGGACAATCCTGAAGCCGCCGAGAAGACCAAGGTACGGTGAAACCTCATCTTTTCAGGGACGAAAACGGCCACGACTTCGATGAGCATAGGGCTGGCTGAGATAGCGCCTGGAGGTATCCTGCCCCTTCACCATCATGAGCCAGCAGAGATCTACCACGTTGTCGATGGAGAAGGTGTGGTGGAGGTCGAGGGAGTTGCCCACCACCTGCATCCTGGCATCTCCATGTTCATTCCGGCAGATGCCTGGCACCGGCGACCAACACTGGCGCCGAGCCGTTCCGCTTCCTGTTCGTGCTCCCGACCCAAAGCTTCGAGGAGGTCGAGTACCACTTCGATCGATCATGGGCGGAAGCGGTTCAGCTAATGAAGATCCCTCGCCTGAAGCTGTGAGCCAGATCTGAGGCGGGCACGCCACGTGCCGGCCGCTTGCCGGTCCCGCAGCCGCACCCGGCAGGTGATGCCCGAACCGCACCTCATCTCCGTCGGCTCCACGTTCATGCCGTGCCTGACCGGCGGAGACGAGAGCAGCGCCGATCGGGTTGCCTGATGCAGGCCACGAGCTTCGCTGATCGGCTGGAGCCATTGCAGCAGCAGCGACGCTGGCGCTCGAAGTGGCTTGGAGACAGAGGCTTTGCTCTGCTTCGTCGGCGCTACTCAGCAGAGTTCGTCAGGCATCCTGGTTGATGACGCCCTCGGAGTGGAGGGCATGCCATGACCCATGATGAGGTATGTCAGAATACCAGAGCGAACAGGCCGATCACGACAACGAGGCCGATCAGGAAGATGAGCCCGACCGCGCCTCCGAACAGCTTGAGAAGTCCACCGATCATAAGTTCCCCCTGTGTCCTGGACAGATTCCAGCAATATGCTTCGGCTGCCCGCCAGAGCATCGCGCGGGCGGGCACCGTTGGACTTCGTTCAGTCGCTCTCAGGTCTTGTCCGCGGCATCGCGGACCTTGTCCTTTGCCGCGCCATAGGTGTCCTGCACCTTGCCCTTGGCCTTGTCGGCCTGGCCCTCGGCCTTTATCTTCTCGTCGCCCATGATTTCGCCGGCACCCTTCTTGAGCGAACCCTTGGCCTGCTCGGTCTTGCCTTCCATGCGATCCTTGTCGACCATGATGTTCTCCGTCTCCGCTTGGGTGGATGACCTGCCAGTACGGCGATGATCTGCCGGTCCGCCAACGCGGATTCGTCAGGATGAGATCCTGAACTCTGGCTTCCAGCGCGCCGGGGATGGGCTTGCCAAACCCTGTCTGGCATCGCGCAGCCTTCGCGGCTGCCTGCCGGGTTAACTGCGGGCGTTCGCCATGGTTTCGCCATAATCATCACGCGCCGGGCTCGTCGCATTCAGCCGGCGGCGCAACCTCGTCATGGTTGCCGGGGTTGCGCTCTCCTGCCCGAGGGAGAAAGCCCCGATGAGCCTTTCCGTCGCCGCCCTGCTGATCGCCGCCTGCCTGGCCGCGATCCACATCTTCGTCAGTCAGATGCGGGTCCTGAGCGGCGTCCCGCGCAGCCGCTGGCTTTCCGCCGCGGGTGGCGCCGCAGTGGCCTACATCTTCCTGCATCTGCTGCCCGATCTGGCGGCAGCCCACCGCCGGGCCGGGGTCGATTCGGAAACCCTCTACTTCGTCATCGCCCTTGTCGGGCTGGTCGCCTTCTACGGCGTAGAGCGCCGCGTGCGGCTTGCCAGGGGATCATCCGGGGAGTCGTCAACAGGAGCCGACGAGAAAGCCGGAGGCGTGTTCTGGCTGCATGTCGGCAGCCTGACCCTGTACAATCTGATCATCGGCTACCTCCTGCTGCACCGTGAGGAAGCCGGTCTCGCCTCCCTGCTGCTCTATGGCGGCGCCATGGGATTGCATTTCTTGTCCAATGACTATGGCATGCAGCTCGACCACCCACGAGTGTACAACAGTACCGCGCGCTGGATCCTGGCGGCGGCTATTCTGCTGGGCTGGCTCGCCGGGTGGATGCTGGAGGTACCACGCACGATCGTGGATGGCCTCTTTGCGTTTCTGGCAGGCGGCGTGGTGCTGAACGTCATGAAGGAAGAGCTGCCGGAGGAGCGGAAGAGCCGCTTCGACGCGTTCCTGTTGGGTGTGATGGGTTACGGGGCACTGCTTCTCGCGCTGGGGTAACGCGCGGCCTGTCCGCAGGAACCGGCGAGACGTTGCCACCGCAGCTTCCTGATCAGCAGCCACCACGCGGTTTGACACGATTGCCTGCTGGCCCGCCCATCGACGAACCGGATTTTTCTGTGCACCTATTCATGTTCCGGACGTACAGGATCCGATCCCGACGATCGGCAGATGAATCCTGACGCCGCAGGAAAGTATGGGCGGCCACCATCGGCGGCGCCTGCTTCGGTTGTTCCCGGTACGGCCGCGGCCTGTCGCCTCGGAAGAGGAACGGGAGCCACCATGCTCTCCATAGCCGAGCGCATGGGCGTTGGGCCGGCCAGCATCTTCGGCCGCATGAAACGGGGCCGGAGGATTAACCCGGCCCCTTTCGCCAACGTGGACACGGCTCAGCCTATTCGTGGCAGAGGCTGAGCGGCATCGGCCTCAAACCCGGAGGGGACCGTTGAAGCTTTCGCTCTGATCGGCCGTCCAGTTCTCGCCGATCGAAGGTGCCCAGGCTTCTTCCCAGGAGCCCCGGGTACTAGCCTTGGAATATTCCGTGGCCCTGCCCTCGAAGAAGTTCATGTGCTCCACGGCGTTCAGGATCTCGTCCAACCAGGGCAGCGGATTCTTCTCGACACCATAATGCGGTTCGAGGCCGAGCTGCTGCAGCCGGCGGTCGGCGATGAAGCGGATGTAGAGCTTGATGTCCTCCGGCGTCATGCCTTGCACGCCGCCCAGCTCGAAGGCGAGGTCGATGAAAGCGTCCTCATGCTCGACGATGGTGGTGCAGATGGTGACCAGCTCCTGGCGGAACTCCGGCGTCCAGATTTCCGGGTTCTCCTGGATGAAGGTGCGGAACAGCCGGATCACGGACAGGCAGTGCAGCGTCTCGTCGCGCACCGACCAGGTCACGATCTGTCCCATGCCCTTCATCTTGTTGAAGCGCGGGAAGTTCAGCAGGATCGCGAAGGAGGCGAAGAGCTGCAGCCCCTCGGTGAACGCGCCGAAGGCTGCCAGCGTCTTGGCGATCTCCGCCTTGTTGTCCACCGTGAAGGACTGCATGTAGTCGTACTTGTCCTTCATCTCCTTGTATTTCAGGAAGGCCTGGTACTCGGTCTCGGGCATGCCGATGGTATCGAGCAGGTGCGAATAGGCGGCGATGTGGATCGTCTCGATGTTGGAGAAGGCCGACAGCATCATCAGCACCTCGGTCGGCTTGAAGACCTGACTGTAGTGCTTCATGTACGCGCCGTTCACCTCGACATCCGCCTGGGTGAAGAAGCGGAAGATCTGCGTGACGAGGTTGCGCTCGCTGTCGGTCAGGTTCTTCTGCCAGTCCTTCACGTCGTCGGCCATCGGAACTTCTTCCGGCAGCCAGTGGACGCGCTGCTGTGTCATCCAGGCGTCATAGGCCCAGGGGTAGCGGAACGGCTTGTAGACAGGGTTGGCCGTCAGCAGGTCCATCTTCTCGGGCTGGTCGGGCATGGCGGGAGAACTCCGGCGGTCGTGGGCGCCCTGCCCGCACCGCCCGAGGCGGGCGGCAGGGCGCCAGGGTCGTGACATGGATCGCGAGGCCAGCAGCCCCGACGGGGCGGCGCTTGCTCCGCCCTTCGGCCGAACAGGCCGGGCGCAACAGGCTGCGGCGGATTATAAGCGGCGGGGCCGTCGCTGTCGCCTGAGTCGGTGGATTACCGGCCGGCCCGCGCCGCCCGGCGCAACCGCCATTCATGCCGCCCGACCAGCGCGGCGCCGCCCGCCGTCATCACGGCCAGCCCGTACCATGTGACGGCATAGATCAGGTGGTTGTTGGGAAAGCTGGTCATCGTCAGGCCGGCCACCGGTGGGCTGGGCAATGCCGGCGATGGTGCAGCATCGAGGAAATAGGGCGCCACCGGCTGCGGCCCCAGGCCACGCGCCCGCGCAATGGCGCCGACGTCGCGGGAGCTCCAGCGACCGGCCGCCGGATCATTGGGCCGCCACAGCGCGCCGCCGGGCTCGTCCACCCGCAGCAGCCCTGTCAGGGTGACCGGCGCTTCCGGCACGGGCCGCGCCGGCCCGGTCTCGAAGCCACGCTCCCCGCCGACGAAGCCGCGATTCACCAGCAGCAGGAATCCCTCGCCGGTCAGCAGGGGGCTCATCACCCAGTGGCCCGGGCCGCGCTCCGTGTTGGTGTCGATCAAGGTGTCCCGGCCGGGGATGAAGCGGCCCGAGACCTGGAGGCGCCGGTATTCGGCACCGGCGGCGGTGAGCCGCGGCCATTCCGCCGGACCGGGCGCAGGCGCGGTTTGCGCATTCACCCGGGCATCGACCCGCGCGATCAGCTCCCGCTTCCATTCCCGCCGCGCCAGCTGCCACTGGCCCAGCGCCACGAAGCCGGCGCAGAACAGCAGCGCGAACACCGCCAGGACGCCCAGCAACCAGGGCGAGTGCGGCAGGTCCGGCGCATCCTGTGCGGCAGGGCCGGTGGTGCGGGCCCGGAGCGGATCGGGGGTCATCGTCACGCCGGGGCTAAGCGCGGTGACGGGGCCGGGTCAAGCCCGGCCCGTCCCCTCCGGAAGCCAGCCGGCGCGGACGGGCAGCCTGAGCGCCGGTCCCGCCGGCCCGCCCCGGCGCGCTGCCGTCATTGGCAGGCCAGGCATTCCTCGTAATCGGTGCCCTGCCCGGCCACCGCCCGGGTGCCGAGGGACGGCGCGTCCGGCAGCACCGCCTCCAGGCTGGTCGCCGCGGCGAAGCCGAGGGCGGGCTGGGCCGAGACCTTCTCGCTGATCGTGTCGGCACGCTGGATGGACAGCGAGCGGCAATAGTAGAGCGACTTCAGGCCCTTCTTCCAGGCCTGGAAGTGGATCTGGTGCAGGTCGCGCTTGTGCACATCGGCCGGCAGGAACAGGTTCACCGATTGCGACTGGCAGATGAAGGGCGTGCGGTCGGCGGCGTGCTCCACCACCCAGCGCTGGTCCAGTTCGAAGGCCGTCTTGAACACCGCCTTCTCCTGTTCATCCAGGAAGTCGAGGTGTTGCACGCTGCCCTTGTTGACGGTCACCAGCGTCCAGGTCTCGTCGTCGTCGCGGCCGTGCCTGGCCAGCACCTTCTTCAGGTACGGGTTGCGCACGATGAAGGAGCCGGACAGCGTTTTGTGGTTGTAGACATTGGCCGCGATCGGCTCGATACCCGGGGAGGCACCGCCGCAGATGATCGAGATGGAGGCGGTGGGCGCGATCGCCATCTTGTTGGAGAAACGCTCGTTGAAGCCGTATTCGGCGGCGTCGGGGCATGGCCCGCGCTCATCGGCCAGGGTACGGGAGGCGATGTCGGCCTGCTCGCGCATGTGGCGGAACATCTTCCTGTTCCACACCTTGGCGATGACGCTCTCGAACGGCACGTTCTGCGACTGCAGAAAGGAATGGAAGCCCATCACGCCGAGGCCGACCGAACGCTCGCGCATGGCGCTGTACTTGGCGCGCGCCATGGAATCCGGCGCCTTGTCGATGAAGTCCTGCAGAACATTGTCCAGGAACCGCATCACATCGGGGATGAAGCTCGCCTCATCCTTCCACTCGAACCAGGTCTCGAGGTTTAGCGAGGACAGGCAGCACACCGCCGTACGCTCCTGCCCGTGCTGGTCGCGCCCCGTAGGCAGGGTGATCTCGGAACACAGGTTGGAAGTCTTCACCTCCAGCCCGGCGAGCTTCTGGTGCTCGGGCTGGGCCCGGTTCACGTGGTCGGAATAGATGATGTAGGGCTCGCCCTGCTCGATCCGCGCCATCAGGATGCGGATCCACAGGCCGCGCGCCGGGATCTTGCGGATCACCGCGCCGTCCTTCGGCGAGCACAGCGCCCATTCCTCGTCGGCCTCGACCGCCCGCATGAAGGCATCCGGGATCAGGATGCCGTGGTGCAGGTTCAGCGCCTTGCGGTTCGGGTCGCCGCCGGTCGGGCGGCGCATGTCGATGAACTCCTCGATCTCCGGGTGGGAGACCGGCAGGTACACCGCCGCCGAGCCGCGCCGCAGCGAACCCTGGGAGATCGCCAGCGTCAGGCTGTCCATGACGCGGATGAACGGGATGATGCCCGAGGTCTTGCCGTTCTGCCCGACCTTCTCGCCGATGGAGCGCAGATTGCCCCAGTAGGAGCCGATGCCGCCGCCCTTCGACGCCAGCCAAACATTCTCGTTCCACAACCCGACGATGCCGTCCAGGCTGTCATTCGCCTCGTTCAGGAAGCAGGAGATCGGCAGGCCGCGCGTGGTGCCGCCATTCGACAGCACCGGCGTCGCCGGCATGAACCACAGCTTCGAGATGTAGTCGTAGATGCGCTGGGCGTGCGCCGCATCGTCGCCATAGGCGCTGGCGACGCGGGCAAACAGGTCCTGGTAGGATTCGCCCGGCATCAGGTAGCGGTCGTCGAGCGTGGCCTTGCCGAAATCGGTCAGCAGCGCGTCGCGGGAACGGTCCACGCGAACCTGGCCATGCCCGGCAAGCTGAATATCGGCGGCAAGCTGAACGGCATCGAGCAAGGTGCAAATCCCTCGGCAAACTGGGCAGGTCGGGCGCAGCTTTGCACCGGGCCGCTGCCCGCTTCAACACCTTCTTAATCCAGATATGGTGTGTAAATTCGCATGCTCACCCCAGGAATTGGCTTGCGGGCCGCTCGCCGCCCGCCGCGACTCCTTGCTGCCGCAGGCGTCCGGACGCCGCATCGTGATCGCCGCCGCACTTGCCTCGCCGCCGGGCAACCGGCACCTGGACGCATGCTCCGAAGCCTCGCCACCCTCGCGCTGCTGGCCGCCCTCCTGGCCGTGCCCCGCGCCACGCGGGCCGAATCGGGGGATTGGACAGTCTGCCGCGAGGCCATCGCCGCCGCCGAGCCGGCTTCCGGCGTGCCGGCCGGGTTGCTGAGTGCCATTGCCCTGGTGGAAACCGGCCGGCGCAGCCCGGCCGGCGCCCCGCAGCCCTGGCCCTGGTCGGTCAATGCAGAGGGGGAAAGCCACTACGCCCCCAGCAAGTCCGCCGCCATTGCCCGGGTGCGGGAATTGCAGGCGCGCGGTGTCCGTTCGATCGATGTCGGCTGCATGCAGGTCAACCTGCTGTACCACCCGCAGGCCTTCGCGAGCCTGGAAGACGCCTTCGACCCGGCGGCCAACCTCCGCTACGCCGTACGCTTCCTTCGGTCGCTCCAGGGGCAGACCGGCGACTGGGGCGCCGCGATCGGCCGCTATCATTCCGGCGAGGCGGAGCGCGGGGCGGCCTACAGCCGCCGCGTTGCCCTGGCACGGCTGGGCAAGGCCTGGGGTGGCGGCGGCCCGGTGCCGCTGTCGCGGGATGCGGTGGGCGATGTCTGCGCCCGGGGGCTGCGGCCGGCGCTGCTGCTCGGCGGCCGGCAGGAAGCCCGGCGCTTCATGACGGCCGAAGCGCGCCGCGCCAACCGCGCCGTGCCGCTGCCGCCGGCGTCGCGCAGGCCGCGCCTGGTCTGCCTGCGCCCGGAACGGCTTGTCGGGCGTTAACCTGCCGGGCGTGTCGCCGCGCCAGCCGCATTGCCGATGGAGGATTCCGAAGATGCGCAAACCCCTCACCCACGCCGTTCTGGGTCTCGCGCTGGGGCTGCTTGCCGCCTGCGCCGGCGGCGGCACCGCGGATTTCGACCGCCGCATGGCCAGCTACGTGGCGCAGCCCGAGGTCCGGCTGGTGGAGGGCCTGGGCGTGCCGCAGCGCGTCTACGATGCGGAAGGCCGCCGCTTCCTGGAATATGATTTCGGCGGCACCGCCGCCCCCGCCTCCTCCGGCTTCTCCTTTGGCGTGGGCGGCGGCAGCTTCGGCGGCGGGCGTTATGGCCGCGGCGGCGGGTTCGGCACCGGCATCGGGGTCGGCATTCCGCTCGGGGGCTCCGGCTACGAGCCGGTGCCCTGCCTGGTGACCTTCGAGATCCGCGAGGGGCGGGTGCTGGATTTCCGCCGCCAGGGCGAGAGCTGCCGCTAGGCACCCCTGCCCCGCGGTTGGCGCAGCGGTTCTTTGGCGATACTCCATGGCCGCGCCCGGCCTGTCCGGGCCCCGACGCCATGGAGGAAGCCCGGAGATGGATGCTGTCCCGTTCGACACCCGCCTCAACCTGATCGGCGGCGAGTGGCACGAGCCCGCCGGGCGCGAGACCATGCCGCTGCTCAACCCGTCAGATGGCAGCCGACTCGCCGCCATCGCCCGCAGCGAGGCCGAGGACATCGACCGCGCCGTGGCCGCCGCCCAGGAAGCCCGCCGCGGCGCCTGGGGGCACATGACCGCCACCGAGCGCGGCCGGCTGCTCACCGCCATGTCCCGCCTCGTGTTGGAGCGCGTTGACGAGCTGGCCCGGCTGGAAGCGCTCGACGTCGGCAAGCCGCTGCGCCAAGCCAAGGCGGACGCGCTGGCGCTGGCGCGCTACCTCGAATTCTACGGCGGCGCCGCCGACAAGCTGCACGGCGACACCATTCCCTATCTGGATGGCTACACGGTGATGACGGTGCATGAGCCGCTCGGCGTCACCGGCCACATCGTGCCGTGGAACTATCCGATGCAGATCATCGGCCGCTCGGTCACCGCCGCGCTGGCGATGGGCAACGCGGTGGTGATCAAGCCGGCCGAGGAAGCCTGCCTCACCGCCATCGCCTATGCCCGTCTGGCCCAGGAGGCCGGCTTCCCGGCCGGCGCGGTGAACCTCGTCTCCGGCACCGGCGAGGAAGCCGGCGCGGCGCTGTCCGCGCATCGCGGCATCAACCACATCTCCTTCACCGGCTCCGTCGCGGTGGGCGCGCTGGTGCAGGCGGCGGCGGCGCGCAACGCCGTGCCGGTGACGCTGGAGCTGGGCGGCAAGTCGCCGCAGATCGTGTTCGCCGATGCCGACGTCGAAGCCGCCCTGCCCTTTCTGGTGAATGCCGGCATCCAGAACGCCGGGCAGACCTGCTCCGCCGCGTCGCGCATCCTGGTGCAGAGCGCGGTGCATGATCGGGTGCTGGCCGCCATGGCGGAGCGCTACCGCGCGCTGCGCGCCGGCCCGGCGATGGACGATCTCGACATGGGTCCCCTGGTTTCGGCCCGGCAGCAGGAGATCGTGCGCGGCTACCTCGACAGCGTGCCGCGCGACGGGCTGGTGGTGGCGGCCGAAGGCGGCCTCGCCTCCGGCGCGCCATCGGGCGGCTACTATGTGCCGCCGACGCTGGTGGCCGGTGCCTCGGTGGACTCGCGGCTGGCGCAGGAGGAGATCTTCGGCCCCGTGCAGGTGGTCATCCCTTTCAAGGACGAGGCGGAGGCGCTGGCCATCGCCAATGGCACCGATTACGGGCTGGTGGCCGGCGTCTGGACCGCCGATGTCGGCCGCGCCCTGCGCATGGCGCGCGGCATCGAGACGGGACAGGTGTTCATCAACAACTACGGCGCCGGCGGCGGCGTGGAACTGCCGTTCGGCGGAGTGAAGCGTTCCGGCCATGGGCGGGAGAAAGGCTTCGAGGCGCTGTATTCCTTTGCCTCGCTGAAGACCATCGCCATCCGCCACGGCTGACCAACAACAGGGAGAAAGCGCATGCGACTGCAAGGCAAGGTCGCCATCGTCACCGGCGGCGGCTCGGGTTTCGGCGAGGGCATCGTCCGCAAATTCGTGGCCGAGGGCGCCCGTGTGGTGGTCGCCGACCGCGACGCCGCGGCGGCGGAACGCGTGGCCGCCAGCATCGGCGAGGCGGCGCGGCCCGTCACCGCCGACGTGGCCACGGCGGCCGGCGCTCGGGCCATGCTGGACGTCGCGCGCGACGGCTTCGGCGGGCTCGACATCCTGGTCAACAATGCCGGCATCGGCCACACGCCGCAGCCGATGGAGGAACTGTCGGAGGAAAAGTTCGATGCCATCCTGGCCATCAACGTCAAGGCGATCTACCTGGCGGCGCGCGAGATGGTGCCGTTCCTGAAGGCGCAGAAGCGCGGCGCGATCCTCAATATCGCGTCCACCGCGGGAGTCAGCCCGCGGCCGAACCTGACCTGGTACAACGCGTCGAAAGGCTGGGTGATCACCGCAACGCGTTCCATGGCGGTGGAGCTGGCGCCCTTCGGCATCCGCGTCAACGCGCTGAACCCGGTGGCCGGCGAAACCCCGCTGCTGGCCACCTTCATGGGCCAGGACACGGCGGAGATCCGCGCCAAGTTCCTGTCCACCATTCCGCTCGGCCGATTCTCGACGCCGGAGGACATGGGCAACGCCGCCTGCTTCCTGTGCTCGGACGAGGCCTCCATGATCACCGGTGTCGCCATGGAAGTGGATGGCGGGCGCTGCATCTGAGATTGCGGCGCGGGCGCGATGCCCGCGACGTTCAATATCGCGGGCGTGATCGCCGGTCGCTCAGCGCCTGACGGCGGCGGTCATGGTCGCGGAGCCTCGGAAGCGTCCCGCTCACTGGCGGAGCAGGCTTCAACTCGTTTTGGCCGCAACACGGACCGACCCACCAGCACCGGCCAGCGGGGATTTGGCCGGGGATGTACGGCGGAAGCGCGGCAGGATGCAGACGGTCGGCTGTGAACCATTCCATGCCATGCCGTGATCCCGGCTGATCCCGCCGAACCGGGCCCGTGACGGCGGGATTCAGGGCGCCCGCGGTTCATCCCGGCCAACGAAGCCCGCATGAACCGGGCAGATCCAGGCCGCCCAACCGCGTCATCAGGTCCGGTACCGGACAGCGGCGGCCCGGCCGCGTTGGCTGGCCTGGGCGGGTTGAACCGTGCTCCGACTATCGCCTGCGACCCAATGCTGATCGTCAACATGCGCGGGCCGAAGCAAAGGGCCGGTGCCTACTTCTGGGCATTTTGCTCTATTTGGAGGAATTCTCATTTCCTGAGATGCTCCAGGCGCTCGCTAGTATAAATTTGAACAAAACTCTCTCGTTGCGATTTGCCAACGTGAAGGTTCTGTGGTCCCTTCCTCTCGCTTGGAGGAGAGAACCTCTTCTTTGACGGCCGGCTTCCCGCCGGCTCCTTGTCCAGTACCGCCTTCTTCGGCGGCCTCACAGTACGGGAGGCAAACAAATGAACGCGTCGGACCCGGTCAGTCAGGATCATTGGAACATCCTGCTTCTCGACAGGTATCCCCTGAGAAGGGCCGGATTGTGCAGCTTCATCCAGCAAAGCGCCCTGTCCCAGGGGCAGGCCTGCACCGTGCAGGAAGCCGATCCGGAGCAGATGGATCAGGTTCCGCAAAACGTCTCGGCCATCCTGGTGGATCTCGGCTCCATTCATGCAATGCAGCCGGATGCGCAGCAACTCCTGGCTTCCCTGCGGCGGCAGGCTCCGCCGGGCTGTCCGATCGCGGTCATCTCCGACCACAGCACGGCGGCGGAGGTCCGCGCCTGCTTTACCGCCGGTGTGCAGGGCTTCATCGCCACGCATATGGAGCCGCGCCGGGCCATTCACGCCCTGGCCTTCGTCATCGGCGGCGGGATGTTCTTTCCGCCAGAGGCGATGCTGGAACAGGCAGCGGCCGATCCGGAACCGATCCTGGTCGATACAGAAGCCAGCAGCCCGATGGATGAAAGCGCCTTCACGCAGCGTCAGCGCGAAGTTCTGCATTACCTTCGCCGCGGTTACTCGAACAAGCTGATCGGCCGGGAGCTGCACATGTGCGAATCCACCGTGAAGGTTCATGTGCGGCAGATCATGCGCAAGCTCGGCGTCTCGAACAGAACCCAGGCGGCCCTGCAGATCCTGAGCGGCAGCGAAGGAACGGAGCTGGCTGCGGACATCACGGCCCTGGCGTCCCCACCGGCGGACCTCGTCGCCGTCTTGAACGAGGGCGCCTTACCACTTCGGGCGTAACCGTCCGGATCGTGGGTCCATGGCCCTTTGGGAGAAACATCCCAACCGGGCATTTGCCATGCCCAATCCGCTTATCGACATGGATCGGTCCGTCCTCCTTCTGCGCCATGGGTCCAGCTTCAACCGTGGCGCATAATCCTCTTCCGTTCAGGGACGCGAACGGCAATCCCGTTCGCGCAGCAGGCGCCCGGATGGTCCGGGCGGCCGCATGAACTGGCAACCCTTGTCCGAACCAGGGCCGCCAGAATGGTTGAGGGCACAGAACGTGCAGCAGGCTTCGGGTGAGCAGCGACGCGCCGCGATTGCATTGATCGATCACCGTTCCCTCCGGCGGAGCGGCTGGACCAGCCTTCTCTCCCGCTGGGCAGAAGCCGCGGGCATGACCGTCGAGGCCACCGCCCCCGCAGCGACCCTGTCGTTGCGGGAGTCGGAAACGGAATTCCGCCTCGGCATCCTCAGCCTCGGCGCGATGCCGTTGCAGCAACCCGAGGCGGGAGGCTGGCTGGCAGCACTCATGGAAGCGCTGCCCGACACCCCCGTGGTCGTGATCTCCGATCTGGAAGACACGGCGGAAGTGGTGGCGGCCTACCGGGCGAAGGCGCGAGGCTTCATCCCGACCAGCACGGAGCCGGAGGTCGCGCTGCGCACCCTGGCCTTCATCATGGGTGGCGGCACGTTCTTTCCGCCAACCGCGCTGTTCGGCCATACCCATGATGCACCTCCGTCTCCAACGCAGCATAACGGCATCCAGAAGATCGAGCCGGCGTCCGATCAGCAGCGGAAAAGCAGCCTGACGGATCGGCAGGAGGCCATCATGGCCCATCTGGCAGCGGGACAATCCAACAAGGTCATCGCACAGTTGCTCGGGGTCAGGGAGGCCACGGTCAAGGTGCATGTCCGGCAGCTCATGCGGAAGCTCGGCGCCAGCAACCGGACGCAGGCGGCGCTTTTGGCGGCGGCCATGATGCCCAGGACTGCGGCCAAGCTCCCTGCGCTGATACCTGCTGCTGCCGTAGACGGCCAGCTGGCGCAGCAGTTGCCGCCGGGGCCGCCTTCGGAGCCCAGCCTGACCCTGCTGAACGGCGGCGCGAAGATTCAGCCATCCCGCCGGATCATCCGGTTCTGATCGCCGGTCCCTGGCCTGCTTCGGCCCATGCGGCCATCGCACAATGTCCCGCGACCGGAGCAGGAGTGCAGCCATCCCGATCCGGTTGAACAGGCCGCGGAAAAGGAAGCCGTCGTCAGCTCAAGGTGCGGCGCCGGTCCGCTGGCGGACCGGCGCCACTATCCTATATCCAGAGATGATCGAAACCGGTGGCCGCGTCAAAGGTGCTGTGTTCCTCGAGGCGGAGGATCATCTCCACTGATGATTCTGATAACCGATCTTCGAGCGCGAACGCCGCTGCCTGAACATCCATGAGCGAATCCTCCCCCTGCGCGACGGCGTCGATGCTGATCAGCGCCGCGTTCCCGCTCACCACAGCAGGCGGATCCTCGATTGTCACGGACTTGACGGACTCCGTGTGCTTCGACGGGCCGTGAGCTTTGTTCTTGATGGTGAACGTCGTGATGCTCTGCTCATAGCTGCCATCGGTAGATGCCACATTGGTTGTTTTAATCTTCACGAAATTCGCGTCGCCTGGATCAACATAGTTCTGCACCGCGACATAGCCATCGCCGTCTCCATATGCCGCAGCCGTGCTGGTGATCGTGCCCTGGACTTTCCCCCCGGCACCCGTCGCCTTCGCCTTCAGCGAGATGTCCACGGATGTGAAGGTGTCCTCGCCCACGGCTGTGCCGCTGCTCTGCAGACCTAACGCCAAGGAGGAAGTCATCAGATTGGTTGTGGTGCGTGCCATGATCGCTCCTGATCGGGCCAGCCGATGCTTCGAACACCGTGTGACTCTATCGATGCTGCGAGCCGGGAAACACGTCGCACAGGCAGCTACGCCTAAAGAGACATGCTGCACCCGGGAGACTGAGTCTTCTGCGCGGGCTTCCCGCGTCCTCGATGATGCCGCCGGCCTCTGCCGGAGGCGGTCAGCTCCATCATTCCCTGATCAGGGCGCTGCTGCCGCCGTGCTGTTGGCCAGGGCACAGGGTGTTTCGTTCAGACTTCGCGGAAGCTGCGGCGAAACGCTGCCAACAGGGGTTCGAGCAGGTAGCGGATCATGGTCCGCTCCTTTCGGACGATCAGCACTTCCGCCGGCATGCCAGGCACCAGCTCGACTGCCGATCCGAGGCGGGCCAGTTCCGCCCGATCCACCTCGACCCGTGCCAGGTAGTAGGGCTGGCCGTTGCTGGGATCAGTAAGACGGTCGGCCGATACGGACCGCACCATGCCATCGATGCGCGGCAGGCTGCGGCTGGAATAGGCCGTCAGGTGCACCTGCGCCGGCAGGCCGATGCTGACCACGTCGATGTCGCTGGGCGAGACGCGGGCATCGATCAACAGCGCTTCTTCCGCAGGAACGATGTCCAGGATAGCTTCGCCCGGCCGAATAACGCCCTCCACCGTCTTGAAGTGGAGGTTGACCACGGTTCCGCTGATCGGCGCGGTCACAACGGTTCGCGTCAGCACGTCCCGGCTCGCCTGCAGACGCTCCGTGATTCCGACCAGGTCAAGGCGGGTCTTGTCGGATTGTTCCGACACCTTGTCGAGGTGTTCCGCGTCCAGTGCCATGATCTGCATCTGCGTCTCGCCAATCACCTGCCGCGCACGAGCGATCGTTCCGGCATATTCTTCCCTCCGTCCCTGGATCTCGGCCCGCGCCCGCTGCAGTCGCAGAGCTTCGGGACGGGCCATGTAGCCGGCCCGCACCAGTTGCTCCTTGCCTTTCAGCTCGTCCTCGATGAGGGCAATCTGCTCGCTGGCGCTCTTGATTTGCGCTTCAAGCCCACGGATCTGTTCCTGGGACTGCTCGATCTTCTTCCTGAGCACCAGCAGACGGCTCTTGCGCGCCACCAGGCGCGTGGCGAACATCACGCGCTGGGACGCCACCACCTTGCGCAGCTCCGCATTGCTGGCCGTGAGATCCGCCAGTTCTTGTGGCACCTCCATGTCGCTCAGGCCATCCTGCTCCGCCTGAAGGCGCGCCTGCATCGCCAGCAGCGTGTAGTACTGGTTGGTCAACGCATTCACCACCGTCCGAGCTTGGAGGCTTTCCAGCACCACGAGCCGCTGCCCCGCCTGGACCTTGTCCCCGTCGCGCACCGAGAGCTCGGCGATGATGCCTCCCTCCAGGTGCTGCACGGTGCGGCGATTGCCGTCCGGACTGACGACGCCGGGCGCAACGGCTCCGCCAGCGATGGGCACCGTGGCGGCCCAGGCGAAGAAGCCACCCAGGAACAGAAAGATCAGCACGAGCCCCCGTCTTACCGGGGCCCGGATCGACGTCCGCAACGCCAGCACGTCGCCCTGGAGTTCGGTGAACTCGGGCGTGGCCAACGCAGCCGGTGTCGGCCTGATGAGGGTAAGCGACCTGGACATGATCATGGCCTCCACTGCATCTCGGGCTGCCCACGGGACGGCCGCTGCGGCGGCCGAGCGGGAGCGCCTCGCGGCTCAGGCACTCTGCGCTTCATCCTGTTGTGCGGCATCCGCCTTGCTGGAGGAGGCCTTCCTGAGCCGCTTCAGCACCTCGTCGCGCGGGCCGATCAGTTCCACGCGCCCCTCCTTGAGCAGGAGGATGCGATCCGCCTGGGCGATCGTTGATGGCCGGTGGCCCACGATCAGCAAGGTGCATCCATGCTGCTTCAATTCATGGATGGCGGCCGCCAGCGCAGCCTCGCCGGCGGTGTCGAGATTGGCGTTGGGCTCGTCCAGCACGATCAGGCGCGGCAGCCCGTACACCGCACGGGCCAGGCCAATGCGCTGCCGCTGGCCACCGGACAGGCGAATGCCGCCGTCGCCGATGACGGTATCGTAGCCCTGTGGCAATTGCTGGATCAGCGCGTGGGCGTGGGCCCGCAACGCGGCCTCGATCACCGCCTCGTCATCCGCATGCCCCATGCGCGCGATGTTGTCCCGCACCGTTCCGGAAAACAGCTCGACATCCTGAGGCAGGTATCCGACATGCCGGCCGAGATCCTCCGGGTTCCAGTGCCGCAGATCGGCGCCGTCCAGGCGAACCTCCCCGGCCGTCGGATCGGCCGTGCCGACGAGCAGCCGGCACAAGGTGCTTTTGCCGCCCGCGGAGGGGCCGATCACCGCCATCACCTCCCCGGGCGTGGCCTCGAAGGAAATGCCGCGCAAAACCGGCACTCGCCCGCCTGGCGGTACGAAGCTGACGTTGCTCAGTGTGAGGACGCCCTTCGGTTCGGGAAGGCGCGTGCGCACCGGCTCCTGTGACAGCGTCCGCAGCTGGCCTTTCAGCCGCCCATAGGCGATCCGCGCCATGCCGAAGCTCTTCCAGGTGCCCATGGCGGCCTCCACCGGCGCAAGGGTGCGACCCAGCAGGATGGAGGCGGCGATCATGGTTCCGCCGGAAAGCTGGCCCTGCAGCACGAGATAGGCGCCGAGCCCCAGCGTCGCCGACTGGACAAAGTATCGCAGCGACTTCGTGATGCCGAGCAGCAGGCTTCCCCGCTCGCCCGCTCGCTGCTGCGCCGCCAGGCCCGTCGCGTTGCTGTCGTGCCAGCGCGCCAGCAGCGCCGGCAGCATGCCCATGGCCTTGACCACCTCGGCGTTACGGATGGTGGCCTCGGCCAATTGCATCGCGCCGATCTGCGCCACGCTGGAGGTCATGGCCGAGGAGCGGGTGAGATATTCATTCGCTACGCCGAAGCCCAGCAGCAGGATGCTGGAAGCGACCGCCAGCGTGCCCAACCAGGGATGCAGCATCCAGATCAGCACCAGGAACAACGGGGACCAGGGTGCGTCAAAGAACACGTGCACCCCGGGCGAGGCGACGAAGCCCTGCACCGTTGCCAGATCCCGAAGCGGCTGCGCACCTGCACTCTCGCTGATGAGCCGCATGCGCACGCCATTCGCGAGATACGCGGGGCCGAGCCGTCCGCTGAGCCAGCAGCCCATCCGCACCGTGATGGCGGCCCTTAATGCGTCAAGGAAGCCCATCGCGAATAGGGCAAGTGCCACCATCAGGGTCAGCATGACCAGCGTTTCCACTGAACCCGTGGTCATGACGCGATCATAGACCTGCAGCATGTACAAGGAGGGAGCGAGCATCAGCAGGTTGATCACCAGACTGAACAATCCCAGAACCCCGACCGTGGAGCGACAGGCCGCGACGGCGCGATCGAGCTCCGTCACGGCCTGCGGCTTCAGCTTCATGGCATCAATGGGGGCCATGATCCGGTTTCTTTCCGCACCATCGGCCTTCAGCCGATCCAGGGGCTGTCGGCGGTGAAGCTGCTGCTGACGAGGAGATCACGTCCATCCGCATCGAGGGCGTTCAAGCTGTTGTAGAAGCTGCCGACCTGCGCAGCCGTGGTCGTGGCCGCCACGCCCACCGGAATGATCGTGTTGTGGGCGAGGCCGCTGGTCGTGCTTTGCAGCAGAAGGCCCCGATAATCGGTTCCCCCGATGTTGATCGTCGTCGAACCCACGGCGCTCAGGGAATTCATCTCGATATTCTCCTGGGACTGGTAGTTCAGGATGATGTTGAACTGCGCACCGGCCGTGGCTCCGGTTCCGATGATCCGGTAGACATCAAGACCGGCAGGGCCGCCATCCGTACCCCCATCACCTACGAGTTGCTTCTGCCCAGCTCCATTCGCAACCAGGAGGTCGCCATTGCTGCTTCCGATCAGGATGTCATTTCCCGCCCCGCTGACCAGCTTGTCCCGGCCGGCACCGCCCTCAAGGCGGTTTGTGGCAGCGTTGCCGGTGAGCACATCATTGAAGGCCGATCCGATCAGGTTCTCCATGTTGCTGAGCTGATCGCCATCCGGGCCGGCACCGGTCAGGAGGTTCGCGGCCACCCCGCCCGTCGAGAACGAGTAGTCGGCGCTGTCGGTTCCAGCGCCGCCATCGAGAACGTCCGCTCCGAGACCGCCGACGAAGATGTCGTTCAGTTCGCCGCCCGTCAGCGTGTCCGCGAAGCTCGATCCGATCACCCGCTCGATCAGCTGCAGGCTGTCGCCTTCCGCATCCCCGCCGGTACCGGTTCCGGCCAGGGTGGGGTCAGCCAGGGTCGCGTTGAACCGCAGGGAAATGGCCGAAGCGGAAGCCGAATAGTCGGCGGTGTCGACGCCACTTTGCCCGACGATCCGATCGGCTCCGCCGCCACCGACAAAGACGTTGTCACCGGCGTTGCCGACGAGGATATCCGCGAAACCCGAACCTGTGGCATTCTCGATGCCCACGAAGGTATCGCCCGCGGCCACGCCGGTTCCCGCTCCGGCCAGGAGATCGACGCCCACCGCGCCGGTGGCAGTGGCATAGTTGGCAACATCGATGCCGGCGCCACCGTCCAGTGCGTCCGCACCGGCTCCGGCGATCAGCGTGTCGTTGCCGTTTCCGCCAGAGATGGAGTCGTTGTCCTCCCCGCCATCCAGGAGATCATCCCCTTCCCCGCCTGAAATCGTATCGGTGCCGCCTCTGCCTGCCAGGGTGTCGTTCCCGGCATCGCCGCTCATCGCGTCGGCACCCGTGCCGCCGTCCATCGTGTCGTCGCCCTCACCTCCGAAAAGCTGGTCATTGCCACCGGATGCGATGAGATCATCCGCACCAGCACCGCCCCTGAGGATGTCATCGCCGAGGCTGGCCACGAGTTGGTCCACACCATCGCCACCCTCCAACTCATCGTTGCCGTCTCCCGCCGTCAGCAGGTCGTTTCCGGCACCGCCGAAGAGCCGGTCGTTGCCGAAGCCGCCAAGGATGGTGTCGTTTCCACCTCCGCCATACAGGGTGTCATCGTCGGCACCGCCATCTACGAAATCGACGCCTCCGGCCGGAGCGTTCTCATCGACCCCATCGCCATACAGGAGATCGCTTCCTGCATTGCCCCGCACAGTATCGTCACCAAGTCCACCAACCATCTGGTTGGCGAGCGCGTTGCCGCTGATGAAGTCTTGAAATGCGGTGCCAACAAGATTCTCGATGCCGGAAAGCACGTCACCCTGGGCGTCTCCCCCATTGGGCCGCGTCGTCGCAGTCGCCGTCGTGCTGGAGCTGAGCGTGGCCAGCAAGGCAGCCGGAGAGTTGGCGTAGTCCGCCGTGTCGCTACCGGCGCCACCATTGATGGTGTCCGCGCCTGCTCCACCAACGAAGATATCGTCGGTCTCAGCGCCAGTCAGGCGGTCGGCTCCAGCGCCACCATCTAGGAGATCGGAGCCAGTTGTTCCAGCCCTGACGGTGATGACGTCATTGCCGGCCAGGCCGTTCACGCGGAAGCTGCCCGAATCCACCACTTCCCTCGTGTCGTTACCGGCGGTCAGCTCGATAGTGGTGTAGGATACGGCGCTGGCGGTGACCGTGTCCGTGCTCGCCGCGGCAAGAGTGGCAGTGCGTGCGTCGGTAAAGTTCGCTGTTTCTTCGGCAGTGAGAGGCTTGCTCGGACCCTTCGCCCGTTCCTCATTCTCCACCCGCGTGTTCATTCCCGAATTGGATCCAGAGGGAGGATCCTGCAGGTGTCGTGCCTTCTCCTCGGCGGCCTCTGCCTTGTCCTCCGCCACGCGGCTCCGTTCATCCGCCTTCATGGCGCGCTTCTCGGCCGCATTCTTGCCATCGATCTCCCAGCCCGCGCGGCGCAGTGCCGTCTTGGACAGGATCTCCTGCGCCGAGATCATGCCGGCCCGGGCCATGTCGCCCGTAGGAGGCCGCATTGGATCCACTGGAACGGCGATTGATCCAAGCTGGACATCGACCGTGAAGTCACCCTGAATGATCTGGTTCTTCTTAGGATTGTCGGCCATCGCTTAGCGCTCCCTCATTGGCCCAGCTGTCAGCTTGCCGTCCGTGCAGACTAGGAATGGCGACCGGGGGAAAATAGCAGCGCAAGAGGCTTAGTGCTTTGGTCTTATATTCGCCCGGACGCTCACTGTCCGAGTTCACCGGACGTAGTGGATGGCTGCTGGCTCCAGCGTTGAAGAAGCCGCCGATATGCAGGCGGTGTGGGCGTTGCCCGCGCCGCGTGGCACTTCGAAGCAAGGACGATTGCCTTTCCGTGCCAGACGCCGAAAAGCCCCGGAACGGCAGTTCCGGAGCTTCCCGATAGGATTCTGCGCAAGGTCCTGCCCGTCTTGTGCCGGCCCTGCACGGCGCAGGATCGTTAGTTGACGAAGGCCCCTGCCTCCACCGTCACACTGGACATTCCGTCGGTGGCGATCACCGTGCTCACCACTTCAGTGAGGGTGTTCTCGCCGAACGCTTCGACGTCCAGGGTCAGGGTGGCGCCATTGCCTTCCAGATCGCAAAGATCCATGTCGACGTCGATGTTCTTTTCGATGTCGACCTTGACATCGACATTGGTTTCAAAGTCCAGCTTGACGTCGACTTCGAACTCCTTCTCGAAGTCGTAGGGATCGTAATCGCTCATTCTTACCTCCCGCTGATGAAAGCGCCGGCCCTTGCCGACAATCGAGAAGCTACGGTTTGCCGTGGCACAGGGTCAAAGGACCTTCGGTAGCTACACCCAAGGGAAATTTCGCCGCTAGTGTATAACCACATCAGCGAGGACGTGCTCAATGGAGATTCGTGACTGCCCTTTGCGATACGTCCTTCGAGCCTGGAGGCTGGGCCTGTCGGAAAGGGATGGTGCCAATGTGCCATTGTTCAGCGTTTCTGTTCTGAATACGCCGGAGCGGCAGAACTAAATAAGCTTATTCCGGCTGGCGAACGGCAGAAGCGCGGCGCTTTGAAGTGCTGAGCCTTATGCTTGGTCCAACCACTCTAATTTCGGCAGAAGATCCTCATCCTTGCCGATGGGGCGTCGTCCGAAATTGCCGGATGCTGCCGGCAGTTGCTCATCCTTGAAGTGTAAGGCGCCTCAGGCAAACGAAGACTGCCAGATCGGAAATTTTCCTGTAGCGTTTGTTGACCTCAGTGGAAGGGTCGAACCAATGCCCAGGATCACGAGCAGCACAAGCACTTCTTGGAGCTCATCGGTGTCGTTGAGCGAACCTGAGACATCTTCCTGGCAGACAACTTCCTACGATTTCGAGCTGAGCAGCAATCCCGGCGGCACTTCTGGCGAATCCACCGGCATGCTGGCTGTTGCAGGCGGAGACGCCACTGCGATTGGCACCGACACGGTCGCGACGGGTAGTGTGGGATCCACGGCCAGCGTGGATACCAACATGAGCGAAGGATATGCCTCCGCGAGCGTGACGGCGCTGGCCTCAGGCAGTGGCGACGCTCCCGTTTATGCGACAGCCACCTCCTATGCTGAAGTGTACGAAGGCTCGGACCGAAGCTTCTCTCTGAGCTTCAATCAAGCTGGTGGCGAGGAATCCGATGCCGGTAGCATGGCCTATTACGAGTCAGTATCCGAAGCCTATGCCCTCGACTTGGAGATTATGCCGGACACCGCTGACGATGATGCCCAAGATCCAGGACCGGTTTTCGGCGGCTCTCTCGATCCTGGCGACTTCGAGCTGGAGGAGTCCTTCACTGGCAACGTCGCCTTCGCTGAGGCCGAAGCGTCCGGCTATGGCGAATACACCTTCAGCGAAGTCGATCTTTCCGCGGTGGTAATCGAGGACATGCTGTCTACCGTCACCATCACGTCTATGGTCGAGGTCGGTTGACGCCGAACTGATGCACATGGCGGCCGCGCCACCAGAACGTCCACCACCAGGGAAAAATCCTATGCACATCGAAGTGGTTCGCGACCTGCAGCAGCTTTCTGCGCTTCAAGGTCAATGGAACGCTGTCTATGCGGAAGATGCAAGCTCGCACTTCTTCCTGTCCTGGGCATGGATGACCCGGCATCTGCGGAGGATCGGATCATCCTGGCGCATTCTGGCAGTCAAGGCCCGACGGGAGGACGAGGACTACCTTGCCTTTCTTCCAATTCGGTTTCGCAAGATCGAGGCCAAGCCGGAAGCTGTGATCGAGATCACGCTGGCGGGCACGCCGGTCGCTGATTACACGGGCCTGATCTGCCGGCCACAGCACGAGGGCGCTGTGATGGCCGCTCTCGCAGCGGCGCTGAAGGCATGCCGTGCCAGAATCGGGTGCGGGCAGATCCGGATGGAAAATTTCGCCGGACCGAAGGACCGCCTCATGACCCTCGCCCGCCATCTCTCGACTGATGCTTGGCAAGGGTCCTTCTTCTCCTCGATCAACAGGAGCGATGGCATCGACAACTCCGTTTGCCCCTTCATCACCTTGCCGGGCAGCTGGGCGGAGTACCTCCAGACCTCTGTCAGTTCGAACACGCGGCAGAAGCTGACCCGCCTTCTCCGTCAGATCGAAGGCTCCTCCGAGTACCAGCTCGGGCATTCCTCGCGTGAGACGGTCGAGGAGGATCTGCAGTCGATGTTGACCTTCTGGGAGGCGAAGTGGCAGGCGCGAAAGGGGGATGCCATGGGGCGGATGAGACAGCAGGCCCTCATCACGATGATGACCTGCTCCGAAGGAGGATGCCTGCTCCTTCCCACTTTGCGGAAGAACAACCGGCTCATCGGCGCGCTCGCCCTGTTTCTGGACCGGGACACGAAGTCTGTCCTGTTTTACATGGCCGGCCGCGATGACGCGGCGGACCTGCCGTCTCCCGGCCTCGCGCTTCATGCATTCAGCATCCGCCATGCCATCGAGAACGGCTTTTCGAAATACGATTTCATGCGCGGCGATGAAGCCTACAAGTTCCATTTCACCTCGGAACGGGCCCGGCTGCATTCCGTGCTGATCAGGCCGGCGCCTGCCAATGCTTCGCCGCGGCCGTCCGATCAGGACGCGGCGCCTGCCGAGGGGCAGCTCGCCCTTTCCTGACCCTGCGCGTCCGGTGGTGGCGCGGCGGACCATCCCCGTCGTCGCCACTTCCGGCCGCCGCCTCGCGATGCGCGGTGCCGGACCGGGCGTCACGGTCCGGTTCCGGCTTTACCCCAAGATCTGGAGCAGATCGCCCATGATGAACTGGTCCATGCGCAGCGTGGCCTCGCTATGGGTGTCGCCATCGACGACGATCCCGCGCAGGATCGCCAGCGCGGCATCGTCGGACAAGACACCACGACTTGGCGTATTGCCATAGGCGCCATTCAACACGAAGAAGTCGTCCAGGGTCAGGGTCGAGGTGGTCCAGCCCGTCTTCACCGAGACAACCAGATCCCGTGCGTCGGCGGATCCGCGCTGCAGCGAAAGACCGTTGCCATTCAGCGACCGCAGCCCGCCCTCGCTGCCCCAGTCGCCCTCATAGCCCACGAGGCGATCCCCTTCGGCGGCGCGGAACCCGCTCACCCGGTCCCGACCGAACGGGCCGGCGAGAAGGTAATAGTCGGCGCCGCTGCCGGCGGAGTAGGTGTCATTGCCATCCACGGCGCCACTGACGCTGCCGAGCAGGAAACTGTTCTTGCCGCCACCGGCCGAGAGCTGGTCGTCGCCGCCGCCACCGCTCAGGGCATCATGGCCGCCGCCGGCGGTGATCCGGTCCCCGCCATTGCCGCCATAGGCCAGGTTGTTGCCCTCGCCCAGGTCGATCGTGTCCCGTCCCTCGCCGCCAAACACCCAGTCGTCGCCGGCGCCGGACCGCACGGTATCGTCGCCCCAGCCGGCGCTCACCGTGTCGGCGCCGCCGCCGGACTGGATCACGTCGTTCCCGGTCAGGCCGAGGATCCAGTCGTCACCGCTGCCGGTGTTGATCCGGTCGTTCCAGAACGCTCCGACACGGAAGGCATCGCGCTCGGCACCCGGCCGCGGCGCCGTGTCGGCGCTGCCCAGAACGATGCTGGCCACGGTGGAATAGCGATCCTCCAGCGCCAGCGCATCGGCCGTCACGTCGACATAAGTGGCGCTGCCATAGACCTTCGCATCGACGTCATAGGTCGCCAGATTGCCCTGCACCGAAGGCGGGGTGCGGATGCTGCCATCCTGCTGGGAATGCCGGTTGATCGGACCGAACAGCGGCTGGATGCCGTCCAGATCCAGCGCCAGGAACGTGGTGGTCGCGGTCTCGCTGGACCAGGCCTTGCCGCCCGAGACGCCGCTGCCGGTGTCGGTGCGGGTGCGGCTGAGCGCGACGTCGGCGCCGGTGACGGACAGGTCGGACATCGCGCCGGCGTAGGTGCCCTCCCCCTGCGGATCGCTCGCCGAGCCGATGGCCTTCACCGAGCCGAGCGCCAGCGTCACCATGCCACGGTCAACGATGCGCAGCGCCACATCGACCGCGGCCAGCGTATCGTGCCCCACGGCATCGGCGTTGGTGGCCATGCTGACCACCATGGGCGCATCGCGGGCTTCCGGCTTGGTCAGCAGCGTGCCCAGCGGCCAGCTCCAGGACAATGCGTCCTTGCCGCCCCAGGCCGGATCGGACCGCAGGTCGCGTCCGGCTCCGCGCGCGCTGTAGCCCCTGGCCCAGCCGTGATCCTCTCCCCAGTGCGGCATCCTTCGGCCCCCCTCCCCAGCGCGACATCCGCCTGCATTAGGCCAGCAGTCGCGGGCGCTGGAGATGGGGGCAAAAAGTGGACGACCTTCGGCCGGGTCCACACCGGGAAGTGGATCCACCTTCCGGGCACAGACCTACGCCTTCAGGGCACCGCGCGGGTCAGGCGGCCGGCGGACGCCACGCCGGCCTGCAGCCTTGCCGCCTCAGAAGCCGTAGAGGCGCGCGGGATTGTCCACCAGGATGGCCCGGCGCATCGCCTCGTCCGGCACCCAGTCCACCAGCAGGTTCAACACCCGCCCATCATCGACCGGCATGGGCGGCGCGATGTCGATGGGCTTGCGGCCGGCCAGCACCGCGCTGTCCGGATGTGGCCAATCGGAACCCCAGACGATCCGTTCCGGATTGGCGGCCACCAGGGCACGCGCCAGCGGCGCCACCGCCGGGTAGTCTGGCGCCTCGTCCGAGGCGCGGTAGGCACCAGAAATCTTCACATAGGCGCGCCCCGTCCGCACCAGGCCCAGCACCGCGGCAAAGCCCGGCTGGTCGACGCCCTGGGCAGCCTGGGCGCCGGCGAAATGGTCGAACACCACCGGCATCGGCAAGGCGGAAAGCCGCTCCTGCAGCGCCGCCACTACCGGCAGCCGGGCATAAACCTGCAGGTGCCAGGGCCGTCCCTGGATGCGCGCCACCGCATCGTCCAGGATGCGGGCGGCGGCGGCCGGGTCGGTGATGCCGCCGGTTTCCAGATTCACGCGGATGCCGCGGATTCCGGCCGCGTGCATGGCGTCCAGCGCCTGCGGCGTGGTGTCGGCGCCGATCACCGCCACACCCCGCGCGCGGCGTGGCCCGAGCTGCCGCAGCCCATCCAGCGTCGCCGCATTGTCGGTGCCGTAGACGCTGGGCTGCACGATCACCACGCGATCGAGGCCCATCGCCTTTTGCAGCGCCAGCAGGTGATCGGCGGTGGCGATGGGCGGGGTGTAGCCGCGTCCGCCCCAGAAGGGGAACTTTGCCGGATCGGGAAACACATGCACGTGGCAATCACAGGCGCCGGCCGGCGGCGTGAAGCTCACGGGGGTGCGAACGGTCGGCGCCGCCCCGGCGGACGGCATCGGCGCCGCCGCGCGCGACGGCGCGGAGCCCAGAACGGCATTCGCGGCCGCCAGCGCACCGGCCAGTGTCAGCCCATCTCGGCGATTCATCATGGAGGCTTCTCCTTCCCTTGCTCCCGCTCTGCATGGCGGGCCGGCCAAACTGGACCGCGGCCCTTCGCCGCGCAACGGCCTACCTCCGCGCCCTGTGCCGGATTATACCAGCGGCATGAGCAGCCCCGCCCCCCCCTGCGACAGCCCGGAAGCGGCCGTCGACGCCCTGGAAGCCCTCTACGACGCCGCGGTGCAGGCCGAGCGGACGGCGCTGGACCGCTTCGTCGCCGGCGGCGCGCCACCCAATGCGGCGGAGCGCGCGACCTTCCGCTACCCCGCGCTGCTGCTGCGCTGGCAGCCAGACGGGCCGCTGCCGCAGACCCGGCGCGCCTGGGCCAAGCTGCAGAGCCCGGGCGTCTACACCACCACCATCACCCAGCCCACCGCCTTTCGCCGCTACCTGCTGGAACAATTGCGGCCGCTGATGATGGAATATGGCGCCGCCGTCTCGGTGGCGCCGAGCGACCAGGAGATCCCCTACCCCTACGTCCTGGAAGGCGGCGACGAGCTGGCGCGCGGCGGCGTTTCGGCGGCGGCGCTGGCGCGGCACTTTCCGGTGCCGATGCTTTCGGCGGTTGGTGATGAGGTAGCAGACGGGCTGTGGCGCTTCCGCGAGGGCGAGCCGCTGCCGCTGTCGCTGTTCGACGCGGCGCGGGTGGATTATTCGCTGCGCCGGCTGATGCACTACACCGGCACGGATTGGCGTGACCTGCGTCCCTGGATCCTGCTGACCAACTACCAGCGCTACATCGGCCAGTTCGTCGACTGGGCCCTGGCCGAGCTCGAGCGCGACGGCAGCCCTTACGACCGGCTGGTGCTGCCCGGCGGCGCCAGCGTGGCGCGCGGACAGGACCGCGCCACGGCCCTGGCGGCGGTGGCCGAGGCGCCCTGGCAGCGTTTCCAGATGCCGGCCTATCACCTGCACCGCGCCGACGGCGCGGATGGCCTCACCATCATCAACATCGGCGTCGGCCCGTCCAACGCCAAAACCATCACGGACCACTTGGCGGTGACGCGGCCGCATTGCTGGCTGATGATCGGCCATTGCGGCGGGCTGCGGCAGAGCCAGGAGATCGGCGATTACGTGCTGGCGCATGGCTATCTGCGCCGCGACCGCATCCTGGACGACCTGCTGCCGCCGGAGATCCCGGTGCCGGCGCTCGCCGAGGTGCAGGTGGCCTTGCAGCAGGCCGCCGGACAGGTCACCGGTGAGGCCGGAGCGGCGCTGAAGAGGCGCCTGCGCACCGGCACCGTGGTATCCTATGACGATCGCAACTGGGAGCTGCGCTTCTCGCAGGAGCGGCTGCGCATCAACCTGTCGCGCGCCATCGCGGTGGACATGGAAAGCGGCACGCTGGCGGCCCAGGGCTACCGCCTGCGGGTGCCCTACGGCACGCTGCTCTGCGTGTCCGACAAGCCGCTGCACGGCGAGATCAAGCTGCCCGGGGCCGCCACCGCCTTCTATCAGCGCGCGGTGAGCGAGCATCTGGCGATCGGCATCGCCACCTTCGACATCCTGCGAGAGCAGCTGACGACGCTGCATTCGCGCAAGCTGCGCGCCTTCGACGAGCCGCCCTTCCGCTGAGTTCGCCCGCCGCGCTTCGGTCAACAAGGGTCCACCGCATGCCCAAGCCACACCAGCTGCATCTCGGCGCCTTTCTCCGCCCCACCACCATCCATACCGGCGCGTGGCGCTACCCGGGCGCCCTTCCGGATGCCAATTTCAACTTCGCCCACCTGAAGCGCTTCGCGCAGACGCTGGAGCGCGGCTGCTTCGATGCCTTCTTCATGGCCGACCACCTCGCGGTGCTGAACATGCCGCTGGAAGCGCTGAAGCGCTCCCACACGGTCACCTCCTTCGACCCGATGACGCTGCTGCCGGCGCTGGCGGTGGTGACGGAGCGGCTGGGGCTGATCGCCACCGGCTCCACCACCTTCGACGCGCCATACCATGTGGCGCGCCGCTTCGCCTCGCTCGACCATCTCAGCAACGGCCGGGCGGGATGGAACATCGTCACCACCTCCAACCCCGACGCGGCGCTGAATTTCGGGCTGGAGGAGCATGTGGACCATGCCGATCGCTACCGCCGCGGCCGCGAATTCTTCGACGTGGTCACCGGCCTGTGGGACAGCTGGGCCGATGACGCCTTTGTCCGCGACGCGCAAAACGGGCTGTTCTTCGATCCCGGCAAGCTACATGTGCTGAACCACAAGGGGCCGCATTTCTCGGTACGCGGCCCGCTCAACGTAGCGCGTCCCGTGCAGGGCTGGCCGGTGATTGTGCAGGCCGGCGCCTCGGAAGCCGGGCGCCAGCTGGCGGCGGAAACCGCCGAGGTGATCTTCGCCGCCACCCCGACGCTGGAGGATGGCCGCCGCTTCTACGCCGATGTGAAGGGCCGCATGGCACGGCTCGGCCGCGACCCTGATGCCCTGAAGATCCTGCCCGGCGCATTCGTGGTGATCGGCGATACCGATGCGGAAGCACGGGACACGCGGGCGCGGCTCGATGCGCTGGTGCACGAGCAGAGCGGCCTGGCGGCCCTGTCCATCGCCCTCGGGCATGATGCGTCCGGCTTCGAACTGGACGGCCCGCTGCCCGACATCCCGCCCAGCAACGCCAGCAAGAGCGGCCGCGAACGCGTCCTGCAGCTGGCCGCGCGGGAGGGGCTGACGGTGCGGCAGCTGGCGCAGCGGCTGGGCGGCTATGCCGGGCTGGCCATGGTCGGCACGCCGCGCGGCATCGCCGACCAGATGGAGGAATGGCTGATCACCAAGGCCTGCGACGGCTTCAACGTGATGTTCTCGCACGTGCCGGGCGGGCTGGATGATTTCGTCGACAAGGTGGTGCCGGAGCTGCAGCGGCGCGGCCTGCTGCGCCGCGCCTATTCCGGCCCGACGCTGCGCGACCATCTGGGCCTGCGGCGCCCGCCGAACCGGTTCTTCGGCGGCTAGAGGCACCCCGCAGCACCGGCTCCGCTTGCCGGAGCCAGGACCGGGACCGCGGCGCAGGTCCGAGACGATTCCGGCTGCGGCGAACAAGCGAAGCGCCTGTTTCGGCCGGCGGCATCCGCATGGGAGGACCATGCGCTCGAGGTGCCGGGATCGGCGACCCGCTGCTCGCGCCGGATAGCCCCGCCACCCACTCCCGGGCGGCGGATCGCGCAGCCGGCAGGGCCGCAGGCCCGGTACTCCCCTCATGCCATGATGAGGTAACTTCCACATGATCCGGCCGCTGTGCCACCATGCGGCCATGCCCAGACGAAACACCAGCGCGCCCCGCAAGCCGGCGCGTCACGCCGCGATCCTCGAGGCGCTGTCGACCGACCCCACCGTCCGCATCAGCGAGCTCGCCGACGCGTTCGGCGTCTCGGCCGAAACCGTGCGCCGCGACGTGGAGGAATTATCCGCCCGCGGCATGGTCCGGCGCACCTATGGCGGCGCCTCCACCGCCGCCCGCCAGCCGGTGCTGGACGAACGGGAACGGGTGCAGGTGGCCGAGCGCTCGCGCATCGGCCGCGCCGCCGCCCTGCTGGTGCCGCCGGACGCGGTGGTGATGCTGGATGCCGGCAGCACCACCACGCATTTCGCCCGCGCCCTGGCCCGCCGGGAGATCCGCGCCACGCTGCTGACCAACAGCCTCGACGCCGCCGTGGCGGCCGGTGCCTGCGCGAGCCTGCGCGTGATCGTCGCCCCAGGGGAGCTGAGCGTGACGGAGCGCGGCGTCTACGGCCCGGAAACGGCCGCCTTTCTGCGCCGCTTCCATGTCGACCTGGCGGTGATCGGCGCCTCCGGCTTGACCGAGGACGGCCCCTGCGAAGCGGAAAGCCGCGCCGCCTGGGTCAAGCGCGCCATGCTGGAGCGCGCCGCCCGGCGCCTCCTGCTGGTGGATACGCGCAAATTCGGCGCCGCCTTTCTGGAATGCGTCTGCCCCCTGCAGGGCCTGACCGATCTCGTGGCCGAGGCGCCGCCGGCCGGTCCGCTGGCGGCGGCGCTGGCCAGGGCACGGGTGGCGGTCACGCTGGCACCGGATGATGAGCGTGTTGAGCCGCGGCTTCATGTTTGACCTTCCACATAAATCAGTGGAAAGTCTGTCATAGAGACGAAGATCCCGAAACCGTCATGCCGCAGCCCCTGGCCGCCGCCCCTGCGGCGTTGCTCGCCCCCTCCGCTACGTGCTGACGGACATTGACGACACCTTGGCCACCGAAGGGCGGCTGCCTGCCCGGACCTATGCCGCGCTGGAAGCGCTCGATGCCGCCGGCATCGCCGTGATCCCGGTCACCGGCCGCCCGGCGGGCTGGTGCGACGCCATGGCCCGCCAATGGCCGGTGGCGGCCGTGGTGGGGGAGAATGGCGCGCTCTGGTACGCCCTCGATCGCGGCGCCCGCCGCATGCGGCGCTGGCAGGCGCAGCCCGAGGCCGAGCGGCGCCGCGCCCGTGCCCGCCTGATGGACCTCGCGGACGAGGCGCTGCGCGCGGTGCCCGGCGCCGCCCTTTCGGCCGACCAGCCCTTCCGCCTGTTCGACGTGGCCATCGACTTTTGCGAGGATGCCGGGCCGCTCGGCCTCGCCGCCGCTGGCCGCATCGCCGCCGTGTTCACCGCGCACGATGCCCAGGCAAAGGTGTCCTCGATCCACGTCAGTGCCTGGATCGGCGACTGAGACAAGCACGCCGGGATCGAGGCGCTGTTCGCCGCCCGCTTCGCTCCGCTCGCCTCGCTGCGCGGCCGCGTCGCCTTTGTCGGGGACAGCGCCAACGACGCGCCGCTGTTCGCCGCGATCGACTGCTCGGTGGGTGTGGCCAATGTTGTGCCGTTCCTGCCGGGCATGCCGACGCTCCCCGCCTTCATCACCCGCGCCGAGGGCGGCGCGGGCTTCGCCGAATTTGCCGACGCGCTGCTCAAGGCGCGCGGCGACGCACCGGAGGAACACGCCGCATGAACACCCCGTCCAAGGCCGGCACGATCCTGGCTCTTTCCGTCCTCGGCCTGCTGGCGCTGGCCGCGCGGCCGGCTTCCGCCGCAGACGCCGCCTGTGCCTTCCGCGGCGCCCTCGACGAAGCCTATTGCGACGCCAACCGCGACATAGCGGCCGACGCGCCGACCGATGCTGCGAAGCTGCGCGACCCCTCCACCATCGTCTTCACCTACACCCCGGTCGAGGATCCGGCGCTGTATGCCAGCCAGTTCAAGCCGTTCCTGGAGCACCTCAGCCAGTGCACCGGCAAGCGCGCCGTCTATTTTCAGGTGACGTCGAACGCCGCGCAGGTCGAGGCGATGCGCTCCGGCCGTCTGCACGTGGCGGGCTTCTCCACCGGCCCCACCGCTCTCGCGGTGAACCTGGCCGGCGCCGTCCCCTTCGCGGTGAAGGGCAATGCGGACGGCTTCGAGAGCTACCGCGTGGCCCTGCTGTTCAAGGCCGACAGCCCGTACAAGACGCTGGCCGACCTGAAGGGCAAGCGGGTCGCGCACACTTCGGCCACGTCGAATTCCGGCAATCTGGCGCCGCGGGCCTTTTTCTCCGGCCTCGGCCTGACGCCCGAGAAGGACTACCAGGTGGTGTATTCCGGCGGCCACGACCGCAGCGTGATGGGCGTCAACGCCGGCGACTACGACGCCGCGCCGGTGGCTTCCGACGTGTGGACGCGAATGGTGGCGCGCGGGCAGGTGAAGCGGGATGCCTTCCGCGTGATCTAAGAAAGCGAGCCCTTTCCACCAGCGGCTTCGCCGTGGCCAACGACCTGAAGCCCGAATTGTCGGCCAAGATCCGCGAATGCTTCCTGTCCTATCGCTTCCCCGAGCAGATGGCCAAGGACCTGGGCGGCAATGACCGCTTCTGGCCCGCCACCTATGCCGAGCAATGGGCGCCGGTGCGCGCCGTCGCCGATGCGGTGAACGCGCCCTACAACCGCGCCGCTTTCAATGCGGAAAGCCGCAAGGAGCTGGAGGCCGAGGCCCGCAAGCGCGCGCAGCAGCAGCCGGCCGCGCCCACCCACGTCGCGCGGACGCGCTGAACGGCCGGGATCCATGTCCGCGAGCTTTGCCCCACCCGCCGGCCCGGCGCTGCAGATCCGCGGCCTCGTCAAGGAATACACCGCCGGCCAGCCGGTGCTGAAAGGCATCGACCTGGCGGTCGGGTCCGAAGGCATCACCGCCATCATCGGTCCGTCCGGCACCGGCAAGTCGACGCTGATCCGCTGCATCAACCGTCTGGTGGAGCCGACCCGCGGCAGCGTCACCCTGCGCGGCACGGAGCTGACCGGGCTGCGCGGCGCGCAGCTGCGGCTGGCGCGGCGCCGCATCGGCATGGTGTTCCAGGAATACAACTTGGTGGAGCGCCTGACGGTGATGGAGAACGTGCTCAGCGGCCGGCTGGGCTATGTGTCCTTCTGGCGCGCCTGGCTGCGCCGCTACCCGCGGGAGGACATCGACCGCGCCTTCGCCCTGCTGGACGCCGTCGGCCTGCCGGAGCACGCCACGCGGCGCGCCGACGCGCTGTCGGGTGGCCAGCGCCAGCGCGTCGGCATCGCCCGCGCGCTGATGCAGCGACCTGAGATCCTGCTGGCCGATGAGCCCACCAGCAGCCTCGACCCGCGCACGGCGACCGAGGTGCTGGAGCTGCTGACCCGGCTGACGGCGGCGGAGAACGTTCCCGTCATCATCAACATCCACAATGTGGAGCTGGCCAAGCGCTACCCCGCCGCATCATCGGCATGCCGGCGGCAGCGTGATCTTCGACGGGCCTCCCGAGGATCTGCGCACCGACCACCTGCGCGCCATCTATGGCGGGGAGGACTGGCTGTGAGCGCCAGCCTCGCCGCGCGGCGCGCCTTCGCGCCCAACTGGCCGCTGCGGCTCGCGCTGCTGGCGCTGGCCGCCTATGCCATCTGGGCCAGCACCACGCTCGGCCTCACCTGGGACCGTGTCAGCCACGGCCTCGGCGAAGGCGGCAGGCTGCTCGGCCGCATGGTGCCGCCCAATTTCGAGCGCTGGAACCTGTTGCTGGAAGGCCTGCTGGAAAGCCTGCAGATCGCCGTGCTGGCCTCGGCCCTCGGCATCCTGATCTCGCTGCCGCTCGGCCTGCTGGCGGCGCGCAACCTGTCGCCCTGGTGGATTTCGGGGCCGGTGCGCGCGGTGATCGCGGTGTGCCGCTCGCTGCACTACGTGATCGTCGCGATCCTGTTCGTGAAGGCGATCGGCTTCGGCGCGCTGGCCGGCACGGCGGCGCTGGTGGTGGCCTCGATCGGCTTCATCGCCAAGCTGTTCGCCGAGGCCGTGGAGGAAATCTCGATGAAGCAGGTCGAGGCCATCCGCGCCACCGGTGCCGGGCCAATGAAGGTGATGAGCTATGCGGTGCTGCCGCAGGTCGCCTCCCGCTTCATCGGCTTCTGTCTGTACCAGATCGACAGCAACCTGCGAAACTCGACGCTGGTGGGCATTGTCGGTGCGGGCGGCATCGGCGGCACCCTGTTCGCGGCCTTCAAGCGCTTCGACTACGACTTCTGTTGTGCCATCCTGCTGTCGATCATCGCGCTGATCTTCCTGGCCGAGCTGGTCTCTGGCCGCGTGCGGGCAGCGCTGCGATGAACGCCGTGTCCCCGCCCCCCGCCCTGGACCCGATGGCGCCGCTGCGGCGCGAATGGACCCGCCACACCCCGGCGCAGCGCATCGGCCGCTGGCTGATCTGGCTGGTCTGCGTCGCCGCCGTGGTCTGGGCCGTGCGCAGCATCGACATCATTCCCGAGTTTCTGGCCGATGCGCCGGAACAGATGGGCGACCTCCTGCTGCGCATGTGGCCGCCGGCGCTGTCGCATTACTGGCCCGGGGTGCACAACGCGCTGGTCGAGACGCTGCACATCGCGCCGCTCGGCACGCTGCTGTGCTTCGTGCTGGCGGTGCCGCTGGCCCTGCTGGCGGTGCGCAACATCTGCACGATCCGGCCGCTCAACGTGCTGGCGCAGCTCGGCCTGGTGACGTCGCGCTCGGTCAATTCACTGGTCTGGGCGCTGCTGTTCGTGGCGGTGTTCGGGCCTGGCCCGGCGGCCGGCGTGTTCGCCATCGCCTTCCGCTCGGTGGGCTTCGTCGGCAAGCTGCTGTCGGAAGCGCTGGAGGAAACCGCGCACGGCCCGCGCGAGGCGCTGCGCGCCGCCGGTGCACCCTGGGGCAGCGAATTGCTGAAGGGCGTCTGGCCGCAGGTGCAGCCGGCCTTCTGGGGCATCGCGCTGTTCCGCTGGGACATCAACGTGCGGGAAAGCGCCGTGCTGGGCCTGGTCGGCGCCGGCGGCATCGGACTGGTGCTCGACAACGCCATCAACTTCTTCCACTGGGACCGCGTGGCGACCATCCTGCTCGCCATCCTGGTGGTGGTGCTGATCGCCGAGGTGGCGGTGACCCGGCTGCGCGCGAGGCTGCTGTGATGCCGCGCGACAGCGTTGACCTGCTGGTGGTCGGTGGCGGCGCCAACGGCGCCGGCATCGCCCGCGACGCCGCGGGACGCGGCCTGTCCGTTCTTCTGGCCGAGCGCGGCGACCTGGCCGGCGCCACCTCCTCCGCCTCCTCCAAGCTGGTGCATGGCGGGTTGCGCTACCTGGAGCGCCGCGAGTTCCGCTTGGTGCGCGAAGCCCTGGCGGAGCGCGAGGTGCTGCTGCGGGCCGCGCCGCACATCATCTGGCCGATGCGCTTCGTGCTGCCGCACGAACCGGAGATGCGGCCACGCCGGATGCTGCGCCTGGGCCTGTTCCTGTACGACCATCTGGCCAAGCGGGTGACGCTGCCGCCCAGCGAGTCGCTGGACCTGCGGCGCCACCCGGCCGGCGCGCCGCTGCGGGACAGCCTGCGGCACGGCTTCGCTTATTCCGACGCCTGGGTCGAGGATGCACGGCTCGTGCTGCTCAACGCGCGCGACGCGGCGGCGCGCGGCGCCGAGATCTGCGTGCGCACGAACTTCACGGGAGCGCGGCGCGCCACCGATGGATGGCGGTGCGAGCTGCGCGACGTCGCGACCGGCCGCACCCGCAGCGTCACCGCGCGCGCCATCGCCAATGCCGCTGGCCCTGGGTGATGCAGGCGCTGGACGCCACCCGCATCGCGGCGCCGGGCCGCGTCCGGCTGGTGCGCGGCAGCCATATCGTGCTGCCGGCACTGTACCAGGGCGACCACGCCTACATCCTGCAGAACGATGACCGGCGGATCGTGTTCGTGATCCCCTATGAGGGCCGCTTCACCCTGGTCGGCACCACCGACGTGCTGCATGACCCGGCGGACGGCCCGCCGCGCTGCACGCCGGAGGAAGCCGCCTATCTCTGCCGCGCCGTGTCGCGCGCCTTCCGACGCGGCATCGCGCCGGCCGACGTGGTCTGGAGGTATTCCGGCGTTCGTCCGCTACAGGATGATGGCGCCGACAATCCTTCGGCGGTGACCCGTGACTACGTCTTGAAGCTCGACCGCGACGGCCCGCCGCTGTTGTCGGTGTTCGGCGGCAAGATCACCACCTACCGCCGCCTGGCCGAGGATGCGGCCGGCCAGCTCTGCGCCGCGCAGGGCAACAGGGCGCCCGCCTGGACCGCCGGCGCGGTTCTGCCGGGCGGAGATCTCGGCGGCTTCGGCGCCGCGGCCTTCCTGCAGCAGGCGGCGCAGCGCTACGCGTTCCTGGATCCCGCCCTGCTGCGACGCCTGTTCCGCTGCTATGGCGGCGAGCTGGACCGCGTGCTCGGCGCTGCGCGCCGGCGGGAGGATCTCGGCCAGGATCTGGGGGGCGGCATCACCGAGCGCGAGCTCGAATGGATGCGGCGCGAGGAATGGGTGCGCGAGCCGGAGGACGCGCTGTGCCGCCACACCAAGCGCGGGCTTCACATGACCCCGGCCGAGCTTGATCGCTTCGCCGCCCTGTTCCGCCGCCAACCCGCCGCCATGGCGGAATGAACCGCCGCCGGCCCGTCGAGGCCGGCGGCATCAGGCCCGGGAAGCGGCAGCCACCCCCGGCGCCGGCCGTTATTCGGCGCGGATGTTGTGCTCGCGGATGATGGCTCCCCAGCGGGCCCGGTCCGCCTCGATGTGCCGCTGGAAGTCGTCGCGCGTGCCGCCGATGCGCATCAGCCCGTTCTCGGTGAAGCGGCGCTGCACCTCGGGCGAGGCCAGGGCGCGGTTCAGCTCGGCGTTCCAGCGGTCGACGATGGCCTGCGGCGTGCCGCCTGGCACCACCACGCCGAACCAGCTGGGGATCACGAAGCCCGGCAATCCATCCTTCGAGATCACCGGCAGCTCCGGCATCAGCGGCGAGGCGGCTTGTGCGCCGTAGGCCACGGCACGCAGCCCTCCGTCGCGGATCTGGCCGATGAATTCCGGCATGTTGCCGAACATCACGTCGACCCGCCCGCTGGAGATGTCGAGAATGGCCGGCGCGCCGCCCCGGTAGGGCACCTGGGTGATCTGGGACCCGGTCAGGGCGGCGAACAGGATGCAGGAGAGTTGCTGGCTGGAACCGGCGCCCACCGTGGCGCAGCTCAGATTGCGCCCGCGCTCCTTGCCGAGCCGTGCCACATCCTGCCAGCTCCGAATCTCCGAGCGCGGCCCGGTGACGAGGATGTTGTACACTGAGGCGATGTTGGCGACGGGCACGAGATCCTTCTGCACGTCGTAGGGCAGGCTCTGCATCTGCGGCGTGATGGTCAGGATCCCCATCGAGGCCAGCAACAGGGTGTGGCCGTCGGGCGCGCTGCGGGCCAGCTCCTGCGTCGCGACGACGCCGCCGGCGCCGGTCCGGTTCTCGACGATGACGTTCTGGCCGATCTGCTTCCCCAGCTGCTCGGCCAGGATCCGGCCGATCAGGTCGGAGGTGCCGCCGGGCGCGAACGGATTGAGGAACCGGATCTCGCGGGCCGGGAAGCCCGGCTCGGCGGCGCGGGCCGCAAGGGGAGCGCAGGCCGCGAGGGCGACGAGCGCGAGGCGGCGGAGCAGGCCCCGCCCGGTATGCTGTGTCATGAACGCCTCCTGTTGCGTGCGCGCCGCCCTCTGCCGGGGCAGTCGCGCTATTTCGAATTCACACGTAGCCGGGCCCCTCGATCGCGGGATGGGCGCGCAGCCATTCCTCATCGACCTCCAGGCCGATGCCCGGCGCTTCCGGCGGCCGGACGCAGCCATCCGCGCCGATGCGCCAGGGTTCGCTGACCAGCGCGTCGCGGAACAGGTTTCCCCGCGACACGTCGGCCTCGAAATATCCGGCATTGTCGATGGCGCAGAGGAAGTGGATGCTGGCCGCCTGGTTCAGCCCGGTCATCGAGCTGTGCGGATGCACCGCGATCTTGTGCGCCGAGGCGATGGCCGCGATGCGCAGCGCCTCGGTGATGCCGCCGCATTTCGACAGGTCGGGCTGCCAGATGCCGATGGCGGCATCCTCCAGCAGCGGCGCGAACTCGAAGCGGGTGAAATGGTTCTCCCCCGCCGCCAGCGGCGTGCGGCCATATCCGCGCGCCGCGGCGTAGTCGTGCCGGTCATGCGGCGGAAACGGCTCCTCCAGCCAGCCCATCCGCAGCGCGTCCATCGCCGGCATCACGCGCCGCACGTCGGCGAGGCTGTAGGCAGTGTTGGCATCGGCCAGGATGTCGATCTCCGGATCGAAGGCCGCGCGGACCGCCTCCATGCGGGCGATGTCCTTCGGCACCGCGTCGCCGATGCGCAGCTTCAGCGCCCGGTATCCGGCCTCCAGATGCGGCGCGGCCTCCGCCACCAGCTCCTCCGGCGGCTGGTAGCCCAGCGCGACGCCGCCGGCATAGGCCGGCACCGCCCGCGCCGCGCCGCCCAGGAGCTTGTAGAGCGGCAGGCCCGCCGCCTTGCCGCGGATGTCCCACAGCGCCATGTCGAGCCCCGACATGGCCAGCGCGCAGCCCGCGCCCATGCCGTGGCTGGCAAGCTGGCCGCGATAAATCTTCTGCCAGACGCCCACCGTGTCGGTGGCCTCCATGCCGAGCACCAGCCGCTTCAGCGTGGTCTGCAGCAGCGCGGCGACGGCGGTGTGGGCGCGGCCATGGTGGCTCTCGCCCCAGCCCACCAGCCCATCATCCGTGGTAACCTTCACCACCACCGCGTCGCGCTTCACCGCGCGGCCGACCCCGAGCGACACCCCCGCCCCTTCCGGCACCGGGAAGGAGGTGGGGAAGGCCTCGATGTTCGCGATCTTCATGCGCGGCTTCCCTGCCCGTATTCGCGCAGAAAGGATTCCCGCACGGTGATGCCCAGTCCCGGCCGGTCCGGGATGGCGACATAGCCGTCCTCCACGGGGAAATCCTCCTCGATCAGGTCGTGCAGCATGGAGTTGTGGCCCAGCGAGTATTCCAGGATGAAGCCGGCGCTCTGCGTCGCTGCCAGGTGCAGCCCAGCGGCGAAGGCCGGCGCCCCGGACCACAGATGCGGCGCGAGGCGCAGGTTGAAGGCGGACGCGATGGCGGAGATCCGCAGCCCCTCGGTGATGCCGCCGGCGATGGCGAGGTCCGGTTGCAGCACATCGGCCGCGCGCAGCTCCGCCAACTCGCGGAAATCATGCCGGGTGAACTCGCTCTCGCCGGCGCTGATCGGCACGGTGGAACAGCGCCGCACCTCCGCCATCCCGGCCTTGTCGTCGGCGCTGCACGGCTCCTCGAACCAGAACAGGTCGAGGTCCTCCACCATGCGGCAGAAGGCGCGCGCCTCGGCCACGGTCCAGGTGCCGTGCGCATCGGCCATCAGCCGGATGTCGGGCCCCAGCGCCTCCCGCGCCGCGCGCACGCGGGCGGCCGACCGGGCGGGAGAGCCATCCATGACGCCGACGCGCATCTTCACCGCGCGGAAGCCGGCCTTGTCGCAGTACCCCTTGAGTTGTGCACCGATCTTGGTGACATCGGCCCAGCCGCCCGAGGCATAGGCCGGCATGCGCTCCGCCCGCCGGCCGCCCAGCAGCCGCCAGACCGGCACGTCCAGCGACTTGCCGAGGATGTCCCACAGCGCGATGTCGAGGCCGGCGATGGCGGAGATGGAGAGGCCACGCCGGCCGAGCTGCGGCAGGCCGTGGCCGTCGGCGATGGCGTAGCCCTCGCGCGGCGTGTTGTACATCACGTCCCACAGGCGGGAAATGTCGCGCGGGTCCTGGCCCAGCAGCAGCGGTGCATAATCCTCGTTGATGATGGCGGCGAGGCCGGCGCAGGCGGCGGCGCTGCCGACGCCGGCCTTGGCCTCGCCCCAGCCGGTGAGGCCGGTATCGGTCTCCACCCGCACGATCACGGAATCAAAGGTCGAGACCAGGCCGAAATCGCTGGTGAAGCGCCGCTCCTCGGGGATCGGCACGCGGCACCAGGTGGCCTGCACGCGGGAGATCTTCATGCCGTGACGGCCTCCGGATAGCCGAGGCTCTGGCGCCGCGCGCGCGAGGCCGCCCAGGCTTCGGGGTTGACGAAGCTGCGCGGCCGATCGCCGCGCAGGATACGCACCACCTCCTCCGCCGCGCCGGTGCTCATGCGCAGCACCGCCTCCCGGCTGAGGCCGGCGCCATGCGGCGTCAGCAGCACGTTAGGCAGGGCGCGCAACGGATGGTCCGGCGCCAGGGGCTGCGCCGCGAAAACATCGAGCGCCGCGCCGCCAATCCGCTTCTCGCGCAGCGCCTCCAGCAGTGCTGCCTCCTGCACCACGGCGCCGCGCGCCAGGTTCAGCAGCCAGGCGGTGGGCTTCATCCGCGCCAGGAGGGCGGCGGATACCAAGCCGCGTGTTTCCTCGGTCAGGGGGCATGCGAGCACGATGAAGTCGCTGGCGGAGAACAACTCCTCCAGCGTGGCGTAGTCCACCCCCGACGGCAGCGCGCTGCGGTCGCGCCGGTGGCCCAGCACGCGCATGCGGAAGCCGCTGCCGGCGATCTCCGCCAGCCGCCGCCCTACGGCGCCGACGCCGACGATGCCGAGCGTGCGGCCCCGCAGCTCGAAGGCGCTGGCGGTGCGGGCGCGGGCCTTGTCCCAGCCCTCCGCCAGCAACGCCGCGTGCATCCCCTCCGCGTGGCGGGCGACGGCCAGCATCTGCGCGATGGCGAACTCGGCCACGGAATCCGCGTTGGCGCCCGGCACATTGGCCACCAGCACGCCATGCGCGGTGCAGTCAGGAATGGGGATCATGTCCACCCCCACCCCCTGCCGCACCGCCGCCAGCAGGCGCGGGGCGCGGGCACACAGCGCGTCAGGCAATTGGCGGCGTACCACCACGGCCTCGGCGCGGGCCAGCAGGGCATCGAGCCCGCCCGGCGCGGCCAGTTCCACCGCGTGGCCGGCCTCGCGCAGCACCGCCTCGCCGGCCGGATCGATGGGATCGGTCAGGGCAACGAGCACCGCTTAGGCCACCTTGTACTGGTCGAGCACGGCACGATCGACCTCGATGCCGAGCCCCGGCCCATCCGGCACGCGCACGATGCCGCGCTGCTGCACGATGGGCTCCTTCGCCAAGTGGTCGCGCAGCGGGTTCGGCGTCTGCTCGAATTCCAGCATCGGCGGCATGGGGCGGAAGGCGGGCGGGGTGTCCGGCAGGGCGGCCAGGAACTGCACCGTGGCGGCCAACCCGATGGCCGAGCCCCAGGCATGCGGCACGCATTCCACGCCATGCGCCGAGGCCATGGCGGCGATCTTGCGGCACTCGCTGATGCCGCCCGCCGCGCAAACATCGGGCTGCACGATGTCCATCGCCTTGCGGGCGATGACGTCGCGGAAGCCCCAGCGGGTGAAGTCGTTCTCGCCGCCGGCGACGGCCATATCGAGCGCCCGCGTCACCTCGACGTAGCCGTCATGGTCCTCGGGGCTGATCGGCTCCTCGAACCACATCAGGTCCAGCTCCTCCATGGCGCGGCCGAGGCGGATGGCTTGCGGCACGGTGAAGCAGTGATTGGCGTCGACGGCGAGCTTCACATCCGGCCCGATCGCCTGTCGCACCGCGGCCACGCGTCGCAGATCGAGCTTCGGATCGCCGAGGCCAATCTTCATCTTGATGGCGCGGAAGCCCTGCCCGACATACTCCTCCGCCTCCTCGACCGCCTCCTCCACCAGCCGGTCCATGTCGATGAAGTAGAGGCCGGTGGCGTAGGCCTGCACCTCGGTGCGGTGCGCGCCGCCGATCAGCTTGTGCACCGGCCTGCCGACTGCGCGGCCGATGATGTCCCACAGCGCGATGTCGATGCCCGACAGCGCGGCGATGGTCATGCCCGTCAGGCCGTAATCCTTGATGCGGTTGTAAAGATCCTCCCACACCACCTCGACATCGAAGGGGTCGCGGCCGATCACCCGCTGACGGTACTGGGTCTCGATGATGGTCTTGTTGACCATCGCCGGCCCGTAGCACTCGCCCCAGCCGGTGATGCCTTCATCGGTTGTGATCTCGACGATGCAGGAAGCGCGCGTGGTGTAGAGCCAGCCGCGCGCCGAGGTGAAGGGCTGCTCCACCTTGGACTGCAGCACATGGCAGGTGACGTTTGTCACTTTCATTCTTTGTGTTTCCTCCCCAAAGCCGCCTCCGCGGCGCGGTTACTCGTCCTGCGCGCGCCGCTCCAGAAGCTCGAGCCAGTAGCTCTCGACGCCCCGCAGATGCCCGCCCATGGCGGCCTCGGCACGGTCCGGATCGCCCGCTGCCACGGCATCGCGCATCGCCACGTGCTGGGCCTGCGAAAGCGGGGCGCGCCGCCCATCGGCGAAGTAGGCGCGGCGACGATTGCGCGACATCAGGTAGAAGGCATGCACCACCCGCAGGAACACGTGGTTCCCCGTGGCCTCCACCATGGCGAGGTGGAAGGCCGCGTCATCATCGGCCAGGTTCTTCCCGGCGGACACGGTGGCGGCACCCTGCGCGAGAATGGCATCGAGGCGCCGGATGTCATCCTCGTGCCGGCGCTCGGCGGCGAGCCGCATCGCCTGCATCTCCAGGATGCGGCGCAGCTCGACCACTTCGCGCACCTCCGCGCCGGTCAGCGGAATGCCGAGCTCGGCCTGCAGCACGATGGCCTCGATCGAGCCCTGCTTCTCCACCGCGCGCAGATAGATGCCGGAATTGGGCCGGCGCTCGATGACGCGCAGCGTTTCCAGCACCACCAGGGCCTCCCGCACCGCGCCGCGGCCGACGCCGAAGCGCTCCGCGAGGTCGCGTTCCCCGGGCAGCCGGTCTCCAGGACCCAGGCGGTGATAGGCGATCAAGGTCAGCAGGCGGCCGAGCAGCCCGCTCCGCTCATCGGGCGGTGGGGCGCTCAGGCGGAAGGCGCTTTGACTCACGTCACGATTGGTCATACCAAACTGGTACTACCAGTTCAAAGAAGCCACAAGGGCGTTGTTCAGGGAGAAGAGATCGATGATCGTCGAGGAACGCATCTACACGCTGCAGCCCGGCCAGGCGGCTGCCTATCTCGCTACCTATGAGGCGGAAGGTCTGGCCATCCAGAAGCCGATCCTGGGACGGATGGTGGGCTATTATTCCACCGAGTTCGGTCCCTTGAACCAGGTCATCCATCTCTGGGCCTACGAGGATCTGGCCGAACGGACGGAGCGGCGGGGACGGCTGCTCGCCGACCCGGCCTGGAAGGCCTATGCCGCCAAGGTGCGGCCCATGGTGCTGACGCAGGACAACAAGCTGCTCCTGCCGGCCCCCTTCATGCGGCCGCTCTGGCAGGAATGAGGCTTGGCTCTGGGTGGCAGCGCCCGCTTCGATGATCGGGCACGGGCCGGCTCCGACAGCCGGCCTGCGGCCCGGACGGGCCCGCCTGACCATCCCTGCTTTCGTTCCACCCGGCGCGCTCCCGCCACCGGCAGGCGGCGGCACCCGGTGGCCGTGGCTTCGCCGGCCTGCGGGGCCCGGTGCTGCGACACAGCGTGAGCGTTGGTGTTAGTGCAGCGGCATGATGCTCCCCTTCCGTGCCGTCCCACGGCCCGCTCGCGGCGGGCGCCGCCGTGCTGGACATTCCGGCCCGCAACGAGGCGGGCCGCATCGGCGTCTGCCTCGGCGCTCTCGCCGATCAGCCGGACGCTTCGCCGCTTACGGTGCTGCTGTTGAACGGCTGCACCGACGGAACCGAGGAGCTGGCGCGGACCCGTGCCGCCCGCGCGGCCTTCCGGCTGGTGCTGCACCACGTGAACCTGCCCTCCGGCCTGTCCCATGCGGGCGAGGCGCGCGGGCGGGCGCTGAATGCCGCCGCCGAGCTTCTGGAGCGGGAAGCGCAGCCGGACGGCCTTCTGCTCATCACCGATGCTGACAGCCGGGTGGCACCGGACTGGCCGCGACCCGCGCCGAGCTGGACAAGGGCGCCGACGCGGTGGCGGGCCAGATCGACTACGATCCGGACGAAACCGCCGCGCTGCCCGATCCGCTGCAGCGGCGCATCACGCTGGAGGTCGCCTACGCCGCGTTGCCGGCCGAGATGGAGGCGCGCCTGGATCCGGTGCAGCACGATGCCTGGCCCAGGCACCGCATGGCCTCGGGTGCCAGCCTGGCAATCCGGCTGCCGGCCTATCGCCGCGCCGGCTGCCTGCCGCGCGTCTCCGCCGGCGAGGATCGCGCCATGCTGGCAGCGCTGCGGGCGTTGGATGCGGACAGCCGCCACGCGCCGGCCGTCCGCGTGCTGACGTCCTGCCGCACCGAGGGGCGCGCCACGGGGGGCGCCGCCGACACGTTGCGGCGCTGGACGAGCGAGCCGGACGCGACCTGCGATCCCGCGCTGGAGCCGGACTTCGCCGCCTGCATGCCGCGGCCGATGTCACGGGGGCGGAGCGCTGGGCCGCCCGCTTCCTGATGCCCTGGGGGTTCCTGCAGGACCTTTCGAACGCGCCCTTCGGCGCGGTGTGGCAATTTGGCGGAAGCTGCCAGCCCGCTGCTGCGCGCCGTGCCGCTGCATCCTTCCGAATTGCTGCCCGAAATCGAGGCGGTCGAACGGATCCTGGCGACGCTCAGCCCAGCCGCAGCAGATCCAGGCGGTACCGGTCGGTGCGGGTCTGCGTCACCGCAACCAATCGCGGGCCGGCCGCCGCCAGGAAGCTCTCCACCGCCGCGTCACCGGAAAGCGGGTAGTCGGTGGTGCCGATCCAGTGCACCAGCAGCACCTCCCCGCCGGGGCACAGCGAGCGCAGCGTCAGGGCGGCGGTCTGCGCCAGATCATCCTGGTCGAGGTAGTACAGGATCTCGGAGAACAGGATCAGATCGAACCGGCCGCGCGGCCATTGACGCGGGATCTCGCGCTGCTGCAACTCCAGCTGCTGCAGCCCGGCGCAGTGGCGGCGCGCCTCGGCCACGGCCCGGGCGGCGCCATCCAGCGCCAGCAGGCGGCCGCAGCGTCCGGCCAGCATCCGCGTCAGCACGCCGATCGAGCAGCCGATCTCCAATGCGCGTCCGTAATGCGGACGCGGCAGGGCATCCAGGGTCGCCTGGTATTTGGCGGCTTCATACGCGCTGCTCCGGAATTTCCAGGGATCGGGATCGGTGGCGTAGAGGGCGTCGAAGTAGCTGGCCGGAAGGGACTGGATGGCGCGGTTCATGAGGCGGGTTCCAGGAAGATTCCGAACGGCCGATCGAAGCGCGCCAGCATGGCATCGTCCAGCATGAAGCCGTCCGGATCATCATCGATCAGCCTGGTGGTCTGCGACCGGTGCGCCCGGATCGCCCGGCGCTTGGCCGGCAGTTGCGCCGCGATGTCGAGCCGCCTTCCGCGCGGAGCGCCTCCGGGGACCGACGTTTGCGCCGGCAGGGTATGGCCCCAGACGGGGTATGCAAGGTGCAGCAGCCGCGGATCCCGCCGCACCGCTGCGGCGGCCATGGCGTGGGTGGCCTGATGATCGCAATGCGGATCGTGCCGCCAAGTCGCCAGCAGCGTGCCGGCACTCACGGCCCTGGCGACATCCAGGATGCTGCACATGGCGGAGTCGAAGGCTGCCCCGGAGAACGGCACGGCCGCATCCTCCAGCCGCAGGAAATGCGCCGCCCCCGGCGCCAGCCCCAGCGCTGCCAGGGCGGCCAGCGCGTCCTCCTCGCGAAGGCTCCGGAGCAGGCGCGGCGGATAGCGGCGGGAGTTGCGGTGGGACGCGCCGCCATCGCTGATAAGATCACGGCAGCCGCTCGCCCGATGGAGGCGGCGGCGAGCAGCCCGCCACAGCCCAGGCTCTCGTCATCCGGATGCGGCGCCAGCACCACCACCCCGCCGGGTGCCAGGATGGTGCCCAGCGGCGCGACGGGCAGCGCCTCGGCCGCGTCGAAGAAGTGCCCCGCCATCGTCACCACGCCGCTTCCTTTTGATCCAGCAAAGGTGGCACCCCACCGCAGGGCCTGATCCGGTGTCGGCTGCCGCAGATAGGTCGCAAGATCGCGCGCCACGGGCTCCATCGGGTGCGGCCGCATGATGCCATCAGGCCCACGGATCGCTGCGCATGCAACAGGATCTCCAGGAGCGCCCGCTCCACGGCGCCGCGTGCCAGGTTGACGTAGGCGACCTTGGCCTCGGGCGACAGGCTATCCCGCGCCATGTGCCAGGCCGCGCGCGTGACCCATAGCGTCGCGGTTTCCAGCGCCGCCACGGCCTCGCCGACGCGGGCGCGCTGATGCGGATCGCCGTCCCGGCCGAAGTCGCGCAGGTGCTGGCACAGCAGGCGGACCAATTCGGCGGCGCCGCCGGCCTGCACCGCGAGGAAGCGTCAGGCGCCGCCGGAGAAAAAAGGTTGCCGCTGGTCGTCGCCGGCCTCGCCGATCCGCACCGCGGGCGGCGCCAGCATCGCCGCACCATCGCCACCCTGGCCCAGCCCGATCCCGCCGAGCCGCACCGGCAAGGAGGCGGCCAGCAATCCCTCCCCGGCCAGGGCGGCGATCTCCTGCTCCGGAGAGGCTCCGTCGCGGCGCCCGGCGACGCGCAGGGCAGCGACGTGGCCGGCGGCGGCCAGCGCGCTGGAAAGATGAGAAAGAGACTGTTCAAGCATGAGCGGTGGCCATACGCGAAGTTCCAGTAAGCGCCCCGTGGGCGCGGGGTTGCAAAACGTCGCGCCCGAGCCGTGGAGGAACCAGAAATGGCCACCACCATCACGATGCGGCTGGCCGCTGCCGGAGTAGGACGAGGGCCGTCGTTCCGGATGGGCCTGTTGTGCGGAGGTGCATGGCCACCGTCTCGCCAGCCGGGTGGTTCGGCGCCCTGCTGCGGCTGTCGGCACCCGCGCCTCATGAAAACAGCGTCGGGTGGATCAGCGCTGGCCTCGCGGGGCCTGCTGGACGGATACTGCCTCTTCAACGGCCACACCGGGAAAGCGCGCATGTTCCGTCTGATCCTGCTGCCTCTGCTGCTGTCCGGATGTGTGGCGCCGCCAGCGGCGCAGGATGCCCCGGAAGTGCCGCGCCCGGCGCTGTCGGAGGAAGCACGCCGCGAGCGGGCGATTGAGCTGGAATGCATCCGGCAGGGCGAGATCGCGGAGCGCCAGCAGCCCTGGCTCGGCGCCAACAATCCTCGCGCCGCCGTAATCGGCGCGCGCGTGCGCAACTCCTGCCTGGATTACCATCACCGCGGAAGGGCCTCCGACGGCCGCGGACTTTCCCCCTACTGACTGGAGCTGACAAAGTTCTCCCCGACGGCTCAGGATCGGCCCCGGCTTCCCCTGGCATGCCAGCGGCGATGCGGGCCAAGGCGGCAGGGTCGGTTTTTATGCATTTTTTACAAGCCGGCGCCGAAGGAATGATCGCATTTTGACGCCTGCCCGGCCAAAGCCTTGGGCGCCGTGGAGGGGAAACCAGCATGCCCGCCGTCAGCAGGACCCACCCGGGCCATCCGGATGCGAAGCCCGCCGCCGCGCCGGCCGTCACAGGCTCGGGCGCCCGCCCCCGGCCCGCCTCCGCGGACCGCGTGGCTCATCCCGATGGGGCTCGTCACGGCGGGGCGGAATCCGGGGCGACGATGTCCCCTGCCCGGCCTTGAGCGCGGATCCCGCAACAGGTCCCGACACCCGCCCCGACCCGGACGCGCTGCTCGCCCTGGCGGCGCGGGAGGGGCACGGCCGGTTGAAGGTGTTTCTCGGCGCCTCGCCCGGCGTCGGCAAAACCTATGAAATGCTGACGGAAGCGCGCCGCCGCGCCCTGGGCGGCGCCGACGTGGTGGTGGGGCTGGCAGAAACGCATGGCCGCGCCGAAACCGCCGCCCAGCTCGCCGGCCTGGAGGTGCTGCCCCGTGCCCGCCTGCCGCATCGCGGACAGATGCTGGAGGAGTTCGACCTGGACCGGGCGCTGGCCCGCCACCCCGCCATTCTGGTGCTGGACGAGCTGCCGCACAGCAACGCGCCGGGCAGCCGCCATCCCAAGCGGTGGCAGGACGTGGAAGAGCTGCGTGCCGCCGGCATCGAGGTCTGGACGGCGATGAACGTGCAGCACCTCGAAAGCCTTTCGGAGGCGGTGGCCCGCATCACCGGGGTGCGGGTGACCGAGACGGTGCCCGACCATGTTCTGACCGGTGCCGACGCGGTGGAGCTGATCGACATCCCGCCCGCCGAGCTGTTGGAGCGGATGCGCCAGGGCAAGGTGTACCGCCCCGACCAAGCGGCGCGCGCGCTGAAGGGCTTCTTCCGCGAGGGCAACCTGGCCGCGCTGCGCGAGATGGCTTTGCGCCGCACGGCCGAACGCGTGGATGCGGACCTCACAGGCTACATGCGGGCCAATGCCATCGCCGGGCCATGGCCGGCAGGCGACCGCGTGATGGTGCTCGTCGGCTCTGACACCACGGCCGAGGGGGTGGTGCGGCACGCCCGCCGCATCGCGGACGCGCTGCGGGCGCCGCTGGTGGCCCTTCATGTGGAGCAGCCAGGGAAGCCGGGCGGCGATCCGGGAGCGGCGCTTCGCCTGGCCGAGGCGCTCGGTGCCGAAACCGAAACGGTGGTGGAAACCGACCTGCCGCGCGCCATCCTGGCCGCGGCCCGGTCCCGCAACGCCACGCACCTCGTGATCGGCCGCAGCCGGCCGCGTCTCTGGCGCCGGCTGACCGGGCGCACCCTCTCGGCCGTGCTGGTGCGCCGCGCCTCCGACTTCGCCCTGCACCTCGTGCCGAACCCCACCGCGGCAGGGCGCCCGCGGCCGGTGCCGGAGCGCCGGCGGCTTCCCGCCTGGATGGCCTGGGCCAGCGTTCCGGCACTGGTTCTGGCGGCCACGGCGGTCGGCCATGCCATCGATGAGCGGGTGGCGGAAGGCTCGCTCGGCATGGTGTACCTGGCGGCCACCGTGGCGGCCGCCGTGTCCTTCGGCGCCCTTCATGGGCTGGCCGCGGCCATCCTGTCCTTTCTGGTTTGGAACTTCCTGTTCATCGAGCCACGCTACACCCTGACCATCGATGGTCCGCAGGAGATCCTGGGTGCTGTTGTGTTCGGATCGGTGGCCCTGCTGCTGGCCGGCACGGCCGGCCGGCTCGAGCGCACCGCCTTCACGGCGCAGGCGCGCGTCTTCGGACTGCGGCGGCTGGTGGAATTCAGCCGCCGCCTGGGCGCGCCGATGGACCGCGCCGCCCTGCTGGCCCTCATCGCCGAGGAAGCGCAGCGCGTCGCCGGCTGTTCCTGCTGCGTGCTGATGCCGATGTCGGGCGAGGACCTGCCGGGCCTCGGATTGCCGCGCGCGCGGCGGGCGGACGACACCGAGCTGATCATCCGCGCGGCCGCCCCCGCCGCCGCCGAACCGGACGAGGCTTCCCTGGCCGCCGCGCGCTGGGCCTACGCCAAGGGCCGCGCGAGCGGCTGGGGCACCGACACGCTGCCCGCCACCGCCTGGCAGTTCCGGCCGCTGCCGGCGGCCCAGGGCGTCGCGGGGCTGGTCGGCCTGCGCTTCGCGGAGCGGAGCGAGCCGCTCGACACGGAGCGGCAGAGGGCGCTCGATGCCCTGCTCGACCAGGCGGCGATTGCCTTGGAGCGCATCGAATTGATGGAGGAACGGGCCCTCGCCGCGGCACGGACGGAGGCGGATGCGCTGCGCACTACCCTTCTCACCTCGCTCGGGCACGACCTCCGCACCCCGCTGACCAGCATCCGCGGCTCGCTGGAAACCCTGCGCACCATGGGCGAGGCGCTTCCGCCCGCCGCACGGGCGGATCTGATCCTCGCGGCCGAGGAGGAAACCGCGCGGCTGGCCCGCTTCGCATCCAATATCCTCGACATGGTGCGGCTGGAGAGCGGGCAGGTTGCGCTGCGGCGCGAGGAGGTGGACCTTCCCTCCGCCCTGGAGGCGGCCGTGGAGCGGGCGGAGCACGCCACCGGGCGGCAGGTGCAGCGCCGCCTCGGCCCCCACCTGCCGGCCGCCTCCCTCGACCCCGTGCTTCTCGACCAGATCCTCGCCAACCTGCTCGACAACGCCCTGAAGTTTTCCGGCGCGGCGGGCCATGTGGCGATCCTGGCGCGCCGCGAAGGCGCCGGCGTCGCGATCGTGGTGGAGGATGACGGACCAGGCATCCCGCGCGAGGATCTCGGCCGCGTCCTCGATCCCTTCTACCGCGCTTCCCGCACCGACCGGGTCGCCGCCGGCAGCGGCCTCGGCCTCTCGATCGCCAACGGGCTCGCCCGCGCGATGGGCGGGCAGATCACGGCCGAGAGCCCGGTCCGGGACGAGCGGGGAACACGCATCACCGTCCGGTTTCCCTGATGACCCCACCAGCCTCCAGCCTCGTTCCGCCCCGCATCCTGGTGGTCGATGATGAGCCGCAGATCCACCGCTTCCTGGGACCGGCGCTCGCCGCCTCGGGCTATGAGCCGATGCGGGCCGAGGATGCCGCAAGCGGCCTGCAGCTCGCGGCAACGCGCTCCCCCGCCGCCGTGCTGCTCGACCTCGGCCTGCCCGACCTCGACGGGCAGGACGTCATACCCCGCCTGCGCGCCTTCACCGCGGTGCCGATCATCGTGCTGTCCGCGCGGGACGGTGAAACGGCCAAGGTGGACGCGCTGGACGCTGGGGCGGACGATTTCGTGGAGAAGCCCTTCGCCCTGGCCGAGCTGCTCGCGCGCCTCCGGGCCGCGCTGCGCCGCGCCGCCGCTGCCAGCGGGCAGCATGCGCCGGCGCCCCTGATCCGGGTCGGCGAGCTGGAGATGGATTTCGCCGCGAGGGTGGCCCGGGTGGCCGGTGCGCCGCTGAAGCTGACGCCGCGCGAATGGGATCTCCTCGCGGCGCTGGCCCGGGCGGGTGCCGGCCGCGTGGTGACCCAGCGGCAACTGCTCAACGCCGTCTGGGGGCAGGCCCATGGCGAGAATTCACAATATCTGCGCGTCTATATCGGCCACCTCCGCCAGAAGCTGGGAAGCGCCGCCACGCTGATCAGGACCGAGCCGGGCGTTGGCTACCGGCTCGGTTTCCCGGAATAGGCCCGCAATCCTGCAGGGCTTCGCTGGCCCGGGGGCATTCCCCGGAACAGCCTGACCGGAATAGCCCGATCGTGCCGCTAGACCGCGAAGGCCATGCCCGGCTTCATGCCCCAGCGCTGCACCAGCGCGAGGGAGGCGATCTCGCCGGTTGCCTCGCATTTCGCAACCAAGCCGCGAAGACCCTTGACCAGCAGCACGGCCGCATCCGGGCTCTCGGCCATCGCCACGTAGAGGATGCTGGTGTTCTTCCGGTTCGGATTGCCATGCTCGATGGTGGCACGCACGTAATAGGCGTCGGTCATCACGTCATCTCCCTGGGCTCCGCCAGCCGCATCGCGACGACCCAGATCCGGCCCAAGAGATGCTTTTCGGCTATGTTCGGGCTGCTGGCAATTTCAACCTCGCTGTGCTCCGGCAGCCGTTATCCGCCGGGACATCACGCGACGCGCGCCGGAACCCTGGTGGCCTTCTCCCGTGGCACCTGAGATCCGGCCGCCCGGCACACCATCTCGACCGTTGGCATTCCGCCAATGGGGCAACAGCAGCGATGATCCTTTCCGCGACGCAGATCTATGCCAGTTCCAACGGCGACCGCTGGACGCTGCTGTTTGACCGGGGCTCAGGCGGCCTCGTCGTTCAGCACGAGGCCAATCCATCGTCCGGGGGCAAGCTCACCCGCGAAAGCGTGGAAGCTTTCCTGGCGCATGAGGGACCGGGACCGGAATACACGGCGCTGAAAGCGCTTCTCAGGCAGCTGGCCGAAGCCGCGGCGGGGGAGCGGGCTTCCCCCAAGCCGGCAGCCGGACGTGGATGATTACGCCCCCTGAGGGCGAGCAGGCGGGGCCCCCAGGCCGCCAATGGCGGAGGCTCCACCCGCCTGCCGGGCGCTCATCGATCCGGGCGATCTCCGCTCCTGCCAGGGGCTGTTTCACGATGCCGTAGGTGGCAGCGGCACGGAGTGTTCGGAATGGTCCGGACGAGGTTCCTGGAGCATGCTGCAACCACTCGATCAAGGCGTCAGCAGCCATGGCTCTCATCAAGGGCGACAACGGCCCGAACCTGCTCGGCGGCACCGCGGGCGACGATGCCATCCTGGGCTTCGACGGCGATGATGAACTGGCGGGCGGCGAGGGCAACGACCTTGTTGATGGTGGCGCAGGCAACGACCTGCTCGGCATCCTGCTCGAGGCCGGGCCGGTGGAGCTTGGCGACGATGTTTATGCCGGCGGGCCGGGTGACGACCGCATCGGCGCCGGTGTCGGGCGGGATACCATCTATGGCGGGCCGGGCAATGACGTGATCCTCGCCGATGCCTCGTTGATCCGTGGCATCGACGGCTCGCCGGACTGGATCTCGGGCGGGCCGGGCAGCGACACGATCCGGGGCGGGCCGGGCGTGGACGTGGCCTATTTCGAACTGCCGCGCCGCGCCTGTCTGGTCCAGCCCGATTTCGGCACGGCATTGTACGATGGCGCGACCGTCACGCTCGGACGTGGTCCGGACGCGGAGATCGACAGCCTGCTCTTTGTCGAGACCGTGCAATTCGTCGATGGCCGCCTTGTCACCATGGCGGAGGACCCGCTGTTCCCCGTCTACCTCGTGTACCAGGCGGCGCTTGACCGGGTGCCCGACCCGATCGGGCCGAATGGCTGGGCGGCGCAGCTCGCCGCCGGCCTACCGCGCGAGGTCTTCGCCAGCGCGATGATCGCCTCCCCCGAATTCGCTGCACGCTTCGGCGGCCTCGACGATGCGGGCTTTGTCCAGCAGCTCTTCCAGAACGTGCTGGACCGCCCGGGCGAGGCGGTGGAAACAGCGCCCTGGCAGGCCGAGCTGGCTGCGGGCGCCGGCCGCGGCATCGTGCTGGCGGACTTCACCCGCAGCTACTGGGGCGCCGACGTCGGTGCCGCCTTCGGCGCCGGCGTGTGGGATCAGGACGAGCATGCCGCGCAGGTCGCCCGCCTCTATGACACCCTCCTCGGCCGGGTGCCGGATCTGCCCGGCTTCCTGGCCCACAAGGGCGCCCTGGATGCCGGAAAGGAGCTGGAAGAACTGGCCCGCGGCATGGCCAGCAGCCTGGAATTCGCCGCGCTTCCCGGTGGGCCGGGCGCCACACCGGACAGCTGGTGCAGCTGCTCTACGCCAATGCCCTGAACCGCTTTCCCGAACAGCAAGGCTCCGCCCTGTGGACCGATGCCCTGGAGCGCAGGGATCTCACCCGGGAACAGGTCATCGTCGGGATCTCCGAAAGCCTGGAACACCAGATCCTGGCCCTGCCCGCCATCGAGGGTGGCATCACCTTCACCTGATGACGGCACCTGATGCCGGCAGCTGATGCCCGCCCGGGCTTCCGCCGACGGGCGGGCGCCGCACCCTCACCGCATGGGCCAGGCATACATCAGGCCGCCCGAGGTCCAGAGCGCGTTGGGACCCCGTTCCATCCCGAGGGCGGTCGCCTGGCCGACGTTGCGCTCGAAAACCTCGCCGTAATTGCCGACGGCCCGAATGGCGTCGTAGGCCCAGCTCGCGGACAGCTTCAAGCCCTGGCCCAGCGTGGGATCGGTGCCGAGGAGGCGCCGGGTGGCGGGCGACGCATCCTGCGCCCTCCGCGCCTCGGCATTCGCGGCGGTGATGCCGAGTTCCTCCGCCTCGATCAGGGCGTTCAGGGTCCAGCGGATCACGTCAAACCATTCCTGGTCGTCGCGGCGCACCATGGGCCCGAGCGGCTCCTTGCTGATCCGGTCCGGCAGGACGACGAAATCGCCGGGATTGGGAAAGGACGAACGCACCGCGGCGATCTGCGAAGCATCGGTTGTCAGCGCGTCGCAACGGCCGGAGCTGAAGGCGGCGGCGACCTGGTCGATGCGCTCGAACAGAACGGGCGTGACGCGGATGTTTGCGGCCCGGTACCAGTCCGCGAGGTTTCCCTCGGTGGTGCTGCCCTGCTGAACGCACACCGTGGCGCCGTCGAGCTCCGCCGCCCGGGACAGCCCGGCATCGCGGCGCACCATGAAGCCCTGGCCGTCGTAGAAGTTGATGCCAACGCTCCGCAGGCCGAGGGCGGTGTCGCGGCCCATGGTCGCCGTGGTCTGCCGCACCAGCACGTCGATCTCGCCCGATTGCAGGGCCGGGAAGCGCTGCTGCCCGGAAAGCGGCACGAACCGCACCTGGGTGGCATCCCCCAGCACCGAGGCGGCGAAGGCCCGGCACAGATCGGCGTCGAGGCCGCGCCAGATCCCCTGGCTGTCAGGCTGCGAGAAGCCGGCGACGCCCGTGTTGACGCCGCAGGTCAGGATGCCGCGGCTTCGGACCCCGTCCAGTGTTGCGCCGGCCCGGGCCTGACCGCCCGTGGCGAGAACAAGGACCGCCAGCGACGTGGCGGCGAAGGCGGAGCGGAAGGAGAACATGGTGCAGCCTTGAAGGTGGGGATGGGCCGGAACGATGACCCCGCCTCCGCTCCATAGAATGGCGCGGCGACATCTGGAAAGGCGCGATCAGCCTCCAGCAGCCGCCGTGGCAGCCGGGCGGGCCGCCGGTTCCCGCCCGCAGGCTTTCTCAGCCGGTGCCGAAGCCCTTGCCGGCGACGCGGTATTGCGGCCGTGGCGGGCTGAAGATGTCGAGCACCCGCGCACCATCCGGCCCCGCCCGCATCGTGTGCGGAACCCCCCCGGGCGTGCGCCAGAAATCACCCTTCCGCACGGCGATCTCCTCGTCACCCTGGATGCGGACGGCGCTTCCCTCCAGAAGGACGCCCCATTGTTCCTCGGGATGGTGATGCATCTCGCCCGCCGCATGCGGTGCGATGGTGACGATTGAGAGCATCGCATGCTCACCGGCGAAGATCCGCGTGGACAGGCCGGGAGCCAGCTCCCGCACGATTCCGCCGGTCACGTCGTCGAGGTTATGGAACTCGTCGGCCTGGCTCATGGTGTCTCCTTCTGCTCAGGGTTGTCCGAACGGCCGGCGGCCGGTGCTGGCAAGGGCATCCGGATGAACGCCCCCATCAGTCCGGACGAACATGGTTGGCCCGCGCGACGTCGCCCCAGACGCGGATCTGGTTCTGCACGAATTCGGCCAGGGCGGGCGCATCCCCCAGCACGAGCTCGGCCTGGTTCACCTCGGTGAATTGCTGGGCGATCCGGGGCTCGCGATAGGTGTCGATCAGCGCGGACTGAAAGCGGTCGATGATGGGGCCCGGCACGCCCGCCGGTGCGAAGACCCCCCACCAGGCCTCGGCGGTCAGGCCGGGGAAGCCTGACTCCGTCGCTGTCGGCACGGCCGGCATGGCGTTCAGGCGGTGGCTGCCAAGCTGCATCAGGGGCCGCAGCGTGCCCGCCGAGACATGCGGCGCCAGCAGGGCGGCGCTGCCGATCATCAGGTCCACATGTCCCGCCACGGCGTCGTTCACCGCCAGGCCGCCGCTGCGATAGGGCAGGTGTGTCAGCTCCACCCCGCTGCGCTGCGCCATCATCAGCATGACGAGGTGCCCGATCGTGCCATTGCCGGTTGAGCCGAAGGACACGCCGCCCCGGCGGGCGGCGGCGAACACGTCGGCCATGTCGCGGTAGGGCTTGGCCGGCTGGCACGCCAGAACGTAGGGCGCACGGCCGATCTGCGTGACCGGCACCAGATCCTTCTGCAGGTCGAATGGCAGGCTGGGCACCAGCACCGGCATCAGGGCGTGCGAGTCGAAGGTGAGCAGCCAGGTGTGGCCGTCGGGCCTCGCCTTGGCGGCCACATCCGTGCCGATGCTGCCCGCGGCGCCGCTGCGGTTCTCAACGATGATCGGCACCCCGAGCCTTTGCTGGAGGCCGGGGGCCGCCAGGCGAGCCACCGCGTCGGTGGAGCCGCCGGGCGCGAAGGGAACCACGATCCGGATCGGCTCGCTGGGCCATGTGCCCGTGCCGGCCCCCGTGGTGGCCCCCGCGGCGGCCGCGGCGGCCGCATGCGGCCTGACGATCGACATCGCCCCCAGGGCAGTCACGATGGCCCGCCTCGTCCATTGCGTCATGACGTTCTCCTCCTTCCCCGTCGCCTCGTGACCCGCTTTATTCGCCCGGACATTGGCCGCGGCACCGGGCCGGCGCCGCATCAGCACGGCACGAAACACCCGGCTGCCGCGGGATCGACCGGCGTGGAAGCCGGCGTGACCGCAGCGCAGCCGGAGAATGGCCGGCTAGGTGTGCACCAGCGGGCAGGCGCTCGCTTCCAGGGGCTTGACGGTGTCCGCCGGCGCCACGGTGGAGACGATCTTGCAGTAATCCCATTCCCGCTGGCTTTCCGAGGGCGTCTTCACCTGCAGCAGATAGGCAGGCAGAACGGCCCGGCCATCGGCCCGGATCGAGCCCGCCCCGAAGGCATCATCCTGCGTCGGCATCGCCTTCATCTGCGCCACCACGGCGGCGCCGCTTTCCTTGGCCCGTGCCACGCCCAGCGCCGCGACCGCCTTGAGGTAATGAAGCGTGGTGGCGTAGCAGCCGGCATGCACCATGCCCGGATAGGCGCCACCCATGACCGGCAGAACACGCCGGGTGAAGGCGCGCGTCTGCTCGTTGGTGTCCCAGTAGAAGCTGTTGGTGAACAGCAGCTTCTGCATGGTTCCCAGCCCCGCGGCCTTGATGTCGTTCAGGAACATCACGAGGGCGGCGACCTTCATCCGCTGCGTGATGCCGAATTCCTGCGCCTGCTTGATGCAGTTCGGCAGGTCATTGCCGCCGAGCGCGAGGCCGATCACCTCCGCGCCGCTGCTCCGCGCCGCGAGCAGCGTGGCGGAGAAGTCGCCGGTTCCGATCGGCACCCGCGAGCCGCCCACCACGCTGCCGCCCGCCTCCTGCACGAAGGCGGTGGTCTCCGCCTGCAGCGAATGGCCGAAGGCGTTGTCGGTCGCGATGAAGTACCATTTTCGGCCGCCGCCCTTCACCGTTTCCGCGGCCACCGCCTTGGACAGCATGTAGCCGTCATAGGTCCAGTTGATCGTGTTGGGCGTGCATTGCGCGTTGGTGAACTCGGTGGCGGTGACGGCCACGCCCAGGCAGGCCTTGTCCTTGTCGCGGGAGATCGTCGCCGCCGCCAGGCCCACGGCCGAGTTGGGCCCGGCGATCAGCATGTCGACGCCCTGCTGGTCGAACCAGCGCCGCGCCAGCGTGGCGCCGATGTCGGCCTTGTTCTGGTGATCGCCGAACAGGATCTCGACGTTGAGGCCGGGAACCTGCTGGCTGAACTCGGCGGCGGCCTGGCGCGCGCAGCCGACGCCGGCCGGCCCGAGCAGATCCGTGTAGATGCCGGAGAAATCGGCCAGGACGCCGATCCGGACCGTGGGTGGCTGTGCGATGGCAGGCGCGGCCAGCATGGCCGCGACGCCGGCCGCTCCCTGGAGCAGCACGCGACGCGATGTGGACATGAAACGTTTCCCCGCATGTGGTCCGGCCTGCCCTCTGCGTGGCAGTGCCCTGGTTGGCCGGCGCCGGAGCGTCCCGGCGCCGTTTCAGCGCAGTCTGGGCTTCTCGATCCCGGCCAGGTCGCACAGCGCGTCGACCATGGCCGAGAAATCCCTGCCGCCGAAGCCGCGCGACCGCGCCGTGCTGAAGGCCTCGCGCGCGGCGGCGGCCATCGGCATCGGCACCTTCGCCGCGTTGGCCGCGTCCACGATCAGCGTCAGATCCTTGTGCGCGAGGTCGATGGTGAAGCCCGGATCGGTGTCGTCCTTCAGCACCTTGGTCGGCCAGGCGATCTTGAGCTGCCCGTTCACGGCCGTGGTGCCGTAGAGCACATCCAGCGTCGTCTCCAGTTGAAGCCCGAAGCGCTGCGACAGGGCCAGCGCCTCGGCGTTCATCTGGCAGGAGGCGACGGCCAGGAAGTTGTTCACCAGCTTGGTGCGGGTGCCGCTGCCGACCGGGCCGCAATGGTGAATGGTGCTGCCCATGGCCTCCAGCAACGGCCGGACGGTTTCGAAATGCTCGGGCGTGCCGCCCACCATGAACAAGGACTCGCCTCGATCGGCGTGGCTGGCGAGGCGGCCGACCGGCGCGTCGACGAAGCCGATGCCGCGCGCGGCGGCCTGCTGCGCCAGGCGGTCGGTCGTGTCGGGATCGATGGTGCTCATGTCCAGCACGATGGAGCCCGGCCGGGCATGGGCCAGCACGCCCTCCGGCCCGCCCACCACCTGCTGCACGATGGCGGAGTTCGGCAGCATCGTGACGATCACCGGTCCCGCGGCGGCGACGGCGGCCACCGTTGCGGCGCCGCGCGCCTGCAGCAGCTCCAGCTCGGCCACGGCCTCGGGGTTGATGTCGTTGACGACCAGCCGGAACCCCTTGCGGCAAAGGTTCGACGCCATGGGGCGCCCCATGCGGCCCAGCCCGATGAAGCCGACATCCATGCAGCAATCCTCCCGCGATGTTTTCGTGGTGTGCGTGCGGCACACGGAACGGCCTTAACAATGTCCCGCGGCGGCCGCCTCATACAAGAACGGCATGACAGCATGACGGGATTGGGAATTCGCCGCCCGCGCCGGCGGACCTTATCCTGCGTCCCGAAGCGAGGGGAGAAGGCATGAATCAGGTCACCCGTGACCCCGAGATCCGGCAGGACACCGATTGGCCCCTGGCGATCTTCGGCGCGCTGAAGCGCGCCCGTGTCAGGCAGGTCTCCTATGTGCCCGATGCCGGCCATTCCCGCCTGATCGCCCTGGCGCACCAGGACGCCGCCATGGAGGCCACGGTTCTGACCACGGAGCAGGAAGGGGTCGCGCTGGCCGCGGGTGCGTGGCTGGGCGGGGACCGCTCGGTGCTGCTGATGCAGTCCTCCGGTGTTGGCAATTGCATCAACATGATGTCGCTGCTGAATTCCTGCCGCTTTCCGTTCCTGACCCTCGTGACCATGCGGGGCGAATGGGCCGAGTTCAACCCGTGGCAGATCCCGATGGGCCGCGCGACGCCTGCCGCCCTGGAGCTCATGGGCCTCACCGTGATGCGGCTGGAGGAACCGGACGAGGCCGACGAGATCGTCACCGCCGCCGCCGACTTGGCCTTCGACGGCGGTCAGCAGATCGCCGTGCTGATTTCGCAGCGCATGATCGGCCGCAAGAAGTGGGTGAGCCAGTGATGACCGTGGCACCGGGCACCATGGACCGGCGCGATGCCGTGCGCAGCCTGCTGGCCGATCGCGGCGAGCTGCTGGTCGTGAGCGGGCTGGGCTCGCCGAGCTACGACGTCTTCGCCGCCGGCGACGACGCGGCGAATTTCTACCTCTGGGGCGCCATGGGCGGGGCCGCGCTGATGGGGCTCGGCCTCGCCCTGGCCCGGCCGCAGCACCCCGTCGCCGTGGTCACCGGCGATGGCGAGGCCATGATGGGCGTCGGCGGGCTGCTGACCATCTCGGTCCGCAAGCCGCCCAACCTCACGGTGGTGGTTCTGGACAACGGGCATTTCGGCGAAACCGGCATGCAGCGCAGCCATGCCGGCCTGGGCGTCGACCTGGCGGCCCTGGCGCGCGGGGCCGGCTTCACGGAGGTGGTCTCCCTCGGCGACCTGGACGGCGTGGCCGCCTTCCGGCCACGGTTGCGGGACCTCGACGCCGGGCCCCACTTCGTGATCCTGCGGATCGCCGCGGGTGAGCAGGAGCGCGCCCTGCCGCCGCGCGATGGCGTCCACCTGAAGAACCGCTTCCGCGAACGCTTGGGGTTTCCGGTGGATTGAGGGGCGCGGCGCCGGCGAAGCGCCTCACGCTTCCAGCCGGATGTCCCAGATGCCCTCCTCCGCCAGGCAGCGGATCTCCTCGACCAGCAGAGCGGAGATCGCCATGCCGGCCACCGAGCGTGGCCGGTCGACTGGCGCGGCGAGCACGAGTTCCCGGGTAACCGGCGGGCTCAGCGGTGCCGCCTCCAGCCGTCCGGCCCGCAACTCGGCCGCGATGGAGGAAGGTGGCAGGACGCTGAAGCCCAGCCCCTCCTCGATGAGGCTGGTCAGCACGCGGTAGGAATCGGCTTCCAGCATCACGTGGATGGACAGGCCGCGCTTCGCCACCGCCCGCTCGATCAGGGTCCGCAGGCCATGCGAATGGCTGGGCAGAACCAGCTTCTGCCGGACCAGCCAGTCCAGCCCCACCGGACCGCGCCGCTGCAGCCCCGAGCCCGGCGGACCCACCGCAACGAGGCCGTCCCGGCCCAGGAGCCGGGCGGATAGATGAAGGTCGACGGCCGGCCCGTAGATCAGCGCCAGGTCCATCTCGCCGCGGTTCAGCCATTCGACGAGGTGGCCGCCATAGCTCTCGACGATGCACAGGCTGACGCCGGGCAGCTCGTTCACCACCCTGCGGGCGAAGCGCGCCGAAAGCACGGTGCTGACCGTCGGCACCAGCCCCAGCACGACCCGGCCGGCGGGCGTCGCGCCGGAGGACTGGATGTCGTCGCGCACCTGCTCCATTTGCCGGATGAGGCCAGCCGTGCGCTCCAGCAGCAGGCGGCCGGCACTGGTCAGCAGCATGCCGCGCCCGTTGCGGATAAAGAGCTCGGCGCGCAGCTCATGTTCCAGCAGCTTGATGTGGCGGCTCAACGCGGGCTGGGCGATGTGCAGCCGGTCCGACGCCTTGCCGAGGCTGCCCAGCTCTGCCACCGCCCTGAAGGTTCGCAGCTGGCGAAAATCCACCGTTGTCTCCCATCGGCCGCCCTGTCGCGCGGCGCCGGCCTGAACGTCGGATGCACCTTGTTGATGATCGGCGCCGGGAACAAGGCCCGCCGGGGGATCGATGGGCCGGCGGCGTCACCGGGCCCTGGTCCGGCGCGGGCATCGCGGAACATCAGGGCTGGCTGCGTTCCGTGCCACGTCCCGCGGAGGGCGGTGGCATGATCCTGGTCGGGATGAGGAAGCATGATCGCGGCAGGCCGGAACCGGCGCTCGATCCGCCGGTCGCCGATAAGGGGGCGCGGGGCGCGGAGGAACCGTTTATAGGCCTGGGATGGCCTGCTTCGCCGCATCCGGGCGAAGCCGGGCCGTGTCCAGGAAAGGAACAAACATGACCACAACACGACGCCGGCTTCTGTGTGCCGGCGCCGCCGCGGCCGGCGGATCCCTGCTGGCATCCGGAGCCGGAGCGCAATCCTTCCCCTTCACGCCCAACCAGCGCTATCCTGACCCGGCGGTGCAGATCCTCGATCCCAGCTTCGCCAAGTACCGGATCTACAGCAGCACGCTGGAACAGGTCGCCACCGGCATGCGCTGGGCCGAAGGCCCGGCCTATTTCCCGGAAGGCGGGTACCTCCTGTGCAGTGACATCCCGAACAACCGCATCATGAAGTTCGACGAGAAGGATGGCAGCTTCACCGTCTTCCGCGGTCCGGCCAATTACGCGAACGGCAATGTGCGCGACCGGCAGGGCCGCCTGATCACCTGCGAGCATTCCGTGACGCGGCGCGTCACGCGAACGGAGCGCGATGGCAGCATCACGGTTCTGGCCGACAGCTTCGAGGGGAAGCGCCTCAACGCTCCGAACGACGTGGTTGTCCGCTCGGACAACACGATCTGGTTCACCGATCCCCTGTTCGGCATCAATGGCGAATGGGAGGGCAGCCGCGCTAAGCCGGATCAGCCCACCACCAATGTCTACCGGATCGCACCCGATGGCGCCCTGAAGGCCGTGGTCACCGACATCGTCAATCCGAACGGCCTCGCCTTCTCGCCGGACGAAAGCAAGCTCTACGTGGTGGAATGGCGCGGAACGCCGAACCGCAGCATCTGGAGCTTCGATGTCGGGCCGGACGGAAACCTCGGCAACAAGACGAAGCTGATCGACGCCGCGGACCAGGGCGCGCTGGACGGCTTCAAGGTCGACCGCGACGGCAATCTCTGGTGCGGCTGGGGCAGCAACGGCGCGCTGGAGCCGGAGCCGGTCATGGTGGGCGGGCGGCAGGTCTTTCCGTTGCGCGGCAAGCCGGAGGAGCTGGACGGCGTCATGGTGTTCAATCCGCAGGGCAAGCCCATCGGCTTCATCCGCCTGCCGGAGCGCTGCGCCAACCTCACCTTCGGCGGCCCGAAGAACAACCGCCTCTACATGACGTCCAGCCACTCGCTCTACGCCCTGCATGTCGAGGCCCACGGCGCGGTCTGAGCAGTGGCCCCGCCCGGCCGGCCGCTGCGCCGGCCGGGCAACAGGCGGGTCCGCGCGGCGCGGCGCTCCGTCCCGCCCCCCTTCACGCAGGCGGGGCGGAACCTCGGAACCCGGGCGCGCGGCGGAGACGGGCGGTGCGGCAATTCCTGGCCATCACCGCCGGGATTTCAGCATGCGCCGGGCGATGGCCATGCGGTGCACCTCCGTCGGCCCTTCGTAAACCCGCATCAGCCGCACCTGCTGGAAGAACAGCTGCAACGGCAGCTCCTTGGTCAATCCCATGGCGCCGTGGCACTGCATGGCGTGATCCAGCACCTCTTGCGCCGTTTCCGTGGCGAAGACCTTGATCATGGAAGCCTCGTTCCGGACGTCGCCGCCGGAATCCAGCGTCCGGGCGGCGGCCTGAACCATCAGCCGCAAGGCGTGCACGCGGATCGCCGCATCGGCGATCCACCACTGGATGGCCTGCCGGTCGGCCAGCTTCACGCCGAAGGTCGTGCGGTTGTTGGCCTGGTCCACCATCATTTCCAGCGCGCGGCGGATGATGCCGACGCAGCGCGCCCCCACCTGGAGGCGCCGGATGTTGAGCCGCAACTGCATCGGGGCGTATCCGCGGCCCAGCTCGCCCAGCACCGCGCCGTCGGGCACCCTGCAATCCTCGAACACCAGCTCGTAGGTCTTCTTGCCGCCGATCATGGCGATCTCACGCTCGATGATGAAACCCGGCGTGTTCTTTTCCACGATGAAGGCCGTGACGCCCTCCTCGCGCTGGCCTTCCCCCGTGCGCGCCATGAGGATGATGAAGTCGCAATAAGGCACCCGGCTGACCCAGATCTTGCGGCCGTTGATCACCCAGTCCGAACCGTCCTTCACGGCGCGCGTGATCATGCCCGCCGGGTCGCCGCCCGCGCCCGGTTCGGAAATGGCGATGCAGGATTTCATGCGCCCCTCGGCATAGGGGATCATGTATTTCTCGCGCTGCTCCGGCGTCGCCACCGCCTTGAGCATGTGCAGGTTTGGGCTGTCCGGCGGGAACTCGAAGGGGGTGATGGTGCGGGACACCTCCTCCTCCACCATCAGCCGGTCAAGGGCGGACAGATCGACGCCGCCCATCTCCTCCGGCACGTCGAGGCCCCACAGGCCGAGCTCGCGGCATTTTTCCAGCAGCGGCTCTTCTTCCTCCGGCAGCAGCTTGTAGGCACCGGTCTCCGCCTCGCGCCGCAGCACCGCGGCTTCCAGTGGCATCAGCTCGCGCTCGACGAAGCGCTGCACGAGATCCTGCAGCATGCGGCTCTCGTCGTTCATCATCATGTCCATGGGCGTTCCTTGTTCCTGTTGGCCGTGGCTCACCCGGGCAGGATCAGGCCATCGACGGCCACGGCGCCCTGCCCCGCGGGCCGCACGATCAGGGGATTGATCTCCGCCTCCGCCACCATGCCGTCCGGCAGGCAGGCGAGCAGCGACATGGCGCGGATGGCCCGCGCCAGGGCCTCGACGTCGCCTGGCGGCAGGTTGCGGAAGCCCTGGAGGGCACGCAGCTCCGGGATCGCCGCGATCATCTCCCGCGCCGTGTCCAGCGAGGCCGGCGCAAGGCGCACGGCGGTGCGGCGGGTCAGTTCCGCGGTGACCCCGCCGAGCCCGAGCACCACCACCGGCCCCACCTCGGGGTCATACCGGTAGCCCAGGATAATTTCGGCGAGGCCCTGCTGCATGGGCGCGACCAGCACGCCCTCGATCCGGGCGGATGGAAAGGCGGCTCTCGCCCGGGCCAGGATCTCCCGGACGGCCGTGCCGATCTCCGGCCCGCGCTGGTGGAGCCGCACCAGACCGGCATCGGTCTTGTGGGCGATGTCGGGCGAGACGATCTTGACCGCCGCCGGGCCCTCGAGGCCCGCGGCCCCCGCCGCATCGGCCACGATCCGGCTGCCGGGCCCCTCGATGCCCAGCGCCTCGAACACGGCGCAGGCCTCCGCCTCGTTCAGCCTGCGCGGTCCGTATCGCTGCAGCAGCGCCCGCGCGCCGTCGGGGATCTCCGCCGCCTCCGGGCGGCGGGGCGCCCGCCAGTTCAGATAGGCGTTCAGCGCGTCGGCGCAGGTTTCCGGCGTGCGGAATCCGGCCACGCCCGCCGCGTCGCAGATCGCCAGCGCCTCGTCCGCCTGCGGCGCGCAGAACACGCCGAGCGGCTTGCTGCCGTCATAGACCGAAAGGATGTTCTCGTTGACCTGGGCGGGCCGCAGCCGCGCCGTGGAGCCCAGCACGGCGACCACGGCGTCGCAATGGTCGCTCGCCACGATCTCGCGCAGCACCGTGGTGTACTGCCCCTTGCCGCCGCCCATGGGAAGGTCGATGAGCGGCGAGTCCGAAACCTCGATGCCCTGTTCCGCCAGGTGGCGGCGCATTTCCGGGGGCGGCCCCGCCACCTCGATGCCGAGCGATCCCAGCCGGTCCACCACCATGGCGGCGCCGCCCCCCGTTCCGGTCAGCACCGCGACGCGGCGCCCCTTCGGCGGTTGCCGGCCCATCACCAGGCGCGGCAGCTCCACCAGCCCGTCCAGCGTATCGACGCGCAGGATCCCGTTCTCGCGGAAGAAGGTGTCCGCCAGCTCGTCGCCGCCCACCATGGCGCCGGTATGCGAAACGGCGATCCGCCGTCCCAGCTCGGACCGGCCGAGCTTGTAGGCGATCACCGGCTTGCCCAGCTCATGCGCGCGGCGTGCGGCGCGGGCCAGCGCCCCGCCGTCCCGCAGCGTTTCGAGAAACAGCAGCACCGCCTTGGTGGCCGGGTCCTCCACCATCAGCGAGGCGATCTCACCGACCCCGAGATCGCATTCGTTGCCCACCGACACCAGCTTGGAGAAGGACAGGCCGCGCGTCCGGCAGCGCGACAGCAGCGCGCCCATCATGCTGCCGCTCTGCGAGATCAGGCCCAGCGAACCGGGCTCCAGCGGCTCCGCCTCGACGGCCGCGTTGTTGGTGATGGGAATGCCATCGGTGACGTTGACCAGGCCGAGGCAGTTCGGCCCGACGAGCCGCACGCCGCCTTCCCGCGCCAGTGCCACCAGCCGCTGCTGCCGCAGCCGCCCCGCCTCGCCGGTTTCCGCGAAGCCGGCGCTGTAGATGGTGGCCACGCGCACGCCGCGCTCCGCGCAGCCGGCGATGGCCTGTTCCACCGCCGCGGGCGGCACCATCAGGAAGGCGTGGTCCACCGGCCCGGGCACGGCCCGGATGTCGGGATAGGCGGTTTCGCCGAAGATCTCCGTGCGGGCGGGGTTCACCGGCAGAATGCGGCCCGGGTAGCCGGCCTTCTGCAACACGCGCTGGGCACGCGACGTGTTCTTTGCCGGGTCCGCCGATGCGCCGATCAGGGCGATGCTGCGCGGGCGGAACAGGGCTTCGGCCAGGGACGAAGGCGGGTGCGGCGGCGCATCGGTCATCACGATCTGGTCCATTCCCTCGGTTTCCTCAGCGGCCCTGGAAGTCCGGCAGCCGGCGCTCGGCCATCGCGCGCCGGCCTTCCGCGAAATCCTCCATCCGGCGCTGCCACACCTGTTGCTCGAATTCGCGCTCGATGGCTTGGTCGAACAGGTCGGGCAGGCCGCGGCGCAAGGTGGCGCGCACGCTCTGCACCGCCTGGGGCTGGGATCGGCCGATCTCCTCGGCCAGCGCTTGGGCGCTGGCGAGCACGGCGTCGTGCGCCACCAGCTCGTCCAGCAGCCCGATCCGCAGCGCCTCCTCCCCACCGATGCGGCGGCCCGTGTAGAACAGCAGGGCCGCCCGCTGCGGGCCGATCAGCCGCGGCAGCGTCGCCGACAAGGCAAAGCCGGGGTGAAAGCCGAGCCGGGTGAAATTTGCGGACAGCCGCGCTTCCGGGCAGCCGATGCGGAAATCCGCCACCAGCGCCAGGCCGAGCCCCGCGCCGATGGCCGCCCCCTGGATCGCGGCGACCACCGGCTTGCGGCAGCGGACCAGCCGTGCCGCCTGCCGGTACAGCGTGTCCCCCGGCGTCTCCGCCGGGCTGTCGAGGCCGCCGGAATCGCCGCTGGAGAAATCCGCCCCGGCGCAGAAATGCCGCCCCGCGCCCGCCAGCACCACCGCCCGCACGCCGGCATCGGCATCCAGGGCTTCCAGCGCCTCGGCCAACCCGGTGACCAGCTCGCGGTCGATGTGGTTGTTCGGCGGCCGGCCGAAGGTGATCGTGGCCACATGGCCCTGCCGCCCGACGCTCAGCGACGCGGCAGGGCCCGCCGCCCGCAGCGATTCCCGGTCCATGCTGTCCTCCCTTGGCCGCCGCTTCGCTGGCGCGGCGCTGCCGGGCCCGGGCGCTTGCCCCGGCTTTCCTGTTCTTATAAAGTTGTACGTACAACACGACAAGATCCGGTGCGAGCCGGAACGGGAGTTGCGCCCATGAACCTCCTCAGCCCCACCGCCCTGCAACCCACCGGGCAGCACGGCGGCGCCGGCCCCACCGCCAGCCTGGCCGCCTTCGCCGCCGGGCTGCGCTTCGAGGCCATCGACACCCAGGCCCGCCAGGCGGCGCGGCGACACCTGATCGACACCCTCGGCGCGATGATCGCCGGCGCCGGACAGGCGGCCACGCGTTCTGGCCAGAACGCCATGCGGGCGGCCATGGCGGGCGCCGGGCCGGTGCCGGTGCCGGGGCTGGCCGAGCGGTATGATGCGCTGAACGCCGCCTGGCTCGGCGGCACCAGCGCGCATGGCCTGGAACTGGATGACGGCCATCGCCCTGGCTCCGTTCATCCCGGCGCGGTGGTGGTTCCCGCCGCCATCAGCCTCGCCAGTCTGCGCCGCTCCTCCGGCACGGAATTGCTGACCGCCATGGTGGCTGGCTACGAGGCGTGCTGCAGGATCGCCGCGGCCAGCCACCCGCGGGCGCGCTGGCGAGGCTTCCACAACACCGGAACCGCCGGGGTCTTCGGGGCCGCCGTTGCCGGCGCCTCGCTGATGAAGATGGACGCGGCGGCGACGGAGAACGCCATCGGCACCGCTGCCTCCTACGCCGCCGGCCTGTTCACCTTTCTGGGCGGCGGCGACGTGAAGCGCACCCATCCCGGCCACGCGGCGCGCGAGGGGCTGATGTCCGCCCTGCTGACCGAGGCCGGATTGCCAGGGCCGTGCGGCGCGCTGGAGATGAAAGAAGGCTATTTCAACGCCTATGCCGGCGGCGACACCGGCGCCTTCGAGGCCACAGCGGTGGATCTGATGCAGGCGGGCGGCCACCACCCGGACAGTCCCCTGGCCGTGGCCAATTGCTACATCAAGCCGCATGCCTGCTGCCGCCACATTCATCCCGGCATCGATGCCGTCCTCGCCATCATGGCGGAGGATGGCGTGACCGCTGGGCAGGTGGACCGCGTGGAGATCGGCAGCTACGCCATCGCCGCCGCGCATGGCGCCGTGGGCTGGACGGAGATGACCACGGCGCAGATGAGCTTTCCCTTCGTGATCGCCACGGCACTGCGCCACGGCCGCGTCAGCCTGGGCGACTTCAGCGCCGCTCACCGCGCCGACCCGGAAACGGTGGCGCTGACACGCCGCATCACCGTCGGCGTCGACCCGGAATGCGAGAATGATTATCCGGCGAAGCGCAGCGCCCGGGTGGCGATCGTCACCCGGGATGGCCGCACGCTGCGGCGCCACGTTCCGGAACCCTTCGGCGGCGCCCGCAACCGGCTGTCCGACACGGCGGTGGGCGCGAAGTTCCTGGATCTCGCCGCACCCGTCATCGGTGCGGCGGCGGCCGGCCGGGCCCTCGAGGCCTTGTGGAACATCGACCGCGCCGCCGATGTGTCACCGGTCCTGGAGGCCCTCGCCCGCATCCCGCCCGCCTGACGGCGCCGGGCCGGGCCGCGGGGGGGGGGCCTCCCCGCCCGGCTAGGTTTCGCCGTCCGCCGAGCCGAGGCGCAGCGCATAGGCGAAGCGATCCGCTGCGGCATGGTAGTTGTCGGTGGCTTCCAGCAGCGTGCCGTCCGACGCCAGGAAGCGCCGCCGGATATGCAGCCCCGGCGATCCGGCCGGCACCGAGAAGCGCTGCGCGATGCCCTCCGGCAGGGCAATGGCGGTGATTTCCTGCAGCACCTCGGCCACGGCGATCCCCATGCGCTGCGCAATGAGGCGGTAGGCCGGCGTGCTCACCAGCTCCGGCAGGGTGGTCACGGCGGCGAAGCGGGCCGCCACATGCAGCTCCACCACGGAGATCGGCGGGCGCGTCCGGTCCTCGGGCCAGCGCAGCCCGTGCAGATGTACCCATTGGCTGCCCGCTTCCGCCCCGATGCGCTCGGCATAGGCGGCATCCGCCGTCACGGTTTCGCGCAACAGCACCTCGAGCCGCGTGGGCGTCGAATACCCCATCACGTCGGTGACGGAGCGCACCGCCAGCAGGTAATCGCTGCGCGGCTGGTCGGCGATGACGCGGGTGCCCACGCCCTGCGCGCCCGCCACCAGCCCGAGCTCCCGCAGGCGGCGCAGCGCCTGCCGCACGGTGGAGCGGCTGACGGCGAAATGCTGGGATAGTTCCTGTTCCGTCGGCAGCAGCGAGCCGATCGGCCGCCGCTTCTCCAGGATCTCGCCGGCCAGGGCCGCGGCGACGCTGGCATAGCGGGGCTGGGCCTCGTTGATCAGCTGGCTGACCGCCGCTGGCAGGCGGGATGCGCCGGCGTCCCAGGCAGGCAGCCGGCTGCGGATCTGCGACTTGGTTCTGGACATGCTTGGTTCACTTGTCTGCCTCGAGATAGATACCGTTATTCGTACAAGAGCACAACTTGCCATGATTGGCCTGCCCATGTGCCTCAGCGGAGGATGTTCATGAAAGCCCTGATCGGCCGGCGCGGCCTTGTCGTCGGCGCTTCCAGCCTCGCCCTTCCAGCCCTCTGGACGCGCTCCGCGGCGGCGGACTGGCCGGACCGGCCGATCCGCCTGGTGGTGCCCTACACGCCGGGCGGCAGCAACGACGCCATCGCGCGCCCGCTCGCCGAGGCGCTGCAGGGCGCGCTCGGCAAGCCGGTCATCGTCGAGAACCGGCCCGGCGCCGGCAGCACGTTGGGCGGCGGCTTCGTCGCGAACTCGCCACCGGATGGCTACACCTTTCTGCTGGCCTCCACCTCCTTCGCCACCAGCTCCACCTACCTCAAGACGCCCTATGACGCGCTGGAAAGCTTTGATCCGGTGGCGCGCATCTGCCTCGCCCCCATGCTGATCGTGACCAAGCCGAACGGGTTCCCGAACATGCGGGCGCTGATCGAGGCGGCGCGGGAGGGGGCCGGCCGGGTGCAGTATGCCATGGCGGGCATGGGGGCGGTCGGCCACTTCACCATGGAGGCCTTCAATGCCGCGGCCCAGCTGAAGATGGAGCCGGTGCCTTATTCCGGCATCTCACCCGCGCAGGCCGACCTGCTGGCCGGGCGGGTGGACATCATGGTCACCACCCTCGCCTCCATCAGCAATCTCGTCAGCAGCAATCAGATCCCCCTCCTCGCCTACACCAGCAGCGAGCGGATGGATTACGCCCCGCAGATCCCCACGGTGAAGGAAGCTGCCGGCATCGATTTCGCGGTGGACGTCTGGTGGGGCGTGCTGGCCCCCAAGGGCACGCCGGCGCCCCTGCGGGACACCATGAACCGGGCCATCAACCAAGCCATCGCAACGGAACGGTACACGAAGTTCCTCGCCGTCGAAGGGGCGAAGCCCATGCCGCAGAGCCCGGCCGAGTTCGGCCGCTTCGTGGCCGCTGACATCGCGCGCTGGCGGAAGCTGGCGCAGGATTTAAACATCCGGGCCAGCTGATCCCTTCGTCCGCGCGGCCTTCCACCGGATCCCCCGCCGGCATCCGGGCCAACCCGGCGAGGCGGTCACCTCCCGCCGGAACTGCGGCGGGGCTGCCGCCGGCGCGAACCGGCCGCCACGCCCTGCGGCCGCTCCACTTGGTGGTTGCCCGCCGGCCCGTCCGCCGCGGCAGCCCTCGGCCAACGGGCCGGCGAAGGACGCCGCCCTGCCGGCGGTCAGGAGAACAGCCAGCCCCCATCCTGCGCGGCCAGCCAGGCGTTGACGCCGGCGGCGTCCTCCGCATCCAATCCCGCGAGCCCCTCGCCGATGTCGCGAATGGCCTCGCCGGCGATCGCCAGAAGCGCTTCGGGGGGCAGAAGATCAAGATCGCCGCGGGCGGCAAGCTGCTCCACCATGGCCAGGGTGGCTGCTCCGCCATAGAGGCCAGCGCCGGCGTCGATCATGCCGGGATCGACCGCCTGGATCGCCTGGATCAAAGCCAGGTCGGCAGCGGATTGCTCCGCCGCTGTTGCCGCGGCGCCCGAGGCCGCATCATGGTCCTGGAACGCCTGGTCCAGCGCGTCGACCGGCACCGGGTTGGCTGGCGCAGGATTGGGGGAGTCAAGAAATTGCCCCGCCGAATACGAGGGGCCGCCGAAATTGCCATAGGTCGGGGCCGAAACCGGGTGATCGTCGTGGCCAGGAAAATCCAGGTTGACGTGGAACGGATTGTGCCAGTTGACCGCGGACATGGGGGTTCTCCCGTTGAATGGCGCAAAGGAAGCGAAGCCCCGCCACCCGAAGAAGGCAAGGCCAATCAGGGTCCGGCCCCGATGATAGTGCCGCGTGCCCCTCCGGGTCGCGGATCCCCGAGTTGCCACGCCTCCGCCTGTTCCTCAGCCGGAGAAAATGAATTCCGCTCCGGCAAAAAGACAACCAAGATCGAGGCAAGACCGCGTCGCCGGCATCGCCCGGTGGTGATCCGCAGCTCTGACCGGGTGCTTCCAATGGCCGCAGAAGCCGATGACACGGGCGCTTCTGACCGCATGGCCCACTGGAGAGCCTTCTACGCCCGCTACGTGGCGGCCAGGGGCGCCGTCGACGATGCCCGCGTCGAGCAAGCCTTCGCCGCCGTTCCGCGCGAGCCCTTCGCCGGACCCGGACCCTGGTCGATCCTGGCGGTCAGCCCGTGGCGCAGCGGCGCGGCCCGCTCGGGCTATGTGCGGACACCGGGCGCGGATCCCGCCTTCCTGTACCAGGATGTGCTGGTCGCGCTCGACCCGGCGCGCGGGATCAACATCGGCGAGCCCGCCCTGCATGCGCGCTGCCTGGATGCCTGCGCACCGCAAAGGGGGGAAACGGTTGTGCAGGTCGGCGCCGGAAGCGGATACTACACGGCCATCCTGTGTGAGCTTGTTGGACCCCAGGGGCGGGTTCATGCCTTCGAGATCGACCCCGATCTGGCCAGGAAAGCCGTGGCCAATCTGGCACCCTGGCCATGGGCCGAGGTGCTGGCGCGGTCCGGCACGGCGGAAGCCCTGCCGCCGGCCGACCTGATCTATGTGAATGCCGGCATCACCCAGCCGAGTCCGGTATGGCTGGACGCCTTGCGTCCCGGTGGACGGCTGCTGTTTCCGCTCCAGCCCGAGGGCGGCTTCGGCGGCATGCTGCTCGTGAAGCGTCCGCCGGGGACGGAACGGGCATGGCCAGCGGAATTCGTGTCCCGCGCCAGCTTCATCGCCTGCCAGGCACAGCAGGATCAGGTGGTCGGGCGGAAGCTGGAGGCGACCTTCCAGGCGGGAGGCTGGTCCAGGGTGCGCAGCCTCCGTTTGGAGGGCGAGGCGGATCAGACCTGCTGGCTGGATGGAGGAAGCTGGTGGCTCTCCACCGCGTCAGGCTGAGGCTGCGGCGCACTCCGATGCGGCCGTGGATTGCGACACAGGACTCTTCGCATCCGGTAAGCGTTCCGCCATCATGCCGTTGAACGGTTCGGTGGGTTTCCACCTTCTCCTCCATCAGCGCTGCCGCCGATCGGAAAGCAGGGATCTCCGCTCAGCGACCGGCCCGCTTCGCTCCAGCCGCCGGGCTGGGCCGCCTGCACCTGGAGAGCCTGAAAAAGCGCTTCAGCCGGATAATCGGCCGAGGGGCAGCATCGTCGGGAGAATGCAGGTACCGATGGTCTTCGGCGTAGCAGAGCGTCCTCCGCTCCGATCCGACAGGCCGGACTGGCAGCCGATGGGTCGGGCGGACGCCACAAGCTGCCGGGCGGAGCATGCCGCGAGTGGCGGCGGAAACGGCTTCCACACCCGGAAAACGGCAGCAACTCAGTCTAAGCAGGCGAGAAAAGGTATGGCGCGCCCGAAAGGATTCGAACCTCTGACCCCCAGATTCGTAGTCTGGTGCTCTATCCAGCTGAGCTACGGGCGCATACCAAATTGTTCTAGTCTCGGGCCCATCCAAGTCGCCTTGGCGCGCCCGTGAGGATTCGAACCCCAAACCTCCAGATCCGTAGTCTAGCGCTCTATCCAGTTGAGCTACGGGCGCTGGCCAGTGGCGGGGGAATAACCGAGGCCCTCCCCCCGCGCAAGGGGCGTTTTCCGCCGTTACGCGCCCATTTTATCCAGTTCGCGCAGAATGGCATCGCCCATCACGCTGGTGCCGACGCGCGCCGTGCCCGGTCCCATGATGTCGGCGGTGCGCAGGCCGCCGGCCAGCACCTTCTCCACCGCCGCCTCGATCAGCTTCGCATCCTCCTCCATCCCGAAGGACCAGCGCAGCAGCATGGCGAAGGACAGCATCTGGGCGCAGGGATTGGCGATGCCCTTGCCGGCGATATCCGGCGCCGAGCCGTGGATCGGCTCATACAAGGCATGGCGCCGGCCAGTGGCGTCCGGCGCGCCCAGCGTGGCGGATGGCAGCATGCCGAGCGAGCCGGTCAGCGCCGCCGCGAGGTCCGACAGCAGGTCGCCGAACAAATTGCTGGCGAGCACCACGTCGAACTGCTTGGGGCGCGAGCAGAGCTGCATGGCGCAGTTGTCGGCATACATGTGCGACAGCTCGACCTCGGGATACTCGGCCTTGCCGATCTCCGAGACCACGGCGCGCCACAGGCGGCCGGTCTGCATCACATTGGCCTTCTCAACGCTGGTCAGCCGGCCGGTGCGCTTCCTGGCGAGGTCGAAGGCAACGCGGGCGACCCGGGCAATCTCCTCCTCCGTGTAGACCTCGGTATCGACGCCGCGGCGCTTGCCGTTGGGCAGGGTCTCGATGCCGCGCGGCTCGCCGAAATAGATGCCGCCGGTGCTCTCGCGCACGATCATCAGGTCGAGGCCGCGTACCAGGTCGGGCTTCAGGCTCGACGCATCGACCAGCGGGTTCAGCACCACGGCCGGACGCAGATTGGCGAACAGCCCGAGTTCCTTGCGCAGCCGCAGGATGCCGAGCTCGGGACGCTTATCGAAAGGCAGGCTGTCCCAGCGCGGGCCACCCACCGAGCCGAACAGCACCGCATCGGCGCCCAGCGCGCGCTCCACCGTCTCGTCCGGGCAGGGAGAGCCGGTGGCTTCCAGCGCGGCGCCGCCAACCTGGCCTTCCTCCAGCGTGAAGCTGACATGGCGGCGGCGGTCCATCCACTCGATGATGCGGCGCACCTCGCGCATCACCTCGGGGCCGATGCCGTCGCCCGGAAGAACCAGAAGCTTCTTGTTGGCGGTCATGATGCGGTGCGTTCCTCCTGTTGCGGCGCGCCGTACAGCCAGGGCTGCGCGGCACGCTGCTTCGCTTCGAAGCCGTCGATGGAGGTGCTCTTCTGCATGGTCTGGCCGATGTCGTCGAGGCCGTTCAGCAGCAGGTGGCGGCGCAGCGGATCGATCTCGAACGGGATCTCCTCGCCATTCGGCCGCACCACGACCTGTCGCTGGAGATCCACGGTGAGGCGGGCATTGCCGCCCATCCGCGCATCCTCCATCAGCTGGTCGCACACCTCGCGCGACAGGCGCACCGGCAGGATGCCGTTCTTGAAGCTGTTGTTATGGAAGATGTCGGCGAAATCCGGCGCGATGACGCAGCGTATGCCGAAATCCAGCAGCGCCCAGGGCGCGTGCTCGCGCGACGAGCCGCAGCCGAAATTCTCATGCGCGATCAGCACTTCCGCGTGGCGGTAGGGCTCCTGGTTCAGCACGAAATCCGGATTCTCCGAGCCATCCTCGCGGTAGCGCAGGTTGGCGAAGAGCGACTTGCCGAGCCCGGTGCGGGCGATGGTCTTGAGGAAGCGGGCCGGGATGATCTTGTCGGTGTCGACATTGGCCATCGGCAGTGGCGCCGCGATGCCGGTCAGGGTGGTGAAGGCGTCCATGGCTCAGTGCTTCCCCTGGGCGATCTCGCGCACGTCGGTGAGGTGGCCGGTGATGGCGGCGGCGGCGGCCATGGCGGGGGAGCACAGATGCGTCCGCCCCCCCGGCCCCTGCCGCCCCTCGAAATTGCGGTTCGAGGTGGAGGCGCAACGCTGCCCCGGCTTCAGCTTGTCCGGGTTCATGCCGAGGCACATGGAGCACCCCGCCTCGCGCCATTCGAAGCCGGCCTCCTTGAACACGGCATCGAGGCCTTCCTGTTCCGCCTGCAGCTTCACCAGGCCGGAGCCCGGCACCACCATGGCGCGCACGCCCTCCGCCACCTGGCGGCCGCGGGCGATGGCGGCGGCGGCGCGCATGTCCTCGATGCGGGAGTTGGTGCAGGAGCCGATGAACACCACGTCGACCTTGAGGTCGGTCAGCTTCTGCCCCGGCTGCAGGCCCATATACTCGACCATGCGGCGCAGCTGCGCGCGGCGGGCCTCGTCGGCGGCCGCCTCGGGGTCCGGCACGGCGGCGGTGATCGGCAGCACGTCCTCGGGGCTGGTGCCCCAGGACACCATCGGCACGATCTCGGCGGCGTCGAGGAACACCTCCTTGTCGAAGACGGCGCCCTCATCGGTGGGCAGGGTCTTCCACCATTCCACGGCGCGGTCGAAATACTCGCCCTTCGGCGCGTGCGGCCGGCCCTTGACGTAGGCGAAGGTGGTCTCGTCCGGCGCGATCATGCCGGCGCGCGCGCCGGCCTCGATCGACATGTTGCAGATCGAGAAGCGCCCGGCCATGTCCAGCGCGCGGATGGTGGAGCCGGCGAACTCGATGACGTGGCCGTTGCCGCCCGCCGTGCCGATCTTGCCGATGATGGCCAGCACGATGTCCTTGGCGGTGCAGCCGGCCGGCAGCTCGCCCTCCACCGTCACGCGCATGTTCCTGGCGCGCTTCTGCAGCAGGGTCTGCGTCGCCAGCACGTGCTCCACCTCGGAGGTGCCGATGCCGAAGGCCAGCGCCCCCAGCGCGCCATGGGTCGAGGTGTGGCTGTCGCCGCAGACAATGGTCATGCCGGGCAGCGAGAGGCCCTGCTCCGGCCCGATGATGTGGACGATGCCCTGGCGGGCATCGGTCAGCGGGATGTAGGGGACGTTGAACTCGGCGACGTTCTTCTCGAGCGTCTCGACCTGCACCCGGCTCTCGGGGTCGTCAATGCCGGTGTAGCGCGAGGCGTCGGTGGCGATGTTGTGGTCCACCACGGCGACGGTGCCTTCCAGCCGCCGCACCGGCCGGTTCGCCATGCGCAGCCCTTCAAAGGCCTGCGGGCTGGTCACCTCATGCACGAGGTGCCGATCGATGTAGAGAAGCGCGGTGCCGTCCGGAAGCGTCTCGACCAGATGGGCGTCGAAGATCTTGTCGTAGAGCGTACGCGGCTTCGTGGCCGACATCGGCGTTACCTCAGGGTCTGGTGACACAAGGCGCGTCGCGGGCAGGCGGCGCGGGGTGGCCATGCATATGGCGCCACACCCGGCCCATTGAAGCACCTGAGTGATCCCGGCGCCACTGCCCGGCAGCGCGGCCCTCCCCCCGGCGCATCACATAACTGTCGCGAACACCCAGGGAAAGGGCCGCAATGTTTCGCGAAGCAGGGCTGTTTCGCAAGGAGCCCAAAGCCCGCGGCGCTTCCCCGGACGGCCGGCACCATCGGCAGCGGGATGGCCCGTCATGAAAAACGCCGCCCGCGCGGATCGCGCGGGCGGCGTGGTCGTTCCGGACCGGCCAAGCGGCCGGCGGCGGCCTCAGGCCTTGGCGCGCGGCGCGGCCTTCTCGGCGATGCGGGCGGACTTACCGGTGCGGCCCCGCAGGTAGTACAGCTTGGCGCGGCGCACCTTGCCCCGGCGCAGCACGGCGATCTCGGCGATGCTCGGTGAATACAGCGGGAAGACGCGCTCGACGCCCTCGCCATAGGACAGCTTGCGCACGGTGAAGTTGCTGTGCACGCCCTTGTTGGAGCGCGCGATCACCACGCCCTCATAGGCCTGGGTGCGGGTGCGCTCGCCCTCGACCACCTTCACCATCACGCGGACGGTGTCACCGGCGGCGAAGGCCGGCACCTCGCGGGCGCTGGCCAGGCGGGAAAGCTGCTCGGCGTCGAACTGCTGCAGCAGGTTCATGGGTTTGGTCCTCTCGATCAATCCGTTGAGGCGGCGCGGGCCGCCCGTTCAATCCGTTTTCTGCGGCATGGCGGTCAGCCCGCCCGCCGCGACACATGCCTGGCCCAGAGATCCGGCCGCCGCTCGCGCGTCGCCGCCTCCGCCTGCTCCCGCCGCCAACGCGCCACCGCCGCATGGTGGCCCGACAACAGCACCTCCGGCACCGCCCTGCCCTGCCATTCCACCGGGCGGGTATAGTGTGGGTATTCCAGCAGCGGCGCGTCGACCTCGGCGAAGCTTTCCTCCGCCGCGCTGTCCGCACCTCCCATGACCCCCGGCAGCAGCCGCACGCAGGCGTCGAGCAACAGCAACGCCGCCGGCTCCCCGCCCGAGAGCACGAAGTCGCCGGCCGAGACCTCGCGCATGCCGCGCGCCTCGATCACCCGCTGGTCCAGCCCCTCATAGCGGCCGCACACCAGGATCACCCCCGGTCCCGCCGCCAGCTCCCGCACCAGCGCCTGGTCCAGCAGGCGCCCGCGCGGGGTGAGATAGACCAGCGGCCGCCCGGCACCCTCCGCCAGAGCGGCGGCACAGGCGGCATCCACCACATCCGGCCGCAGCACCATGCCGGCGCCGCCGCCGCAGGGCGTGTCGTCCACCGTGCGGTGCTTGTCGGCGGCGAAGTCGCGGATCTGCCGCGTGTCGAGCCGCCAGCGCTCCTCGCGCAGCGCCCGGCCCGCCAGCGACAGGCCGAGCGGGCCCGGGAACATCTCGGGGAACAGCGTCAGCGCCGTGGCGTGCCAGCTCATGCGCCGCCTCCGCGCACGCCGCGCGGGCCGATCCGCTTCGGGTCGTCCTGCCGGCGCGGCAGAGACCGGACCGGCTCGGCCAGCACCGTGCGCGGCTCCGCATCATTGGCGCCCTCCGGGGCATCCCCCGGCTCGGGCGGCACCACAATGTCCTCCGGCGGCTCCACGACGAGGTGGCCGGCGGCGACGTCCACCACCGGCACCACGGCACGGGTGAAGGGCAGCAGGGTTTCGCGCCCCGCCTCGTCCACCACCGCCAGAAAGGCGCCGGCGCCGTAATCCTCGACGCTGCGCACGCTGCCCAGCACCTGCCCTGCCTTGTCCTGCACCGGCAGCCCGACCAGATCGGCGAGGTAGAATTCCTCCTCCTCCGGCGCGGGCAGCCTGTCGCGGGGCACGTAAAGGCGGGTGCCGGTCAGCCTGGCAGCGGCATCGCGGTCCTGGACGCCCTCGACGCGGGCAAGCCCGCCGGGCAGCCATTGCAGCACCAGCGTCGTCGTTCCGCTCTCATCCGAGAGCGGCCCGTAGGCGGCCAGCGCCGCCGGATCGGCGGTGAAGGACTGGACGCGGACCAGGCCGCGCACACCGTGCGGCCGTCCGATCTCCCCCACCAGGATGCGATCCTTACCCATGCTGCGTGGCTGCTACCAGGGTTCCTGGATCAGCCGGCCGCGGCGGCGGCGGCGCGCTCCTGCGCCTTCTTCTTCGGCGCGGACTGCTTCGGCTGCTCACGGAACACCGGCATCGGCGCCAGCTCGGCATGGCCCAGGAACTTGGCCACGCGGTCTGTCGCCACGGCACCGTTGCTCAGCCAGTGCTTGATGCGCTCGTCGAACAGGCGCACGCGCTCGGCATGGTCGGAGGGCAGCATCGGGTTGTAGCTGCCGACCTTCTCGATGAAGCGGCCATCGCGCGGCGAGCGGCTGTCGGCCACCACGATGTGGTAGTAGGGGCGCTTCTTGGCGCCGGCGCGCGCGAGGCGGATCTTCAGGCCCATCGTTCTTCCAGTCTTTCAGTGATTCGAAGGTTGAAACATCAGAAGGGGCGCTTGCCGCCCCCCATGCCAGGAAGCAGCGCGCCGAGACCGCCGCGCATCATGCCTTTCTGGCCAAGCTTGCTCATCCGCTTCATCATCGCGGACATATCGTCGAACTGCTTCAGCAGCTTGTTCACCTCCTGCACGGAGGTGCCCGAGCCGGCGGCGATGCGCTTCTTGCGCGACGCCTTCAGGATCGCCGGGTTGCGGCGCTCCTTCATCGTCATCGAGCCGATGATCGCCGCCTGCCGCTTCAGGATCGAACCGTCGAGCTTCGACTCGTCGATCTGACCCTTCAGCTTGCCCATGCCCGGCAGCATGTTCAGGATGCCGGACAGCGAGCCCATCTTGTTGATCTGCTTCAGCTGCGCCGCGTAATCCTCCAGGTCGAACTGACCCTTCTGCATCTTCGCGGCGAGCTTCTCCGCCTCGGCCTTGTCGATCGTCTCGGCGGCTCGCTCGACCAGGGAAACGATGTCGCCCATGCCAAGAATGCGGCCGGCAATGCGGTCGGGGTGGAAATCCTCCAGCGCTTCCAGCTTCTCGCCGGCGCCGAGCAGCTTGATCGGCGCGCCGGTCACCGCCCGCATGGACAGCGCTGCGCCGCCGCGCGCATCGCCGTCGATGCGCGTCATGACGATGCCGGTGATGCCGACGCGCTCGTTGAAGGCGCGCGCCGTCTGCACCGCGTCCTGGCCGGTCATGGCATCCACCACCAGCAGGCTCTCATGCGGGCGGGTGGCGGCCTTGACCTGCGCCACCTCTTCCATCAGCGCCTCGTCGATCGACAGGCGGCCGGCGGTGTCGAGGATGACCACGTCGTACAGCTCGCCGCGCGCCACCTGCATGGCGCGCTGCGCGATTTCCAGCGGGCCCTGCCCCTGGATGATGGGCAGGGACGCGACGCCGGCCTGCTTCGCCAGGGTTTCCAGCTGCAGCTGCGCGGCCGGACGGTGCACGTCCAGGCTGGCCAGCAGCACCTTCTTGCGGTCCCGCATGCGCAGCCGCAGCGCAATCTTGCCGGAGGTGGTGGTCTTGCCCGAGCCCTGCAGGCCGACCATCAGGATCGGCACCGGGGAGGCCGCGTTCAGGCTGATGCCGGGGACGTGCTCCACGCCTTCCCCACCGCCCAGCGCCTCCACCAGGCAATCATTGACGATCTTGATGACCTGCTGCGCCGGGGAGACGGAGCGCAGCACTTCCTGGCCCACGGCGCGCTCGCGCACCTTGGCGACGATGTCCTTGACCACCGGCAGGGCGACATCGGCTTCCAGCAGCGCGATGCGGACCTCGCGCGAGGCTTCGGCGACGTCGGCCTCGGTCAGCGCGCCACGGCGGCGCAGCCGGTCGAAAACCCCGTTCAGCTTGCCCGAAAGCGCCTCGAACATCCGCCCTCACTGCCGCGCCCTGGCGGGCGCCCAAAACAAAACGCGCCGCTGCGCGAGCCTTCGCGGAGCGACGGAGCCGGGCCTCTCCAGGGAGGCGCCGACCAAAAATCCCGGGTCTGGCCCAGGTCGGCGGGGTTTATGCCATTTCGCCCTCCGGGGTCAAGCAGCAGCTCTTGCTGTTGGCTTCGTGGCGACCCCCACCTGCCGGAGCGCCGAGAGAGCCGAGGGGAAAGCGCCTCCCGCACCCGCATCGCGGCGTCGGGCACCGCCCGCCCCGCCGGCGGCTATCGTCCCGGAACCGGGGCGAGGCGCGCCTTCGGCCGCACCGGCGTCACCTCCACCGGCAGCGGCGGCGCCGCCCCCTGCTTGTCCTGCCCCATGTAGAGCGTCAGGTGCGGGAACGGGATCTCGATGCCGCGCGCGTCGAAGACCTGCTTGATGATCTCGTTGTAGGCGCGGCCGATCACCCAATGCTTGCCCGGCAGGGTCTTGATGCGGGCCCGCACCACAACCGCCGAATCGCCGAACTGCACCAGGCCCTGCATGTCCAGCGGACCCAGGATGCCGGCGCCGTGCGCGCTCTGCGCCAGCTGGTCGAACGCCTCCTGCATGGCCGCCTTCACCTCGTCGATGTTCTCCCGGTAGGCGACGCCGATCTCGGCCACGTGGAAGGAGAAGCCCTTCATCATGTTCGAGACCTTGTCGACGGAGGAGAACGGGATCAGGTGCAGCGTGCCGCTCAGGTCGCGGATCGAGACGGAGCGGATGGTCAGCCGCTCCACCACGCCGGACGTGCCGCCGACCGCCACCACGTCGCCCTCGTTCATGATGTTCTCGAGCTGGATGAAGGCGCCGGTGATGATGTCCTGCACGAGCTTCTGGGCCCCGAAGCCGATCGCCAGGCCCAGCACGCCGGCGCCCGCCAGCAACGGCGCGATGTTCACCCCGATCTGCGCCAGCGCCAGCATCAGCACCAGCACGCACAGGGCGATGGTGAAGGCGTTGCGGAACAGCGACAGCAGGGTGCGCTCCCGCGGCGTCGGCGCGGTGCCGTAATGGGGGTTGAGGCGGTATTCCACCCAGGACGACACGGCGATGTAGATCGCGATCCCGACCACCACGATCAGCCCGGCCGACAGCAGCGAGCCCGCCACGCGCTGCCCGCCCTCGCTCGCCAGCCAGCCCAGGAAATCCACCAGCCCCCAGGCCTGGGCGATCAGCGCGGCGATGCAGACCAGCACCACCGTCCGCACCGCCTGCATCACCCGCGGCACAAAGGCCCGCAGCCGGCCTTCCAGCAGCGGCAGGCGCTCGGCCAGATCGGCCGGCACCCGCACGCTCAGATGCACGGCGCGGCGGATCAGAAACAACACCAGACCGCCCGCCAGGATCGCCAGGGCGGATTCGGCCGTGGCCCCGACCATGAAGGACAGCGCCTCGCGCGGGTTGACCAGCCACACGGCGAACAGGGCGACGAGGTAGAAGATGGCCAGGCCGTGCCAGACCTGGCCGAGCAGCGACAAGGTGCGCGACAGCATGTCCTGCCGGCCCTGCGCGGCGCGGGCGGTCAGGGCGGCCCGCACCGGCGCGCGGTTCTGCAGCACGAGCAGCACCGCGATCACCAGCGCCATGGCCATCACCACCACGCGCAGCGCCTCCGCCGCCGCCAGCGAGGTGGTGGCGAGCACCGGCGCAGCGAACAGGAACGCATAGCCGAGCAGCGACACCAGCCGCTTCAGCCAGAGGAACCAATAGGCGGCGGCCTCGTCGTTCAACGGCACCGGGCGCAGGATCGGCTGCCGCGGCGACAAGGCGGCGCGCAGCACCAGCTTGGCCGCCTCCACCATCAGAAACGCGTTCAACAGCAGGCTCTGGCCGATGCCCATCCGCCCGGTGGCGCCGCCCACCACCTGCAGCGCCAGGGCATAGCCCGCCCCCCAGGCGAGCAGCACCGCCAGGGCATCGAACAGCATGCCGCCCGCCAGGCCGAGCGTCCGCCCCACCCAGCCCCGCCCCGCGGCCCGCAGCGCCAGCCAGCGGCGCGACCGCTTCACCGCCGCGCGCAGCAGCAGGTAGCTGACGGCCAGGCCGAGTGCGACCAGCGCCACGCCCAGCGCCAGGTCGCCCAGCGCCGCCAGGCCCGGCCGGCCCAGGTTCAGCGCGCCGGAGCCGACCTCCGACAGCGTGCGCGCGACGGAGGACAGGCCCGCCGCCGCGCCCTCGGCGATCGCCCGGCTGCGCTCCGCGATCTGCCGCACCAGCGCCGGTTCCGCGGCCGTGGCATCGGCGGCCGGCGCGGCGGCGCCCTGGCGCAGCCGCGCGATCAGGGCGGCCCGGGCCTCGTCATTCTCCAGCAGCCGCACCAGCTCCGCGGCGGTGTCCTGCGCCGGCGCCGGTGACGGCGCGGCGGGCGCCGCCGCGTCGCCGGTGGTCTGGGCCGCCAGCGGCGGCGCGATCAACAACAGCAGGACGAGACCATAGGCAAAACAGCGCATCTAGGCTCCGGTGGCTTGGAAGGGCGGCAAAGCGTTCCAGCTTGGGGGCGCGGCCGCGGGCGTCAACCACGAACCGTGCCGATCCTCTTGCCGCCGCCGCGGGGCCTCGCTACAGTTCAGCCAATGAACACGCGGATGCCTCAGCAGAGCTGGTGGTGGCCCCTCCCCTGAGGCGGCCCGCGTAACCCTACACGGCCGCCACGGAGTTCCGGGCGGCCTTCTTGTTCCCACAAGCCGATCGATCCCGGACCCCGTGGCCCCTGAAGCCCGGAGTTTGTCGATGCAGATCAACTACCGAACCGATGGCGGCATCAGCATCCGCCGCGAAACGCTGGAAACCGGGGCGCGCGACGCGCTGGCGGCGCTGGCGACGCGGCTGGACACCCAGCGCGGCGTGCTGCTCTCCTCCTCCTTCGAATTCCCGGGCCGCTACACGTTTTGGGATCTGGGCTTCTCGGACCCGCCGCTGATGCTGCAGGCGCGCGGGCGGGAGATGACGATCAAGGCGCTGAACGCGCGCGGCGCGGTGCTGCTCGGCGCCGTGGCGCTGGCGCTGCGCCGCCTGCCGGAACTGGCGTCGCTCACGGCCACGGAGCAGCAGATCGATCTCGCGGTGCGCACCCCGGAAGGCAGCTTTCCGGAAGAAGAGCGTTCCCGCCAGCCTTCCGTGTTTTCCGTGCTGCGCGCGCTGCGCGACCTGTTCGGCAGTGCCGAGGACGCGCATCTCGGCTTCTACGGCGCCTTCGGCTACGATCTTGTGTTCCAGTTCGAGCCGGTGCAGCTGCGCCTGCCCCGCGCCGCCGACCAGCGCGACTTGGTGCTCTTTCTGCCGGACGAGATCCTGGTGGTGGACCACTTGCGCGACCGGGCCACCGTGTATCGCTACGATTTCGAGGTCGCCGGCCACTCCACGGCGGATCTGCCGCGCGACACCGCGGCGGAAGGCTTCCAGGCGGGGCAGAACGCCGCGCCGCCCGAAAGCGATTACGGCCCCGGCGAATACGCCGCCATGGTGGAGCGAGCGCGCGACGCCTTCGCCCGCGGCGATCTGTTCGAGGTGGTGCTGGGCCAGACCTTCGCCACCGCGTGCCAGGACGCGCCCAGCGAGATCTTCCGCCGCCTGCGCCAGGTCAATCCCTCGCCCTACGGGGCGCTGATGAACCTCGGCGAGGGCGAGTTCCTGGTCGCCGCCTCGCCCGAGATGTTTGTCCGTGTCGAGGACAAGCGGATCGAGACCTGCCCGATCTCCGGCACCATCAAGCGCGGCCGCGACGCGCTGGAGGACGCGGCCAACATCCGCACCCTGCTCAACTCCGCCAAGGAGGAGAGCGAGCTGACCATGTGCACCGACGTGGACCGCAACGACAAGGCGCGGGTCTGCGTGCCCGGCACGGTGCGGGTGATCGGCCGGCGGCAGATCGAGATGTATTCCCGCCTGATCCACACGGTGGACCATGTGGAAGGCATCCTGCTGCCCGAGCGCGACGCGCTGGACGGCTTCCTGAGCCATGCCTGGGCGGTGACCGTGACTGGGGCGCCGAAATCCTGGGCGATCCGCCACGTCGAGGCCGAGGAGCGTTCCGCCCGCCGCTGGTATGGCGGCGCCATCGGCCGCATGACCTTTGACGGCAACATGAACACCGGGCTGACGCTGCGCACCATCCGCATGAAGGACGGCGTGGCCGAGGTGCGCGCCGGCGCCACCCTGCTGCATGACAGCGAGCCTGCGGCGGAGGAGGCGGAATGCCGCCTGAAGGCCTCCGCCATGTTCGCCGCGATCCGCGGCGAGGCGAAGCCGGCCGCCGCCGCCGGCACCGCCACGCCGGCCGCATCCGGCTTGCGCGTCCTGCTGGTCGATCACGAGGACAGCTTCGTTCACACCCTCGCCAGCTATGTCCGCGCCGCGGGGGCCGAGGTGCGCACCCTGCGGCCCGAAGCCGCCCGCGCCGAATTGCGCGGCAACGCGCCGGTGGACTTGGTGCTGCTGTCGCCGGGCCCTGGCCGGCCCTCCGACTTCGCCATGTCCGAGACGCTCGACCTCGTGATCGGGCGCAACCTGCCGGCCTTTGGGGTGTGCCTCGGCCTGCAAGGCATGGTGGAGCATTTCGGCGGCGCGCTGGACCAGCTGGCGCTGCCCATGCACGGCAAGCCGTCGGAGATCCGCAACCTTGGCGGGCAGTTGCTGGCCGGGCTGCCGGAACGCTTCACCGTCGGCCGTTACCATTCGCTGCATGCCCGCAAGGTGGCCCTGCCGGCCGAGCTGCTGAACACGGCGGAAACCGAGGATGGCGTGATCATGGCGATCGAGCACCGCACGCTGAAGCTGGCGGCGGTGCAGTTCCACCCGGAATCACTGATGACCGATCCCGCCAGCATCGGCATGCCGCTGATCCGCCACCTGTTGCAGCACTACGTCACGGGTGCCGCCGCGGAATGAGGCGCGCCGGCCCTTGTTCCCCCGGGACGGTGGCCGGCTACACGCGCAGTTGCGTGGACCGCGTCTCGGGGTTCCGCTTAATCTTGGCCGGTCGTTTCAAGTTAATAATGATGCTGCCCCCGTCGAACGGGGCGGCGGCTGCTTTGTTCCGCCCGGCCGGGAGCAGCGATTTTATCCCAGGTTGAGGAAACGGAAGACGACACAACTCCCTCTACTGTGAGTTGATTTAAAATGCATAACATTCATTCTCCCGGTAAGCCCACGCCCCCCGCCGCGCCACCCAGGAGACCCTGATGAACGCCTTCGTGCCAGAGCCCGCCACCGCCGCCCCCGCCCTGGGCGCCGCATCCATGGACGAGGCGGCCTTTCTGCACGCGCCGCGTGCCACGGGCATCTGGCCGGTCGTGATCCTGCGCTGGGGCCGCTTCGAGGCCGAGATCGATAGCCCGTTCTGCGGCTTCCTGCGGATCGGGACCTGGGAAAGCTATGCGCGCTGGGAAGATGAGCGGGCCTGGTTCTGGCAACGTGACGCCGGCGCACTGGAAATCAGCGCCGGCCGCTATCGCGTCACGCTGTCGCGTCAGCCGCAAGGCTGAGGCGCGGCGGCGTTTCTCAGCGCGTGCGGACAGGGCTGCCGCCGCCGGCACCCCCGCCCTGGGACAGCCCGGCCCCCAGCAGGGCACCGGCCGCCAGCGGCAGCACCATTCCGAATGGCGCGGCGAGCCCCTGGCCACCGGCCGGCAGCTGCACCGGCGCCGGCGGCTCGTCGAGCGGCGCCAGAAGGGCCGCAGGGGGCGCCACCAGCCGCGGCTGGGCCTGGCCGCGCGCCGCCACCGCCACCCCGGTATCCGCCGGCACCACCAAGCTGCGCAGCTGCGCCTGCGCCGCCGCCGGCAACAGCACCGCCAGCACCCCCAGCATGGTGGGCAGACGGCGCAGCAGGCTTCGACGGAACTTGCGGTTAAACGGCATGCAACGGCTCCAGGGTGGCCTGCCGGAAAGCCGGCAAGGTGAGACAGGCGGCCTCGGCGGCGAGCAGCCGCGGAAAGGCCAGATGCACGCCGAAATGGCGGGCCATGCGCAGTTGCGGAACGAGGCACAGATCGGCCAGGCCCGGCGTGTCGCCGAAGCAGAACGGGCCGGCACTGTCAGTCAGCAGCGCTTCACCGGCGTCCAGCCCCTCGCGGATGGCTTGGCGGGCACAGGCCTGGGCCTCGCCTTCCAGCAGGCCGCCATCGCGGCACCGCGCCAGCACACGCAGGCTTTGCAGCGGATGCACCTCGCTGGACAGCACCTGGGCGAAGCTGCGCACCCGCGCACGGGTGATCGGGTCGGGCGGCAGCAGGGCGGGGCTGGGCCAGATCTCCTCGAGCCATTCCAGGATCGCCAGGGACTGGGTGAGCCTGGTGCCGTCGGCCAGTTGCAGAACCGGCGGTCCGCCGGCGGCCTGCGGCTGCAGCGAAACATCTCCGCTTTCCCCGTCCCGCGACAGCTTGGACGGAACCGTCGGCGCATCGAGACCCTTCAACGCCAGTGCGATCTGGATCCGCTGCGTTGCCGGCGATGAGCAATATCCGAACAGGCGCATGCCCAGGCCTCCGATCGCGATACTGTGATGATCAACAGCGCTTGTCAATGTCGATGCCGAAATGGACGAACTCTGTTTCCGATGCCTCATGATCAGAGTCTTAGGCGCAGAATGCGGCATCACTCGGCCGTCCCGGCCATGTCACCGCCATACTTGCAGCCAAGGCAGGGCGCCCGGTCGCCGGGAGGGGATCATGGACGACATCGACCGCCGCATCCTGCGGGCGCTGGCCCGCAACGCGCGCCTGACCAATGCGGAGCTGGCGGAGCAGGTGGGACTCTCCCCTTCTCCCTGCTGGACCCGCGTGCGGCGCCTGGAGCAGGCGCGAGTGATCGAAGGCTACGTGGCGTTGCTGAACCAGGAGGCGCTGGGCCTGCCCGACACCGTCTTCGTCGAGATCATGATGGAGAAGCATGACGAGGCGGCGCTGGGCCGCTTCGAGCAGGCGGTGCAGGACATGCCGGAGGTGCTGGAATGCCACCTGACAACCGGCGAATATGACTACCTGATCAAGGCGGCGGTCAGCGGCACCGCGGGCTACGAGGCCTTGCTGCGGGAAAAGCTCTACCGGCTTCCCGGCGTGCGCCACACCCGCACGACCTTTGCCCTGCGTTGCCTCAAGCGCAGCGTGTCGGCACTGCCCTAGCGCGGGCCAGGATCCGGTTCCCCGCCGGGCGGCGGGCGCAACGCCAGATCGGCCAGCGCCGCTCGCACGGCGGCGCGGTCCAGCCCGGCCAGCGGACGGTGGCGCAGCACAACAACGGCGGGTCCGCGCGGCGCCGCCAGCGCCGGGTCGCTGTCGGCGCCGAACAGCGCCACCGTGGGGCAGCCGGTCGCCGCCGCCAGATGCGTGGGTCCGGTGTCGTTGCCGACGGCGAAGGCGGCGCGGCGGGCCAGGGCACCGATCTGCAGCAGGTCGGTGCGGCCGGTGAGGTCCACCGTGGCCGGCGCCGAACGCCGGATCGCCTCCGCCAGCGGCCGCTCCGCCGCGCCGCCCAGCACCGCGACGGGCACCGGCAGGGTTGCTGCCAGCGCGGCGAAATGCTCCACCGGCCAGCGCTTGCCGGGCCGGTGCGGCGAGGCGCCGGGAATCATCAGGCCGAAGCGCGCGGGAAGGCCGAAGCCATCGAGCTCGGCCTCCAGCCAGCCCATCTCCGGTGGCGGAAACCGGCTGATGCCGGCGCGCCGCAACTGGTCGCGCTGCCGTTCCACCGTGTGCAGGCGGTCGCGCTCGGGATTGTCATGCCGATGGCTGGCGCCGCGCGCGATGCCCGACCAGTCTGCCCCCCCGCCGGTGAACCAGCGGTAGCGCGAGGAGCGCCCGGAGGTTTGCAGGTCGTACACGCGCTGAAACCGGGCGCGCCGCAGCTGCAGCGCCAGCCGCGCCACGGCGCGGAGGTCGCGCCATTCCGGCCGGCCATCGGCCCAGACCCGGTCGAACCACGGCGCCCGGCGCGCCAGCGCCGCGAAGGGCGGCGTGGTCAGCAGGGTGATCTCGGCCCCCGGGTGATGCGCGCGAATCGCAGCGAAGGGTCCGAAGGCCTGGATGAAATCGCCCAGCGCCGACAGCTTGATCACCAGGATGCGGCCGGGCGCGGCGTCGGTTGTCACGGCAGAAGCTCCCGGTACACATCCAGCGTGGCACGCTGCATGGCGGCCGTACTGTACCGCGCCTGCACCTCGGCGCGGGCCGCCGCGCCGATAGCGGCCCGCGCCTCGGCCGGCAGCGCCAGAACTCGCGCGATGGCCGCCGCCAGGGCCGCCGGGTCGCCGGGCGGCACCAGCCAGCCGGTGTCGCCCGGCCGCACCGTTTCGCGCGGGCCACCGAGATCGGCCGCGATCACCGGCCGCGCCATGGCCTGCGCCTCGATCACGCTCCGCCCGAAGGCCTCGGCATCGGTGGAACAATGCAGCGCCAGGTCGGCCAGCAGAAAGGCGGCCGGCAGGTCGTCGGTGTGGCCGGGCATGGCGATGTCGTTCTGCAGGCCGAGGGATGCCGCCTTGCCGCGCAGCTCGGCGGCAAAGGCACCGCGCCCCGCGTCACCCAGCAGCAGCGCGAAGGGGCGCGGCGCCGGCAGCCGTGCCAAGGCCTCCAGCAGAACCCCCTGCCCTTTCCACCGGCTGATCCGCGCCGGCAGCAGCAGCACCGGACGATCCTCCGGCACCCCCCAGGCCGCGCGCAGGGCGGCGATCCGCGCCGGGTCGACGGCCGCCGGGTCGAACAGGCCGGTGTCCACGCCGCGCGGGATCAGCCGGATGCGCGCCGGATCGGTGTTGTGCCGCTGCCGGATCAGCTCGGCGATGAAGCGGGAAATGGCGATCACCCGCTCGCCGCGCGCCATCACCGCGTTGTAGCGACGCTTGCCGGGGAAGTTCTCGTTGTAGGTGCCATGATAGGTTGTGACGAAACGGGCACCCGCGCGCCGCGCCGCCCAGAGGGCCGACCAGGCCGGGAAGCGCGACCGGGCATGCACGATGCGCACCCCTTCCGCCGCGATCAGCCGCTGCAGCGCGCCGGCGTTGCGCCACAGCGCCAGCGGCGACTTGCCATCCAACGGCAGGGTGACATGGCGCGCCCCCAGCGCTTCCAGTTGCGGCACCAGCCGCCCTCCGGCCGAGGCCACCAGCGGCCGGAAGCCGGCCCCGGCAATGGCGCCGGCGACCTCCAGCGTGCCGCGCTCCACCCCGCCCGCATTCAGCGCGGGCAGGACCTGCAGGATGGCGGGCGAGTCGAAACGGGGCATGGCGCGCCGGGCATAAGGCAGATCGCCGCCCGGCGGAAGCGCGCCGCCGGCTCCGGGGCTGGCGGAATCGTGAGCGGAACCGCGAACCGCCTCCCCCATATCTGCCGCCAGCGACCCTTGCTCCGGAGTTGACGCCGATGCGCCTTGCTTCCCTGATCGCCGCGCTGCTGATGCTGCCCGCCGCCGTTTCCGCCGTGCGGGCGCAACAGCCCGCCGCGGCGCCGGATTCCGGCGTCGAGCAGAGCTATGGCCCGCGTCTCGAAGGCTTTGCCTATCCCTTTCCCACGGCCGAATTCAACTTCACGTCGCAGCGCCAGCCGCTGTCCATGAGCTACATGGACATCCAGCCGCAGCGCCCGAATGGCCGCAGCATCGTGCTGCTGCACGGCAAGAATTTCTGCGGCGCCACCTGGGAGGAGACGATCGGGGCGCTGCGCGACAATGGCTGGCGCGTGGTGGTGCCGGACCAGATCGGCTTCTGCCGCTCCTCCAAGCCGCAGGGTTACCAGTTCACCCTGCACCAGCTCGCCGCCAACACCCACGCGCTGCTGAACGAGCTGGGCATCCGCCGCGCCGTGGTGATGGGCCATTCCATGGGCGGCATGCTGGCCGCGCGCTATGCCCTGACCTATCCGGAGCAGACCGAGGGCCTGGTCATGGTCAACCCGATCGGCCTGGAAGATTGGGAAGCGGCCGGCGTGCCGCACCAGACGGTCGACCAGTGGTTCGCGTCCGAGCAGCGCACCAGCGTCGAGAGCATTCGCGCCTACCAGCGCAACACCTATTACGCCGGCCAATGGGAGCCGCGCTTCGAGCGCTGGGTGCAGATGCAGGCGGGATTGTATGCCGGGCCGGGCCGCGAGCAGGTGTTGTGGAACCAGGCGCAAACGAGCGACATGGTGTTCACCCAGCCGGTGCTCTACCAGTTCCCCCAGATCCGCGTGCCGACGCTGCTGATGATCGGCGACAAGGACAACACCGCCATCGGCAAGGCGGCGGCACCGCGCGACGTGCAGCCCAGGCTCGGCAATTACTCCGAGCTGGCGCCCCGGGCGCATGAGGCCATCCCGAACTCCAAGCTGGTGCGCTTCGAGGATCTCGGCCATTCGCCGCAGATCCAGGCTCCGGCGCGCTTCCATCAGAGCCTGCTGCAGGAACTCTCCCGCCTGCGCTGAGTCCGGTTGACACGCCGCCGCCGCCGCCAGACCCTGCTCCGGGTCGGAACGGAGCGCGACGCGCATGGACCAGATGCTGGCCAACACGGATGCCGCGGCGGCGCTGGAGGAAGCCCAGGCCCTCTATGCCGCCGCCCACCCGCAGAGCCGCCGCGTGCATGAGGCGGCGCTCTCCTCCCTGCCGGGCGGCAACACCCGCACCGGCATCTTCTTCGACCCCTTCCCCGTGGCCTGGGCCCGTGGCGAGGGTGCCACGCTGTGGGACGAGGATGGCCATCGCCGCATCGATTTCCTGGGCGAGGCGACCGCCGGCATCTATGGCCACAGCCACCCGGTGATCCGCGCCGCCATCGAGGCGCAGCTGGACCGCGGCTGGAATTTCGGCGGCCACACCGCCATGGAAGGCGAGCTGGCCGCCCTGCTCTGCGCCCGTTTCCCGAGTCTGGAACGGGTGCGGCTGTGCAATTCCGGCTCCGAGGCCAACACCTTCGCGGTGCAGACGGCCCGCGTGGTCACGGGGCGCCCGGCGGTGCTGGGCTTCGCCGGTTGCTATCATGGCGGCTTCCTCACCTTCACCGCGCGGGACAATCCGCTCAACGTGCCGTTCGAGACGGTGGTCGCGCCCTACAACGATGCCGAGGCGACGCGCAGGCTGATCGATGCCCATGCCGACAGGCTGGCCGCGGTGATCGTGGAGCCGATGATCGGCGGCGGCGGCTGCATCCCGGCCGAGCGCGACTTCCTGCTGATGCTGCGCGAGCGCACCGCGCAGCACGGCATCGTGCTGATCTTCGACGAGGTGATGACGTCCCGCCTGTCGCCCGGCGGGCTGCAGGCGCGGCACGGCATCACGCCGGACCTGACCGCGCTCGGCAAATATATCGGCGGCGGCCTCACCGCCGGGGCATTTGGCGGCCGTGCCGAACTGATGCAGGGCTTCGATCCGCGCCAGGCAGTGCCGTTGCAGCATTCCGGCACTTACAACAACAATGTCTTCACCCTCGCCGCCGGCATCGCCGGCCTCGGCCAGGTCTACACGCCGGAAGCCGCGCTGGCGCTGAACGCGCGGGGCGATGCGCTGCGCGGGCGGCTGAACGCGCGGTGCCGCGAGGCCGGCGCCGCGCTGCAGGTCACCGGCCTCGGCTCGATGCTGGCCTTCCACGCGCGCCGGGGTGAGATCCGCTCGCCCGCCGATGCGGCGGAGGGCGATGCCACGCTGCGCGCCCTGCTGTTCTACGACCTGCTGGAGCGCGGCATCTACACCATGCCGAAGCGCGGCTTCATGGCGCTGTCCCTGCCGCTGACCGAGGACGACCACGACGCGCTGGATGCGGCGCTGCAGGACTTCCTGCAGGCGCGCCGCTCGCTGCTGTGCCGGTGATCAGCCGATGCGCCGCAAACCCTTGGTGAAGCGGCGCCAATTGGCCACGTAATGCACCGCCGAGGCGCGCAGCCTCTCCGCCACCTCCGGCTCCAGCGTGCGGGCGATACGCGCCGGGGCGCCGATGATCAGGGAATAATCCGGATATTCCTTGCCTTCCGGCACCAGCGCGTTAGCGCCGACGATGCAGTGCCGCCCGATGCGGGCCCGGTTCAGCACCGTGGCGCCCATGCCGATCAGCGCGCCGTCGCCCACCGTGCAGCCATGCAGGATGGCATGGTGGCCGATCGTGACCTCGCTGCCGATCGTCAAGGGCGCGCCAGGGTCGGCGTGCAGCATGGCGCCTTCCTGGATGTTGGTGCGGTCGCCGACCCGGATCGGCGTCTGATCGCCGCGCGCCACGGCGCCGAACCAGACGCCCACCTCGTCGCCCAGGGTGACGTCGCCGATCACATGCGCGTCGGGGGCAATCCAGTAGCGGCCCTCGGGCGGCAGGACCGGCTCGGCGTCATCCAGGGCGTAGATCGGCATGGGGTTCCTCCTTGTGCGGACACAAGCGTGGTCCGGAAGCCGGGCGCCGGCAAGCCTCCCGCCTGCCATTCCCGACGCTGGACCCGCCCCCCTGGCCCCGCCCCCCGGCCTCAGCCGCCCTTCACGCCGCCCGCGGTCAGTCCGGCGATGATCTGCTTCTGCGCCAGCAGCGTCAGCAGCAGCACCGGCAGCGTCACCAGCAGCGCCGCGGCGGCCAGCGGGCCCCAGGAGATCTGCTCGAAGGTCAGCATGTTGTTGACCGCGACCGGCAGGGTGCGCGTCTCGCGACCGGCCAGTACCATGGCGAAGATGAAATTGTTCCAGGAGAAGATGAAGGACAGGATCACCGCGACGGTGATGCCTGGGCGCGCCAGCGGAAAAGCAACGTGCCGGAAGGCCTGCCAGATATTGGCACCGTCCACCAGCGCCGCCTCCTCCAGCTCCGCCGGCAGCCCCTCGAAGAAGCCGATCATCACCCACACCACGATCGGCACGGTGATAACGAGATGCGTCACCACGATCGGCGTCAGCGTGCCGGTGAGGCCAAGCCACTGGAACAACAGGAACAGCGGGATCAGGTAGGACAGGCCGGGCGTGATGCGCGCGATCAGGATCAGCATCGCGGCCCGCGTCGCCCGCATCTTGGCGATGCCGTAGCCGGCCGGCACGCCGATCAGGATGGCCAGCCCCGTCGCGGTGAAGGACACCACCACGCTGTTCCAGGTATAGAGCAGGAAGTCGTTGCGCTCGAACACCGCCAGGAAATTGTCCCACACCGGCGGAGCGGGCATGAACACGGGCGGCCAGGCGGTGTTGTCCAGCTCGGTCTTCAGCGACAGCGACAGCATCCACAGGAACACCATCGCCGCCGGCGAGACCAGCACCAGAACCGTCAGCGCGAAGCCGATCTTCTCCAGGGCGCGCATCATGCTCAGAGGTCCTTTGCCCGGTTGCGCGCCCATAGCAGCACCCCGGCGAGCGACACGATGATCAGAAAGAACACCACCACCACGGCGCTGGCATAGCCCATGTTGTAGTAGGCAAAGCCCTGCAGGTAGAGGAAGATGTTGATGGTCTCGGAGCTGGTGCCCGGCCCGCCCTGGGTGATGACGTAGATGGTGTCGAACGCCTTCAGCGCGTCGATGGTGCGGATGATCAACGCCACCACCAGGAAGGGCAGCAGCAGCGGGAAAGTGATGTGGCGGAAGGCCTGCCAGCCATTCGCCCCGTCGATCTTCGCCGCCTCGTAGGGATCAACTGGCAGGGAGGCAAGGCCGCCGAGCACGATCAGCATCACCAGCGGCGTCCAGTGCCACACCTCCACCATCACCAGCGTCGGGATCACCGTGCGGGCGTCGTAGATCCACATCGAGGGCGGCAGGCCGAACTGCGTCAGGATCCAGTTCAGCACGCCGAGCTGCGGGTGGAACATCATGGTCCAGACCAGCGCCACCGCCACCGGCGTCGCCATCATCGGCAGGATGAACACGGTGCGTGCCAGGCCGCGCAGCGGGAAGTTGCGCGAGAACACCAGCGCCGCGATCGTGCCCAGCACCATCGGCCCCACCACCGCCAGCGCGGTGAAGTACAGGGTGCGCGCCATGGACCACAGGAAGCGGTCATCGGTGAACAGCTTGCGGTAGTTGTCGAGCCCCACATAGCTGTGCCCGCCGCCGATCTTCCAGTCATGCGCGGACATGAACAGCGTGAAGACCCAGGGAAACAGGATCACGCTGAGCACCACGATGGCGGCCGGCACCACGAACCAGACATAACGCCGCGCATAGTTGCGGCGCGGTCTGGCCGCGGCGACCGCCGCCGGGAGGGTGGCGGCGCCGGACATCAGGTGGCCTTTTCCGATTGCTCCAGCACCGGGCGGAAGGCCTCGGTGGCGCGCTTCAGCTCGGTGGCCGGGTCGGCGCCGCCGATGCAATTGGTCAGCGCCGTGCCGATGGTGTCGCGGAACTCGGTCACCGGCACGATCTCCGGCAGGCCGGGGCGGGCGATCCGGCCGCTTTCCACCAGAGTGGTGAAGAAGTCGCGCGGAAAGCGGCTGGTGCTGATCGCTTCCTCATTGCGGAACGGGCTGGTGCGCGCCGGCGCGCCGGCGCCCGAGGTCAGGTAGCGCAGCTGGTTCTGCTTGCCGGAAGCCCATTGCAGGTAATACCAGGACGGCCCCTTGTTGCGGGTCTGCTCGCTGATGCCGAAGCCGGTGCCGAACAGGCAGCAATGATGGTGCGCCGGGCCTGCCGGGGACACCGCATAGCCGACCTTGCCGGCGACGCGGGAGCGGGTCTTGTCCTCCAGCGGCGCGGCGAAGCCCACGCCGTCGATCCAGAAGGCCGCGCGCCCCTGCATGAAGGTGGTCTGGCACTCGTTCCAGTTGAAGCCCACATTGCCCGGCGGCGCGCAGTCGCGCATCAGCCTCTGGTACATCTCGGTCGCCCAGATAGCGTCCGGCGTGTCGGTCAGCAGCTTCATGTCCGGGCTGACCGTGTCGCGCTGCTGCGTGCCGAGCAGAAAGGACGACCACAGCACCACGTTGGCGTTGCGCAGCCCGCGGCCGACAAAGCCGTATTGCTGCTTAGCCGGGTCGGTCAGCGCCTTGGCCGCGGTGTACAACTCGTCAAAGGTCTTCGGCACGGCGATGTTCTTCGCCGCCAGAAGGTCCTTGTTGTAGTAGAGGATGAAGTAGTCGGTGAATTCCGGCAGCGTGTCCATGCGCCCATCGGCCTGCGTGGAATAAGCCACCGGACCCTGGCCGAAATCGGCGAAGTCGAAATCCGGCGAGGTCATTGTGGCGTCCTGCAGCAGGGGCCGGATGTCGGTGGTCCACTTAGCCCGGCCGACCTGGCGCTTGCTGACATGCAGGCTGATGCCCACCACGTCGAAGGAGGGCCGGCCAGAGGCGAACTCGATGGCGAATTTCTGCCGGTGCTGCTGCTCCGGAATCGCCTCGGCGCCGACGCGGATGCCGGTCAGTTCCTCGAATTCCTTCGCATGCTGCATCAGCAGGGAGGAGCGCGGATTGGCGGTCAGGCTGGCCTCGACGCGCTCACCCTTGAAGCGCTTCCAGTCGAAGGCCTGCTGCGCGCCGACGCTTTCCACCAGCGCGGGGGCGGCCAGCACCCCGGCAGCCGCACGCAACGCGGCACGGCGCGTGAATTCGGGCATCTTGAACTCTCCCTTTGTTCCGGCGGTGGCCGGTTGTTGGGTTCATGCTTTCATCGCCGCCCCCCGGATGGCAAGCCCCAACGGAAGCGGCTAGGAAAATGGTGAGGAAGCCATCCGGAGGACGCCATGACCAGTCTCGACACCGCCCTGCCCGCCGACTGGCGGGACGGCCATTTCGCGCTGCGCATCGAAGGGGCCGAAGGGCCGCAGGCCGTCGCCCTCGCCCGGGGCGCAGCCTATGACATGACGCCGGCCTTCGGCACGGTCAGCGCCTGGCTCAACACGCCCGACCCGGTCGCCGCCATCGCCGCGCGCGGGGTGACGCTGTCGCTCGACCTCGCCGCCGCCGCGCCGCTGGCGCCCTTCGACCTGCAGGCACTGAAGGCCTGCGGCGTCACCTATGCCCGCTCCATGCTGGAGCGCGTGATCGAGGAGCGCTGCCGCGGCGATGCCCGCCAGGCCGAGCACATCCGCGCCGAGATCCGCGGCATCATCGGCGAGGACCTGGCCAGCCTGGTGCCGGGCAGCGCCGAGGCCATGGCGCTGAAGCGCAACCTTGTGGAGCGCGGCTGGTGGAGCCAGTATCTGGAGGTCGGCATCGGACCGGATGCCGAGGTGTTCACCAAGGGCCAGCCGCTTTCCGCCGTCGGCATCGGCAGCAAGATCGGCATCCATCCCGGTAGCGCCTGGAACAACCCGGAGCCGGAGGTGGTGCTGGCGGTGAACGCGCGCGGCGACATCGTCGGCGCGACGCTGGGCAACGACGTCAACCTGCGCGACGTGGAGGGGCGCTCGGCGCTGCTGCTGGGCAAGGCCAAGGACAACAACGCCGCCTGCGCCCTCGGCCCGGCCATCCGCCTGTTCGATGCGGGCTTCACCCTGGAGGACATCCGCCAGGCCGAGATCACGCTCGCCATCACCGGCACGGACGGCTTCAGCCTGGAGGAATCCGGCAAGGTCGGCATCATCTCGCGCGATCCGGCGGATCTGGTGGGGCAGATGATCAACCCCCACCACCAATACCCGGACGGCGCGGCGCTGTTCCTGGGCACGCCCTTCTCCCCCTCCAAGGACCGCGACGCGGCCGGGATGGGCTTCACCCACCATGTGGGCGACACGGTGCGCATCTCCAGCGCGCGGCTCGGCGTGCTGGAAAACGTGACCGACCGCACCGATGCCTGCCCGCCCTGGCGCTTCGGCATCGGCGCGCTGATGGGGAACCTGGCGAAGCGGGGGCTTCCGAAGGCATGACCTCCCGGGGGATGGCCGAGGAGACCGGGCGGCTGAACCGCGGCGGGGTCGACCTGGCCTGGGCGCGGCTGCCCGGCCGGGGGCCCGGCGTGGTGTTCCTGGGCGGCTTCCGCTCGGACATGGAAGGCACCAAGGCCCTGGCGCTGCGCGACTGGTGCGCGGCGCAGAGCCGGGCCTTCCTGCGCTTCGACTATGCCGGGCACGGCATCAGCGGCGGCCGCTTCGAGGATGGCGCGATCGGCGACTGGGCCGAAGATGCCGCCGTGCTGCTGCAGCGGCTGACGGACGGGCCGCAGATCCTGGTCGGCTCCTCCATGGGCGGCTGGATCGCGCTGCTGCTGGCGCGCCGCATGCCGGACCGCGTCCATGCCCTGGTCGGCATCGCCGCCGCGCCCGACTTCACCGAGAAGCTGATGTGGCCGAACTTCTCGGCCGAGCACCGCGCCGTGCTGGAACGCGACGGCGTGCTGATGGCGCCCAGCCCTTATGGCCCGCCAGTGCCGCTGACCCGCCGGCTGATCGAGGACGGGCGACGCCACCTGCTGCTGGATGCGCCGATCCCGCTCAACCGGCCGGTGCGGCTGCTGCAGGGTCTGCGGGACGCCGAGGTGCCCTGGCACTTCGCGCCCGACATCGCCGCCCGCCTCACCACCGACGACGTGCGGATCACCCTGGTCAAGGATGGCGACCACCGGTTGTCCCGGCCGCAGGAGCTGGCGCTGATCGAAGCTGCGGTGGCGGAGCTGGCGGGCTGAACGGCGGAAGCCCGATGGCTTCCGCCCACCACCCTCAGCCGGTGATGCCGATCTGCCAGGGGGCGAATTCATGCCGCCCGACGCCGAGGTCCTCGCTCTTGGTCTTCTCGCCGGAGGCGACGCGCAGGATGTGCTCGAAGATCGCCTGACCCATCTCCTGCAGGCTCTTGGTGCCGTCCAGCACCTCGCCGCAATTGATGTCCATGTCCTCCTCCAGCCGGCGGAACATCGGCGTGTTGGTGGCCAGCTTCACCGAAGGCGCCGGGCGGCAGCCGAACATCGAGCCGCGGCCGGTGGTGAAGCAGATCACGTTGGCGCCGCCCGCCACCTGCCCGGTGGCCGAGACGGGGTCGAAGCCCGGGCTGTCCATGAACACGAAGCCAGGCTTGGTCACCGGCTCGGCGTATTTGTACACCTCGACCAGCGGCCCGGTGCCGCCCTTCATGGAGGAGCCGAGCGACTTCTCGAAGATGTTGGCCAGCCCGCCGGCCTGGTTGCCGGGGCTGACCACGCCGTTGATCTGGGTGTCGCGGCCGGCGGCGTATTCGTCCTTCCACCAGCGGATGCGCTCGATCAGCTTCTCGCCGACTTCCTGGCTGGCGGCACGGCGGGTCAGCGTGTGCTCGACGCCGTAGATCTCCGGCGTTTCGGACAGGATGGCGGTGCCGCCATGCCGGGTCAGGATGTCCATCGCATGGCCCAGCGCCGGGTTGGCCGTGATCGAGGAGAACCCGTCCGAGCCGCCGCATTGCAGCCCCACCATGATGTGGCTGGCCGGCACGGTCTGCCGCGTGACCTGGTTGGCCTCGGCCAGCATCTCGCGCACCACGGCGACGCCGGCATCGATGCTTTTCCGCGTGCCGCCGGTGTCCTGCATGGTGAAATGGCGCAGCTTCGGCCCGGCAGACAGCCCGTGCTCCTGCATCAGCCCGGTGATCTGGTTGCGCTCGCAGCCCAGGCCGATCACCAGCACGGCGGCGACGTTGGGATGGCGGATATAGCCGGCCAGCGTCCGGCGCAGCAGCTGCATCGGCTCGCCCGACAACTCCATGCCGCAGCCGGTGCTGTGGGTGAAGGCGGCGACGCCATCCACATTGGGGAACTCGGCCAGCCGCTCGGCGGTGAAATGGTCGGCGATGTTCTGCACCACCGTGGCCGAGCAGTTCACCGTGGCGAGGATGGCGATGAAATTGCGCGTGCCGACGCGGCCATCCTCCCGCACGATGCCCTGGAAGGTGGCGCGCTCGGCCTCGGGCACCATCTGCAACGGCTCGTAATCGGCGCCAATGGCGTAGTCGCGGTCGAATTCGGTGAAGGCGATGTTGTGGCCGTGCAGCATGGTGCCGGCCGGCATGTCGTCCGCGGCGAAGCCGATGGTGACGTTGTACTTCAGGATCGGCTCGCCACGGCGCAGGTGCCGCGTGGCGATCTTGTAGCCGGCCTGCACCGCTTCCCGCGCCACGATGTTCTCGCCGGGAATGGAGGTGCCGGGCTCCACGGGCACGCGCGCCACCACCACGTTGTCGTTCGGGTGCAGGCGGATCACCGGGCCGTTCAGGCGCTTGGCCGCGAGGTCGATCATGGACATGGGCAGGACGTCCTCTGTTCTTGCTTGTTCGATACGCCGGGGCCCGTGCCCCGGCGGTTGTTCGGGTCAGGCGGCCAGCGGCGCCGGCAGTTCCACCGCATAGTGCGCGGCGATCGGTTGCAGCGCTTCCAGGATGCCGGGCGCCAGCTCGACGCCCCCGGCCAGCGCCGCCTCGCGCAGCTTCAGCCCCTTCTGGCCGGGCAGCCGCACCGGCGGCAGGCCCGGCCGCGGCGCGGCGGCGCGGCAGGCGGCGGCGGTGTGGCCGGTCTGCCGGGTGAAGGCGCCGAGGCCGGCGAAGGCATCCGGATCGATCACCTGCAGGAACACCCCGGCCATCATGCCGGCGGCATCGCCATCGGCGCGGCCATAGCCGGGCAGGCCCTGCGTCAGCGCCTCGGTCACCAGCGCCCAGCCATAGCCCTTCTGCCCGTGATCCAGCCCGCCGGCCGGCAGGATGGTGCCACCCTGCTTGATGGCGTTCGGGTCGTCGGTCGGGTTGCCCTCGGCATCCAGCAGCCACTTCTCGGGGAAACGCTCGCCGCGGCCGGCCAGCCGCAGGCTCATGTTGTTGGTGGTGATGGAGGCGCTGATGTCGGTCACCACCGGCGCCTCATCCGTGGGGTAGCCGGCGGCGAAGGGGTTCGGCGAATACACGCCCTGCTTCGCGCCGAACGGCGCCACGCTGGCGGTGCCGGGGGCCGAGGAATACAGCAGGCACATCAGGCCGCGCTCGGCGGCCCGCGCCGGGTACACCGCCAGGCAGCCGATATGCTGCGACCGCGCGATGGCGACCGAGCAGGTGCCGTATTGCTTCGCCCGCTCGGTGGCGAGGTCCAGCGCCTTCATGGTCAGCCAGCCGCCCGGCAGGGCGCGCCCGTCCCAGGTGATGGCGGCGCCGCGGTCGGACAGCACCTCGGGCTCGCCGTCCTTGCGCATCCGGCCGGCGGTGATCTCGTCCATGTATTTCGGCATCAGCCCGAGGCCGTGAGTGACGTGCCCCATCAGGTCGGACTCCACCAGCACCTCGGCCATGACCCTGGCTTTGCCGGCCTCCACCCCGGCGGCGGCGAAGATGCCGGCGGCGGCCGTGGTCAGCGCGGAGGCCTCGAAGCGCGGCGCCCCGCTCATGCCCGCGCTCCACCCCGGGCACGGTTCAACAGATGCTGCATCCTGGACCCCTGATCCTGTTTCATCCCACTCATCGGATGATCGCACGGGGTGCGGGGAGCCGCAACGCGGAGCAGGCTCGCGGCTCAGTCATGAGAGCTCTCGCCATCGCGGTTCTGGTCAGGGTGGGCGTCGTGCCGGGCACGGCTGTCGGCGGGCGCCTCCGCCCGCTCTTCCAGCCCGTAGTCGCGCAGCACGGCGGCGACGCGGAGGCGGTAGAAGGACAGCACGCCGCCACGTCCCTCCGCCTGGGCTTCGCGGTGATGGATGCGGTTGCGCCAGCCCGCCACCGCCGCCTCGTCGCGCCAGAAGGACAGCGACAGCAGCTTGTCCGGATCGGACAGGCTGCGGAACCGCTCGATGGAGATGAAGCCGTCCAGCTCGTCCAGCTCCGGCCGCAGCGCCGCCGCGAGATCGAGGTAGCGGCTTTCCCGCCCCGGCGCCGGCTTCAGCTCAAAGATCACCGCGATCATCGATGCACTCCCCATGCGGCGCCGAGGCCAAGCTCAGGAACAGCCGGTCCTCGCGCCGGATAAAGCCTTCGCGCCGGGCAAAGGCGTCATTCTGCCGCCCCAGCGGATCCTGCCACAGCCTGGCACGGCATTCCTCATACGCGGCGAGGCTGGGCAGGGAATACACCCCGCAGGCCGTGGTCGCCGAGCCCTCATGCGGCGCGAAGTAGCCGATGAGGTCGGCGCCGCAGCGCGGAATGGCCTGTTTCCAGTTGCGGGCATAGGTCTCGAAATCGGCGACGCGGCGCGGACGATGCGGTCGCGGATAAAGCAGGTGATCATGGCAACAGCCCTGCGGGGAAGGGCCGAGCCGTATCACCGCCCGCCGCGGCGATGCTTCGGCGCCGGCCGAAGCGTCAGCCGAACACCTCCGCCCAGGCCGATTTCAGGGCCGAATCCACCTCCTCCATGCTGGGCGTCAGGCCCAGCGCCCAGAGGCTGGTGACGCCATGCTGCCGGATGCCGCAGGGAATGATGCCGGCGAAATGCGCCAGGTCCGGCTCCACGTTCAGCGCGATGCCGTGCCAGCTGACCCAGCGGGTGACGCGCACGCCAATGGCGGCGATCTTGTTTTCCCGCCCGCCGCCCTCGTCGACCCAGATGCCGACCCGCCCTTCGCGCCGCTCGCCGCGCACGTTGAAGCGATCCAGCGCGCGGATGATCCATTCCTCCAGCCCGTGCACGAAGGCGCGGATGTCGCGCGCCGGCACCGTGCCGTGCGGCCGGTCGAGGTCCAGCATCACATAGGCGGTGCGCTGCCCCGGGCCGTGATAGGTCCATTGCCCGCCGCGCCCGGCCTGAAACACCGGAAAGCGCGGGTCCACCAGCCCCTCCGGCGTGGAGGAGGTGCCGGCGGTGTAGGTCGGCGGGTGCTCCACCAGCCAGATCCGCTCCGGCGCCCCTTCGGCGCGGATGGCGGCGGCGTGGGCGCGCATCTGCTCCAGCGCCGCCGGGTAATCGGTGAGGCCCTCGGCCACCCGCCACTCGGGGGATGGGGGAGAAATATCGGCCCCGGTCGCGGTGGAGGGAGTTGTTGTTTCCGTGATCATCGGCTATACGCCCGGCCCTGCCTGTTACTGACCTGTGCGGCCATGGCGGAATGGTAGACGCGCCAGCTTGAGGTGCTGGTGGGGGCAACCCCGTGGAAGTTCGAATCTTCTTGGCCGCATATATCCCCTAATCGCCCCGCTTGCCACCCGGTCCCAGGTCCCTTGCGGCCCGTTGCCGGCTCCGTCATCGTCCGGGGCTGGAGGTGCCTGATGGACGAGGATTTTCGCAAGGCCGCGCTGGACTACCACCGGCTCCCCCGCCCGGGAAAGCTGAGTGTCGAGGCCACCAAGCGCATGGCGACGCAGCGCGACCTCGCCCTGGCCTATTCGCCCGGCGTCGCCGCTGCCTGCGAAGCCATCGTCGCCGATCCGCAATGCGCCTATGAGATGACCGCCCGCGGCAACATGGTCGCGGTGATCACCAACGGCACCGCCGTGCTCGGCCTCGGCGCCATCGGCGCGCTGGCCTCGAAGCCGGTGATGGAAGGCAAGGCGGTCCTCTTCAAGAAGTTCGCCGGCATCGATTCCATCGACCTGGAGGTCGAGGAGCGCGACCCGCAGAAATTCATCGACGCGGTGGCGGTGCTGGAGCCCTCCTTCGGCGCCATCAACCTCGAGGACATCAAGGCGCCCGAGTGCTTCGTCATCGAGCAGACGCTGCGCGAGCGCATGAAGATCCCGGTCTTCCATGACGACCAGCACGGCACCGCCATCATCGTCGCCGCCGCCGTGCGCAACGGGCTGCTGCTGCAGGGCAAGAGCCTCGCCGAGGTCAAGATCGTCACTTCCGGCGGCGGCGCCGCGGCCCTGGCCTGCCTCGACCTGCTGGTGGCGATGGGCGCGAGCCGCGAGAACATCACCGTCACCGACATCAAGGGCGTGGTGTATGTCGGCCGCCCCGAGCTGATGGACCCCTACAAGGACCGCTACGCCCGCGACACGGCGGAACGCACCCTGGAGGACGCTCTGCCCGGCGCCGACGTGTTCCTGGGCCTCTCCGCCCCGCGCGTGCTGCGCCCCGAATGGCTGCCCAAGCTGGCGCCGCGCCCCCTGGTGCTGGCGCTGGCCAATCCGGAGCCGGAGATCCTGCCCGAGGCGGTGCGCGCCGTGCGCCCCGACGCCATCGTGGCGACCGGCCGCTCGGATTATCCGAACCAGGTCAACAACGTCCTCTGCTTTCCGTTCATCTTCCGCGGCGCGCTGGATGCCGGCGCCACCACCATCAACGAGGCGATGAAGGTGGCCGCCGTGGAGGCGATCGCCCGCCTCGCCCGCATCGAGGCGTCGGAGGTGGTGGCCGCGGCCTATGGCGGCTCCGCGCCGGTGTTCGGCCCCGACTACATCATCCCCAAGCCCTTCGATCCGCGCCTCATCCTGGAGATCGCGCCGGCCGTGGCGCGCGCGGCGATGGACAGCGGCGTGGCGATGCGCCCGATCGCCGATTTCGCGACCTACAAGGAAACACTGGAGCGCTTCGTCTACCGCTCCGGCGACCTGATGCGGCCGGTGATCTTCGCCGCCCGCAAGCAGCCGAAGCGCATCGCCTATTCGGAGGGCGAGGATGAGCGCGTGCTGCGCGCCGTGCAGACCGTGCTGGATGACGGCCTGGCCGAGCCGGTGCTGGTCGGCCGCCGCGCCGTGATCGAGGCCAAGGTGCAAGCCATGGGCCTGCGCATGGACCTGTCCGAAAGCGTGCGCGTGCTCGACCCGTCGCAGGATGACGCGGTGTTCGGGCCGCTGGTCGAGGTGTACCGCGCCAAGGTGGCCCGCCGTGGCGTGCCCGCCGACAGCTGCGAACGCGTGGTGCGCACCCGCCCCGCGACGGCCACCGCCCTGCTGCTGGAAACCGGGCAGGTGGATGCCGCGCTGGTCGGCGGCCAGGGCGAATGGATGCGGCAATGGCACCAGGCCTATGACGTGATCGGCAAGCGCGACGACGTCAGCCGCGTCTACGCCATGACCGGCGTGATCCTGCCGGCCGGCACGCTGTTCTTCGTCGACACCCACCTGCTGGTGGAGCCCACGGCGGAGCAGGTGGCGGAGATGACGCTGCTCGCCGCCGAGCAGGTGCGCGCCTTCGGCCTGCATCCCAAGGCGGCGCTGCTGTCGCATTCCTCCTTCGGCGCCAGCAACGCCCCCTCGGCCCGCAAGATGCGCGAAGCGCTGGCGCTGATCAAAGCCCAGTCGCCCGAGCTGGAGGTGGATGGCGAGATGCACGCCGACGCGGCGCTGGTGCAGGCGATCCGCGAGAAGGCGGTGAGCGACAGCCCGCTGACCGAGGCCGCCAACCTGCTGGTGCTGCCCAACCTGGATTCCGCCAACATCGCCTACAACCTGGTCAAGGCGGCGGCGGACGGGCTGCAGATCGGGCCGGTGCTGCTCGGCATGCGCAAGCCGGTACATGTGCTGGTGCCCTCCGTCACCGCGCGCGGCATCGCCAACCTGACGGCGGTGGCCACCACCCAGGCCTGAGAAGCCCGCGCGGACAACCGCCGCCGGCCGGCGGAATGATCCTGGGGCGGAGGCCCGCCTTCTCCGCCCCCGGCCGCCGGTTTCCCCCGGCGCGGTGCTTTGGCGGAGCCCGTCCCTGGCCTTTGCCGGATCCTGCCCCTGGCAGCCCCGGCCCGGCCACGCCATGTTGGCGGCATGGCCCAGCTTCCCGCCCGTCCCGCTTCCGGCGCCGTGGCCGCCTTCCTGCAGCAGGTGGAAACCCTGCCGGCGGTGCATGCCGGCACGCGGCGGCAGGCGCGGCTGGTGTTCGCCATCGACGCCACCGCCAGCCGGCAGCCCAGCTGGGACCGCGCCTGCCATCTCCAGGCCGAGATGTTCACCGCCGCCGCGGCGCATGGCGGCATAGCTGTCCAACTCGCCTATTACCGCGGCCATGGCGAATTCGCCGCCACGCCTTTTCTGACCGACGCGGCCGAGCTGGCGCGGCGCATGGGTGGCCTCGCCTGCCTGGGCGGCCGGACGCAGATCGGCCGTGTGCTGGCGCATGCGCTGCACGAAACCGCGCGGGAGCGGGTGGCGGCCCTGGTGTTCGTGGGCGACGCGGTGGAGGAACCGCCTGACCCGCTGTGCCATTCCGCCGGCGAGCTGGGGCTGCGCGGCACGCCCGTCTTCGCCTTCCAGGAAGGGCATGACGGCACCGCGCGGGAGGTGCTGCGGCAGGTGGCGAAGCTTTCGGGCGGCGCCCATCTGGCACTGGACGAGGGCAGCGCCGCCGCCCTGCGCGACCTGTTGCGGGCGGTGGCGGTGTATGCCGCGGGCGGCCATGCGGCGCTGGCCCGCCTGCCCGGTACGGCGGCGCGCGGCTTGCTGGCGCAGCTGCCCGCGCCGAAGCCCGGCTGAGCGCCGATGCCGTGGCTGCTGGGCATCCTGGGACTGGTGCTGCTGGTGGGCTTCGGCCTGCGCGGCTTTCTGCTGGCCAGCCCCGCCCAGGTGCGCCGCGCCGGGGTCTGGCTGCTGGCGGGGCTGGGCCTCGGGGTGTTCCTGGTGCTGCTGCTGACCGGCCGTGCCGCCCAGGCGATGCCGTTGCTGCTGGGGGTGGCACCGCTGGGCTGGCGGCTGTGGCGCCGCTGGCGCGATGCCGGGCGCTTCGCTGCCCCGGGCGGAGCGGAAAGCCGGGTGGAGACGGCGACGCTGGCGATGCGGCTCGACCATGCCAGCGGCCTGTTCTCGGGCCAGGTGAAGCGCGGGCGCTTCGCCGGCCGCGAGCTGGGCGAGCTGGACCTCCAGGATGCCCTGGCGCTGCTGGCCGAATGCCGCGCCGCCGACGCCGAGAGCGTGCCGCTGCTGGAAGCCTGGCTGGATCGGGGGCGGCCGAACTGGCGCGCCGCCGCGCCGCCCGGCGGAACCTCGGGGGCGGGGCCCGGCGGTTCGTCCGGCGAACCGTGGAACGGATCCTCCGACGCGGCGATGAGCCGCGCCGCCGCCCTGGAGTTGCTCGGCCTAGAGGACGGGGCCGGGGAAACCGAGATCCGGGCCGTCCATCGAAGGCTGATGGCGCAGGCGCATCCGGACCGCGGCGGCAACGCAAATGAAGCCGTACGGTTGAACGCGGCCCGTGATATACTTCTTTCGCGAAAGAGTTCGCCCCGCTGAGCACCGGCGAATTGCCGTTTGCCGGCGTGCATGGCAATTCTGGAGCCGCCGGCCTTACTTCTGCCGCGCGATTGCGTTCCCATGCGCGTATTGCCGACCCTAGTGTCTTCGGAGGACTAGCCGCGTGACCAAACCCCTGAAGAAAGCCGTTCTTCCCGTCGCCGGGCTGGGCACGCGCTTTCTGCCGGCCACCAAGGCACTGGCCAAGGAAATGCTGCCGGTGGTCGACAAGCCGCTGATCCAGTACGCCGTCGAGGAGGCGCGCGCCGCCGGCATCGATCAGTTCTGCTTCGTCACCGGCCGCGGCAAAACCGCGATCGTCGAGCATTTCGACGTCGCCTACGAGCTGGAGCGCACCCTGCAGGAGCGCGGCAAGCTCGACATCCTCGAGGACCTGCGCCGCCAGTCGCAGATGCCGGGCTCGATCACCACCGTGCGCCAGCAGGTTCCCATGGGCCTCGGCCACGCCATCTGGTGCGCCCGCTCCTTTATCGGCGACGATCCCTTCGCCATCCTGCTGCCGGACGACCTGATGCTGTGCAAGACCTCCTGCACGCAGCAGCTGGCCGACGCCTATCGCGAGACCGGCGGCAACGTCGTGGCGGTCGAGGAAGTGCCGATGGAGCGCGTCAACAAGTACGGCGTGCTGGACATCCAGGAAGACAAGGGCCGCCTGGTCTCGGTCAAGGGCCTGGTGGAGAAACCGAAGCCGGAGGACGCGCCCTCCAACCTCACCGTGATCGGCCGCTACGTGCTGATGCCGGAAGTGTTGCAGCACCTGTCGAAGATGGAGAAGGGCGCCGGCGGCGAGGTCCAGCTCACCGACGCGATGGCCAAGCTGATCGGCAGCCAGCCCTTCCACGGCCTGCGCTACGAGGGCCGGCGCTTCGATTGCGGCGACAAGGTCGGCTTCCTGGAGGCGCAGATCGCCTTTGCGCTGCAGCGGCCGGACATCGCCCAGGCCGTGCACGACTTCCTGCCGAAATACGTCTGAGGCCGCACGGTGCGGATTGCCATGATCGGGGCCGGCTATGTCGGCCTCGTCTCCGGAGCTTGCTTTGCTGAGTTCGGCGTCGATGTATGCATCGTCGACACCGATGCCGACAAGGTCGAGGCGCTGCGCCAGGGCCGCATCCCGATCTACGAGCCGGGCCTCGACCGGCTGGTGGCGGAGAATGCCGGGGATGGCCGGCTGAGCTTCACCACCGACCTGCAGGAAGCGCTGCACGGCGCCGAGGCGGTGTTCCTGGCGGTCGGCACCCCGACCCGCCGCGGCGACGGCCATGCCGACCTGACCTACGTCTTCGCCGCGGCCGAGCAGGTGGCGCGCGCCGCCGAGGGCCCGCTGGTGCTGGTGACCAAGTCCACCGTGCCGGTCGGCACCGGCCGCAAGGTGGAGGCCATCGTCCGCGAGGCGCGGCCGGACCTCGAGATCGATGTCGCCTCCAACCCGGAATTCCTGCGCGAGGGCAACGCGATCGGCGACTTCATGCGGCCGGACCGCGTGGTGATCGGCGTCGAGAGCGAGCGCGCGGCCAAGGTGCTGAAGCGTCTCTATCGCCCGCTCTACCTGATCGAGACGCCGGTGGTGCAGACCTCGATCGAGACGGCCGAGCTGATCAAATACGCCGCCAACGCCTTTCTCGCGGTGAAGATCACCTTCATCAACCAGATGGCCGATATCTGCGAGAAGGCCGGCGCCAACGTCCACGACGTGGCGCGCGGCATGGGGCTCGATGGCCGCATCGGCCGCAAATTCCTCCATGCCGGGCCGGGCTATGGCGGCTCCTGCTTCCCGAAGGATACGCTGGCGCTCGCCCGCACAGCGCAGGAGCTGGGCGCCCCGGCCACCATCGTCGAGCAGACCATCGCCGCCAACGAGGCGCGCAAGGCGCAGATGGCCGAGCGCATCATCGCCGCCTGCGGCGGCGACGTGCGGGGCAAGCGCATCGCGGTGCTGGGCGTCACCTTCAAGCCGGAAACGGACGACATGCGCGACGCGCCGTCGCTGGTGATCCTGCCGGCGCTGGTGGCGGCCGGGGCCTCCGTCACCGCCTATGACCCGCAGCCGGCCCATGCCCGGCAGGCGCTGCCCGCCGCCGTGGAGTTCGCGGCCTCGGCCATGGGCGCGGCGCGCGGCGCGGACGCCCTGGTGGTGCTGACGGAATGGAACGAGTTCCGCGCCATCGCCCCGCGCAAGCTCAAGGCCGCCATGGGCGGCCGCGTCATCTGCGACCTCCGCAACGTCTGGGACCCGGTCGCCATGCGCGAGGCCGGGCTCGATTATTCCTCCATCGGCCGTCCGTAAAAGGTGAACCCCCGATGACCGCCTTCACCCATCAGTTCCACCCCACCTCGCTGCGCGAATACGACATCCGCGGCATCATCGGCCAGACCCTGTCGGGCAAGGACGCCTTCGCCATCGGCCGCTGCTTCGGCAGCATCGTGGCGCGGGAGGGCGGCAAGAAGGTCGCCGTCGGCTATGACGGCCGCCTGTCCTCCCCCGAGCTCGAGGGGCAGCTCGTCGCCGGCCTCGTCGCCTGCGGCCTGGAGGTCGCGCGCATCGGCTGCGGCCCGACGCCGATGCTGTACTTCGCCTCCTACGAGCTGAAGGCGGACGGCGCCGTGATGGTCACCGGCAGCCACAACCCGCCGAACTACAACGGTTTCAAGATGATGCTGGGCAAGAAGCCGTTCTTCGGCGCGCAGATCCAGCAGATCGGCCAGATGGCCGCCGGTGGAGACGTGGTAGCCGAGGCATCCGGCTCCTCGACGCAGATCGACGTGTCGGACGCCTATGTCGCCCGCCTGCTGAAGGATTACGACGGCGGCGACCGCGCGCTGAAGGTGGTGTGGGATCCGGGCAACGGCTCCGGCGCCGCCATCACCCAGCGCCTCGCCGCCAAGCTGCCGGGCGAGCACATCGTCATCAATGGCGAGATCGACGGCAATTTCCCGAACCACCATCCCGACCCCACGGTTCTGAAGAATCTGGAGCAGATCATCGCCAAGGTGCGCGAGACCGGGGCGGATCTCGGCATCGCCTTCGACGGCGATGCCGACCGCATCGGCGCGGTGGATGGCGAGGGCAACATGCTGTTCGGCGACCAGCTGCTGGTGGTGCTGGCGCGCGACGTGCTGAAGCAGCACCCGGGCGGCACCATCATCGCCGACGTCAAGGCATCCCAGGTGCTGTTTGACGAGGTGGCGAAAGCCGGCGGCACGCCGCTGATGTGGAAAACCGGCCACTCCCTGATCAAGGCCAAGATGGCCGAGACCAAGGCGCCGCTGGCCGGCGAGATGTCGGGCCACATCTTCTTCGCCGACAAATGGTACGGCTTCGACGACGCGCCCTACTCCGCCATCCGCCTGCTCGGCATCGTGGCGCGCGCCGGCGAGAGCCTGGCGCAGATGCGCGACGCGCTGCCCAAGGTGATCAACACCCCCGAGCTGCGCTTCGACTGCCCGGATGAGCGCAAGTTCGGCGTCATCCAGGAGGTGAAGGGTCGCCTCGCCACCTCCGGCGCCAATGTTCAGGACGTCGATGGCGTGCGCGTGCTGACCGAGGATGGCTGGTGGCTGCTGCGCGCGTCCAACACCCAGGCGGTGCTGGTGGCCCGTGCCGAGGCCAAGACCGAAGACGGGCTGGAGCGCCTGAAGGCGCTGCTGGCCGAGCAGCTGGAAGCCTCCGGCCTCGCCGCGCCGGATTTCTCCGGGGAGAATGCCGGGCACTGAGCCCGGCCTGACAGTTCGGCGCGCCGCCCGATGGCGGCGTGCCGCGCCGATCCTCCGGCGATGCCACGCCGCCATCGCCGGGTTCTCCCGGCCACCGCGCCGGTATGTCGCCGCGCCGGACTGCGCGGCACCTCCCCGCCGATCCTGATCCGTGCTGCCGGGATTACGCTTCTCCCTTAGCGTGCCACAAATCGGGAAGCGCCCGCCTGATTCCCTCCCGCGGGTGCCGTGCCGGCGCGATTCCCGCCCCGCCTGCGCGCGAGGAGCGGCCCTGGCGGGCCGGACGAAGCGCCGTGTAGCCTGCGCCGGTCAGAAGGGAGAGACCATCCATGACCGAGCAGGTGTCCGGGCGCTGCTTCTGCGGCGCGATACGGTATCGTTTCGACCACAAGCCGCTGGCGGTGCGCACCTGCTGGTGCCGCGACTGCCAGTACTTGGCCTGCGGCAACGCCTCGGTTGGCGCCTTCTTCCGCAGGGCCGGACTGACCCTGGAGGGGGAACCCGCGGCCTATGTCAGCCAAGCCGCCAGCGGCAACACCATGCGCCGCCGCTTCTGCGCCCGCTGCGGCACGCATCTGTTCAGCGAGGCCGAGGCCCGCCCCGACACCGTGGTGGTGCGCGTCGGCACGCTGGAGGACCGGGAGATCGGCGGCCCGTCCAGCATCATCTGGGCCGCCTCCGCCCCGGCCTGGGCCAAGCTCGACCCGGCCCTGCCCGTCTGCGAGGGCCAGCCGGCGACTCCTCCGGAGCCTCCGCCCGGCTGACCCCTCGGAGAACAGGTGGCCGCTCCCCACCAGGCACCAGGCTGTCGGCGCCGGGCTATTGCGGATGGATCAGCGGGTTGCGCCGCCAGCCACGCGGCTGGCGCTTCTTTTCCCGCAGAAAGGTGACGGCGCCGGCGGCGATGATGATGGCCACGCCCAGGATCATCGGCGCATCCAGGGTGTCGTGGAACACCCAATGGCCGAAGCCGAGCGCCCAGACCATCTGGCTGTATTGCGGCGGCGCCACCAGGCTGGCCGGCGCCAGGCCGGAGGCCAGCATCAGCAAGGCGTTGCCGGCCGCCACCAGCAGCCCGTAGCCGAGCAGAAAGACCCACTGCTCGGCGCTGGGCCAGGCGAAGTCCGGAACCATCATCGCGAGGCTGCCGAGCAGCGGCCCGATCAGCCCAGCGCCGTAAAGCGAGACCCGCTTCTCCCTGGCGCCCAGCGCGCGCAGCATCACGATAGTGACCGCCGAGGCCAGCGCCCCCACCAGCGCGCCGACATGGCCGGGATTGATCTCGCGGAAGCCGGGACGCAGCACCACCAGCACGCCGGCGAAGCCGAGTACCACCGCACCCCAGCGCCGCCAGCCAACCCGCTCCTTCAGGAACACCACCGACAGGATGGTGACAAAGGCGGGCAACAGGAACAACAGCGCGAAGGCCTCGGCCATCGGCAGCCAAGTGAAGGCCATGACGCTGCCGAGGCTCCCTGCCAGGGCCGCCGCCGCGCGCATCAGCCACAGCCGCCGGTCGGTGGCGGAGAACACGTCGCGGTAGCGCTCGCCGGGCCGGCGCACCAGGGGCAGGATCACGAAGCCCATCAGCGCGCCCCAGAAGACGATCTCATAGCTGTTCAGCGTGCCTTCCAGCAGCTTCACCGAGGCATCGCTGATGGCGAAAACGGCATAGGCAAGAAAGGCGAGCAGCACGCCCTTCAACACATCGGGTTCCATGCGGGTATCCAGAAAAGCGGCACGGCGGCAGCGGGCCTCCGCGAATCGGCATGGCCCTGCCGCGCGATCTAAAGCGCTTTCTCACGGCCAAGTTGAGGGTGATTCCGCACTGCACCCAAAACGCCATTTTTGCACCGCGGCACCCCGCGTCCTACCCTGCAGCGGTTTTCCTGTCGGAGCGTCCGCGCCATGCTGCAGCCACCCCCCGCCGAACCCGGCATGCGCGAGGAGGAGGTCGACACCCCCGCGCTGATCCTCGACCTCGACGCATTCGAGGCCAATCTGGATGCCATGGCAGGCTATCTGGCGCCCACCGGCACGCGGCTGCGGGCGCACGCCAAGACGCACAAGTCGCCGGTGGTGGCGCTGCAGCAGATCCGCCGCGGCGCCGTCGGGCAATGCGTGCAGAAGGTGGCCGAGGCCGAGGCGTTGGCCTGGGGCGGCGTGCCCGACATCCTGGTGTCCAACGAGGTGGTGGCGCCGCGCAAGCTGGCCCGGCTCTGCGCCCTGTCGCGCATCAGCCGCGTGGCCCTCTGCGCCGACCATTACGAGGCGGTGACCCTGGCCGAGCAGGCCGCCGAGGCCGCCGGCCTCCGCCTGTCCGTGCTGGTGGAGATCGATGTGGGCGCCGGCCGCTGCGGCGTGGCGCCGGGCCCCGAGGCGGTGGCGCTGGCCAGCCGGATCGCCGGCAGCCCGCATCTGCGCTTCGGCGGATTGCAGGCTTATCACGGCAGCGCCCAGCACATCCGGGCCTCGGAAGGCCGCGCCGCCGCCATCAGCCGCGCGGTGGAGCAGACCCGCCGCACCGTGGAGCAGCTGCGCCAGCAGGGGCTGTCCTGCGAAATCGTCGGCGGCGCCGGCACCGGCACCTTTCCCCTGGAAGCGGCCAGCGGCGTCTACAACGAGATCCAGGCCGGCTCCTACGCCTTCATGGATGCGGACTACGCCGCCAACGAGGCCGCGCCACCCTTCCGGCACGCGCTGTTCGTGCTGGCGCAGGTGATGAGCGTGCCGCGGCCGGAACTGGCCGTGGTGGATGCGGGGCACAAGGCGCTGCCCACCGATTCCGGCTTCGCAAGGCCGTGGCAGCGGCCGGGCCTCGCCTATGTCGGCGCCTCGGACGAGCACGGCACTTTGCGGGTCGCCGGCGGCGCGGCGCCGAAGCTGGGCGAGAAGCTGCGCCTGGTGCCCGGTCATTGCGATCCCACCATCGACCGCTACGACTGGTTCGTTGGCGTCCGCCAGGGGCGGGTGGAATGCCTGTGGCCGATCCTGGCACGCGGCATGATGCAGTGAAGGCCGCAGCGAACGGCCACGCGGGCGCCGTTCCGCTCACCTAGCCGGAACGGGGCGCGCCGACGCCGCCAGGATGGGGGCGGGCCGGCCCGCCATTTGCTCCCGCACTCATGCCGGCCAGTGTGCCGAGGCCCTCATCCCCGGCCGCACCCTGGATAACGCTGAGGCTGCCGTCGGTTTCCAGCACCACGGCGGCGGCCTGAGCCACATCGCTCACGCCCGAGCTGCGCAGCGCGGCCAGGATCTCCGGATGAGTCACCCGCTGGGCCCGCATGGCTCCCTCTAGGAAGCGCCCGCGGTGCAACAGCAAGGTCGGCTCCGACTTCACCAGATCACCAAAGCGCCGCGACCGGACCGACAGCCAGGCAACGAGGTACTGCAATCCGGCCAGCAGCGCGAAGGCGGTCAGCCCCTCCAGCAGTGCGACCGATTCGCTGAGCAGAATCGTGGCCAGGGTGGAGCCGAGCGCCACGGTGACGATCAGATCGAATGCGTTCAGCTTGGCCAGCGTCCGTTTGCCCGACACCCGCAGCAGCAACACCAGGGCGGCATAGGCGAGGGTGCCCACCACCAGCACGCGCAGCAATCCGAACCAGCCATCGAAAAACATCGCCCTCTCCTATCCGTTCGGAGGCCAGCTCGCGGCGGGCCTTGTCAGGACAGAAGGTCGCGCGCGCCTGCGCGTTGCGCACGGTCGGCCACGGATCGCCCGGCGGCCGAGGCCCGGTCGGCGGAGAAGACATTCCCGGACCCACGAGCTGGGCGCCGGCCGCGGCGAACGGGCACCGGCAGGGCAACCTCACCCCTTGCGGCGCAGCAGAAACAAGGCCTGCTCGCCGAACAGGTTGGCCAGCCGGAAGGAGCGTTTCCACGGGGCCTGCAGCCCGTGCTCGTCCACCGCCAGCCAGTGCTCCACCGCGTAGCCATCCTGTTCGCACAGATCCACGAAATCCAGGATGGTGCAGGGGTGGATGTTGGGCGTCTCGTGCCAGGGGCGGCCCCAGGTCTGCGTCATCGGCATGCGGCCGGTCAGCAGCAGTTGCATGCGCACCTCCCAATGGCCGAAATTGGGAAACGAGACCACGGCGTGGCGGCCGATGCGAAGCATCTGCCGCAGCACCTCGCGCGGCTTCTCCACCGCATGGATGGTGCGGGACAGCACCACGTAGTCGAAGGCGTCATCCGGATAGAAGGCGAGGTCGTTGTCGGCATCGCCATGGATCACCGCCAGGCCCTGGGCCACCGCCGCCGTCGCCTGCGCCATGTCGATCTCGATGCCTCGCGCATCGGCGTTCTTCTCGCGCTCCAGATGCTCCAGCAGCGCGCCGTCGCCGCAGCCGATGTCGAGCACGCGGGCGCCCGGCGTGATCATCTCGGCGATCAGCCGCAGGTCGAGCCGCATGTTCTTGGCGACGAAGCGAACCGGAGCCGGAGTATCGGGCAAGGCGGGTGATCCTGGCCGGTGGCAGATGCTGCGGGCTCGATAGACCCGGCGGCCGGCAACGGCAAATGCCGCGCGCGCGCAGCAGGCCCCCGCCCCAACCCGAAAACGCGAATGGGTCCGGAAACGCGAACGGGGGCCTCTCGGCCCCCGCGCAACCCGGTCGGCGGTGCGGGCCCGCTCAGGCGGCGCGCAGCGCCTTCGGCAGATCGGCCACGGCGGCATCGATCAGCCTGGCATCGGCATCCGCATCGAGGTTCTGCGCGATCACCTCACGCGCCGCGGCGGTGGCCACGGTGGCGGCGGCTTGGCGCACCTCGGCCAGGGCGGAGGCCTCGGCGGCGTGGATGCGGTCCATGGCCATGCGCTCGCGGCGGTGGGCGGCGGCCTCGGCCTCGGCGGCGGTGGCGGCGGCCAGCCGCTCGGCCTCGGTCTTGGCGCGGGCGATCAGCGTCTCCGCCTCGCTCAGCGCGGCCTTGCGGTCGGCCTCGGCCTGGCGGCGCATCGCCTCGGCCTCGGCGCGCAGCCGCGCGGCCTCATCGAGGTCGGCGCGGATCTTGGCGGCGCGGGCATCCAGCGCCTCGGTCGCCTTGTTCCACAGGGTGCGGCCCAGCAGCAGCACGAAGATGACGAAGGAGACGGCGACCCAGAAGACCGGGTTCAGCCAGAAATGCTCGTAATGGTGCATCGTGGCTCTTCCTTACGCCTGGCCGGCCTGGGGGTGGCCCTGGGCGACCAGTTCGCGCTGCACGGCGGCGGCGACGGCGGGCTCGTTGCGCAGGCCGGTCAGGCGCGCCACCAGCGCATTGGCGGTGTCGGTGGCCACCTCGCGCAGCGCGCCCATGGCGGCGTCGCGGGCGGTGTTGATGCGGGCCTCGGCGCTGGCGATCTGCTGGTTCAGGCGGGCATTCAGCGCGGCGGCCTTCTCGGCGGCGTCGGCCTGGGCGGACTGGCTCGCGGCGGTGATGGCGGCGTGGCTGTCCTGGCGGGCCTTCGCGGTGGCCTCCTGGTGCGCGGCGACCGCCGCATCGGCCTCGGCCTTCGCGGCGCGGGCGGCTTCCAGGTCGCCGTCGATGCGGCTGCGGCGCTCCTCCAGCACGGAGGCGACGCGGGGCAGCGCGATATGCGACAGGATGTAGTAGAAGACGCCGAAGATGATCAGCAGCCAGATCACCTGCGCCAGCATCAGCGGGTTGGCGAAGTCGAGCTGCGGCATGCCGCCCGAGGAGGATTCCTCCATGGCGCCACCGGCGGCCTCGACCGCATGCGCGGCGGTGGTGGACAGCAGGGCCAAGATGCCTGCGAGAGTAACCGGCTTCATCAACAGCATCCCTGTTTATTCGGCAACCGGAACCGGTGGGGCGCGGCGGTTCCGCCGCGCCCCGGCCGGTGTCAGGTGAACAGGATCAGGAAGGCGATCAGCAGCGCGAACAGCGCCACGGCTTCCGTCAGGGCGAAGCCCAGGATGCCGATCGGGAACACGGTGTCGCGCGAGGCGGGGTTGCGGGCGACGGACGCGATCAGCGTCGAGAAGATGTTGCCCAGCGCCAGACCGACGCCGAACAGGGCGAGAACGGCAATACCGGCGCCGATCGCCTTCGCAGCAAGCACGATTTCCATCAGAGTGTATCCCTTCGCTGATCTGATGTTGGGTCCGCCGAAACGGGTTCCGGCACGGACGTGGTCCCTTTGTGAGGACTGACCCCGTCAGTGCAGGTGCACCGCGTCATGCAGGTAGATGCTGGTCAGGATGGCGAACACATAGGCCTGCAGAAAGGCCACCAGGAGTTCGAACCCGATCAGGAGGACGTTGACCGCCAGGGGAAGCGCCGCGACGAACGGGCCCACCACGCCCAGGCTGCCCAGCAGCACCACGAAGGTGGCGAACACCTTCAGCAGCACGTGGCCGGCGACCATGTTGGCGAACAGACGGACGGAAAGGCTGATCGGCCGCGAGAGGTAGGACACCACCTCGACCGGCACGATGATCGGGGCGAGCCAGATCGGCGCGCCCTCGGGAAAGAAATAGCCGAAGAACTTTTTGCCGTGCAGCGCCAGCGCCACGACGGTGATCACCACGAACACCAGGAAGGCCAGCCCGAAGGTGACCGCGATGTGGCTGGTGTAGGTGAAGGCGTAGGGGAACAGCCCGAGCACGTTGCCGAACAGCACGAACATGAACAGCGCGAACACGAACGGGAAGTAGCGCTTCCCCTCATGGCCGATCTGTCCGACGACCAGGTTCTCGACGAATTCGTAGAAGGTCTCGGCCACCGCCTGGAAGCGGCCCGGCACGATGGCGCGCGGCGCCATGCCCAGCATCATGATGGCCGTGACCAGACCCGCCGCGATCAGCATGTGCGCGTTGGACTGGGTGAAGTTCACCGCCGCGCCGATTGGCCCGAAGGCGTGGGTCAGCTCGAACTGGCTCAGGGCGTCGATCGTATTGCCTTCGGCAGCCACTGCGGCTCTCCCGTGTTCCCCGGTTCATCCCGGACTGATCCGCTGGGCGTGGTTCGCGGCGCCGCCATTCCTGGCCACGCCGACCCGCCCGGTCCTCTGCTGGCGCGAAGCGGCGCCTACTTGCCGGCGCCCGTCCGGGGGCTGAACAGTCGATAGACGTTCATCACCCCGGCAACGCCGCCCACCACGAAGAACACCAGGAAGAGCCAGGGAAAGCTGCCGAGCCAGCGGTCCAACAACCAGCCGAGCCCTGCTCCCGCGATCAGGGCCGAGACAACCTCGATCCCCGCCCGCAGGCCGATCTGCAACGCCCCGGCCGGCAGCCCAACCTGGCCCACCCCGCCGGAGTCGGAGGCATCCTTCTCCAGGCCGCGGCGTTGCCGGGCCTGCTTCAGGCGCTCGTCGAATTCATCGCGTTCGGTCAACCCTCGCTCCCGCGGTCCCCCCGCCGGAAGGCTGTCCGGCTCGTAAGGCGTCGGTCATACAGTGTCAAGAACGGGGCAGCGCATCCATCACCGGAAGCGCCGCCGGATCGCCCGGCGCGGCGCGAAACGCCGCCGCCAGCGCCGCCGCCGTCATCGGCCGCCCCAGCAGGAAGCCCTGCGCCGCGTCGCAGCCGAGGTCGCGCAGCACCGCCAGCTGCTCGGGCGTCTCCACCCCCTCCGCCACCACCTCGGCGCCGAGGCCATGCGCCAGCCGCAGGATCGTCTCGATGATCCAGGAGGAATTGTTGCCGTCACCGCGGCTCAGGTCCTGCACAAAGGTGCGGTCCACCTTCAGCACGTCGAAGGCCAGGTGCTGCAGGTAGCCGAGCGAGGAATAGCCGGTGCCGAAATCGTCCAGTGCGGTGGTGACGCCCAGCTCGTGCAGCGCCTGTAGGGCGTCGCGCGCGGCGGCGGGGTTGCCGATGAACACCTGCTCGGTCAGCTCGATCTGCAGCAGACGGGGCGGCACGCCGCTGCTGGCCAGCGCCTCGCGCACCAGCTGCACCGCCTGGCCACTGGCGAACAGCGTGGCCGAGATGTTGACGGCGACCCGGATCTCCAGCCCCTCCGCCATCCAGGCGCGGATCTGCGTGCACACCATGCCCAGCACGTTGCGGGTCAGCAGCGGCGCGAAGCCGGCCTCCTCAGCCGCCGGCACGAAGCGGGCCGGGTTCATCGACCCATGCACCGCGTGGTCCCAGCGCAGCAGCGCCTCGCAGCCCACCACGCGGTCGGCCAGCAGGCCGTATTTCGGCTGGTAGGCTAGGTAGAGCTGGTTGCGCTCCAGCGCCGAGCGCAGGTCGTCCTCCAGCATGCGCTGGTTGCGGCGCAGCTCCTCCATCGCGGGCTCGAACAGCACGGCGCGGCCGCGCCCCTCGGCCTTGGCGCGGTACAACGCCATGTCGCTGCGCTGCTGCAGCGCCTCCACGGTGGGCCCGTCGCGCAGGCCGAGCGCGCTGCCGATGCTGACGCCCGAGCGGATGGTGCAGCCATCGATCTCGAAGGGTTCGCTCATGATGCGCACCAGCCGCTCGGCCAGCCGCGCCGCGTCGACCGCGCCGCGCGCCTGGGCCTGGATCACCGCGAACTCGTCGCCGCCGATGCGGGCGATCAGGTCGTCGGCCCGCAGGCAGGCCCGCATCCGCTCCACCGCCAGCAGCAGCAGCTTGTCGCCGGTGGGATGGCCCAGGCTGTCGTTGATCGCCTTGAACCGGTCGAGGTCGATCAGGTGCAGGGCGAAGTCGCCGCCCTGCCCGTCGCGCGCCTGGCGCAGCCGGGCGCGCAGCCGCGCCGCGTAGAGCAGCCGGTTCGGCAGGTCGGTCAGCGGGTCGTGCTCGGCCAGGTGGCGGACCCGGTCCTCCGCTTCCTTGCGGTCGGTGATGTCGAGGGCCGCCAGCACCACCCGGCCGCGCTTGCCTTCCTCCCCCTCCACCGCCATGCCGGTGACCAGCAGGGTGCGCAGCTCGCCCTGGCGGTTGCGCACCCGGCGCTCGGTGTGCGGCGTCGGACCGGCGCTGCCCAGCGCCCAGTCCAGCAGGTCGCGGCCGCCGGCTTCCAGCCCCAGCTCGGCCGGGGTGTGGCCGATCACCTCCGCCTCGCGCACGCCGTGGAACCGGGCCATGGCATCGTTGATGAACAGGAACCGGCCCTCGCGGTCGAAGGCGGAGATCATCGCCGGCACGCCGCCCACCAGGGCGCGCAGCATCCGCTCGGCCTCGGCCTGGCTGCGGGCGGAGGTCTGGGAGCGCTGCAGCATGGCGCGCGCCCGGCGCCCCTCGGCGATCAGCAGCGCCACCAGCAGCAGCGCCGAGAGCAGCAGCCCGGCCAGCGAGGCCAGCAGCACCCATTGCAGGCTGCGCATGCCGGTGATCACGCTGGTCTGCGCATAGCGCGCCTGGTTGTGCAGCAGCCGCGCCGCCTCGCTGAGCTGCCCTTCCAGGTCGGCAAAGGTGGCGGCAAGCTGCGGCAGCACGGTGCGGTCGCCGCCGAGCAGCGCCGTCAGCTCGGCATCCAGCGTGTCCAGCCGCTCCATCATGCCCGGCTGCATCTGGCGCAGCAGGGTGATTTGCGGCGAGTCGCTGTCCGGCTGCACCGTGTCCAGCAGCTTGACGCGGCTGTAGAGGATCTCGAACCGCTCGGACAGCCGCCAGCCGGGCGCCTGGCCGCCCTGGAACTGCGTCAGCACGGTGTTGAAGCGGGCCGCCTCGATGCTGGCCTGGCCGGTCAGCCACATGCCGGTCCGCTCGATCATCACCTCGCGCCGGTATTGCGTGGCGATGAAGCCGAACGACACGCCGACCGACAGGAAGAACAACAACGCGGCAAGGCCGAGCCAGAGCTTGCGCGGCGGCCGCACCACGCCGCCCTCGGACGCGGCACGCCAGGGGACGAGCCATTCGCGCATGCTCAGCGCACCTCGATCCGTGCAAGCTGCCACACCGCATAGTAATGCAGGGCCGGGCGGCTCAGCTCCGGCCGGTCGGACCAGGGAAACACCATCCAGAGCGGGCCGAAATCGCGGATCCGGATCGGCTGGCCATCCATGCGCGTGGCCAGCAGCCCGTCGGCCTTCACCGCCTCCGCCGCCGGGATCACCGCCCGGTAATCATTCAACGCCACCGCCAGCAGTTCGCCGCCCTGCGCCTGCACCGCCTCCAGCAGGCGCTGCAGGGGCACCCCGGTGAAGCGCTGCGGCCCGCGCGTCCAGGGCGTCACCGTCACCAGCTCCCGGGTCCCGAGGGCTTCCAGAGCGGCCAGCGAGAAGCGGCGCTCCGTGCTGTTCGGGTCGGCGGCGCCGATGCGGCCGCTCACCACCAGGGCCGGACGCTCCGATTCGGCATGGCTCGGCCGCCCGGCGAGGCCCATGCCCCCCCAGCCCAGTCCGATCAGCCCTCCATTCACCGCCCGGCGCCGCAGCATTCGTCTGCCTTGTCCTTATCCCCGATCCGGCGCCCTTGTTCAGGCAACAGGAGCGCCCCGCTCATCCCGCCTCCACCATCTCGGTCGCCATGCCGAGGTCCACCGAGAGAAGGCGGCTGACCCCGCGCTCCTGCATGGTTACACCATAAAGGCGATGCATGCGGGCCATCGTCAACGGGTGGTGCGTAACAACCAGAAAACGTGTCCCCGCCTCGGCGGCCATCGAATCCAGCAGGCCGCATAGCCGTTCCACGTTGGCATCGTCTAGCGGCGCGTCCACCTCGTCCAGCACGCAGACAGGCGCCGGCTGGCAGCGGAACACGGCGAAGATGAGCGACAGGGCGGTCAGCGCCTGCTCGCCGCCGGACAGCAGCGACAAGGTGGCCAGCTTCTTGCCTGGCGGCTCGGCATAGATTTCCAGCCCCGCCTCCAGCGGATCGTCGGAGCCGACCAGCGCCAGATGCGCCCGGCCGCCGCCGAACAGCCGGCCGAACAGGGCGCGGAACTCGCCATCGACGCGGTGGAACACGGCGCGCAGCCTTTCCCGCCCTTCCCGGTTCAGGTGGCCGATCGAGCCGCGCAGCTTGGCGATGGCGGCGCCGATCTCGTCGCGGTCGCGATCGATCAGGCCGATCCGTTCTTCCAGCTCCAGCACCTCCTGCTCCGCGCGCAGGTTCACCGGGCCCATCTCCTCGCGCTCGCGCGCCAGGCGCTCGGCCTTGCGGCGGGCGCGCTCCTCGGCGGCCTCGGAAAGGTCGTCCGGCGGCGGCGGCAGCACCGGGTCCTCGCCCAGCCGCTCGGCCAGTCGCTCGGCGACGCCGGCATCCAGCGCCTCGGCCTGGGACACCGCCGCCTCCGCCCGCAGCTGCGCCTCGCGCGCCGCGGCGAAGGCGGCATCGGCCAGGCGGCGCGCCTCGGCGGCGGCGCGGTCCTCGGCCTCGGCCGCCTTCAGCCGGGCGGCGGCCTCCGCGTGCCGGGCCTCGGCCTCGGCCAGGACGCGGCCGGCGGCGGCACGGCGGGCGGCGGCTTCCTCCGGCGCGGCGGCGGCGGCGTCGCGCGCCGCCTCGGCCTCGGCAGCCCGGCGGCGCAACTCGGCCAGCCGGCCGGCGGCGGCGTCGCGGCGCCCGGTCCAGGAGGCGTGCTCCTCGGCGATGGCGGCGAGCCGGACACCGGCGCGCGCGGCCTCGGCGGCCAGGGCGGCGACGGTGTCGCGCGCCGCGCCGGCCCGGGCGCGCGCCTCGCCCAAGGATTGCCGGGCCGCTTCCACCGCGCCGCGCAACGCATCGAGGTCCGGCAGGGCGGCCAGGGCGTGCCGCGCCGCCTCGGCCGCGCGCCGGGCTTCCTCATGCTCCTCGGCGACGCGGGACAGCTGCGGCGCCAGCGCGGCCAGCCGCGTTTCGGCTCCGGCGGCGCGGCTGGCCAGCCCCGCCTCCGTTCTGCGCGCGGCCTCCAGCGCGGCCTCGGCCTTGCGGCGGCCGTCGCGCGCCGCCGTCTCGGCGGCTTGCGCGTCCGCCTCCTCGCGCCCGGCCGTGTCGCGGGCCGCCCGGGCGGCGGCCGGGTCCGGCAATTGTTCCAGCGTGGCCAGCGCCGCGTCACGCGCCGCCTCGGCCGCCCGCAGCTCCACCTCCAGCCGCTCGAGCTGCGGTTCCAGCGCCGCCAGCCGGCTCTCGGCCCGCGCCGCGGCCGTGGCCAGCGCGGCCTCCGCATCCCGGCTGCGGGACAGCATCGCTTCCGCCTGGGTGCGGGCGGCACGGGCGGCCGCCTCAGCCCCGCCAGCGCGCGCCTCGGCCGCCTTGGCAGTCTCGGCCCCGGCCGCGGCAGTTCGGGCGGCGGCGGCGGCCTGAAGCAGCGCCGCATCGGCGGCGCGAAGCCGGTTGCGCTGTGTCAGCCGCACCGCGCCCGGGCTGGGCGCGCCGGCCTGGATGCCATGGCCGTCCCAGCGCCACAGCGCACCGTCCCGCGTCACCAGGCTCTGCCCGGGCGCCAGCGCCGGCTGCAGCGCCGCACCCGGCGCCACGTTCTCCAGCAGCCCGACCTGCGACAAGGCGCGGGCCAGCTCGGGCGGCGCGTCCACCAGGGTGCTCAGCGCCACGGCGCCGCCGGGCAGGTCGGGCACCACGCCCAGCGGCGGCAATTGCCGCCAATGGCGCGGCGCGGACAGATCGTTCGGGCTTTCCAACCCGTCCCCCAGCGCGGCGCCGAGCGCGGCTTCCAGTCCCGGCGGCACGGTGATGCTGTCCAGGATCGGCACGGCGCCGCCGGCCTCGCGCGACCGCAGCAGATCGGCCAGGCCCTGTTGCTCCGCCTCGGCGCGGGCGCGGGCGGCCTCGGCGGCGCCGGCCTCGCCACGGGCCAGGGCATGGGCGCCGGCGGCAGCGGAGCGGGCAGCCTCGGCATCCGACAACGCCGTGCGGGCGGCGGCCAGTGCCGCCTCCGCTTGCGCCGTGGCGGCACGGGCGGCTTCCAGCGCCTCGGGCGCCGGGCGCTCGGCGGCGGCGGCGCGGTGTTCGCGGCGCAGGCGGTCGCGCTGCTCGGCCACCTGGCGGGCACGGGCGGCGGCGGCGTCGCGCTCGGCCGTGGCGCGGCTGCGGGCGGCCTCGATCTCGCTGGCGGCACGGCGGGCGGCGGCATGCGCGTCCTGCGCGGCGACGCGGCGCGCCTCAGCCTGCTCCAATGCTGCCTGGATCTCCACCAGCGCCGCCTCGGCCGCCACGCGGGCGGCCCGGGCAGCCTCGGTCTCGGCCGGGCTCACGCGGGCCGCCTCGGCCTGCCGCGCCTCGGTGGCCAGGGCGTCGCGCTGCTGCTCCAGGCGTTGCGCGCGCCCCTCCGCCGCACTGGCCTCGGCCGCGGCCTGGGCATGGCGGGCGGCGGCTTCGGCGGCGTGTTGCGCGGCACGGTCCGCCTCGGCCTCGGCGTCGGCCAGGGCGGCCTCGGCCTCACGCTGCGCGGCGGCGGCGGCATCCTGGCGGCCGGGCAGCGCCGCCAGCACCACCTCCAGCGAGGCCGCCTCGGCGGTCAGGCGCGCTTCGGCGGCCTCAGCATCCTCGGCGCTGCGGGTGGCATGGCCGAGATCGTCCCGGATCTGTGCCAGCAGCGTCGCGGCGGCGTCAAAGGCAGCGCGCGCGCGGCGCTCGGCGGCTTCCAGCCCTTCCTGCTCGACGCGGCGGCGCTCCAGCGCGGTGCGCGCTTCCGCTTCCGCCTCCCGCGGCGCCGGCAGGGCGCGCTCGGCCGCGAAGGCGCGGGTGGCGGCCTCCGTTGCGGCCTGTTCGGCTCGCCCGGCTGCGGCGCGGGTGGCGGCGTAAGCGGCCCGGCTGCCGGACAGCGCCTGCTCGGCGCGCGCCACCAGCAGCGAGAAATACTCAGCCTCGGCTTGCCGGGTCAGGCCGGACAGGTTGCGGTAGCGCGCGGCCTGCCGGGCCTGGCGCTGCAGCCCGGTGCGCTGCACGTCGAGCTGGCCCTTCAGGTCGTCGGCGCGCGTCAGGTTGGTTTCCGCCTGACGCAGCTTCAACTCCGCCTCGTGCCGGCGGGCGCGCAGCCCGGCGATGCCGGCGGCCTCCTCCAGCACCTGGCGGCGTTCTTCCGGCTTGGCGGCGATCAGCGTCGCCACCTTGCCCTGGCTGACCATGGCGGAGGAGCGCGCGCCGGAGCCGATGTCGGCGAACAGCGTCTGCACGTCGCGCCCGCGGGTTTCGCGGCCATTGATGCGGAAGCCTGTGCCTTCGCCGCGGACGATGCGGCGGGTGATCTCCAGCTCCGGCGCTTCCTGGTTGGGCGGCGGGGCGAGGCCGGAGGCATCCTCCAGCAGAAGCGTCACCTCCGCCTGGTTGCGCCCGGCGCGGGTGGCGGTACCGGCGAAGATCACGTCGTCCATCTCGCCGCCGCGCATGGCGCGGGCGTTGGTCTCGCCCATCGCCCAGCGCAGCGCCTCGACCACGTTGGACTTGCCGCAGCCATTCGGGCCCACGATGCCGGTCAGCCCCGGCATCACCTCCACGGTGGTGGGCTCGGCAAAGGACTTGAAGCCGGCGATTCGCAGCCGCGTCAGCACCGCGCGCAGCGCCGCGGCGCGGGCCGCCTCGAGCGCGGCCGCGTCGCGGGCGGGCGGATCCTCCGTGTCGGGCGCCGGGGCGGCGCGCCCCTCATCCGGCGTGCCGAACCGCGTGGCGCGGTGATCGGCATCCATCGCGGCCTCCGCTTCCTGCGGCATGCCGCCCTGCTGCAGCCGTGCGCTCAAGCGCCGGACGCTTCGCCGACCAGCTGAGCGAAGCGCTCGAAGCCCAGGGCACCAGGCGCCGGCTTGTTGTTGAACACGAAGGTGGGGGTGGAGGCCACCTTGTGCTCTTGTTCGCCCTTCAGCCGTGTTTCCAGTACCGCCTTGCGCAGCCCTTCATCGGCGATGGCGGCGTCCACCTGGGCGCGGCTCATGCCGGCCAGGGCGGCGACCTTGGCGATCTCGGCGATGTTGTCGGCCCCGCGATTGAAGGCCCAGCGATCCTGGGTGGACAGCAACGCGCCCACGAAGCCCTCATAGGCGGCGGGCGGCAGGGCGCGCGCCACCTGCGCGGCGGCCAGGGCCAGTTGGTCCAGCGGGAAGTCGCGCCACACCATGCGCATCTTGCCGGGCGTCACCAGCTCCTTCTTCACCTGCGGCCAGGTGTCGCGGTGAAACGTGGCGCAGTGCGGGCAGGTCAGGGAATAATACTCGATCACCGTCACCGGCGCGTCGGGCTTGCCGGCGCCGCGCTCGGCCAGCCCGGACTCATGGCTCTGCGCCAGGGCGGGACGCAGCGGCAGCAGCGGTGACAGGGCGGCCGGGGCCAACAGCAGGGTTCGGCGGGAAAGCGGCAAGGCAGCCTCCTTCAGACATGGCAGTGGCGAGGCCCCGAAGGGACCGGCAGCCGGCGGAACACGACCGGGTGATCCGGCCCCGACGATCTTCTATCGCAGAACCGGCCGGAACTGAAACGCCCAGCCACCCGCCGCAGCGGGAATGGCCGGCCATGACCGAGCCGCGGCGCGCTGTCCATCGCGGGCGGCGGGCTGTTGCACTTTGCCATGCGGCCGGCGCGCAGGCCGGCCGCCCCGCCGCCACAGGCTCAGCCGCGCCGGCGATAGACGCCCTGCGCCAGCCGGGTCAGGGCGGCGCGCAGTTCGGGGTCCGGCACATCCTGCAGCGCCGCCTCGACCGGCGCCGGCACGACGGCCTGGGGCGGCCGCTGGGCGGCCGGGGCCGGCGGCGTCACGGCGCCCTGCACGAAGCGCAGCCGCTGCACCAGCCCCGGCCCCAGCGTGTTGTTGATCTTGCTGATCAACAGCGGCGCCAGGTGCTGCAATTCCATGGCCACCGGGCCGGAGCAGCGCAGCACCAGCGTGCCCGACACCAGCTTCTGCGGCATGCTCTGCCCCGCCAGCACCGGGCCGACGATCTCCGGCCAGTCCGTCATCAGATGCGCGGCGGCCGGGCTGCGCTTGCGGAACACCGGCTTGGTCAGGCGCGGGATCAGGCTGCCCACCGGGCGCAGCCCCCGATCGGGACGCCAGCCGGGCAATTCCTCGTCCTTCCTGGCTTCGGGTCGCGGGGGGCTTGCGCGGCGGCGCGCTTCGTCCTCTTGCTGCATCCGTGCTGCCTCCTGTTCCCCCGGCTTCCGCCCTGCTTCACTGGTACGACCGCCATCGCCGCGCCCTGCCCTGGCGCGAGCCGATTCGCGACCCGTACCGCATCTGGCTCTCCGAGGTCATGTTGCAACAGACCACGGTGGCCGCCGTGGCGCCGCGCTGGCGCCGCTTCCTCGACCGCTTCCCGTCGGTGCAGGCTTTGGCCGCCGCGCCGTGGGAGGATGTGGCCGCCGAATGGGCCGGTCTCGGCTATTACGCCCGGGCGCGCAACCTGCATGCCTGCGCCCGGGCCGTGGCGGCGCGCAACGGCTTTCCCGACACGGTTTCGGAGCTGCGCGCCCTGCCGGGCATCGGCGCCTACACCGCCGCGGCCGTGGCCGCCATCGCCTTTGACCGCCCCGTGGTGCCGCTGGACGGCAATGTGGAGCGCGTCACCAGCCGCATCCACGCCGTGGAGGAAGCGCTGCCCGGCGCCCGGCCGCGACTCGCGGCCCTGGCGCAGCGCTGGATGGAGCAGCCCGAGGCGGCGGGGCGCCCGGCGGATTTCGTGCAGGCGCTGTTCGACCTCGGCGCCACGGTCTGCACGCCGCGCAACCCGGCCTGCGTCCTGTGCCCCTGGCAGGCGGGATGCGCCGGTCGCCGGGCCGGCATCGCCGGCACCCTGCCACGCAAGCTGCCGAAGCGCGAGCGGCCCACCCGGCGGGGCGTGCATTTCCTGCTGCGCGACGGGCGCGGCCACGTTCTGCTGCAACGGCGGCCGCCGAAGGGGCTGCTGGGCGGCATGCTCGGCCTGCCCGGCACGCCCTGGCGAGCCGAAGGCTGGGATCCTGCCGAAGCGCTGGCGCATGCTCCGCGGCCCGGCCTCGACTGGCACGCCCTGCCCGGCGAAGCCCGGCACGGCTTCACCCATTTCGAGCTGCGCATGACCCTGCTGGCCGCCACCCTGCCGCCCGGCGAGGCGGCGGAGTCGGTGAACGGCGAATGGTGGAACCCGGCCGATGCGGCGGGCGTGCTGCCCGGCGTCATGCAGCGGCTGCTGGCGCTTGCCGAAGCCGCCGGCGCCGTGGCAAGCCCGGCCCAAGGCGCCTGAGGGCGCCGCGACTCACGGAATGGGAAGCCTTCGCATGACCCCGATCACCGCTCTCCGCGCCCGTCCCGCGCTGGCCTTCGCCGGGCTGACGCTGCTGGGCTCGGCGGCTCTGGCCGCATCGGCGCAGATCGCGCTGCCGATGTGGCCGGTGCCTGCCACCATGCAGACGCTGGTGGTGCTGCTGCTCGGCGCGCTGGGCGGCTCGCGCCTCGGCGTCGCCGCCGTGCTGGCCTACCTGGCCGAGGGTGCTCTCGGCCTGCCGGTATTCGCCAGCGGCGCCGCTGGGCCGGTGGCGCTGATGGGTCCCACGGGCGGCTTCCTGCTGGGCTTCCTGCCGATGGCGTGGCTGGCCGGCTTCGCCCGTGGCGGGCTGGCCCGGCAGGCCGGCGTGCTGACCGCCGCCCACCTGGTGGTGTTCATCCCCGGCGTGCTGTGGCTGTCGCGCTTCACCGGGTTGGAAGGTGCCCTGCTGGCGGGCGTGCTGCCCTTTATCCCGGGCACGCTGGTAAAGACCGGCCTGGCGCTGGCCACGCTGCGCGTGCTGCGCCGCGCCTGATGCCGCCCGCCGGGGGCGGCACCGCCGCCCCCGGCCGTCATGGCTGGCGGATCAGGCCAGCCAGTCGTTGATGGCCGTGTACTCGTTGAAGGTGCGGTCGTCGTTCAGGGTGAAGCCGAACAGCGTCTCGCCACCGGCATCCTCCAGCCGGGCATAGGCCATCCAGCTCTCCGCATTGGTGACGTCGTAGTCGATCACCAGCTTCAGCCCGTCACCCAGATCCGCTACGCGGTGCGCCACCGCGCCATTGACCTCCTCGACCAGCTGCCAGCTCCCCCGGCCGACATTCTCGGCATAGGTGCCGTCGTCGTTGAACTGCCCGCCATAGGCCAGCGTGCCGTCGGCGAGGTAGACGCGGCCCTGCACGGCGAAGGATTCGGCGCCGGCGAGGTCGTAGCGCACCGCGGCATGCGCGCCGCCATCGGTGTAGAGGTCGCGCCCGGTCACCGCGCCGGCGGCGGTGAACTGGCTGGACACCTTGTTCCAGGCCGCCACGTCATAGCCGTCGCGCAGCACCTGCAGCGAGGAGCCGTCATCCAGCTTCTGGCCCTGCAGCACCAGCACGCCGGCAGCGTCATAGGTGGCGGAATAGAAGGACCAGGGCTGCAGGCCATCCACGTCGTAGGAGATCAACTCGCGCGAACCGTCGTCGAAATTGGTTGCCTGCATGGCGATCTCGCCGCCCGCATTGAAAGTGAAGGCCTGCTTCGCCCACGCCTTGGAGCCATCGACGTCATAATACGTCGTCAGCTTGGTGCCGGCGTCGTAGCTGATGTCGGTACGGTAGCGCTCGCCGGACGCGTTGTAGGCGGTCTGGAACTCCGACCAGTTCTCAGTGCCGGCGACGTCGAACCGGGATACGCCGCGGGCGCCGTCATCATAGCTGGTGGCGCGGCTGACCATGCGGCCAGTGGCATCGTAGTTCTCGACAACCCGGCTCCAGCTTTCCGTGCTGTCGGCATCGTAGTTGGTGACGGTGCGGGTGGCATCGTCGAGCAGGATGTCGCGGGTGGCGAGGCGCCCCAGCGCATCATAGGTCAGGGTCTGGGCGGCCCAGGCTTCGGTGTTGGACTGGTCAACGATCACACGAGTCGGCATCAAACGGCTCCCACCCGCTTTTGCGGGTTTGCATGGCACAGCAGGAGCGGCCCGGTGCCGCTCTCCGGCGCGGAAACAGGCTGGTCAACCTCAACCCTCGCGCGAGCCGGACCATGCGGGTATTTTAATCATTCGTAAAAACACTAAAGGTTGAGTTGCCCCCTTATTGTTCTACTAGGATTCCCGCCATGGCAGAATGCCGGCGGCCGCCCCTCGGCCAGCGCCGGCCGGCGCAGCGCCCTGGACCGGGCGCAGGATGGGGCGCCGCGCGGCGGCGCCCCGGCCGGTCAGGCGATCCAGTCGCCAGCATGGGGCGGGTTCAGCAGAAGCTGCAGCTGGCCGTCATCGGTGAAGCTGGCGAGGTAGAAATCCGTCCCCTGTGCGGCGTCGCGCAGCGTCGCCTGGGCCGACCAGCTTTCCGTGCGCGCCGTGTCGTAATCGACCAGCAGCGTCACGCCGTTGCCGAGATCGGCCGAGCGTTCCGTGACGCAGCCGCAGGGATCGCGCTGCACCGCCCAGTCCAGATCGCCCAGCGTCTCGCGGACCGTGCCGTCATCATTCACCACGTAGCGCCACGCCAGGTCGTTCTGCGCGTCGGTGACCTGGCCCTGGACGGCCCAGGGATTCGGCGTGGGAAAGCCTTCCGGTGCCCCGGCGTAGGGCCGGTCGATGCTGGTCACCATCCTTCCGCCCGCATCGAAGCTCAGCGTTGTGGTCTGCACGCCGTCATTGCGGTAGGTGTCGTTGTAGGACAGCTGCGACCAGGCCGAATGGTCGCCGGCATCGTATTGGCGGGTGACGCCGTTCAGGCCGTAGCGGTTATATACCGAGAGCAGCTCGCCATCCGTGTTGTAGTTCCGGATGTCGGCGTCCCATCCGCCCGCCCCGTCGCTGGCGCGATAGCGCAGCACCTCCTTCGATCCGTCCTCGGCCACCGCCTCGACCTTGTAGATGCCGTCGGCGGTGCCTTCGGTGGTGCGGGTGAAGGCGCTGCTGCCCGGCTGAAAGGCGGTGGTCACGCTGTGCCCGTCATCATAGCGGACCGCCTTGCCCAGCAGTGCGCCGGAGGCGTCGTAGTCATGATCGATGCGCGACCAGCTCGCGCTGTTCGCGGCGTCCAGCACATAGGTGTCCCGATGGCCGTCATCATAGCGCGTCTCGCCGCGGGTCTCGCGCCCCGCCGCGTCGAACCAGCGCACCGAGGTGGTGAAGGCGGACAGGTCCGCCGGATCGTAGAGCCGAACCGCCAGACTGCCATCGTCATACCGGACGGCGCGCTGCAGCAGCAGCCCGTCATCGCCGTAGGACAGGGTCTGGCGCGCCCAGCTATGGGCGTCCGCGGAGTCGACGATGTTACGCTGGCTGGTCACAAGGCTTCTCCCGTTCGCGGCACCGGCCGGAGCGCGATCACCGCACGCCCCGTGGCGCGCGGTGCGGAGCCGGTCCTGCCGCAGAGGCTGCGTGATGGGAAAAGATCAGCCTGTCATTTGACGAAGAGGCGACTTCTCGACGTCGTGAAAAACCAGAGGTTCAGAAGAATATTTTGCGGAACAGCATTCAACCGACAAGTTTGAGTTTCTTGCCGGACAGCTGCGAAATCAGCCGCGCTCGCGCGCCAGTTCCGCCCTCAGTTCATCCAGCAGCCGCAGCGTGCCGCCGCGCCGCTCCACATGCCAGAACAGCCAGCCATTGCAGGACGGTGCTTCCTGCACCGCAGCCCCGACCTGGTGGATCGATCCCTGCGCCTCGCCGCAGCGCAGCGAGCCATCGGCGCCCACCTCGGCCACGAAGCGGCGGTGCCGGTCGGTGAGCCGCGTGCCGGGCGGCACCAGGCCGCGCTCCACCAGCGTGCCGAAGGGGATGCGGGGCTGCTCGCGCCGCGTCGGCATCACCAGGGCGGCGGATTCCGACAGCGCCTCCACCGCATCGATGCGCGCCTGCGCGGCGGCGGCGTAGTCGGGGTCGCGCTCGATGCCGATGAAGCGGCGGCCGAGCCGCTTCGCCACAGCCGCCGTGGTGCCGGAGCCCAGGAAAGGGTCGAGCACCACCTCCCCCGGCACGGTGCAGGACAGGATCACCCGGTGCAGCAGCGCCTCGGGCTTCTGCGTCGGATGCAGCTTCCTGCCCTCCCCGTCGCGCAGCCGCTCCGCGCCGGTGCAGAGCGGGATGAACCAGTCGGAGCGCATCTGCACGTCGTCGTTCAGCGACTTCATGGCGGTGTAATTGAACTTGTAGCGACTGTCCTGCCCGCGGGAGGCCCAGATCATGGTTTCATGCGCGTTGGTGAAGCGCCGACCGCGAAAGTTCGGCATCGGGTTGGCCTTGCGCCAGATCACGTCGTTCAGGATCCAGAAGTCGAGGTCCTGCAACGCGACGCCGAGGCGAAACACGTTGTGGTAAGAGCCGATCACCCAGATCGTGCCGTCCTTGCGCAGCACGCGCCGCGCCTCGGTCAGCCAGGCGCGGGTGAAGGCGTCATAGGTGGCGAGGTCGGCGAAGCGGTCCCAGGCATCGTCGACCCCGTCCACCACGCTCTCATCCGGCCGCCGCAGCTCGCCCCGGAGCTGCAGGTTGTAGGGCGGGTCGGCGAAGATGGCATGCACCGAGGCCGGGGGCAGCCGCCGCAGCATCTCGATGCAATCCCCCTGGAGGATGCAATCCAGCGGCAGATCCAACCCTGTTCCCACGCCCGCGAAACCCCTTGCGACTCGAAGGAAGACAATGCGTTGGCCGGAGTCGCGCCGTCAAGCGAGTGAGTTCAAGCTTGTTCGCCCACCCCGTGCTGTTCGCGCAGGCTGAGGAAGCGCAGCGCCGGCCATTCCTCCTCCGCCCGGCGGCGTCCCCAGTCGGAGGTGAAGAAGGCCACCGGCTCGTTGTCGTGGTCTTCCGCCATCTGGCTCGGCGCCGAACGGAGGAAGCGGTCCAGCGCCGCCCTGTCCTGCGGCCCCTCCTCCTTCGGCGCGACCCAGCGCATGGTGGACCAGGAGGTGCCCTCGAAGGTGATGTGCACGCCGTATTCCGCCTGGATGCGGCTCGACAGCACGTCGAGCTGCAGCTGGCCGACCACGCCGACCACCGGCTGTGATCCGTCCAGCGGGCGGAACACCTGCACCACGCCCTCATCGGCCAACTGGTCCAGCGCCTTGCGCAGCTTCTTGGCCAGCATCGGGTCGTCGAGCCGAACGCGGCGCAGGATCTCGGGGGCGAAGCTCGGCACGCCGCGGAAGTTCAGCTCCTCCCCGTCGGTCAGCGTGTCGCCGATGCGCAGCACGCCGTGATTGGCGATGCCCACCACATCCCCGGGCCAGGCTTCCTCCGCCACCTGGCGCTCCTTGGCGAAGAAGAACAGCGGCGCGTTGACCGGGATCGACTTGCCGGTACGCACCTGCTTCAGCCGCGCGCCCTTGCGCAGCCGGCCGGAACAGACGCGCAGGAAGGCGACGCGGTCGCGGTGCTGCAGGTCGGTGTTGGCCTGGATCTTGAACACGAAGCCGGTGAGCTTCTCTTCCTCCGGCTCCACCACCCGCGCATCGGCCGCCCGCGCCGAGGGCGAGGGCGCGAACTGCGCCAGGCCATCCAGCAGGTGCTTCACGCCGAAGCCGCGCAGCGCCGAGCCGAAATACACCGGCGTCAGGTGCCCTTCCCGGAAGGACGCCAGCTCGAACTCCGGATACACCGAGGCCAGCTCGATCCCCTCCCGCAGCGCGTCGCCCTGGCCATGCGGCAGCAGCGCGTCGATGCGCACATCATCCGGACCGGTGACCTTCTCGTCCCGCTCGTCACCCTGCTCATTCCCCGGCCGGAGCAGCCGCAACGTCTCATGCGCGCGGTCATACACCCCGGCGAACTGGCGGCCCGAGCCGATCGGCCAGGTGGCCGGCGTCACGTCGAGCGCCAGGGTCTTCTCGATCTCGTCCAGCAACTCCAGCGGCTCCCGCGCCTCGCGGTCCATCTTGTTGATGAAGGTGACGATGGGGATGTCGCGCAGGCGGCAAACCTCGAACAGCTTGCGGGTCTGCGCCTCGATGCCCTTGGCCGCGTCGATCACCATCACCGCCGCGTCCACGGCGGACAGCGTGCGGTAGGTGTCCTCGGAGAAATCCTCATGGCCCGGCGTGTCCAGGAGGTTGAAGATCTGCCCGGCATATTCGAAGGTCATCACCGAGGTCGCGACCGAGATGCCGCGATCCTGCTCGATCTTCATCCAATCCGAGCGGGTCCGCCGCCGCTCTCCCTTGGCGCGCACGGCGCCGGCGATCTGGATGGCGCCGCCCAGCAGCAGCAGCTGCTCCGTCAGCGTCGTCTTGCCGGCATCGGGGTGGGCGATGATGGCGAAAGTGCGCCGGCGCCCGGCCTCGGCTGCGGTTTCGCTCAAGGGCGGCTGGTTGTGGCCCAGGGCGGGGGCATCAAGGTTCTGCAAGGGCTGACTCTCCGGGGCGCTGTCTCTGCGGGCGCCGGGGATATAGCGCGGACGTGCCGCGGTTTCGACCCTGTGGCGCGGCGGCCGCCATCAGGCGGGCTGGGTTCGGCCGTCCTCCCCTTCGGGACCTTCCCGCTCGCGCCGGCCGAGGCTGAGGCACAGCAGCAGCGCGCCGCCGACCGGCAAGGCCAGCGCCAGGAACGCCGCGGGCCAGCCGATCCAGGCGACCAGGGTGCCACCCACAACATGCGACAACTGCCCCCCGGCCTCCGCATCCCCGTCGTCCTCGCCCGTGGCACGCGCCGCGCTCCAGGCCTTCCCGGGCGCGGCGGCAACCGCCAGGATCGCGCCCAGCGCCATGGCGGCCATTACGAACAGCGAGACGTCCGGCCCGAGCAGCGTCGCGCCGCCCACGATCATCAGCGCCGAGAACAGGATGCCGGCATGGTTGAAGGCTTCGTTGCGGCCATGCTGGCGCGGAAAGTCCTTCTTGCCGACGATGCCGAGCGTGAAGGCGGTGACCGCCGGCAGCACCAGGATGCCGCCGATCGTCGCCATGCCATGCGCTGCCAGCACGCCGAGAAAGCCGTGCGATACCAGCAGCAGCATCGTGCCGGCCAGAATGGCACCGCAGGCCAGCGCCAGGAGCAACGGTGGCAGCTTCAGCCTGTCCACCAGGGCGCCCGCCGGGCCGCTGAGCGCCAGCCCCCCGAGCCCCACCAGCGTGTTGAGCCAGCCGATCGGCTCCGGCCCCCAGTTCCGCGTCTGCGCCAGCCAGATCGCCAGGAATGGCCCCAGCCCGCCCTGGATGTTACCGGTGAAGAAGGTGATGAGAACCAGATGGCGGTACGGTGCCACGAGATTCGGAAACCTCTCCAAGAGCCAGACCCGTGATGGCCGGCCGTCCCGACAGTAACGCTCATGTCACAGAAAAGGCTGCGCTTCGGCTTCCACCGGCGCGCAAGGCGGCGGGAAATGGCCGGCCGCCTCAGGCCCGGGAACGCTCCCTTAGCCGCCGGCGCCCCGGTCAAAGACCCCGAAATCGAACTCGGCCTGATGGGTGACGAAGGGATCCTCGGCCCGGCGCGCCTCGTCCCGGTTCAGGCCCAGGACATCGAGCTGCGTGCCGGAAATCGGCACGAACTCGACCCCCGCTTCCCGCATCATCTCGATGGCCAGCAGCCCGACCCTGTCCCAGTAGCTGTCGGTGCCCGCCCGCGGCGCCGCCGCCACCACCCGGCGCACGCCGGACTGGATCAGCAGCGTGGCGCATACGTTGCACACCGGCTTGCCCACCACGTAGGCGTCGCATTGCCGCGCATCGCGTCCGGCGTGCAACAGGGCGTTCTGCTCGGCATGCAGGATCATCTGCAGCTTGCGCGCCTTGTTCTCCAGCCGCTCGGCGCTGTCCTCGACGTTCGAAGGGAAGCCGTTGAAGCCGGTGGCGACCACCCGCGCATAGGCCTGGTTTACCAGCACCGCGCCCACCTTGGCCCGCGGGTCCTTGGACCATTGCGCCACGTGGTGCGCCAGCCCGATGTAGCGGCCATCCCACTTGGCCTGCTTGTCCGGCCGGTTCTCGAAGGTGTTGGGGTTGGTCATCCAACGATATTGATCGGTCCCGCGGCCGGGGTGAAGCGCGCCGGATCACGGCCCGGCCGGGGCGGAACGGAAGCCGCCCCTGCCGGCCCGGCGTCACATCATGCCCGGATCATCTGCAGCTCCGCCAGATGCTCCCGGATCCGGTCCTCCGCCAGCAGCGCGATGATGCCCTCGGCGGGCGGACCGCCAGCCTGGCGGATGGACGCGTAGGTTTCCAGCGCCTCCTGGTGTCCCTGCTGCTGCGCCGCGATCAGCATCCGGTCGAAGGCGGCGCCGCGCGCGCTGCTCAGCTCCTGGAGCATCGCCGCCTTGGCCGCCGGCAGCGACGGCGGCGGCATCACGTCATAGCCGGCCATGCCCATGGCCCGGACAATGCCCTGCTGCTCGCTGGCTTCGAATTCGCAGAAGCGGCGCAGCGCCGGGCTGCGCGCCTGGTTGGTGCCGAGCTGCGCAGTCTGCAGCAGGAATGCCCCGCCCTGCAGCGCGGTCCGTTGCAGCCCGCTGGGCGTCTTCGGCCCGGTGGGAACATTCGCCATCGGCGGCGTGGTGTTGGCCCCGGCGGTGCAGCCGGCCACGGTGGTGCCCACCAGCATCAGCCCGGCCATTCGACGATTGATCATGCGGATCCTCCTGTTCTGAACCGGGGCGAGAGCAACCCGGCTGCGGCGCCAGCCCCTTCTTGGAAGGCGCCAACAGGAGCCCGGACAGCCTCGCCATTCCTGGCCAGCAGCGCGGGACACCTGCCGGGGCATGAACGGAAACAGCGGAAGATCGTTTCGCGGCGCAGAAGCCTCTTCCGTCAAACAAAACGCGATGCGCCGGAGGCTAAACCCCGGGCCGGCGGGGCTCGCCCTAGTGCCGCACCCCGCCGAACATCCCGTGGAACCGCCCGAGGAAGCCGCGCAGCCTGTCGCTGTCCGGACGGTCGAAGACCTCGGCCGGCGGCCCCGCCTGCGCCACCCGGCCTCCATCCATGAACACCACGTGGTGCGACACATCGCGCACGAACAGCATCTCGTGACTGACCACCAGCATGGTCATGCCGCTCCCGGCGAGCTGCTGCATCACCCCCAGCACCTCGGCCACCAGTTCCGGGTCCAGCGCGGAGGTCACCTCGTCGAACAACAGCAGGCGCGGCTCCATGGCCACCGCGCGGGCGATGGCCACGCGCTGCTGCTGCCCGCCGGAGAGCTGGTAGGGGTAGTGCGCGCGCCGCGCCTCCAGCCCGACGCGGCCCAGCCAGTGCCCGGCGATCTCGCGCGCCTCGGCCTTGCCCTTGCCCAGCACCTTGGTGAGGCCGAGCATGACGTTCTCCTCCGCCGTCAGGTGCGGAAACAGGTTGAACTGCTGGAACACCATGCCGATCCGCGCCCGCTGCGCCGACACCCGCGTTTCGCTCAGCCGCCGCCGCCGGCCGTTCTCGACGCGGTATCCGATCGGCTCGCCGTCGAGCAGGATGTCGCCGGCATCATGCTCCTCCAGCAGGTTGACGCAGCGCAGGAAGGTGGTCTTGCCGGAGCCGGATGCGCCGATCAGCGACACCACCTGCCCCTGGCGCACCTCCAGGTCGATGCCCTTCAGAACCTCAACGGAGCCGAAACTCTTGCGCACGCCCTGCGCGCGCAGCAATGGTTGGTCGCTCATGCAATGACGGCTCCGGTCAGTAGCGAAGATAGGAGAAGCGGCGTTCCAGCACGCCGCCGATCTGCGCGATGGCGAAGTTGATGATGAGGTAGAGCAGCGTGGCCAGCAGGTAGAAATCCACGATCAGGTAGTTCCGCGCCATGATCTGCTGCGAGGCCAGCAGCAGCTCCACCACCCCGATCACCGACAACAGCGTGGTGCCCTTGACGATTTCCAGGCAGGTGTTGACCCAGGGCGGCAGCATGCGCCGCACCGCCTGCGGCAGGATCACGTAGCGCAGCCGCTGGGCGAAGCGCAGCCCGATCGCCTTGCCCGCCTCCATCTGCCCCTGCGGCACGGATTGCACCGCGCCGCGCAGCGTTTCCGCGATATGCGCCGTGGCGAAGCCCGACAACGCGATCACGCCGGCCCAGAAGGCGGGCACGTTGATGCCGAACAAGGCCAGCCCGTAATAGGTGAACAGGATCAGCACCAGCACGGGGATGCCGCGCATCACGTCCACATACAGGCGGATGGCCAGCCGCAGCCACCACCAGCCATAGCTCAGCGCAATGCCGAACAGGATGCCGAGAACCGTGGCAATCACGATGGTCAGCCCGGAGGAGGCCACCGTCACCCCGACCCCGCTGAGGATCGACCAGCGCGACTGCCAGGCCTCGAAGCCAAAGGCGCCCGGCGTCATGGAGAAATCCAGCATGATGGCGTTCCTCAGCGGATCGAGGCGTAGCGCCGCTCCACCAGGCGCAGCAGCGTCGCGATGGTGTAGGCGGTGATCAGGTACAGGGCGGAGACGGACAGCCAGACCTCCATCACCCGGAAGGTGTCGGCGTTGATGCGCCGCGCCACAAAGGTCAGTTCCGGCACCGCGATGGCGGCGGCCAGCGACGTGTCCTTGAACAGCGAGATCAGGTTGTTGCTGATCGCCGGCAGGGTGATCCGGAACATCACCGGCAGCACCACGTATCTCTGCCGCTGCCAGGGCCGCAGGCCGATTGCCTTGGCGGCCTCGACATATTGCTTCGGCATCGAGCCCAGCCCGGCGCGGAACACTTCCGACATGTAGGCCCCGGCATAGAGCGACAGCGTCAGGATGAAGCTCTGCGTCTTGTCGAACCAGGAGATGTTGAACTCGGGCAGGCCGAAATAGACGAAGAAGATCAGCAGCAGCAACGGCATGCAGCGAATGAACTCGACATAGGCCCAGACCGGCCAGGACAGCCATGGCCTGCAGGACAGCCGCGCATAGGCGGCGGCCAGCCCGATCACCGTGCCGATCGCCAGCGACACCAAAGCCAGCCCGAGGCCGAGCAACAGCGCCTCGCCCAGCGCCCCGGCATTGCGGGTGATCACCGACCAGTCGAAATAATATTGGATCATGGGGAGCCTGTTCCGCGGAAGCGCCGAAACGGAGCCAGGCAGCGCGGCCCTTTCGGGCCGTCCGCCTGGCCGGGTTCGGAGCAGGGGAAGCATCCTTCCCTGCCCGTTGCGAGGATCAGGCGAACTCGGTCGGGAAGCCGACCTTGGGCGTCGGCAGCTCGATGCCGAACCACTTCTTGTAGGAGGCGGCGAAGGTGTCGAAATCAACGCCCATCATCGCCTCCTTGTACACGGTGTTGACCCAGTGCAGCCAAACCGGGTCGCCCGGCTTCACCGCCGAGGCGTAGGAATTCGGCATCCAGCCATAGCCGGCATCGACGAAGCGCCCCGGCGCCTGCTGCATCAGCCACCGCATCGCCGACTGGTCCTGCATGGAGGCGTCGATGCGCCGCGCGTTCAGCGCCTGCATGGCCGCGTCGGGGCTCTCGAACGCGTCCACCCTGGCCTGTGGCAGCGCCTTGTGGATCCATTCCTCCAGAAACACGTTCTGCATGCCGCCAATGGTGACCGCCGAACCCGCCGCCTTCAGCTCCTCGTAGTTCTTGTGCTTGGCGCCGCGGGCCAGCAGCATCAGGCCGACGCCCTCGCGGTAATAGGGGATGGTGAATTCCACCTGCTGGGCGCGGCCGGGCGTCACCGTCATCCACTGCACCACGATGTCCACCTTGTCGGTGATCAGGGAGGGAATGCGCGCATCCGAGCCCTGCAGCACGAATTCGACCTTGGTGGGATCGTCGAACAGCGACTTGGCCAGCAGCCGCGCCAGGTCGATGTCCATGCCGACCAGCTGGCCCGAGGCATCCTGGAAATGCCAGGGCGGGTTGGTGGAGCCGGTGCCGACGATCAGCTTGCCGCGCTCCTTGATCACCTGCAGCTTGCTTTTGCCGAGCCCCTGGGCAGCGGCCGCCCGCGGCGCGAGCAGCGCCGACACCCCGCCGATCGCCGCACCGGCCACGCCGGCGCCGAACAGCCCCCGCCGTTCCGCATTCGGCTTGTCGTTCTGGTTCATCGCTCTGGTCCCCTTCACCGCCCCCCGGCGGCTGCGACGGGAAGGGGAGCAAGATTCCGGCCAGTTGTCACGCGGCCGCGCAACGATTCCTCAGGCGACGGCCGCCACCGGCTGGTTGCTGCGCTGATCCACCATCTCGGCCAGCCGCTTGCCGGAGCCCGCCCCCATGGTCCAGCCGGTGTGGCCATGTCCCGTGTTGAGGTAGAGGCCCGGGATGCGCGTCGGCCCGATCCAAGGGCGCCCGTTCGGCACCATCGGCCGCAGCCCGGCCCACTGCACCGAGCCTTCGGCATGCTCCGCCCCTTCCAGCTCCGGAAACAGCGAGCAGACATTGCGCATCAGCGCGCCGATCCGCGCCGGGGAAGGCGTGGTGTCGTAGTCCGCCACCTCCGCGCTGCCCACGATGCGGTAGCGGTCGCCGAGCGGGGTCAGCGCGAATTTGCGGCCATCCTCCAGAATGGCGTGGCGCGGACCGTCCTCCCAGACGCGCCGCGGCGCCGTGACCGACAACCCCTTCACCGGGTAGATCGGCACCCGCAGCCCATGCCGGCCGAGCAGCCTGGCGGAATGCGGGCCCAGCGCCACCACCACGGCGTCGGCGGCGATCTCCCCGGCACTGCTCGCCACCGCCGCCACCCGGCCGCCGCGCAGCACGATGTTGTGGATCTCGGTGCCGTAATGGAACACGGCGCCCTGCCCGGCGCACCATTCGGCCAGGCCCTGGCTGAACTTGCTGCAATCGCCCACCTCGTCCTGCGGAAAGAACAGCCCGCCGGCGATCTTCTCCGCCCGCGCCGCGAGGGCGGGCTCGCGCGCCACGCATTGCTCCCGCGTCAGCCGCTCCACCTCCAGCCCGTAGGGCACCAGCGCCTCGTGCGCGGCGGCCGCGGCCAGCCACTCGGCCTCGGTGGCGAAGGTCTTGATGACGCTGCCGCCGGCGTAGTCGTATTGCACGCCAGTGGCGTCGCGGATCTCGGCCATGCAGCGCGCCGACAGGATCGCCAGCTCCAGATTGGCCAGCGTCCCCTCATTGTGCGCCGCGGCGCGGGAGGCGGCGAGGAAGCCCAGGCCCCAGCGCCACATGCGCGGCAGGGCGGAAGCGCGCAGCAGCATCGGCGCATCCTCCTGCCCCAGCCAGCGCAGCACCTTCAGCGGCACGCCCGGCGCCGCCCAGGGCTGCACGGAGGAGACGTGGATGATGGCGCCGTTGCCCCAGGAGGTTTCCAGCCCCGCGCCGTCCCGCCGCTCCAGCACCGTGACCTGGTGCCCGGCCCGTTGCAGCCAGTAGGCCGAGGCGACGCCGATGATGCCGGCGCCGAGGACGGTGATGCGCATGGTGTTCCTAATCCTTCTCCGCCGCGGCGTTCTCCGCCAGGGCTTCGTCGCAGAGCCGGGCCACGGCGGCAAGGTCCTCGGGGTCGGCCACGCGGTGCGTGCGCGCCGGCATCTCGGCGAAGGCCGCGCCATCCTTGAAGCCGTGGCCGGTGATCATGCAGACCACCCGCGCCTCCGGCGCCAGCCGCCGCTCCGCCAGCAGGCGGCGCAGCGCCGCCACCGGGCTCGCAGCCGTCGGCTCGGCATAAACGCCTTCCAGCCGCGCCAGGTCGCGCATCGCCTGCCGCAGCGCATCATCCTCCACCGCCACCGCCAGCCCACCGCTGTTCCGCACCAGTTGCAGCGTGTAGGTGCCGTCGCGCTCGTAGCCGATCAGCGGATCGCTGATGCCGGAGGCGATGGTGCGCGGCACGTCCCACGCCAGCACCGCGTCCTGCCCCGCCTCGAAGGCGCGCGCGATCGGCGCGCAGCCCGCCGCCTGCACCGCCACCAGCCGCGTCTGCTGCCCGCACAGCGCCAGGCCCTGCGCCACGCCTTTCACCAGCGGGCCGCTGCCGGTGGGCACCAGCACGGCGTCGGGCGCCGCGCGGCCCAGCTGCTCAAACAATTCCAGGCCCACCAGCTTCGCACCGTCCACCGCCCAGGGATTGAGGAAGGTGGTGGTCAGGTTGGCGAAGCCGTGCCGCTCGGCGAGGCCGCGCGCCAGCGCATAGGAGCGGCTGTAATGCCCTTCCACCAGCAGCAGCACGGCGCCATGCGCCGCGATCTGCGTCACCTTGGCGGCCGGCGTGTGCGCCGGCACAACGATCACCGCCGGCACGCCCGCCCGCGCCGCATAGGCGGCGGTGGAGGCCCCGGCATTGCCCGAGGAGGCGCACACCACCCCCCGCGCGCCCAGCTCCAGCGCCTTGCTCATTCCGGCGCTGACCAGCCGGTCCTTGAAGGAGAGGCTGGGATTGCGCGTCTCGTCCTTCAGCCACACCTCGCCGCGGAACCCCGGCAGCGAGGCTTCCAGCCGCGGCGCCCGGCGCAGCGGCGTCAGCCCCTCCCCCATCGATACGATGTGGCGCGGATCGGTGACCGCGAGCCGCCCGGCATGGCGCCACATGGAGAACAGCAGCGCCGCGTCGCGCGGCGGCTCCAGGCCGCTTTCCCCCGCCACCTCCAGGATGCCGCCGCAGTGGCCGCACTGGTAGAGCAGCGCCGGCGCGTGGTCCCGCCGGCAATCGACGCAGCGCAGATGCATGGTGTCGCCCTCCTCCCGGCGCGGCCGGGCATGCCGCCTGCCGCGACCCGCACCCCGTTTGAACCAGATGTGGAGGCCGGTGGGAACGGGTATAGCCTGCTACCCCGCCCACTGTCCCGCCCGGGCGATGCTCCGCCCGGCGGCCCGGCCCGGTGCCGCCCTGCGTCCGGCGCCGTGAGGGGCCGGCTTCGGTTCGCGCCGAAGCCGGCTCAGGCGAAGCGCCGTCCGGCGGCGGGGCGCACGCCATGGACGGCCAGCGCCGCCGTCACAGCCGCCAGGAAGCGTTCCGCCAGCGCCGAGCGCGCCCGTCCCGGCGGCGCCAGCACGTGGACGTGGAACACCGCCGTCGGCACCAGCCGCACCACGGCGCCGCCCGACAGCGCGGCGGAAACCGGGTCCGTCACGGCGCAGCCCAACCCGGCCCGCGCCATGGCGCAGGCCGCCTCGGTGTTCTGCGTCTCGGCCACCATGCGGTGCGACACCCCGTGCCGCTCCAGCAGGTCGTCCACCAGGTGGCGCAGCCGGTATTGCCGGCCGAGGCCGATCAGCGCCTCGCCATCCAGCGCGCGCGGCGTCACCTCGCGCTGGCCCGCCAGGGCGTGGCCGGGCGGCAGCACCAGCACCGCCGGCATGCGGAAGGGCGGCGCGGCCGCCAGCGGCCCGAGCCCTTCCAGCGGCAGCGAGAACCCCAGCTCCGCCTGCCCGGCCTGCACCGCCTCCACCACCTCGTGCGAGGACGCCACGGTGAGCGACAGCCGGGGATGCCCTTCCCGTCCGGAGAACTCCGCCAGCACCTGCGGCAGAAAGCGGGTGCCGAGCAGCGGCAGCGCGGCCACCCGCAACTCCCCCGTGCTGGCGCTGCGGATGTCGGACGCCAGCTGGTCCACGCGCCGCGTCGCCGCGAACATCGCCTCCACCTCCACCGCGAGGCGGCGCGCCTCGGGCGTCGGGCGCAGCCGGCGGCGAGCGCGGTCGAACAGCGCCAGGTCAGTCTCGTCCTCCAGCGCGCGCAGCAGCTTGGTCACCGCGGGCTGCGACAGCGACAGGATCTCGGCCGCGCCGCCGACGCTGCCGGCGCGCAGCACCGCCAGGAACGCTTCGAGCTGGCGCAGCCGCGCGGGTGTCATGGGGCCGGACTTCGCTACCGGGAGGAATGAAACCGCGAGGATTAAGCATTTGCCGTCGCCACGCAATGAATGTCAGCCTGATGACATCCGGGGCGGGACACCGGAGCCTGAATGGCACGATCACACGGCCGTGCCGCCGCGCTGGGCGCGGCGGCATGAAGCACAGATGCCACGCCTCCCCCGCCGCGCAGGGATGAGAAAGGATCTGGGATGCTCAGGAAAACGCTGCTGGTGGCGGTGTCGTCGCTTGGCCTGATGGCGGGCGCCGCCTCGGCGCAGGAACGGCTGGTGGTGGCCGCCTATGGCGGCTCCTACGAGGCGCTGCTGCGCGATAAGGTGATCCCCGCCTTCGAGCGCGCCAACAACGCCAAGGTCGACTACCTGGCCGGCAACTCCACCGACAGCCTGGCGCGGCTGCAGGCGCAGAAGGGTGCGCAGCAGATCGGCGTCGTGGTGCTCGATGACGGGCCGATGTACCAGGCGATCTCGCTGGGCTTCTGCCAGCAGGCGGCCGACAAGGCGGCGATCGACAGCCTCTACCCGATCGCGCTGCTGGAAGGCGGCAAGGCGCTGGGCACCGGCTTCGGCTTCACCGGCCTCGCCTACAACGAGAAGGTCTTCCAGGAGCGGAATCTCCCGGTCCCGACCTCCTGGAACGATCTGACGCGCGCCGACCTCAAGGGCCGCATCTCGATCCCCGGCATCGACAACACCTACGGCGTGCACACCGTCGCCATGATGGCGCGGCTGAATGGCGGCTCGGAAAAGGAGCCCGGCCCCGGCTTCAAGGCGATGCGGGAGAAGGTGAACCCCAACGTGCTCGCCTATGAAAGCAGCCCGGGCAAGATGAGCGACATGTTCACCTCGGGCGAGATCTGGATGTCGGTCTGGGGCTCGTCGCGCGCCCGCGCCATGCAGCTCGCCGGCTTTCCGATGAAGTTCATCGCCCCCAAGGAAGGCGGCGTGGTGCTGATGACCGCGACCTGCGCAGTGGAAGGCGGCCCGAACCCGGGGCTGGCGCAGAAATTCGTATCCCACCTCGTCTCGCCAGAGGTGCAGACGATCATGTCCGAGGGCTATGGCGCCGGCCCGACCAACAAGACCACCCAGCTGAAGCCCGAGGTGGCGTCCGGCGTGATTTATGGCGAGGACCAGGTGAAGCAGCTGGTCGCGGTGGACTGGACCACCATCAACCCGGCGCGCCAGGACTGGACCCGCCGCTGGCAGCGCGAGGTCGAACGCTGACCATGGCCGCCCCCGGCTTCCCCGCGGGCGACTTCCTCGTGCTGGACGGGGTCGCCCGGCACTACGGCACGGTGGCGGCGGTGCGGGATGTCTCGGTGCGGGTGGCCCAGGGCGAGTTCCTGGGCCTGCTCGGCCCGTCGGGCTGCGGCAAGACCACCACGCTGCAGATGATCGCCGGATTCGAGACGCCGAGCGCCGGCACGATCCGCCTCGAGGGCCGCGACCTCGCCGCCATTCCCGCCAACCGGCGCAACATCGGCCTGGTGTTCCAGTCCTATGCGCTGTTTCCGCACATGACCGTGGCGGAGAACGTGGCCTTCGGGCTGGAGATGCGCAGGATCCCGAAGCCCGAGCGCACCGAGCGGGTGCGGCGCGCCCTCGACCTCGTGCACCTGTCGCATCTGGCCGGGCGCTTTCCGCGCCAGATGTCGGGCGGCCAGCAGCAGCGCGTGGCGCTGGCCCGCGCCCTGGTGATCGAGCCGCGCCTGCTGCTGCTGGACGAGCCCCTGTCGAACCTCGACGCCAAGCTGCGCGAGGAGATGCAGGTGGAGCTGCGCGAGGTGCAAAAGCGCGTCGGCGTCACCACCATCCTGGTGACGCACGACCAGAACGAGGCGATGGCGCTGTGCGACCGCGTCGCCGTGATGCAGGCGGGCAGCATCGTGCAGATCGATGAGCCCTGGCGCGCCTATGACGCGCCGGCCGACGCGTTCGTCGCCGACTTCCTCGGCCGGTCCAACCGCCTGCCGGTGCGCGCCGCCAAAGGCATGGCGCAGGTCGGCGGCCACGCCTTCGCCCTGCCCGAGCCGCTGGCGCAGGCCAGGGGCGAGATCACGCTGGCGATCCGCCCCGAGCGGCTGCGCATCCGCGCGGCGCAGGAGGCCGGCCTGCCGGGCCGCGTGCATTCGCGCGTCTTCCTGGGCGGCTTCTGGCTGGTGCGGGTGGACACCGCGGCGGGCGACATGATGGTCATGGTGCAGAACACCGGCACGCCCCCCGCCGCCGAGGGCGAGGCCGTGACGCTGGACTGGGACCCGCACAGCCTGCGCCGCATGGATGCGGCGGCCCCCGAGCCGATCCAGGGGCCGATCCAGGCGCCGGTCGCGGCGCCGGCCAGGGGGGCGGCATGAGCCGCTCCCGCTTTGCCCCCGCCGCGCTGTCCGCCCCCGCCCTGCTGACCATGGGCGCCGTGCTGCTGGTCCCGCTCGTCTCTGTTGCCGTGCTGTCCTTCCGCGGCTTCGATTTCGACAAGGGCATCCTGCCGGTCTGGAGCCTGGCCAACTACGCCGAGCTGGCGAATGACGGGCTGTTCCACGAGGTGATGGCACGCACCTTCCGCATCGCCACCATCGTCACCGTGCTGTGCATCGCGGTGGGCGTGCCGGAGGCGATCATCATCCACCGCATGGCGCCGCGCTGGCGCGGCCTGATGCTGCTGGTGGTGGTGGGACCGCTGCTGGTGTCGGTGGTGGTGCGCACCTTCGGCTGGATGGTTCTGCTCGGCACCAATGGCCTGATCAACCAGGGGCTGGACTGGATCGGCGTGCCCGGCACGCCGTTCCGGCTGATGTACACCGAGCTCGCCATCATTCTCGGCCTGGTGCATGTGATGGTGCCGCTGGTGGTGCTGGCGGTGTGGGCCAGCCTGGGCCGGCTCGACCCCGCTTTGGCGCGCGCCGCCGAGAGCCTCGGCGCCGGGCGCGTCGCGGTGTTCCGGCGCGTGGTGCTGCCCAACATCATGCCCGGCATCCTGGCCGGCGCGCTGATGGTGTTCTGCCTGTCCGCCTCGGCCTTCGCCACGCCGCAGATGCTGGGCGGACGGCGGCTCAAGGTGGCGGCCAGCATGACCTACACGGAATTCCTCAACACGCTGAACTGGCCGCTGGGCGCCGCCGTCGCGGTGCTGCTGCTGCTGGCCATCCTGGCGGCGACGCTGCTGTGGACCGGCCTTGTCGAGCGCCGCGCGCTGCGCCGGCTGGGAGTGGGCTGATGCAGGGACGCAACGGCCCCGGCGCCATCGCCTTCCACCTGATCTTCGTCACCTTCATTCTGGCGCCGCTCGCCGTGGTGATCCTGGTGTCCTTCACCGACAAGGGCTACCTGGCAATGCCCTTCGACGGCGCCTCGCTGCGCTGGTGGCTGGCGATCGCCGACAATCCCCGCTTCCTGCACAGCTTCGGCTTCAGCCTGAAGCTGGCCTTCGTGGCGGCGACGCTGGCGGCGCTGATCGCCGTGCCCGCCGCCATGGCCATCGTGCGCTTCCGCTTTCCGGGGCGGGAAGGCATGATGGCGCTGCTCGCCTCGCCGCTGATGATCCCGCATGTGGTGCTCGGCGTGGCGCTGCTGCGCTTCTTCTCCGGCCTCGGCATGGTGGGCTCCTTCGCGGCGCTGGTGGCGGCGCACCTCGTGGTGGTGGTGCCCTACATGGCAAGGCTGGTGACGGCGGCGCTGACCGGCCTCGACCCGCGCATCGAGCGCGCGGCGGAAAGCCTCGGCGCCGGCCGCTTCACCGTGTTCCGCCGCGTGACGCTGCCGCTGATCCTGCCGGGCGTGGCGGGCGGCTGGACGCTGGCCTTCATCACCTCCTTCGACGAGCTGACGGTGAGCCTGTTCCTCGCCTCCCCCACCGACACGCCGCTGCCGGTGCGGCTGTTCACCTATATCGACCAGATGACCGACCCGCTGGTGGCCTCGGTGTCCGCCGCGCTGATCGCCGTGACCGCGATCGTGCTGGTGGTGCTGGACCGCTTCTATCCCATCGACCGCCTGCTCACCGGGGAACGCCGCGCATGAACCGCCCAGGGGCGCAGAACAGCTTCGACGCCATCGTGATCGGCGGCGGCCTGGTGGGCGCCGCCATCGCCTATGGCCTGCAGCGCGAGGGCCTCGCCACCCTGCTGCTGGATGAGGGCGACATCGCCTTCCGCGCGTCGCGCGGCAATTTCGGCCTGGTCTGGGTGCAGTCCAAGGGCCTTGGCGCGCCGCATTACCAGCGCTGGACGCGCGGCTCGGCCGAGGAATGGCCGAAGCTCGCGCAGGAACTGGCGGCCGCCACCGGCATCGACACCGGGCTGCACCAGCCCGGCGGCGTGCATATCTGCCTGGGCGAGGAGGAGTTCGAGCAGCGCGGCGACTACATGGCCCGGCTGCAGCGCGAGGCCGGCAACCTTGGCCTGGAATACCGAATGATCCGCGGCGCCGAGGCGCGCGACATGCTGCCCGGCCTTGGGCCCGACGTGGCCGGCCTGTCCTGGACGCCCTATGACGGCCATGCCAGCCCGCTCTACCTGCTGCGGGCGCTGCATGCGGGCTTCACCGGGGCCGGCGGCACCTACCAGCCCAATGCGCGGGTGGCGGGCGCGGCCTGCGCGCCGCATGATTTCCGCATCGACGCCGCCGGCGCGTCGTTCCGCGCCCCCCGCGTGGTGCTGGCCGCCGGCCTCGGCAATGCCGACCTCGCGCCGCGCTTCGGCCTGTCCACGCCGGTGCGGCCGCAGCGCGGCCAGATCCTGGTGACGGAGCGCACGCAAACCGTGCTGCCGATGCCCACCACCACGGTGCGGCAGACCGACGAGGGCTCGCTGATGCTGGGCGACAGCAAGGAGGAGGTCGGTTTCGACCTTGGCCAGACACCGGAAGCGATGAAGATGATCGCCAACCGCGCCGTGCGCTCATTTCCCTGGATCGCCGGGCTCAACATCGTCCGCGCCTGGTCGGCGCTGCGCGTCATGGCGCCCGACGGGCTGCCGATCTACGACCAGTCGCGCCGGTACCCCGGCGCCTTCACCGCCAATTGCCATTCCGGCGTGACGCTGGCCGGAACCCATGCCAACCGCCTGGCGCCGATGATCGCCGCCGGGGAACTGGAGCCCGAGATGGCCCCCTTCAGCGCGGAACGATTCGATGTTCGCACAGCGGCCTGAGATCCGCCCCGCCACCGTGGAGGTGCTGGTCGCCGGCCAGCCCGTGCGCGTGCCGGAAGGCGCCACCGCCGCCGCCGCCGTGCTGCTGGCCGGCCTGCCCGCCATCCGCGACACGCCGGTCACCGGCAGCCCGCGCCTGCCCTACTGCATGATGGGCATCTGCTTCGACTGCCTGGCCGAGATCGACGGCGTGGCCAACCGGCAATCCTGCACCGTCGCCGTCCACCCCGGCATGCGCATCGAGCCACAGCGCGGCGCCCGCCTCGCCTTCCGGGAGGAGAATGCCGCCCATGGCGCCTGATCCCGGCGACCTCGCCATCATCGGCGCCGGCCCGGCCGGCATGAGCGCGGCGCTGGAGGCTGCCGGCCTCGGCCTGTCCGTCACCGTGATCGACGAGCAGCCGGCCCCGGGCGGCCAGGTCTTCCGCGCCGTGGAGGCCGCCGCCGCCGACCCCGCGCTGACCGGCGAATATGCGAAGGAAGGCGCGGCGCTGGCCCGCCGCTTCCGCGCCATGCCGGGCCTCGACTACCGCCCCTCCACCACGCTGTGGCACACCGATCTCGAGACCGGCACGCTGTCGCTGCGCGGACCGGACGGCGGCGCCACGCTGCGGGCGCAGCGCATCCTGCTGGCCACCGGCGCGCAGGAGCGCCCGGTGCCGATCCCTGGCTGGACCCTGCCGGGCGTGATGAGCGCCGGCGCGGCGCAGATCCTGTTGAAGCAGGCCGGCGCCGTGCCGAAGGGCCGCACCGTGCTGGCCGGCCAGGGGCCGCTGCTGTGGCTGCTGGCGGTGCAGCTGTTCCGCGCCGGGGCGCCGCCCGCGCTGCTGCTGGAAACCTCGGCGCGCGGCGCGTTGGGCGGCGCCATGCGGGCGGGCGGCTTGTGGAATGGCCGCGCCATGCTGGCCAAGGGCGGGCTGATGATGCTGGAAGCGCGCCGCGCCGGCATGAAGGTGGTGCGCGGGACACGCGGCCTGCGGGCCGAGGGGGATGGCGCGCTGCGCGGCGTTTCCTGGGAGGGCGGCAGCACCGAATGCGCCACGCTGCTGCTGCATGAGGGGGTGATCCCCTCCACCCATATCGCCCGCGCCATGGGGCTGGACCATCATTGGGACGCGGCGCAGCTCTGCTGGCGGCCGGCGCTGGATGAATGGGGCGCCAGCAGCCACGACCGGGTGGCGGTGGCCGGCGATGGCGGCGGCATCGGCGGCTGGCAGGCGGCGGCGCAGACCGGCGCGCTGGCGGCGCTGGACACGGCGCACCGCCTCGGCCGCATCGGCGCCGCCGAGCGCGACCGCCGCGCCGCCGGCCACCGTCACCTCCTGGCAAGCGCCCTGGCGCTGCGGCCCTTCCTGGACCGTCTCTACGCCCCCGCGCCGGACGTGCTGGCGCCGCGCGACGACACCACCGTGGTGTGCCGCTGCGAGGAGATCACGGCGGGTCAGGTGCGGCAGGCGGCGCGGCTCGGCGCCACCGGGCCGAACCAGGCCAAGGCCTATCTCCGCGCCGGCATGGGGCCGTGCCAGGGGCGCATGTGCGGCACCACCGTGGCCGCGCTGATCGCCGAAACGCGCGGCCTCTCCATGGAGGAGGCCGGGGCGCTGCGTCCCCGCGCGCCCTACAAGCCGATCACCGTGGGCGAGTTGGCGGAGCTCTGATCCCGGAACCGCGGGGTTTCCCCGGCGGCGCGGCGGCGGCATGCTGGCCGCCGCGCCTGCAGGAGCCCGCCATGACCCCGCCCCACCCCATCCTGAACCGCCGCTTGCCGACCCGCCGCACCCTGCTGGCCGCCGCCGCGCTGGCGCCCTGGGCCGCGCCCGCGGCGACGCGCGCGCAGGGCAGCGCGCCACTGCCGGACGCGCCGCCGCTGCCCGAGCGCTCCGCCGGGTCCGAGGATGCGCCGATGGTGGTCACGGAATACTTCTCCCTGACCTGCAATCATTGCGCCCATTTCCACCTGGAAACCTGGCCGCGGGTGCGCGAGGCGTTCGTGGACACCGGCCGCATCCGGCTGGTGTGGCGCGACTTCCCGCTCGACGAGCTGGCGCTGGAAGCGGCGCAGATCGCCCGCGCCCTGCCGGGGGATGCCTATGAGCCATTCATCCGCGCCCTGTTCGCCTCGCAGGAGCGCTGGGCCTTCGACCGCGACGCCGACAAGTTCGACGAGCTGGCCAAGCTGGCGGCGCTGGCCGGGATGCAGCGCTGGCAGGTGGAGGCGGCGCTGGAGAATGACGACCTGCGGCGCGCCGTGCTGCGCAGCCGCCTGGAAGGCGAGCGGGAGCGCGGCGTGACGCGGACGCCGACCTTCTTCTTCGATGACCGCCGCGCGGCGGGCGCCCTGTCCTTCGAGCGCTTCGCCAGCTTCGTCAGCGGCTGAGGGATCAGAAGCCGACCTTGTCGGCGCCCTTCAGCGACAGGATCTCGCGGGCTTCGTCGGGCGTCGCGATCTCCAGCCCCAGCCCCTCGATGATCTGCCGCGCCAGCCGCACCTGCTCCGCGTTGGATTCCGCGAACTTGCCCGGGCCGGCCCACAGCGAATCCTCCAGCCCGACGCGGACATTGCCGCCCATCGCCGCCGCCATCGCCGCGATCGGCAGCTGGTTGCGCCCGGCGCCGAGCACCGACCACTGGTACTGGTCGCCGAACAGCCGGTCGGCGGTGCGCTTCATGTGCAGCACGTCCTCCGGATGCGCGCCGATGCCGCCCTGCAGCCCGAACACCGTCTGCACAAAGAGCGGCGCCTTCACGATGCCCTGGTCCAGGAAGTACTTCAGGTTGTAGAGGTGCGCGGTGTCGTAGCACTCGAACTCGAAGCGCGTGTTGTTCTCGGCGCAAGTGGTCAGGATGTACTCGATATCCGCGAAGCTGTTGCGGAAGATGATGCCCTTGTCGGACAGGTATTCCTTTTCCCAGGGGTGCTGGAAATCCTTGAACCGGTTCAGCATGCCGAACAGGCCGAAATTCATGCTGCCCATGTTCAGGCTGGCGACCTCGGGCTTGTGCGTCGCCGCGGGGCGGACGCGCTCCTCGATGGTCATGGTGGGCGCGCCGCCGGTGGTGATGTTCAGCACCGCATCGGTGCGCTGCTTGATGACGCGCAGGAACGGCGTGAAGCCTTCGGGCGTCTGGTCCGGCCGGCCGTCCTGCGGGTTGCGCGCATGCAGGTGGACGATGGCGGCGCCGGCCTCCGCCGCGCCGATCGCCGCATCGGCGATCTGCTCCGCCGTGACCGGCAGGTGCGGCGACATGCTGGGCGTGTGGATGGCGCCGGTGACGGCACAGGTGATGATGACCTTGCGCTTCGCCATGGTTCAGTTCTCCTCGTGTTGCGTCTTGTGCGCGCGCAGCGCGGCCAGGCGCCGGTCGCGCCAGCGCATCTTCGCCGCCGGGTCGGCCGCAGGCTGCCACGCCGCCATCAGCCGCGCCACCGCCTCGGCCTCGTACACCGCCGGCGGCGCCGGGTCGGCGGCGAGCCGCTTGTAGAACCCCGTGTAGCGCGCGCAGTAATCCGGGATGCCGCCCGGCGCGTTCAGCTCGATGGTCTCGAACGGGCCCATGAAGCTCCAGCGCAGCCCCAGCCCGTCCTTCACCGTGTGGTCGAGGTCCTGCGGCGTGACGTATCCCTCCGTCACCAGCCGGAAGGCTTCCGCCAGCAGCGCGCCCTGCAGCCGGTTCAGCACGAAGCCCTCGATCTCCTTCAGCACGGCGACCGGCACCTGGCCGATGCCGGCATAGATCGCCCGCGCCCGCGCGATCACCTCGGGCGACGTCCAGGGCGCGCCGGACAGCTCCACCAGCGGGATCAGGTGCGGCGGGTTGACCGGATGCGCCACCAGGCAGCGCGCCCGCCCCGCCAGCCCCTCGGTGAAGGTGGAGGCGCGGATGGCGGAGGAGGAGGAAGCCAGGATCGCCTCCGGCGGCGCCAGCCGGTCCAGCTCGCCGAACAGCGCGATCTTGACCTCCAGCCGCTCGGGGCCGTTCTCCTGCACCAGGGCGACGCCCTGCACCGCATCGGCCAGGTCCGCCGCGGCACGGATGCGCGTGGCCGCCACCGCCGGGTCGTCGCACAGCCCCTGCGCCGCCAGGTCCTGCAGGCCCTCGGCGCAGAGCCGCACCGCGTCCCGCGCCACGCTTCCGTCCGCGTCGTGCAGCGCCACCTCCCAGCCGGCGCGGGCGAAGATCATCGCCCAGGCGCGGCCGATCAGGCCGACGCCGATGATGGCCACCTTGTCGCTCATGGCATCGCTTCCTTGCCGCGTCACAGCCACAGCACCTTGCGCCGCAGTTCCAGGTCCTCGCGCAGCAGCCGGCTCTCGCCCGTCCAGGTCACCGCGCCGCGCTCCAGCGCCACGGTGCTGTCGGACAGCGCCAGGGCGAGGTCGAGGTTGTGGTCGACGATGATGATGGAGATCTCGCGCCGGAGCTTGTCGAAGGCCTCGAACAATTCCTCAGTCACGGCGGGGGACAGGCCCTCGAAGGGCTCGTCCAGCAGCAGAAGCCGCGTGTCGCCGGACAGCGCGCGCGCCACCGCCACCATCTGCTGCTCGCCGCCCGACAGCGCGTCGGCCGGGGTGCGCCAGCGCTGCTTCAGCCGCGGGAACACCTCCAGCACCTTCTCCTCCTCCCAGTGGCTGCCGGCACCGGTGCGCCGCTTCAGCCGACCGAGCATCAGATTCTCGGCCACGCTCATCCCCGCGAACAGCCCGCGCCCCTGCGGCACGAAGCCGACGCCGCGCTGCGCGATGCGGTCGGAGGCGAGGCCCGCCACCTGCTCCCCCGCCAACGTCATGCTGCCGGAGGCCGGGCGGGTGATGCCCATCACCGTCTTCAGCAGCGTGGATTTGCCGGCGCCGTTGCGGCCGAGCAGCGCCAGGATCTCGCCCTGCTTCACCGCCATGCTGACGCCCTGCAGGATGTGGCTCTTGCCGTAGAAGGTGTTGATGCCGTCGAGATTCAGCAGCTCGGTATCGACCACCGCGGATTCGCGCGCCCTGGCGGCGATGGCCGAGGTGCCGGAGCCGAGATAGATCGCCTGCACCCGCGCATCGGACCGCGCATCCTCCACCGTGCCGTCCACCAGCACCTCGCCGTCATTCATCACCGTGACGCGGTCGGCCAGGGCGAAGACGCGGTCAATGTCGTGCTCCACCAGCAGCACCGGGATGTCGGTGGAGACCCGCTTGATCAGCTCGCCGACGCGGGTCCGCTCGGCGGTGGCGAGGCCGGCCAGCGGCTCGTCCAGCAGCAGGATGCGCGGCTTGGTCGCCACCGCCACGGCCATGTCCACCAGCCGCTGCCCACCATAGGACAGCGCGCCGGCCTCGGCCTTCTCGATGCCGGCCAGGCCCATCCAGCGCAGCAGCACGTCGGTATCCTCCGCCATGTCGGGGTAGGACCGGGCGCTGCGCCACAGGCCGAACTTCGCCGGATGCCGCGCCTGCACCGCGAGCCGCAGGTTCTCCGCGATCGACAGGCCGGGAAACAGGTTGGTGATCTGGAAGGAGCGGCCGATGCCGGCGCGGGTGATGCGCTCCGGCGAGAAGCCGGTGACGTCCTGCCCGTCCAGCACCACCCGGCCGTGATCCGGCGGAAACATGCCCGACAGCAGGTTGAAGGCGGAGGTCTTGCCGGCGCCATTCGGCCCGATCAGCGCGTGCAGGGTGCGGTCGGCCACGGCCAGGTCCGCCTTCTTCACCGCCTGGATGCGGCCGAAGCTTTTCCGCAGGTCCTCCGCCACCAGCACCGCGCCGGAGGCGGTGCCGGGGCGGACGAAGCGCGGCGGCACCGGCTCGGGCGTGACCGCGCGGCGCGCCGACATCGCCGCGTCCTCAACCTGCTTCTTCCGGAAGGGCTGCAGCAGCCGCTGGCCGACGCCGACCAGCCCGTCCGGCGAGAACACGATGAAGCCGACAAACAGCAGCCCGAAGAACAGCAGCCAGTTCGGCGTGTAGATCGACAGGAACTCGCGGAACAGGATGTAGAACAGCGCGCCCAGGGCCGGACCGAGGAAGGAGCGCATGCCGCCGATCACCACCATGGCCAGCAGCTCGCCCGAGAAGGCGATGGCCATCGGCTCGGCCGAGGCGAAGCGGTGGTTATAGGCCGACAGCACGCCGGCCAGCGCCGTGACGCTGGCCGACAGCACATAGGCCAGCAGCTTGTAGCGGTTGGTGCTGTAGCCGACGAAGCGGGCGCGCTGCTCGTTCTCGCGGATCGCCACCAGCACCGTGCCGGCCGGCGCCTGATGGAAGCGCCACAGGCCGAGCAGCACGCCGAGCCCGACCAGCGCCGCGACGATGTAGTAGGTGCCGGCATCGGCCAGCGCCTCGTAGCGGGTGATGCCGCCGAAGCCGTTCTCGCCGCCGGTCAGCGACGTCCAGCGATACGCCACGGTGAACAGCATGGCGGTCAGCGCCAGCGTCAGCAGCGAGAAATACACGCCGCGCCGCCGCAGGATCAGCGAGCCAGCCGCGGCCGAGAGCGCGATGACCACCAGCAGCGCGCCGATCGCCGGCAGCACCATGTCGCCGGGAAAGAAGGCGCGCTGGATGATGCCGGTGGCGTAGGCGCCGATGCCGAACCAGGCACCGTGGCCGAAGGAGACGAGGCCGGTATGCCCGACCAGGATGTTCAGCCCCATCACCGCGATGGCGTAGATCACCACGTCGGTGGCCGACAGCATGGTCAGGCCGAGGGCGGGCAGGATGAAGGGCAGGATGACCAGCGCGGCGAGCGCGATCAGCAGGGGACGGAGGTCGCGGAGATTCATGATGCTCACTCGAACTTCGCGATGCGTTCGCCGAACAGGCCGCGCGGGCGCAGCAGCAGGACGAGCAGCATGAGGAGATAGACGGACGCCTCGGTGGCGGGCGGGAAGTAGAAGGCGGCGATGCCGCGCACCACGCCCACGATCAGCGCCGCCAGCACCACGCCCCAGAAGGAGCCGAGGCCGCCGATCACGACGACCACGAAGGCGAAGGTCAGGATCTCGGCGCCCATGGCCGGGTGCACGCCGGTCACCGGCGCCAACATCACGCCGGCCAGCGCGGCGAGGCCGACGGCGATCGCCACCACCGCCGACATGTAGGGCCTGAGCGAGATGCCGAGCGCGCCCACCATGTCCGGGTTCTGCACCCCGGCGCGCACCACGCGGCCGAAATGCGTCCGCTGCAGCAGGAACCACAGCCCGGCGACGCACAGCACCGCGACGCCCAGGATCATCAGCCGGTAGAAGGAGAAGATGAACTCGCCCATCATCACCTGGCCTGCGAGCATCCGCGGAATGGCGAAAGGCAGCGGCGGCGCGCCAAACACCATGCGCAGCGTCTGCTCCGCCACCATGGCGAGGCCGAAGGTCAGCAGCAGCGACAGGATCGGGTCGGCGCGGTAGAAGCGGCGCAGCAGGAAGCGCTCGATCAGCAGGCCGAGGATGGCGACCAGCACGGGGGCGGCCACGAAGGCGCCGCCGAAGCCGATATGCGGTGCCAGCGCCACCGCCAGGTAGGCGCCGATGGCGTAGAAGGCGCCGTGCGCCAGGTTGACGATGCCGCCCAGGCTGAAGATCAGCGACAGCCCCAGCGCAATCAGCAGGTAATAGGCGCCGATCAGCAGTCCGTTGAGGATCTGCTCCAGCAGAAACACGATTTCCAACTTCATCTCTCCTGCGACGCGGAGGAAGCGGACCGGACGGCGCCGGCCCGCATGGTCAGTTCCTCAGCTCGGGAAGGTGCAGCTTGCTTCCTCGGGCGTGGAGGCGATGGCCTCCAGCGGCTCGCCCTCGCCCGGAATGCCGGCCGAGGAGGTGAAGATGTCGTAGCGGTCCTTCTGCTCGGCGGGCGGCAGGGCGGTGATCGCGTACATCTCGGTCATGATCTGGTGGTCGCGGGCGCGGAAGTAGCTTTCGCGGTCCTTCTGCACGTTGAACTTGGCGCCCTTCTCCAGGTGCTGCATCACCTGCACGGCGTCCACGCTCTTCAGCTCGTTCATCGATTGCGCGATGATCTTGACGGCGTTGTAGTCGCCCCAGGCCTGGTTCTCCGGCGGGCGGCCGAAGCGGCCGCGGAAATCGGCGGTGAACTTCTTCGCCGCCGGGTTCTCCAGCCGGTGGTGCCACATGGTGGGCCAGGTGCCGAGGAAATTGCCCGAGCCGGCGCCCCAGGCCAGCGCCGTGTCGAAGCCGAAGCCGGCCACCGGGAAGCGCAGCCCGTATTCCGTGTACTGCTTCAGGAAGTTGGTGATCTGCGCGCCGGCGAGGTTGGCCACGATGACGTCGGGCCGCGCCTGCCGCAGCTTCAGCAGGAAGGGCGAGAAATCGGTCAGGTCGGTCGGGATCAGGTCCTCGCTCGCGATGCTGCCGCCATTCTCGGTGATGAACTTGCGCGCCACCTTCAGCAGGTCGTGACCGAAGGCGTAGTCGGCGGTCAGGGCATAGGCCTTCTTGCCCTTGATCAGCCCCTTCTCCACCAGAGCGCGGCCCACCGCCTTCACATACATCGAGTTCTGGCCCTCGATGTGGAACATCATCTTGCGGCAGTCGCTGCCGCGCAGTGCGTCGGAATTGGCTCCGGTGTTGATGAACAGGGCCTTCTCGCGCTGCACCACCTGGCCGATCGCCAGCGCCGAGGCCGAGTTGATCTCGCCCACGATGCAGGCGACCTTGTCGCGCTGGATGTAGCGCTCCGCCTTGGCCGAGGCGGTTTGCGGGTTGACGCTGTCCTCGAACAGCATCTCCAGCTTGCGGCCGTTGATGCCGCCGGCGGCGTTGATCTCGTCCGCCGCCAGCTGCGCCGCCTGCACGGCGAACTCGCCGAGCGGGCCAAGGAAGCCGGTGCGCGGCGTCAGATGGCCAATGCGGAGCGCGTCCGACTGGCCGTAGGAAATGGCGGGGGTGGCGAGCAGTGCGGCGGCGCCCAGCAATCCGGCCCGGCGCGTGAAACGCGGTGCTTCGGTCATTCTCATGGTTCCTTCCCTCGGCCGGCTTGTTTTCGCCCTTGCCGTGATCTGTGATCACAGTCAGGCTTGCCCAACCGTGCGGGATTGTCCAGAGGCGAATGCGTGAACGATGCCATCACCACCCTGCCCCTGCTGGAACGCCGCACCCTGGCGGAGTCGGCCTACGCCCATCTGCGGGAGCTGCTGGTGTCCGGCCGCGTCGCGCCGGGGGAGCGCCTGTCGCTGCGCGACCTGTCGGAAGCGCTCGGCGTGTCGGTGATGCCGGTGCGGGAAGCCGTCAGCCGCCTGATCGCCGACCGCGCGCTGGAGGTGGCGCCCAACCGCGCCGTGCGCGTGCCGGTGATGACGCGCGCACAGTTCCGCGAGCTGGCCCAGGTGCGCGCCGGGATCGAGGGCTGGGCCGCGTCGCTCGCCGCCACCACGCGCAGCCCGGCGCAGCTCGACGGCATCGCTGCGGCGGAGGCGGCGATGCGCAAGGCGCGGGCCTCTGCCGACCCCAGCATCGCGGTGGCGCTGAACCGTGACTTCCACTTCGCCATCTACCGCGCCGCCGCGCTGCCGACCCTGCTAGAGGTGATCGGCGGGCTGTGGCTGAAGGCCGGGCCGGTGATCAACCTGGATCTGCGGCATTCCAACGATCGGCTGTCCGCCGGCCATGCGCTGCGCTGCCACGCCGCGGCCCTCGCCGCGATTCGCGACGGCAGGCCGGAGGCCGCGCGCAACGCCGTGGCCGAGGACATCACGCGGGCGGCCGACTTCATCATCGAGAAGGGCGGGCTGCCGGAGGCGCCGGCAGGCTAAGCCGCCGGCCACGCCCGCGCAACATCAGGGAGGAACAAACCATGGATCTGCAATTGCGCGGCACGAAGGTGCTGGTCACCGCGGGCGCCAACGGCATCGGCCGCGCCGTGGTCGAGGCCTTCGCCGCCGAGGGCGCGGAGGTCTTCACCTGCGACCTGGACGAGGCGGGGCTGGCCAGCCTGCCCACCGGCATCGGCCATTGCCGCGCCGATGTGGCCAGCCGCGCCGATGTGGCCGCGCTGTTCGATCAGGCCATCGCGCGGCTCGGTGGCCTTGACGTGCTGGTCAACAATGCCGGCATCGCCGGACCGACCGGCCGCGTGGAGGAGATCAACCCGGAGGATTGGGACCGCTGCGTCGAGGTCTGCCTGACCTCGCAGTTCAACTGCGCCCGGCTGGCCATCCCCCACCTCCGGAAATCGGCCAATCCCAGCATCACCAACCTGTCCTCGGCCGCCGGCAAGTTTGGCTTCGCGCTGCGCGCACCCTACGCGGCGGCGAAATGGGGGGTGATCGGCTTCACCAAGTCGCTGGCCATCGAGCTCGGCGATGACGGCATCCGCGTCAACGCCATCCTGCCCGGGCTGGTCGCCGGTGACCGCCAGCGCCGCGTGCTGGAGGCCAAGGCGCAGCAGCGCGGCGTCGCCTTCGCCGAGATGGAGCGCCTGGCCTTTTCCTTCACCTCGATCAAGGACTACGTCACGCCGCAGCAATTGGCGGACCAGATCCTATTCCTGGCCTCGCCGCGCGGCCGCACCATCTCCGGCCAGGCGATCAGCGTGGATGGCGACACGCGCATGCTGTCGTGACCGGCGGCGGGAGGGAGCCGCAAGCCCCCTCCCGCACCATCGCTCAGGCCACCTCGTGGCTGACCACGTCGAAGCGGCTCAGCAGCGCCGGGCCGAACTGCGTGGAGATGGCGACGTCGGTGGCGTCGCGCCCGGTGGCCATCAGGATGCGGCCGATGCGCGGCGTGTTGTGGCGCGCATCGAAGGTGTACCATTGGCCACCGAGATAGGCCTGGAACCAGGCTGAGAAATCCATCGGCGAATCCACCGGCGGCACGCCGATGTCGCCGAGATAGCCGGTGCAGTAGCGCGCCGGGATGTTCAGGCAGCGGCACAGCGTGACCGCGAGATGCGCGAAGTCGCGGCACACGCCGACCTTGTCGGTGTGCCCGCCATGTGCGGTGCGGGTGGAGTCCGCCAGCTGGTAGTCGAAGCGGATGTGGTTGTGCACGTAGTCGCACACCGCCTGCACCCGCCCCCAGCCCAGCGGCGCGTTGCCGAACTGCGCCCAGGCGAAATCGGCCAGCCGGTCGGTGTCGCAGTAGCGGCTGCCCAGAAGATAGACCAGCACCTCGTCCGGCAGGTCCTGCACCTCGTGCTGCCAGGCATTCCAGTTCACCACGTCGGGCTGGCCGCTGTCGTAGATCGTGTACCGGGTGGAGATGGTGGTCAGGCCGGGCGGCGCCAGGATGCGGGCACAGCTGTTGCCGAAGCCGTCGACGTATTCGCGCGTCTGCACCGGCCGGTCGAATTGCAGCACCTGCGGCGTCAGCAGGTCGACCCGGCGCGACGGATGGATGTTGAGCATGAGCAGCATGGGCGTCGGCTGCGGGCACTCGTAGGCGATGTCGAAGCCGGCGTGGATCTTCATCCTCACTCCATGAAAAGGCTGTGGGCGATCCCTCCAGGGTCATTGCCCCGGGAATTTCGCTGAAATTTAAGGCAAATCCCTCCGGGACGCCACCCTTTGCTCAAGGTTGCGGCAGAGGCATCGTAGCCTCGGCCAGCTGCCCGGCGGTGGTCACGTTCACCTGAACATCCATGCCGATGCTGTCGGCGGCCAGCCCATGGTAGCTGCCGGCCAGCGGCACCGCCTGGTCCGGGGTACGCGCCACGGCGACGCGGATCAGGTCGCGATTGCCGACGATGCCGTTGGTGGGGTCGAATTCCACCCAGCCGGCACCGGGCAGATAGACCTGGCACCAGGCATGGGTCGAGCCGCCGCCCAGCACCTCCGACCCGTCGCGATCCGGCACGTAGATGTAGCCGGACACGAAGCGCGCGGCGAAGCCGAGGGAGCGCACCGCCTCCATCATGAACAGCGCGAAGTCACGGCAGGTGCCGCGCCGCAGATGCAGCGTCATCAGCGGCGGTTGCGTGCCCGGCTCGGTGCGGCGGGCATAGGAGAAGCTCTCGCGGATGGCGTAACACAGCGTCATCAGCAGGTGGCCGGTCTCGGTCGGCCTGCCGGGGCGGATGAACTGCCGGGCCCAGCGCGCCACCTCCTCGCCCGGATCGGCATGGTGGCGCTCAATGCAGCGCGCGAGATCCGGCACGTCCTCGGGCGCATACAGCACCGGGTGATGCCGCGCCGCCTCGTCGATCTGGAAATCCGGGCCCGAGAACGGCGTGTGGTCGAGACGGATTCGCGTCTCGAAGCGCAGCCGCGTCGCCGGCCCGCCGAAGCGCACCAGGGCCACCGAATTGCCGAACACGTCATGCAGCCAGCGGATCGCCGCCGGCTCGGGATCGACCTCCAGCGAGGCGTGCAGCAGGCGCTGGTCATGGCTGTCGCGCGGGCGGAACATCAGCCGGTGCTCGCCGAACTCCACCGGGCGGGCATAGCGGTATTCGGTCAGGTGCCGAACCGAGAAAACAGGCATCCGCGTTCCAGCCCCCGGATTCCCTGGCGGGGGCGCCCCGGCCCGGACGATCCGGGCAGAGCGGCATCCTAGCCGCGCGCGGCCCGCGGCGCGAGGCGCCTCGCCGCCCCCCCCGCGCGAAGCGCCTCACCGCTCCCCGGGGCGAGGCTCCGTCACCGGCTCGCCGGAGGCGAGGCGCTCAGGCGACCCACAGCCCGCGCCCGCGGTGCCACGCCTCGATGCTCTCCTCGGGAAAGCCGTCGAAGCGCGCGTCGCCGGGGCCGAATTGCGGCTCCACCCAGGGCGCCTTGTCGCGCAGCAGCAGGTGGACGCGCGATGGCGGCACCGGCAGTTCGGTGTCGATGGCCGAGGCGAAGGGATGCACCAGGTCCGGCCAGGACGGATCGGACATCCACAGGGCCGAGCCGCATCCCGGGCAGAAATGCCGGGCGCCGCTGCTCACCTCGCAACGCTCGCCGCCCTCGTCGCAGATCTCCGCATGGAAGATGGCGGGCTTGCCCTGCACTCGCAGCGTGTCGGCCACGCCCATGATGTTGATGGCGTAGCCGCCGCCGCCCGCCGTCTTGCGGCAGATCGAGCAGTAACAGCGCTGGTAGGGATGCGGGGTGTGGCTGTCCAGGGTGAAGCGGATCCGGCCGCAGCGGCAGGAGCCCTTGAGCGTCATCGGCATGGCGGAACCTCCGCCCCAGCCAACGCCGGGGCCGCGCTGCTGTTGCAGCCGGGGCGCCGCATGCCGTCTCAGCCGGCCGGCGGATCGTTTCCGGCCCCGATGCCAGTCCCGAGGCCGGCGCCCGCGCATAACAGCCCCAGCGCGGTGGAAACGACGGCGGCGGGAACCACGTGGCCGCCCTCGAACTCCTCGTACCGCACCGCGTATCCGGCCCGTTGGAAGCGCGGTGCCAGGCGGCGGCTGCAACGGTCGATCGGCAGCACCTCGTCGCCGCGCCCATGGGCGATGAACAGCGCGGGCGTCCCGACCGCCACGGGCGGTGCGGCGAAGCCTGGCGAGAAGGCCAGCACCTGCCGGAACAGGTCGCCATTCGCCACACCCAGCGACAGCGCGTAGGACGCGCCATCGGAGAAGCCGCCGATGGCCAGCCGGGCCGGGTCCACCGGCACCCTCCGGAAGGCCAGTTCCAGCGCCGCGTCCAGGAAGGCCACGTCCGGTCCATAGCCGCCGCGGATCACGTCCCAGGTCGGCCCCCGCGATTCCGGCAGCAGCAGCGCCACGCCGCGCGCCTCCGCCTCCTCCCGCACCAGGGACAGGGTGCTGTCTGCCCGGCCACCTGCGCCGTGCAGAAACACCAGCAGCGGCCTGGGCGCTGGCCCGCCGGGCGGCACCAGCAGCAGCCCGTCCCGCGTGCGGCCCAGCTTCAGGGCGTGCAGGCCGGGTGTGGCGGCGGCGGTCGCCACCGCCGCCGGGCGTGCCGCCAGGCGCCCTTGCGTGGCACCGGAGCCGATGCCGGGCAGCGGTGCATCCTCATGATCGGGCAAGGCCATCAGGCCGCCTCCTGGGCCGGGCCGTTCTGCGCCGCCGGCCGCGCCGCGCGGCAACCGGACCCGCCGCGCGGCCGTTCTGGAGAGGAGGCCGGCACGGCGCCCACCACCCTCCGGTTGTTTCGGGCGACGTGGCGCCGCATGGAGGAGAACAACATGACCAACGATCCCCAGGAGCAGGCCAAGGCGGAGAACGAAGCGCGGAAGGCGAGGAGCCCCATGCTCAACCAGACCGCCCAGACCGGAAATCCCCTGAGCAACCAGACCTCGCGGCCGGGCAACCAGGCCGATTACGAACCGGGGCAGCTGGTGGAAGAATCCAACAAGGCCGAGGGCCACACCGGAAACAAGGGATCCTACTGAATCCGCGCCGGGCCGGCGGAACAGCGCGGCCCGGCACGGTTCGCCCTCCCAAGACGGTCCAACTGGGCGCCGTTCAGCTGGAGATGCCCAGGTCCAGTTCCTGGAACCCATCCCCGCCATCATCCTTGTTGGGCTGCGTGGTGGGCGGGCCGGCCTCGGCGGGGCGCACGTCGCCGCTGGCGGTGACGCTCCAGCCATCGGATTCGTACTTGTCCACCATCTCCTCATGCCGGTCGGTGCCGTAATTGCCGAGCACCTCGTCGGCCGAGCCCAGCACCTGCGTGCCCTGCTCATTGGTCTGGATGGTGATCCGCTGTTCGCCCGCGCTCAGCGAGGTTTGCCGCATTCGATCTGTCCTTCCGCTCCGCGTTTTCCAGGCCGGGACGCCGCAGCCTGCGCCGGCGGCCGTCCCGGATCGCCCCGACGCTAGCGGTCCTGCTGGTACCCCTGATGCGTCGTGTTGGTCTTGATGTTGCCCTGCCGCCCCTGGATGGCGAGGTTGCGGTTCACCGAGGCCTTGTTCTGCTCGGCCACCTCGGCCGACATGTCATTGCCGGTCTGCGGCGTGTTGCCGCCCATCGGGCTCTGGTTGGCCGGCGGCACCGGCGGAAGATGGGCTTTGGACATTCTGTCTCTCCTCGTGGTTCTTGACGGGGGGCCGGCTCAGCCCGGCGCCTTGTCCGCCGGCGGGCTGCCTCCGCCGGCGTTGCGGGCCGCTTCCTCCGCGGTGTGGTCCGCGGCGATCTCCGCCTTGCTCCGGCTCCGCGCCGGGTCGGCCGGGGCGCCCTGCGCCGGGCCGGGTGGGGGTTGCGCCGTGTCGGGCGCTTCGCTCTTGCTGTTGCTGGACATGGTTCCTCCTGCCGATGGGTCGTGCCGGGCGATCAGGACTTGGCAGATGGCCGCCCCTGCTCGGCGCGGGCCCGGTTCTGCCGCCGCATGCCCATCTGCCGGCGGATGCTCTCGGCCAGGGCATGAATCCGGTCGACCACGCCCTGGCCACTCTGGGTTCCGGAACCGCCCGCCGGCTTGGCCGGCGCGGGCGGGTCCGGGGAATGAGGCCGCTGGGACATCGCACTCCTCCCTCGTCTTCCGGAACAACGCGGCAGGGCGGAACTGGCTTCGGCCAAAATTCATTTCCGACGAGGCGGCGGAACGGCCGCCGCCGCGATGCCGGGAGCCATGCGCGATGCAGCAGCCGGAGCCGTTGATCCCCCTGGCCGTGCCACCGGACTGGCAGGACGCCGGCTCGGCCATTCTCGGCGGCGATGGCGTCCGCCGCGTGCTGGTGCTGGGTGCCCCGGATGCCGGCAAAAGCAGCTTCTGCCGGCTGGTGCTGCAACAGGCATCGCGCCGCGGCCGTCCGGCCAGCCTGCTGGACGTCGATCTGGGCCAGAAACAGCTCGGCCCTCCGGCCTGCGTCACCCTGGGCCTCGCCGACGCGGCGGGTGGTGTGCCCGGCCTGTGCGCCCTGTCCTTCCAGGGCTCGCTGGAGCCGCTCGCCGCCTGGCCGCGCCTGATCCCCGGCACCGCCCGCCTCGCCGCCGCGGCACCGCCCGGGCTGCTGCTGGTCAACACCAGCGGGCTGCTGAAGGGGGCCGGACGACGCCTCAAGGCGGCCAAGATCGCGGCGTTGCGGCCCGACCTGCTGGTTGCGATCGGGGCGGACGCGGCGCTGGAGGCCGTGCTGGCCGATCACCCGCACATCCCCGTCCGCCGCCTGGCCCGGCCGGCGCAGGCGGTGCGCAAGGGTGGCAACCGGCGGCGCCGGCTGCGCGCCGAGGCCTTTGCCGCCTATTTCGCGCCGGCGCCAGCCTGGCCGATCGACCTGGCCGGGCTGCGCATGGAGCAAGCCGGCGTCACCCCCTGGCCGGCGCCGCGGCAATTGGTGGCGCTGCTGGATGGCGCCGGGCACGACCTCGCGCTGGCCCTGGTGGAGGCACCGGACGAACCGCACCGGCTTCGGCTGCGCGCACCCCGGGTGGAATCGCCCGTCGCCGGGCTGCGCTGGGGCGGGCTGTGGCTGGACCCGGGCTGGAACGCCCACGAGATCCCGCGCCCGCCCAGGGCCTGACCGGCCGGGCCGCTGGAGCTCCCCCCCCCCCTCTCCCTCGTGGCGCCCGGCTACATCGGCCCGGGCGGCAGGGGTGAGCCGTCGATCAGCCGGTCATAGCGGAAGGGCGCGGGATCCACCGCGGGGGTTTCCCCGGCGATCAGGTCGGCCGCCAGCCGGCCCGCCCCCGGCCCGATGCCGAAGCCGTGGCCGCTGAAGCCCGTGGACAGAAAGAAGCCCGGCAGCTTCGCCACCGGTGAGATCACCGGAATGGCGTCGGGCGTGTTGTCGATCCAGCCGCCCCAGGCATGCGAAACCTTCAGCCCGGCGAATTCGGGATGCGCCGCCCGCATCTGCTCCATCGCCTCGGCCACCGTGGCCAGGTCGGGCGCCGGGTCCAGCACCCGGGTCTTCTCGAAGGGCGAGGCGCCGTCGCCCCAGCCGCCCAGTGCTTCCGGACCCTGCAGAAAGGACCGCCCGAGCCGGATGCTGACGCCGCCCGCCGCCCGCTTGCGGTAGATCGGCCAGAACCTGCGGGCGTAGCGCAGGCCCTGCGGCGTGATCTCCAGCCGTCCACGGCCGCGGATCGCCACGGTGTAGCCGCCATCCAGCCGGCGCCGCATCACGTAGCTGGGCGTGGACAGGCCGCCCTCGATGATGGCCGGCGCCGCCTCGGTGGCGAACACGGTGGAGCGCACGCCGGCCTGCGGCAGGTCGATGCCGTGCCGCCGGCACAACAGGGAGGACCAGGCGCCGCCGGCGCACAGCACCGCCCCGGCACGGATCCGTCCCCGCTCGGTAATCACGCCCGACACCCGGCCGCCGGTGATGTCGAGCGAGCGCACCGCGCAGCCCTGGTGGATGGTGACGCCCAGCGCCCGCGCTGCCTCGGCCAGGGCCGGCACCGCCTTGGACGGCTCGGCGCGGCCATCGGTGGGCGAATGCACCCCGCCGATCCAGCGCCGGGTGCAGTTCGGCGTCATGCCCTGCGCTTCCTCGGCCGAGAGCATGCGGCTGTGCACCTGATAGCCGCGCGCCAGCTCCGACCACCGCTCCCATTCCTCCAGGTCGCGCCGCTCGGTGGTGACGTAGAGCAGGCCGGTGCGGCGGAAGCCGAGGTCGCGGCCGGTTTCCTCCGCCAACCCGCCCCAGAGCTGCAGGCTGTGGCGGATCAGCGGCAGCTCGCGCTCGTCGCGGTTCTGCTGCCGCACCCAGCCCCAGTTGCGGCTGGATTGTTCCCCGGCAACATGTCCCTTCTCCACCACCGCCACAGAATGTCCCTTGCGCGCCAGGTAATAGGCGGCGGTGATGCCGGCGACCCCGCCGCCGATCACCACGACATCCGCGGCCTCCGGCAGGCGCTCATCGCTGGGAATGCGGTCGACGGGTGGGGACACGGGCAGACCTCCGCTGTGGCGAGGCTCAAGCATGCGCCGCGAATCGGCGCTTGGCGAGGGCGCTGCCCGTCCCCTCATGCTCCCACCAGCGCGCTCCGGCCGATGGAGTTCAGCCGACGCGCCCCGGCCGCCATGCGGCCGGAGCAGCGCCGCCTCAGCGCTGCGACACGTAATGCGCGATCTGGTCGATCTGCGCGTCGCTCAATCCCTGCACCACGCCGTTCATCTGCGTGTCGGTGCCGTGCCGGGTGCCGTCCCGGTACGCCTTCAACGTGCCGGCCAGATAGTCTTCCCGCTGCCCGGCGATGTGCGGCACCTGGTTCTGCCCCACCAGGGCTGGCAAGTGGCAGACGCCACAGCGCAGCTGCTCCGACAACGCCGCCCCGGCTTCGAAGGCAGCCTGGTCGCGCGCCGCGCGGTCCGGCGGCGGCGCATGCGGCAGCGAGGCGAAATACGCGCCCAGCTCCTCCAGCTGCTCATCCGTCAGGCCTTCGACCGGCCCCTGCATCGCCGGGATGTCGCGCAGCCCCTCGCGGAACAGCACCAGCTGCAGCGCGATGAACTCGCGCTGCTGTCCGGCCAGGGACGGGATGCCGGGCATGGCGGACACCCCCTGCTCGCCATGGCAGGCGCCGCAGCTGCGCTCCGCCACCACCTCCGCCCCGCGCTTGGCGGCGGCATCCGGTGCCGCCGCCTGGGTTGCCGGCTGGGCCACCGCCGAGACGGCCGGCGCCAGCAGCGCCAGGCCCAGGATCGCCAGACGCAAGCCGCTCACCGCTGATAGGTGATGCGGTAGATCGCGCCGTTCTGCTCGTCGGACACCAGCAGCGATCCGTCCGGCATCACCAGCACATCGGTGGGCCGTCCCTTGAAGCTGTTGTCGCCGGCGTCGAGCAGCCCGGTCAGGAAGGGCTCCACCCGTCCCTCCGATCCATCCTCATTCAGCGCCACCGTCACCACGTCGAAGCCGCTCTTGCTGTCGCGGTTCCAGGAACCGTGGCGCGCCACGAAGGCGCGGCCGCGATAGGCTTCGGGAAACATGGTGCCGGTGTAGAAGCGCATCCCCAGCGGCGCCGTATGCGGCCCGAGCAGCGCCACCGGCGCCGGGAACTCGGAACATTTCCGCCCGGTATGCCCGGGGTCCTGCCAGGCATTGCCCGAGCAATAGGGGAAGCCATGGTGCTCGCCCGGGCGGGCCAGCCGGTGCAGCGTGTCTTCCGGCGTGTCGTTGCCCGCCCAGTCGCGGCCATTGTTGCTGGCGTAGAGCACGTTGGTGCCCGGCCGCCAGTCGAAGCCCACCGAGTTGCGGATGCCATGCGCCATCACCTCGCGCCCCGAGCCGTCGGGGTTGAAGCGGACGATCAGCGCGTGCCGGTTCTCGTCAAAGGTGCAGACGTTACAGGGCACGCCGATGTTCATGTACAGCTTGTTGTCCGGCCCGAAGGCGGCGAACTTCCAGCCGTGATGCGCCTCGGTCGGCAGGCCGAAGGCTTCCGTCAGCTCCACCGGCTGCGCATCCGGGTTCTGCGCGATGTTGTCGTAGCGCAGCACGCGGTTGATCGCGATCACGTAGAGCGCGCCATCCTTCACCGCCACGCCATTGGGCTGGTCCAGCCGCTGCGCCAGGATGCGGGTGGAGCGGCTGCCGCCATTCTCCTTCACCGCATAGACGCGCCCGATGGTGCGGGTGCCGACATAAACGGTGCCGTCCTCGCCGCGCGCCATCATGCGCGCGCCCGGCATGCCGGACGCCCACAGCTCGGCGCGGAAGCCTTCCGGCAGGCGGATGGCCTCCGCCGGGATGCGGTCGACCGGCACCGCCGTCAGCCGCGGCGCATGCGGCGCGAGCGGGCTGCTCGCCTGGTCCGCCGCGCGGCCCTGCGCCCAGGCCGGCGGCGCGGCGGGCTGCTGCGCGAGCGCCGGCAGTGTCACCGAGAAGCACAGGGCCGCGGCCAGGGCCGTGCGCCGGGCAGAATCGGGTTTCATGGCATTCCTCCAGTGTGGCGCTTGCGGCGCCCTCCGCCGGGAAGCTAGGTCATGACCTCGGCGCAACACAATGCCCTGCCTCACGCTTGCCCTGATCCGGCAGGCGAAACCGGCGCCGCCGGGCGCGGCGGCGGCTCAGACGTCGGCGAGCGTCACCGCCCCGGTGGTGAGCGGCTCGTCCCCGGCCTGGCCGGGCGCCACGATGCTCACTTCCGGCACGCCGTATTCCACCGCGCCGAAGGGCGTGCAGAAGGCCACCTCGGCGGCGTCGCGGCCGATGCCGATTCGCACCATGCCGTCCGCCGCCGCCTTGCGCGTCGGGTCGAACACGAACCAGGCGCCGCCCTCCGGCCCTTCCAGCCAGGCTTCCATCACCGCGTGGAAATCGGGCGGCGACAGGCGCCACGCATAGGCGCTGACGAAACGCGCCGGGATGCCGAGCGCCCGGCAGAAGGCGATGGCCAGATGCGCGAAGTCGCGGCACACGCCCTGGCGCTGCAGCAGCGTGTCGCGCGCCGAGGTCTGCTCGTTGCTGCTGCCGGCGATGTAGTCGAGATGGTCGTGCACCCAGTTGCACACCGCCACCACCCGGTTGTAGCCGCGCGGCAGCCGCCCGAACTCCTTGCGGGCGAATTGTTCCAGCAGGTCGGATTCGATGTAGCGGCTGGGATACAGGTGGAACAGCACCGGCAGCGGCAGCCGGCCGCCATCGACCTCCCGCACGGCCGCCGGATCATGGATCGCCGGCGCCAGCTCCACCACGGCGCGGTAGCGCAGCTCCAGCGGTCCGGGCCCGGCGGTGATGCGGAAATACCGGTTGCCGCTTTCCGGCATCAGAAAGGTTTCGGGCCGGGTCCGCGGCGAAAGCACCAGCGCTTCGTCCAGCACGCGCTGGTGCGAGGTGCGCTGCGCCTCCACGTTGAACAGGAAGGGGGTGTTCGCCGCCGCCACCTCGTAGGTCAGCGTGCAGGCCACTTCGAAACGCATTCGCCTGGGGTCCTTGGTGCGGGGGGTGCCCTGGCCGGGCGTCGGGGGCGCGGCACGCGGGGCCCGCTCGCCGCAGCAACCGTTGCGGCGGCAAAGGGTTTCTTTTTCGCTGCCCTTCCCCGGCCCGGACCGGTATTCAGGCCGGCAGGCCGACGGAACGGGCCGCAGGGCGCGGCCCGTCTCGCCCCTTGCCGCTGCCGCGCCGCGCCGCCAAACTCCGCGTGACCCGCGGCCGAGCGCCGCCTGAGAACAGAGGAAACCGATGGCCGAAGCGAATCACGAGATCGACTTCGTGGAAGTGAAGTCCCAGGACATCCTGGCCGACCGCGTGCAGGGCTGGGACGCCTTCATCAAGGCCACCAAATGGGCGATTGGCGCCGTCATTCTGCTGCTGGTGATGATCTATCTCTTCGCCGGCTGACGACCGGGGCTGATCTCTCCGGGAACTGATCCCCCTGGGGGCCATTCCCAGCGGCTGCTTCCCCCGAGACTGCTTCCCCCGGGGCTGCTTCCCCTGCCCCCCGCCACCCGGCGCCGCGGGCATGAAAAAGGCGGCGCTCCCCTGCGGGAGGCCGCCCAGCTCCCCGGGACCGGCGTGCCGGCCCCGGGGAGGCTCAGCCGACGATCTCGGTGCCGGCGAAGAAGAAGGACACCTCGCGCGCCGCCGCCTCGGTGCCGTCGGACCCATGCACCGAATTCGCCTCGATGCTTTCGGCGAATTCCTTGCGGATGGTGCCCTCGGCGGCGTTGGCCGGGTTGGTGGCGCCCATGATCTCGCGGTTGGCGGCGATCGCGTTCTCGCCTTCCAGCACCTGCACCACCACCGGGCCGGAGGTCATGAAGGACACCAGGTCCTTGTAGAAGGGACGGGCCTTGTGCTCGGCGTAGAAGGCGCCGGCCTGCGCCTCGGACAGCTGGATGCGCTTCTGGGCAACGATGCGCAGGCCCTTTTCCTCGAACTTGGCGTTGATCTTGCCGGTCAGGTTGCGGCGGGTGGCGTCCGGCTTGATGATGGACAGGGTGCGCTCGACGGCCATGGGGGCTTCCTTCGCGTGGGGCAGGCGTGATGGCGCGCCCGCGCGGCGGCGGGGCGTCTGCGCGCCCGGATAAGCGGCAAAATGAACCGGCGCAAGGGGCAAGCCCGGCGGGCCCGGGCACCGCCCGGCCGGCTCGCAGCGCCGTTCCACCGGCAGAGGCCTGGGCAACCCTGGCGCGAGCCGGGCTTTTTTGCGGCACCATCTGCTCGCGGAACCTGCCCGATGTCGCGCCGTACCGTTTCCCTCCTGGTCTTCGGGCTGCTGCTGCTGCTGCTGCTGTGGCTAGTACCGGAGGTGCCGCTGCTGGTGTTCGCCGCGGCCCTGGTCGGCGTGTTCCTGCATGGCGGCAGCGACCTGCTGCGGCGGGTGCTGCCGGTGTCGAACGGCATCGGGGTGCTGATCTTCGTGCTGCTGCTGCTGCTGCTGACCGCGGCGTTCGGCTTCCTGGCGGCACGTCCCATGGCCGACCAGTTCAACGAGCTGTGGCAACAGGTGCCGCAGGCGGCGCAGAGCCTGACCCGGCGGCTGGAGCGCTATTCCTGGGGCCAGCAGATCCTGGATAACTTCCGCCCCAGCAATCTGAGCCTGCCGCAGGGCGGCGGCGCCGGCGCGGTGTCGGCGCTGAACGTCACCTTCGGCGCGCTGGGCAACGCCGTGCTGGTGCTGTTTCTCGGGCTGTACTTCGCCATTGATCCGCAGCTCTACCGGCGCGGCATCGAGGCGATGCTGGCGCCGTCCCTCCGCCCCAAGGCCAGCCGGGTTGCCGAGGAAGCGGCGCACACGCTGCGCGGATGGCTCGGGGCGCAGATGATCTCCATGGCCGTGGTGGGCCTGCTGACCGGGCTCGGGCTGTGGCTGGTCGGCGTGCCGCTGGCACCGGTGCTGGGGGTGTTGTCGGCGTTGCTGGCCTTCATCCCCACCATCGGCCCGGTGATGGCGGCGGTGCCGGGGGTGCTGCTCGGCCTGTCGGGCGGGTTCTCCGGCGCCGTCAGCGTGATCGGCGTCTACCTGGCCGTGCAATCGGTGGAGAGCTACCTGATCACGCCCTATGTCCAGAAGCGCTCGGTGGACCTGCCGGAAGCCGCCACCATCATCTCCCTGGTGGCCTTCGGGCTGCTCTACGGCTTTCTCGGCATGCTGCTGGCCACGCCCCTTGCCGCCCTGGTGCTGATGCTGGTGCGCCGCCTCTATGTCGAGGATTACCTGGACCGGGAGTCGGCGGCGGAGCGGCCGGCGCCGCAGGCCTGAGGCGCATGAAAAAAGCCGCCTCACGAAGAGGCGGCGCAGTTTTCATTCAGGGAGGAAACAGAGATACGGCAAATTCCGCATCCCTCACGTTTCCGTGAGGGCGAAAACACCATAAGTCGACCAATCGCGCGGTTGCAAGCAAATTGCGGCTTTTCCGCTCTGGTTGTCCCGACTTTCTTCGCACATCCAGAGCGCGAACCAAATACGCTATTTATATAGAACAAATATAAACTTCTTTGAGCTTCTGAAGACCGCTGCCCTCACCCCGATGGGGATCCGCCACCACGTCATCGCGCCGCGCCCGCAGGCCGGGCCTCAGCGATAGATCACGTGGTAATAAGCGCGGAAGTTCAGAGTGGTGCTGTCGCCCTCCGCCGCCATGTCCGGCGTGAAGGCGGGCGCCACCGCATCGCGGAACACCGCCAGGGAGGCCGAATCGAGCCAGCGCGAGCCGGAGGAACTGATCACCCGCACCGAGGCAACCCGGCCGCTCCGCTCAACGGTCACCCGCATCACCGTGACGCCTTCCTCGCCGGCCTGGGCGGCCTGCGCGGGATAATGGCCGCGCCGCTGCGCCCAGGCCGCCAAGGTCCGGTACCAGTCGGTGTCGGGACGAACGCCGGACACGTATTCCAGCGGACTGGCCGGCTGGGCCGGCGGACGCGGCCCCTGCGAGCGCTGCGGCACCGGCCCGATCGCCAGATCCACGCCTCCTCCCCCACCCCCCGGCGGCGGCCGGCGCGATGGCGGCGCCAGCGCGATGGGCGGTGCCTGGCTGAGATCGGTGGTGCCCGGAAAAGGCGCAGCGCGGCGCGGCGGCGCCTCTGGCCGTTGCGGTCGCGGCGGCTGCGGGTTCAATTGCAACGGCGTCGGCGCCGCCAGCTCGACCGGCGGCAGCTCGGCCGGGGTCGCCTCAGGGGATGCCTCCGGGGCAGGTTCGGGCGGTGGCGGCAACGCGGCTTCCGGTGCGGCTTCCGCCGGCGGCGGCGCGGCAGGCGGTGCGGCGGCCTCGGGCGGCGGCTCGGCCGGCGGCAGTGGCTCCGGCTCCGGCTCCGGCGGCGCCTCGGCCACCACGGCCGGCGGCGGCGGCACCGGCGGGGTGGCAGGCAGCGGCGGCAGCGGCTCCGTGTTCTCCGGGTCGGGCAGTTCGGTGGGGGTTTCGCCGGGCGGCGCGGGGGCGGCAGGCGGCTGCTCGGGTGCGTCCGGCGTCCCGGCCGGCGGCGTGTCCTGCATCGTTTCGAACACCACCGGCACCTCCACCGGGCCGCCGGGGGGCTGCATCTCGCGCGGCTCGGTCCAGCGCAGCAGCGCCAACAGCAGCGCGGCGTGCAGCGCCAGCGACACCCAGGCGCCGGGCCGGCGCCAGATCGGCCGCTCCGGCCGGCCCATCGCGCGCAGGCGGCGGCCGAGTTCAGGAAGCAGGCGGGGACGCGGTGGCAACTGGCTGCAAGATCCCGGAACAGAAACGCCGCGCCCCCGGGGCCGGCGGACATGGCCCGCCGATGGTCACGCTGGCCCCTGCATAGGCCTTTCATGCGCGGGGGAACAGGCCGGATGCTTTTCGTCACGGGCCGATCCGCTGTACATGCGGGGGATCATGACCGTGCTCGCCATCCGCGACCTGACCATCCGCATCGCCGGCCGCCCCCTGCTGGAAGGGGCCGAGCTGATGATCGACCCTGGCCGCAAGGTCGGCCTGGTCGGCCGCAACGGCGCCGGCAAATCCACCCTGCTGCGCGCCATCACCGGGCAATTGCAGCCGGATGGCGGGGAGATCCGCCTCGCCGCCCGCGCCCGCATGACCCATGTGGCGCAGGAAGCGCCGGGCGGGAGCGCCAACCTGCTGGACACCGTGCTGGCCGCCGACACCGAGCGCGCCGCCCTGCTCGCCGCCCTGGAGACGGAGGCGGACGGCGCCAGGCTGGCCGAGATCCACGAGCGGCTGATCGCGATCCGCGCCGACAGCGCGCCCTCCCGCGCCGCCGTGGTGCTGGCCGGCCTCGGCTTCGACGCCGAGGCGCAGGCGCGGCCAGTGGGGGAGTTCTCCGGCGGCTGGCGGATGCGCGTGGCGCTGGCCCAGGCGCTGTTCCTGGAACCCGACATCCTGCTGCTGGACGAGCCCACCAACCACCTCGACCTCGAGGCCACCCTCTGGCTGGAAGGCTGGCTGGCGCGGTTTTCCGGCGCCGCCATCGTGGTCAGCCATGATCGCGGGCTGTTACAGCGCTGCGTCGACGCCATCGCCCATCTCGACCGGCAGAAGATCGCCTTCTATCCCGGCGGCTACGACAATTTCGTGCGCATCCGCACGGAACGCGCCGCCCAGCTCGCCGCCCAGGCCGAGAAGGTGGCGGCGCAGCGCGCCCATATGCAGTCCTTCGTGGACCGCTTCCGCGCCAAGGCCACCAAGGCGCGGCAGGCGCAATCCCGGCTGAAGGCCCTGGAAAAGCTGCCCACCATCGAGACGGTGGTGGAGGACGCACCGACCCGCTTCAACTTCCCCGAGCCGTCCGAGCTGGCGCCGCCTATCGTCGGCCTGTCGCGCGTCAGCATCGGCTATGACGGCCGGCCGATCCTGCGCAACCTCGACCTGCGGCTGGACCAGGAGGACCGCATCGCGCTGCTCGGCGCCAATGGCAACGGCAAGTCGACGCTGGCCAAGCTGCTGGCCGGGCGGATGGCGCCCATGGGTGGCGAGATGCATCGCGACCGCCGCCTCAAGGTCGGCTATTTCGCGCAGCACCAGGCTGAGGAGCTGGATCTCTCCGGAACGCCGCTGTCGCACATGCAGCACGCCCTCGGCATCAAGGCGACGGAAACCCAGTGCCGCGCCCAGCTCGCCCGCTTCGGCCTCGATGAGGAACGCGCCACCACGAAGATCGGCGCGCTCTCGGGCGGCGAGAAGGCACGGCTGCTGCTGGCGCTTTGCACGCGCGACGCGCCGCACCTGCTGATCCTCGACGAGCCGACCAACCACCTCGACATCGACGCGCGCGACGCGCTGGTGAAGGCCCTGGCCGGCTTCGGCGGCGCCGTGGTGCTGATCACCCACGATCCCGACATGGTGACGCTGGTGGCCGACCGGCTGCTGCTGGTGGCCGATGGCGGCGTGGCGCCCTTCGACGGCGACCTCGACGATTACCGCGCGCACCTGGCCGAGCGCGCCCGCGCCGCCCGCGCCGGCGCCGGGACCGCCGAGGCGGGCGCCACCCGACGCGATGAGCGGCGCGGGCGGGCCGAGAACCGCCAAGCCCTCGCCCCGCTGCGCCAGCGCGTCGCCAAGGTGGAGGCGGAGATGGCGAAGCTGCAAAAGGAAGCCGCGCTGCTGGAGCGCAAGCTCGGCGACCCGGACACCTATGCCCGCTTCAAGGCGGAGGACATCGCCTGGGCCACCCAGCGCCAGGGGCTGATCGCCAAGCAGGTGGCGGCGCTGGAGGAGGAATGGCTGGAACTGCAGGAAAAGCTCGAGACCGCCTGAGCCGGCCGCGCCGCAAGCCCGCCGGGCCTCCCGCCGGATTATTCCCCCGCTGCCCCGTCCGACTCCCCATCCGGCAGCCGCGCCAGCAATCCGAGCAGCGCGGCGCCGCTGCCCGACTTGCGGCAGCAGGGCTGCACGGCGAAGGCCGGCGCAATGTTCCCGGCGCCGAAGCCGGGGGTGAACACGAATCGGCAGCCGGCGCCGATCAGCGCCTCCGCCACGGGCTAGGAGGGCTGGCCGTGCAGGTCGAGGTCCAGCACCGCGCTCCCGAACTCCGCGGAACGGTCACGAACAAAGCGCACCGCCTGCGCCACATGTCCCACCGGGCCCATCACCGTGGCGCCGGCCGCCTGCAGCAGCCCGAGGATGTTCCGCGCGATCAGGTAGTCATCCTCCACACCAGGATGCGGCGGTCGCGCAGCACCGCCGCCGCCGGCGTCATGCCGCCTCCGCCAGCGGCATCTCGATGACGCAGCGCACGCCATCCGGGCCGAAGCTCAGCTCGGTCCGGGCGTCCAGGCTGTAGGACAGCGCCCGCTCGATCAGTTCCCGCGCGTAGCCGCTGCGGTTGGGCGGCGCGGTGATCGGCACGCCGTTTTCCTGCCACAGCAGCACCAGGCAGCGGCCGCCCTCCGGCACCGCGCGGATGAACCATTCCACCCGCAGCCGGCCGCCGGGATGCACCAGCGCGCCGTGCTTCACCGCGTTGGTGGTCAGTTCGTGCAGCACCAGCGCCACGATCTGCACATGCTCCATGTTGAGCGGCACCGGCGGCCCTGCCACGCGGATCCGCTCATCCGCCGGCACGGCGAAGGCATGCAGCTCCGCCCGCACGATCTCGCCGAGGTCGATGCTGCGCTGCGCGGCATGGGCGATCAGGCTCTGCACGCGTCCCAGCGTGGCGAGGCGCTGCTGAAAGGTATCCATGCGCTCGTCATCGTTCAGGGTCCGCTGCGCGACCGACTGCACCACGCCCAGCAGGTTGCGCGTGCGGTGCTGCAACTCGGCCACCAGCAGGCGCTGCCGCGCTTCCGCGCGGGTCAGGCTGGTCACATCCATCACCGTGACGATGACGCCCTCGGGGCGCCGCTCGCTGTTGAGATAGGGCGTCATGCGCAGCAGGTAGTGGACCTGCCCGCTGCCGTCGTCGACCCGCCGCTCCACCGGCTGGCCGGACGCCATCACCGCGCCCAGTTCCTGGCCGAAACTCGCCAGGCTGAAGCGCTGCGACAAATCGGTGATCGGCCGGCCGCGATCGCCCGGCAGCATGTTGAACACGCGCGACGCGGCCGGCGTGAAGCTGCGGATGCGCAGGTCGCGGTCCAGGAAGAGGGTGGCCACGTCGGTGCTGTTGAACAGGTTCTGCAGGTCGGTGTTGGCCCGGTCCAGCGCGTCGACCTTGTTGTTCAGGTCGGCGTTGACGGTATGCAGCTCCTCGTTCACCGATTGCAGCTCCTCCTTTGAGGCTTCCAGCTCCTCATTGGTGGATTGCAGTTCCTCATTCACCGAGATCAGCTCCTCGTTGGAGGATTTCAGCTCCTCCAGCGCCGTCTCGTATTCCTCGATCAGCGATTGCAGCCGCTCGCGGGTTTCGCGCAGCTCATGCTCCAGGTGCAGCGTGGCGCCATCCTGCAGGGCGTGGCTGCGGCCGGCGACTTCCGCGCGGCTCAGCGTCGGCCCCTCATCAGCGAACAACACCAGGAACAGCGGCTCGCCCTCGTCGCGCTCGCGCAGCGGCTCGGCGAACAGCGTGACCATCTGCACGCGGCCATCGTCCCCATCCACCGCCACGCCTTCCCGGGTCACGGTGCGGCCGCTTTCCAGCGCCTCGCGGAACACCGTGCGCAGCTCAAGCCGCAGCCCCTTGCGCGCCATCGCCAGCAGCTGACGGTTGGGCAGGCCCGGCGCCGGCTCCAGGTACTTGCCGGTGCGGCCGGAATAATACACCACGTCGCCTTCGTGGTTCACCACCACATAGGCCGGCGCGAAGCGGTCCAGCACCTGCGCTTCCACGCTTTGCCGCAGCGCCAGGCCGCTCAGCCCCGGCCGCCGCGGCTTCCCGGCCACCTGCCCCGGCCGCAGCGCGTGCACCGAGAGCGGCAGGCGGATGCCGCTGCCGCTGCCGGCCCGGCGGCGGAAGATGCGCTGCTTCTTGTCGAGCGGGCTGAACAGCTCGTCGAACTGGCTGATGTTCTCGGAGGTGCCGAGAAACAGGAACCCGTCCGGCCGCAGCGCGTAGTGGAAGGTCGGGATGACCTGGCTCTGCACCTCGGCGCCGAAATAGATCAGCAGGTTGCGGCAGGAGATCAGGTCCATGCGCGAGAACGGCGGATCGCGGATCACGCTGTGCGGCGAAAAGATGCACAGGTCGCGCACCTCCTTGCTCAGCAGGAAGCTGCCATTGTCGGGAATGAAGAAGCGTCGCCGCCGCTCGTCCGACACGCCTTCCAGCATGGCCCCTGGATAGCGCGCGGCACGCGCCACGCCGAGCGCCCGGTCGTCGATGTCGGTGGCGAAGATCTGTACCCGCGGCACCGCGTTCAGCCGGTCCATCTCCTCGCGCAGCAGGATGCCGAGCGAGAACACCTCCTCCCCCGTCGCGCAGCCCGGCACCCAGACGCGCACCGTGTCCTCGGTGCCGCGCCCCTCGAACAGCTTCGGGACCACCGTGTCGGCCAGCCGGCCGAACGCGTCCTCGTCGCGAAAGAAACTGGTGACGTTGATCAGCAGGTCGCGGAACAGCGCGCCGACCTCCTGCGGATCCTGCCGCAGCTTCTCCAGATAGCCGTTCAGGCTGTTGAGCTGGCTGACCTTCCTGCGGCGCTGCACCCGCCGCAGGAAGGTGTTGGTCTTGTAGCCGGCGAAATCATGGCCGATCTGGTTGCGCAGGATGGCATAGATCTCACGCCGCGCTTCCTTCGCCGCCTCGCCGTCGCGCGAGCGGCGCGAATCCGTCGCCATGTGGTCCAGCAGCCGCTGCGACCGGGCGAACTCCACGATCCGCCCGCCCATCTGGTCGGCCGGCAGCGCAAAATCGACCAGCCCGGTGGAGATCGCGGTTTGGGGCATGGCCGGATGCTCCGGCCCGTGTCCATCAGGCACCTGCGCCAGGGTCAGCCCGCCGCGCTCCTTGATCGCCTTGATGCCCAGCGTGCCGTCGCCATCGCCGCCCGACAGCACCACGCCCACCGTGCTCTCGCCCTGGTCCACCGCCAGGGCGCTGAAGAAGATGTCGATCGGCTTGCGGTGGCGCCGGCCGGGTTCCGGCTGACGGATCACCAGGCGCTGCCCCTCGATGGACAGGATGGCGTCGGCCGGCAGTACGTAGACGTGATCGGGCTCCACCTGCGCGCCATCGGCGGCCACCTGCACCGGCATCCGCGTGTACCGGCCGACGATCTCGTGCAGCAGGCTCTTCCGGCCGGGGCTGAGATGCGTGACCACCACGAAGGCCACGCCCGGCTGCTCCGGCACGCCCTGGAAGAAGCCTTCCAGCGCCTACACCCCGCCGGCCGAGGCGCCGATCCCGACGATGGGAAAGCTGTTGCCCGGGATCAGATCCATCGCCGGCGCCCGGCGCCGGCCGCGCCCAGGCGCCAGGCTGCCGCGGCAGCAGGCCGGGCATCGGCACCGGCGTTGCCGGCCGATACCCGTGACGCTGCTGGGTTGGAACCGTACCGGCTTCGCATGCGGCAACCCTATCCTTTACGCTGGCCCGGTAGAGCGCAGTTCGCTGCCCAGTGTTGCCCGCCGACGGCAGCGCGGCATCACGTGCGCGCGAGCATCGGGGCTGGCCCATCGCGCCTCAGTCGATCACCCGCAGCGTGTCCAGCTGCACCTCGCCATCCGGGCCGGTGAACACCGGGCCGTCGCTTCCCTGCTGCACCCCGTCGATGCGCCGGTCCCCGGTGTCATAGGTGGCGCGCCGGCCGTCGCGCTCCACCACCAGCCGCCGCTGCCCGGCGAACACGGCGTAGCGCAGCCCGTTCTGTCCGCCGCTGGCGGAAGCCTGGCCCAGCTCCCGCGGCCACAAGGCCTCGCCCTGCATCGATGTCAGCGGTTCCATGGGCTTCATCGGTTCCATGCGGCGGCACTCCGGCAAGCAGTTGATGCAGCTGCAACGTCGCCGGCAGCCCGCGGTCGCCTCACGGTTCCGTCAGGGAACCGGCGCCGGCAGGCCGGATCCGGCGGGGGGACGCCGGGGCGCGGCCGCTTGATCCGGCGGCATCTTGGCGGCAGCCTGCCGCGATGCGCCGCCGCTTCCTGATCGCCCTGCCGCCCCTCGCGGCCCCGGCCGTCCTCCTGGCCACCCTCGCGCCCGCCAGCCGCGCCGGGGCGCGATTGCCGCCGCAGCCGGGCGAACCGGCGGCCGAGGCGCTGCTCGAACGGCTGCGGCGCGGCGGGCTGGTGCTGTTCATCCGCCATGCCGACACCGGCGGCCAGCCCTGCGACCGCAGCTTCCGCCTCGGCGAGCGGGAGGGGCAGCGCAACCTGTCCCCGGCCGGGCAAGGGCAGGCGCGCGCGCTGGGCGCCCGCCTCGCCGCGCTGGGCATCCCGCTGCAATGGCCGGTGCTGGCCGGCCCGGTGTTCCGTGCCCGCGACACGGCGGAACTGGCCTTAGGGGCGGAACGGGTGCGGATCGAGGACGGGCTGGTCGCCGATGACTATGCCGGGGCGCGGCTCGGCTGGTCGCTGGAACAGCACCGCCGCCTGTTCGGCACGCCGCCGGCACCCGGGCTGAACCGGGTGCTGGTTGGGCATCGCGGCCCGGCGCAGATGATCCTGGGCGATGCGGTGCGCGGCACCCGCCTGCCGGAAGCCGGGGTGCTGGTGCTGGAGCCGCGCCGCGCCGGGGCCGCCGGGGAGAACGGGCGGGAGGGCTTCCGGCTGCTCGGTATCCTGCAGGCCGTGCCGGCGCTGAACGGCGGAAATCCCGGCTGCGGCGGATGAGCGCGGTTCCGCCCGAATGGGATGGCAGCTTCCGCGACCAGCTGGCGGCCCTGTTCCGCTGGCGGCGCGACGTGCGCCATTTCACGCCCCGCCCAGTGCCGGAAGCGCGGCTGCTGGCGCTGCTGGAGCTGGCCAATCTGGCCCCCTCGGTCGGGCTCAGCCAGCCCTGGCGCTTCGTGCTGGTGGAGGACCCGGCCCGCCGCGCCGCGATCCGCGCCAGCTTCCGCCGCAGCAATCAGGCCGCGCTGGCGGCGCAGCAACCCGACCGCGCCGCGCTGTATGCCCGGCTGAAGCTGGAAGGGCTGGACCAGGCGCCCTGCCAGCTCGCCCTGTTCGCCCTGCCCGAGCCCGGCCAGGGCCACGGCCTCGGCCGCGCCTCCATGCCGGAAACCACCAGCTATTCGGCGGTGATGGCGCTGCACACGCTGTGGCTGGCGGCGCGGGCCGAGGGCATCGGGCTGGGCTGGGTGTCGATCCTGGAGCCAGCAGCGGTGCGGGCCGCGCTGGAGGTACCGACGGACTGGCAGCTGGTGGGCTACTTCTGCCTCGGCTATCCGGCGGGGGAGCACAGCCTGCCGGAGCTGGAGCGGGCGGGCTGGGAACATCGCCGTCCCGGCTCGGAGCAGGTGCTGCGGCGCTGAGCCTTGCGTGCGCGGCCTTCAAATCCCGGCCTCGGCCGGCGTCTCCCGGCAACAATTGCCCAGCTTGGGTGTTGCCCTTCGGGAAGCCGCCCTTTTGGCGGCCCGTGACGAGGGAGTTGTACCATGCCGCTGATCCTGTGGTTTCTGGGTGTGCCGGGCCTGATCGTGATCCTGCTCTGGATCACCGGCATCATCGGCTTCTGATGATCCGCCGCGGCTGCTTCGGCACCGCGAACACCGATCGCGCCTGCGCCTCCTCCGATGCGATGCGGGCGGTGATCGGCCCGCGGCGGCTGAAGCGGCCCGGGGCTCATGACGGCGTCGGCGACACCTGGTTCCACCGGGCGTCGCCGGCGGATAGCCGCCCTGCCGCGTCCGACAACGGTGTGCCCGCCGCCTTCGCCGCGTCGCACCCGGCCGCGACCGGATCATGACACCCACGCCCCCGGCGCCTGCCGCGCGAGCCGGACGGCAACAGCATCGAGGCGGTGACGCACGGCGCGGAACAGCCGGCCATCCTCTTGACGGGCCGCGGCCGGGGCGCGACCTCGGCAGCAACAACCTGTGAGGAACGCGCCCGCCATGCTTCGCCGCCACCTGATCGCCGCCGCGCCGCTGCTGGCGCTGCCCGCCCTCATCGGCCCCGCCCGCGCCCAGGGGGCTGCGCAAGGCCTGGCGCAGAAGCCTGCCCCCGGCAACCCGCTGCGGCTGATCGTGCCGGCCCCTCCGGGCGGCCCCACCGACATCCTGGCCCGGCTGCTGGCGGAAAAGGCCGCGCCGGCGCTCGGCCGCGCGGTGGTGGTGGAGAACCGCGCCGGGGCCGGCGGCATCATCGGCACCGAGGCGGCGGCGCGCGCCGCGCCGGATGGCGACACGGTGGTGCTCGGCCACAACCAGACCCATGCCGGCAACCAGGCGATGCTGGCGCGCCTGCCCTACCACGTGGTGGACAGCTTCACCCCCGTGGCCAAGCTGGCCACCGTGCACCATGCGCTGGTGGTGCCGGCGAATTCCCCCGCGCAGGACATGGCCGGGCTGATCGCGCGCGGGCGGCAGGGCAAGCTGAGCTACGCCTCCTCCCAGGCTGGCTCGGCCTCGCACGTGATCGCCGAAACGCTGGTGCGGCGGGAAAAGCTGGACGCGACGCACATCCCCTATCGCGGCGCCGCGCCGGCGGCGACCGACACCATGGCCGGCATCGTCGATTTCTACATCGCGACCTTTCCGTCCGTCGCCCCGCTGGTGCGGGACGGCAAGCTGCGCGCCCTGGAGATCGGCGCGCCGAACCGCCTGAACGACTTCCCCGATGTGCCGACGGCGGCCGAGGCGGGGGTGCCCTACCTCGCCGTGGATGCCTGGTTCGGCCTGTTCGCCCCGGCCGGAACGCCGCCCGCCACGGTGGAGGCGATCGCCCGGGCCATGCTGGACGCGATGAGCGAGCCGGCCTCGGAGGAGCGGCTGCTGGCCGCCGGCTTCACCGCCGCTCCCTTGCCGCCCGCCCCCTTCGCCGCCTTCCAGCGCGAGGAGGTGGCGCGCTGGGCCGAGATGATCCGCCTCACCGGCGTCACCATGGAAGGCTGAGGCCGGCGGGGCGCGGGCGGAGGCGGCTCAGCCGCCCAGCTGCGACAGGGCGAAGGCGACGAGCAGCCCCAGCACCACCAGCAGGCCGGTGCCATTGTGCTCGTCCGCCACCGCCTCGGGGATCATGGTGTCGGCGATCATGGTCAGCAGGGCGCCCGCCGCCACTGCGTTGACGGAGGCCAGCAGGGCCGGCGGCGCGTCGCCCAGCAGCGCCGCGCCCGCCAGCGCCGCCAGCGCGGACAGCGCGGCGATCCCGGCCCACAACCCCAGCACATAGCCCCGGCCGCGCCCGGCCCGGCGCATTCCCACCGCGCTGGACAGCCCTTCCGGAAAGTTCGACAGGAAGATCGCGGCCAGCATCGGCAGGCTGACTTGGCCGCCGCTCAGCAGCCCGACCCCCAGCACCACCGATTCTGGAATCCCGTCCAGCAGCGAGCCGACCACAATGGCCATGCCGCCGCTGCCCTCCTGCCCCTCCTTCGCTCCACCCGCCGGCTGCCGGTCCGAGCGCTTGCGGTGGCGCCCGCCGCTCCGCGCCACCAGGATGTTCGCCACCGTGTAGGCCACGGAGCCCGCCAGGGCGCCGCCGGCCACCGGCCACAGCCCGCCCTGCTCGAACCCGTCCTCGATCAGGTTATACGCCACGGCCGAGATCAGCACGCCGCAGCCGAAGGCCATGATGCCGGCGGTGACACGCCGCGGCAGCCGCACCAGAAAGGCCAGCGCCGCGCCCAGCACCAGCGAGGACGCGCCGAGCAGCCCCCAGATCCCCGCCTGAAGCGCCACCGGCAGGCTTTGCAGCATGCAACCGTTCCTGTTCCCGACATCCGCGACCCTGCGTCGTCCCGCCGCAACGTCCTGCGCCGCGGCAGGGTTCCAGCGCCACCGCGGCATCCGGCCGCCGCTGCCGCCCCGGCCGCAGGGCAGACCCGAATTCCGGTCGCTTACCGGACCGTGCCGCTCAGGCTAGGAACGGCCGGAACAGGATGGGATCAGCATCATGGCAGCGATGGATGGGGTCACAACGGCGCCCGGGCTCCGCACGGGGGCGCCGCATCCCGGCATGGGGTTCCGCGAATTCGTGGCGATCATCGCCGCCATGATGATGGCCAACGCGCTGGCGATCGATTCCATGCTGCCGGCGCTGCCGGAGATCGGCCACGCCCTCGGCACCACCACCGACAACCAGCGGCAATGGATCATCACCGCCTACCTGCTGGGCTTCGGCGGGGCGCAGATCCTCTACGGCCCCCTGGCGGACCGGTTCGGCCGCAAGCCGGTGCTGCTGGCCGGCCTCGGCATCTATGCCCTGGCCAGCCTGGTGGCGATGGCGAGCGGCGCCTTCGGCATCATGCTGGCGGCCCGCGCGGTGCAGGGCGTCGGCGCCGCCGCCACCCGCGTGCTGGCGGTGTCGATCGTCCGGGATTGTTATTCGGGGCGGAAGATGGCGCAGGTGATGTCGCTGGCCTTTATCGTGTTCCTGGCGGTTCCGGTGGTGGCGCCGACGCTGGGGCAACTGATCATGCTGGTGGCGCCGTGGCGCTTCATCTTCCTGTTTCTGGCGCTGTTCGGCGCCGCCGCCGCCCTGTGGGTGCTGCTGCGCCTGCCGGAAACCCTGCACCCCGCCGACCGCATGCCGATCGCGCCCGGCCGGGTCGCCGCCGCCTTCCGCTTCGCGCTGAGCAACCGCTTGGCGGTGGGCTACATGCTGGCCATGGCGCTGATGATGGGCAGCCTGTTCGGCTTCATCAACTCGGCGCAGCAGGTCTTCGCCGACACCTTCCGGGCGCCGCACCTGTTCACCACGGTGTTCGCCGGCATCGCCGTCGCCATGGCGGCGGCCTCCATGCTGAATGCCCGTCTGGTCGGCCGCTTCGGCAGCCGCCGCATCTCGCATGGCGCGCTGCTCGGCTATATCGGCTTCGCCGTGCTGCATGCCGCCCTGGCCCTGTCCGGCCATGAGGAGCTCTGGAGCTTCGCCCTGCTGCAGGCAGCGATGATGTTCTGCTTCGGCCTGACCGGCCCCAATTTCGGCGCCATGGCGATGGAGCCGCTGGGCCACATCGCCGGCACCGCCTCCGCCGTGCAGGGCTTCGTCACCACCTTCGGCGGCGCGCTGATCGGCTTCTTCATCGGCCAGCAATTCGACGGCACCACCGCGCCGCTGATGCTGGGCTTCGCCGCCTGCGGCCTGCTGGCGCTGGGCATGGTGCTGTTCGCCGAGCGCGGCCAGCTGTTCCGCCCGCGCCAGGCCGGCTGATCGGACAGCGCCGCAGGGCGCGCCGCGCGCGGCTTAGGCCAGCAGCAGCCCGGCCAGGGCGCCGCCGCCCAGCAGCCACAGCGGATGCGGCTTCAGCAGCAGCATCAGCAGGGCCGCGGCGGCGGCGATCCCGGCCAAGGCCGGGCGCGTCGCCGTGGCCTCGGTGATCAGCACGGCGCTGGCCGCCACCAGCCCCACCGTCATCGGCACCAGCCCGGCCTGCACCACCCGCCGCCACGGCCGGTCGCGGAACCGCTTCCACAGCCCCAGCACGGCGGCGGTCAGCAGCGAGGACGGGCCGAACTTGGCGGCCGAGGCCACCAGCAGCCCGCTCCATCCCGCCACATGCCAGCCAACCAGCGGCACCACCATCATGTTCGGCCCCGGCGCCGCCTGCGCCAGGGCGAACAGCGCGGCGAAATCCTGCGCGCTCATCCAGCCATGCACCTGCACCACCTGGCGCTGCATCTCCGGCAGGATGGTGTTGCCGCCGCCAAAGGCCAGCAGCGACAATTGGGTGAAGATCAGCGCCAGCGCCACCAGCGTGTTCATCGGCCGCGCCACCCCACCGCCAGCACGCTGAGCGGCGCCAGCACGGCCATGCAGGGCAGCAGCGGCAGCCGCAGCAGCGCGATGGCCAGCACGCACAGCCCAACAATGCCGAGCGCCACCGGCTGGCGGCGCAGCGGCGCCAGCATCTTCAGCGCCATGGCCACCAGCAGCCCGGCGGCGGCGGCGGCCAGCCCGGCGAACAATCCCTGCACCCGCGGGTCGTCGCGGAACTGATCATACACCACGCCCAGCGCCACCACCGCCGCGGTCGGCCCCAGGATCAGCCCCAGCAGCGCCGACACCGCGCCGGCGGCGCCGCGGAACTCCAGCCCCACCGCCACCGACAGGTTGATGATGTTGCCGCCGGGCAGGAACTGGCACAGCCCCAGCAGGTCGGTGAACTCGGCCGGGCTCAGCCAGCGCCGCCGCTCCACGATCATGTGCCGCGCCAGGGGCAGCACGCCGCCGAAGCCGGTCAGCCCCAACCCCAGGAAGCCGGCGAACAGCGCGCCGCAGCCCGGCGGCGCGGCGCGGGGGGCCGCGGGCGGCGGGCCGGCATCGGCGGAAGCGGGAGCTGTCATGCGGAAAGGTTCCTCCGGTGGCACTGCGGCAGGGATGCGCCGGGCCGGCCCCGAAGCCAAGGGCGGCGGGCTCAGCCGGCGCGGCGGAACAGCAGCGTCAAATTGTCGGCCGGCATCGCCACCGCCTCCGGCGGGCCGAAGCCGGTGGCGGCGGCCAGCTCCGCCACCGCCTCCACCTCCCGCAGCCCCCAGGCGGGATCGCGCCGGCGCAGATCGGCGTCAAAGGCGGCGTTGCCCGGCTCCATCGGCCGGCCGCGCCGGCGATACGGCCCGTACAGCGCCAGCAGCCCGCCGGCCGGCAGCACCCGCGCCGCCCCGGCCACCAGGCCCTGGGCCGCGGCCCAGGGGGCGATGTGGATCATGTTGATGCACAGCACCGCATCGGCCCGGGCCACCGGCCATCCGGCGGCGGCGGCATCGAGCGGCAGGGCGGGCAGCACGTTCGGCAGCCCGGCACACCAGGCATCGATGCTGGCGCGGTTCGCGTCGTCCCGTTCCGTCGGCTGCCAGCGCAGTCCGGGCAGCGCGGCGGCGAGATGCGCCACATGCTCCCCCGTGCCACTGGCCACTTCCAGCACCAGCCCCCCGGCCGGCAGATGCGGCCGGAGCGCCCGCAGGATCGGCTCGCGGTTGCGCAGCGCGGAGGGGGCGGAGCGGCGCGGATCGTCGGGCATGCCGGCTTCATCGCACGCGCCACGCCCGGAGGCCACCGGAAGCAGGCGCCGGGAGCAGGCGCCGGAAAAGAAAACCCGGTCGGAACGGCCGTTCCGGTGGCGGGTGCGCGGTCCCGTACCGACAAACCACGATCCATCCTCCACAGATGCATCATTGCCCACTGCGACCGTTCGGCGCGGGTGACTGAGAGTAGCTCGTGCTCCCGCCGACACCTTTGTCGCAGGAGCCTCGATGGCCTTCTCCGCCGAAACCACCTCCACCCCACCGCGCAACCGCCTCCTCGCGCTTCTGCCGCCGGAGGATTTCGCGGTGCTGCGCCCCCGGCTGCACAACGTGGAGCTTTCGCTCCGCCAGATCGTGCATGAGCCGAACAAGCCGATCGACTATGTCTACTTCCCGGAGAGAGGCTGGCTGTCCATGCTGGCCTACTTGGAGGATGGCGACGCCGCCGAGGTCGGGCTGATCGGCAAGGAGGGCATGGCCGGACTTCCCGTGCTGCTCGGCGGCGACAACGACGATCTGGAAGCCATGGTGCAGGCGCCCGGCACCGCCCTGCGAATGGAAACGGCGGCGTTCCGCGACGCGCTGGAGCGCCTGCCCGCCTTCCGCACGCTGCTGCTCCGCCATGCGCTGGTGCATCACGGGCAGGTGGCCCGCACGGCGGCCTGCAATGGGCGCCACCAGACCGATCAGCGCTTGGCCCGCTGGCTGCTGATGGCGCATGACCGGGCCGAGGGCGACGAGTTCCCGATGACCCACGAGTTCCTGTCCATGATGCTCGGGTTGCGTCGGGCCGGGGTCACGGTAGCAGCGGGTCTGCTGCAGAAGGCGGGCTTCATCCGCTACGAGCGGGGCCGCATCGAGGTCACGGACCGGCCGGGTCTCGAGAGTGTGGCCTGCGAGTGCTACGGCATCGTCCGGCGCGACCGGGACCGGCTGCTCGGCAAGCCGTCGGGATGGCGGGATACCTACCGGCACTGAAGCCGCGGCGTCGAACAGGCGCTTCCCGCCTGTTCCAGCGCCGATCGGGCTTTCGCCCGAGAAACAGCGGCCGGTGGAAGCACCCGGCGGGAGCACCCAGGGGAACACCCGGGCGGACTACCCAGCGGGAGCACCGGGGGGACGCATGCGGCCCATGCGGCGGGGGGCGGTGGCGATCCCGCTCCCCCTTTGCTATACGCCCCCTGCATCCGCCGGCCCACGCTTCGGCGGCGAGAGGGATTCTGTGCAGATGGCGCGTCGCCGGCAGCTCTATGAAGGCAAGGCCAAGGTTCTGTTCGAGGGACCGGAGCCCGGCACGCTGGTTCAATACTTCAAGGACGACGCGACCTCCGGCAACGGCACCAAGAAGGGTGTGATCACCGGCAAGGGCGTGCTGAACAACCGCATCAGCGAATACCTGATGACGCGGCTGACCGAGATGGGCGTGCCCACCCACTTCATCCGCCGCCTCAACATGCGCGAGCAGCTGATCCGCGAGGTGGAGATCATTCCGCTGGAGCTGGTGGTGCGCAACGTCGCCGCCGGCTCGCTCTCCACCCGGCTCGGGCTCAAGGAAGGCACCCGCCTGCCCCGCTCAATCATCGAGTATTACTACAAGAACGACCAGCTCCAGGACCCGATGGTGTCGGAGGAGCACATCACCTGCTTCGGCTGGGCCTCCACCCAGGACCTGGACGACATGGTGGCCCTCGCCCTGCGCATCAACGACTTCCTGAGCGGCCTGTTCCTCGGCGTCGGCATCGTGCTGGTGGACTTCAAGATCGAGTTCGGCCGGCTGTACGAGAATGACGAGATGCGCATCGTGCTGGCCGACGAGATCAGCCCCGACAATTGCCGTCTGTGGGACGTCAACACCGGCGAGAAGATGGACAAGGACCGCTTCCGCCGCGACCTCGGCAAGGTCGAGGAAGGCTACCAGGAAGTGGCGCGGCGCCTGGGCATCCTGCCGGAGGCCGGCGCGCGCGACATGAAGGGCCCGGAGGCCATGCAGTGAAAGGCCATGCAGTGATGCGCAAAGCGATCGTGACCGTGATGCCCAAGGCGGGCGTGCTGGACCCGCAGGGCAAGGCCATCGGCCACGCCCTCGGCACGCTGGGCTTCGCCGGCGTGGGCGAGGTGCGCACCGGCAAGATCATCGAGCTGGAGCTGACCGAAACCGATCCCGCCGCGGCCAAGGCCCAGGCCGAGGAGATGGCCCGCCGCCTGCTGGCCAACACGGTGATCGAGAGCTTCCGGGTCGAGCTGGCCTGAGCCGGGCGCCCGGCCGCTGGTCCCCCGCGCCATGATCCCCCTGCCATGATCAAGGCTTCCCTGCTGCTGATGGTGCTGCTGACCGTGCTGATCGGCATGGGGCTGCGCTGGCGGCAGGACCGGCTGCCGCAGGTGACGGCCGCGCGGCGCGGGCCGCGCCCGGGGCTGATGGCGCGCGGCAAGGCGCGCATCGACCTGTGGATCACCGCCGCCGCCATCGCCTCGCTCATCTCGCTGCTGATGATGGGCGGGCTGCACTGGATCCGCGTCTGGCTCGGCCATGGCTGAGCCGCTTTTCCCGCCGCGCTGAGGACCCGCCCCGCCATGAACGCCGTTATCCTGCTCTTTCCCGGCACCAACCGCGAGCGCGACATGGCCATCGCGCTGGAGAAGGCGACCGGCCGCAGGCCCACCATCCTGTTCCATGCCGAAACCGGCCTGCCCGCCGGCACCGACCTGGTGGTGCTGCCGGGCGGCTTCAGCCATGGCGATTACCTGCGCTGCGGCGCCATGGCGGCGCGCTCGCCGATCATGCCGGCGGTGGCGGAATTCGCGGCCAAGGGCGGGCACATCCTCGGCGTCTGCAACGGCTTCCAGATCCTGACCGAGGCCGGGCTGCTGCCGGGCGCTCTGCTGCGCAACGCCTCGCTGCGCTTCCTGTCAATGGATTGCCACCTGCGGGTGGAGACGGCCTCCTCCCCCTTCACCAGCCACTGGCAGAAGCACGCCATCTTCCGCGCGCCCATGGCGCATGGCGATGGCAACTACTTCGCCGACGACAACACGCTGGACCGGCTGGAAGCGGAGGACCGCGTCGCCTTCCGCTACGTCACGCCGGCGGGCGAGCCGACCGGCGCGGCCAACCGCAACGGGGCCTGCCGCAACATCGCCGGCATCCTGTCGGAGAACCGGCGCATCCTCGGCATGATGCCGCATCCGGAAGATCTGGTGGATTCGCTGATGGGCGGAACCGACGGCCTGCCGCTGTTCGAAAGCATCGCGGCCAGCCTCGCCACGGCCTGAGGCGGCGCACCGCACCCCAAAAGCGGTACCGCGCCCCCGTTTTGGGGCACCGCGTTCTTCATCGACGCGGCCCGCACCCGGCCCCGCTCTCGGGGGAGAGCAGAAGCCGGGAGGGTATCCCGCGATGGTTGTGCCATCGGGGACAACACAACCATAAGGCTCCGGGCGGGTCGGAAACAATCCGTCACCTACCGCCCGCACTTCGCTTTTTCGTGAGCGCTTCGGTCAGCGTGACGCCCGGTACAGCTTCTGGGCGATCTCCATCATCTCCTCCGGCGCGTAATCCGGGGTGAAGGCGGAAGGAATGCCGCTGAGCTGGTGAATCTTGCCGCCTTCCGGCATGCCGTCCACCACCGTCAGCTCGCCCGGCGGATCGCCCGGCAGGGCCTGCTCGCCATGGCCCCAGATCCCGGCGATCTCCTTGTAGTCGTTCGGGCTCCAGGTATAGAGCCGGCGGTGCGAGCCTTCCTGCAGGTACTTCTGGCATTCCGGAATGTTGCCGAGCGGGATGTTCGGCGTCGGCAGGAACTTCTCCAGCTCCACCCCGGTGATCTGCTTCAGCGCCAGCGCATAGGCATGCGCGTGCACCGAGCCGCGCACCAGCAGGTAGCCGCACACCTCGCGCCCGGTCGGGTCGGTCAGCGTCTCGTACACCCGCAGCTTGTGCAGCCGCGCGCCGCATTCCAGGTGGAAATTGTGCAGCAGGTCGACGATCACATTGCCCGTGGTGGTCACCATGTCGGCGTTCCACGACATGGAATTGCTGTTCACCGGCAGGGCGCCGCCGCCGGCCGAGGCGAAGGAGGCAAAGGAGCGGATGTCCTTCATCGCCTCGAACGGCGCGCCGGAGATGTCGCCGCCCGGGCCAACATCGGCATCGTGGTCCGGCCCGTTCGCCAGCATGGAGACGCCGTTGCTGACCAGCTCGACATGGCCCAGCTCCTCGGCGGTGATCGAGGCGACCAGGCTGTAGAACGGGCGCAGCTTGTCCTTGGAACGGAAGTTGAAGCTCTGGAACATGTAGTTCCCGAGGGTCGACATCTCGCCATACTTGCCGCCGAGCAGCTCCTGCAGGGCCGCCGCGGCGTTGGGGTCCGGCCGCTTGGGTGCCGGCAGCTCAGCCTGCAGCTTGTCGATCCGCATGAACATGGTCGGGTCTCCGTGGGATGTATTGTGGGGGGTGGCGAAGCGTGAACGGTGCCGCGAGCAGCCGGGTTGCGGGTGAAAAAGATTTGCAATCAAGCATATGGCCGAGCCAGCGCTTGCACCGCTGAACCTTCCGCCGCTTCCCGCGTTGCTCCGGCATCACCCAGGGAGCCTTGCCCGATGCCGCAGAAGACCGTGTCCGACCTGTCCCAGCGCATGCGCGAGATCGATGTCTGCATGCTCAACACCCACACCGAGGGCGGCGCCATCGCCTCCCGCCCGATGAGCAACAACAAGGACGTCGACTACAACGGCCAGTCCTTCTACTTCTCCTACGGCGATGCCCGGACCATCTCGGACCTGGAAAGCAACCCCCAGGTCACGCTGTCCTTCCAGGGGCCGAAGCGCTTCGCCATCGCGATCGAGGGCCGCGCCGAGCTGATCCGCGACAAGGCCGCATTCCGCGAGCACTGGACCCCCGAGCTGGACAAGTGGTTCGACCAGGGCATCGACACCCCCGGCATCGTGCTGATCCGCGTCGAGGCCGAGCGCATCCACTACTGGGACGGCACCGAGCAGGGCGAGCTGACCCCCTGAGCCACGACCCGGCGCCCCCCCCCGGGCGCGCCGGACCCCCGCCCGCCGGCCCGCGCGGCCGGCGCCGCGGCGCTGAACAGCCCGCGGCTTCGCTGAGCGTCCCGCCGGCTCCACCCCGGGCCGGGCACGCCCCATTCCGCCTTCCCCCGGAGCCTCCCCCCCCATGACCCAAGATGTTCCGTCCCGCCGCGACCTGGTGCGCGGACTGGCCGCCGGAAGCCTCGCCGCCGGCACCCTGGCCACCGCCGCGGCCCCCGCCGCTGCGCAGCAGGCCCCGCAGCAGCCCGCCCCGGATGCCGGCGCGGCGCCCGCCCTGAGCAATCCGCGCGACCGCTTCCCCAAGCCGCCCTTCCCCAACCAGAGCCAGCCCTGGCCCGCCCTCCAATCGCGCATGACGCCCGTGCCGGATTGCGGCGAAACCTCCTACAAGGGCTCGGGCCGCCTGGCCGGCCGCCGCGCCCTGATCACCGGCGGCGATTCCGGCATCGGCCGCGCCGCCGCCATCGCCTATGCGCGCGAGGGTGCGGACGTCGCCATCAACTACCTCCCCGCCGAGCAGCCCGACGCCGAGGACGTGGCGAAGCTGATCCGCGAGGCCGGCCGCAAGGCGGTGCTGATCCCCGGCGACCTGCGCGAGGAGGCCTTCTGCGCCCGCCTGGTGGAGGAAGCGCGGCAGCAGCTCGGCGGCCTCGACATCCTGGTCAGCAACGCCGCCTACCAGCACGCGCAGCAGAACCTGGCCGACATCTCCACCGAGCAACTCGACCAGACCCTGAAAACCAATGTCTACGCCATGTTCTGGATCACCAAGGCGGCGCTGCCGCACCTGCCCGAGGGCAGCGCGATCATCGTCACCTCCTCGATCAATGCTGACCGGCCGTCGCAATACATCCTGGACTACGCCTGCACCAAGGCGGCCAACGAGGCTTTCGTGCGCGGCCTGGCCAAGCAGGTGGTGGAGAAGGGCATCCGCGTGAACGGCGTCGCCCCTGGCCCGTTCTGGACCCCGCTGCAGGTCGCCGGCGGCCAGACCGAGCAGGGGCTGAAGCAATTCGGCTCCACCACGCCGATGGGGCGCCCCGGCCAGCCGGTGGAGCTGGCCTCGGTCTATGTGGAGCTGGCGGCGGCCTCCTCCTCCTACACCACCGGCCAGATCTACGGCCAGACCGGCGGCGTCGGCTGGCCGTGAGGCGGCGGCTCGCTACCCCAGGGCGCGGCCGCCCGGCCGCCTAGCAGCGCCGAGGCGGTTCTCCCCGCCCGCCATCATCGGCGAACAGCCGCTGAGCGGCGCGGCGGCTGATGCCGTAGCATTCGCAGGCGGCGCCCTCCAATCCGGGCCGGTCGGTGATGACGATGCGGCCGCGCTCGTAGCGGATCAGCCCCGCCCGTTGCAGCGTGCCCGCCGCCACCGTGACGCCGGCGCGGCGCGCGCCCAGCATCAGCGCCATGAACTCATGCGTCATGGCGAACTCGTCGCCATGGGCGCGGTCATGCGCCATCAGCAGCCAGCGTGCCAGGCGCTGATCGGTGTGGTGGCGCCCGTTGCAGGCGCCGGTCCGCGCCACCTGCGCGTGCAGGGCCAAAACGTAGCGCATCAGCACCTGGCGCAGTGGCGGATCTTCCTCGATGGCGGGCCGCAACACCTCGGATGGCAGGCTGTAGGCGGTGCCCGGGCTCTGCACCATTGCCTCCAGATCGTCGCGGTCGGCACCCAGCGCCACAGGCAGCCCGACCAGCCCCTCGGAGCCGATCAGCCCCACCTCCGCCGCGTTGCCATCCTCCAGCACTGCCAGCATCGAGACCCAGCCGCATTCCGGAAAATACACTGTGTCGACCGGGACGTCGGACTGGTGCAGGCTTCGCCGCATCAGCAATGCGACCGGCCGCGGCGCCGGCACCAACCGCTCCAGGCTGCGGGGCGGCAACGCCGGCAGCAGCCGGTTTGCGGGGGGATGAGAAGCATCGATCGGCGCCATGGCGGCCTCCGGGGCGTGCAAACGGGTGGCGAGGGCGAAAACCTTCCCTCAGTCACCCGTGCCGGGAGCCTGACGAATAATACAGACCAGCCTAGTGCGTCTCAGGCACCTTTGTCTGCCGCGCATCATCGGGCGACATCACAAATCGATTTCCGTCGAGTAACAGTTTTTCCAGCGTCTGCATCAGGCCCCGCAGCGAATACGGCTTCGCCAGCACCGGCGCGTCTTCATGCTGCTCCAACTCCGCAAACTCGCCGAGCCCGGTGGTGAACACGTAAGGCACGCCGCATTTCCGCAGCGCGTCAGCCACCACGATCCCGTTTTCGCGCCCCAGCCGGAGGTCCAGCACCGCCGCGCTCACGCCGCCATCCAGCATTGCGACATCCAGCAGCCCCAGCGCATCCCGCACCGAGACCGCCGGTCCCAGCACCATGGCACCCGCATCGGTCAGCACATCTTCCAACATCATGCTGACCACGAACTCATCCTCCACAACGAGGATCCGTTTCCCATTCAGCATCTGCGCCCTCCGCATAACAGGAGTTGCCCGATGGTCAGGACCCCCCAGCGCTAGGCGCCTTACGGCGACGATGCAGTCCGCTTTCGTACGCCTTTTGGGGAATGTTTGCTTTTCACGCGACGCTTCCCGCCACGGTGCAAGATCGAAAAGCCATATCTACCGGAGGATGCTTTGCCGTGTGCCTGAGTGCCGCGGCGCAGGCTTCACGGCAACATGGACCCGCCCCCGCAAACCCGCCGGACGCCGCGGCGAATCCTGTGGAACCCTGCCACCGCTCACGCCAGAACCGGCTGGCCATCGCAACAGGCCGGATCAGCGGCCAGGACAGCTTCCGCCCTGCCCGTTACACGGACCGCATCGGCTCGATCGCCCTGATCCTCGCCCACGGCGATCCCGGTGAAACGGGGTTCGGCAGCCAGTCCGGCTATGCCAACTGCGGCGCATCCCCCACCGAGGAAGCCCCGCCCAACATCATCTTGGCGGATGGCGGCTGGCCCTGGGGTCGAGACCGTCACGCCAGCCTGCGGCTCAACTCCGACATCGTCCGCGACGCCGTCGCGGTTCCGCCGCCCGGCATCGCCGCCCTGGCCCAGGGCCGCATCCTCGATGGGACCTGAGCCGCGCGGGGCGGGCGGCGGCCGGCCGCCGCCCGCCCCTTCTCAGGAATTGGTGCGCCCGGTCTGGTCCGGATTCACCCCGCCCTGGGCGGTGGTGTCGTTCATCGTGTCGCCCTCATCCGTGTTCTCGCCCTGCAGCACCTCCGGATCGGTGCCGCGCCCGAACACGCCCTTGGACGAGCCGATGCCGGGATTGCGCTCCAGGTCGTCGGGCGGCCGGGGCGTGTCCTGCATCAGCCCCTCCTCCCGCTCCTCGCTGCCCATTCCGCCTTTCGCATGCTTCGAGCTGGTCATTCTGCTCCTCCTCTGCTGGGGGCAGAAAGGAAACCAGGAAAGGGCGGGGGCGGTTGCGGCAAGGGCGGCGGTCGTCATGCCTCACCGGCGGCAAGATGGCTTTGGCCGACAGCAACTTGACTGTTTGCCGCGCAGGATGGGCCAGCTAGGTTTCCGGCATGAAGCACGATCCCCCTGAGCGGCCGCTGGCTTCGTCGTCCTGGACCGGGCTTCCGGAAGAAGTCTCCAGCCCCTTCGGCGGCCCGCACCCGCTTCCGCAGCCACAGGGGCGGCGTGATCAGGCGGCCATGGCCTTGCTGCTCTTCCTGCTGGGCGTCGCGCTCTACGTCGGGTGGTGGTTCACCCTGAGCTTCCATTCGCCGCTTGTTCCCGACGCGGCGAGCGCCCACACGGAAGCCCTGAGCATGATCGGACGGTCGGCGTTGAAATTCTACGTCACGACGTTCGAGGCGATGGTGGCGCTCCTGCTGCTCCTGCTCGCCTTCGCGCTGCCCGGCTTCTATCTGGCCTGGTGCGCCTCTCGCCGGCGGCCACAGGATAAACACGAAACTGAACGGAGCAGGCGAGCTGCAGCCATGCAACGGCGCCGCCATGCCGCGTCCTGGCGTCACCTGTCTCGCCTCCTGGACGCCTTGGAATGTGCAGACATGGGCCGCCCATCCCCAGCCTGTCGGAAAAGCAGCAGGCTGAGTTGGAGGCCGGGGAGGTTGATCTTCTGAAGCCTGTTGGAAAGGCGCGAACGCGGAGCGGCATGACGATCAACAACACCAACGGGATGCCCAGGCCGGGTCGAAGATGGGCATCAGAAACTACCTGATCGAAGGCGTGTCGGGGACTGGCAAGACCTCCGTCGCGACCGAGCTCGAGCGGGGGGGCTATCACGTCATTCATGGCGATCGCGAACTGGCCTACAAGGGCGATCCCCGGACAGGCGAACCGCTGGATGAGACTGCCTTGAAGCAGGCGGGTTCAGATGCCGCGTTCGGGCATGAACACCACATCTGGAACACGCGGACAGTCGCAGACCTCATCGCGGATCGAAGCCACCCGATCTCGTTCTTCTGTGGTGGATCGAGGAATTTCGATCAGTTTATTGCTCTGTTTGATCAGGTCTTTGTTCTCACCGTGGACTCAGCCACGCTGAACCTCCGGCTCTCCAGCAGGCCGGAAGACGAGTTTGGTGGAAACCCATCCGAGCAGGAGCTCATCGCAAGACGTCACGCATCACAGGGCGACGTTCCAGAGCAAGGGCTGAGGATCGACGCGAACGCTCCTCTCCTCAGCGTCGTCGATCACATCCTCAGGGAATGCTGCAAGGTCGACCAACGATCCTCCAGGCCTGCGCAACGCTGATCAGGGCGTCAAAGGCCTCGACGCACCTTTCCGGGGGCCTGTTTCCGGCCAGTCGGCTGACAAGCGGCCCGATCTCATTCCACCCGTCCCGGTCTTCATCCATGCATCCGCCGCCCCATCGGCCACGAGGTCAGGGCAGGATATAGGAATACTTGCCTATCGTCTCCCGGCGCGCTACACTCCTCCCCATGCGCGCCCCACCCCTCCCCCACGCCGCCCGCCTGAGCCCGCCGCGCCCCTGGGCCCCGCTGAGCGATGCGGAATGGCACGCCCTCCTTCCCTACCTCCTGCCCCGCTCGCCGCAGGGCCGGCCCATCCGCGAATTGCGCGCCCGGATGGATGCCATCTTCCATACCGCCTGCTCCCAAGCCCCCTGGGCCGATCTGCCGGACCGCTTCGGCAAGCCGGACACCGTGTCGCGCTATTTCCGCCGCCTCACCCATGCCGGGCTGTGGCAACGCCTGCTGCTCGCCCTGGCCGAGGCCGCGCCGGCCCACCCGCTGCGCGCCATCGAGCACTGGATCTGCCGCGCCGCCCGCCGCGCCCACCGCATCCTCGGCCTGCCGCTGATCCTGCTGGTGCGTCGCATCGGCCTGCGCTCGGCCCTGCCGGCGCCGCCCTGGCTGCTGCCCGATCCGCTTTTGTCCGAAACCCTCGCCGCCCTGCCGGTTCCGGCCGCGCCGCCGCGGGGCCGGGGCGGCAAGGCCTGGCACCGCGCCCTGCTTGGCAGCATGAAGCGGCTGCTGCGCGATGCCGGCGGCCGCGCCCGCATCCCCCGCTCCGTCCGCCTTGGCTGGCCCTGACGCGCCGTGGGGAACGCCGCCATGCAAGCGCCACGGGTGCCACCCCGCGAACAACCCCTGGACAAGCGCCGCGCGGCTGCCGACAAGGCTCCCATGTCGACGCCCGTCCGCCTCGCCCCCGCCCAGCTTGACGCCGAACGCGCCACGCAACTCGCCGCCGAATTCGGCCTGAAGCCGGATGAGTATGAGCGGGTGCTGGCCATTCTCGGCCGCACCCCCTCCCTCACCGAGCTCGGCATCTTCTCGGTGATGTGGTCGGAGCACTGCTCCTACAAATCCAGCCGCGTTTGGCTGCGGCAATTGCCCACCAAGGCGCCCTGGGTGATCCACGGCCCGGGCGAGAATGCCGGCGTGATCGACATCGGGGACGGCCTGGCCGCCATCTTCAAGATGGAAAGCCACAACCATCCCTCCTTCATCGAGCCCTACCAGGGCGCGGCCACCGGCGTGGGCGGCATCCTGCGCGACGTGTTCACCATGGGCGCCCGCCCGATCGCCAACCTGAACGCGCTGCGCTTCGGCGCCCCCGACCACCCGAAGACCCGCCACGTGCTGGACGGCGTGGTGCGCGGCATCGGCGGCTACGGCAATTGCGTCGGCGTGCCCACCGTGGGCGGCGAGGTCAATTTCCACCCCGCCTACAACGGCAACCCGCTGGTCAACGCCATGACCGTGGGCATCGCCCCTCGGGACCGCATCTTCCTCTCGGCGGCGGCGGGCATCGGCAACCCGGTGGTGTATGTCGGCTCCAAGACCGGGCGGGACGGCATCCACGGCGCCACCATGTCCTCCGCCGAGTTCAGCGCCGACAGCGAGGAGAAGCGCCCCACCGTCCAGGTCGGCGACCCCTATGCCGAGAAGCTGCTGATCGAGGCCTGCCTGGAGCTGATGGCCACCGACGTGATCGTCGCCATCCAGGACATGGGCGCCGCCGGCCTGACCTCCTCCTCCGTGGAAATGGCCGGCAAGGGCGGCGTCGGCATCGAGCTGGAGCTGGACACCGTTCCGCAGCGCGAGGACGGCATGACCGCCTACGAGATGATGCTCTCCGAATCCCAGGAGCGCATGCTGATGGTGCTCAAGCCCGGCCAGGAGCCGGTCGCCGAGGCGATCTTCCGCAAGTGGGAGCTGGATTTCGCGGTGATCGGCCACCTCACCGACACCGGCAACATCGTGATCCGCCACAAGGGCCAGCTGGAAGCCGACATCCCGCTCGCGCCGCTGGAATCCGAGGCGCCGCTCTACCACCGCCCGACGGCCGAGACGCCGAAGCAGCCCCTGCTGGACGCCGCCTCCATCCCCGACACGGCGGGCCTCGGCGGCGCGCTGCTGGCGCTGGTGGCCTCGCCCGACCTCTGCTCCCGCCGCTGGATCTGGGACCAGTATGACAGCACCGTGGGCGGCCAGACGGTGAAGCGTCCCGGCGCGGCGGACGCCGCCATCGTCAAGCTGGAAGGCCTGTCCCGCGCCCTCGCCATGACCACCGACGTGACGCCCCGCTATTGCGCGGCCGATCCGGAGGAAGGCGGCCGGCAGGCCGTGGCCGAGGCCTGGCGCAACCTGTCGGCCACCGGCGCCCTGCCGCTCGCCATCACCGACAACATGAATTTCGGCAACCCCGAGAAGCCCGAGATCATGGGCCAGTTCGCCGCCGCCGTGCGCGGCATGGCGAGCGCCTGCCGCGCGCTGGACTTCCCCGTCGTCTCCGGCAACGTCTCCCTCTACAACGAGACCGAGGGCCGCGGCATCCTCCCCACCCCCGCCATCGGCGGCGTCGGCGTGCTGGAGGATGCGGCCCGGGCCGTCGGCTACGGCCTCGGCCCCGACCTCGACCTGATCCTGGTGGGCGACACGGTGGGCCATCTCGGCCAGTCGCTGTGGCTGCGCGAGATCGCCGGGCGGGAAGAAGGCGCGCCGCCGTCGGTGGACCTCGCCGCCGAGCGCCGCAACGGCGATTTCGTGCGCGAACAGATCCTGGCCGGCCGCGTCGCCGCCTGCCACGACTGCGCCGATGGCGGGCTGCTGGTGGCGGTGGCCGAGATGGCCATGGAGGGTAGCGCCGGCGCCACCCTGGCCGCATCGCCGATCCCCGCCGCCCACGCCTTCTTCTTCGGCGAGGACCAGGGCCGCTACGTGCTGGCCGTGGCCGACGGCCGCGCCCTGCTGCGCGCCGCCGAGGCGGCCGGCGTTCCCGCCCGCCCGATCGGCCGTTCCGGTGGCCAGGGCTTGGTTCTGCCGGGCGGCGAAACCATATCCATCGCCGATCTGCGGGACGCGCATGAGCGCTTCCTGCCGGCGCTGATGGCCCGCTAAGCTCGGCCCCAGAGAAGGAGACCCCGCATGGCGATGCCCGCCGCAGAGATCGAGGCCCTGATCAAGGCGGCCTTTCCCGATGCCCAGGTCACCATCGAGGACCTGGCCGGGGATGGCGACCACTACGCCGCGAAGGTGGTTTCGGAAGCCTTCCGCGGCCGCTCCCGGGTGCAGCAGCACCAGCTGGTCTATGCGGCGCTCCAGGGCCGCATGGGCGGCGCGCTGCACGCCCTCGCCCTGCAGACCTCCGCGCCCCCAACCCCTGTTCAGGGAGCTTCCGCATGAGCAATCCGACCTTTGACCGCATCCAGGCCGAAATCACCGAGAATCCGGTGGTGCTGTACATGAAGGGCACCCCGGTGTTCCCGCAATGCGGCTTCTCGGCCCGCGTGGTGCAGATCCTGTCGCACGTCGGCGTGCCCTTCAAGGGCGTCAACGTGCTGGAGGACCCAGAGATCCGGGACGGCATCAAGTCCTTCACCAACTGGCCGACCATCCCGCAGCTCTACGTGAAGGGCGAGTTCGTCGGCGGCTGTGACATCATCATGGAGATGTTCCAGAACGGCGAGCTGACCGCCCTGCTCGACGAGAAGGGCGTGCCGCACCAGGCCGCGGCCGAGTGAGCCGCCGGCCGGCACACGAGAACGACCGAGGGCCCCGAAAGGGGCCCTTTTCATTGGTGCCGTCCGGATGCCGCCTCAACCGCGGCCCGCGGCGGGCGTTGCGCCGGCATGGAGGCCACGCATGACCCGCAATAATGCCCGCACCCTGCTAAACCTGATCCTGCCCCTGGCACAGCCCCTGGTGGGCATGATGGCCCCCGTCTTCGGCATCGGCCACACCCAGGCCGAGATGTCGGCCCGCAGCCAGACCGACGTGGTGCCGGCAGGCTACGCCTTCTCCATCTGGGGCCTGTTGTTCGCCCTCTCCATCGCCTGGGGCATCTGGCAGGTGCTGCCGGATGGCGGCAAGGACAGCCCCGTGGCAAAGCGCCTGGGCTGGCCGCTGGCGGTGACCTTCGGCGCCTCCATCCTGTGGATGCTGCTGGCACAGACCACGGAGAATGGCTGGCACCTGGTGCTGGTGATCCTGGTGGTGCTGGGCGGCGCGCTGACCGCCTTCTTCGCCAACCGGCAGATCGTTCATGCCGGTCAGGCACATGGCTGGCCGGAGCGCTGGATCATTCGGCCGCTGGTGGGGATGCTGGCGGGCTGGGTGTCGGTGGCGGCCTTCGCCAATATTGCAGGCGCCGCGCTGGTCTCGGGCGCCATCCAGGCCGATGGCGTGGCCGGCACCGTGGCCGCGGTGCTGATCCTGCTGGCGGCCGGCGGCTTCACGCTGGGCGTGCTGTGGTTCTCCGGCGGCTCGCCCTGGTATGCAGGCGCCGTGGCCTGGGCGCTGATCGCCATCTTCTACGGCAACACGGTGGAGCGCGACTTCAACGCCGCTATGGCGGTGGCCTCGGTCGCGCTGACGGTGGTGGTGGTGGCGATGGCCTGGCAGCGGGCGCGGGTCGCGGCGCCGCCGCTGTCCGCGGCGCGATGACGCGGCGGGGCCGGCTCAGCCGACCGCCCAGACGGTGTCCTCGGTCCAGCCGAGGGCACGGAACTCCCCTGCCCGCAGCGGCGCCTCGCCTTCGGCAAAGAACTCGTCCAGCTGCGGCGGCTTGATCCCGGTTCCGCTCAGCATGGCGTGCGCCTGGCCGCGATGATGGATCTGGTGCTGGAACAGGTGCAGCAATAGGCGGTCGGCCCGTTCATCCTGCACCTGATGGCCGCGGTGGACGCGGATGATGCGGTCGGCATCCCCGTCCTCCATGGCAGCGCACCAGGCGATCAGCCGGCGGTCGCAATCCGATTGGGCAGCATGCAGCGCCGCCACGGTGCCGCAGGGCTCGGGATCCGCCCAGGCCCGCGGTCCCAGGGTGCCGCCCTCCAGCGCGTCGATGTAGAAGCGGTCGATCACCAGGATGTGGTTCAGCGTCGCCCTGAGGGAGGGGAAGAAGCCGGTGCGCGGCGCGGCAAATTCATCCGGCGTCAGGGCCGCGCAGGCGGTCAGCAGGCGGTGATTGGCCCAGCCATTGTTGTGGGCCATGGCCCGCAGGGCGAGCCGCAGCGAAGCCGGCATAGTCTCATCTCCTCAGCCCCAGATCAGCAGGATCATGGGCGTGCCGATCAGCAGGCACAACAGGGCGAGCGGAGCGCCCAGGCGCGCGTAATCGGCAAAGCGATAGCCGCCGGGCTCCATCACCAGCGTGTTGGACTGGTGGCCGATCGGGCTGAGAAAGGTGCAGGAGGTTCCCATGCACACCGTCATCAGCATGGCGTCCGGCGACACCCCCGCCACCTGCGCCAGACCCAGCGCGATCGGCGCCATCAGCAGCACGGTGGCGTTGTTGGCCATGATCTCGGACAGCAGCATGCAGGCGGCCATGATGGCGGCGATCAGCGCCCAGGCGGGCAGCGCCGCAGCCGGGCCCGAGAAGGTTTCCACCAGCAGCGCCAGGGTGCCGGATTTCTCCATCGCCTCGCCCAGCGGAAACAGCGCGCCGAGCAGCACGATCACTGGCCAGTCGATGGCGGCATAAGCCTCGTCGGGGCGCAGCACGCGGGTGACGATCATCGCCACCAGCACGGCGGCAAAGGCGATGTGCGCCGGCACCAGTTCGAACAGCACGGCCAGGATGCCGAGCAGGAACAGCCCTCCCGCCAGCCAGGCATGGCGCGGCCGGCCGAGGGCCAGGCTGCGCCCGGCGAGCGGCAGCAGGGCCAGCGCCTGGAACGCTTCGGCCCGCTTGTCGGGAACACCCTGCAGCAGCAGCACGTCGCCGCTGCGCAGCACGATGTCGGCCAAACGGTCGGCCACGCGGCGACCCTGGCGGGACACCGCCAGCAGGTTCACCTGGTACTGGCTGCGCAGTCGCAACATGCCAACGGTGCGACCGATCAGCGGCGAGCCGGGCCGCAGCACGGCTTCGGCCGCGTCCACATCGGCGGCGACCAGGGCGCGCAGGCCGGTGGCCTCGGCTTCCTCGATCGCGGTGTCCTCCTCGCCTTCCTTGTGGGTCAGGGCGAGACCTGCCGCCTCCACGAGCGAGTGCAGCGCGTCCGGCGGGCCTTCCAGCAGCAGCACGTCTTCCTGGCGCAGGCGCGCCTCGCCCGGCGGCGCCAGGGTCCGGTTGGGCCCGCGGAACAGGCCCACCACTGTCACATCCTCATCCGCCATGCCCTCCAGCACACGGATGGGCACGCCGATGGCGCGGCTGCCGGCGCAGATCCGCGCCTCGGCCACGTAGTCTCCGGTGTCGGGGCCCGGCACGGCCGGCTTGCCGCTCCGTGCCCCGCCCAGCAGCCGCTCGCCGAGCATCAGATAGGCCAGCCCGGCCAGCGCGATGGGCAGCCCCACCCAGGCGAAGTCGAACAGGGCATAAGGGCCGAGCTCCGTGCGTTCCTGGCGGATCGCGGAGATGATCAGGTTGGGCGGCGTGCCGATCAGGGTGACCAGCCCGCCCAGCACCGAGCCGAAGGCAAGCGGCATCAGGGCGCGCCCAGGCGAGTACTTGTCGCGATAGGCATTGCGTAGGGCCACCGGCATGAACAGCGCCAGCGCACCGACATTGTTCATGAAGGCTGAGAAGCCGGCGCACAGCCCGGTCTGCACGCCGACCTGCAGCCTCGGCTTTCCGCGCATGCCGCCGAGCTGCCTCAGCAGCAGGTCGACCGTGCCCGCGGTCTGCAGCCCCTTGCTGATGGCCAGCACGGCGGCCACCGTAGTGACTGCAGGCTCGGCGAAGCCCAGAAAGGCGGAAGCGGGGGAAACTTGGCCGGTGAGCACCAGGGCCAGCAGCAGCAGCATGGCGACGATATCGTAGCGCACCGGCTGCAGAACGAACCCGGCAAGGGACAGCAGGGTCAGAAGCGAGACGATGATCTGGTCAGAGGTCATGTAGAGATCCGGGACGCGCAAGCCGGAACGGGTGGGTACCCGCCCGGGTTGCGCGCGCGGATCTTACTTCGCGGGCTTCACGCCCATGGCGACGGTGTACTCGTCCGCCCGTGCCTCATAGGTCAGGCCGCTGCGCAAGGCCCAGATGTTCTTCTGCATGTGCAGCGTGATCAGCGCCACATCGTCCATGCCGACCCGCATGGCCTGCTTGAAGATGTGCTCGCGCTTCTCGTCGTCGGCGGTGCGCAAACCTTCCTCAACCAGCGCATCCACTTCCTTGTTGGAGTAGCCGCTGAAGTTGACCGTGCCGAAGCCCTTCTCGGGAATGCGGGTGGTCAGATTGCCGCGCAGGGCGGTCGAGGGCTCGCCGGTGGTGGCCCAGCCAATCAGCATCGCCGACATGTCGTTGCGCGCCTGGCGCTGCGCCAGCACCGAGAAGGGCATGGCATCCACCGTGGTGGCGATGCCGACGCGCTGCCACATCTGCCCGATCGCCTGGATGATCTGGGCATCGTTGACGTAGCGGTTGTTGGGGCCGATCAGGGTGATCTTGAAGCCGTTGGGATAGCCGGCCGCGGCCAGCAGCTTCTTCGCCTCATCGGGCTGGTAGGGCGGGGCAGGATAATCGGCGATGAAGCCGTTGGCGCCCGGTGGCATCATCTGGCCAGAGGGGGTGCCGGCGCCCTGCATCACACGATCCACGATGCCCTGCCGGTTGATCGCCAGGGACAGGGCCTTGCGCACCCGCAGGTCCCGCAACGGATTCTTGTCCAGCTTCTGGCCATTGTTGTCGGTGATGTAGGGCGAGCTGTCATGAGCCGTGTCGAGCTTCAGGTAGATCGAGCGCAGGCTGGGCGTCTCCGAGAAGCCGATCCCGGGGGTGGTTCGCAGCCGTGGCATGTCGGCCGGCGGCACCACATCGATCATCTGCACGTCGCCGGATAGCAACGCGGCGACGCGCACGCCGTCATTGGCGATGAAGCGGTAGGTCACCTGCTTCCAGGCAGGCTTCTCGCCCCAGTAGGTCTCGTTGCGCTCCAGCACGATGCGGTCATCGGGGGTGAAGGAGACCAGCTTGAAGGGACCGGTGCCCACCGTGGCCTTGCCGCTGTTGAAATCTCCGGTCGAGGCATTGTTCTTGATCGTGTCGGAGACGATGAAGATCTGGCTCAGATCCTGCGGCAGCAACGGATACACGTCGCCGGTGTGAAAGCGGATGGTGTAGGGATCGATCACCTCGGAGCGGGTGATCGCTCGGGTGTAGATGGAGAAGGACCCCGGGCTGTTGAGCACGTTGGGCACGCGCTCCAGCGTGTATAGAACATCCTGCGCGTCGAAATCGCTGCCATCGCTGAACTTCACACCGCGGCGGAGCTTGAATTCCCAGGTGGTGTCATCGACCAGCTTCCAGGATTCGGCGAGGCCGGGCTCCAGCTGCGCCTGGGCGTTGCGGCCCACCAGCTTATCGAAGAGGTGCTCCGCCACCATGTTGTTGGGCGACAGCGTATGATAGTGCGGATCCAGCGTCGTCGGCGGCGCCGCCACGGCGAGGCTGAGGTTCTGGGCCCAGGCTGGCATGGAAGCCAATGTGGCCAGGACCGGCAGCGCAAATCGCAGGCCGGTGCGATAGGAAAATGTCATCGGGCGTCTCCGAGCTTCGAACAGTGCCAGCTATGCTCCCAGGCGCGGCCTGTGGTCGGCCGTTGGGCGTGATTGCTGCACGGGATCGCTCTTGAAAGCAACGTCCTGCGGGTTGTGCCGTGATTTTCTGCGCACCCTACGAAAAAAACCCGGCGGACAGCCGGGTTCTTCATACAGTGCGCGTTTGAAAGGATGGCATTGCTTGGATGCGGGGACAGGATTTGAACCTGTGACCTTCAG
>NZ_QXGS01000040.1 GCF_003604215.1 Teichococcus vastitatis
CGCCGCGATCCCGCCGCCTATCTGGCCATCCTGGAACAGCAAGCTTGCCAGCTGATTTTGCCGGCCTACTTTTTTTGGCGCGCGGCTTCCAGAGCCTCTCGGAGGATCTCAGTTTCCATGGTCTTGCGACCGAGGAGGCGCTCCAACTCGCGCACCTTCGCCTCGAGCTCGCGGACACGGCTCGCGGCCACCACGTCCTCGTCGGCCCTGACCGCCTCTCAGCCACCCTCGGCCATGCGTCGCCTCCACCCGAAGAGAAGGCTGGGGGAAACGCCGTGGAGCCGGGCGACGGCCGAGACCGTTATGCCGGGCTGCATCGTCCCCTCGACCAGCCGAACCTTCTCCTCGGCACTGTAACGCCTTCGGCGCTCACGGCCGGTGATGATGTCAACGCGCTCGAGGGGCTTCGACATAGGCGCACGCCGAGGCTTACGCCCAGGCCCTCACGGTTGCGCCGCCTGTCCTGTCGAATTGGGGGCCGCTCCAAAGCACGATGTTGACCGGCGTACTCGCTGATCGGCCGGGCGCGATAAGGGGGAGGCACCCTGCAGGCCCGAGATTATACATTCGGAAGTCGATTGCGTTGGGAGGTGGGGATACGTCCCGCAGGAAGTGAACGAGAGGACGCGGACTGCTTCCGAAGCTACCGTGCCTCCCCCGCCGGCTACGCCACCCCCGCGTTCCTCAGGCGAGCCTGTGCCAAGCGTACGGCTTCTTCGGAGAAGAGGTGCGCATGCTTGATCGCCAGGTACTCGGCCGTCAAATCGTGAAGTCCACCCTCGACCAGCAACCAGAGCTACGCCTTCTAGCATGTTGATTGTCACTGAGAACTGACCCGGGTCTGAGTGAACCCCTGTGGCTAGACCACTTGGCGCTCCGGAACCGATACGCTGGCGGGATTTTCAATCAGGAGAAGGTCATGCCATCACGAGGTCCCTGCCGGCGCCAGGATGCGGACATCAGCACCGCATCATACGACGAACGTTTGCCACGGCTGCGATCTGGCCGTGCCAGTGCCGCATTCAGCACCGCGCGGAAGATCTCGATATCCACTATCCCAGCAAGGCGCGCTAGCGGATCGCCCACCGCGGAGAGCACGGCGTACCGCTCATCGACATCGAAGAAGCCAAGCTGACCTGCCATCGCTACTGCCTCTCTTGGTCGATCTCAGTAAATCATCTCAGCGCCTCAGCCGCGAGGTTCTTCGCGTTTCCAACTGTGCGGCAGTCTTGGCGCTTGTTCTCTGATTTGAAAGTCTTACCAGCCTCAGCCACTTTGGCTTACTCTGTGCCCTATTCCTGAGCTTTAGCCTCGCGGGAAGGCCACCCGGATCCACTGCGTACAGGCAAAGAAATCTTTGGCTAGCAGCACCGGCTCACTAGAGGTCTCGATCGTGACCCACGGCCGTCCGGCTGCGGTCCCTGCAGCGTCGTCGAAATCCGCATCTGGGTCCTGTCGACGGATTGCTTCCAACGCATCCTGCGGTGTCGTCGCACCCGGAAGCCAGTCGGGTAAGGGTTGGCACAACCGCCGCTGGGCATGCACCACCTGCCACTGCATCTTCCGCGCCTCCTGCTCGCGCGCCCGCGCCTCCCGCGCCGCATTACGGCGCTGCTCGCGGGCGCAGGGCTCGGGGTTGTTGCTGCACCAGCGAGAATACTGCGCCTGCAGATCCTGCGACTGCTCGGTCCAAGACGCCTGCGGCATGCCATGCCAGAAGGATCGGAAGTTCTCCTGGCCCGGTCCATGTGCGATTGCCTCCTCCCGCGCAAGTGCTTGGCGTCGCTCTTCCTGCTGTGCCGCGCGGGCCGCCTCACTGCGTTGCATGGCGTCGATCCCGGCTTGGCGCCGCTCGCGCCCGGACCAAGTGTTGGCAAGGGAGCGGTAGGCGACATCGAAGATCCGCCGGTCGTAAACTTCCTCCGGCTCATTCCGCTGCTGTGGCAGCGCGGCACGCAGGCGCTGGATCATGGCGGCGAGTTGATCACGCTGCTCAGCCGTCAGCGGTGTGCCGTCGGGCCGTGTGACCGCGCCCAGATCATCCTCGTCCGCGTCGGGATCGGCACTGTAATCGTCGGCCTTCACGCCACCGCCAGGCGGCACCCTGCTATCTTCGTCGCTCGGCGCCTGGGCGATGGCCGTAGAGGATGTACAGGCGAGCATCGCGATGACGGCAAAAATGCAGCGCATCCTCATGGGGCGTAATCCTTTTCAGCAGGCTGTCGCTCCAGGAGAGGGAGTGCAGCCTTACCCTGTGATTACAGTGACCTCACGGTTTCGGAAACAGTATGAGAGTCGAAATCTTGCTCTCACTGCCCGTTTGAGAATGCTGGCGCTGAAGTGCTCTCGCGTCATCGGGTGCCCAGATAGGCTGGATGTGGACCAAGGAACACCGTGTACGATAGGCAGCTTTTGAGCGGCGCCGCTATCTGACGGGTCAGGAGTGGCAGGTGGTCCGGCCCCTGCGGCCGTCCACCGGTACTCGTGGCAGGCGCGCTGGAGTTAATCTGAGAAAGGTGCTGAACGCCATCCGCTACATGGCCCAAGCGGGAGGCGGATGGCGCATACTGCCGATCCATTTCGAGCCATGGCAGACGATCTGCTGGTGGCTCAGGCGACTGATGCGGCGGTTCCTGTTCATTGCCCTGCACAACATTGCGCTCATGCTCGATCGTGAGCGGGTCAGGCGGGAGGTCAGCCCCGCCGCCAGAGGTTTGGTTGATCTAATGCTGAGAGGTTTTCCAATGATCTCCTCCGGCGCTGCTCTTCCCGCTCAAGTTGCATCGTGTCACCGTCAACACGGGCAAAGAGGCTTCCATCTCGAGCGGTATCCACGGAACACCCGTGCCCCTACATCCCCAACTTGGCCAAGCAGCAGCGAGTTTCTGAGGCGGGCGCGGCGAGGTGAGTAGGAGGTGAAAACGAACAGGCCGAGCATTATCGCTATGTAAGCTTAGATAGTGCTTATGCAGCAGATCAAGCCGCGCAAGTTTGCTTGCGATCTGCGCATTGCCGAAGGCGCCGTATGCCTTCGCTTCGATCATCACAAGTTCATCATCCCACGCAATAAGGAGGTCGATGTCTTCTTGATTGCCCTCAACAAGCCTCCGCCCTTCCAGTAGCTCATTTGGCTGAGGTTTATTCAGCGCAGTTTCACCCTTCATGTAAAGGGTCAGGGCGCCGGCTAGCCATCCGATGTGATAGTCTGTAGCCCACCACGCTACCTCCGGAATGCCGGACGTGATGTCCAGCTTTTCTGCAACACGGCGGCGGAAGTCTGCTCCGAGGCGTAATGGTGCATTCTTGTGTCCCAGAGCATCACGGATCAGAAGATTGCGCTCCTTGCGATTGAAGCGTTCGAGAACGTCAGCCAGTGTGCTCACCATTCTTGATTCCTCTGCGTCTACAGGATTTTACGGATAGTGCAGATTGATACCCGCTATCTCATTGTGTCAGGCGTGCAGCTCTACTGGCGGGTTGATCGCCAATCTGTTCTTTAACGCATCTCCACGTGCTCTTGCTGTGCGCAGCTTCAGGCCAGCGCAGCAGCATCAGATCGTGGAAGAGATCATACCAGGCCTGTCTGCGGATAGCTTCATCGTTGCCGAAGCGGCTCTTGTGCCGTAGCCAGATTTCTTCCTCGTCCCGCAGGAAAATGTATTCGAGGTAGCTGCTATAAGGGTGAGGAGTGCCCAGGAAGCTCCTGAACATCGACCGGAGAACCGTCGGCAAACCTCTTGATCTGAAATGCACCGGATCCCATCGATCCTTCCATTCAATACCAAAATCTTCGACGAGCACAGCCAGCATGCGGCGATGATAATTACGGACATCAGGATCTCCGTGGTTCTGGCGAAGTGATCCTTCCTCAAGGATAATTTGACAAAGATGCGCGAACGTCACTTCACCATCAGTCGTCATCGTCTTGTCCAAGAATACTCTCCATCTGGATGGATGAAAGCCGATGCGCTGGAGCGGAAGCTAAGTAAACGAGATTGGGAAGCCCAGTTACAGGCGCCTGAGGCTGACGTAATGCGCGTCGCCACGGAGATCGAAAGCGCCGCTTTGTAGTCCGAAGCGCTGGGCGATCATCTCGGGCCATGGTGCCTTCTGTAGCTGGGAATCGGCGTAGACAACGAAGCGCTCTGTCGGAACATGATAAATGACACGACCACGTGGCCATTCCTCATACTCGGACCAGATCGGCACCATTGGCAGTTTCATCCTGCGCAAGGCCGATGGGCCCATGGCTGCGAGGCGCGTCCAGTGCTCATAATGCCCGCCATGCGTGAGGAACTCGCCATAGGCTTCGCCCCGTGCAACAGGAACAAGGTCGACCAGCAGCATCCTCTGCTGCCTGTCTTCAGCGATGCCCCAGAAAATCCCAATGCAAGGTTCAAGGGTTATGGAACTGCTCTCCTGCCACTGATCTTCGAACTACGCACTGGAAGTCATCACCTCACCGTTGGGACTGATGCAGATGCGAGGAAGAGGTGAAGATTGATGGCTGGGGCACAGCGAACACCTTGCCCGTCTCTGCACGGAGCCGCAGTTTCGTGCGGCGCCCCAAAACCGGATTGATGTTATCTTTGATTCTGACACCCTTTGCGAAGGCGGCAGCATCGATGACCTTCTCGTAATCTGCACGCCAGCTTGGTTCCTCTGCCAAGCGGCGCCCAGTTTCGGCAATGATGTCGCTGCGCCATCCTTCTGAATCTGTAATCTCCTGCGCGCACTCGACGAAGCGCTGGATCACCTGCTCCCGTAATTTGTGCCAGTTGGCACGTGAGGGCGGCAGGAGAGGTAGGACTGCCTCCGTGATCAGGAAGACGATTTGCTCGGCCGGATCACGGCCGTTCTTCCGTGCAAGTTGCCGGACAGCTTCGTCAATCTCAGGTTCAAGGCGTAGACCGATAACGGGTCCTTTCGACATGAGCTTCCTCCAACAAGACACTTCACACTAGTTAACACGTACCAATAGTGATGGCAAGTTAGATGTTAACATCTGTTTTAAGGGTCTGTCAGGCCCCCAACCGTCTGCTCCCGAGCGACCCGCGAATCGTGCTGGCCCGGCTGCTGAAAGGCGCTCGGTAGCTGTCGTGGTCAAGTTGGGCTGCGGAGGCGACTTTTAAGCGCAAGGAGCGAGTGAAGGCACAGGAGACTACGACTGGAACGGCAAGGTCTCGGCGCAGGGATCCTGCGCGGTACCGTTTGGTACCGCGACGTGGCGCAGGGCGGCGGGAGGGAACTCTATAGCTGAGACGCGGGGTTGCCGATGTGACAGATCACTGCTTATGAATGACAGGTTGACGAGCCGACCCATTCAGAAGGGAAAATTCGTGCCTCGGATGGAAGGAGCTGCGGCCCCGTCCTATCGAGCCGATGAAGATCTCATCCTGCTGCTGGTTGGTGCTCTGCAACACGTGTTGGCAAGAAGCCTCACCGTCTCAGACCATTCGACGATGGACAGGTTCGAGGATGCCTCGCTTCGTCGTCATGATGTTCTTGGGGGAAGCGATATGTCTCACTCGTATGTTGTGTATCTCCGCACCCGACCGAGCGAGCCGGAGGTTTCGGCAGGGGCACTAGCTGTGCAGCGGGCTGCCGTGCAAGCAGAGGTGGGCAGTGCCGCGTCCATCATCGAGTTCATCGAGGCGGAAGGCGACAGTGATGATCAGGACCGGCCCGCCTACAGGGCGGCCTGGCAGCTCGTATCAGAATCTGCTTGTGGCGACGGCCCGGTCCTGATCATTGCCACGCGTGAGGCGATCGGTGGCGGCCAGCCCTTCATCTCCGATCCGATCGTGTTGAAGCAGCCTGGTCCAGAGCCGAGCACAGTCGCCGAAGGTCGTCCACCTGAGGAACCGCGCTATGTTCCCCTGGTGATCGAACTCGACGCACCGCTGCACCCAGATCTCTCCCTGATCGAGCCACCTGCCGGCGCTCCCGCGCCGATCTGCCTCTATGCCGATCCGCGTCCTGGGCAACTCCGGACCCTGATCTACCTGTGCAACACCGGGTCGGACATCCTGCGGGACGTCACCGTGCACATGAACGAGATCAGCATAGCCGAGTTCTACCGGAGCCGCGGACCTGTCGAGCAGTGGGTGGAGGCGGACGATGCTTCTGTGGAGCGCTGGGAAAATCTTGAACCGGGCAGCGGTCTGCTCCTGTCCGTGATCTCCCACACTTTCAACGACGTGGTGGAGGGATACGTTCTCCGCTTCACCGATGCTGCGGGAGTTCGGAGGAAGCTGAGGGCGATCAGTGCAGGTCTGAGTGCGGCTTCCGGGGGAGGAGCGGAGCAACGCTGGGTCGCCTTTCGCCCCTGCCTGGCAGAGGGCGGCTCTGGATGAGGCGGGACTTGGCCGGATCCTTGGCTCACTCGTGTTCTGAGCCAATGCCGCACAAGGAAGCGATGATCGCGCTGTGGCCGGGTGTCGGCAGCCTCCCGGCTCGGCGTGGCGTCGTCCCGGGGCGGACACCGGTTCACTTCGAAGATCATGAACCGTTCCACGACACGCGGCTGACACGGTCCTGCGCGTCGCGAAGACGATGGCAGGACAAGAGCCAGAAACGGCGGACGTCTTGCGAGGCCTCACAACACGCGATGGGCTATGTGACACCCGGCTTCGCATGATCGAGGCGGCTAAGGCTTCTCCCAGCCGGCGAGCACGGCACGGGCCATGGCCAGCTTGGTGTTCGCGGCTTCTCCGAGCGGCCAGGAAGCCTGAACCCGGGGGCTCGGGTGCGGCAGGCCGAGCACCGCGCAGGTGTGGCTGGCGCCCTCGCCCAGGTCAAACGTGACCTCCGGCTGCCATTTGCCGTCCTTTGCTGGTTCGTCAGGGTCCGCCGAGGTCCAGTTGGAAGTGTAGCGACGTTGTTCCCCGCGGCGTGTCAGCCGCAGCAGTTCCCAGGTGCTCAGCGCTCCCCCATTGCCCAGGCACACCACGACGCGGGGCCTGACCACGCGCAGGAACACCTGATGCACGGGCCAGCAGTGATCCCACCAAAGGTCCCACGGACCCTCCACACCCTCTGCGTTCCGCGAGCGCACGAAGAGGGCGTTCGTCGAGAAGGTCCGGCGGGGATCGGCGCCCAGTGCCTCGAAGACGGTCCGGATGTTGTTCTGGAACGGGCTGTATGTCCCATCGCGGCCGTATCGCTCATCGGCCCACTCGTTCCACCCCGACCTGGTGCCCGCGTCGGCGAGCGATGCGCCCACCGTTCCTGCGCCCGGGATGTCGCCTTCGTCCGCAACTCCGCCGGGGTTATAGCCCATGACGTAGAGGGCGCCGGGCGCGATCGTGTCGGCGCCACTGAACAACACCCCGCCGGAGCGGTGCTCGATGCCTGCGAGGAGGGTGGCGACCTGGGCCAGTGGCATGCTTCGTCCTTTAGGGAGCCCTGGGGGCGTTGCGGTGGCTTCCCGACACAGCAAGCCTCCGCCGGAATGCCGCTCTGGTCCAGCCGGTTCCGCGTTCCGGGACGTCCATGCTTGACCTGACGTATCGAGAGGAATCTTCCGGCGCGATGGGGACGACCTACGATGCATGATCTTTTTGCCAAGTTGCCACAGCCAATTCCCGGTTAGCCACGAGGACGCCTGCCCCGTCGCGGACACTGGTGCGGAACCCGCCGCCACCAGGCTCTTGGCAACGCCGAACCCGGCTGATCCGACCTGCTTCAGGTAGCCTGTGTCGCACTGGAGCCTACTCGGGCGCCCGCAGCCGCACCCCGGCACCCTGCCTGCCGTCTGCCGGGATCAGCAGCACCCCGGCCGCCTCCAGCGCCTCGGCCAGCCGTCGGGTGGTGGTAGCGCGCGGCGCGGTGTTGCACAGTTCGAAATCCGCCAGGGTGCGGGACGGCACGCCGCTGGCCTCCGCGAGATCCTCGCGTGACCAGTTCAGCAGCGCCCGTCCGGCCCGGCACTGCGCCGGTGTGATCGCATCATTCATGCAGTTCAGCGCTTCTCATGTCGCACAATATCTGCGACATCAGCAGAGCCGCGCAAGCGGCACTCGGTCTGGCGGTGTCCGGCATGGCATGGCGGGCTGGGTCTGGTAAGCCAAGCACTGGCATGGTGAGCCGAGGCAAGGGAAAGGGGCGCCTCCGGGCGCCCCTTCGCATGTCTGGGCTGGTGCCCCCGCCGCGGCTTCGGGCGCTGCGCTCTTGCGAATCGCATGATTTATGCGGTTTGCTTGGGGCATGACCTGCCCCTTGCGGCTCCTGGCCGCTCCCCGGTGACCTACGAGCAGTACATCGCCTCCGCCCAGTGGCGGCGCCTGCGCCTGCGGGCGCTGGCGCGCGACGGCGGGCGCTGCCGGCTGTGCGACGCGGCGGAGGATCTCGAGGTGCACCACCGCCGCTACCCGCCGCCCGGCCAGTGGCGGCGCGACCGCCTCGCGGCGCTGACCACCCTGTGCCGCGCCTGCCACCACGACACCACCACGAGGCTGCGCGCCCGGCGCTACGCCGCGCTGGCGCCGGTGGTGGTGCGCGACCTTGCCCGCGTCACCCCTTGCGTGGAGATCCCGCATGAGCGCCTACCAGAGCCTTTGCTTCCGAATCACCGGCGTCGCACCCCTGCTGATGCACAATGGCCGGCTGGTCGACCCGCTGGACCCGCACTCGAAGAACATCGCCGCGCTGAGTGGCAAGCGGAACAAGACCGACGCCGACCATGAGGAGATCGCCCGGCGCGAGTTCTTCGGCGGCCTCTACGTCAGCGACGGCGCGCCCTGCCTGCCGGCGGAGATGCTGGAAGCGGCGCTGGCCCGCGGTGCCGCCAAGCAGAAGCGCGGGCCGGCGGCGCGCGCCGGGCTGCTGGTCGAGCACAACGCGGCGCTCGACTACCAGGGTCCGCGCGAGCCGCAGGCGCTGTGGGAGGATGCGCGCTTCCGGCTGCGGGTGGCGGCGCGGGTCGGCACCGCCAAGGTGATGCGCACCCGGCCGCGCTTCGACGGCTGGAGCGCCGCGATCGAGATCCGCTTCCTGCCGTCGCTGCTCAATGCCGCCGAGGTGCGCGCCTTTCTGGTCACCGCCGGCGAGCAGATCGGCCTCGGCGACTGGCGGCCGCGCTTCGGGCGCTTCGCGGTGGAGCAGGAGCCGGCCGGGGCCAACCCTGCGGGGTCGGCCCCGGCCGCTGCGCGATCAGCCCGGCGCCGGGTGGGCTGAGCCGCTCCAGGCGTCGCCCTCGGTCAGTTGCAGCACCTCGCGGCAGAGCGCGTGCAGGTCCCAGCCGTCCGGCATCACCGTGCCGTCGGCGTGCTGGCAGCGGGTCAGGTAGACCCGCACCTTGGCGCGTAGCCCCGGCACGGCGGTGGGCGGCGTCGCCGCGAAGCGGCGGCCCAGCGCCGCCTGCAGCGCCATCAGGCGCTGGCGCCGGTGCCCGGCCTGCCGGGAGCCGGGCTGGTCCGCCTGTTCCTCGGCGCGGCACTCGGCCTCGTAGAGGCGGTGGCAGGCGGCCTCGGCATCGACGATGCGGCGGCACAGGGTGATCAGCGCGGCGTCGGCGCCGCGGGGTTGCAGATCCGTGAGGGACAGCACGCGGCGGCCTCGTGGCGGGCCAGCATCGGGTGTAGGAACGCGCTCAGCCATGATCCTGTTCTCCGTAGGAACGGGGTGGTGGTCAGGCCGGATCGGGGTGGTGCAAACACTCCGGTTCGGCCGCTTGCGATACGGGTTGTCAGAACCTGCATCTGCACTATGATTTTGCATCTTCATTTTCTTGAGTCAAGTTAGGTATTAAGATGCATAATCATGATGCTGACGGGTGAGCAGCTTCGTGCGGCAAGAGCCATGCTGCAGTGGCGCGCCAGCGACTTGGCCGAAAAGGCGGGGGTCAATCTGTCGACGATCCTGCGGGCGGAGAAGGCGAACGGCCCGGTGTCGATGATGCCGGCCAATGAGCGGGCCATCCGCGCGACGCTGGAGGCGGCCGGCATCCGCTTTCTGCCGGATGGCTGCGTCTGCCCGCCGAAGCGGCAGGAGCCCTGAGCCAGCCTGGAGCTTCTTTGTCCGCACCCTGCTTCAAGCATCCTCAGGGGCGCCTTCCGACTTGCGAGGAGCGGCATCGTGGTCCCTGTCAGGCGGCTCCCAGGTTAGCCGCCAGGAAGAACTGCCGGTCCAGCGGGACGGTACCCTGCGACATGAAGGGCGGCATGACCGGTCAGCCTCCGCACGATCCCGATGCCAGCACGTGCAAGCCATGGCCGCGACGGTGGAGGCGAGCGGTTGCTTCCAGGTGCTGCGACAGGTCGGGTCGCGCGCCGATGGAGCCGCTGCCCGGCACGCCCAGAGGGCGGCATGCAGTTCCTTCGCTAGAAGATTACCGAAAGCCCGAGAGGCCGCGATGAGGTGGTGCTGGCGGACCAGCGTCGGTTGCTCCACCTGCTGCAGCTGCAGTCGGTCCAGCCCCTCAAAGCCTCACAAAAGCGACCAGCACTGAAGCTCCGTTCGCCGATGTATTGGCTGGCCTTCACGCGCTGTTCTCGATCCGGTCCTTACCACCCCGCTCCACCCGGTAAGCTACGGTTCCCGGATCGACCCTTACCGGGTCGCATGATGTGAAGGAGCCCACCCATGGGTCACTATAGAGGCGAGATGGTCTCAGAGGATGAGGACCGTCGAAAGCGCACGCAGCGCATCCACTCATCGCCACCCCCCTTCCAGACGGAGAAGGGACTTCAGTTCTTCGCCAAGGACAGTGACGGGCAATGGTTCTACGTCAACCACGCCGGGACGTGGCAAACCTGCCCGCCTCCAGTGCAGTCCTAAGCCCCCGTCAGGCTGTACGCACAACGTGCGGACGGTCATCGACCTCGGCGGTAGGCAGGGATTTGGCGCGCTTGGGTAGGGATTTGGCGCGCTTAGGCTGTACGCACAACGTGCGGACGGTCATCGACCTCGGCGGGCAGGGTGCCGTTCTTTACGCGGCGGTCGTACTCGACCGGGGCCTGGACGTTCCAGGCGATGTGGCAGAGGTGGGATAGGCCGCTCTCGGCGTCCTTCTCCTCGCCCTGCCACCAGGCGATCAGGTGGCGCATCAGGGAGGCATAGACCTTCCCGAACTCCATGCCCTTCTCCCAGTTCCGGTCGCCGTACTTGGAGGCGCCGAAGGCCGCCACCTCGCCGATGGCCGTCAGGATCGAGGGGGCCACCAGATCGATGCGCGGCTTGCCGGCATTGAAGCGCTTGCCCTGGAGGCCGGACGGAGGCGCCAGGTTCTCCACCTTGACGGGGGCAGGAATTGGACCTACGCCTGTGGCGTAATCCGACAAACTGGCACCGAAGGGAAGGGCAAAGATCGTGCCCTCCGGGACCGTCGCCTCGACAACCTTGATCTTTGCCGGGTCAGATGATACGCCTGTGGCGTATTCCACAACATCCTCACGCAGAACCATCTGGGCCAGGTCCGGTTGGGCCTTCTTGCCGTTATCCAGGAAGGCGTAGGCCCAGCTCTGGGCTTCGTTCAGGGTGTCGCTCATGGATTTTCCTCAGGCGCAGCGGCTCAGCACCGCCATCAGGCGGTCATAGCAGGCGCGTTCGCGGTCAGGGGTGTCGAAGGTGGCCCGGTTCAGCACCTGGGTCGCCTCCCAGAGCGCGTCCCAGCCCTCGTGGAAGGGGTCGGCGGCCTTGCGGGCCAGGGCATGCCCGACCCGCCGCGCCAACTGGCCCAGCGCCTGCCTCTCGGCCTCGCTGGGCATCAGCGCGGGGGTCATGCCCCCAGCGCCTCAGCGTGCTCGGCGCGGACCAGCTCCATGTGCGGATAGAACCGGCGCCGGGTGTTGCCTTTTAAGTCAACTCGCTTGTCCGCGAACTCCTCGCCGAACTCGGCCTTGAACTGGCCCCAGGTGCCCTTGTGGCCCTCCTGCAGCGCGGTCAGGGTCCGACGCCGGGCGTAGCGCACGAACGGCTCCAGCGGCTTCAGGCGGGCCTTGGCGTCGTCCTCCATGCGGAAGTCGTACGAGCCGAGGCCGACATCGTGCAGCGCCAGGCGCTGCGCGTGAGACAGCGCCGCCCGGTAATCCCGGCTGGTGGTGCCGGGCGGAACCAGCTTCCGCTCCTGCGCCTTGACCGCGATCTGCTCGCGCACCCCCTTCACCGTGGCGCCCGCCGCCTGAGCCAGGGAGGTGTACTGCTCCTCGCTCATCGCGGCCGGACGCTGCGGCTTGAAGCCGAACTGCTTGAACCCCGCGCGCCCACCCTCGGGCGTCACGTCGGCGAACTCGCTGTCCTTGTGCGGCCTGTACTGTGAGTACAAGCTCGACACCGTCCGCTTGGCCGGACCACCCGGCAGCTGGCGCCCCTCGGTGCCCGAGCTGCCCGCCGGCTTCATGCCGACCGTCGCCGCCTCGCCCCGGTGCTTCGCCCAGCGCGCCTTCGCCGCGGCCCGTCGCTGCTCCCGTTCCTTGTCGGTCAGGGTGCCGCCCATCTTGGCCAGCGCCTCGATCACCTCGCCCTTGCCGAGCCAGGCGTCCAGGCTCCCGAGCAGTCCGGTGTCCCCACTGTCCTCACCTCGCGCGCACGAGGCTGGGGTGAGGACACTAAACTCGACCCCCTCCATTTTCGACAATTTCGGGTCGCTAAGGCTTTGATTCGGCTGAGGCGGGTTGGAGGCAGGTGTCCTCACCTGAGTGTCCTCACCCCTGTCCTCACCCAGTGTCCTCACCCTGTCCTCACCCCCTGTCCTCACCCCCCTGTCCCCACCCTTGGTGAGGACACTTCCAGCGAGCTGCAGGGCCTTGTTCAGACCCTCCTGTGCGGTGCTCATGTCAGGGGGTAGTCCAGGGCTAGACGGTAGCTGTCCCTCACCTTGGTGAGGTGCTCGATCATCTCCTGGACCCTCATGGAGTGACTGACCTGCTGACCGCCGATCTCGCAGGTGAAGGTGATCCAGGGGCTCTGCTGCTCCTCCAGGGCGAGGATCTGCCGGTTCAGGGAAGCGATCTCTCCCCCTACGACGGAGTGCCACACGTTCTGGGTCGGGGTCTCAGTCCGTAATTCCAAGGCGGGCCTCCACTTCGGTCAGAGTACGGGTCACTTCAGGATGGGCGCCGCCGGGGATGGCCTCCTCGGCTTCGAGGTCCTCGTCCCCTGCGGGATCAAGCAGGCTCCCCTGGGCATCGAGGCCCACGGTCTGCAGCAGCTCGGCGGGGACGCCCTGGAGCATGTCGATCATGCCGGCCTGGGTGCCGGGGTCCTGCATCCCCATCCCTGGGCCGCCGGGCATCCCTCCCATCTCGGGAGGCATCATCGGGTTCTGGGGCATGGTCAGCCCTTGCTCGATGCAGCGCCTCATGTCCTGGATGCTCATGAAGCCGAGCGGGCCGACGCCGAACATGATGTGGCCGAGGCCGAGGGGCTCGTCGCCCATGTCCGCCCGGATCTCATCCAGGGAGCGGATGCCCCGCTGCATGAGCTGGAGGTTCTGGGCGTTCTGCCCGGACCGACGACCGGCAGTGAGTGCGCAGACAGCTTTGCTGGGCGAAGGGCAATAATCAGGACTGCGATATTGTAGTTATCTAGAATATAGGCATAAATATGTGGTTTATTTTTCCGAGTTGTATTGAATTATACTATTGGAAGTCCCATGTTAGGCTTGATAGCGGCGCTCATCATGCAGTGTGAAGGCATATCTCTGCTCAGCAGCCCTTCAGCGACTGCCACAGATCCCGCCAAATACCCGCTCCCCAACCCGTCTCGGCAGCTCCTGAGCCGACTGTTGCGGTCCCTTGAGCAAGGCCGAAACCGTGTTGGAGATCATCATGACCCCCACCGACACCCTCCACTATCAGGGCACCACGATCCGCCTGCGCGGCGCGATGCTGAACCTGACCGACATGTGGAAAGCCGCAGGCTCCCCCGGGAACCGCCGCCCGGCCGACTGGCTCGCCCTCGACGACACGAAGCGGTTCCGCAGCCTGGTCGACCGGCATCTGCGGAAACGTCCCGGGCCAGCTGAGTTCAATGCCGGCCTGGCCGGCATTTGCATCGGCACCGATGGCTTCGTGGCCACGGTATGCGGCGCTGGCGGCGGAACCTGGGCTCACTGGCATCTGGCCCTCGCCTACGGTCGCTCCCTTTCCATGGCCTTTCACCTGTGGTGCAACACCGTGGTGCGCGCCGCCATGGAGAAGCCGGAGAACCGTCTCACCCGGAAAGGCGCGCCGTGGCGCAGCCAGCTTGTCCAGTCCCTTCAGGAGCTGCACCGCCGGTTCGACATTCTCGACCGGCACGCGGCCGACCTGATGTTCCTGCAGCTTTCCTCCCAGGATCTCCTGCTCGGTCACCGGCGGGACTTCTCAAAGTCGAGCCAGGCGACCATCATCCGCGCGGTGCAGGGGGAACCGTTCGACAGCCGTTGCCCCTGCTGCGGCCGGACGCCCGTCCTCGACGCGGCCGGGCGCCCGGCGGCCGGGGCGGAGTTCGACCATTTCTTTCACCGCGGCCTGAACCGCCCCGAGCATGGCTGGCTGATCTGCACGCACTGCCACGCGGAACTGACCCATGGCGGCTATCTCGCCCGGTTCGCCCGCATGCCCGAGTTCCGCGGCTTCCAGGCCGCCGTGCTGGCGCAACGGCCGCGACCGCAACTCCGCTCAAGCCAGCCGGTGCATGAGGCACTCACCCATCCTGTCCTCCTGCTCCCGGCCGAGGGAGCGCAGCAGCCCCATGATCTCTCATCGAGATCATGGGGTTTTCTGCGTCTGGACCCTGGATCGGGATGCCCGGCATCCGCCGGAGCCAGCAGAACCCCTCCGCCCGGCTGGAAACATGGCCAGGCTTCCAGCAAGCGGCTTGGCAGCGAGAGAATGTTCGGACCTGACCATCGAGCACAGACTGGGCTGCCAATGACGATGGCTGGAAGCGCCTTCAGGAGATCTGGATTTCAATCGAGCGGACGGCGCTCTCCTCTTTCAATAGACCTTGCCCCTATGATCGGGCACTGTCCGCTCCGGAATGCCGATCAATAGAGCCTCTTCCGAGCTTTTGATCGTGCTGGATCAAAGAGTGAGCCTGAGCCTCAGCTAGGGATTGTGGTAGGTCAGGAAAACATCGATGTGGTGGCGTCTTCAGTCCGGGACCGGACACAAGGACCCATGATCGCCAACTGTTCCGCTGAAGGCCCGTCTTCTGGACAGCCTGCCTCTATCTAGAAATCTTGCTCTGAAAAATGGGATTCAGAAATCGCCCGAGGTCCCGGTTCGACTGCGCCCGCACCGTATCGTCGACGCCGATCAGATAGGGCTCGTCCTCAACGCATAGCACGAGAATGGCCCGCCGCAGCAGCGGGCCCGACATCGATAAGCCACTCCTGAGGTCTCGGACGTTGCCATCCGCCTGAACACGCAAACGACAATGATTGAGCAACCGCCCGATCGATCGCCGCGGCTGTCCTCCATCCCATTGATGCAAGGCATCAGGATACGCGATCGCCTGTACAGCTGAGCCACCAGCCCGGGTCTCGGCGGCGAACTCTCCGCATCGCGCCGGGTCGATCAGCGCGTCTTGTCCGCCGTACAGCATCAGCAGCGGTGCACCGGTGGTGCGCGGTTCGGCAAATCCAGCGATGCACGGCCCGTAGAATGCAGCATGTGCGGCAAACCGTTCGCCGTCTGGCGCCATCAGCTCGGCGACGCCGGCATTGAGAGCGTACATCGTCGCCATCGCCCCGTAGGAGAAGCCGATCAGGGCGACTCGTTTGGGGTCGACTGCAGGGCGCTGAGCCAAGTAGCGAAGGCCGGCATAGGCGTCGGCAATGGCCATGCTTTCGGTCACCTCGAGCAGCCGCTCGGTGAAGCCGATAGCGCGGTCACGGCGGGCGCCGAACACGTCAACCACGAGCGCTGCAGCACCCATCGCGGCGAATTGGCGACCATAGCTGTGCTCACGGGCGCTCAACACGCCGCCGGCCCCGTGCAGCAACACGACCGCTGGGCGAGATCGCGGCGGAGCATTGTCGATCCCCCTCGGGAGGTAGAGCGTGCCAACTGCCGTTGTCAGCTCGGCATGAGGCGCGTCGCGGGGCGTGAAGGGGCTGCTGCTGGGAAAGGTGACCGGATGGCCCTGGATGCCCACCGTCTCCGCTCCTGAAGGCCAGGGGTCCTCGAGCTGCCAGCCATCCTGCGTTGAGGCAGCATGCCCCGCGCTTCCGATCATGAAGGGCAGGCAACTGAGTAACATCACGGCACCGGCGAGTGCATGCTTGAGCGTCATCGGACGTTCGTCTCCATCGACTGGCGCACCCACACATTGGCTTTGATGGCCGGTCGCAAGCCGTATGCAGGCCGATGCCGCGTGATCGTGATTCGCAAGAATGGCGTGACGAGCAGCGCTAATCGGCTGCATTTCAACCAGGCGACGGGCCAGGCTGCCTAGGTGCAGGCCAGGGAGGAGGCGCCACGATCGTCGGTGTTCCTGGCTAAGAGGCTGGCTGGAAACTCATGCGGAACGACCAAGGCGCCTGACGAGGAGCATGATGGCGGCGACGGAGAGAAAGGCCTCTGCGGAAGCGACGGTCCGCTCGAAGTTCTTGCCGAGCCTGCAGTTGCGGTTCAGCCAGGCGAAGGTTCTCTCCGATGGCGGGCTGTTCGGTCAGACTGGCCCTGACAGTCACCCGGCCCCACGGGGTGTGGACCTGGTCAGAGCCTTGGCCAAGTTGGACGCATCGGCACAAGGATCGGGAGGACGCAACCGGTCTCTCCGTTTTTTCATTGGTCAGACATGAGCAGTGAGACGAGCAGCATGAGCAGCATCCTCAAGACGGCGCCGGTGGCATCTGACGCGTCTCTCCCGACCTTTCATGATCAGCTCGTCGCCCTGCTGCCGCGCCTTCGCGTTCAGGCCGTGTCCATGACCCGCAACCGGGTTGACGCGGACGACCTGCTGCAGGCGGCCATCGCCAATGCCCTTGCAGCGCAGCACAGCTTTGCTCCGGGGACGAACTTCGGCGCCTGGATGTTCCGTATCCTGCGCAACCGCTTCCTCTCCGACATCCGCTGCAGGCGCAACAACTGCGACATCGACAGCGCACCCGTCAAAGCCCTGGCTCGTCCCGGGGTCCAGGAACACAGCCTAGCCCTCGGTGAGCTGCGTCGCCGCTTGGCCGATCTTCCTCACGACAACCGCGCCGCCCTGATGCTGGTGGTCGTGCAGGGCATGTCCTACGAGGAAGCGGCCGAAGTGATGAACTGCGCGGTCGGCACCGCCAAGTGTCGCGTGTTTCGGGCCCGCCAGCAGCTCGAGGTATGGCTGATGGGCGAGGGACCCTCGGCGCGTCGAGCCGCCAAGGCCCGGGCCAGGGCTGGCGAAGGAACCCGGCGCCACGACAAGGCCAGCACCGATCGCGTCGAGTCTCGGCTTGCTGGGGCGCTGACTGCGCCTCCGGCGGGCTGATGGACGAGGCTGAGGACAGGCGCGGGGCGGCGCAACAGGCCCGCCACGCCAGCCATCCAAGATCAGGGCAGATGCGCAGATCCAGACCCGACGCGGCGCTTGATGAATGGCTTCAGCATGACCTGCGCGCCATGTTCGACGATGTCACGCAAGAACCGGTTCCGGACGAGCTTCTTCAGCTCATCCAACAAGCCGACAAGTAGGTGATCGGAGCAGGTCCAGTTTCATTTGCCGCATGCAGGCTGGTTCGCAAGATCATGCAAAGGTGGTTCGCGTGAAGCTGCGGACCGCGATCGATCATCGTCAACTGGAGCGAATTCCAACTGAAGTGCGACAGGTTGAGCATTGAGCTTTACTTGGCGTTTTGGGTGGAGGCGAGAGCAGCCTGGAATGCCTCGTGAGCGGTTCAGTAGCCCGGGCCCTTGCGCGGCGTGCCGTTCAGGTGCGCGGCGAGTTGGGCCAAATCCGCGGGCGCGAGGACACCGATAACGGTGTTCTGAGGCAGGTAGCGCCGGAGCCGCCCGTTGGCGTTTTCCACGCTGCCTTTCTGCCAGGGGCTATGCCGATCAAAGAAGAACCGGCCTTCGGGCAAGGTCCGGCTCCAAGCGTCGTGGCGCAGAAACGCCCTGCCGCGGTCGAAGGTGATGCTCCGGCGGGCGCTGCACGGCTATGCGTTGAGGGCTGCGTTGCTCGTGCCGAGCAGTCTGGCTGAAATGCCGGCTGGCGTTGGCCAGCAGGATCGTGAAGCGGCTCTGCCGCTCCAGCAGCCTCGTGACATTGGCCTTGGCGTGCTGCTGAGCGAAGATCACCAGGTCGCATTCCCAATGCCTCCTCGGGCAGGTTGCCGATCCAGTGGGCCGGTGGGATGCTGGACGCACGAAGCTTCGGCCCATGCGTCGCTGTCTGCGGCGGCGGGCAATGGGCAGCAAGGCGTACAGCTGCTCCTGCTGCCCCTCTGGTCCATACACGTAGTGGTCGATGGTCTCGTGGCAGAGACCAGGGCTTCCGGGATGATCCAGAGCCAAACGGCCCGCGATCTGCTGCGGTGATCAGCCCAACTGCAGATGCTGCTCGACATGCTGCCGCAAGCCTGGGTGGACTTGCAAGCCGGCTGCGAGCGCGCCTTCAGCGAGCGGGTGTCCGGCGTAGCACGGCGGCCGCGACTGGAGAACTCACCGTGCTTCATTGCCGTTCCAGCTGGCCATCACTGCACGCTCTGGCGGTGGCGCAAGAGCTCCGGGTCTGCAGGCCGTCATGCCTGAGACTTGAGCAATCCGCACGTCCCCTCACATAATCCTTGCACCCGCCGGAACCCTTGGCCGGGACACTCCCGTTCGAACACGGAGCCTGCATGCGGATCCTGGCCATCGGACCTCGCGCCTATCTCGGCGATGTCTACCTCACGCTGCGGCGGGAAGGACATGACGTGCGCGTCTTCGCCGAGGATCCGCCGGAGCTGCGGGCCTTCGGAGGCTTGATCGACTGCGTCGACGACTGGCGGGCGGAGCTGGATTGGGTCGGGCGGGAGGGCGTGGTCTTCTTCGAGCGGGTCGGGCGCGGGGCGCTGCAGGATGAGTTGCGGGCCCGGGGCTTCCGCGTCGTCGGCGGCAGCGCCTTCGGCGATCGGCTGGAGCAGGAGCGGGAGTTTGGCCAGTCTGTTCTGCGGGACGCAGGGCTCGCGATCGCCGAAAGCCGGTCCTTTGACCATCCTTCGCTGGCGCTCGAATGGCTGAACCGCAACCCCGGGCGCTACGTGCTGAAGCACGATGACACCGGACGCACCACCTTTGTCGGCGACCATCCACACGGGGCGGACCTCGCCTTCATGCTGCGCCGCGCCGGCGAGGGCCGCGTGCTGCTGATGGAGCGCCTGGACGGGGTGGAGGTCGGCGTCGGCGCCTATTTCGACGGCACCCGCTTCCTGCGCCCGGCCTGCATCGACTTCGAGCACAAGCGGTTCTTTCCGGGCGAAACCGGTGAGATGACGGGCGAGATGGGTACCCTCGCCACCTTCGATGATTCCGAGACCCTGTTCGCCGCGACGCTGGATCGGCTTGCTTCCCGCTTCGCCGCCGCTGGCCATGTCGGGTACATCAACCTCAACATGATCGTGAACGAACAGGGCGTCTGGCCGCTGGAGTTCACCTGCCGCTTCGGCAATCCCGGCTTCGCGGTGCTGGCGGCGCTGCAGCCGGATGGCTGGGGCGACCTGATGGCGCGCATGGCCGCGGGAAGCTCGGCGGCAACCATCGGGCGCTTCACCACCCGCCCGGGCTGGTCGGTGGCCATTGTCCTGACCGTGCCACCCTTCCCTGCCCACACCGAGACGGCCTTGCCGGAGGAGGACCCGCCCGTCTTCTTTCTTCAACCGCCGAGGGGCGCGGAGCTGGACCGCTACCACCTGGTGGACATGCGCCTGGAGGACGGGCAGCTCCTGGGCCGCCGCCGTTCCGGCCATTTGATGATCGTCACCGGGGCCGGCCCCAGCGTGCAGGCGGCCCAGCAGGACGCGCAGGCGCGGGCGCGCAACGTCGTCGCGCCCGAACTGCGCTGGCGGGCCGACATCGGCGACCGCTTCCTGAACGGCGAGCAGGACCGCCTCCGCGCCCTGGGCTGGCTGCCCGCCGCCTCCTGATCGAAGCCTTAAGCTGCCGCCGCGCGGAGGCGTTCCTCCATGGCCACGATGCCCGGCGCATCCACGTTGGCGAAGGCGATCCGGAGATGCGCCTCCTCTCCGGCAAAGGCCGGTCCGGGCAGGCACATCAGCCCGTGTTGCGCCGCCAGTCGCTCCGCGACGGTCCAGGCCGAGGCATCCCCGAACGGGTGCCGCACATAGGCGAAGTAGGCGCCGAGCGACTGCAGTTCCCAGCCCGGCAGGCGGGAGAAGGCGGCGCGCACGGCCTCGGCCCTGGCCTGCATCTCCGTGCGGTTGGCGCCCCGCCAGGCGCCGAGGGCGCCGAGCCCCCAGGTCAGTGCGGCCTGCCCTGCCCGTGCGGCGCAGATCTGCACGCAGTCCATGACCTTGCCGAGTTCCGGCAGCAGGGCGGCGGGCGCGCCCATGGCGCCGAGCCGGTGTCCTGGGATCGCGAAGGATTTGGAGAAGCTGTAGATCTGGATCAGGTTCTCCGGCCAGCCCTCGCCGGAGAGCAGCCCATGCGGCCGGTCCAGCCCTGCCGGCAGGAAGTCCCGGTAGGTTTCGTCCAGCACCAGCCAGATCCCGCGCTTGCGGCACAGGGCGAGGAAGTCAGCGATCACCTCGGGCGGGTAGATCGCACCGGTCGGGTTGTTAGGCGTGACGAGGACGATGGCTCGCACCCGCTCATCGATCAGTGACGCCGCCTCGTCCGGATCCGGCACGAAGCCCCGCTCGGCGCGGCAGGGCAGCGGGCGCGGCTCCACGCCCAGCATGTCCAGCGTCATGCGGTGGTTGAAATACCAGGGCGCGGGCAGCAGCACCGCGTCACCGCGCTGGGCCAGCGCCGTCATCGTCACGTGGTAGGCCTGGTTGCAGCCGGCGGTGATGGCCACCTGCGCCGCACCGGTTCGGCCGCCATACACGGCGTCGAGCTCGGCGGCATAGGCTTCCCGCAACGCCGCATCTCCCATGATCGGGCCATAGGTGGCGAAAGCGGGATCTCCCGCCGCGCGGGAGAGATGTTCCAGCATGCCGGGTGCCGGTGGATGCGCCGGTACGGCCTGGCACATGTTCAGCAGCGACCCCGCATGTCCGTCATAATGGCCGCCCCAGGCCTGCACCTCCGGGATGGGCGGGCTGCCCGTATCGAGCAGGCTGGGGTTCAGAAACGGCATCGATCATCCCGTCAGGCTGCAGGCGCATGGCCCAAGGCCGCGCTCATGGTTCTGACAACAAGGAAGAGGGGCAAAGAGTTGAGCGCTGACGGAGCGGCGCCGCCCCTGGGTTACCGGCACACGGCACGTCACGGCTCCGGCTGGACAACAAGAGTCCATCGTAGGTGCGCTTGCTCCTGAGAAGAAGGATCTTCTCCTGCTTCGGCTCCAGATCAGCTTCCTCCGTGCGCTGCCTCAACCGTGAGCTTGGTCATGCGTTCTTATTGAAAACACGGAGGATCTCATGGGCACCACTCAGACTGACTCCGAAGCAACTGGCTTTGCCGAGTTCGACCAGACTGCCCAGAAGATCTCGGACGAAGCCTCAGATAGCATGGGACGCATATCTGGATCGCCGAAGCAGGGTTTTGTCTATGCTGAGGATGCGTGGAAGGAAATGAGCCGCTTCACGACATCGGCTATAGCCGGTATTCATCAGCGGCCCTTCACGAGCCTCCTGGCCGCTGGCGCACTAGGCTGGGTGCTGGGCCTGCTCGCCGGCCGTCAGCGGTAAAACCATGATGCGTCTGTGCAGCGTTGGCCGGGTGCTTGCCCCCTGCACTGGCTGTCCCTGACCAAAGTCGAGGCTGGATGCTGCCGCTTGACGAAAGCAGCTCCCAGCCGAAGCTCATTTAAGGTGCCGCGCAAGGTGCTTGTTCATCTCGAACATCGTCACCTTGTCCTTACCGAACACCGCCCGCAGCTTGTCGTCAGCCAGGATTTCGCGGCGGTCATCCGGGTTCTGCAGCTTGCCTGCCTTGATGTATTCCCAAATCTTGCTGACCACTTCGCCACGGGCAAGCTTTCCTTCGCCCACAACCGCAGCCAGCTCGGGTGATGGCTGGAGAGGCTGCTGAAGCGCATTGGGCTTCTTGGTGGGAGCTTTCGTCGACTTGTCTTGAGCCTTCTCGGAAGTGGAAACCTTGGCTGCTTTAGCAGGCTTCTTTTCGGTCGTTTAGAGATGGTCCCCGGATTTCGGACAGTTGGATAAGCTCGGTTCGGCCTGAGAAGGACGGACCCGATGACGGGCAAGC
>NZ_QXGS01000041.1 GCF_003604215.1 Teichococcus vastitatis
CCTCGGCAAGCGCTCCAGCACGCCTGGGCTTACGCCCTCTGTCACGCCGCCTGATGGCCAAAGTCGAGCTAAGATCCCGGCCAGAAAGGTCTCAACAGAGCATCCCAGGCTTTAAATAGATAAGTTCATTCAGCGGAATGTCTGCAATCGCAGGACATCATAAGGATCGTGTGTTACCGGCGCTACTCTCGGGCAATTCCGAGATCTTGAAGCACTTGGCGGTTGCTTTTGCTTTCCGACATGAAGCGTTCCTGGAACTCCGCGCCATCGGTAAAGCTCGGGACAGAGTTCAGCCGAGCTGCGGCCGTGCGGAAGCTCTCGCTGCCGACTGCTGTCTTACATGCGCGTTGGATCGCGGCTGCGACATTATCCGCCAATCCCGCGGGTGCAACGAGGCCGCCGGCTGAGCTACCGATGATGGGATAGCCGGCCTCGGTCACTGTGGGTACGTCCAGCAGGGCCGCGATGCGCTCGGCGCTGAAGACGCCGGCCACGGGAAGGCCAGTGGAGACGGGGATGGAGGGACTTTCCACAAAGGCCATGATCTGACCCGACAAGGCCGCTTGCGCCATTGGGCCGGCGCCGGTGAACGGAACATGCAGGCCCTCGACACCGGCGTGGCGCAGCAGGCGGGCGATCAGGATGTGCTGCGTGCTGCCTTGGCCCGGTGAGCCATAAACCAAAGCCTCAGGCTGACGGCGGCCGAAGGCGATCATGCCTGCTATGTCGCGGAATGGCGCTTCACGGCCAAGCACAAGAACCTGAGGATTATCATAAACAAGACAGAGAAAACGGAAGCTGTCGAGACTGTAGCTGACGGGAACCAGATGGGTCTGCGTCGTCAGGGGCGCATTGGGGGAGAGGCCGATCGTATAGCCGTCTGGCCGTGCACGAGCCACCTCCGCATCGCCGATCGTGCCCGATGCACCGCCACGATTGACGATCACCACGCTCTGACCCAGGGCCTCCGTGAGGGCCGGTTGTAGCGCGCGGGCCATCAGGTCCGTGTTGCCGCCTGGTGGGTAAGGTACAATCATCTGCACGGCGCGGGCCGGAAAGCGCTCCTGCGCGCGGACCATGCCAGAACTCGCAACAAGAGCAGGCGTCAGCAGGCCAGCCGCGCCGCGCAGCAGGGATTTGCGCGTGATTCGAATCATGATGTTCCTCCAGTTATTACTTGGACCTCAGGTAAGGCAGGACCGGCCCTGCTGAAATCCGGTTGGTGCGCCGGCCTGCCGGTCGCGAGGCCGCAACGCACGGCATCAAGACCTTGGGGGCCCGTGGGGCAGGCCGGCGATCTGGAGCAGCACTGCACCCGGTACTGGTGGAACGCCGAGGGCAATAAACCTAGTGTTTGAAGCCCGCACAGGTCGCGCCGCCTTCATCGGCTTCGCCTTGAGCACCCGGAGTATATTGGCTGATGTGCGGCCGGTTTCATCAATCTCGGCATCACGCTGGCCTCCTCCTGGGAGGCAGACGTGCGCGTCGGCCCATCAGCGCTTGATGGGGGCAAATGGCACCGGAAGCATCAGCTTGTTTTCCTGTCGGATCAGGTACCCCGCGGCAGCACTCTTCTCGAGATAGGCAGACCACGCAGGATCCGCCTGCAAGGCAGCACGCTTTTGGGCGCGGTCAGCGGCACTCTCATAGGCCCAAATGTGGACATAGCTGTTCACATCGCCAGTCTCCGTCAGGAGATAGGCAAGTGGTTCACCAAGATGGCGCTTCTGAACTTCGAATCCATGCTCGGCATAAAGTGCCATGTGCTTCTTCAGCGTTCCTGGCTTCACCGTGTAGGTGCGATGGTCAATAAGCAAGGCTGAGACTCCCATTTCAGGTTGACGGGCGCCCATGCGCGGTTCGCCAGAGCTTGCGGACCGCCATGGAGCAGCCCTCACCCGGCACAGACGGTACAAAATGCCAAGTTGTAGGGCAACTGGGCAACTGGGCCCAAATCGACAGGTCGAAGTTGAGCTGCTAAGGGGATGGCTCAGTGAAGGCGCGGCCTTCCTTCCAAGGGCTCGGGGCCGGGGCCGCTAAATCCTCCTGTTTGCTCGGGAGTGAAGGTTTCAAATGTACTTGCCGATCGAGCGGCCTCTCAGGTTGCCGGCCACCATCGCTCAAGCACTGGCGAGCGATATTCAGGATGGGCGCCTCAAAGTGGGCGACAAGCTGCCGGGAGAGCAGAAGCTGGCGGCCGCTTTCGGAGTCAGCCGGAACGTAGTGCGGGAGGCGATCTCACAGCTTAGGTATGACGGTCTGGTGGAGGCGCGCCAGGGAGCAGGTGCCTTCGTGACTTCGCCGGAACAGCGCTCCGCGTTCCGGATCTCGCCTGAATGCTTCGAGAAGCGACGCGAACTCCGGCAGATTCTGGATCTGCTGGCCGGGGTCCATGCGACCGCCGCTTCGCTCGCTGCGCTGAAGCGGAGTACGGCCGACTTGGCTCGCATCCGCAAGTGTTTGGCGCAGATGCGGAAGCCGATGGCTGAAGACCCGGATGCGTTGGCTCGCCGGCTTGATGCAGAGATCAACTTCTATAATGCGATCGCCGCCGCCTCGGGGAACTCCTACGTAATTGATTTCATCCTGTTCCTGAATCGCCGCGTAACGGAGCGGTTGGGCAGCGTGTTTCAGAAGAATGCAAGGGCCACGGAGATCAGCTCCGTCGTTCTCGAGGAACATGAGGCTGTATTCAGCGCCATAGTGTCACAAAGCAAGAACGATGCGCGAGAAGCGGCGCGACTTCATTTCGAGGCCGCGTCGCGGCGCCTGGCACGGCGGGGCGACCGAGCGGAGTGATGTTTTGACAAATGGGTGCCACGGCCGCGCCGGCCAGCGCGTGGTCAGCGCGTGGTCAGCGGCACATCCATGTCATTCGCTGCAGCCTGCGCCGCGTGACGCTCCCACCGGGTTTGGTCCGCGCAAAACCCTCCGCAACTGCCGGAGCTCCTGGGGGCCGCCGAGGAGACGCTCGTCGCAGCTCCTTGTTTCTGGCTCCGCTGACCGGATCTTGTGCTACTGCATCGGAGTTCCGATCAGCGGCAGCTTCGCCAGTGTGTCCCGAAGGGCTATCGCATCCCAGGGCATGTGCTCCGTGATCCCCAGTCCGACCACGTCTGCCTCCTGCGCCACATCCGACAACAGCCGGACGACTTGCGCCATCGTCATCCTCCCGGCTGGGACATCGTTTACTCCCGGCGCAGAGGCGCCCGGTTTCGCAAATGTCAGCGACCGGAACACAGCCGGATCAAGAACGTCAAGGTCGAAGTGGATGGCGATGTGCTTCGCGCGGGTTGCGCGAAGCCACGTGAGTACGGGCTCGCTGCTCGTCGCCAGGTCGTCGGGGCCGACGCTGTGCAGATGGCGACGCTCGGCCACCGCCTTCTCGACTGCCCGAAGGGCCGGCAGCGCTGCCGGAATGTCCCGCTTGCCCGCGATCATCGCGTTGCCGGGTTTGATCGGCCGCTTCACCGCTGCGAGGAAATCCGCGTCGCCTTCTCCCAGCAGGGTGCCCAGCACATGGGCGTGGGCGTCGGGATGGACGTCCTTGGTATACACGTCGCTATGGGCATCGATCCACAGGACCGCCAACTCTCCCCCGTACCGCTCATTCAGATAGGCGAAAGGGGCGAGTTCGACGCCGCAATCGCCGCCAAGAACAACGATCCGGTCCGGCCGATGCCGGTCGATCCGGGCACGGGCGTCCTGGATCTGTGCCATCAAGGCCCGACGCGCGGGAATACCGTTCTCTAGTCGCAGGGGTTGGCCGTCCGGCTTCGCGACGTCAACCTCTTCCACGGGTCCTGCCGCGTCAGGCGCCAGCCAGTTCAGCAGTCTGGCGCCGAACATGTAGGATGGATTACCACCGCCCTGCCATTGAGGAAAGAGCAAGCGGAGCGTCTTGTCATGTCCGGTCATTCGGATCTCCTCAGGAGTGATCAGCATACCTCCCGATATGGGATCTTAAGGGTCCCGAACCATGTCCCATTGTCGCATAGCAGGATACACTGCCGCGATCCTTCCTCGCTTCAGCCCGGAGTTGCGATGCTTTCTGCGAACCTGAACGACATCGCCGTCTTCATGGCCGTGGTGGAAGCAGGAAGCTTCGCGGCCGGCGGCAAAGCAACAGGCCTTACCCGCTCCGCGGCCGGAAAGGCCGTGTCCCGGCTCGAGGACAGGCTGGGAGTGCGGCTGCTGAACCGTACAACCCGGGCCCTGAGTCTGACCGATGAGGGGCGCTCTTTCCAGGAGCATGGCCTCGGCATCCTTGCCGCAGTGGAGGCGGCTGAGGCGAGCGTCGCCAGCCCGGCAGGAACCCCGCGCGGCGTCCTGCGCCTCACCGCGCCGCAAGCCTATGGTCGGCGCGTGATCCTGCCCCTCATGGAGCGGTACCTCACGCAATGGCCCCACACCCAGATCGAGGCGAGCTTTACGGACCGCCCGATCGACATCGTTGAGGAAGGTTTCGATCTCGCCATCCGGTTCGGCGGCACTGCTGCCGGCGCCCGGCTGGTGTCTCGGGTCGTAGCCCGGGCCCGCTATTCCGTCGTGGCATCGCCTGCCTATATCAGCCGGCATGGCAGGCCGGGCAGCCTCGCTGACCTGTCCGGGCATCAGGGCCTCGCCTTCAGCAGCCGCGGGAACAGGCAATCCTGGCGCTACCGAGAGGCGAAGGGGACCTGGATGACAGCATCGTTCCGCAGCCGCCTGCGATTGGACAGCGGTGAAGCCTTGCGCGACGCCGCCGTCAGGGGCCTCGGTATTGGCTTGCTTCCGGACTTCCTGGTCGCCGATGATATCCGGTCAGGCGACCTGCTGCGGCTCCTGCCGGATTGCGAAACCGAGGTCGCTGAGATCGTCGTGCTCTATCCGACCCGACGCCTTGTAGAGCCCCGGGTTCGGCAATTCATTGACCTCCTGGTGTCGGCTCTCAAACATTGAGGGAGGGCTTTTGAAGAGATCCGAACTGGGTTGATGCGGTGTAAAGCAGGGCAGAAACCTTACGGGCTCTTAAGCCGAAAGCATGTTGTCACCGGGCCTCCAAATGCTGGCCGGAGACGACGTTCTTTATGGCCCGATGGTACCGCTTGTGGCGTTTCGGCCGGGAGGAGCCTGCCTGTTCTGGATGAGCCCATCCGAAAAGCTGACCTGAGGTGAATGAGCCTCGGTGGTCAGAGGAGGGCAGTTGCTTCCCGAGGCCTAAAGTCAGACATGGCAATGCCGCGGCACTTCTTCGGCGAAGAAGCGGCCGGCCACTCTCGGTGCGGGCCAATGGAATTTTGCCCGAAGCCAAAGGCTACGCCCGGCGACCTTGCCCGGCCTCAGCGAACCATGATAATGCGAAGCATTCTTAACAAATAGATGTCTTACATCATGAGTGGGGCTGCTGCGATGCATCGAACTAACCACCGGACCAGGGCATGGCCGGTTGTCCATGATGGCAGCCCCATCAGCGGTCCGGGAGGAACGTCGCGCGAGCCCAGTCCCGAAGTGCTGGCCAGGCACGCGGCCGGAGCCGCCTTGCTCCTCAGCCTTTCGCTTGCGCCCGCCGTTCATGCGCAGCAAGCGGCAGGTCCTGGTGCGGCACCGCCGGCGACGGCCACCAGCGCCACACAGAGCGTGGTCATATTGCCCACTGTGGATGTCACCGCTGACGGCGGACCTGCGGCATTGCCATCGCCCTACGCCGGCGGTCAGGTGGCACAGGGTGGATCCCTGGGCTTGCTGGGCACCAGAAGCGTGATGGATTCACCCTTCAGCACCACCAGCTACACTTCTGAATTGATCGAAGATCAGCAGGGGCGTACCGCCGCCGACACGCTGATCAATGACTCCTCCGTCCGCCTCACGACCGGCAGCAACGGCTTCGACGACACGTTTCAGATCCGTGGCTTTGATGTTTCTTCTGCCGATGTTGGCCTGAACGGGTTGTACGGACTAATCTCCTCCAACCGGGCCCAGGCGCAGTACATCGAGCGGATCGATCTGCTGCGGGGACCGGGCGCGTTCATCAACGGCATCGCCCCCAGCGGCAGCATCGGTGGCGCCATCAACATCGTCACCAAGCGTGCCGGCGATCTGCCCCTGAATCGCCTGACGCCGATGTTCATGAGCGACGGCAATCTCGGCATCCACGCCGATGTGGCGCGCCGCTACGGCGCGAACAACGAGTGGGGCGTGCGCTTCAACGGTCTGTACCGCGACGGCGAGGCCTCGGTCGAGGACAGCAATTTGCGCAGCGGCCTCGCCGCGCTGAGGCTGGACTACCGCGGCGAGCGGCTGCGCTGGTCCGTGGACGGCATCTTTCAGCGCGACGACACCAAGAACTTCCGTCCGCAGATGACGCTGTCGGACGCCATCCCCTTCATTCCGTCGCCGCCGGATTCGCGCAGTAACTGGTATCCGGGCACTAGGCTGCGGCAGCAGGACAGCACCCTCGCCACGCGGGTCGAGTATGACCTAGCGGATTGGGTGACCGCATACGCCGCCTTCGGCTACCGTGACGGCTGGAACGAGCAGACCTTTCCCGATTCCCGGATCGGCGGGGACGGTGCGGACCAGTTCGGTAATTTCCGGGTTACCAACGCCTATTATGATTCCTACAGCGAGACCTTCACCGGCACAGTCGGCACGAATTTCCGCTTCAACACCCTGGGCGTCGGCCACACGCTGAACGTCGGTTATTCTGGCCTGCGGCAGGAGGCAGGCAACGCCTACGTCGCCTCGACCACCGGCTTTGCCTCCAGCATCTACGACCCGTCGCCGCTGCCGGCCATCACCGCGCCACGCACCGATCCGCGCCGCGCCTCGCTGACGGAGTTCTCGAGCTTCGCGGTGGCCGACACGCTGTCCTTCCTTGGCGACCGGGTGCTGCTGACCGGCGGTGTGCGGTTCCAGAACGTGGCCGTCAACAGCTACAACACCGCGACCGGCGCGCGTACCAGCCGCTACGACGCCGATGCGACGACGCCCCTGTTCGGGCTGGTGGTGAAGCCCTGGCAGAACGTCTCCCTCTACGCGAATTACGCCGAAGGGCTGACCCGTGGCCAGATCGTTCCCAATGGCTACAGGAACACCGGCGGCGTCCTGGCTCCTTACAAATCCGAGCAGTACGAGGCCGGGGTGCGGGTGGATTGGGGCCGGGTCACCACCACCGCCTCGGTGTTCCAGATTGCCCGGCCGAATGCCGTCCGCACCGCGGATGACGAACTCGCCTATGACGGCGAGCAGCGGAACCGGGGATTGGAGCTCTCCGCCTTTGGAGAGGTGCTGCCAGGGCTGCGCGCCCTCGCCAGTGCGACCTTTCTGAAGCCTGAATTGACCAACCCGGCCAACGCGGCCGAGCGCGGCAACGATGCCCAGGGTGTGCCAGACAGGACCTTCTCGGGCGCTCTCGATTGGGACGTGCCGGGGGTACCAGGCTTCGCGGTCAACAGCCGCTTGATCTATACGTCGGGAGCCTATCTGACCACCGCCAACACGCTGCGGTTCGATGGCTGGACGCGCTTGGACTTCGGCGCCCGGTACAGGACGGAGCTCGGCAACAAGCCTGTTACGCTGCGCGCCAACCTGGAGAATGCCTTCGGGGAGGATTACTGGCTCACTACCGGCAATTTCGTCACAGTAGGATCGCCGCGCACCATCCTTGTTTCCGCGTCCTTTGATTTCTAGGTTTGCAAATGAGACTGCCCAGGACAGCAGAGCCAAGCGTCCTGGGCCGACTGCCCCAGCGTTCCTGAAGCTCCGCCACGGCAAGGAAGACGTCGAACCGCTATCGATACGGCCGGAACACCATGCGGCTCGACAAGATAGGTCAAGTGCAACCAGGGTCTGCGGCCAGGCTCGTTAAGGAGAACGGCGGGCCCGGGACCCGGCGAGAACAGATGCGGCGATGAGCACTGAATGGATGGCGGAATGCCTGCCCCGAACTGTGCAAGAGCCGTCATGTCGGCAGTGGCTGCTAAATGACAGGCTGCGTGGCGGGAAGATCAACCCAGGCTTCTAATCCGCCGGACTGGCGGTTGCTGAGCCGGATGTCGCCGCCATGTGCCCGGATGATGCTCCGCGCCGCCGTGAGGCCGAGCCCGACGCCTCCGCTGGTCTGGTTACGGGAGGTTTCGAGCCGATGGTATGGGGCAAAGGCCTGCTCCAGAGCCTCTTCAGGCAATCCGGGTCCCTCGTCACAGACGAGAATCTCTGCATGTCCGTTCGTCAGGCGGAGATGAACCGCAGGCGGCGTCGCGTACTTCACAGCATTCTCGACCAGATTGACGAAGGCGCGCCTCAGCGCATGGGGGCGGCCGTGATGCGTACCATGGTCCGGGCCAGCATAGGTCAGCGTGATCCCTTGATCGCCATAATCGTCGATGATGGATTTGAGTAGTTCCGGCAGGTCGAAGCGGGTGAAGGGTTCCTGGCTGGCGTCGTCGCGGAAGAAGGTCAGCGCGGAATCGACCATCTCCTGCATCTCGTCGACGTAGCGGAAGAGCTTTCCTTGCTGAGGCTCGCCAATGAACTCGGCGATCAGGCGCATCCGGGTCAATGGCGTGCGCAGGTCATGCGAGATGGCAGCCAGCATCACCGTGCGGTCCTGCACGAAGCGGCCGATCCTGGCCTGCATCGCGTTGAACGCCTGAATGGTGTCACGCAGTTCCGCCGGGCCGTCAGGAGGGATCGGCGGCGCCTCCGGATCGGTGCCGAAACGCCGTACCGCCGCGGCAAGCTGTTCGATCGGGAGAGCCAGGCTGCGCGCCGTGATCATGGCGAGGAGCAGGACGGATGCGAGAGCGAAGAAGAGTTTGATCGTCGTGCGCACACCGGGTGAGAGGCCCCAGCGCCATTCTGGAACGATGAAGATAACCCAGGATCGGTCCAGCAGTTGGATTCCCATGAAATAGGTTTCAGCGTTCACCGCAGGATCGAAGCCGAAGCGTGCCTCATCCATCTCGGGACTATCAGATGCGAAGAAGATGATGGTGCGGTCAGCACCGCCAAGCGACGCCCGGAGGGAAGGCAGTGCCTGATCGAAGGTGCTGTGCAGCCGCTCCGTGACCCTGAGCGGGGTGTCGCCGGGATACCAGGTCAGCCGGTAATCCGCCGTGCCCGCCGCCACCGCGATCGCTGGCCGGGCTTCCGGCGGCTGGGCCTCGATGATCCGGACCGCCATGGCCGCGCCGTCCAGCACGCCCGTCTCCATCAGGGATGGCCGTCCCCACACCCCGGCAAAGCTCACGAAGAGCAGGTTCATCAACAAGGTCGCGCCGAAGGCCAGCAGAATGGTCAGCACGAAGCGCCTGGCGATGGTGTCGTCCAGCCAGCGTCGCAGGCTCATCGCCGCAGAACCGGGGCGGTGAGGATGTAGCCGCCATTGCGGACGGTTCGGATCAGGTCGGGATTCTTCGGATCGGCTTCCAGTTTGCGCCGCAGGCGGCTGATCTGCACGTCGATGCTGCGGTCAAAGGCCGCATAGGCCTCGCCGCGGGTCAGGTCCAGTAGAAGATCGCGCGTCAGCACGCGCTGCGGGTGCTCGGCGAAGGCCAGCAGCAGGTCGAACTCCCCGGCCGACAGGAACACCAGCGTGTTGTCGTCGGACCGGAGTTCCCGCCGCGCGATGTCCAGCCGCCAACGACCGAAGCTCAGCACCGGGCGCGGATCCTGAGAGGGGAAGGGTGCCTCAGTCCGACGCAGCACGGCCTTGATCCGGGCGAGAAGCTCACGGGCGTTGAAGGGCTTGGTGAGGTAATCATCGGCGCCGATCTCAAGGCCCACGATCCGGTCGGTATGCTCGCGCACCGCCGTCAGCATGATCACCGGGATTGAGGATCTCGCACGAAGGCGCCGGCACAGGTCGAAGCCATTCTCGCCCTGCAACATCACGTCGAGGATCACGACGCTCACAGCTTGGGTTTCGAGAAGCGGGAACATCTCCTCGCCTCGCCGGGCCACCGCAACCGTGCAGGAATGGTTCTGCAGAAACTGCGTCAGCAGCGACAGGATGTCCTCGTCGTCATCCACGATCAACACATGCGGCATTGGCGTCATGCCTGTCCTTTTACAGCCTGGACCATGAACCCGTATGACCGGCGTTTCGCAACTTTGTATCATGCCTGACACAAAGTGACGCTCCTGACGCAACAGCCACATCATCCGGAAAAAGGTGCCGCCTAGGGTCGCTTCCGATGAACAGGAGCATACCTCGCCGTGTTGAATAATCGTGCTGCTCGCCTGACATGGCCGCTTTTCGCCACGTCGTTGCTGGCTGCGGCTCCCGCCCTGGCGCAGCAAAGGGCCGACTCCGATCCGGTCACCGGCTGGTCCGGCTTCCTGGGGATCGGCCCGGCTCTCGTGCCGGAATATTCCGGCGCGGAGACCAGCACCCTGGCTCCCTTTCTGCTGGGCGATCTGGAACTTGGGCCCTACTTCCTGCAGCTGCGCGGCTTGACCCTCCGGGCCAACGTGGTGCCATCCCGCCGCATTGTCGCGGGGCCGCTGATCCGCCTTGGTTCCGGCCGCGACGATGACGTGGAGAGCGACCGCGTTGCGCGGCTGAACGAGATCGACGCCGTTGTCGAGGCGGGTGGCTTCCTCGGCATCCGCTTCGGCGGCAACGCCCTTGGTCAGGGCGAGGTGGAACTCTCCCTCGCGGCGACGGGATCGGAGAACGGCTTTCTCGGCACGGCGGGGATCTCCTATGCCGCGCTGCGCGAAGGCAGCCTCTTCATCAACGTCGATGCGGAGGTGAACTACGCCAATGGGGAGTACACCCGCACTTATTTCGGCGTGACGGAGCCGGAGGCCCTGCGATCGGGCCTGCCGGGCTACCGGCCGGGGGGTGGGCTGCGCGACGTGGGGCTCGGCCTGACTGCGGGCTACCAGTTCAACGATCGCTGGGGCCTGACGGGGCGCCTGGGTTACAGCTACCTCCTAGGCGACGCTGCCGACAGCCCGATCGTGGATCTGGAAGGCTCCAGGAGCCAGTTGGTCAGCGGCATCGCTCTGTCCTACCGATTCTGAAGAGGGCCGGCGCCATGGAACGCACCGTGCCCGCCGCCTGCGCGGCCCTGCGCCGCCGGTACCTCACGGATTATGGCTGCTGGGTTCTGCTGATGCTGATCGCCACAATGCTCGGCTTGGCTTCCTTGTCATACGGAGTCTCGAGCCGCTTTTTCGGGACACAGCTGGTGGATCAGGCTTCCTGGCGCCTGCTGTTGACGATTGGGGAGGCCGGCAGCGCATCGGCATTGATGATCGGGCCATGGCTGTTCGTGCCCGGAATACGTTGGCGCTGGCCGCAGGTGCACAACTGGCTTGGACGACTATATGCCATATCTGTTCTGGCGGCGGCCCTGGTGACGGTTCTCCTGGCCTGGGAGATCGAGGCGACCCCTGTCGTAAGGCTGGGGCTGCTGGCTCTCGGAGCCGCTTGGCTGGCCACGACCGGGCTGGGCCTGGCGCAGGCCTGGCGCGGTGACATCAGCTCGCATCGACGCTGGATGATGCGGAGCTTCGCATTGACGGCGGCAACGGAATGCCTTCGGCTTGGCTTCGTGCTCTGCCTGTTATTCGTGGCCGTCCACCCGGCAATCGCCTGCCTCGGATGGATCCCTGTGCTTTTGTACATGGAAATCTGGCTGCGCGAGGCCGACGAGACAATCGCTTGCGCCCAGCGCGACAGACGCGTCCCGTCCGCGTCACGCGCCTTGAATCTTGGTGTCGAGATCGCTGTCGAGATGCCGGACCCTGTGCAGGCCACTGCTGTTCGCATCCCATGGAAACATCTCGGCGGGCTTCCAGGAACGGCGTGCAGCGATATCTGTGACGAAACAAGCGCTGCTGGTGCGCCGCATCTACGATTGTGAGAATGATAGGCTGATCGGCGTCTCTATGTGCACCAGATGCAGGATGGCAGCGCGCGAAGACCATATTCCACCGCTCCGCTCTTCGACCGGCAGGTCTCCTGGGGTAATGGGCGTCCCGACTAGGAGGGGGCTTTCGGAAGCGCCCTTCCGGCACAGCTGTGGAAATCAGCCGCGCGACGGGGTCAGAGGACGATGTCCAGCGCGGCGATCCTCGGGATTGTTGCCGGCCTATCGCCGATGGATCCCGGTTTTTCCGTCCGAGGCGAAGAGCCGGCCGCTGGCCCGCCGGCCGATGCCATGGCATTCGCAGTTGGCATTCGCCAAGCCAAGTCGATCCGCAATGGTGACCTTACCGCGCTCGTAACGGATCAATGCGCCTTCTGCAGTGATCCCGCTGCCACCGTGACACCAGCCCGTCGCACGCCCAACATCATGGACAGGAATTCATGGGTCATGGGAAAGATGTCTCCCTCAGCGCGGTCATGCGCCATCAGCATTCAGCGGGCGAGGCGCTATTCGGTCTGGTGGCGCCCGTTGCAGGCAGCTGTCCGTGCTGCCTCGCCATGATGCAGCAGGGCATAGCGCAGCATCAGGTGCCGCAGGGCCGGATCATCCTCCATGGCCGCACGGAATGCGTCCGAGCTCAAGCTGAGGGCCGTGCCCTGGCATTACGTCATCGCCTCCATATCATCAGCCGGCTCACTGAGCAGAACAGGCAAGTCGACCACGCCTTCCCGCCCCACGAGGCCCACCTCGGTGGCGTCGCCACTGTCCATCTAGGCCAGCATGGACGTTCAGCCGGTTTCCAGGAAGTACACCGTCGCGATGGGAGCCTCAGGCTCATGCAAATTCTGGTGGAGTGAATGCTGCACCAGCGTCATTTGTGGCCGAAGGCGATCCAGGTTGTTGTGAGGCAGGGCTTGCAGCAGGCGGTCGCAGGGCGAGTAGTCCGAAGGCAGCATAACAGGCTCTTGCGAAGGGTTTCGGCAAGAGCGCACATATCTCCTAGGCACTCGCGCCGGAGGGTTCAGCGAGCGTTCACTCAAGGATGCGGTGGAAGGATAGCTGCCTTGCCGATAGCGTACAGTCGGCCAAAATTATCTCAGCGACGCCTCAACTGTCCTGCCGGCTTTCCCATTCCTGACACAGCGCTTCCACGGTGTAGATCAGCTTCTGCATGTTATAGGGTTTGTGGAGAACCGGCACGGTCGGGTGCCGCCCGGTGTTGCAACCTTCCACGTAGCCGGTCGAGAAAACAAAGGGGATGCCGCGGCGTGCCAGTGCGTCGGCCACCGGCAGGGACGAACAGCCGCGGAGGTTCAGGTCCAGCAGCACGGCATTGATGCGCCCTCTCGCGGCGGCGTGGTCGATGATGCGCAAGGCATCGCCGACCGAGGTGGCACAGCCCACGATCTCCGCGCCAACATCCGTCAGCTCGTCTTCCAGGCACATGGCGAAGAGGATGTCATCCTCGACAACCAGCACGCGCCTGTCCTTGAGCAAGGCGCAGCTCTGTTCAGGCGTCAGGCTGTTCATGAAGCCTAAGTGCCAATAGTCGACGCTCTACGTCTGTCCCGTATCGTACTACGAGCAAGTCTTAAACAGAGTTTTAGATTAGGAGGTGAGGCTCAACTCAAGATAAGCTCAAGCCAAGCATTCAGGCAGATCCTGCCTTGGGATCTCAGATACGCAAGAAGTGAGGCGGACCTGCTCTGATGACGAGATATGCCTCGAATTCAGCTTCCTGGCGGAGCCGCGGCATTGCCATGGCTTCCTGCTAATCACCAAAGCGTACATGTCTCGCGCATCTAACTCATCGCGAGAACGTTGCGGTCAGGTTGCAACATGGTCCAAGGGCACTTCCCTGGCTCACACAATCTTTCCGGTCCTGATGTCCCTTGCCAAAAAGGCAACGATCCTTGATCGATGAACCAGCAGGCGATGGTTTTCGCGACATCGCGACGGGCCTGCCGCAACTCGTCTTTGGCTGCCGAGCCAGCGGAGAACGCACCTGGCCCAGCCCTCAATGGGTGGTCTTCACCGGACTGCACGAGACGGAGAGTCTCGGGCTCGGCTGGCTCACGGCCATCCATCCAGACGACCGCCCCGCCACCATGGAGGCGTGGACCCGCGCCTCGGCGATGGGCGATTACCTCGTGGAGCACCGCATCCGGCGCGTCGCCGATGGCAGCTACCGCTGGCACCAGACCCGCGCCGCGCCCTTGCCCGGAGCTCCGGTGATGCTTCCAAACGGTGTGGTGGACTGGGTCGGCAGCTCGGCGGACGTGGATGACCTGTACCGCCTCAGGCAGCGAACGGCGGAGGCCGAGCAGCATCTGCGCACGTTGATGGAAGGAGTGCCGCAGCTCATCTGGCGCTCGCGTGACATGGGCCACTGGAAGTGGGCCAGCCCACAGTGGCTGGACTTCACCGGCCAGACCCGGGATGAAGCCTGCGGGCTTGGCTGGCTCGATGCTGTTCATCCCGGAGACCGGGAAGCGGCCATGACGGCCTGGGATTCCGCGCGGCCGCGGGACCTCCTCGATGTTGAATTCCGCGTACGCCGGGCCGCGGACGGCCGTTACCTCTGGCATCGCACTCGCTCGAGGCCGGTGCGCAACGGGCAAGGCGGCATCGTCGAGTGGCTTGGTACCACCACCGATGTCCAGGACCTCAAGGAATCCCACCGACGGCAGGAGGTGCTGCTCACTCAATTGCAGGACCAGGCGCGCGTACTGGAAGGCGAGATCCGGGAGCGTGCGCGGATCGAGGCGAGACTGCTCCACGCGGCCTTGCACGATGACCTCACCGGACTGCGAAATCGCACCTTCTTCATGGATCGCCTCAGGCTGGCGCTGGGCCAGCAGCAGGATAAAGCAAGGCCCTGTTGTGCCGTGCTGTTCCTGGACCTGGACCGTTTCAAGCTGGTCAATGACAGCCTTGGCCACGAAGCGGGAGACCGGCTGCTGACGGAGGTGGGCCGGCGCCTGAGTGCCTGCGTGAGTTCACGGAACACGCTGGCGCGTTTCGGCGGTGACGAATTCGCTCTGCTGGTCGAGGACCCCGACGAACTCGGCGGCGCGGCCGCCCTGGCTGAACGGATCATCCGTGCCATGCAGCAGCCTGTCTGGCTCGAACAACAGGAAGTCTTCGCCTCGTTCAGCATCGGTGTTGTGCAGACCACCACGACGGCGTCTACCGCCGAAGCCGTGATGCGCGACGCGGACATCGCCATGTACCACGCCAAACGCCAGGGCAGCGGCGGCTATGCGGTGTTCTCGGACACCATGCGCGAGAGCGCCGTCGAGGCGCTGGAACTCCGGACTGATCTGCGCAACGCCATCCCCCGCGATGAATTCCGGCTGCATTATCAACCGATCTACGACACGGCCGCCGGTCTCATCGTCGGGGTCGAGGCGCTGGTCCGGTGGCAGCATCCCCGCCGGGGCCTGATGTCTCCTGCGGCCTTCATCGCGATCGCCGAAGACAGCGGGCTGATCCGGGAGATCGGCCGACATGTGTTGCGAAAGGCCAGCGATCAGCTGCGCGAATGGACTGACAACTTCCCGAGCCTGAACCTGTATCTGAACGTGAACACTTCGGGCGCGGAACTGAGCGACCCGGCCTATGTAACCAACCTGCAGGAAACGCTGTCCGCTGCTCGCCTGGACTTCCGAAGGCTGCAGCTCGAAGTCACGGAAAGCATCTTTCTGCACCGGCCTGCTGTTGTGGGCGAGGTGTTGGCGAGCATTCGGGCGCTCGGAATCCGCGTGGCATTGGACGATTTCGGCACGGGATATTCATCGTTAGGTTACCTGGATCGCTATCAGATCGACACTGTCAAGATCGATCGCTCCTTCGTGGCGGGGCTGCCATCGCGCCCCCACGCCGCTGCCATCGTAAAGGCCATCGTCGAGTTGGGACGGACCATGGGGTTGGGCGTCGTGGCGGAAGGCGTGGAGGATCACCTTCAACTGAGAGCCTTGCAGGATGTGGGCTGCGGCTTGGTGCAGGGGTATCTCCTGGGGCGGCCCGCACCAGCGGACGACATCACCGTCTTGCTGGCCCGCAACGAGGCCAGAATCAGGCTGACAACCTGAGCCAGTGTCACGCTGCTCGCGTGACGATGTTGAGGTACTTTCTCCAGGATCCGGAACTGGCCAGCTTCCCGGCCAGTCCAGGGAGGCCGGACGTGTAGCATCGGACTAGGTCAGCAGGTCCAGGTTCAGAGCATCCTGATCCGGCAGAGGATCATGGCGGCGCCGCAGATGGCCGACAAAGGTGCGAGTGCAGCGATCCTGGATCACGGATACGACGTGCCTTCTTGAGGCGGCCGAACGCGTTTTCAATGCAATGCCGTGGGCGGTACAGCGGCTAATCGTGTGTCACAGCACCATCAGACGCAAGGCTCCCGCCTCTACCGGTCGGCCACCATCCGGGTGCGCTGCGATCACATCCCGGATGGCCGCTTCAGGACGCTGCTCAGTGTGTCTCGAACCCGGTGCCCTGGGTCGCAGCGCCGAGGCTCAGCCGATACCCGCCGGTGACGGACAGCAGCAGGCGGGGCTGGGAGGGGTCGGCCTCGATCTTCTGCCGTAGGCGGTAGATGTGGGTTTCCAGAGTATGGGTGCTGACGGCGCTGCTATAGCCCCAGACCTCATGCAGCAACTGCGTGCGAGGGGCGGGCTGCCCATCAAGCCGGTGCAGGAACTTCAGGATCATGCATTCCTTGCTGGTCAGCCGGATTCTGTGCTTCCCGCCCGGACCTTCCAACAGCTTGGCGCTGGGGCGGAACTTGAAGGAACCGAGCTTAAGGACCGCGTGCTCCGAATTGTCGAAGCTGCGAAGCTGCGCACGAACACGGGCCAGCACCTCGTTAACCCGGAATGGCTTGGCGATGTAGTCGTTGGCCCCAGCCTCGAGACCCCGCACCACATCGGCTTCGCCATCCGCGCCGGTCAGCATGATCACGGGCATACGCTGGCCGTTGCGCCGAAGCTTGGCGCAAAAGTCGCGTCCGTCCGCGTCAGGCAGGCCGACATCGAGCAGGATCGCATCGTAATGCGCGCCGGCGCGGGTCAAAATCTCCTCGGCCGCAGTCGCGCTGCCGACCTCGACGGCGCTGAACTCGCCCTCCTGGCCGATCAGTTCGGCCAGGGTGGCGCGCAGGGCATCGTCATCTTCAACGATCAGAATGGGGCGGGGAGCAGACATGGAACCCTCCGAGAACATCGCGGGTTATCACGGCCCCGCATCACCAAAAGGTTGATACAAAACCTTAGTCGTAGCGTCAATAAATAAAAACCTCTCGAGAAAGAGACGGTTTAGACAGCGCAGTGCTCCTCTGTGGCCCGGCCTGTCCAGAACTCGTTAAGTCGGATCAATGTGACAACACCGCGGAAGTCGAGCCGGACCCGAAATGGTCAACGTTTCTCGTCACTCGAGGCTGCCGCTGGGAGTACGGTGATGGGTGTAAACCTGACCCAATCCACCCGCATCACCGCGGCACCGTCGGTCGAAGGGCCGCCCCATTCCGGGTTATCGGTCGGCCACACGTTGAACACCAGATGCGCAGGAGTGGAGGGAACAACACCGCGATGATGAGCAACAGGCAGGTCGTTGACGAAGAACTCGACACCTGTTGGACGCCATTCATACCTGAGTCTGGTCCAGGTGCCGGGGAATGCGGCCGCGTGGATGTGCAGGCTGTGTTCCTTCGTGTCAGAAGACGTCCAGGTCACCGTATGCAGGGCGGCTGCATCGCGCCCCTCAAACTCGAAGTCTATTTCCGTTCGTGAATTATCCACATAGGACATCATCGCGCTGATCACACCGTTCAACGCGGGCACCATCACTGCGGCTTCATAGGTCCCGAACCCGAAGCTCTGGCAGGTATGGACCTCCGCCGCAGCCACCTGGCGGTTACCCACCTCGGTTCTCAGCACGAGAGATCCACCTTCGACTGAAACCGCCATCGGGTTCCAGCGGCCATCTAGCCCGTCCGTGGCCCAGAACGGTGCGTAGGAATCGCCGCTGATGCACCACCGCTCCTTGTCGAGGCGGTCGAACCGTTCGAGCCAGCCGGCAGAGCCAGAAAGCGCAGCCGGCGGTGCCGTCAGCCGAGGGGCGCCTAGAGGCTGCGGTGATTCTGTGCGGGCAGGAATAGCGCCACCCACAGCGGATATCAGAATCAGTACCGGCATGCAGCCCCTGGCAAGCTTGAAGATCATGTTCGCCTGCTGCTCAGGACCCGGTGCACCATTCCGCTCCTTCGTTTTGTTGATGCCATGTACCGCGAATCCGCGAGAACGGAGCACAGCGGTGTCGCCGCCCTATCTGAGTTGAAAATATCTTCGTCATGCAAACCAAACGAGACGTTTTCTCCTGACAAGAATATTTATATCGGTTTTGCAACGCATAATCACGCGCTCGTGATATTCGTTACTGGGAACCTTCTATAGGTATGGCCTTCGCAACGTTCTTTGTACATATCCTATGGAAAGTTCCAAAAAATGAGCGGTATCGAAGCAAGCGATGTGCTGCGCATCGCCGTGATCAGCGGCCTCATCGGCTTCGGTGTCTTTTGTGCCTCCTACAGCTTGGCCGTCTGGTTCAAGCGCAACCGGTCCAAGCCGAACAAGCTCACGCGGCTGAGCTTCTTTGCCCTGATCCTCGGGGTCTTCGGCGCTGCCGGCAACTGGGCCTACAACGAATTCAGTCAGCGCAGCGGCATCGTGGGCGGGCAGGACCTGTTTGTTGTCCACGCCAAGCGCAACGCGTCGGCCGACCGGCTGGTCTCGGAAGGGCATGTGGAAAAGGGCAGCACCATCGCCGCGTTCCTTCCGCCCTCGCTCGACGAGCAGCTCGCGGTGATCGACAGCCACATCAAGCAGGCCCTGGCCAAGATCGATTACTTCGCTCTCCGCGTGCTGCCTGTGGACACTCTGCTGCTGCAGAAGCAGGCGCAGCTCCGCCAGCAGACCGAGCAGGTGCAGGTGATGACGCTCGATCTCCAGAAATCGCGTCGCGAAACGGAGCGCGCGCACCTGGACGCCGCGACGCAGTACGCCGAGAAGCGAAGCCAGAACGACCTTCTGGTCGCCGTGGAGAAGGAGGCGCTGGCGGCGGCTGTTCAGCAGGCTGAGATCGCGCAATCCGCTATGAGGCGGGCGGTGGATCTCCGGAGCCGCGGCGGCATCGGCACCGTGGTCGCGGTGGAGGAGAAAACCAGCAACCACCTGCTCCACAGCTCCGCCGCCAGCCGGGCACAGGCCAACCTCCGGTCACTCGCGGATTACCGGCTGGCGCTGGATGAGAGCTACGGACGCGCCCTGGGTTCGCTGGCGAACCAGATCGAGAGGCTCGACGGTGACTTGGCTGCCAAGCGGCAGGCTGCGGCGGAGCTGACGCACCAGATGGCGGACAATGAGAAGGCCATCCTGAGGGACCGCCAGCGTGCCATGCGGGAAACCGCCCGCGAGCGGGAAGCCGCCGTGCACGAGTTGGGTGCCCTGCGGGCGGAACGCGCCGGCATGCTGGCCGTTACCCAGGTGAAGGCCCCCTTCGCGGGCGAGGTGGTCTACCGCCATCCGTCTCCCAACTTCGCGCCGGAGAATACGCCGATCCTCGCGCTCTCCGCGGGCAGCGGCTTTTCGGCACGGATCTGGGTACCGACGCAGGAGATCGCGGCGATCCAGGAGGCCGGGAAAGTCCAGTTCGCCCTTGAGCAACCGATTCTGAACAAGTTCTTCGAAGGTGAGTTCCGCGCCTACAAGGAAGCGCCCTACGAGAAGAACCGCGTCATCGCGGATTTCGATGTCAAGCTTCCGCTCGAGGCCATCACCCTCCTCGCCAGCGCGGGCAATCCCGTTCAGGCCAAGCTGCTATGGCGGCCTGACCTGATGGCCAGCTATCCCTTCCGGGGCAGCCTGATCCTGACGGCCGTCGGTTGCATCGGGATGTTCACCAGCGGCCTGCGCCGCAAGGCCAGCGAACTGCCGCCCCCGGTGCAGATCGAGGAGCAACTGCTCGGCAGGCGCCTGCACGAGACGGCCCGCCGTTTCCACGCGCTGCTTCGCCAGGGCACACCAGACGAGGACCCTGATTTCATCCGCACCGTGATCCACCTGGCGGACCGCATGGGCGAGCCGGCGCTCCGCGCCCTGCGGGAGGAGATCGTGTTCGATGAGGAGTTCGAGCGCGCACTCGGCATGTGGAGCCGCCGCAGCTACGACCCGGCGCTGATCGCCGTGCTCGACCAAGTCCGCAACACCCCCGCCCTCGCGGCCGCGGCCGCGGCGTAGCGGCCATGGCCGAGGCGACTGCCCCCGCCGGAGAGTTCCGGGCGAAGTCCCGGGCCTATCCCCGCTGGACCGTCAATTTCCTGGCGATCACCACCTTCCTCTACGGTCTTGTTCTCAGTTTCACGCTGCCCTGGACCATTCAGGAGGCCCTGTTCTCTCCGGAAACTGGACTCGCAGACCGGGGACCGCTGGCGATGGCCTGGGGCTGCGCTCTGATCGTCATCGGGGCGGTGGTCCTGCTTCGCTGGATTACCGTGCAAGCGCTGGCCTTCTACGAGCACGACCGGCTGCGCCGCAGCCCGCCCAGCAACCTCGCCGAGGCGCCCTTCGTGTCCATCCTCGTCCCAGCCTTCAACGAGGCGGAGACGGTGATCGGCGCGCTCACCTCGCTGATCGGTCTCGACTATCCGAGTTACGAGGTCATCTTCGTCGATGACGGCTCGACCGATGATACCTTCCTGAAGGCATTCCCGATGGCGGGGCAGTATGCCAACTGCACCCTCCGCGTCTACACGAAGCCCAATGGCGGCAAGTGGAGCAGCCTGAACTTCGCCTACCACAAGGCGAAAGGCGATCTCCTGCTCTGCGTGGATGCCGATTCCGGGCTTGCCAGGGACGCCCTTCGGATCATGGTGCCGAGAATCCTGGAACCGGGCGTGGCTGCCGTCTCCGGGCAGGTGACCATCCGGAACCGCCACAACTTCCTCACCCGCCTGCAGGCCGCAGAATATCTCCTCGGCAATGGCGGCATGCGCATGGCTCTGAGCGCATTGGGCGCCGTAACGGTTGTGCCTGGTCCCATCGGTCTCTACAGGCGCGAGATGATGGAGCGGATCGCCCGGATCCCAGGAACCGGGCCGACCGCGAAGGCTCACCAGGGCTCCGGCGCGGTCCCGGGCCCGCTCTCCGGGGAGACCTTTGCCGAGGATTTCCAGCTGTCGCTCTCGGCGCTCGCGCTCGGCGGACGCATCGTCTACGAGCCGCGCGCCTATGCCTACACGAAGTGCCCGGACGACGTGGCGTCGCTCATGAGCCAGCGTTACCGGTGGATGCGTGGGACCTGGCAGGTCTACGGGATCTATCTCCGGACATTGCGCAAGCTCATGAGGACGGAGAAGAAGGCGCTGCTGCTGCCCGTCGTGATGACCGTGCTCTACCCGTTGGACATCTACCTCATCCCGCTGCTGAACTTCTTTTTCTGGGGCGCCATCGGGGCCTCGCTCGTCCTGGGACAATCGATGGGCTTTGTGATCGGCTGGATCGGTTCGGTAGCGCTTCTGAACGTCATGACGGCAATGATCTATATCCTGGAGCAGGATGATGATTTGACCCTGGCGCCGCTGGTTCCACTTCTCGACCTGTACCAAAGCATCCTGGTGAACAGTGCCTGGGTGATCGCGGGAGTTGACGAGGCGCGCGGCACCGGAATGCGCTGGTCGTAGCGATTTATTCATACACGTTCACACGCCTCGATGACGTGCATGCGGCCGCGGCTGCCGGCCGCTTGCTTCAGCTCCAAGGCAAAAAAGTACTCGGCCCGATAGGTCCCGCTCGTGGACAAGCCGGATCACGGTTGCAGACCAAGGCAGACGAGAGAAGGAGAAGCCCATGGCCAGTGTGAAGACCGAGCGCCGGCTGTTTGGCACGGATGGGATCCGGGGTGTTGCCAATCGTGCGCCGATGGATGCGTCGACGGCGCTGCG
>NZ_QXGS01000042.1 GCF_003604215.1 Teichococcus vastitatis
TAGAGCTTGGCCAGCACCGTCGCATCGATCGTGTCAGTCTTGATCTTGGCCTGCGCGATCAGCCGCACCTGCCGCGGATTGGCGATCACCACGCGCCCGACATATGGCGCGATCACCTCCACGACGGCGGCGGCATTCCCCGTTGCCTCCACCACGACGTGATCGTCGTGGGTCAGCGTGCGAGCGAATGCCTCCAGGTGGTCTCGCGTCATGCCGATCCGCCCGAGCCGAACGACCTTGTTGTCAGCCAGCATCACCACCTCGGCGAATACGCGGTGGATATCCAGTCCCACGACTCTCACCGGCCTGCCTCCTTGCCATCCTGTTCCACATCACGAGAGCTGGCGGGCAACACGGCAACTCCGGATCCGCGCTCGCAGCGCATCCGGGCGAGCCGCAGGGGCGGCCAGATAACGGCTCGGGCTCTCAGCCCATGGTCTATGCGACGGCCTGCCCGCACTTGCGTGCTCCCGGTGCCCCATGTCCCGGATGGCCTCACCATAGGGCTGCTCTGGCCCGGAACAGCAGAATCATCAGGGCACCGCGGCCATCATGCCGGATAAGGGTCAGGTCGAACGGATGAACCGGACCATCAAGGAAGCCACCGTCAAGCGCTTCCACTACGGCTCACACGACCAGCTGCGCACCCACCTCGCAGACTTCCTGGCCGCCTACAACTTCGCCCGGCGCCTGAAGACCTTGCAGGGCCTGACCCCCTACGAAGCCATCTGCAAAGCATGGGCAGATCAGCCACACCGTTTCAAATCAGACCCGCACCATGAAACCTTAGGACTAAACAGCAAGGCCAACCCGACCCTGGCTCAGTGCTCCGCGATGCGGCCTGAAGGACGGCATGCTGTTCTACGATGTCTCACACGAAGAAGAATTCGTCGAAATCTTTGCTGGTCGGAGCGAGACATCAGCAGCATTTTCCCGCTTAAGGTATTCGCGTTCCGCCATCTACCATGATCGTGGCAGCAGTCATGTAAGAGGCTTCATCCGAGGCAAGCCACAGGATCGGATAGGCCACCTCGCGTGCGGTGGCCCAGCGGCGAAGCAAGCAGTTCTCAACCTCCTCCGCCTCAAGCTCCTGTCGTGTCTTGTCCAGGCGCCGAACATGGAATGGAGTCAGGGTGAGCCCTGGGCAGACAGCGTTCACGCGGACACCATGCGAGGCTTCCTCGAATGCGAGGGTCCGCGTCATGGACAGGATTCCAGCCTTGGTCACGTCGTATTGTCCCATTCCGGCGCGGGAATTAAGCGCATGGGTCGAGGAGATGTTGATGATGCTGGCCCGCCCTGTCGCTCTCAACTCCGGCAGTGCCTCGCGGGTCAGGTAGGAGTGGCTCAGCAAATTAACGGCCAGGATCTTCCGCCAAGTTTCACTCGTCACCTCCGCAAGGGGCTCATATGATCGTATGCCTGCATTGTTGACTAGGACATCAAGACGGCCGAACGCTGCCTTTGTGCTGGCGACGATGACGGCAGCCGTCGCCTCCTCACCGACATCCAAGATGAGTGGCAGGAGCTCCGCTCCCGGCACTGCCGCACGGATCTCCGCCTCCACCGCCGTCATCGCTGCCGCATCGCGATCCACCAGCACGACCCGTGCGCCCTCCTCGCAGAAGAGCTGCCCTGTCGCTGCACCGATCCCGCCGGCTCCGCCGGTGACGATCGCCACCTTGTCCTTCAGGCGCCCCACCATTCATCCTTCTCCTATGATGCGCTTCAAGCGACGATCGACCCGCCCTCGGCAAGAGCTGACTTGCCTCTCCAAACCCGCCACAATCCAACCAGGCTGTAGGCGACCATCAGCATGCCTGGACCTGGCAAGGCGGCATACCACCAGGATTTATCCGCGCCGAGGAAGGGCGTCGTCTCTCCGGCGAGGAGCAGAAAATCGAGCCCCCACACGACCAGCACCACCGAGAAGGCAAGCATCAGAAGCTGCTGCGCAAACCCGACCGCTCGCCGCAGCCCAATCGGCAGCACCGCCTCCACCACCGTGACGCGGTAAAGCGCTCCTTCCCGCCAGAGCGCCAGCGCACCGAGCATGGTCAGCCAGATCACCAGCAACTCCACGATCTCATCATAGCCGGAGATCGGTAGCACAGGCACGAAGCGCACAATCACACCGAGCAGGAGCAGGAAGAACAGGCCGAGCAGGCCGCCTATCACACCCCATCGGCACAGCCCGGCGATCCCATGATCGGCCATACGGAGTGCGGCGATCATCGTACCAACCCGTAACCGAGTGCATGCGGCAGCCAGAGCGAAAGTGCGGGCACATAGGTGACGACCATCAGCACCGCGATCAGTGCCACGACATAGGGCCACATCTCCGCAGCGATCTCCCCGATGGGTACCTTACTAACTTCCGATACCACATAGAGGCACAGTCCCACTGGTGGCGTTACCAGTCCGATCATGATGTTCAGCACCATGATGACGCCGAAATGCACCGGATCGACGCCGATCTGCATCATGACCGGCAGCAGAACGGGGAAGGCGATGATGATGATCGCAACCCCCTCGATGAACATGCCGAGCACGAACAGCACGACGTTCACGATCAGCAGCACCACCCAGGGTTCGCGCGACAGGTTGAACAGGTTGGCAATCACCGCGTTGGGGATCTCCTGCTGGATCAGTACCCACGCGAAGGGAGCGGAGGCCGCGATGATGAACATCACCTGCGCGGTCTGCCGCCCGGATTCCCAGAGGATGCTGGGGAGTTCGGCGAAAGACAGCACCCGATAGAAGAATTTTCCGAGCAGGAACGCGTAGCCTGCGGCCACGACCGCCGCTTCGGTCGGCGTGACGATGCCCCCGAAGATGCCGCCGAGGATCAGCGGTGGCATCGCCAGGGCCGGCAGTGCGTCGCCCAGGATGCGCAGCGCGATCCGCACGGGCGGACGCGCCTCGCCCATCGGAAGATTCTGACGCTTCGCCACGATCGCGACAATGACCATCAACGAGATGCCCATCAGGACCCCTGGCACGATACCGGCCAGGAACAACGCGCCCACCGACACATTGGCAAGGCTGCCATAGATGACGAAGGGGATGCTGGGCGGAATCACCGGTCCGATCGTGGAGGAAACCGCGGTCAGCGTAGCGGCGAAGCGGGGCGTGTAGCCGGCCTGCCGCATCGCCTTGATCTCCACCAGGCCCAGTCCCGCCGCATCGGCCACTGCCGAGCCGGACATGCCCGCGAAGAGCATGCTCGCGAGCACATTGACATGGCCGAGTCCGCCGCGGATGCGACCGACAATCATGTGTGCAACGGCGAAGATCCGCTCCGTCATGCCGCCCGTGTTCATCAGGTTCCCCGACAAGATAAAGAAGGGGATGGCCAGTAGCGGGAAGGACGTGGTCCCAGCGTAGATTCGTTGGATCATGATGACGAAGAGATCCGTTCCGGCCGTAATCCACATGATTCCTATCGCGACCAAGCCAAGCGCGACCGCGATGGGAACTCCGAACAGGATGAACACGCAAAGGGCAATCAGAATGGAAGCGATCAGCATGCGGCTCTCCCGCGAAAGGTGGGCCAGCCTCCAGGGCGCGTGGCCCGCGGGCGCCGGGGAACCACAGGATCAGGCAGTGCCGCGCCCGGCTTCAACAAAGCTCGACCAGGTTTTTGACACCTCCTCGCCGAGGGCGCGCCGGAGTTGCTCATAGGCCGGCCCCATCTTGTCGCGGAAAGGCGCCACGTCAGGACGAGTGATGGCGACACCGGTCTTCTGCATCTCGGCCAGGTAGAACTCCTCCTGGTTGCGCACGCCCGCTCGAGCTGCGTTGCCGGCCGCCGTGGCCTCCTCGATGAAGATCTCGCGCTGCTCGTCCTTCAGGCGATTCCAGGAGCGTGGGTTGGCCAAGAACATGATCGGAGCATAGATGTGCCGGGTGAGCGCGATGTGGCTCTGGACCTCGAAGAACTTGGCGGCGTAGGTGGTCCCGATCGGGTTGTCCTGCCCGTCCACGGTCTTGTTGGACAGCGCCAGATAAACCTCCTGGAAAGCGATGGTCTGGATGTTGGCGCCCAGAGCTTCGAAGGCCGCCTTGATTGCAAGCTCCGGCGGCACGCGGAGCTTCAGTCCCTGGACATCGGCCGGGGTGTCCACCGGACGGCGGCTGTTGGACAAGGCACGGAAGCCCCACTCGAAGTTGGCGATCCAGGTGAAGCCGGCCGTGCGAAGTTGTTGCGACAGCCAATCGCGGGCGGTGACGTCCAGCACGCGATGCGCATGCTCATAGCTGTCGAACTGGTAGGGCTGGTTGATCACGGCGATGGTGCGGGACAGCGCCTCGAGGTTAGCGGGATTGCACAAGATCAGGTCGATCGCGCCCAACCGGGTCTGCTGCGCCGCTTCCACCGGTGAACCCAGAGCGTTGCTCGGGAAGATACGGATCCGGACTTCACCGGAGGTTCGATCCTGGATGCGTCGTGCCATCTTCTCGGCTTCGGTGTGCACGGGATGCGTCACCTCGGCAGGATGAGTAAGTCGGAACTCCGTGGCGGCACGGGCTGGAAGAATAGTGAAGTGCGCGATGCCCGTTCCTGCTCCGATATGGAAGAGAGAACGGCGAGACACCCTGGCAAATTTACCCAACGCATCCTCCCCATGGGCTTCTTATGGCCAGCTGGGCAGCGCGCCGTGGCTGTCCCAGCGGGTTGCCGTCCGGATCTTCGTCCGGGTTTCAGGCCATGCTGATGTTTGCGCATCATGAAACAATCCGCAATAGCATCCGAAATGGCTCCGCTTCGGTTCGGCATGGTCCGGCCGGGAGTTTCGCCATCGGTATCCACGCGTTGCGCCACGCTCACCCTGGATTGGGCAGGAAGCGGAGGGGGGCCTCGGTGACAGGACGATCTGCCCAGAGGGAGGATCGCCGGGCTTCATGGAAGATCCGCACAGGCTGCCTTTGGCAGCCAATTGCCGGGAACATCGGGTTGCCGACGAATGCGAGATGGCCGCGTGGCCTTCCGCCTGGATCTCAGATCAGATCCGCAACCTGCTCAGGTGACCGGAACCAACTCCGGCGACGATGTCATCCAATCGTCGCACCATGCCCGGCCCCCATAGCCGAAGCTGAAGTGATTTGAGGAGTGGTTGCGGCATGCGGCGCGTCGCGGTGGTGCTGAACATGGCTTCCGGAGGCCTCCTCGGCCACGCGAATCCGGAGGCCGGACTCGCTACGCAGCTACGAGGCGCCGGTCTGGAGGCGACCATCATACCCGCGAGCGACACCTCCGATCTGAACGGGCGTCTGGACAGGGCGATCGCGATGGCACCGGATGCCGTGATTGTTGGGGGTGGTGACGGCACCATCTGCGCCGCCGCGCAACGGCTGGCAGGCACGCCCATTGCCCTCGGGGTCCTGCCGTTGGGCACCATGAACATGCTGGCCAAGGATCTGCGCCTGCCCATGGAACTGTCGGCGGCCATGGCCGCCCTGGCGTGCGGGCATCTGCGGACGATCGATGTGGCGGAAGTCAACGGGCGGGTGTTTCTCTGCAACGCCGTGTTGGGCCTGCCGACCGCCATTGGCCGCCATCGCGAGCGTTCGCGCGGCGAGGCCGGTTTCCTCAGCCGCTGGCGCTTTCTCGTTGGCGCGTTCCGCACCACGGTGAAGCAGATGCCGATGCGGCTGAACATCGCGACCGACGGAAGCTTGCCAAGGACGATCCATACCCGGGCGCTTGTGGTCGCCAACAATGCCTATTCCGAGGGCTTCGGCGAGGTGTTCACGCGGCGCCGGCTCGATGAAGGAAAGCTGGTGCTGTATGTCGCGCACCATTTTGGCGCCTGGTGGTCGCTGAAGATGATCCTGGCGATGTTCCTGGGTGCATGGCGTGACCGGCCGGAGATCGACGCCTGCTCTGCGACCGAGGTTGTGATCCGCAGCCGACGGCCGCTGCGGGTGATGATGGATGGCGAAGCCTTCCTTCTCACGCCACCCCTACGGTTTCATGTTCGTCCCCAAGCCTTGCAGGTCATCGTGCCGGATGATTGCGATGGCTGAGTACCCATTGATGTGACTTCGCAAGCCCTGATGAGAGGTGGAGACGAATCGGCTGCGCACCGCTCCTCATCCGGTCGTCCGGAGCCCTGCGCTTGAACACGTCAGCCCAACATCTCTCATCGCAGTCGTGCGGATCTCCGGTTACCTGGAAAGCGAACTCGGTTCCACATCGCCGCCCGGTGTGAGCCGTCGATATGCGGCGAGCAGATCGCTGAGATCGGTGTTGCGGTACATCTCGCGGCGGAGGCGATCGGCCACACCGTTGACGATCTCGGCTCCGTGCTGCGAAGGGTCCGTGCACCCGGAAGGAGCGGCGACCGAAGGGATTAGCGACGACGTTCACGATGGCATCGGCCACCGCAGCAGGATCGGCAGCGCTCCGTTCCAACGCGGCCAAGCCTTTCAGGGCCTGATCAGCCACGCCAGGGTAGGGGTCCTCGGTGTATTCGGCCGCGCAGGCAACATCGCGGGCGAGCCGGAATGGGCGAAGTGGTTGGTGCCTTTCGTGAAGGCACCCGACACCAGGATGGTGGTCCCCACGTTCCACCCCGTCAACTCGGCTGCGTAGGAAACGGCCAGCACGTCCATCACCGCCCTGAGTGCTCCGTCGCCCAGGCACCCAACTCGATGACGCGCCCCGTATTCCGGCCCGCCGTCTCGCGCATGAGGGCGTAGACGGTGTGTCCGCCCTCGCGAGGGCCTGTGCGGTCATGAGGCCGAAGCCGGAGGAGGCATTCGTGAGGAGAATAACGGAGTTTGACATGGTTTATCCTTACTGGATCGCACGTGGGATCGGTTCCCTCACGGGGAGGGTGGTCAGGCAATGCCGCCATTCGCACGCAGCGTTTGGCCGTTGACCCAGGCGCCATCCGATCCAGCCAGGAAAGCGACCACCCCCGCGATATCCTCCGGCTCTGCCAAGCGCTCCAGCGGCCCCGCCTTGGCGATTCGATCAATGAGTTCCTGCGGTTTGCCATCGAGGAACAGCTTAGTAGCGGTGGGACCGGGGGCGACCGCGTCGACTGTGATGTGGCGGTCCCGCACCTCCTTGGTCAGCACGGCCGTCATGGCCTCCACTGCCGCCTTGGTCGCGGCATAGGCGCCGTAGGTCGGATGCAGGAGCGTCGTCACGCTGAAGGAGAAGTTCACGATCCGTCCGCCGTTGCGCAGGCGGCGTGCCGCCTCCCGCATGGTGTTGAAGCTGCCCTTGAGGTTGACTGCGATCATCCTGTCAGACAGAGCGTCGTCGCTCTCAGTGATCGTCGCCAGATGCATGGCACGGCCGTGTTGTCGAGGATGTCGGTGCCGCCGAAGGCGGCCTCCGCCTTGTCAAACAACTGCCCCACAGCGATGGCGTCGGCGATGTCGGCCTGCACGGCCGTGGCTTTGCCACCGGACTCGATGATCATGCATACCAAGGCCTTGGCCGCCAGCTCCTGCAGCGCACGACGCGCCATGTTGTCCCAACCCTGGACGGCGAGGCCTACACAAGCGCTGCCTGCAACTGATCGCCGACTTGGATGAGGCGGAAGGCACCTACACTCGCATCGAGCCCCGAGGCCTCCTGCACGTCAACGTCCATGGCACGCTGGTGAGCCATTGGGTTCTGCCGAAGCTTCCCGGTTCCTGACCTATATCCGAGTATCGAGCTGTTCCTCAGGGAAGGTGACCGGTACGTCGACTTGGCTCGCGAAGGGGTCGATTGCGTGCTCCGTGCCGGCAGCCTTCCCGGCAACGGCCTGGTCGTGCGGCGGTTGACGACGCTGCAGTAGGTCACCTGCGTTTCGCCCGCCTACGTCGCGCGCCATGGGCTGCCAGAACAGGTCGACGCGCTGCAGGACCATTACATGGCTGGCTTCCACTCCTCGGCGACCGGCGTAGTGCTGTCTCTCGAGTTCACGGTTGGGTCGGAGATGAGCAGGGTCATGCTGCTGTCACTCCTCACCGTAAGCGGTGGGGAGGTCTATGCAGCGGCCACACACGCGCGGCTGGGATTGATCCAGGCGCCGCGGTACCGGCTGGAGAGATCTCCGCCGCGGATCGCTGCTGACGGTGCTGGACAGCACACCGCCGTCGCGCCTTCTCATTTCCGTGAAGATCCATTCCTGCACGAATGGTCATGGCCTTCCAATGTCCGGCTGCCGGACCCGGGATGAGGCACAGGACAGCACCAGCTGTCCCAAGAGGACGGTGGAGCGGACAAACAGCCCGCCATCCTGCGTGAGGCGCAGCTCTGACAATCATGCCCTACGCCAGGGTGAAGGTGACCGTGGGGGCAGCAGGAGGTTCCGGCCGCGTGCGGCGGGGACACTCAGCAGAGGTTCAGAGGCCCTTCTCTACGTTACCCAGTTGTATCGAACGCTGCATCAAGCACCTGAAGAGCCGCCGCCAGCTGATCACCATTGTCCAGACTGCCTGCAGGTTGTGACAATCGCAGACCAACTGCGGGAAATTTGGTGCCAGCAGACCTCAACGATTGGCAGCCTTGTGGCTGCCTACATTCTCATGCCACTCGACTGGCAGTCCGTCCCAGGTAGCGAGCTGCTTGCCGTTCCACTTCCGGCGGACATAGACGTGGAAGCCGTCAGCCGTTGCCTCCACATAGCCTGACTTGCCATCCGTCAGCCTGAGATGTTGGGCCAAGGCTTCGCCTTGCTCCCGCATGTAGTCGTCGCTCATACTCGTTCCTTTCTCGCGATCTCGGAAGAACTGCTGAGGATACTCGCCTTCTTTGACCTGATCGTCATCCGGAACCAGCCTCAGGAAGAAGTTCGACGCAGGTGGAATAGCCGACTACTCGCCGTCTGTACGACCGAACCAGACCCCAATCAAAGCCCCAAGGTAGACCAACACAGTGCGGTGCCGGAACGCGTTTCACACCGAGTTTTGGCGGCGGCGCACAGCTCCAGACTTCCTGCCAGACGGCTGCCACAAAGCTGAAGGCTTCGAACAACACGAGGGCCGAAAGAATACGCCATTCCGGGAGAACGCCGCCCAGGACCTTCTTGGCACCCAGTCCGGCCGCCAGTGCCTTCAGGCCTGTCTTCACCCAGGCCGCGTAGGTGCGTTCTGTAGGGAGCACCGTGCGGCGGCCTGAGCTGTCCGCTTGACTTGGAGGAATCTGCTGGATCACGAATCCATGACCTTGATCTTCGGCAGACGCCAGATCCTAGTTCATGTTGATATCTTTATGCACTTACCCAAGCGCACCTCATCGTCGCCACGGAGTTCTGTCTGCCCTAGCTTCACCCATCTAGGGCTCCCCATGCCGAAGTAGGAATCAGCGGAACAAAGATCACGCCCTCGGCACTGCCATCTCCGGCCCGGTGAACCGTTGCCATCAGAACAAGTTCCTCCGAAAGCCAAGCCGAGGCCGACCTATCGGGCCAGTGATCGATCATGGGAACAGTGAATTTGCCAGCCGCCCATGCTCGAGCTTGTGGTTCAGACGGAGCTGTGACTCGGCACATGCCTGTATACCGGCTCACGCTCCAACGAGGGTCACCGAGCTTGTCCGGCTGAGGCACGAGTTCGTAAACAAACAGTTCCATGGTAGCTTGGCCATATATGAGGGCTGTCGAGGTAGTAGTGCTTCATGCTGCCAAGCCGACAGACTTAGCAACCTTAGATTGAGGTCTTATTCTCAATTAAACGACAAAATCACAAAATCTTGCCTTATTGTGCTGTATAACCTAGGCAACGGGCAGAAGATCTCGGAGTCGACCACGGCCGAGAGGCGCCCCAGCGGATCGCTTGGCGCGGAGGGCGCCGCGTGCCGCTCTTCCACAGTGAAGAACCCGGGTTGCCTGCCATCATTGCCGCCCCTGCTGGGTCAGATACAGTCAATCAATTCGGCACCGCTAAGCGCGAGGTTCCGAAGGCGTCCAACTGCGCTGCTGGCCTGCAGGCGGAGGTTCCGGTCAGCGGAGCCATTCTCACGGCGGATCGCGGCACTATATGACCGTGTCTTCATTTTGAGTTTTAGCATGTCCGATCGCCTGAGAATTCTGCTTCAACACCTGCTTCCGAAGCAACGGTTGACCACCATCGCCGGCCGCATTGCCGGGGCGGAGGGAGGCTTGATGACGACCCGGCTGATCCGCTGGTTCATAGGCAGGTATGGCGTCGACATGAATGAAGCCGAGAATCCGGACATTTTTAGCTACAGGAGCTTCAATGAATTTTTCACGCGTCCGCTCAGGCTCGGCACGCGTCCGCTCGCGTCGGCCGATTTCGTCTGTCCGGTAGACGGAGCGATCAGCCAATTCGGTGCCATCGACGACCACCATATTCTGCAGGCTAAGGGCCACCGTTTCACCATTACTGAGTTGATCGGCGGTGATGCTGCGCTGGCCGCTCATTTCCGCCATGGCAGCTTCGCCAATCTGTACCTGTCCCCCAAGGATTACCACCGGCTGCACATGCCATGCGATGGCAAGCTCACCCGCATGATCTACGTGCCGGGCACTTTATTCTCGGTGAATCCGGCCACAGCGCGCGGCGTGCCGAACCTGTTCGCGCGCAATGAACGCGTCGTCTGCGTATTCGATTCGCCGGATTGTGGGCCATTCGTGATGGTGCTGGTCGGCGCGACCATCGTTGGTAGCATGGCTACGGTATGGCATGGGGTGGTCAATCCGAAACGCACAAACAAGGTATCTGAATGGAGTTATGCCGACCAGAATATCGTGTTGAAGAAAGGCGAAGAAATGGGGCGTTTTCTTCTCGGCTCAACAATCGTCATGCTGTTCAAGAAAGAGGCGGTGATCTTCAACGAAGAATGGACTCCGGAACGGAGAGTGCGCCTCGGCGAGTTCATGGGCAACCGTCTAGGATCAGGACCCATAAAGATGGTTGCGCGGTAGAGCACTGGGCGATTCACCTCGGCCTGCAGTTAGGAGCGGGTGAAGAATGAGCGGCGAGTTCTGGCTGGCGGATCGGCCGTGACAGCGTTTGGCACCGCTCCTGCCGAACAAGCCGCGTAGCATGCCTCGCGCCGGCGATCGGCGGGGGATCAGCGGCATCGTTCATGTGCTGCGACCAAGTAGAACGCTGGATTGATGCGCCCGCCAGCTACGGCTCGCGCAAGACGCTGTATCATCGGCTTGTGCGACGGGCTGGCAAAGGCGTCTGGGCGAGGCTGCTGCGCGACAATCAGGATGAGAACGGTCCGGCGATCATGATGAGAGACGCCGCTGTGGTCCTGTAGGTCGGGCGTAGCCCGGCCGGAGGGATCACAGCGGCGAGGCGGGACCCCTGACGTGGTCTCACTGTCTGGCGGTTACGGCCGGTCGGCACCGGAATGGCGTCCTTCTCCCGAGGGAGCCGCATGGTGCCCGGCCGCCACGTCACTGACCGTCAGATGAGGCTCTACATGAAATTCCGCCGGACAGACCCGGTGCCGATCGCCGCCGCCAGGGCCGGGTTCAGCGCCGCAACGGCCTATCGGATTGAGCGGGATCCGCGCCCGCAGTCGCAGAAAGACATGCCACGGCGACGCCGACGACCCGATCCGCTGGCGGCAGTCTGGGAGAGCGAGATCGTTCCCCTGCTGCGATCCGCCCCGGGCCTGCGACCAATCGCTGTCTCCGAGGAGGTGCTGCGGCGCCATCCGGAGCTTGGCGCCGGCATCCGCCGCACCCTGGAGCGACGGATCCGCAATTGGCGGGCGCTGCATGGCCCCGAGCAGGACGTCATCTTCCGCCAGATCCATCAGCCAGGGCGGCTGGGCCTGTCGGACTTCACCGACATGGGCGAACTGGCCGTCAGCATCGCCGGCGCACCTCTCGAGCACCGGCTCTATCACTTCCGGCTAGCTTATTCGGGCTTCGAGCATGCGCATGTGGTGCTGGGCGGCGAAAGCTACGTCGCCTTGGCTGAGGGGCTGCAGGACGCCCTTTGGGCGCTCGACGGCGCACCGCATGAGCATCGCAGTGACAGCCTCTCGGCCGCCTTCCGCAATCTCGACCGCAACGCGCGGGACGACCTGACCCGCCGCTACGAGGCGCTGTGCGCCCACTATGGCATGGAGCCGAGCCGCAACAATCCCGGCCTGGCCCATGAGAATGGCAGCATCGAGGGCGCGCACGGGCATCTCAAGGCAGCGATTGCCGATGCCCTGCTGCTGCGCGGCTCGCGTGACTTCGCGGACCTGGCGACCTACCGCGGTTTCGTGGACGAGGTGGTCGGCCGCCGCAACGCCCGAGTGGCACCGCGGATCGACATCGAGCGCGCCGCGCTGCGGTCTCTCCCGCCACGCCGGACCGCCGACCACGAGGAGGCGATCGTCAGTGTGACCTCCTCCAGCGGCTTCGTGCTGCGCAAGGTGTTCTACAGCGTGCCCTCGCGCCTGATCGGTCACCGCCTGCGGGTTCGCCTCTACGATGACCGCCTCGAGGTCTATCTCGGCAGCTCGCACCAGCTGACGCTGTCCCGAGGCCGCCGGAAACCCGACGGCCGGCACGGCCATGTGGTCGACTACCGCCACGTCATCCACGCGCTGCGGCGCAAGCCGATGGCCCTCCTGGGCCTGGTCTACCGCGACAGCCTGTTTCCGCGGCCGGCCTATGCCCGCACCTTCGAGGCCATGCTCGCCCGCCAGCCGGCCCGTCAGGCCTGCCGCACCACAGTCGAGATCCTCGCCCTGGCCCATGAGCGGGCCTGCGAGGCCGAGTTGGCCAGTGCGCTCGAGGCCCTCCTGGAGGCAGGGCGCCTCCCCGATATGGCCGAGCTGCGGGCTCGCTTTATGCCCGATATCACCACCCTGCCGGGCGTGGTCGTCGCCCATCCCGCCCTCGGCACCTACGACGACATCGTCACCATCCACCGGGGAGATGTCGCATGACCGCCGCCGACCCGATCGATGCCGGCCGTCTGTCGCTGGCCCTCAACGACCTCCGGCTGCCGGCCATGAAGCTGATCTGGCCCGACTTCGCCGCGCGCGCCGACAAGGAGGGATGGCCCGCCGCCCGTTTCCTCGCCGCCTTGACCGAGCATGAACTGGCCGAGCGCGCCAACCGGCGCATCCAGCGCCACCTGCAGGAAGCCTATCTGCCGCCGGGCAAGACGCTTGAAAACTTCGATTTCGGGGCCGTCCCGATGATCAGCAAGGCGCAGGTCATGGCTCTCGCCGCGGGCGACAGCTGGCTGGACAGGGGCGCCAACCTGCTGGCTTTCGGCCCACCAGGTACTGGCAAGTCGCACCTCGCAGCCGCGCTCGGCCTCGCCCTGATCGAGAATGGCTGGCGCGTGCTGTTCACCCGCACCACCGACCTGGTGCAGAGGCTTCAGGCCGCCCGGCGCGATCTGCAGCTCGAAGCTGCCATCGCCAAGCTGGACAAGTACCACCTGCTGATCCTCGACGACATCGCCTACGTCACTAAGGATCAGTCAGAAACCAGCGTCATCTTTGAACTCATCGCCACCCGCTACGAGCGCCGGTCGCTGTTCATCACCTCAAATCAGCCCTTCGGAGAATGGCACCGGATCTTCCCGGACCAGGTCATGGCCCTCGCCGCCGTTGACCGCCTCGTCCACCACGCCACGATCTTCGAGATGAACGTTGAAAGCTACCGAAGGCGCACCGCTGTCGAGCGGAAACGCGGGCCAGGCAGGCCACCGACGCGCGCGACAATCAACACCTCATCCTGATTGCCGCGCACCTTCCGAAACTCCTTGCCTCCGTGCCGCGCCGCGACAATCATCCACCCGCCGTAGCTTCAGACTCTCACCCTGATTGCCGCGCTGCTCGCACCCAGATTGTCGCGCCATACGAGGCTCTTCCAGGCCCTGGTCGCGGCAGGCGGGCCGCCTGCCAAGCTACTGCTCGGCAGCACTCCCGTGAGGGCCCATCGCTGTGCCACCGGCGGCAAAGGGGGCAGAAGATCCAGGCGCCCGGCATCAGCCACGGCGGCCGCACCACCAGAAGCCAAGCCCTGAGTGAGGACCGGAGGTGCGCCCGCTCGCCTGCGTCCTGACACCCGGACAGGCGGCTGACTGCCGCGCTGCTGACGGGCTGTTGCGGAACTTGCCATCCGCTAGCCTGGTCATGGGCGACCATGTCTGCGAAACCCATGCCATCCGTCAGCAGATCCAGAAGCAGGGCGCCGTGCCGAACATTCCGCCGAAGCGGAGCAGGCTCTGGAAGTGCTGTTCCAGCCCGTTCCCCTGCCGTGGCTCCATCTCGCCGCCATCGCCGGCTATCGGTTATGAGTCCCGGCCGTAGCGCGCTACCAAAGTCGTCGCCGATGCTTCGTACCCGAGCATCCCTGAATATCGTTCTTGAGGAGGCGCCTGCAGCGCTGGTGAGAGCAAGGTATCCTATCGATGGCACCTCTCGTAGGGAGGCATGGCTGCCATCGACCCGCCTCAGCCCAGATTGCCGCTCGCGGTAGAGATTAATAAACTTGCTACACCCTGCGGCCGCCATGCCGAAGCCTGGGGCCGGCCTCGATCTGCTCAACGCTCGCTTCGCGGCCGTGCCCATGCCGTAGCTCGGCGCGCGGCGAGGAAGATGCCGCGAGCACGAACATGCTGAGTGGTGAGTAGTAAAGGGGTGGGTAGTAGGGCAGATAGGACTACTTGGGTGAAGCGCTCTGAGGGGAGCGGCGGCGTTCCCACCAGTCTCCCGTTGGAGGGCATCAAGAAGTCAGGCATGGGGAAAGAGATGGGGAACCGGCCTGCATCCTCTTCATCGCCACAGTAATGCTTCAATGCAGTCCCCGACCAGCCACGCGGCGATCTGCCAAAGAGAAGAAAACAAAGATGTGGCTGAGGACCAGATGCTCGGCTCGTAGCCTACGTCCTCACCTGTCAGCGTGGTTCCGCCGGCGAGGAGGCTGTGGTTTCCAGGAGGGGGCGTGAAGCAGAGAGCTTCTGCATCACTTCGTTCAGATGTGCCCGCATGGCCACCGATGCCTCTTCCTGGCGCCCGGCTTCCAGCAGGTCCAGTATCGCCAGATGCTCCCGCGCCTGGCGGTAGAAGCGCTGGCGATCAACCAAGGAGCGGTAAACCAAGAGGCGACGTACCCGGTTCACTCGTTGCAGCGCCTCAAGCATGAAGGGATTGCCTGCAGCGCCGACAATGGCCTCGTGGTAGCGGACCCCGCGCTCGTAGAGCGCGTCTGTGGAGGCTGTCTCGATACCACCTGATAGCATGTTCTCCTCCACCACGCGGCACTGCGCCGCCACGGAGGGTTCCAGCCGGAAGCTAGGCTCCAGCAGGCTGGCGGGCTCGATCGCCAGGCGAAGTCGATAAGTCTGCTCCAGGGCGTCCGGCGTGGTGAGAACGGAGGAGAAGCGCCAGCCATAGCCGGCGCGGCGTTCCGCCCAGCCTTCCGCTGCGATGCGGTCCAGAAGTTGGCTGAGCTGCCCGCGTGTCACGCCATAGCGCTCGCGCAGCGCGGCTTCCGACATGGTGTCCGGCAGCCGGCCCGCCACGCGATCCTCGGCGATCGCGAAATAGATGGCGGCTAGCCCTTCCGGCTGGCGGTGGCCCGCCAGCATGAGGGCCGGCTGCCGCCCTTCTCTGGCCACGAAGAAGCCGCGGCGCGGCGCCGGCGTGACGACGCCGTGATCCGCCAGCACGCGCAGGGCCTGCCCGATGGGAAAGCGGGACACGCCGAAGCGGTCGGCCAGGCGTTGGGCGGACAGATGCGCCCCGGCGGACAGGGCGCCGGCGCTGACATCCTCGGCCAAGGCCTGAACGATCTGCGAGACGGTGCTGGTGGGTGTCTCGGCCATGCGGCGGGCGATCTCCGGTTTCGCGGTCTCGGTTAGGCACATGGAGGCCGGCCTGCAATACGACCAGGCGGCAGGCGCGATTTAGGATTGCATTTTATATCTTGAACATGCAATTCGGGATAAAACACCATCCTCGAGGAAGCGCCATCATGATCTCACGCCGCCATCTGGCAGTCAGCGCCGCCTTCGCTCTCGCCGGCGGCCAAGCAAGGGCCCAGGATCCGGGCGGATATCCCGACCGTCCGGTGAAAGCGATCGTCGGCTATCCACCCGGCGGCGGCGTGGACATCGTGGCGCGCCTGCTCGGCGAGCCCATGCGGGCCAAGCTGGGGCAGCCGGTGATCGTGGAGAACCGCCCGGGGGCGAGCGCGATGATCGGCGCGCAGGCCGTCGCGAAGGCGGCCCCGGATGGCTACACGATCCTCTTCGCCGCAGCTGGCGAGGTCGCGGTCAACCCGTCCCTCTACAGCGACCGAATCACCTATGACGCCGCCAGGGAACTGACGCCGGTCGCCCTATGCGGCACGGTGCCCTGTGTCGTCGTGGTGCCGACTTCACTGCCCATCCGGACACCGGCGGAACTCATCACCTATGCCCGCGCGAAGAAGGGGGAGCTGTCCTTCTCCTCCTCCGGCATCGGCAATCCGCAGCACCTGGCGGGCGAGTTGATGAACCATATGGCCGGCACGGATGTGCTGCACGTGCCCTATCGCGGCTCCGCGCCCGCCGTGACGGACGTGGCCAGCGGTCGCGTGACCATGAGCTTCAGCAGCCTCGGCGCCGCGCTGCCGTTGATCGAGAGCGGCAAGATTCGTGCGGTGGCCGTCACCTCCCGCGACCGCATGCCGCAGCTGCCGGAGGTGGCGCCGCTGCGGGACGCGCCGGGGTTGGAGAATTACGAACTGATCAACTGGTTCGGCGTTTTCGCCCCTGGCGGCACGCCGGCCCCGGTGCTCGACCGGCTGGCGGGCGCGGCGGATTCCGCGCTGGCGGATCCCGCCCTGGCGGCGAAGCTGATGGAGCAGGGCATCATCCCGCGCCGCCTGGCGCCGGAAGCCTTCCGCGGTTTCGTGCGTGAGGAAACGGATAAATTCGCCGCCATCATCCGCGATGCCCGGATCACCCCGGAGGGCTGAGCATGCCGCTCCACCCTGAACAGAATCACAAGGCGAGCATGACCGAGATTACCATTCCCGAAAGCGACCTCCTGGACCTCGCCACGCGCGCCCTGCATCGCGGCGGCATGCGGGAGGAGGATGCGGCGCAGACAGCCAGGGTGCTGGTGCTGGCGGACATGTTCGGCGTCCGCACGCATGGCGTCAGCCGGGTGGCGCAGTATCTGGGGCGCGTGCGCGTCGGCGGCATCGACGCGCGGGCCGAGGTGCAGGTGGCCCGGATGGCGCCCGGCCTGTCGATGGTGGACGGGCGCAACGGCATCGGGCCGCTGGTCGGCATGCGGGCGCTGGAGGCAGCGGTGCAATCGGCGCGCGAGGTCGGCATCGGCGCCGCCTTCGCCAGCGGCAGCAACCATTTCGGCCCGATCCTGCCCTACAGCTTCCTTGCGGCCGAGCAAGGCTTTGCCAGCATCATCGCCAGCAACGCGACCACCACCATCGCGCCCTGGGGCGGCAAGGACACGCGAGTGGGCAACAATCCGATGGGCATCGGCATGCCCAATCCGGGCGGCGACCCGATCCTGCTTGACATCGCATTGTCCGTGGCGGCGCGGGCCAAGATACGGAAGCTGCTGCAACAGGGCCAGCCCCTGCCGGAAGGCTGGGCCGCGGATGCCGATGGCAAGCCGACCACCGATGCGAAGAAGGGGCTGGAAGGCTTCCTGCTGCCGATGGGCGGGCACAAGGGCTACGGGCTGGCCGTCATGGTGGACCTGCTGGCGGGCCTGCTGTCCGGCGCCGCCTACCTGACCCATGTGCAAGCCTGGGACAAGAACCCCGAGGCCGCGCAGAACCTCGGCCATGTCTTCATTCTGATCGACACGACGAAGCTTCATTCCGCCGAATGGATGCGGGAGCGCATGGCGGATTTCGGCGCCATCCTGCGCAGCACGCCGGCCGCCGACCCCGCCCGACCGGTGATGGCGCCCGGCGACCGGGAAATGGCGCTCTACGCCAGGTCCAGGCGAGAGGGCGTCACGGTCGCCACGGCCGATCTGGAGGCGATGCAGGCCCCCGCCGGCTGACCGAGATCGTGGCGGGATACCAGCGTCGGCCTCCATCCAGGCGGCCGGCGCCATCATCATGAGGAAAGGCAGTGCGATGTCCTGGACGGTCGAGATCCTGCTGCAGGGCTACCCCGGCAAATCCAAGTACCATGGCGGCCTCGGCTGGAGCACGGTTGCCCTGGCGCGCGGGCCGGAGGGGCGGATCGCCCTGCTCGATACCGGCGGCTTCGGGGCGCGGCGCCGCCTGCTGGCGCAGCTCCAGGCGGCCGGCGTGGCGCCGGAGGCGGTGACGGACCTCCTGCTGACCCACCTGCATTACGATCATTGCCTGAACTGGCCCATGTTCCCCAAGGCCGCCATCCATGCCGGCGATGCCGAGCTGGAGATGGCGCTCTGCCTGTCGGACGGTGACCCGCTCTATCCCGAGTTCACGGTGCGGGCACTGGCCCGGCATCCCCGCCTGCGGCGTCTGCGGGATGGCGAGACGGGCCTGCCGGGCGTCACCTGCTTCACCGCGCCCGGTCACACGCTGCATCACCTTGTCTTCGTGCTCGATGGCGTCCGACGCACCATCTTCTCGGCCGACGTGGCCAAGAACCGCGCGGAGCTGGCTAGCGGCCGCGCCGACATGACGCTGGATGCCGGCGCCCATGCGGCATCCATCGCCCGGTTGAACGCCCTCTGGCGCGAAGTGCCGGGAACCGTGCTGATGCCGGGCCACGACCTGGCCCTGACCCTGGACGCGGCGGGCGGGATGGTGCCGCATGGCCAGCGCGCCTGTGCCATCGAGGCATGGTTCACCCAGCAGATCGAGGACGTCACCCGCTTCGACCTGACCGAACAGGGATGGGCCGGGAGCCGGATACATCATGGCTGACGGCCTGCGGCACGAGGCGGAGCCGGTGCTGACGCGCTGGCTGGAAGGTCCCTTCGGCCGGTTGCGCTGCATCGATCTTCCCGCCGCGGCGGGAGGGCAGGGCATGCTGGCGCGGATGCCCTGGTGCCACCGTGTCCTGCTGGAGAACGTCATGCGCCAGCCGGACGCCGCACAGCGCGCGGCCGGGCGCGCGGCCCTGCTGGAATGGCTGGAGACCGGGCGGTCGGAAGCGGAGATCCCCTTCGCGCCAGCCCGCATCCTGATGCACGACACCACCTGCGGGCCGGCGCTGGTGGATATCGCCGCCATGCGGGACGTGCTGGCGGGGGCAGGCGGCGATCCCGCGCGCCTCAACCCGGCAGTGCCGGTCGCCACCTCCACCGACCATTCGCTGCCCGTCGATGTTTCGGCGCGGCCGGATGCCGTGCAGGCCAACATGGCGAACGAGATGGCGCGCAATGCCGAGCGCTACCGCTTCATGAAATGGGCCGCGGGCACGGTCAGCGGCTTCCGCGTTTTTCCGCCCGGCACCGGCATCATGCACACCATCAACCTGGAGCGGCTGGCCACCGTGGTCGCGACCGAGATCCGCGACGGCAAGGCCTGGGCGGTGCCTGACACGCTGGTGGGCACGGACAGCCATACGCCCATGGTGAACGGCATCGGCGTCCTGGGCTGGGGCGTGGGCGGTATCGAGGCGGAGGGCGTGATGTTCGACGTGCCCGTCTCGCTGCGGGTGCCGGAAGTGGTCGGCGTGCGGCTGGACGGCGCGCTGCCGGACGGCAGCCTGGCCACCGACCTGGCGCTGACCGTGACGCAGATGCTGCGCGCGGCCGGTGTCTCCGGCGAATTCGTGGAGTTCTTTGGCCCCGGTGTCGGGCAGTTGACGGCCGGGCAGCGTGCCGTCGTGTCCAACATGGCACCCGAGTACGGCGCCACCACCGGCATTTTTCCGATCGACGACAGGACGCTGCGCTACCTGCGGGAAACCGGGAGAGAAGCGGCGCAGGTGGCGCTGGTGGAAGAATATGCGCGGGCCCAGGGACTGTGGCATGAGCCATCCCAGGCGCCGCGCTACACGCGCGTGCTGGCACTGGACCTTTCCTCGGTCCAGCCCTCTCTGGCCGGCCCGCACCGCCCGCAGGATCGGCTGGCTCCCCCAGAGGTGCGATCGGCGCTGCAGGCCGCCGGCATCCAGTGCGGTGCCCCGGGAAAGGGCGGGATACCGCCGGATGCCGTGGCGATCGCCGCCGTGACGTCCTGCACCAACACCACTGACCTGGACCTGCTGGTCGCCGCGGGGCTGGTCGCGCGGAAGGCCCGTGCCATGGACCTTCAGGTGCCTGGCTGGGTGAAGACCTCCCTGACGCCCGGCTCGCCCAGTGCGGAGCGGCGACTGCGGCGGGCAGGGCTGTTGCGGGACCTCGAAGCCATGGGCTTCGGCATCGCGGGCTATGGCTGCGCCACTTGCATCGGCAATTCCGGCCCGCTGCTGCCGGCCGTGGCGGAGGCCGTGCGGCAGGAAGGGCTGCGGCCCGTCGCGGTACTTTCGGGCAACCGCAACTTTCCCGGCCGCGTGCATGCGCAGATCGATGCCGCGCTGCTCGCCTCTCCGCCCTTGGTGGTGGCCTACGCCATCGCCGGACGGGCCGCGCTGGATATCAGCCGGGATGTGCTGGGGTTCACGTCTGGGGGGCTTCCGGTTCGCCTCGCCGATCTCTGGCCATCGGCGGCAGAGATCGAAACGGTGAGGGCCGCCGCCAGTGATCCGGCCGACATTGCCGCGGCCGGGGCGGAGGCAGATCATTCTGCCGTCTGGGCCGCGCTGGAGGCGCCTGATGCCGCCCTGTTCCCATGGGATGCCGCCTCCACCTATCTGCGCCCCCCGCCCTTCGTGAACGTCGGTCCGGACAGCCGGACCGACGGGCCTCTGCTGGCCCATCCCCTGCTGGTGCTGGGCGATGACATCACCACCGATCACATCTCCCCTGCAGGGGCGATCCAGGCCCGGAGCGACGCCGCCTCCTGGCTGATCGAGCGGGGCGAGAACCCGGGTGACCTGAATGTCTACGCCTCCCGGCGCGGCAATTGGGAGGTGATGCTACGCGGCCTGTTCACCAACAAATCCGTGGTGAACCACTTGGCGCCGGGCCTTGTCGCCGGCCAGTCGGTCTTCGCGCCCACGGGAGAGGTCCTGCCGGCATGGCGCGCCGCCGCGCGCTACGCGGAGGTCGGGCTGCCCGTGGTGATCCTGGCGGGCGAGCGATACGGCACCGGCTCGTCGCGCGACTGGGCGGCCAAGGGTGCCCAGTTGCTGGGCGTACGGGCGGTTCTGGCGAACAGCTTCGAGCGCATTCACCGCTCCAATCTGGTGGGAATGGGCGTGGTGCCGTTGCGTCTGCCGGATGGATGGCGGTTCGACAACCTCGGCCTGGAAGCCGGCGATCTCATTGAGATCGCGCTGCAGGCGGCGATCCTGAAGCCCCGGGCCCCTGTGCCAGTGGTTTTGCGGCGGCGGGACGGCCGTGTTTTGCGCGGCACTTCTACCGCTCTGCTGGATACCGCACGTGAACTGGGACTGATCCAGGCAGGCGGCATGATCCCGACCATCCTGCGCCGTGCGCTGGCGGCTATGGAGCCGTGATCTTTGGCCGACAAGATCAGCCTTCATCAACAGAGTGCCCCGCGGCCAGCTTCGGTTGGGCTGAGCCGGAAGCTGCCGGTCCGCTCATCGGATTAGGCCAAAAGAAGCGGGCCTGCGACGGCCAGGCTGGGCCAGAGGCGCTTATCAGTTCCTGGCGAACGAGCAGGCGATGGTACCGACGTCCCGTGTGGCCATTCCGCACTGATGCATTCTAGCAGTCTGTCGGATTTCCCTCCGGTCTGAAATCCGCGAATCTGATGGGCATGACGCAGTTTATCCCCTTCAGC
>NZ_QXGS01000043.1 GCF_003604215.1 Teichococcus vastitatis
CGACATTCTCGCCGCCATCCAGCGCTTCTGCCTTCGCTCCCAGACGATCGGAGGAACTACGGAATCAGGACACTAGGTGGAGTTCCTCGCACCCCCGGGCACCGGGTTCAGCCCGCAGGACCAGGGCAACAATGACGCGGTGGACAGCGACGCCAACCCAGCCACCGGGCGCAGCGCCAGCTTTGCCGTCACCTCCGGCCAGTCGGTGGCCAACCTTTCGGCGGGGTTCCTCACCTCGACGACGCTGCTGGGCGGCGATGTTTGGCTCGACGCCGATGGCAATGGCCTGCGCGACGCGGGGGAGCAGTTGCTCCAGGGCGTGCGCGTGCGGCTGCTCGACGCGGCGGGACAGCCGCTCGGCCCAGCCACCGTCACGGATGCCGCCGGCCACTATGCCTTCCTCAACCTGCAGGCCGGCAGCTATCGCGTCGGCTATGCGCCGCTGATCGGCACGGCCTTCACCGCGCAGGACCGTGGCGCAGACGAGGCGATCGACAGCGACGCTTCCCCGGTGAACGGCGTTTCCAGCCTGCTGGTCACGCTCGCACCGGGAGTTTCCGACCTGCGCGGCGGTGCCGGGCTGGTGCTGGATCTCGGGCGCTCGCCCAACTACGCGCCCAATCTCGGCCTGGGCAACGGCAATGACGGTTATCCCGGCACCGATTATGCCGAGATCGTCCATGGCAATGGCGGCGATGATTCCATCAACGGCCTCGGCGGCAATGACAGTTTCTATGGTGGTGCCGGCAATGATTCGCTGAATGGCCACGGCGGGGATGATGTCCTCGACGGCGGCGCCGGCAACGACAATGTGCAGGGGCGGGAAGGCGACGACATCCTGCTCGGCGGGTCGGGCGACGACATCGGCGAGGGCGGCAACGGCAATGACGTGCTGATCGCCGGATCTGGCGCCGACAACATGCAGAGCGAGAACGGTGACGATTACCTCTTCGGCGGTGCCGGGAACGACATCCTGACCGGCAACCAGGGCCATGACGTCGTCGCCGGCGGCAATGGCGATGACAGCCTGCAAGGCGCCGACGGCACCGACATCGTGATCGGCGGCCGCGATGCCGGGCGGATGTCGCTCGACGGAGACGGGCATGCGACCGGCGTCGCCACCGGCGACATGCTGGAAGGCAATGGCGGCGCGGATGCCTTCGTCTACCAGGCCGGGGACGGCGTGGACCTGCTGCTGGACTTCAACCCGGCCGAGGGGGACACCCTCACCATCTATGGCCACACCGGCTTCCAGGTGGTGGAGCGCACGCCGGAAGGCCGCATGGCGCTTTATCTCGGCAGCAATGCGGGCTTCATCCTAAACAACGGCACCTTCCAGGGCGAGACGGCGGCGAGCACGCTGCCCGGCGTGCGCTTCGTCGCATCCAACGCAGAGGCGCCGAACGCCATCATGGGCCGGGACGTGGTGGTGCCGGTGCTGGCGCAGAACTGGGTGTCGAATTTCACCGGAGCGGGGCCGATCGCGGTGTCGCAGGACTTCCCCGCCTTCGCGGCCGCGCCGGACCTGACCAACCTGTCGGGCGTCACCTTCGAGCGCCTGGTGCGGCGCGGCAACGAGAATGAGGTGCGGTTCCTCCCGCCCAGCAATGAGTGGCTGGAGGCCGGTGGCGGCTACGACGTGCTGGTCACCGGAGAGGGCTTCCGCGGGACACGATCGACGGCGCTTCCCGAGGATGGCCTGCGCCTGGATCTGGGCGGCGGCACCCACCTGCTGCGCGGCGTCGAGGCCGTGCGCTTCGTGGACGGCACCCTGCATCTCGGCCCCGACAGCGCTGCGGCGCAGATCGTCCGCCTGTACGAGGTGGCGCTCGGCCGCCCGGCCGACCAGGCATGGCTGAACGCCTGGCTCGACGTCCGGCAAAGGGGTGCCCCGCTGACAAGCGTCACGGACGCCTTTCTGCAGAGTCCGGAATTCGCCCAGCGCTACGGCGCGAACCTGTCCAATGCCGACTACGTGGAGCTGCTCTACAACAATGCCTTGGGGCGTGCTTCGGACCCGGGCGGCAAGGCGGGATGGGTCACGGGGCTGGAAAACGGCAGCATCACGCGAGCGGGCGGGCTGGCCGGCTTCTCGGAAAGCGCCGAGAACCGCGCCCGCACGGCGGAGGATGTCGCACCCGGCATCTGGGACGCCTCGGAGAACGCGGCGTTCCTGGCCCGGCTCTACGACACGACGCTGGGCCGGCTGCCCGACCGGGCCGGACTCCAGGCGTGGCGCGAGGGGATGGATGCCGGCATCTTCACCGTGACGGATGTGGTGAACGGCTTCACCGCCAGCGCCGAGTTCAAGGCACGCTATGGCAGCGCCACCAGCACAGGCGACTTCGTCGAGCTGCTGTACAACAACGCGCTGGATCGGGCCGCCGATCCGGCCGGCAAGGCCGCCTGGGGGAATGCCATCGACCGCAACGTGATCAGCCGCGCGGATGCGGTGCTGGGCTTCTCCGAAAGCGCCGAGCATCGTGCCCTGACCGCAGCGAACATCATGAACGAGACGCCGGACCAGTTCGGCATCCTGTTCGCCTGACCCCGCCGGCAGCAAGACAGCGCTTCTTCCTGCTGGCAGCATTCCGGCTTCAGGCGGCCGGGCCAGGGCATCCGACGGTGCCCCGGCCCGACGCGCCTCGCGCCGTCGCGGTCCGCTACGCCCTCTTGCGCCGGCCTGCTCCGCGGCGGGTTGTCGCGGGCTTGCCGCCGCAGCCCGCAGCCGCGGCATTCCGTTCGCGTGCCGCCTCCTCCAGCAGCCATGCCCGGAAGGCGGCGATGCGGGGCCGCGTCACGGCGCCCTCCGGGCAAACGAACCAGTAGCTGTGCTCGGTTCTCACCTCCTGCGGCAGCGGCCGCACCAGGCGGCCGGCACGGAGATCCTCGCCGGCCAGCAACTGGGTGCCGAGCGCCACGCCCTGCCCCGCCAGGGCCGCCTGCAGGCTCATATGGGTTTGCGCGAAGTGCAGGCCGCGGGACGCGTCCACCCCGCCCGCGCCAACCGCGGCGAGCCAGGCGCTCCAGGTCAGGTCCTGGATCCGCCCCAGCGCATCGAACCACGGATCCTCGTGCAGCAGGGTGACATGGGCGAGGTCGGCCGGCACGCGCAGCGGCGGCCCGGTCTCGGCCAGCAGCGGGCTGCACACCGGAAAAAGCACGGTCGGGAACAGCAGGTCGGCCTGCAGTCCCGGCCAGGACGGGCCGGGCCCGTGGCGGATCGCGACGTCGACGTTCTCGCGCGCGAAGTCGGTCGGCGCCGGGTTCACCTCGATGCGGACATCGATGTCGGCGTGGCGGGCGCGGAACTCGCCCAGGCGCGGGATCAGCCAGCGCGCGGCCAGCGAGGGCGAGGTGCTGATGGTGAGCACCGGCGACGCGGCGTAACGGCGCACCCGCTCGCTCGCAAGGGCGAGCCGCGAGAACACGTCCCGAAGTTCACCGCCATAAAGCTGCCCCGCATCGGTCAGCAGCACGCCCTTCGGCAGGCGGCGGAACAGCGCGACGCCCAGCCAATCCTCGAGCTGCTTCACCTGCTGGCTCACGGCGCCCGGCGTCACCAGCAGATCCTCGGCCGCCCTCGTGAAGCTGAGATGGCGGGCGGCGGCCTCGAAGGCCCGCAGCGAGGCCAGCGGCGGCAGCTTGTTGGGCATGGGATATGGCTTAGCTGCGCTAAGCCTCAGGCACAAGCGAATTGGTTTGTCCGCGCAACGGCGGCTGTTCAAGATGATGCCGCAACACAGCCGATCCGGAGTGATCCCTCATGACGAGCATCCCTTTCTCCGCTCTGGCCACGGCCCGGCCGGGCCGCCGTCTGGCGGATTCATCCAGGACCATGCTTCGTTTAGGGGGGCTGATGCTCGCCCGTTCGCGGGAGCGGCGCAGCCTGGCCGAGTTCGACGCGCGCATGCTGCGGGATATCGGCGCGACGCCCTACGAAGCAGGGGTCGAGGCGCGCAAGCCGTTCTGGCGGGCGTGACGAGCGGGGCGGATATTGTGCCGCGGCCGCAGGATGGTCAGGAACCCGCCACGCTTCCCGCATGAGGGCGGCGGTCGCGCGGCCAGCCCCTGCGCATCTCACGGCGCCCCGGCGATGCGGGGGAGTTCAAAGCCATCCGCATTTGCGGAAGCAGCCCAGCTCGACGCCGGCCGGCGCATACCAGCCGCCGGGGCGGTAGCGCGCCCCCATCCGGAGCGCGGCCTCCTTGTTGCCGAACGGGATGTTCAATGGCGTGTCGCCGCCGGCAATTTCCGTCGCCGGGTCGGCTGCGCCGGCCTCGGCCGCCGGCCCCGCGCGCCCCGTCTTGCGGGCGGGCCGCCTTGGTCCGGCCGCGCCCCTCCCCTTCGCGGGAGCCCGTGTTCTCGCGGAAAGCGCGGCGCGTTCCATCGGTCCCGGTTCCTCGGGCCTTGCGGTGGCGGTGGCGGCCTTGCCGGGGGCATGCTGGTCGAGGAAGCTGCGGCATAGGGCGCCGGAACTGGTGTAGCCGCGTGGCGGCTTCAGGCCCTTCTGCCGGGCCAGACTGTCCACGAACCGCTTCATCGCCGGCGTCGGCGGACGATCGGGGCCGCCACGCCCGGCCGGCCCCTCCGGCAGCATTGGCTCGAGGGACGCCGATCTGTCCTGCAGCCGCTCGATGATGCGGCTGGCCTGGGCGCAAACCGTGTCGATGGCGCCTTCCATCTCCTGCTGGCCGACCAGGATCTCATCCAGCAGGCGCTCCATCTGCGCGGTCACGCCGGGATCGACCAGGGCGGGGTCCGCCCGCTCCAGAACCGCATGGAGGGACAGGCCCCGTGCCGTGGGCACGATGTGCTTGCCATCGATCGCCAGGAAATCCTGCGCCTTCAGGCCGCGGATGATCTCGGCGCGCGTCGCGGGCGTGCCGATGCCCTTGGCCTCCTTCAACCGCTCCTGCAGCGCCTCGTCCGCCACGAAGCGCCAGGCGTTCTGCATCGCCTCGATCAGCGTGCCCTCGTTGTAGCGGGGTGGCGGGCGGGTTTCCTTGTTCTCGACGGTGGCCTCCTGCAGCCGGGCCGCCTCCCTGTCGCGCAGCGCAGGGAGAAGCTGCGCGTCCTCGCCCTTCTCCTCGGCCGGCTGCCAGTCAGGGAAGGCGGCGCGCCAGCCGAGCTCGATCGGCTGGCGCCCGGCGGCGCGGAACAGATGGCCGCGCACGTCAGTGGTGACCGTGGTCTGCCGGTAGCGGAAATCCGGCATCATGGCCGCCAGGTAGGAGCGCGCGATCACGTCGAACAGCTTGCGCTCATCGGCCGACAAGCGCGGCCAGACCTCGCGCAGCGTGTCCACCGTGTTCACGTTGGGGATCACGGCGTGGTGGCTGGCCCCGGCCAGGCCCTTGTCGTGGAAGGCGCCGCTGCTGCCTCGGCGGATCACCGGCGGAACAGGGACCGGGATGGCGCCGAAGGCCCGGCCGACGCGCAGCCCCGCCACGATCCGCGGCACGTCCGGGATCAGGCTTTCCGGCAGAAAGCGCGTCTCGGCGCGGGGATAAGTGATGATCTTCTTGCCTTCGCCGTCATAGAGTTGCTGCGCCACCTCCAGCGTGCGCGCCGCCGACCAGCCGAAGCGGGAGCCGCAGAGCTTCTGCAGCGAGGGCAGGTCGTGCAGGCGGGGCGGGCCCTGGCGCTTGTCCTCGACCTTCACGGCCAGCGGGCCCTCGTGGCCCTCGGCCATGGCAGCGATGGCTTCGGCATCCTCGCGCTTCAGGATGCGCTCCTTCGGCGCGTGCCGCATCCGCAGCCGGCCGGCCGCGGCCTCGGCCGTCACCACCACCTCAAAATAGGTCTGCGGGACGAAGTTGCGGATCTCCAGCTCCCGCCGGCACACGATGGCCAGGGTCGGCGTCTTGACCCGCCCCACACCGATCACCGTGCGCGCGCCGCGCGCCAGGGTCACGGTGGCCGTGCGGGTCAGGGACAGGTTGTAGATCTGGTCGGCCTGCCGGCGGGCCACGGCCGCGGCATAGAGACGGGCGTATTCGGCATTCGGCCGGGCGCCGGCGAAGGCGGCGCGGATGGTCTGCGGGTCCTGCGCGGTGAAGATGACCCGCATCACCCGGCCACGGTACTTCAGGTGCTCCAGGATCTCCTGGCCGATCAGCTGACCTTCCCGGTCGCAATCCGTGGCGAGCCAAACGCAGCGCGCGCCTTTCAGCGCGGCCTTGATGGCCTTGAGCTTGGCCGTCTTGTTGCCGCCCGAGGCCGGCTTGGTGCCGTACAGGCCGTCGGGGCGCAGCAGCACCGCCGACCAGCGTTTCCAGGCAGGCACCACCTCCTCCGGCTCCACAAGGTCGAACAGGTGGCCTTCCGCCGGCAGAACGGTGCCGTATCGCTGGCCGACCGCCGCGCGCACGTCCTTGGCCTGGCTGGTTTTCTCGGTGATGACGATCTGGTCGGTCATGGGCGCCCTTCAGATGTTCTCTAAAGGTTCTTGATTTCGCCGACCAGCCCCATCTTGCAGATCATTGGCGGAGAGCCGCCCGGCCGGTGTGGCGTTGTCCCGGGCCTTGCGCCACGCTGTTGGCGTTCAACGGACTGGCTTGAAAGGCAATGGCTTCCGCGACCGCCCCCTCCGCGCCCACCGAGGCCCTGGCCGGTCTGGTCGAGCGCGTCACCTACCACAATGCCGAGAACGGCTTCTGCGTGCTGCGGGTGAAGGCCCGCGGGCACAAGGATCTGGTCACGGTGGTCGGCCATGCCGCGACGATCTCGGCCGGCGAGTGGGTCCAGCTTTCGGGCAGCTGGACCAACGACCGGACGCACGGGCTGCAGTTCCGGGCCGGCTTCCTGAAGGCCAGCCCACCCACCACGCTGGAAGGGATCGAGCGCTATCTCGGCTCGGGGATGATCCGCGGCATCGGCCCGGTTTATGCCAGGAAGCTGGTGCGGGCGTTCGGCGAGGCGGTGTTCGACCTGATCGAGGCCGAGCCCGGCCGCCTGCGGGAGGTCACGGGCATCGGCCCCCGGCGGGCCGCCCGCATCGTCGCCGGCTGGGCCGAGCAGAAGGTGATCCGCGAGATCATGCTGTTCCTGCACGCCCACGGGGTCGGCACCTCCCGCGCCGTGCGGATCTACAAGACCTATGGCGCCAACGCCGTGCAGGTGATCACCGAGAACCCTTACCGTCTGGCCCGCGACATCCGGGGCATCGGCTTCCGCACGGCCGACCTCGTGGCGCAGAAGCTCGGCATCGAGCCCACCGCCAGCATCCGGGTGCGCGCCGGCATCTCGTTCGCGCTGGCCGAGGCCACGGGCGCCGGGCATTGCGGCCTGCCGGTGGAGGAGCTGACGGCGCAGACCGCCGCCCTGATCGCCGTGGCCCCCGCCCTGATCGAGACCGCGCTGGCGCTGGAGATCGATGCGGGCGAGGTGATCGCCGACCGGCTGGGAGACCAGCGCTGCGTTTTCCTGGCCGGGCTGTACCGGGCCGAACAGGGCATCGCGGAGCGGCTCCGGGCCCTCGCCGCCGGAGCGCCGCCCTGGCCCGCCATCGATGCCGGGCGCGCCATCCCCTGGGTGGAGGGCAGAACCGGCCTGTCCCTCGCGCCCAGCCAGCGCGAGGCCTTCCGGCTGGCCCTGCGCGCCAAGGTGCTGGTGATCACCGGCGGGCCCGGCGTGGGCAAGACGACGCTGGTGAATTCCATTCTGCAGGTCCTGCGGGCGAAAAGGGTGCAGGTCGCGCTCTGCGCTCCCACGGGCCGGGCCGCCAAGCGGCTGATGGACAGCACGGGGCTGGAGGCCCGGACCATCCACCGCCTGCTCGAGACCGATCCCAAGACCGGTGGGTTCAAGCGTAACGAGGAGCGCCCGCTGGAATGCCAACTGCTGGTGGTGGACGAAACCTCGATGGTGGACGTGCTCCTGATGCGGGCCCTGCTCCGGGCGCTGCCGGACGAGGCTGCCCTGCTGTTGGTGGGAGACGTGGACCAGCTGCCTTCGGTGGGGCCGGGGCAGGTGCTGGCCGATATCATCTCGGCCGGGACGCTGCCGGCGGTCCGGCTGACCGAGGTGTTCCGGCAGGCGGCCCAGAGCCAGGTGATCGTCAATGCCCACCGGATCAACCAGGGCGAGATGCCCGAGCTGCGCCATGACAGCCGTTCGGACTTCCATTTCGTGGAGGCGGACGACGCGGAAGAAGGCGTGCGCAAGCTTCTGGCCGTGGTGCGGGACCGCATTCCCGCCCGGTTCGGGCTGCACCCGGTCCGGGATGTGCAGGTGCTGTGCCCGATGAACCGGGGCGGCCTGGGCGCGCGCGCGCTGAACATCGAGTTGCAGAAGGCGCTGAACCCGCCGGGCGATCAGCGGGTCGAGCGCTTCAGCTGGACCTTTTGTCCCGGGGACAAGGTCATGCAGGTGACCAACGACTATGACCGCGAGGTTTACAACGGGGATCTCGGCGTCATCTGCCGCATCGACCTCGAGGAAGGAGAACTCGCGGTCCGCTTCGAGGAACGGGAGGTCGTCTACAGCTTCGGCGAACTGGACGAGCTGGTGCTTGCCTATGCCACCACGATCCACAAGGCACAGGGCTCGGAATATCCCGCCGTGGTGATACCGGTCACGACGCAGCATTACGCCATGCTGGCCAGGAACCTGCTCTACACGGGCGTGACCCGGGGCAAGCGCCTGGTGGTGCTGGTGGGGCAGCGAAGGGCGCTCGCCATCGCCGTCCGGAACAGGAACACGCGGCCGAGATGGTCCAAGCTGCGCGAATGGATGACGGGCAGTTCCTGCCCATCCAGCGGAACGGCCGCACCCCCGGTTCCGGCGGAGGGCGATCCGTGAACCGGTCCCGGCAGCGGGATTGGCGGCAAGATCAGCCTGGCCGGCTCAACGCGGCGGCACCACGGGGGTTCCGTAGCGGCTCTCGGGCAGGGGCAGGCCCAGATGGCTCCGGAGCGTGGAACCGGCGTAGTCGGTGCGGAACCGTCCGCGTCGCTGCAGCTCCGGGATCACCTCGGCGGCGAAGTCCTGCAAGCCGATGGGCAGGGCGGCGGCACAGATGTTGAAGCCGTCGGCGGCGCCCGCCTCCACCCACGCCTCCATCTCGTCGGCGATCTGGGAGGCGGTGCCCACCAGGATGCGGGAGCCGAACCCGGCGGCGATGGTGGTGTAGAGCTGCCGGATCGTCAGGTTCTCGCGCCGGGCCAGCGCCAGCAGGTTCTTGGCGATGCTCTTGACCTTCGGGTCGTTCGGCTCCGGCACCGGCCCGTCGAGCGGATGGGCGGACAGGTTGCCCATTTGGCCATAAAGGTAGGAAAGTCCCAGCTCCGGCTCGACCAGCGCGTTCAGCAGGTCGAATTTCTCGCGGGCCTCGGCCTCGGTCCGGCCGATGAAGGGGGTGATGCCCGGCAGGATCTTCAGCGAATCAGGATCGCGTCCGTTTCTCGCCACGCGCTGCTTGAGGTCGGCGTAATAGGCGCGGCCGGTGTCGAGGTCGTGCGGCACGGCGTAGACCACCTCGGCACTCGCGGCGGCGATCTCCATGCCGGCCTCGGATGCGCCGGCCTGGACCAGGATGGGCCGGCCCTGCGCGCTGCGGGCGACCGAGAGCGGGCCCTTGACCTTGAAGTGCTTGCCGACGTGGTTGAGCACGTGCAGCTTCGCGGGATCGAAGAACGTGCCGCCGGCCTTGTCGTGGCGGAAGGCATCGCCGTCCCAGGAATCCCACAATCCCTTGACCACCTCGACAAACTCGGCGGCGCGCTCGTAGCGGGTGCCGTAGTCAAGATGGCTGTCGCGGTTGAAGTTCTGCGCCTCGGCGTCCGACCAGGAGGTGACGATGTTCCACCCTGCCCTGCCACCGCTGATGCGGTCGAGGGAGGCGTATTTCCGCGCGATGTGGAAGGGCTCGTTGTAGGTGGTGGAGGCGGTGGCCACGAGGCCGATGCGGCTGGTCAGCGCGGCCAGCGCCGACAGCAGCGTCAGCGGCTCCAGCTCCGCCGTCTGCGCGGATTGGCAGAGCGATCCTGGCGGCTCGTCCTTGGCCCGGATGCCGATGCCGTCGGCCAGGAACACCATGTCGAACTTCGCCGCCTCGGCCAGCCGCGCGACATTGACGAAATGCGTGAGGTCCGACGCGCCGCCGGGATCCACCGCCGGGTGCCGCCAGGCGGCGGCATGATAGCCCAGATAGCGCATCGAGAGCCCGAGGCTCATCGGCTTGGTCATGGTGCGTTCCCTTGCTTCGCCGCGGGGCTGTGCAACGTCCCGATCAACGCCCGGGTGTAGTCGTGCCGGGGCCGGTCGAAGACCTCCTCCACCGGCCCAATCTCCAGCAGCTTGCCGAAATGCATCACCGCGACACGGTGACACAGGAAGCGCGCCACGTGCAGGTCATGGGTGATGAAGATCATCGCGAGGCCGGAGCGCCGCTGCACCGCGCGCAGCAGGTTCAGGATTTGCGCGCGGACGGACACGTCGAGCTTGGACACCGCCTCATCGGCCACGATCAGGTCCGGCGAGAGCGCCAGGGCGCGCCCGATGGCGGCCCGCTGCAACTGGCCGCCGGACATCTGGTGCGGGAAACGCGGCGCGAATGCGGCGGGCAGCCCGACCTCCTCGAGAATGGCCAGCACGCGCGCCCGAACCTCCGCTTTGGAGCAGAGGCGATGCAGCAGCAGCGGCGTGGCGATGGCGGTGGCGATGGTCTGGCGCGGATTGAAGGAGGAGAGCGGGTCCTGGAAAACCATCTGCATGGCCCTCCGGTGCGGCCGCAGCGCCGCCTCCGACAGGTGCGCGATGTCCCGGCCGCGCAGCAGGATGCGGCCGCCGGCGGGCTCGTGCAGGCGCAGCGCCGTCTTGCCCAGCGTCGTCTTGCCGCTGCCGCTCTCGCCCACCAGGCCGAGGATCTCCCCCGGCGCGACATCCAGGCTGACGCCGTCCAGGGCGGTGAGCGTGCCTCCCTCCCGGTTCGGGTCGCGGAAGCGGACGGTGAGATCCTCGATGCGCAGCAGCGGCTCAGTCATCGAGCAGGCACCGGATGGCGCGGCCCGGGGCGATCGCGCGCAAGGGCTGCGGTGCCTCGCAGCCCGGCCGCGCGACGGCGCAGCGCGGGCGGAACACGCAGCCCGTGGGCCGCGCGCCCGGGAGAGGCAGCTGACCGGGGATCTCCGCCAGCGTCTCGGCCCGCGCCGTGAGCGCCCTGGCGGTGGCGATCAGGCCGCGCGTGTAGGGATGGCGCGGTGCTGCCAGGATCGCGGCGGCCGGCCCGGTTTCCACCACCTCTCCCGCATACATCACCAGCAGCCGGTCGCTGATTTGTGCCGCGATGCCGATGTCGTGGGTGATGAACACGAAGGCCGCCGAAAGCCGCTCCTGCAGGTCGCGGAACAAGGCCAGGATCTGCTGCTCCACGATGTTGTCGAGATTCGTGGTGGGCTCGTCCGCGATGATCAGGCCCGGCTCCAGCGCCACGATCATGGCGATCAGCGCCCGCTGCAGCATGCCGCCCGAGAGCTGGTGCGGGTAGCGCTCCAGCACGGCGTCCGGATGGGGAATGCCGACATCGGCCAGCAGCGTGACGGCCAGGGGGCGCCAGGGCGCCCCGGCGCGCCGCCGGTCCAGTGCCGTACGCAGATGCCAGCCGATGGTTTTCACGGGGTTGAAGGAGCCCACCGGGTCCTGGAACACCATGGCCATCTGGCGCCCGCGATACGGGCGGAACTCCCGGTCACTGAGCGAGCCGAGATCGGCGTCGCGCCACACCATGGCGTCGGCCCCGGCGGTCAGACCGTCCGGCAGCAGGCGAAGCAACGCGAGGCAGGTGACGGTCTTGCCGGAGCCCGATTCGCCGATCACGCCCAGGGTCTCGCCGGCGTTCAGCACCAGGTCGACCTGCCGCACCACCTCGACCGGGCCGGCATGGATGCGCAGGTTGCGGACCTTCAGCAGCGCGCTCATGGACCCGCCGCCTTGCGCAGCCTCGGGTCCGTCAGGTCGCGTAGGCCATCGCCCAGCAGGTTGAGGCCGAGCAGGGCGACCGAGACGACGAGGCCCGTCAGCGTCAGCACCCAGGGGCCGCGCTGGAAGTATTCGCGCCCATCGGCGAGGATCACACCGAGCGAAGGGGTGGGCGGCTGCACGCCCAGGCCGAGAAAGGAAAGCCCCGCCTCCATCACGATGCCGAAGGCGACGCCGACGCTCGCCTGCACCAGCAGGGTGGACAGGATGTTGGGCAGGATCTCCACCGCCAGGATGCGGGCCGGGCGCTGCCCCATCAGGCGCGCCGCCTGCACAAAGGGCTCGTGCATCAGGCTTCTGGTGAGGTTCCGCGAGAGGCGCGCGAAGATCGGCAGGTAGGTCAGGCCGATGGCGATGATGACGTTGTGCAGGCCGAAGCCCAGCACCACCATCATGAACAACGCCAGGACGAAGCTCGGAAACGCGAAGAGCAGGTCGCAGGCCGACATCAGCCCGGCCTCCCGCCAGCCGCCGTGCCAGGCGGCGCTCATGCCCAGGATGGTGCCGATGGCGGCACCCAGCAGCACGCCGCAGAAGCTGGCGAAGAAGGAGATGCGGCCGCCGGCCAGAACCCGCGTCAGCACGTCGCGGCCAAAGGAATCGGTGCCCAGCCAGTGGCTGGCATCGGGCGGCGTCAGCACGTCGATGAAATCCATCGCCTCGGCATCGTAGGGCGAGATCATGGGGCCGAAGACGATGCCCAGAAGAACCACCAGCGTGACGAGGCTGCCGAGCAGCAGCGTGCGGTTGCCGAGGAGGGTGCGCAGCATCCCGCCGGTCATGCCCTTGCCCTCGGGTCAAGCCGCGTGCAGAGCAGGTCCACCAGCAGGTTGGTCAGCAGCACGATCACCAGAAAGGTCAGCGCGCAGGCCTGGATAACCGGGTAATCCCGCCCAAAGGCCGCATCGACCATCAGCGAACCCAGTCCGGGAATCCCGAAGACCCGCTCGATCACCACCACGCCGCCCAGGAGATAGCGCACCTGCAAGCCGATCACGGTGACGTAGGGGATCAGCGCGTTGCGCAGGATGCTGTGCACGAAAACAAAGGCCGGCCCATGCCCGAGCGAGCGCTGCACCTGCACATAGGGCCGGTGCATCACGTCCAGCAGCGCGGCGCGCAGCACGCGGGAGAACACCGCCGCCATCGGCGCCGCGATCGCCACCGCCGGCAGAAAGCCCGACAACAGCGCGCCGCCCAGCGAGTCCGCCGGGGAAACGAAGCCGTAGGACGGAAACAGCGGAACATTCAGGGCCAGAAAGAAGACCAGCACGTAGCCGAGCCAGAAATCCGGCATGGACACGCCCAGCACCGCCAGCGACGTCATCGCCGTGTCGAGGAAGCGGCCGCGCTGCAACGCCGCCACGATGCCGACCAGAAGCGACACGCCGGCGGCAAGGATCAAGGCGTAGAAGCCGATAAAGGCCGTGACCGGCAGGCGGCTGGCGATCAGCTGGCCGACCGGCACGCCACCCGCCAATGTCAGGGAGCGGCCGAAATCGCCCCGCACCGCGCCGGTGATCCAGGCGATGAATTGCAGCACCACCGGCTGATCGAGATTGTGCTCGCGGCGGAAGGCCGCCACCAGCTCCGGCCGCGCATTCTCGCCCAGGGCCGCCAGCGCCGGGTCGCCCGGGGCGGCCTTCATGGCGAAGAACACCACCAGCGCGCCGGCCGACATGGTGAGAAGCAGGATGCCCGCTCGGCGCAGCATCCTGCGGAAGGCGATCGGGGACAACAGCGCCTATCCGATGGTGATGGTGGCGAACTGGTCACCGAAATTCGCATAGGGCAGCTGCGTGAAGCCGCTCACATTGGCGGCCAGCAGGTTGTGCACGTTGGAGCAGAAGAGCGGGATCACCGGCATATCCTCGAGCCACAGATGCTCGCTCTCGCGGTACAGCGCGCCGCGCTTCGCCGGATCGAGCTCCTGCCGCGCCCGGATCAGCAAGGCATCTAGCTGCGGGTTCTTGTATTGCGCGAAGTTGCGCCAGCCATCGCTGTGCAGCAGATCGTAGGAATACTCGTCCGGGTCGATCATGCCGAGCCAGCCCCAGGTGCCGGCCTGGTAGTCGCCTGCGCGGATGCGGGAGAACACCGTGTTGGCTTCCGTCACCTCGACCGTGAGCTGCGTACCCAGCACCTGGTTCACCTGCGCCGCGACCACCTCGCCGATGCGCTTCCACCATCCCGATCCCCAGGTGAGAATGGTGGCCTTGGTGCCGGGACCATATTTGGATTTGGCCAGTTCCGCCTTGGCGCGGGCGGCATTGAAGGTGGAAAGCGGCTTCGGCGCGGGATCGTAGGCTGCCGTCAGCGAGGGCGGGATCAGGCCCGGGGTGGCGAAACCCTCGCCGAAGAGCACCACCCGCACCAACACGTCGCGGTTGATGGCCAGCGAAACGGCGCGGCGGAAATGTACGTCGTCGAAGGGCGGCTTGAGGTTGTTGAGAGAGATGAAGCGGGTGTTGAGGCCCGGCTGCTTCAGCACCTTCACCGCCGCGTTCTTCTCCAGCGCCGGGATGTCGGCGAAGGGCGCCGTGCTGGTCAGGTCCACCTGCCGGCCGAGCAGGGCGGTGACGCCGCTGGTTTCCTCGGCGATGAGCGGGATCTCCACCTCCGGGATCTTCGGCGCGGCGTCGAAATATCCCGGAAAAGCGGCCAGCCTGATGGCCTGGTTGGCCTCCCAGCTCCGGAGCCTGTAGGGCCCGGTGCCGACCGGCTTGCGGCCGAAGCCGGCGGGGTCGGCCATGACCGCCTTGCGCGACAGGATCTGCGTGCCGGTGCGCGCATTGGTGAGAAAGGTCAGCAGCGGCGCGAACGGGGCGCTGGTCCTGATGCGGACCGTGAAGGGGTCCGGCACCTCGATCAGGCTGATGGCCGAGACCTTGCTGCGGTTCGGCGATCGGGTGTTCTCGTCCAGCAGCCGCTCCAGGGTGAACTTCACGTCGTCGGCGGTGAAGTCGCTGCCATCGTGAAATGTCACGCCGCGCCGCAGCCTGAACTCCAGCACGCCGTCCTGGGCAACCTGGATGCTCTCGGCCAGATCGGGCACGGGCCGCATCTGCGCATCGAATTTGAGCAGGCCGTTATAGAGGCTCCAGATCACGTAGTATTCCGGGATCAAGGCCGCGACCGCCGGGTCGAGCGTGTTGATCACGTTGTAGCCGGAGATGGCGGCGCGCAGCACCCCCGGCGCCGCAAGCGCGGCGCCGCGCGGCCCCGTCAGGGGGGCCAGGGCGGCCCCGGTGCCGGCGGCCAGAAGACTGCGCCGGGAGAGCCCGGCACCACGCGCAGCTTGGTTCATCGATGCCCCCGACTGTCATTGGCAAACCGTGATTCAGTATACATCCCGAAATGACAGGTGGCACAAGGTCGGATTTCGCGGCAAATTCAGCGTGGAGACACGGGTGCCCAAGCTTTGAGAAGGCTCTGCCTGAGATTTCGGCATACCGGAAGCCTGCGACATGAATGAGGAGCAGGCTGACGGCCTCATCCAGGCCCCGCGCGGGATGGATCTTTACGCGGCACTGAAAGCCGAGGTCACGTCCCTTCGCCTGCCGCCCGGCACCCAGCTCCAGGAGGTGGCCCTCGGCAAACGCTTCGGTGTCAGCCGCACGCCCGTGCGCGAATGCCTGCAACGCCTGCTGGGTGACGGGCTGGTGGAGCGCTTCGGGCGGTTCTACCGCGTGGTCCGACTCACCCGGGAGGAGGTGCGCGATCTCTGCGAACTGCGCGAGGCGCTGGAATGCATGTCGGTCATGCTGGCCGTGGCGCGGGAGCCGGACTGCGTGTCCGCGCTGGAAGCCATCGTGGAGGCGCAGCAGGCATCGCTGGCGCGCGGGGATTTCGACGCGCTGAACAGCCTCGATGGCGAATTCCACCTGCGCATCGGCCGCGCCGCCGGCAACGCCGCCCTGCTCCGGCAATTGGAAACCATGAACGACCGCGCCTGCCTGGTCCGCGGCATGGAGCAGCGCCGCCCGCACTGGACCTGCCGCGTGATCGCCGAGCACCGCCGCATCCTCGATGCCATGGAACGGGGCGACGCCGCCATCGCGGCGGCCGAGATGCGCTACCACATCCGCAGTGTCATCGTGCAGCGTCCTGCCGCAGCCTGAGAAACTTCGCGCAGGACCGTACGTCCCGCCGAGGCCTCATTCCCGGGGGCTGGCCGGGGCAGGCCCGGGACGCGGCTCAATCGGTTTGGCCGAACAGCCGGCGGATGCCGCCCTGCAGATGCGCCGCCATCGCGGCGTGCGCGGCCGCCACGTCCCCCGCCTCGATCGCGGCAAGGATCCGGTCGTGCTCCGCCTGCATCTCGGCGAGGCGCTCGGCGGAAGCGAGGGTGCAGAGTTCGCGCGTGAGGCGGATGCTGAAGCGGGTCTGCTCCGACAGCGCCGCCAGCGTGGCCACGAAGAAGCGATTGCCGCTGGCGCGGGCGATGGCGAGATGGAAGGCGATGTCCTCCTCCACCGCTGGCCGCCCTGCGGACGCCTCCGCTTCCAGCGCCCCGGCCGCGTGGCGCAGGGCGGCGCGCGCGGAAGGATCGCGGCAGGCCGCGGCGCGGGCGGCCATCTCGCTCTCCAAGCCGCAGCGGAACTCCAGAAAGCTACGCACGTCCGGGATGCTGCTCAGGGCGCCATAGGACAGGCTCAGCGGCGGCGGGCCGATGTTCCGCACAACGGTTCCGGAACCCTTGCGGGATTCCACCCGCCCCTCGGCCTGCAGCCGCGCGAGCGCCTGCCGCAGCACCGGGCGGGACACGGCCAGGCGCTCGGCCAGCGCGTGCTCGCCGGGCAGGCGGGCGCCCTGCGGAAATTCTCCGGAGGTGAGCATGTCGCGCAATCGCTCATGCACCACGTCGCTCAGCGGACGGTGCCTGTTCGGGTGGATCATGGACCGGGTGCCGGAACGGGGAATGGCGGCATGGCCGGATCGCTCAGCTCCGCAGCCGCGCCGGATTGCCGAATGCGGTCGCTCCGGCCGGAACGTCCCGCGTCACCACGCTGCCCGCGCCAATCAGGGCGTCGTCCCCGATCGTGACGCCGGGCAGGATCAAGGCGCCACCGCCGATCCAGACGTTGCGGCCGATCCGGATGGGACGCCCGAACTCCAGGCCGGAGGCGCGTCCGGCCGGGTCGCGCGGATGGTCGGCGGCCAGGATCTGCACGCCCGGCCCGATCTGCGTCCGGTCGCCGATGGTGACCGGCACGACATCGAGGATCACGCAGTTGAAATTCAGGAACACGCCGGCGCCCAGGCTGATGTTGTAGCCGTAGTCGCAATGGAAGGGCGGGCGGATCACGGCGCCTTCCCCGACGGCGGCGAGCCGCTCCGCCAGCACCCTCCGCCGCTCGGCGGCCGGGTGGTCCAGCATGGCGTTGTAGCGCACCATCCATCGCCGCGCCGCCATCATGTCGGCCTGAAGCTCGGCATCCCCGGCGTCGTACAACTCGCCGGCCAGCATCTTGCTCTTCTCGGTACGATCCATGCGGCGCGTCTCCTTGTCCGATGGGGCCATGCCCGCTCCGCCGGCAGAGTGCCGGCCCGGGATCACCAGGAGCACGCCCGGACACCAGAGATCGAAGCTAGATGATATGTAAAATCTGTCAATTCAGATGCGCCAGCATTCTGACAGGAGCCGCTTCTGGAAGAATCTGTTTGACAAATTCCGGCTGCAGCTGAAGCTGGTGCCGCCGCTGCGGCGCCCATGCGGCTGGATGTGAGACCAGCCCGGCCGCTCGGCTCCGCAACCAGGAGGAAGCCTCGCCATGAACAGAAGCGCCGCATGGGCCATTGCCCTGGCCCTCCTGATGCCCTGGCTTCCTGCCCGGGCGCAGGGGCCGGACCGGGTGCTGCGCATCATTGTGCCCTTCGCTCCCGGCGGCACCAGTGACATCGTCGCCCGGCTGCTGGCGCATGGCGCGGCACCGCATTGGCCTGCTGGCGTGGTGGTCGAGAACCGCCCGGGCGCCGCCGGCAATATCGGCACCGCCGAGGTGGCCCGCGCCGCGCCGGATGGCACCACGCTGATCCAGTGCACCATCGGCACCTGCGGCTCCAATCCCTCGCTGTACGGCGATTCCGGCTATGACCTGGCGCGCGACTTCACGCCGGTGATCCTGACCGGGGCGGTGCGCAACGTCATGGCGGTGCGGCCCGGCCTGCCGGCCAGGGACCTGAACGCGGTGCTGGACCTCGCCCGCAGGCCGGACGGGCTGAGCTTCGGCTCCTCCGGTGTCGGTGCCTCCAACCATCTGGGGCCCGAACTCCTGCGGGAGAAGCTGGGGCTGCACTGGGTGCATGTGCCCTATCGCGGCAGCGGACCGGCCATCACCGACCTGATCGCCGGGCGGATCGACGTCTTCTTCGACAACCTGCCCTCCATCCTGCCGCATCTCCGTGCCGGAACGGTGCGGGCGGTGGCCGCCGTCTCGGCCGAGCGCATCCCCGAACTGCCGGATGTGCCGACCTTCGCTGAGCAGGGCATTCCCGGCATCGTCATCGACAGCTGGTTCGGCTTCCTGGCGCCTGCCGGCACGCCGCCGGACCGCGTCGCGGCGCTGAACGCCGCCTTCAACAAGGCGCTGGACGATCCCGCCCTGCGCCAGCGCCTGCGGGAAGCCGCCGTGGTGCCGCTCGGCGGTCCGCCAGAGCGCATGGGCGAACAGGTCAGGAGCGAGACCGCCCGCTGGGGCGAGGTCATCCGCGCCAACAACATCCGCGCCGAGTGAGGTTCCATGTCCCGCATCACCCGCCTTCGCACCATTCGCATCGCCGAGCGGCCCAACCTGATCTGGGTCGAGATCGAGACCGATGAAGGGCTGACCGGCCTCGGCGAGAGTTTTCGCGGCGCCCAGGCGGTGGAGGCGGTGCTGCACGAACAGGTGGCACCGCTGTTGATCGGCCGCGACGCCCGCCGCATCGAGGCCGTCTCGCGCCAGCTCATGACCCCCTATCTTGGCTTCCACAGCGCCAGCGCCGAGGTGCGCGCGGCGAGCGCCGTGGACCTCGCGCTCTGGGACCTCGCCGGGCACCGGCACGGCATTCCCGTGCACGAGGCATTGGGCGGCACCGTGCGCAGCGAGATCCGCGCCTACAACACCTGTGCAGGCTATTCCTACAACACGCAGGGGGTGGCGCGGCGCGACATCAGCGCGGCGGACCTGGCCGCCGGTCCCTATGACGATCAGATCGCCTTCATGCGCGACGCCGGTGCGCTGGCCGAAAGCCTGCTCTCGGAAGGCTACGCGGCCATGAAGATCTGGCCCTTCGACATCTATGCGCCCGCCAGTGGCGGCCACATGATCAGCCTGGAGGATCTCAAGGCCGGGCTGGAGCCGTTCCGCAAGATCCGCGCCGCCGTCGGCACCCGCATCGAGGTGATGGCGGAGCTGCACAGCCTGTGGGGCACCCAGGCCGCGGCGCGCATCTGCCGCGCGCTGGAGGATCACGGCGTGTTCTGGGCCGAGGACCCGATCGCCAAGATGGACGATGCCCAGGCCCTGGCCGACCTGCGCCGGCAGACCCGCACGCCGATCTGCGGCAGCGAGACGCTGGCCGGCGCCGTGTCCTACCGCACCTTGCTGGCCGCCGATGCGGTGGATGTGGTGATGCTCGACCTCGCCTGGTGCGGCGGCCTCACCGAGGGCCGCAAGATCGCTGCCCTGGCCGAGGCCCATGCCAAGCCGCTGGCGCCGCATGATTGCACCGGGCCGGTGACGCTGATGGCCGGGCTTCACCTGGCCCTGCATGCGCCGACCGCCATCTTCCAGGAGGTGGTCCGCGCCACCCTCGCCACCTGGTACCGGGACCTCGTGACGGAGTTGCCGGTGCTGAAGGCCGGCCTGGTGCAGGCCCCCGAGGCGCCGGGCCTCGGAACGGCGCTGCGGCCGGAAGTAAAACAGCGGCCTGATGCGGTGATCCGGGAGAGCGGCGGCTGAGGCGCCTGCGCGAGCCCAGCTGAGCGGGTCGGGCGCGGCGTCAACACTCCGGCCATGCCCAAGGCGGCGCTTCGGAACTGAGTGTTCGAAGCGGACCTCGCCCCGGTTCGGCACGGTCGCGGGCGAGCGACTCAGACCCGGAACCGGGCCAGCAGGTCGGGCGCTCCCATCTGGCCTCCCTTGAGCATGACCTCCAGCCCGTCGAGCACGGGATTGTCGCTGTGCCCGTGACAGAGTGCGATGCCGGGCGCCAGGGACCCCACATGGGAAAGCCCCCACAGATCCAGTGCCCGCGTCCCGAAGCTCGACGTATCTCCACCCGCGATGCCGAGGCGCCGGACAGGATGCTGCTGCATGATCTGGGCGAGCAGCGTCGCGGTCGCCGCGGCCACCTTGTCTGACGCCGGCGCCGCGTCACCCGGCGATTGCGTGACGATCAGGAGGTCCTCGCCCGCCCGCAGCAGCCGGCAGGCTTCGGCGGTTGTCGCGGCCGCGCCGGCCGCGTCGTCGATCAGGACGGCGGGATCGACGGTCAGGCACCGGTAATCCGTGGCCTCGGCAACCTGCCGGCGCGTCACCGGGGACAGGCTGCCCGCGAGAACCAGGACCGGTCCGGCCTTGCGGCCCAGCACCGCCCTGCCCGGCCCGATGGCCGTGCCGGCGCACCAGGCTTGCGCGACGCCGCTTGGCCCGACGGCGAGAAGCGGCGCCCGCAGGCTGCGGGACCGGAGCAGGTGCCCGATGGCCGCGAGATCCGCCTCCCGGCTGACATCCATGAGCACGGCATCCGGCTCGGCGGCGAGCAGCCGGTCCAGCAGCATCTCCGTCGCCAGCTCACCATGGTCGTAGCTGAGATAGGGCAGGTTCACAGCATCGAGCCCCTGCGCCGCGAGATGCAGACGCAGATCGGCCTCGGCCATGGGAGTGACAGGGTGCGCGCGCATGGTGGGATGGCGGTCGATGCGGTGAACCGCGGCGCCCGTGCCCGCCGCCGCGAACAGGTGGCCGAACAGCGTGTAGCGGCCGAGATTCGGCTGCCCGCCCACGATCGGCCGGAACGGGTTGGAGAAGAAGGGCCGCAGCGTGGCGACCGCACTGCCGATGCTGCCCACCTCCGACGCGCTGTCAAAGGTGGAGCAGCATTTATAGTGCATCATCCGCACGCCGAGGTCGCGGAAGAACCGGCCCACCGGCGCCAGCTCCGCCGCCATGGCCCCTGGCACCAAGGCGCGCGACGCACCGGCGAGGCCGACTGCGTCAAGCGGGCCAGCCCGCTTCAGCCGCGCCGCATCCGGAAGGCCGAGAAACAGCAGGGCTCGCATCCCGCGGCTCGCCAGCTCCGCCAGGGTGTCGGTGGCACCGGTGAAATCGTCCCCGTACCAGCCGTATTCGGGGCCGTTCATCGCGCGCCGAAGGTGTCGAGCGCCTGGCGCAGCGCGGCATGCCCGCGCGCCGCGGCATCCAGCGTTTCGCCCCGCATGGTGGCATCCCAGGCTTCGCGGATGCTGGCGACACCGGCGGCCGGCCCGCCCGGATGCGCCATGACACCGCCGCCGGCCATGAACAGCAGATCGGTGTGGCCGATCGCCGCATGGGTGGCCGGCACGGTGCCGGCCCATTGCCCGGAGGAGAAGGCGGGCATCACGCGATCATCCACCTCGCCTGCGAGGCGCG
>NZ_QXGS01000044.1 GCF_003604215.1 Teichococcus vastitatis
GTCAGGCCAGAAGCGAATCACCATCTCCGCCGCGCAGGAAATCACACCAGAGTCAGTTCATCCGCTCGACGGTATAACGGCAGGTTGGAGAAACCGCCTGCCAAAGGCATGATTAGCCGCTTGCACGTCCGGAGCTGGGTGCGTCACTCATGATCATGGAAAGCTGACAAGGGTTGAACGGTTTCGTCCGCTCGTCTTGGAGTGGTACAAAACCTTGTCCGCGACCGCGATCAACTCAAGCGGAGATTTCCCGCTTGATTTCCGCCGGCGACGCGTAGGCAAAGGCTTCCATGGCCAGCATCGCAGCCAGTACCACGGCGAAACTGCCGATCAGCAACACGCGGATGGAAAAGTTCTTCATGGCGTTGCCCTATATCGGCTGTCGATCGACCGGGCTTGGACCTACTCAGCGGCCGCCGCGGTACCTCAAGGCGCAAGCGTTGTGAACATTGACTATTCGTCAACTCCATTTGCGCTGCGAGCTTGTTTGAGTTGGCCACGACCGCTACTCGGCCGCCGTGAGTCCCCTTAGCGGTTGGCGAGGCGCTACAAGCAGTTGGACAGCAGTGAATACAGGGGTTTAGATGGGATAGGCACCTGGAGTGGGTGGCCCTATGCGGACAAATAACCAGTCAAGGCCCTGCCCCGACCCCTAATGTCTCATGAACATGTATCGCCGACCGGAGGTGTTTTCCTGATCCGGCTGCGGCGCGAAACGCTCCGACCTGTCCGGGAACTTCCGGCCCGTGTCAGACGCGCCGACGCAGGGTCAGGTTGGCGGCGAGAAGGGCGAGACCACGAGAGACCGGTCAACCCGCACGGAAAATGCTTCTCTGGATGCACCAGCATCTCGGGTCGGCGGCGGAGACGAGGCCTCCTATCTGCCAGATCTCCTCGTCCTCCTGCGCGTCCTCGCCGGACAGCATCGTCGCGGCTCTCTCCGGTCCCGGCACCGACTCATCGTGGAGGTGATCGTGATGTCGGCTCTGGTGAAGGCAGCGTCGTTGTGCGAAAGCCGAAGCTAGCTGACGATTGCGATCTGCTGCGGATCCAACTCCAGCCAGACCTCCTCGCCGACCTCATGCACCTGGCGTGGTGGCGCGGCGACGCGCAACTGGAGCCCGCTGTGCTGCGGGCGCACCACATAGTCCCAGGATTCTCCCAGATAGGTCCGCTGGGCTACTGTGGCTGGCAGAACCGGCCAACCCTCGCGCAACTCCGGCTGGTGGCGGGAGAGAGACATGGCCTGCGGACGCACAGAAAGCAGGATCGGCTGCGCCGCGTCGGGCATCCTCTGGCCGAGCTGGGCCGGGCGAAGGGTAAAGCCGTCCAACCCGATCTCGTCATTCTTGGTGAGCCGACCCTCCAGCAGGTTGGTGCGGCCGATGAAGGCGGCGACGAAGCGGGTGCGCGGTTGGGTATAGATCAGATGTGGCGCGTCCACCTGCTCGATGCGGCCGGCATTCATCACCGCGATTCGGTCAGCAGTTGCCATGGCCTCCGCCTGATCATGTGTGACGTAAACGGTCGTGATGCGAAACTCGTCATGCAGGCGGCGTATCTCGAATCGCATCTCCTCGCGCAGATTGGCATCGAGGTTGGAGAGCGGTTCATCCAGCAGCAGCACGGCCGGCTTGACGACGATGGCGCGGGCCAATGCCACGCGCTGCTGCTGGCCGCCGGACAGTTCGGCCGGGTAGCGATCGGCGAGATGGCCCATCTGCACCACCTCCAGAATCTGCTTCGTAAGGGCGCGAACTTCGGCGGCAGGAAGCTTCTGCAGCTTCAGGCCGAAGCCGACATTCTCGGCCACCGTCATGTTCGGCCAGATGGCATAGCTCTGAAAGATCATCGACATGCGCCGGCGCTCCGGCGGCAGCACCGCGCCGGGCGCGGAAAGCACCTCGCCATTCATGCTGATGCTGCCGGCCGTGGGCTCGACGAAGCCGGCGATCATGCGGAGGGTCGTGGTCTTGCCGCAGCCCGATGGGCCAAGCAGGCAGACAAACTCACCCTCCTGCAGTGTCAGGTCGACATCATCCACCACCCGGACCGGCCCATAGGCCTTGCTGAGGCCCTTCAGCACCAAACGGGACATCGGTTTCAATTCCTTCGTAGCATGAAATCACGCCCGGCCAGCTTCATGCCGATGGCAACCAGGATCAGGGTGATGGCCAGCAACAACCCGCCAAAGGCCGCGAGCACCTCGAAATTCCCGGCTTCGCTCAGGTCGTAGAGCAGCACCGACATGGTGCGGGTGCGTGGCCCCACCAGGAAGACCGCGGCCGAGAGCTCCCGCGAGGCAACGATGAAGACGATCAGCCACCCGCCGATGAGGCTGCGGATGATCAGGGGAGCGGTAATGCGGCGGATGGTCAGCAGGCGTCCGCCTCCCAGGATGCGCGAAGCTTCTTCCATCTCCGGGTGCACCGCGCGCACCGCGGCGGCCGAGTTGGCAAAGGCGATCGGAAGGAAGCGGGCCGTGAAGGCCAGGATAATGATCAGGGCCGTTCCGTAAAGCGCGATCGGCGGAGCCGCGTAGGCGGCATAGAAGCCAATGGCCATGACAATGCCTGGGATGACGAACGGCGCCATCGCCAGAAAGGCCAGGACTGAGCCGAAGGGCACCAGCCTGCGCGCCACGATGTATGCGACCAACACGGCGATCACCACGGCCGCCGTCGCCGATGCAGCGGAGAACCACAGGGTGTTCCAGATGGAAGGCAGCGCCATCTCGTGCCGGAACAGCAGATAGCCGTAATTCCCCAGCGTCAGATTGTCCCAGGCGAGGCCCCGCCCCCAGGCCTTGGCGAAGGAGGCCTGCAGCAGCACGGTGAGCGGCATCAGCACGGCCAGGAGGCCGACAAAGCCGCAATAGCCCAGCACGGCCCAGCGCCAGTGACCCAGCTTGATCGGCCGCCGCTCGCCGCCCTTGCCTGTCTGCGAGACAAAGCCCTTGCGCGCCAGCAGCAGCTTCTGCACGGTGATCATGCCGATGGTGATCAGCAGCAGCGGCATGGCATAGGCAGCCGCCACCTCAACGCGCACCGGGTATTCGAAGAATTGCCAGAGCTGCGTGGTGACAACGTTGATGCGCGCCGGAATGCCGATGATGGCCGGCGTGCCGAACAGGGCCACCGTCTCCAGAAAGACCACGATGATGCCGCCCAGCACGGCAGGCCAGACCAGCGGCAGGGTCACGATGCGCGTTGTTGTCCAGGTGCCCGCACCGAGGATGTTGGCGGCGTCCTCCATCTCAGAGGAGATCAGGTCCAGCGCCGACTTCACGAAGATGAAGATCAACGGAAAGGAGTGCAGCGAGATGACCAGCGCCAGGCCGAAGAAGCTGTAGACGTTCACCAGCGGCGCCTGCAGCCCGGTCAGCCACGTCCAGGCCAGGTTGATGAAGCCGGAGTTCGGCCCCGCCAGCAGGATCCATCCCACCGCGCCCAGATAGGGCGGCATGATGAAGGCGCCCATCACCATGGCCCAGGTGAGGCCCTTCCCCGGCATGTCCGTGCGCGACACCGCCCAGGCCAGTGGCACGGCGAAGACCACCGAAAGCAGGGAGGAAAGCGCGCCCAGCATCAGCGAATTGCCGAGCGCCTCCAGGTAGCGTGCCCGTCCGTAGGCGGTCACGTAGTTGGACAGGGTGAATGCGCCGGTTCCCCGCTGCTCGAAGCTGACCACCAGCAGCTTGCCGATGGGCACGGCGACGAGGAACAGCAATGCCGCGACCAGCAGGATCCAGAGCATGTTGGACGGTTCAAGATAGCGCAGGCGGCGCAGCAATCCCGGCCGCCGCGCTTCCTCCGTGGCGGATTTGGTCAGGACCGCGACGTGATCGTTCATGCGGGAAGCGCTCCCTCGTACTCTGGAAGACGGTTCAAACGCCGAAGGTATCGCGCCAGAGCTCCTTGACCTCTTGCCCGTCGCGCTCAAGTTCCGCCGGATCGGCGGAGATCATCGCCACTTCATCCAACGGACGGGAGCCGGGCGGCGGAGCCACCTCGGGGCGCAGGGACTCGCTGAAGAAGGGGCGCGTCACCTCGTAATAGGTCGGGCTAGTCACGAACTCCATGAACAGCTTCGCCGCGCTGGGGTGCGGCGCGTTCTTCAGGGCGCCGCTCGGCGCCGGCACCATCAGCGTGCCATCCGTCGGATAGATCAGCTTGATCGGATTGCCCCGCGAGATCGACAGGAGGGTGGTGGCCGACGGGATGGCCGCGCCGACGGTCCGTTCCCCCGCATTCAGCAGGGTTACCGGGTCGGCGCTGGAGCGGCCGATCTGCGGCTGGTTCTTCTCCAGTGCTTTGAAGTACTCCCAGCCATAGAGCTTGCGCATGGCCAGGCACCAGGAGGTGATGGCGCCGCTGTAGCCGGGATGGCCCACGGCGATCTTTCCGCGCCATTTCGGTTCCAGCAGGTCCTTCCAGCTGGCGGGTGCATCGGCTTCCGACACCTGGTCCGTGCGTCGTCCCATCAGAAAGAGGCCGAGATAGGTAACTTGGAAGTATCCGTCCGGATCGCCGGCCTGTTTCGCCGCCTTGATCAGCCCTTCGGCATTTCGCGGCCTGTAGGGCATCAGCCGGTCCTCCTGCTTCAGGAACGCGGCGTGGCTGTGATCGGTGGAACTGAATACGTCGCACTGCGCGACACCGGCCCGCATGTCCTGCGACAGGCGCTGAAAGGCAACCTGCGAGGTGCTGCGCACGACATTGACGGTGATGCCGGGATAGCGTTCGGTGAAGCCGCGCCCGATAGCTTCCGAGGGCTCCGCCTGATACTGCCCCGTGTACCAGGTGACCTGCCCCTCCGTTTTCGCGGCCTCATAGAGTTCCTTCTCGTGTGGCCGCATCTCAGCCGCCCGCGCCACGCCGAACCGCGCGGCCGCGCTTCCGGCGGCCATTCCCAGCAGCAGGCGCCTGTTGATGTTCAACATATCTGGTTTCCTCCCTCGGCGATGCGGGGTGGTGGCTCTCATGGCCACGCTTGCCCCAGTGGGTCGGCGCGCCGGATCAGCGGCCGGCAAAGACCGGGACGCGCTTTTCCCGAAAGGCCTGGCGGCCCTCCGAATAATCGGCGCTGTTGAAGCAGGCTCGGTTCAGTTGCTCCACCAGCGCCGGGTCACGTGCCGCGGGATCGCCGGCGATCTGGTCGATGGCCACCTTGGAAGCCTCGACCGAGAGCGGTGCATTGCGCGCGATATCAAGTGCCAGAGTGGTGACGACCTCCTGCAGCTGCGCGGCCGGCACCACTCGGTTCACCAGGCGACAGGCCAGCGCCTCGGCCGCGTCGAACTGGCGCCCGGTGAACAGGATTTCCTTGGCAATGGCCGGACCCGCCAGCGCGACCAGACGCTCCAGGCTCTGCTGGCCATAGGCGATGCCGAGCCGGGCGGCGGGGATCCCAAAGCGGCTGTCATCCGAGGCGATGCGCAGGTCGGCCATGAGCGCAACGGCGTAGCCGCCACCGATACAGAATCCCTGGATCATCGCGATCAACGGCTTCCGAAGGGCCTCCATTTTGCGGCGGGCGGCACCGCTTCGGCGTCCATAGGCCTCCTGTGCGTCGGCATCAGCGCGAACCTGATCAAATTCGCTGATATCAGCGCCGGAAGCAAACGCTTTTCCACCTGCACCGTGCATCACCACGACGCGCACCGCGTCGTCGGCAGCAAAGTCGTCCATCGCGGCGGCGATGGCATCCCACATGGCCAGGGAGATGGCGTTGCGCTTCTCTGGCTGGTTGATGGTCAACCAGCCGATGCCGTCCCGCTTGCGCGCCAGGATCTTCGGGCCGGCCTCAGGCGAAATGGGGATATCCATCACTGGCCAGCTCCTGCTGCAATACGAGCTTCGTTCACGCGCGTCAGGAGGAACCAGGTTCCGCATGGACGCTCTGCTGCGCAGCGCGCCCAAAGCTTCACGGGCGGCGCTTGCATCGCGCTGTTCACGTGGCTGACCGCTTCTCTCCTCGTAATGAATTCTTGTCACCGGCGGCAGGCAATGTAAACAATAAACACCTTGCTACCTCAAGATGGCCGGAACATGCAGCGCCGCCAGAGCAGCACCCGACCGGGAATGCCGGTGTCCGGAACAGGCACGGTGGCTGAACTGCGCCAGCGTATCGCCTCGCGGGAGTCCCTGGGCCGCAGCGTGCAGGCCGCGCTTGAGCAGATGATCGAGACCGGCGCGCTGGAGCCAGGCGCGCGGTTGAACGAGATGGAGTTGGCCGCCCGACTCGGCGTCAGCCGAGGCCCAGTGCGGGAGGCGGCGCGCGCGTTGGAGCGCACGGGGCTCGTCACCGTTATCCTCAACCGCGGCGCCTTTGTGCGGAGCCTCGACATCAAGGAGGTTCTGCAGATCTACGACATGAACGCCGTGTTGTTCGGCCATGCCGCCGCGTTGCTCGCGCGCAGCATCACCAAAGCGCAAGATGCCGAGCTGAGGGTCATCGTGGCGCGCATGGACGAAGCCGTCGAGGCAGGCCGGCGTGAGGCGTTCTTCGCCGTCAACGTGCTGTTCCATCAGCAGCTTGTCGAGTTCTGTGGCAACCATCCGCTGCGTGACGTCTACCTCGAACACACGCGCAAGCTTCTGGTGCTCCGCCGACGCTCCTTCGATGTGGTGGGCAATATGCAAGCGGCCAATCATGAACACCACCGTCTGCTGGAAGCCATCCTATCCGGCCGGACGGAGCAGGCGCGCCGTCATGCGGAGGTGCATACGCGGGCAGGCCAGGCGCGCTACCTCAGTTCCGTCGCGCATGTCAGCGCGGCGGCGGACAACCGGACAATGCCGGGCGAAAGGAACCATCATGCTGACGATCGAGAGGATCGGCGTTGATATCGGGCGGCGCATGCGTCTGGAGGACGCCATCGAATGGGCGGCAGAGAACCAGGTCCGCTACATCGACATTCAGCTCGACACCGGCCCGAACAAGGTCGACAGTTTCGACGATGCCCGTGCGGCGGCGATCCGCGATCAGGCGGAGCGGCGAGGAGTGATACTCGGGCTGCACACGCTCTCGGCCGTCAATGTAGCGGAATACTCGCCGTTTCTATCAGATGCGGTGGACGCCTACATGCGCGCCTATATCGAAGTTGCGCCGAAGCTCGGGGCCGAATGGATCGTGGTACATGCCGGCTATCACTTCACCGCCGATGTGAAGCCGCGCATGGAGGCAGGGCTGGCGCGGTTGCAGCGCATGGTTGAGCACGCCGAGAAGCATGGCGCATTGCTGCTGTTGGAGAACCTGAACAAGGAGCCGGCGGATGCAGAAGTTCACTATCTCGCGCATACAATCGAGGAATGGCGCTACTACCACGACCGCATTCACTCGCCAGCCTTCGCGCTGTCCTTCACTGCCAATCATGCGCATCTGATGCCTGACGGCTTGGAAGGTTTTGTCGAAGCCATTCCGCTCGATCGTGTCCGTGAGGTGCGGCTGGCGGACTGCTTCCGCAACGGGCATGAGCAGCACCTGCTTCCCGGCCAGGGCGATTTCGACTTCGGCGCCATGTTCTCCCTGCTGGAGGGCAAGGGCTTCGAGGGACACTATATGAACGCTTTCGGCACTCTGGCAGACATGCAGAAGGCGCGGCATGACATGCTGCGGATGGCGCGGGACGCCGGCCTTCCGACGTCCTGAAGCGGCCGTGTTCGTGAAGCGGCCGGCGACCAGAACAGGTTTCTGTGCTGATGAAGCCATTTGTGGGCGTGCTGGCCATGGCTCAACAGATGGACACGGCGGCAGCATGAGGACTTTCTTTATCTGCCCTGATCCGCGGAACGCCGAACGAGGTCCGACTCTGCGATGGTGCCCTTCCGGGTTTCCCAGCGGTCGATTATGCCGGCTTTTGGAAAAGCCTGGTTGACGGAGGCCCATGAAAGCTCGGCATCTCGCATCGTTGTCAGCGCAGTCAACGTCCTGTGATCTTCAGCTTTCTGGTGCAAGGCGGGTTCGCGAGAACCTCCTCTCCCGGCCGGCATGAAAGAATCAGATCGCGTCAGTTCGATCAGCTTCCAGACCTTGCTGGGTCGCCGATCGTGGTGATCACGGCGGAACCTGTTGCGCGGCGGCAATCTCGGCTAGCCCTCCAGCCGCACGCCGGCCTCCTTGGCGACCTTCCGCCATTTGCTGATCTCATCCCGGATGAAGCTTGCGAACTGCTCCGGTGAGCCTGGATCGGCGAAGCCGCCCAGTTCTGCCATGCGGCCGGCCACCACTGGGTCGCGCAGGATGGCCACGGCATCGGCATTGATCCGGCGGATGATCTTGGGTGGCGTTGCCGCCGGCGCCACCAGTCCAGACCAGCCCAGCGCCTCGTAGCCTGTCAAACCTGCCTCGGCCACCGTCGCCGTGCTCGCCAATTGTGGCGGACGCGCGCGGCCGGTGGTGGCAACCGCCCGTGCGCGGCCGGACTGCACCTGTGGCAAGGCGCTGGCCAGGCTGTCCATCATCAGCGGCACGTTGCCGGCGATCAGGTCGGCCATGGCCGGACCGCTGCCGCGGTATGGCACATGGGTCAGGCGGACGCCGGCCCGATGAGCCAGCATTTCCATCGCCATGTGCTGCGCCGTGCCCGGCCCGGCGGACGCATAGTTCAGGGCCCCGGGCCTCTCCCGAGCCCGGTCCAGCACGGTGGGCAGATCGTCCAGTCCCGCGCCGGGATGCGCCACGAGAACCAGCGGCAGGGTGAAGATGTTGGTGACGGCGGCGAAGTCACGCTCCGCGTCATAAGGCAGGTTCGGTACCAGGGAGGGGTTCACGCCCAGCGTCCCGGAGGTGCCCACAACCAATGTATATCCGTCCGGCGCGGCACGCGCGCCCGCCTCCATGCCCAGCGCCCCTGCCCCACCGGAGCGGTTTTCCACCACCACTCGCTGTGGCCAGCGCTTCGACAGCTCATCGGCCATCAGCCGCCCAAAAATGTCGGCCGCCTGCCCAGGCGGGAACGGCACGATGAACCGTACCGGCCGATCCGGGTACAGGGCGGCGGCGTCAGGCTGGGCGCGGACCAGCGAAGGAGTAGTCAGAAGGGTCGAAGCTGCGGCCAAAAGGGCCCGGCGGTTGCTGGACATCATGGTTCCTCTCCCTGAGACCGCGGCTTCGTGCCGCATGTCATTCTGCCTGCGATCAGCCGATCTTGCTTGACGCAGCCATCCTGTCATCCTCAACAATGCATACGCAAAGGGATTCGCTGGCAGCCGCGACGATCGGCATGGAGAGGATGGAATTGGATCAGGACGCGGCTCAGCGGCGACGATGCACCGGCATTGCCGGCCGCCACGCCACCACGGCGGCGGAACTGGCGCACGCACGGCTGAAGACCCTCATCCTGGACAATGGGCTGCCCCCAGGGTCGCAGTGTCTGGAAAGCGAGCTGGCCCTGCGGCTCGGCTTGTCCCGCACCCCGATAAGGGAGGCGCTGGTTCGGCTGCAGCAGGATGGGCTGGTTGCCATCACCCCCCGGCATGGCATGCGGGTATTGCCGCTAATTGCCGCCGATATGCGCGAGATCTATGAGGTGCTGACCAGCCTGGAGCCGATGGCAGCCGAATTGTTGGCACGTCGTCCCGATCCGTCCGCAGGTCTGGAGCCGCTAGAGGCAGCCTGTTCCGCCATGGAACGCGCCATAGCGGCACGGGAACAGCTCGCCTGGGCCCGCGCCGACGAGGCCTTCCACCTCGGCCTCGCGGAGCTGTGCGGCAACCGGCGTCTGGCCGGCATGGTGATGCAGGTCTGGGAACAATCGCACCGGGCGCGGATCTTTACGCTGCAGCAGCGGCCTCTGCCCACCCGCAGTACCACCGAGCACCGCCACGTGCTGCGGGCGATCGCTGCCGGCGATGCGGAGCGGGCGCGGGAATTGTATCGGCGGCATCGCCGCCGCAGTGGTGGCGAACTGGTGTCCATCATCGAACGGAGTGGCGTGGCATGGCTGTGAGCAGCAACACGGTGCGCGTCGCGCTGATGCCCGGAGACGGGATTGGAACGGAGGTCACCAACGCCTGTCTGGCCGTGCTGGAGCCGCTGGCGCGCCGACATGGCCTCGGGCTACGCTTCGACACCTTGCGGGCCGGGGCCATGGCCTATCGCGACACCGGCAGCGCCATGGATGAGGACACCTTCAAGAGTGCCGCAACCGCGGACGCGATCCTGCTCGGCGCCATGGGCTGGCCGGGCATCCGCTACCCTGATGGCACCGAAATCGCGCCGCAGCTCGACCTGCGCTTCCGGCTCGGCCTCTACGCCGGGGTGCGACCGATTCGCACCCTGCCCGGCGTGCCTCCGGTTCTGGCCGATCCGCGTGCAGCGCAGATCGACCTGGTGATCCTGCGCGAGAGCACGGAGGGGCTGTTCGCCGCCCGTGGTCGCGGTGAAGTCATCGACGATCGGGAGGCACGCGACACCATGGTGATCACCCGCGCCACGACAGAGCGCTTGTCGGACTTTGCATTTGATCTGGCCCGGCGCAGGGCCGAGCAGCAGGGCAGGCGCGGTCTGGTGACGCTGGTGGACAAGGCCAACGTGTTCACCGGCTTCGCCTTCATGCGCAAAGTGTTCCACGAGGTCGCCCGGCGCCACCCGGATGTGGAGGCGGCACATCACTACATCGACGCCATGGCGCTCGACATGATCCGTCGTCCGTGGGATTTCGACGTGCTGCCGACGGAGAATATGTTCGGCGACATCCTCTCGGATCTCGGCGCGGGACTGATCGGTGGCATGGGCTTCGCACCGTCGGCCGACATCGGCGAACACCACGCCGTGTTCCAGCCGAGCCACGGCACGGCACCGGACATCGCCGGCAAGGGCCTCGCCAACCCGACCGCCATGCTGCTCTCCGCCGCCATGATGCTGGAGTGGCTGGCCGGACGCGGGGCGGGCGCAGGATGGGCGGAGGCAGCGGCCGAACTGCAGGCCGCCGTGGACGCAGCCTTTGCGGCGGGCTTGCGCACGCCTGACATCAAAGGTGACGCTGGAACATCAGATGCCGTCAAGGCGGTGATCGAGCACCTTGGGTTCACGCCTCGATAATCGTCGCCATCAACGTCCGAGGCGTTGTTGAGATGGGGGCAAATCGGAGCAACCGCGTGTTCGGAGACATGCCAGCCGGCTCGCGCTTCAGTGTTCGCCTCTCCTTTCCTTACCTCTGGTTGCTGAATTGCGCGGCAAAATCTCGAATAGAGCCGATGATGACGCCATGGATCTGCTGTCCGTTGTCTGCAGCCAGGCCATGGGTGCAGATCAGATGATCGACAGTCCTGTCGTCAGAGGTGCGATGGGCGGGAATAAGACCGCGTTCGGCCGTGCTGGCAGTACCCGACCTGATGTTCCTCCGGAACTATGCGCAAGATGATACCATTGGACTTCCTACCTCAATCAATGCGTATTCTGGCCATGCGGTTCTTACGACCCGTGACCGCAGGGGGCCGGATATACGCAGCCAGAAGTGGCAGATCCACCGAGTGAAGCTAGGCATCGGGGATCAGGATTACTGACTTGGGTTCACACAATCGGCCAGGCCATGGCCCACCCGGTCCGCTTCATGTTGGTGGTAGCCGCAGGCCTAGAGAACGATGTGATCCGTGTCGAGGCCAGCACAAACGTCAGTACGGTTTCCTAAGGCGGAAGTGGTTTGCCGCGCAGCGGCTCGGTAGCTGCTCGATGAGCCAACAACAAGCCGGCCGTGCACAATGGGCGATATCGAAATTCGTGGCGCCATTCGGCTGGCGCCAAAAACAAGGCAACCAGATGCGAGACGCCGGGCGCTACGCTCAATGGCGTGGCTCGCCCGCCACCATCCGGCACCTTCAGCCAACACAGGCAGCGCATTGGAGGACAGGCAGAAGCCGGACACGAGTTCGTTGACGCATAAAATAGCGATATCATATACAATATAGAATAGTTTGGGTTAAGTGCGTGGCAAACCGCCCTGGAACGGGGTGGACCCAAGGCATGGACGGGAGGAACGAACAATGACATCGCCACTTGCGGGCGTTCGAGTGCTAGACACCTCGCAGGTGATGGCCGGTGCGATCGGCTCTAGGTTGCTGGCCGATCCAGTTATGGAAGTGACTCCTTGGGCTTGGCCGAGTTCAGGAGCGAGATCAACGACGCTGCGTGGGAAATCAAAATCAGCGTGTGCAGGGCGGCGACTGGTGCCATCTCGGTGAGAGCGGTGGGCGACGCTGACGGCTGGATGATCGATGGCGGCCTCAACAGTGCCGCTGTTTCCAATCCCCGCGCTGCCATGCCGGATGCGCATTTCGATCTGGCAGGTAGCCAGACGTTCGGCACCCCTCTATCGATGCACGAGCCAATGAAATTGGCGCCGCCGTGAGTTCGATGGTCACCAAGCAGATGGTCCTCCTCTCGGAGGTCGTGCATATGTCGGGATCGCTCGTGAACGACTTCCCGCTCACGGTCGCGGAGCGCGCCTCTATAGACAGGTCGAGATCATCAGACAGGTCGAGATCATCACCCGCTGAGCAACCTGGAGCACTCTGCTCGCCTCGGCTGATGCCAAGGAGTACCCCTTGGTGATGACGGCGGGGAACTCGCCTGAGATCGGGACCCTCGTCCAGGATCCCTATGGAAGCACCGATTCCGGTGGTTGTTTTTCCTCGCATCGGCCTGCCTCCCATGATTGGTGCAGGGCAGCAGATTTAGCGGCACGGCATAGCCGTCGTGATCAGGGAGGGGCGCCAATGGTTTCCATCCGGTCGGAGCCGTTCATGTTCCCTGACGGGGCGAGCACACAGGGAGGAGAACGCAGATCATGACCGACGCAACCAGCCAGCCGCGAATCGGGTTCATTGGCATCGGCATCATGGGTGAAGCCATGGTGCGGCGGCTACTGGATCTCGGCTTTCCCGTGAAGGTGTGGAATTTGGAGCCGGAGCGGTTGCAGACGGTGCTGCCGCATGGCGCCACCCCGGCCAGCAGCCCAGCCGAAGTTGCCGCCTCAAGCGATATCGTGATGTTATGCGTGCTTCACATGCAAGCTGTGGAGCAATGCGTTCTCGGCGAGAACGGGGTTGCTGCGGCTGGCCCAGGTCCCTCGTTGGTGATTGACTTCTCCACAGCTGATCCAGAAGGAACCCGTCATGTCGCCGCGAAGCTGAAGGAGGCAACCGGCGCCGGCTGGATCGACGCCCCAGTATCCGGCGGCCCTCAACTCGCGCGCACAGGCCAGATGACGGTGATGGCCGGCGGCAGCGAGGAGGACTTCGCGAGCGCGAAGCCGATCATCGAGCAGATGGCCGGGAACCTCACGCTGATGGGCCCTGTCGGAGCAGGACAGATAACCAAGATCATCAACCAGGCCATCGTCGGTACGGGCTACGTCGTGATGGCGGAGGCACTCATGCTAGCCGAGGCTGCGGGGATCGATGCTGCCCGTCTGCCGCAATGCCTGGCCGGCGGCCACGCAGATTCAAGCCTGTTGCAGAGATTATATCCGCAGATGCAGCAGCGGGCCTTCGAGCCGCCCTCGTCTTACGCTCGCCAGCTCCTCAAGGATCTGAAGGCGGTATCAGCCTTTGCGCAGGGGCTGGGCCTTGATCTCAAGGTGATCGAACAAGGTGTGCAGCGGTACAAGGACTACGTGGCACTGGGTCACGAGATGTCCGACTCCGCGGCGGTCGTGAAGCTCTATGAGCATGACGCGGCGACACGCGGCAAAACCCGATGATGCCCCTCCCCCGTCCCCGGGCGGTGATTGATGCCCATCATCATGTCTGGGATCTCGCGAACGACCTGCCCTGGCTGAAGCATGAGCGGATTCCGTTTCGATATGGCGACTATTCCGAGATCTGCCGAGACTATATGCCGGCGGATTACCGGCGCGACACGGGTGGTTGGTCAGTGGTCGGCTCGGTCTACGTCGAGGCCGAGTGGAACCGGGCGCTAGCAGCGGAGGAGCCGCACTGGGTCGGGCGGATCGCAGCCGAGCACGGCCTTCCGTCAGCGGTGGTGGCTTGGTGCGATTTCGCTTCTGTCGAGGCTGAAGCACTGCTGGCGTCCCATGCGTCGGCCCCGATCGTCCGCGGGGTGCGTCATAAGCCGGCCGCGGCGGCCTCAGCCGGTGAAGCGCGGCGAGGTCTGTCCGGCTCCATGGACGATCCTGATTGGCGCCGCGGCTACGCGCTGATGGAGCGCCACGGTTTCTCCTACGACCTGCAGACACCATGGTGGCATCTCGACGCTGCGGCGGATCTGGCTCGGGATTTTCCCCGCACGCAATTGATCGTCAATCACACGGGCCTGCCGGCAGACCGCAGCCCGGAGGGTCTCGCCGGTTGGCGCAGGGCGCTCGAAACGGTTGCCGCTCAGCCTAACACGGCGATCAAGATCTCCGGTATCGGCAGCTCCGGACAACCCTGGTCGGTCCAAGCCAACGGCCTGGTGATCCGGGACGCGATCGCGATATTCGGCGCCGAGCGCTGCATGTTCGCCAGCAATTTTCCCGTCGATCGCCTCGTCGGCGATTTCGACACGATCTATTCGGGCTTTCTGATCGCGACCGCGGATCGGACCGAGGCGGAGAGGAACAGCCTGTTTCACGACAACGCGGTGCGGTTCTACCGCTTGCAGGAAGCAGTCTGACCGCAGATCCCAAGCCACAAGAAAGTAAAGAAGGAGGAACACGATGAACAAGCGGCAGATATTCAAGACACTCGCCGGAGTCCTGGGACTCACGCTCAGCCTGGCCGCGCCGGCAACCGCGCAGATGACGATCCGCTACGCTCACGTCGGCTCCGAGGGCGACATTCAGCACTGGTACGCTGAGGAGTTCGCCAAGCGGGTGGAGAAGCGCACGGAAGGCCGCATCAAGATCCAGGTGTTTCCGAACTCGCAGTTGGGCGGTGCGTCAGAAACCATTGACGGCGTCCGGTCCGGCGCGATCCCGATGGCCCATCACGAATTCGGCTCACTGACCCGGCTCCTGCCCGAGATCGGCGCCTTCGCTGCGCCCTTCATCTATCGCGACGGCACCCACGCCATGGCCGCGACCGACCCGAACAGGTCGGAAGTGATGAAGGAGGTTTCAGACAGGCTGGTGAAGCAGGCCAATATCCGTGTGATCGGCCGCCTCTACCGCGGCGCACGCCAGATGACTGCGAAGATGGCGATCTACTCGCCGGTGGACCTCAAGGACAAGCGCTTCCGTGGCGTTCCACTGCCGCTCTGGACCACCATGATCAAGGGCATGGGTGCTATCCCTACACCCGTCGAGGTGGCGGAGCTGCCAACTGCGCTGATGACCGGAATGGTGATCGGGCAGGAGAACCCGCTGACGATGATCAATGCCAACAAGCTTTATGAGGTACAATCGCACGCGATGCTGACGAGCCACATGCAGAACGTGCTGCCCGTCTTCATCAATGAGCGCACTTGGCAATCCGTGCCCGAGAAGGACCGCGCCATCCTCGGGAAAGTCGCAGCCGAGGTCGGCGAAGAGACGCTGAAGCTGGGTCTTGAGGCCGAGGTCAAGCTGATCGATGAGCTGAAGAAGAAGGGCATGACCTTCATCACCGAGAAGGAAGGGCTCAAGGTCGATGAGTTCCGCAAGTCGGTCAATGCTCAGGTCAACGCGGACTTCCCGAGCTGGAAGCCGCTGATGGAACGCATCGCCGCCGTGCAGTGACCATAAGGAGCCGGGGGCCAGCCTCGGCTCTTCGTCTCTGGCAAGAGCAAGAACCCATCGCCTGCGAGGCCGCCGTGCACAATCATGATGTTGCTGTCGAAGCGCCGCAAAGCGCCGCTGCCATTGACAGCCGCACCTACGCGCTCGACCGCGCTGTGGAACCGCTGCGCTGGATCTTCCGCTGGGGAAGTCTCGCGATGTTGGTGGCGATGGTCTCGCTGCCCTTCATCCAGGTGGTCGCACGCGAGATCTTCGGCATGCCGATCATCGGCGTCGAGGAACTCGCCCGCTTCATGCTGATCTGTTCGGTCTTTCTTGCTGTTCCCTACGTCGTCTCGGCGGGCGCGAGCATCAAAATGGAAGAAATCCTCGCCATGCTTCCGGCTCGTGTCATCCATGGGCTGAAGCTGGCCGCAGCGGCGATCTCCACCGCGACCTTCGCGGCAATGGTGGCGGCCAGCATGATCGCGATCGGCACCAACCTCGACAATGCCACGCCGACGCTGGGTATACCGTATTGGATCTTCCTGGGCGCGGCCGTGGTCAGCTTCTCGATGACAACCCTGGAATGTGCGATCCAGTTCTTCAAGGCCGTACAGGGCATGCCGCTCTACGTCACGTTTCCGCAGGAGCAGGAGCCCGCGGAAGAGCTCGATCTACCCGAAGACATGCGCCCGCACTGAAGGCACCGCATCATGGCAATCACCATCATCCTCGCCTTCATGGCGCTCTTCATCCTGGGTGTCCCGGTCGTGGTCGCGATTGCGGTACCGGCCTTGATCTACGTGCTTGTCTCGGGCTTTCCGCTCGAACTGATGGCGCAGCGCATGACCTATGCGCTCGATTCCTTCCCGCTCGTCGCTGTTCCGGTTTTCATTTTCGTGGGCAGCCTGATGAACCAAGCCGGCATCACGAGCCACATCTACAAATTCGCGCATACGCTTGGCGGGCGCGTCCCCGGCGGCCTCGCGCAGGTCAATGTCATCGGCTCACTGGTGTTCTCTGGCACCTCGGGCGCGGCACTCGCCGACATCGGCGGGCTCGGCCGCATCGAGATCCGGGCGATGACGCGGGCCGGCTTCAGTCGCGCCTACTCCGCCGCGATTACCGGCGCGTCGGCCGTGGTGGGCCCCATTTTCCCGCCCTCCATTCCGCTCATCATCTATGGCTCGGCGACGAGCGTCTCGATCGTGCAGCTGCTGGTCGGGGGCATCATGCCGGCGCTGCTCTATACGGCTCTGCTGATGAGCACGGTTGCTTGGCTCGCCCACAGGCACAACCATCCGCGCTCCAAGCACTGGCCCACCATCCAGCAGCTGTGGTCCAGCTTTGTGCCGGCGCTCCCGGCTCTGCTTACGCCGCTTCTGCTTGTCGGCGGCATGCTGCAGGGCCTGTTCACGCCAACCGAGGCCGCCTCGATCACGGTTGCCTACATCCTGTTCATCACCGTGGTCTTCTACGGCGGCATCACCTGGGAGCGGATGCGCTTCGCGCTTTTCGACACGGTCAAGACGACCTCTGCGGTCTTGATCATCGTCTCGGCCGCTGCGCTGTTTGGCTGGGTGATGACGGTGGAACAGCTGCCGCAGATGTTCACGCGCAGCCTGCTGTCAATCTCGACCGATCCGCTCATGCTGCTGCTCATCGTCAACGTGCTGCTCCTGATCGTTGGCATGTTCCTCGACTCTACGACGGCAACATTGCTCGTCGCCCCGCTGGTTTCGGCACCGCTCGTCATGGCCGGCGTTGACCCGGTTCATCTCGGAATCATCTTCGTGTTCAACCTGATGATCGGCCTGCTGACGCCGCCATTGGGTTTGGCGCTTTTCCTGCTCTCCGATATCGCCAAGGTGTCGATGTGGGCAGTGTTGCGGGCCACGGCGCCGTTCTACCTGCCCCTCTTTGTTTCCCTCTTCATCATCACAATGTGGCCTCAGCTCACGCTCTGGCTGCCGACCCTGCTGCGCTAAGGACCACGTCCTCGCTGTTGAATCGGGGATGCCAAGCTGTTTCTCGGGGTGGCTTGGTCTTCCCGGCGAACAGTTCCGATGTCTGGCCTGTTTGTGCCTGTACTGTCAGGCAACAGATGACTGTTGCGCGCCTCCGCTGGTCGCCCGCGGATCCCTGTACGGAAGCCAGAGGACGACAGCCGATCAAGGATCTCCGTTGAAAACGGTCATCGCAGCCGTTGTTCGATCGTAGGTGCCCGAACCTTGCCGGCTCCTGCGGCTCTGACGCATCGCCTCAGCTGGCGGAAATGGGCGGCAGCGCGCCGATCCGCAAGGAGTATTCGGATCATGCCGGTGTTACCTTGAAGGCAAGCAGGCGTGCTTGTGAGGCAGCACGAAGGAGAACGGATAGGCCCTGCATCGACCAAACCGGAGCCTTCCGGCTCGCCACTCGCAGTGTGGAGCGCCTTGGCTGGGAAGTCATGTCATTCGCCGAGTCCAGCGTGCCCGGGCCGAGCATCCCGGCGAAATTTCTTGTGCTGACGTGGCCGACCGGCGTCCGCCGCATGAGCGCCAGGAAATTGCCGTTCCACACGGAGCCCATTCTCCGGTCCGTCAATTATCTGACCCAAGCGGCAGGGAAGGCCTCGACGGAAACGGCGATGGGCTCCGCCAGTCAGCGATGCGCTCAGACGCGGAGGGCCTGGGCAAGGATGAGGCCGGCAAGGCGAGCGGTGGCAAGAAGGCGGTCCAGGCCGTGCCCGCTGCGGGCCTTGGCGGAAAGGCCGGCCATGGTGGTCTCGATATAATTGGTCACCTGATCGGCCTCCTCCGGATGGCGGGCGGCAATGAAGCGGCGGATGGTGTCAATCGCGGCGCGATCCATGGCGCGGGCCGCATCGCGCGCCTCGGGATCGTTGCAGCGGGTGCCTTCCAGCGTGAGGCAGCCGGCGGCGGCGGGATCGGCAGCGTAGTTGCGGGCGGCGGCTTCCAACAAGGCGGCGAGGCATTCCGCCACAGGACGGTTCGGGCGCAGGATCTCGGATAACGGAATGGCTCCGGCGCAGCTGTAGCGGTCCAGGACACGGGCGTAGAGGCCGGCCTTGCTGCCGAAGGCGGCGTAGAAGCTGGGCGGGTTGATCCCGAGCGCCTCAGTGAGGTCGGCGACGCTGGCCGCATCGTAGCCGCGGGCATGGAAGAGGCGCTGGTCAATGGCAACACCCTCCTCCGGGTTGAAGCGGCGGGGACGGCCGCGAGGCCGAGCGCTATTTGTAGTCATCGATACAAAATGCCTTGACGAGGCTCTTCAGGAGTTCATTGTAGCAACCACTACATCAAACCTCAAAAAGGGCCTGATGGCTGGTTTTCAAGGCAAGTCTATTCTCGTGCTCGGCGGCAGCCGAGGGATCGGGGCGGCGATCGTGCGGCGCTTCGCGGCGGAGGGCGCGGGGGTGACCTTCACCTATGCCGGCTCGGAGGAGGCAGCGGAGCGGCTGGCAGCCGAGACGGAAACCCGTGCCGTGAGAACGGACAGCGCCGACCGCGACGCGGTGATCGCGCGGGTGCGCGACAGCGGCGCACTCAACGTGCTGGTGGTGAATGCCGGTGTGGCCATCTTTGGCGACCCGCTGGAGCAGGACCCGAATGCGGTGGATCGGCTGATCCGCATCAACGTGCATGCGCCCTACCATGCCTCGGTGGAGGCGGCTCGGCGCATGCCGGAGGGCGGGCGGATCATCGTGATCGGCTCCGTCAACGGGGACTGCGTGCCCTTCCCCGGCTTGTCGGCCTACTCCATGAGCAAATCGGCGCTGCAGGGCATGGCGCGGGGGCTGGCGCGGGACTTCGCGCCGCGGGGAATCACGGTAAATGTCGTGCAGCCCGGCCCCATCGACACGGACATGAATCCGGTGGATGGACCGCTGAAGGACATCGTCTACCCCCACATGGCCATTCAGCGGCATGGCCGGGCGGAGGATGTGGCGGGGATGGTGGCCTGGCTGGCGGGGCCGGAGGCGAGCTTCGCGACCGGGGCGATGCACACGATCGACGGAGGCTTCGGCGCCTGAACGGATGGTACGGGGTGACCGGGTTGCCGGCACCCTGACTGCGTTCTGGTGGCTCCCTTTGACCCTTTGCGGCCGGACATCCGAAACGGCGGCAAACCATTGCCACAGTTCGTCGAGGTCCATACTGCAATCCAGCCTGCTGGCCGCGACGGTGCCGATGCGCTGCGGCGGAACCTGCATGCTGGAAGCAGATCCGGAGTCAGGGGACCTGCCGAACATCCCGTGGAAGGAAACCGATCCTCGAGGTACTGCTGCACCCGGCTCCTGTACCGAAGCCGCGACGCCCTCAGCGCAGGTTCTGCCGCATGAAGGGCTTCCGCAGCATCATCACCGCTTCGACAAGGTAGCCACCCACTGTCCCGCGGCCGTCCATTCATCGTCATCGTCATCGTCATCGTCATCGTCATCGTCATCGTCAGCGACGGGTCACGAGTTCCGATGGTGCTCAGGGGGAGACATGTTGTGAGAAGATCGACTGAGGCTGGCCCGCGCGACACAGCGGCTGCGGCATCCGGCCCTGGCATCCCGTCATTCTAGAGCCGGCCAAGTCATTCCGCTCTGAACGCTCTGCACCCGGCAGGCTGGTCCAAGCCACGCGGGGCTCCCCGGCCTGCCCTTGAAGCGCCGCGAGGCGCGGGCGATGAGGTGAGGCTGAAACTAGTGTCCTGATCGCGAAATTCCTCCGATCGTCTGGGAGCGAAGGCAGAAGCGCTGGATGGCGGCGAGAATGTCGT
>NZ_QXGS01000045.1 GCF_003604215.1 Teichococcus vastitatis
GCGCTCGAACCGACGCTGGTACTCTACGATCGCCAGCCCAACCGGATCCCAACAATGTTCCGCGACCAGACAGCTAGGTGCCCTGCTGACCTTTGCGCCGCGCGTGCTCTATGGCGTCCAGACTGCCCAGGCTGGCCTCTGGGGCCTGACACCGTTGGAGGATCAGCAACTGGCAGGCCTTGTGATGTGGATTCCGGCGGGAACGGTATATGCCGGCGCGGCGCTGCCTTTCTTCGCCGCCTGGCTGCGCCGGCCCGGACAGGCCTGGAGAGCCGACAATGCGCTTCCCCCGTGAGCGCCGCGCCTGGCTGGCTTGGGCTGGGCTGACCGCCCTGCTGCTGGTCTGGGCCGCGTCGCGGCCGGGTCCAGCCGCGCCTGCCTCTGCCCCTTCGGCGGAGCTTGGTCCCTCTTCTCCTTCCCGATGGCGCTTCCGTGCGGCCGTCTGGGCGGCGATGGTTCTTCTGCTTCTCGGCGGCCTCGGCCTTGGCGGCTGGAGCTTCATGCAGCGGCGGGAGCGGCAGGCGATCGCGACCGCCCTGACGGGAGGCGATCCGCACCGCGGCCCGGACCTGATGACGCGCTACGGTTGCGGCGGCTGCCACACCATCCCGGGCGTGCCGGGCGCGGACGGAAAGGTCGCCGGCCCGCTGTCCGGGATGCGGGAGCGGGTCTTCGTCGGCGGCGTGGCCCGCAACAGCCCGGAGCCGATGATCCGCTGGATCGTCGATCCGCGCGCGCTCTCGCCGCAGACCGCCATGCCGGCCACCGGCATCACCGAAGCCGAGGCGCGCGACGTGGCCGCCTACCTCTACGCGCGATAGTTCGAGAAGCCCGGCGTCGGACGCGGCGGAAGAGAATGGATATAGGTGGCGATGGCGCGACGGTCTTCCTCCGGCAGGGCCGCCATGTTCTTGACCACATCATCCATCGAGGATTTCACGACCCGCAGACCCGGTGTTCGGCCGGTTGTCAGCACTTCCACCAGGTCGCCTACCGACCAGTGTCCGATGGCCTGCGGCGTGTTGTTGGGAACATAGCCCGCTCCCTCCTGGTCAGGGCCTCCGGCGAAACGCGCCTCCGGCTTGATGGCGCCTGCCAGGTTCCGCGTCGAATGACATTCGGCGCAGTGCGCGATCGCCTCTGTCAAATAGTGGCCGCAATTCCAGGCATCGCCGCGCTCCGGCTCGTCAGGCATCGGTCCCCGCTCCAGAAAAAGCAGCTTCCAAAAGCCCAGGCCCCGGCGGATGGTGAATGGAATCGGCAGCTCGTGGGCCAGGGAGCGATCCGGTGCGGGCTTCAGGCTGCGCAGATAGGCCCAGAGGTCCCGCACATCCTCAGCCTGCATCCGGACGTAGCTAGAGTAGGGAAAAGCCGGATAATAATGCTGGCCCTCCGGCGATACGCCGGACAGCAGGGCATTGGCCAGATCGACGCCGCGCCATGTGCCGATGCCCTCCTGCGGGTCAGGCGAGATGTTGGGCGGATGAAATGTGCCGTAGGGCGATCCGAGCGCCAGTCCGCCCCCCAGCCGCAGGCGGCTCCCTTGGCCGGGTGTGGCATGGCAGGAGGAGCATTGCCCCGCGTCGAAGATGCGTTGGCCCCGAAGGGGGTCGCCATTTTCGAAGCGCGCGGCATCCACTTCGCCGAAGGCCGGCCGGGCTGCCGTCACGATCCAGGCGAGCCCAGCGCCCGACAGGGCCAGCATGGCGGCGATGAAGACGAGGGTGCGAGGCATGCCAATCCTGTTGTGGGGAGGGCGGAAAGGGCGCGTGCTTCGGAGTACAATGCATCGATCGGGTTCCGGCTTCAGCGGGCGGCCCCTTACCCGAAGGTAACGTCACGGGATGCCGGATCGGCCCCGGGTCCTGAAAACCATCCGCCGTTCCGCGAGTTGGTCAGCCTGTCCGACATGTGCAGAACGGACTCGAAGCAAGCGAGCATCGGCCTGCTTCGCCCGCGCGAACCGCGCCAGCCATAAGTCGCCCCCCTGCCGCACGATGGCGACATTGCCGATGCGGCCGGGCTGGCGGGCGGCCTGGATCAGGTGGTGCTCGACGATGCCATGGCGCTGCGCCACCAGGCCCGCCTGACGAAGCCGGCAGGAATGCCGCAGCCCGGTGCCGTCCTGCCAGAATCAGCCTTCGAGCTTCACTCCGGCAGCTTGCGCGACGGCACCCCATTTCTGGATCTCGCCGGCAACGAAGATAGTGGCTGCCTCGAGGGTCTGCGGCGCCGCGGTTCCGCCCAGTTCCAGCATGCGGGCGGCGATCCGTGGATCGCGGAGCATGCCGATCACATCGGCATTGATCCGTTCAACCACCTCCCGTGGCGCCGCCGCGGGAACGCAGAGGCCGCCCCAACCGATCGCCTCATAGCCAGGCAGTGTTTCGGCAATCGCCGGGATCGCGGGCAGTTGCGGGGCCCGCATGGCCGAGGTGACGGCGACGGCCTTGATCCGTCCTCCCTGGACATGAGGCAGGGCACTCGCGACGCTGTCGAACATCATGGGGATGTTGCCGGCGATCAGATCGGCCATCGCGGGTCCCGATCCCTTATAGGGCACATGCGTCAACTTCACGCCGCCGCGGCTGGCAAACATCTCGGCCGAGAGGTGCTGCGAGGTGCCCGGGCCGCCACTGCCATAGTTGATCCCGCCGGGATCGGCCTGCGCCGCCGCGATCAGCTCGGGCACAGTGTTCGGGGCGAAGCGGGGATGGGCGACGATCATCAGCGGCACGGTGAAAACCGTGGTGATGTAGGTGAAGTCACGCAACGCGTCGTAAGGCAGGTTCGGGATGATGCTCGGATTGATCCCGTTGGTGCCGCTGGTCGAGGCGATCAGGGTATAGCCGTCAGGCGTGGATCGTGCCCCGGCCTCCATCCCGACCACGCCCGCGCCGCCTGCGCGGTTTTCCACCACGATGCGCTGCGGCCACCGTTTCGAGAGTTCATCTGCGAGATAACGCAGGATCGTGTCCGTCGCCTGGCCGGGAGGAAAGGGGATCAACAGCCGCACGGGACGGCTGGGCCAGTTCTCGGCAGCCGACGGGAGATCGGGCAGAACGGCCGCTCCAGCGAGGCCGAGACCTGCGCCGAGCAACTGGCGGCGGGCCGGGTGACGGAACATGCGCGATCTCCGAACGAAAATTCAGCCTCGGTATGCTGTCGGCTGCGGAACATGATCAAGTGAGCCAAGCTGTCCTATTTCACGGTCCGGCATCGGTTGGTCCCTGCCGGGCTCAGCTGCAGAGTACCGGCCACGTGGAAGGACCCATCGCGCTGCGCTGCCCGCGGATCGGTGGAGCGCCAGGATGTCACCACCTCGACCCCCAGAGCGCTAGATGGGCGAGTTCCTGAACCTCGTGCGGATCCCGTCTGACATCTTCTCAGCAATCATGATCACCGGCACGTTCAGGTTGGCGCAGGGGATGGTCGGCATGACGGAGGCATCGCAGACCATCAGCCCCTCCACGCCGATCACCCGGCCTGTGGGATCGCAGACCGCCAAATCGTCATCCTGCGCGCCGAGCCGGCAGGTGCCGCAGGGATGCCAGACACCGCCGACGTGGCGCCGGAGATGCAGCCGCAGCGCCGCGTCGTCCTGGCACAGAACATCCAGCGGCGGATTGCCCTCCTGCGCCATGGCCAGGATGCGGGACCGCACCATTGGCACGCGGTCCATCACCGGTCCGGCCAGGGCAGTCATCACGCCGTTCTGCCAGGATGGCTGCAGCAGCTTCTTCACCCGGGCGGAATAGGTGGAGGGGAAGGCCTCCATCACCAGACCGCTGAGGGAGGGTGCGCGCAGTACGCCTGCCGCCAGCCGGAAGGCCTGGGCCAGTCGCACCAGATCCCGCTCATCCGACAGCATGCGGAAATCCACCACCGGCCGAACGGATGGATCGGGCGAGGCCAGGGTGACGCTGCCCCGGGAATAGGATTTGTTCACCCAGTTGAACAGCGTGGCGATGCGGTGCCCCACCGCGTGCCAGCCAGAACGAGTGTTGACGGCGAGGTGCATATCCCCCGGCGGCGTTCCGTCGAGGCCGGAGGACCAGCGCAGGATGGATTGAATATGATAGTGCTCGCCGGTGGGCAGGCGCACATCCGGGCGGATGAAGGCGGAAACGCCGATGGAGGGATGCTCCAGCAGGTTCCGCCCGACGCCCGCGCGCACCGCCACCACGGGAATACCCAGCTGGTTCAGCGCCGCTCCCGGTCCCACGCCGCTGCGCAGCAACAAAGCAGGGGAGTGCAATGCACCATTGCTGACGATGACCAGCGGCGCCGCAACATCGAGGCCTTCATGGCCCCGCCGCAGCCGCGCGCCAATGGCCCTCTTGCCCTCGAACAACACCTGCTCCGCCTCGGTGCCTGTCCAGAGCGTCAGGTTGGGGCGGGCACGCACGGCCTGGGTCAGATAGACGGTGGCCGTGGAGGAACGATGGCCGCTGCGGTCCAGATTGACGGTGATGGGAAAGACACCGTCTTCCCAGGCACCGTTCTGGTCCTCCCGCGTCGCATATCCCTGCTGGCCCAGCTCCGCCTCCACCTGCCGGGCGAAGGGCGTGTGCCGGGAACGCGGCACGCGCTGAATCGGCAGCGGGCCATCAGCGCCATGCAGGTCGGCATCGCTGGCGAGGTCGAGATCCTGCTCCAGCTTACGGAAATAAAGCAGCACGTCAGACCAGCCCCAGCCCGCCGCGCCCTCGGCCTCCCATTCCGCATAATCATGCGGCGAGCCGCGGTTGGCACCGATGCCGTTGATGGAGGATCCGCCGCCCAGGATGCGCGCCTGCTCATAGGGCCGCATGGTGGCCTGGCCGGTGTTGGACGGGTCCTTGCCCATCGCCACCTGCAGCCCGCCCCAGGTCCAGGCGCTGTTGAAATAAGCCCGTCCCGGATAGGGAGAAGCGATCTCCGGCGGCATCTCGCCCGGCCGCAGATCCTGACCGGCTTCCACCAGCAGCACCTTGCGGGCGGTATCCTCGCTCAGCCGTGCCGCCAGCACGCAGCCGGCGGAACCGCCACCCAGGATCACCACGTCGAAACGTGCTGCGTCCCGCGCGATGGGGGGGATCTCCGGCATGCTCAACCCTTCCGGACGTTCCAGAAGAAGGCCGCCGAGCCGGGCAGGATGCCGGTGACATTCTCCCGATAGGCCGTGCGGGAGAAATACTGGCCGAGCGGCAGGCTGGGCACGTCATCGAAGGCCACACGCTGGATCTGGTCCATCAGCCGGCGGCCATCCTCCGGCGTCGCGGCGTCCAGCCATTCGAGGGTCAGGCGTTCCATCTCGGCACTCTCATACCATCCGGTCCAGCCGGTACTGCCCTGCCCGCGAATGGTGGCGTTCATCGCCGGGTTGGCGATGGACACGCTGGGCCAGTTGGTGTGGTAGATGCTCCATCCGCCCTTCTCCACCGGTTCGCGCGACAGGCGGCGTTGCAGCACCGTGCCCCAGTCCATCTCCTGCAGGTCCACCTTGATGCCGATCTGCCGCAGCAGCTCCGCCGTCAGCAGCCCGTGCGGGGAGATGGAGGGATAATCGGCCGGGTTGAGGATGACCGCCGTCTCGCCATTGTAGCCGCTGGCCTTCACCGCCGCGCGGGCGGCCTCCAGGCTGGCGGGCATGTCCTGCACCCCGGCCTCGGTCACGTCGGGCAGGCCGCAGGGGAACATGGCGCGGCAGAGGCGCCAGACATCCGGGTCGTCGCCGACGATCGAGCGCATGTAATCCTCCTGCCGCAGGGCGGAGAGGACGGCGCGGCGCAGCCTCGGGTTGTTGAAGGGCGGCTGCAGATGATTGAAACGGGCATGGGCGATGAAGCCGTAAGGGTCCTGCCGCTGCACGGTGATGCCCCGCCGGCGCGTCAGCGTCGGGATCAGGTCGGGCAGAGCCTGCTCCCACCAGTCGATCTCGCCGGCCTGGAGCGCGCCCGCCGCCGTCGCCGGATCGGGCATGATGATCCACTCGATGCGGTCGAGATGCGCCTGCTTGCCGCCGGAGGTCCAGTCCGGAGCCTCGGCCCGCGGCCTGTAGTCGGCGAAGCGGGTGTACACGGCGCGGCTGCCGGAGATGAACTCGTCCGGCATGAAGCGGAAGGGGCCGGAACCGATCATCTCCGTCACCGACTTGTTCGGATCCGTCGCTGCCAGCCGTTCAGGCATGATGAAGGCGGGGGAGGAGTGCGGCTTGCCGATGGCATCGAGCAGGCGGGGAAAGGGGCGCTTCAGGCGGATGCGGATGGTACGGTCGTCGGCCGCTTCGAAGGCTTGCACGGCGGCGCCGAGGGTCTGCCCGAAGGTGTCCCGCCTGCTCCAGCGCGCGAGGCTCGCCGCGCAATCCTGGGCCCGGACCGGCTCGCCATCATGGAAGCGCAACCCTTCCCGCAGGCGGATCAGCCATGTGAGATTGTCCTCGGACACCGTGGCGCCCTCGGCCATCTGCGGCTTCGCCTGCATCCGGGCATCGACGCCGTAAAGGGTGTCGAACACGCAGTAGCCATGGGTGATCGTCACCGCCGCCGTGGTGAAGACCGGATCGAGCGTCGATAGGTTGGCCTGCGGCACGAAGCGCAGCGTGGCGGGCGTGGCCGCGCGCGCGAGACGCGGCGCGCCCCATGGCAGAAGAAGCGCTCCCGAAGCCTGCAGGAGGCTCCGGCGGCCGGGATTGGATTTCATTCTTCTGGCATCCTCGGTCTTGTCAGTCCCAGCGGCGATGGAATGCCGCCAGGCCTGATTGGATCATGAGATCTCACAGGGCCGGTTCAGAGTCCGGCGAAGCGGCGCACCACGTTCTCCAGCATGCGGGAGACCGGGCCATCGAAGGCCGTTCCGTTCCACAGGCTGCCGCAGAAGGTGATGGAGCCCACGGCAAAGACCGCGCCACCACCCGGCACCTCGAAGAAGACGATCTCCGCCCGCTTCAAAGCCTCCGGGCTCTCTCCGGTGACGGTCGCGATGTGCGAGAGCAACTCCTCCGGCACCGTGACAAAGGAGGCCGGAGGCTGCTCGGACCGCGCCAGGATGACGGTGTCCGGCGGGGTGCCGAGGCGCGGATCGGCCCGGTCCAGCTCGAACCCGGCCGCGCCCCCGCCTGAGAGCCCGTAATCACCGATCACCTCCGGCACGCCCTCGAAGATCCAGGCGTGACGCGGGTCTTCGGAGGCCGGCAGGCGGCGGTAGAAGGTGCCCTCGAACAGACCCTGCGCGCTGAAGCCGACGCCCACCAGCGCCTGGGGCGGCCGGCGGTTGCGCCGCCACAGCCCACCCAGGGCGCCATCGATCTGGTGGTAGTATTCTCCGGCCTCGGCCGCCCAGGCGCGGATGCCGCCCTCGGCACGGCGGATCTCGATGATGTGCGGCCGCGCAGGGTCACGCGCGATGCGCCAGTAGAAGCCGTTGCCGCCCAGGTAGCAGAGACGCCCGCCCCGATCGCGATAGGCTGTCAGCGCATCCAGCATCCGCTCCGTATGGTACTCGGGATGGGAGCCGGTGAGGACGACGCTGTAAGGCGACAGCAGCGAGGTGCCCTCATCGTCGAGATCCTCATCGGTGATGACGTCGAAATCGATGCCACGGGCCTCCAGCCAGGCGAGAAGATGAGAATCCGCCGGGTAATGCCGCAGGCCGGAGCCCTTCGGGTCGTTGAAGGTGAGGAAGCCAGGCCGCATCGTCAGGATCGGCCGCAACCGGGAGGAAAGCGAGATGCCGCTGCCATCGGGGTGGCGATTGTACGTGGAGTGCCCGAAGGCGTGGACGTCGTCCGGATTGTGCGGATAGGCGCCCCAGGCAACGGCTCGCGCCTTGTAGGCTGCGTCGGCATTGCCGCGGGCGTGGTTGGCATAGGCCTGATAGGTGAAGGTGGAGGCCAGGAAGGCAACGGGCGCCTGGGCCTCACCACGGCGCGGCAGGACGTAGAAGGGCAGCCAGTCCTCGCCGCCGTCACAGGTGAGATGAAAGGCATAGGCGCCACTTCGCATATCCCGCGGCACGTCGAAGGTGAAGGAGGGCTTCCAGCCGCAATCCTCCAGGTCATCCGCGTGGAAGTGGATGGCGGCATATTCGTCCGGCGCGTGCCGCCAACAGGTCTCGCGCCCCGTCCAGGCGGCACCCACCGCGCCGCGCACCGGCATGTTGAACAGCGTGCCGTGCAGGCCAGCGGCGCCGGTGTCTGAGAATGCATCGGACGCGATGCCGACGGAGAAATTCCATCGTGCGCGCAGGCTTCCAGCCGAGGCAGGGAGATGCTGCGGCTCTGGCCAGCTCTCGATGAAGGCGGCGGCCACCAGCGGATCCTCGAGCTTGCCGGTGAAATGATCCCGTGGCGCCGCCGCGTCCCGGGCGGCGAAGGTCATGGCGGAGCAACGTGCCATGTCGGCCGCCGGAACCGAGGCCGAAACCGCGGCGCCGCCCGCCGCGCCGAACGGTGCCTGACCCAATACTACCCGTCCTGTCACCGGGTCATGCGAGAGCCAGACGCGGTACCAGATCGCCGCGCGCATCGGCACCGCCGTCCGCAAGCGGGTGGTCACGCCAGCGATCGCGATCTCCGCCTCGGCGCCATCAGCCGCGGCGCGGATCACGACACCGTCGCCGCCTTCCGTTGCCAGCACCGTGGCGGCGGGCAGGTCCGCGAGGAGTTGCACCAGCACTGCCCAGCAGCGCGGCTCATGCGGCTCCAGCCCTGGATCGCCCTGCACCAATCCCCAGGAACCGAGCCTCACCGGCTGATGCTCGCCCTCGAAGGCATGGTCGAAGGGCACGGGCTGCAGATCCAAGCCGGGTCCGGCGGGGTTGGGATCGGCCGAGACGACGCGCACCAGCCGTGCGCGGCAGGGCCCGGGCTCGCGCAGGCTGACATGGGCGGTGATCCGCTCGCCCGGGCGGCGGGAAAGCCGATCAAGATAGCCGGTGATGGGTGGCAGCATCGCTGTCAGGCCCGACGCAGGTTCCACGGCACGGGACGCGGGCCCTCCAGCATGCCGGTCAGCGAGGTGCGATAGGCGGTGCGGATGAAGAACTGCCCCAACGGCACAGTCGGTACGTCGCGGAAGGCGAGATTCTGCATCTCTGCGCCGATCCGCTTCCGCTCCCCCTCGGCTTCGGCGGCAAGCCAGCGGCTGTTCAGAGCTTCCATTTCCGCGCTTTCGTACCAGCCGGTCCAGCCGCCCTCACCCTGGCCGCGGATCAGCGCGTTCTGGCTCGGCGTTACGACGCCCATGCCGCTCCACCACACGGGAAACAGGCTCCACCCCCCCTCTGCGGGTGGCTTGCGCTGGACGATGCGGCCGAGGACGCTGCCCCAGTCCGTCGCCACGAGGTCCACGTTGAAGCCGATGCGGGTCAGCAGGTCATGCGCGATCAGCCCGAACGGCGCAATGGAGGCGAAGTCCGACGGGTTGAGGAGGATCACCTTCTCCCCCGCATAGCCGCTTTCCTTCAGCAAGGCGCGGGCGCGGTCCAGGCTCGGCGCGGCCATCGGGTCGGGCGCGGAGGCGCGGCCATAGGGCGTGGTGCAGGGAAAGAACGAATGGCAGACATTGTAGGCGGTTTCGTCACTGTTGGTGACGGCGCCCATGAAGTCGGGCTGCTGAATGGCGGCGAGCACGGCCTGTCGCGCTTTCGCGTTGTTGAATGGCGGATGCAGGTGGTTGAAGCGCAGCACGCCCATGTAGCCGGCCGGGTCACCATTGGCGATGGTGATGCCGCGGTCGCGGCGCAGCAGCGGGATCAGGTCGGCGCCCACTTGTTCCCACCAATCCACCTCACCCGCCTGCAGTGCCGCGGCGGCGGTTGCCTGGTCCGGCATCATCATCCATTCGACACGCTCGAAATGGGCGACCTTGCCGCCCGAGGTCCATTCCGGCGCCTCCTGCCGGGGCTGATAGCGATCAAACTTGCGGTAGGCGGCGCGGCTGCCAGGAACGAATTCGTCGGCCACAAAGCGGTAGGGGCCGGAGCCCACCACCTCGGTGAAGGGCTTGGTCGCCTCCGTGTTGCCGATGCGCTCAGGCATGATGAAGGCGGGGCTTGTGCCGGGCTTGGCCAGCGCGTCCAGCAGCAGAGGGAAGCGGCGGGAAAGGCGGATCACCAGCGTGCGGTCATCCGGCGTCTGCCACTCGGCCACGGCGCTGCCGAGCGTGCGGCCGAAAGTGTCGCGGCCGCACCAGCGGCGCAGGCTGGCCGCGCAATCGCGTGAGCGCACCCGCTCGCCATCATGGAAGAACAATCCCTCGCGCAGGCGGATGGTCCATCGCAGGCCGTCATCCGAGGTGGTGTGGCTCTCCGCCATCTGCGGCTGGGGGCGCATCTGCGCGTCCAGGCCATAGAGCGTGTCATAGACATAGAAGCTGTGGTTCACCGCAACGCCGGCAAGCGAGGCAATGGGATCGACAATGGAGAGCGCCGCCTGCGGCACGAAACGCAGCACGCGCGGGTCAGCGCGCTGCGCATAGGAAACAGAGGGGGCCGCGAGGGCCGCTCCACCCAGCAGGAGCGCGCCACGGCGCGTGATCAACTGACGCATAGCCTGTTCTCCCGTGTGGCTGATCTCAGCGAAGGACACCCTCCAGCCGCAGCTCGGCAGCATACTCGTCCAGGACGGCACCGAGACGCCCGGCAAGGATATCGACCTCATCCGCCGTGATGATCAGCGGCGGCGACAGCATCAGCCAGTCGCCATAGGCGCCGCGCGAGGTGCGGCGGCAATAGAGCGCCAGCCCGTGACGCATCGCGATCTGCTGCACCCGAGCCGGCGCCACCTTCTGCAGCGGGATCATCGCGCGGCTGTGCTGGTCGCTGACCAGTTCCAGCGCCAGTAGCAAGCCGAGGCCGCGTATGTCGCCGACCAGTGGATTGCGCATCGCCAGCGCCTCCAACCGCTGCCGCAGCAGCGCGCCCATGCGGGCGGCATTTCCTATGAGGTCGGCCTCCTCGACCTCCCGCAACACGGCGGCGCCGATGGCGCAGCCCATCACATGCGCATTGTAGGTGAACCCGTGCATGAAGCCGCCGGCCTCAGCCACCATGCGCACCATCTCGGCGGAAGCCAGCATGGCGCCAAGCGGCGCATATCCGGCGGAAAGTCCTTTTGCCACCACAGCGATGTCGGGCCGCGCCGCCGGCCAGTGGTCGGCCGCCAGGAAGCGGCCCGTACGCCCGGCGCCACTCATGACCTCGTCGAAGATCAGCTTCACGCCGTGGCGCGTGCAGATCTGCCGCACCGCCTCATAGTAGGAGGCCGGTGCCACCAGCGCCCCCGTAGCGAGCCCGCCGACGGGTTCCATGATGAAGGCCAGCACCGTTTCCGGCCCTTCGCGGAGGATCGCTTCCTCCAACGCGGCGGCACAGGCCCGTGCGTGGCTCTCCACCGTGTGGTTGGGCGGAAGGCGGTAGCTCAGCGGCGCCGGCACGCGCGGCACGGCACGCATCATCGCTCCGAAAATCTCGTGCGCGTGCTCGTCGCCGGAAACAGCCAGCGCACCCAGCGTGTTGCCGTGATAACCTGGCTGCCGGCCGATCACCTTCCAGCGCGACGCCTGCCCGGCGATGACGGCATGCTGCCGTGCGAACTTGATAGCACTTTCCACCGCCTCGGAGCCGCCGGAAACAATGAAGGCCCGGTCGAGGCCCGGCCCGGCGAGGCGGCCCAGCCGCTCGGCAAACTCCAGATTGGCAGCGCTCTCGAACTGGCTGGGATAGGCGAACACCGCCTGCCGCGCCTGTGCCTCCATCGCCGCCAGGATGCGCGGATGGCCATGGCCGAGATTGCTCGCGACCGGTCCTGAGGAGGCATCAAGATAGTGGTTGCCGTCCGTGTCGATCAGCCAGATGCCGTCTCCCCGTGCAATGCGTGGCAGGACGGGCGCGCCAGGTGGGCGCGTGAAGGCCTGCAGGCCCAGGCCGATCTCCGGCGAACTCCGTGCGTCGTCCATGCAAGCCTCGCTGCCAGCTCTGTTCCAGGGCGCCGAGATTCATTTCGAATAGGCTTGCAGCGGAGTTGATCGCACTCTTGCGCACCGCGCAAGATGCTTCCTCGCCGGCTCTAGGCTTGGTATGGAGGCGGCATGCCAGGGGATGTTGGAAGGTCGGGAACACATTTTGGCTCGGAACCCCAGGCGATCACGTGCAGCACCGGTCGCGGTGGGCCTCAGCCGGGAGACGATCCTGGACGCAGCCCTTGCCGAAATCGACAGCAAGGGCTTGGCGGCCTTCAGCCTCCGAGGGTTGGGGAGGTCGCTCGGGGTCAATGCCAGCGTGATCGTCTGGCATGTCGGCAACCGGGATGCGGTGGTGGCAGAAGTCATCCGGCTGGTGCTGAAGGATTGCGTGCCGCCCCGCCTCCCCGGCCAGGCTTGGCAGAGTTGGCTGCGAAGCCTGTTCATCCGTTTCCGTGATGCGATCCGGCGGCATCCGAACACGGCGCCGCTGATCGGTGCCGACACCGTCTCGAACCTCCGGCCCGATTTCGCCCTGGTGGAGGCCATCCTTTCAGTTTTGGCGGAGGCAGGGGTGCCGGAGGTGCGCCTCTGCGAAACCTACAATGCCATTCAGGCGGCGCTGGTGGGTTTCGTGACGCAGGAACTTGCGCGCATCCCGACGGAGGACCTGGCCTCCTGGCAGGCCCATATCCAGGCGGGTCTCGCCGAGGCTGATGCCACGCGTTACCCGCATCTGGTTCGGCTCCTGCCCCGCCTGAGGAACCGCGCCTTTATCCTGCGCTGGCAGAATGGCGCGGTTGCGCCGATGGATAGCAGTTTCGAGATCTTCGTAAGCTGCATCATCGGCGGTCTGGAAAAGTCACTCGACGGACCTTCACCTTGATCGCCGCCTCCGTCGCATTGCCTGCGACCAAGATTTCATTATCAAGTGGCAGGCCGGTAGCAGAAGCCGCTGTTGATCGGAGGACGATCAGCCATCGACCTGATCCGCTCGCTTCGTGGCCGAGACGGGGATCAGGCCTCGCGCCCACATCCTGATCTTGGCATGAGCCTTGCCAGTCGCTCCACCACCGGAGCAATCGAGCAGTCGGTGCGGGGGGCCTGCCGCGAAGAGACAGCGGCTTGCACTTCCCATCGGCACCTGGGTGCTGCCGCAACCTTGCTCTTGGGAACATAATCGTTCTTGGAAGCCTTATCCGCACGATGATCCGGGATCGTCATCGCGGATGTTCTGGCTTCAGCGACCCTGCATCACGCTGGTCCTGCGCGTGTCCACGACGGTAACGCTGGACATAATCGATTAGCGCCCTAAGCTTGGGCTCGACGTTCCGGCGAGTGGGATAATAAAGGTAGAACCCTGCAAAAGGTGCGCTGAACTCCTCCAGCACGGCAACAAGTTCGCCGCGATCCAGGAAGCCCCGGAACGTGTCCGCCATGCCAAAGGTGATGCCGGCGCCGCTGAGCGCCATGCGGATCATCAGGCCCATGTCATTGGTGGTGATCACGGGTGCCATGTCGACGGAAAACTCCCGCCGCCCTTCCGCGAATTCCCACCGGTAAGGCGGATGATGCGGCGCCGGGCGCCAGCCGATGCAGCGATGCCTCACTAGGTCGCGCGGATGTTCGGGCCGGCCGCGTTCTGCGAGGTAGGCCGGCGAGCAGACGGCAAGCTGGTGCTGATAATCGGAAACAGACACGGCGATCATGTCCTGCTCGATCACCTCACCCAAACGGACACCCGCGTCGAAGCCCATCTCCACGATGTCGCCCTCCTCGTCCGTGACCAGGATGTCGATCTGCACGTCCGGAAATGCTCGGCCAAACCCGGCGAGGAGTGGACCGGACAGGAAGCTTTCCGCGATCGAGGACACGGCGATGCGAAGCAGCCCCCGCGGGGCGCCGCCGAAACCCCGTGCATTATCGATGGCGGCGCGCATCTCGGCGAGCGCGGGCACGATGTCGCCGCGCAGCCGCTCGCCGGCCTCGGTCAGTCCGACGCTTCGCGTCGTCCGGCGCAGTACCGCCGTTCCGAGCGCCTCCTCCAACCGCCGGATCGACTGGCTGACCGCAGAGCGCGTGACTCCCAGGCGGTTGGCTGCGGCACGGAAGCTCCGTTCCTCCGCCACGGTGGCGAAGACGACGAGGGCGTTGAGGTCGTGGCGCATTGTCCAGTTATACTAAACAGCGTGGTCTTCGGAAGAGTGGTTATCCTTCCAGTGGGAAGAACCTAGCTTGCCCCCTGCCGGCCAGCACCTCGTCCCTGGCGCTCATGGGACGGAGTCTGGCCAACCGAATGGGAGAGAAGCCATCATGTCTCTTGAGAAGGTCGTCCTCGTCACCGGCGCATCCAGCGGAATCGGCGTCGGCATCGCCCGGGAACTCGCGGCCGCCGGCGCGAGCCTGGTACTCGGCGCCCGCCGAACGGAGCGCCTGGAAGCCCTTGCTGAGGAGCTTCGCGGCACTGGCGCCCGCGTCGTGACATGCCATCTCGACGTGACGGACCGCAGCAGCGTCGCGGCCTTTGCCCAGCTGGGACGGGATGCCTTCGGTCGCGTCGACGCGATCGTCAACAATGCCGGGATCATGCCGCTTTCCCTCATGGCCTCGATGAAGGTCGAGGAATGGGAGCAGATGGTCGACGTCAACATCAAGGGCGTCCTTTACGGCATCGCGGCCGTGCTGCCGGAGATGACGGCGCGTGGCTCGGGCCACGTCGTCAACATCGCCTCGGTGGGCGCGCTCACGGTTTCGCCCACGGCGGCGGTCTATTGCGCCACCAAGTTCGCCGTGCGGGCGATCTCGGACGGCCTGCGCCAGGAGCGCGACGATATCCGCGTCACCTGCATTCATCCCGGCGTGGTGACAAGCGAGCTCGCCGGCACGATCACCGATCCTGCGGCCCTGGAGGCCATGAAGACCTACCGCGCCGTCGCGATTCAGCCGGATGCCATCGGTCGCGCCGTGCGCTACGTCCTGGAGCAGCCGGAGGATGTCGACGTCAACGAAATCGTGGTGCGTCCGACGAGGGCGGCATTCTGATGCGCCCTCTCAGCGCGAGTGCGGCGGCTCTGGCCATGGCGCTGGCCACTTCCACGACCGCGGAGCCGATCGCGGCGCGGGTGACGCATCCTTACGCCGGCATGTGGGTCACCGACGACGGACGGGTGCGGCACGAGCTCCTGCCAGACGGGCGCTATGACGAAGCACGCGGTGAGCGGGAGAGCGCGTACCGGGGACGCTACGAGGTGACGGGCAGCCACATCGAGTATTGGGATGACACCGGCTTCACGGCCGATGGTGACTTCGTCGATCTCGACACTCTCCATCATGGCGGCATGGTGCTGCGTCGGCGGCTTTGGCCAAGCGCTCCAACACCTTCGCCCTGACCACCCGCTGTTGTGGCCCCAGTCACGTCGCTCAGCCCGCAGATCTTGATATTCAAAGGGATGAAGCCATGAATCCGCAATCCTTGATCCGGTCCCTCACCAGGGCTGGCCGTGGTCTACCTGTCGCACTGTCGCTCGCACTGGCCGTGACGCCTGTACAAACCAGTGCTGCACGGGCCGACGCCGGTATGCAGACCCAGAACGAAGAGATCATTCGCCGAGCCTTCGAAGGATGGGCAGCAGGCCGCAACGTCTTCACGGAGATCTTGGCGCCCGACGTGACTTGGACGATTCATGGCTCGGGTCCAGTAGCGGGTACCTACCGGAGCCGAGAGGCATTCATCGAACATGCTTCGCGGCCCCTTCTCAGCCGCCTCGCGGCGCCACTCGTGCCCAGGCTGCACCGGATCTGGACCGCAGACGATACAGTTGTTATCCGGTTCGAAGCCGCCGCCACAACCACTGCGGGACGCCCTTACAGCAACCAGTTCGTGTGGATCTTCCGGATGAAGGGCGGCTCTGTCGTGGAGGCCGAAGCCTTTCTTGATCTGTTCGCCTACCGGAACGTTGTCGACACCAGCGAGCCGCGCAGTCCGTAGAACGACACGCCTTCCCGCTGTCTCACCTGCGCTTTCATATCCGAGCGCCGCCAAGATGTTCACGGGGGACCGGTTTGATAAGGCAAGACGCCGAGTTTACCCGGGTGCTCAATGGCCTTTTCCTGAGCGTTGCGCCGGGAGGCAGACACGCCCATGCCCGCCAAAGCCAGGCCGTGCTATCCTCCAAGATCCGGTGTTCTGGCAACTTCGACTCGAAGCCTCGTTGTTCGAATTCGTGGATCGCGGCAAGGCTGTGTTGCTTGGAAGGCAGTTGCACCGGCAGCATCAGCTCATCCAGACCATGGGGATCGCTCGATGGCTTGCGAGTGGCGGAGGGAACTCAATGACGATCTCTGGAGCGGCTTGCTTGGTTAGGCGCCCGCGCACCTGGCCAAAGCGAGGTCGAAATCAAGCGCAGCCATGGCCGTGCTTGAAGTTTTCCGTAATCGTCGGACCAGCACGGGACGTGCCACCGCACCGTCCCGGATGCCGTCCGCCGCAAAGGCGACGACGAGATCAACGACCGCGCTGAAAGCGAGTGATGCGAAGCCGAGCGCCATGAACTGCAGGGCAGTCTTGCCCTGGCCCGGCTCCAGGAATTGCAGGATGAAGGTTAGGAAGAAGGCTGCTGTTTCGGATTCAGCGCCTCGGCCAGGACGCCATCGATCCCCTGCTCGATACCCCCACGTCCTCGCGCCAGGCGGCTTGGAACGTGCGGACGCCGATCCAGTTGAGGTAGGCTGAACCCATTAACTCCAGAACAGTGAAAGGCTTCGTATTGGAGGAAACGACGGCAGACACGCCGAACCTGTCCCTCGCGACATGGACCAGGGCACCGAGCCCATTGCCGAAGCTGGATGCAACGCCTTCCGTGCGACCGGCCGCGAATGTCCTCGCCGCAACATAGAAGAGGGCTGGACCGGATGTGATAGCGAGCAACAGGGCCGCCGCACAGGAGAGCGCGAACTGGGATAACTCAGGCGTCGTTATGAACTCCCGCCGCCGGGCCGGACAGCCTGTTGCGTCGGTGGCCGGTGGTGGCGTCACGCGGCAGCCGCGATCCTCCGCTTCTCGGTCACGCAGCCCGGCATCAGCCGGCTTATTCCGCTAACGAGCATCTCACCCGCTTCTTCAAGCGCATCGTCCGGCATGCTGCCGAGACTTTCAAGGATGAACCACATCCGGCCCGTCATGGCGTCGAGCCGCGTCCGTGTACCCTGCCGCCAATTCCATCGCCTGCAGGTCACACCAATGTCATCCCGCCAGATGACCTCGCCCAATACCGGATTTTCGACTACCACCTTTCCATCGGCAACGGTGTCGAACCGCTCCGTTCCGTCCGCCAGCGTCAGGTGTGGTCGCCCGACATACGCATCGTCGTTCTCGCCGCCGATCGGGACCGCGTAGCGGAGGCTGACCGCGTTATAAAGGTCGACAACAGGATTGATCACGGCGAGGCCACCATCCTTCATTACCCGCCGGCGGAGAGCCTGGGCAGAACACGGCGTGCGATTGGGCCTTGCACCGAACCGCTGGTAGACTGTCACCCAACTCGCCAGATGCGCATCGGCCCAGGCCGGTCCACCGGCAAGCACGAACTCACAAGCATCCTTCAAGGAATCGGGCGCGGGGTCTCCACTTTGGATCTCCCGGCTGTCAACATGGATAGTCAGTGCACGGAAGTCGGGAGCGATCTTCCACACGCGATCATCGATAATTGGGCTCTTGAACACAGCTCTGGAACCTGTTGACCGTATTCGACTAATATATCGACCATGATCCGTAAAGTCAATATATCGACCTCAGTTGGTGCAAACGCTGAACAGGTCAGCGCAGCTGTATCCCGGAAGCTCAAGCTGTATCGGAAGCAGAATAGGTTTACGCTCGACGAACTGTCCCGCAGGTCGGGTATCAGCAAGGGCATGTTGGTGGAAATGGAAAAGGGCAGCGCCAACCCGAGCGTGGCGACGCTCTGCAAGGCTGCGGCCGCCCTTGGGGTGTCCGTAGCCGATTTCGTGGATGTGGCGTCGGATGTGCCAGCACAGGTCATGCAACCGCAGGTGTCCTCCATCCTGTGGCATGGTCCCCGAGGCGGAAGCGCGACGCTTTTGGCGGGAACTCAAGGTCCAGACATGGTTGAGCTCTGGCGTTGGGAGATGTTTCCGGGAGAGGTTTATGAATCGCCCGGACACTCGCCTGGAACCGTAGAACTCATCAATGTAGAGGGCGGCGAACTTACTCTAAGTCTGCAGCATACGAAGCTGCTGGTGACATCCGGCTCCTCTGTGCTCGCGCGCACGGAGGCGGGGCATTCCTATCTCAATTCAGGGTTCACGGAGTTGCGGTTTGTGATGTCGGTGGTGGAACTGCAGCGGACACGACTGCACTTTTTGCCCTGAGCCGCGGCTGCGGAGAAAACGCGGTAGGGCCCGTGTTGGGCTCGGCAACGTGCGTCGGAACTTGAACGGCCGATGCACCTTCGAAATACGGTGCCCGATCAACCGCTCCAGCGGTAGGAATGGGGTGCTGCGGGGGCCACCGGCAGACTGCCGAGTTCCGGGCGCCTCCGATGAGGGGCATCTCGATGTGCCGCTTTCTGCTATTCGATCGCGGATTCGGTGGTGAGTAGCTTGGCCAATGCCCGAAGGGCTGGCCGGATGGGATGCACTCTCACTGACCAACGCCTTGGCCACGGCCCTGCTGCTGCTCACCGCCGCATGGCTGTGGCGAGACACGCAGGCAACAGCCTTTATACCAAATCCCATTGATCAGAACCCATAAGCCCATTCGCGCAGGCCGATGGACATGATGCGCCAGGGCTGATCGAC
>NZ_QXGS01000046.1 GCF_003604215.1 Teichococcus vastitatis
TGAGGGCCTCCGCTTCGCCATTCGCGAAGGCGGCCGCACCGTCGGCGCCGGCGTCGTCGCCAGCATCTCCGCCTAAGCGACATCATTCCCTGGGGCATCGTCCCCACGGATGAATCGGCGGGCTGCCTTCGGGTGGCCCGCTTTTTTTTGTGCCGCAACCGCCCGGCATCCGCCGGCGTCTTCCTCCCGAATGGCAGGAGGAGGGTGACATGCCCCATGGCATCTCGCGCCGCGCTGTGGCGGCGTTGGCAGCGGCGGGCGCCGCCGGACTGCCGGTGGCCGCCGGGGCGCTGGCGCCCTTCACCTGGGACCGCCGCGTGTTGGTGGCCTTTGCCGCTGCCGAGGGCCCGGCGCTGCAGCAGCAGCGCGATTTACTGGCCGCAGCCCGGCCAGAGTTCGAGGAACGCGACATGGTGGTGCTGGCGGTGATCGGCGGCGACCGCGTGGAGGCGCTGCTCGGTTCCGCCAAGGGTGCGAGTGCGGCGGCGCTGCGCGAGCGCTTCGGTGTGCCGGCCACGGAGGCCTTCGCGGCGGTGCTGGTGGGCAAGGATGGCGGCGAGAAATGGCGCGCCGCGCGGCCGGCGGAACCCGGCGAGCTGTTTGCGCTGATCGATACCATGCCGATGCGCCGCAACGAGATGCAGCGGTCCGGCTGACGCGCAGGCCCTCTCGACAGAGACGGCGGGCTGACCTATAGACGCGGCCTCGCGCAGCGATGGCGCCGTGCAGGGGCGTAGCTCAATTGGCTAGAGCGCCGGTCTCCAAAACCGGAGGTTGGGGGTTCGAGACCCTCCGCCCCTGCCAGCGCATCATCGGATTTCCGCGCGACGCCGGGTCTTGCGGGGTGGCTCCGGTTCGGATGCCGCCCGCGAAGCGTGTTCTCAGGAACCAGTTTTAAGGTAGCGACTTTGGCGAAGCTCGATCCCGCGGGGTTCATCCGCGATGTGCGGCAGGAGGTGGCCCGGGTCACCTGGCCGACGCGCAAGGAGACGCTGATCACCACCGGCCTGGTTCTGGCGCTCTCGGCGCTGGCGGCAGTGTTCTTCCTGTTGACCGACAAGCTCATCCAGTTCGCGGTGGGCCTGTTGTTCGGCATCGGCGCGTAACGGACGGAGCGGGCATCCATGGCCGACATGAAGTGGTACGTCGTTCACGTCTATTCGGGCTTTGAGAAGAAGATCGCGCAGCAGCTCAAGGAGCAGGCGGCGCAGAAGGGCCTGGCGGACCAGATCGGCGACATCCTGGTGCCGTCCGAGGAAGTCACCGAGGTACGCCGCGGCCAGAAGATCAATTCCGAGCGTAAGTTCTTTCCCGGCTACGTGCTGGTGAAGATGGTTATGACCGACGAGGCCTGGCACCTGGTCAAGGACACGCCCAAGGTCACCGGCTTCCTGGGCGCCCGCAACCGGCCGAGCCCGATCTCCGAGGCCGAGGCGCTGCGCATCGTGCAGCAGGTCCAGGAAGGCGCCGACAAGCCGAAGCGCCCCGCCATCGTGTTCGAGGTGGGCGAGCAGGTTCGCGTCGCCGACGGCCCCTTCACCTCCTTCAACGGCACGGTGGAAGAGGTGGACGAGGAGAAGGGCCGCGTGAAGGTGTCGGTTTCCATCTTCGGCCGCGCCACCCCCGTCGAGCTGGAATACGCCCAGGTCGAGAAAGTCTGAGCCCCCGCGGAACCGCCCTGCGGTGCTGACGCGGCTGCGGGAGCGCTGGACGGCGCTTTGGGCTTCGCCCGAGGGACCGGACCGGGTGGCGCGCGGCATCGCCGCGGGCGCCGCCGCCGCGATGCTGCCGGCCTTCGGGCTGCACCTGCTCATCGCCGCCGGTCTGGCCCTGACCCTGCGCGGCACCCTGGCGGTCGCCTTGGCGGCCTGCCTGTTGTTCGGCAATCCCTTGACCCATGCGGTGCTGCTGCCGCTGGAATTCGCGCTGGGCCGGTTGCTGCTGCCGGCCGGCGCGGAGTTCCTGCCGGCGCAGGGCCCGCGCTGGCTGCTGGCGATGCTGCCGGCGGCCGAGGAAACCCTGCTGGGCGGCCTGCTGCTGGCGGTGCTGGTCGGCGGGCTGGCCTTCTGGGCGGCCCGGCGCGGCCTGGGCCTTGCCGGACAGGCGCCGCCGCTGCGGGTCATCCACCTGAACGGCGCCATCAACAGCGGCAAGTCCAGCGTCGGCCAGGCGCTGGCGGCGCGGATTCCCGGCGCCGGCTTCGTCGAGGGCGACGAGCACGGCCTGCCGGACGAGTTGCCACCGGAACAGCGCTGGGCCGCGGCACTGACCCGCATCCTGCGCCTCGTCGCCAGCAGCAGGGCACCCTGCCTGGTCACCACCTATCCGCTGGACGACACCGGTTATCGCCGGCTGCGCGCGGTGTGCGTCGCGCGCGGCGCCTTGCTGTCGGTGGTGACGCTGGCGCCGCCGCTGGACGTGGCGCTGGCGCCGCGCGGCGCCCGCAGGCCCGGCGCGGCGGAGCAGGCGCGCATCCGGGCCATGTACGCGGAAGGCTATCACCGCCGCGGCTTCAGCGACGTGACGCTGGACAATGCCGAGCTGACGGCAGAGGAAGCCGCCGCCCGCATCCTGGCGGCGCTGGACCACGCGCGCGGCGCCGTTCACGCGCCGCTGGACTACTGAGCGCGGGGTCGCCTCCAGGCTCTCAGGGATGCAGCAGCGTCGGCGCTGTGCCGCCGGGCTTCACCACCACCGTCGCGGTGCGGCCCGGGATCAGCCGCACGCCGTCCGGCACGGCATCGAGCGTCACCCGCACCGGCACGCGCTGCGCCAGCCGCACCCAGGAAAAGGTCGGGTTGACGTTGGCCACCAAGCCACCGCTGCCCGAGGAGGTCTGCTCGCGGTCGGCGATGCCGCCGGCGATGCTGTCCACGTGCCCGGCGAGGGGCGCCCCCGGCATGCCCATCAGCGTCACCTCCACCGGGTCGCCCGGATGGATGCGGCCCAGCTTGGTTTCCTCGAAATAGCCCTGCACGTGCAGGCTGGCCGCATCCACCAGCGCCATCACCGCCGTGCCGGAGGCCACATAGGCGCCGGGGCGCAGCGACAGGTTGGTGATGGTGCCATCCGCCGGGGCACGGATCTCGGTGCGCTCCAGGTTGAGCCGCGCCAGGTCGCGCTGGGCGACCGCCTCCTGCCAGGCGCCCTGGGCGGCGGCGGCATCGGAATGGGCCTGGTCGCGGCGCTGCACGGAAACAATGCCCTCGTCCAGCCGGTCGTAGCGGCGCTCGTCGCGGCGGGCGCGCTCCAGCGTGGCGGCGCGGGATTCCACCACCGCCTCGGCCTGTTCCAGCGCCAGGCGGAAGCGCGACTGGTCGAGCCGGAACAAGGGCTGGTTCCGCGTCACCGCCGCGTTGTCGGCCACCAGCACGGCGGCGACGAAGCCGGACACGTCGGGCGCCACGCCGATGATGTCGGCGCGCACCCGGCCATCCCGGGTCCAGGGCGCCTCCATGTAGTAGCGCCAGAGCTGCCAGCCCATGCCCGCCGCCAGTGCGATCAGCAGCAGGGTCAGGAGGATGCGCGCCCCCCGCGCGACGAACGGCTTCATCACAGCATCCACTCCGAGGCGGCGGTGACGCCGCCGAGCACGAGAACAAACAGCGCGAGGTCGAACAGCGGCGCGTGCCAGATCCAGCGATAGGCGCCGAGGCGCAGCAGCAGCCGGCGCAGCAGCGCCGTCAGCGGCATGGCGATGATCGCCCACACCAGCAGCGCCGGCATGAACACGCCATAGACATCCAGTTCCGCGATCATGCGGCGAGGCTCCGGTCGCCAGGAAAGGGCAGGCTGGAGGGCAGGGCGGGGGGCGGCGCGTCCGGCAGCAGGGCCAGGCGCAGACCGGACAGGGACAGGGCGGCCAACCGCGCCGAGCGGCTTCCGGCGGCGGCGCACAGCGCCAGCGCCCGGTCCAGCGGTGCGCGCAGCGAGTCGCGCGGCGCCTCGCCCCGCGCTTCCCGCGCCAGGGCGGCCAGCATGTCCTCGGTGGCCGCGCGGGCCTCGGCCGGCAGGTCGGGCAGCCGGTTGCGCAGCCGCAGCACGTTCACCGCGGCGCGCAGGTCGGCCAGTTCCTCCACCCGCACGGCGCCGGCATCGGCGGCACCGAGACGGGCCGCCAGCGCCTCGAACCGGTCCAGCATGGTGCCCAGCAGGCGGCGGATCTCGGCTGGGCCGCGCCCGGTGGCCAGCCGCGCCAGGTCGCGCCGGTCGGCCTCGGCCAGCCGGCGCACCCGCCAGCCGACGCCGAGCGAGCGCACCAGCCGGGCCAGCACCAGGGACAGCAACAGCCCGCCCGCCGTGGCCAGCCCGCCATCGGCGGACGCGGCGAAATCGGCGGAAAAGCTTTCCTGCAGGGTCAGCACCGCCGGCACGGTGGCGCAGACCGCCAGCGCCCAGCCCATCTGCGCCGGCTGTGGAATCAGCGCGCCGGCACACAGGAACAAGGGTGCCAGTACCAGCAACAGCAGCGGGAAACCGTCGATGTGTGGCAGAATGGCGAACTGGTAGAGCATGGCGATCACCACGGCCGCGCAGGCGCCCATCAGGAATTTGCGCAGCGCCGGCGCTGGGTCGTCCAGCGCGCCGAAGATGCACAGGCCGACGGCGCTCATCATCGCCAGGCTGGCGCCGTGCGACCAGCCGGTGCCGATCCAGATCAGGCTGCCCAGCAGCACCGCCAGCGCGGCGGCGAGGCCGGACAGCGCCACCAGCAGCGGATCCAGATGGCCGGGTGGTGCGTCCTCCTCCGCCGGGGCAGTGGCGGCGGGGCGCTCGGCCAGCAGGCGCTCGGTCAGCAGCAGCGTCTCGCGCCAGTGTTCCAGCAATTCCTCAAGCCGGTGCAGCAGCCCTTCGCGCAGCAAGGTCGCCCAGGGATTGATCCCGTGGGGGCTGGTTGCGCCGGCGACGGCGGAGCCGGGATGCTGCGCCGCCTCGGCCAGCCGCGCGGACAGGCGCTGCGCCGCGAGCAGCCGGCCGGGGCCGGGCGGCGGCGCCACGCTGTCGCCCAGCCAGGCCGCGATGTCGGCCAGCAACGGGCGCAGTGCCTCGGCCGCGGCCGGGTCCTGCGCCGCCAGGGCGCGGTTGCGTTCACCGATCGCGGTCAGCAGGGTCGGCAGGGCGCGGGCATGGCGGTGCAGGCGGGGCAGCCAGAGCTGCTGCGCCTGCCGGCCGCGCGCCTCGTACCGGGTCTGCTGGAACAGCAGGGCCAGGGCGGCGCCGTCGCGGGCGATGCGGCGGCGCTCGGCCGAGAAGCGCTCCGGATCATGCGGCGCGGTCAGGCTGTCGGCGGCGAAGCGGGCCAGGTCGGCAAGCCAGGTGCGGCTGCCGGCCAGCAGGCGCGGCGCGCCGTGGCGCGGCAGCAGCACGCCGTGCAGCAGATAGGCGCATAGGATGCCCAGGCTGATCTCCAGCACCCGGTTGACCGCGGTGTCGAACACCGTGCCGGGATTGTCGATGATGGGAAAGCAGGTCAGCGCCGCGCTGTAGCCCGACAGCATGAAGGCGTAGGCCCGCGGCGTCGGGTCGTAGAAGGAAGCGGTGAGGCAGAGCCCGATCCAAGCCGACAGGGCCAGAGCCATCAGTTCCGGCGCGTTCACCAGGTTCGGCAGCACCGCGACCGAGAAGGCCGCGCCGCCCACCGTGCCCACCAGCCGCCACAGCGCCTTGGCCCGCAGCGCACCGGCGAAGGGCTGCGACACGATGAACACCGTGGTCATCGCCCAATAGGGACGCGACAGATCCAGCGAGAAGGCGATCCAGAGCGCCAGCGCCGCGGCGGCGAAGCTGCGGGCGGAGAACAGCCAGTCCTCGAGGCTGGGAAAGCGGGGCATCATGAACCGATCAGCAAACGGCCCGGCATCCGGTAGAGGCCTTATGATTAGATTGCGAACGATCTAGTCGCCTGAAGCCAGAATAGCAGCCATCGCCGGGCTCTGATCCGCGCAGGGGTGCCATGCCCTCCGGACAGTCGGCAAGACGCTGGACTCCTGCACCGGCCGCTTGTATAGGCCCGCCTCCATCGCTCCTGCCTAGGACGCGCGTTGCCGTGGCCGGGTTGCAGCGATGTTTTCATCAGGGACGCGGGAGGCCCGGCCCCGGGTAACCGGGGACAGCCGCAAGCACCGCGCGCCTCTGAACTCGCAGAGGACCGATCATGGCGAAGAAGATCGTCGGCTACATCAAGCTGCAGATCCCGGCCGGCAAGGCGAACCCGTCGCCGCCGGTGGGCCCGGCGCTGGGCCAGCGCGGCCTGAACATCATGCAGTTCGTGAAGGAATTCAACGCGGCGACGCAGGGCATGGAGCCCGGCACCCCGACCCCGGTGGTGATCACCGCGTTCTCGGACCGCACCTTCTCCTTCGTCACCAAGACCCCGCCCAACACCTACTTCCTGCTGAAGGCGGCAAAGCTGGACAAGGGCAGCCAGACCCCCGGCAAGGGTGGCGTGGTGGGCCGCGTGACCCGGTCGCAGCTGCGCGAGATTGCCGCGACCAAGATGAAGGACATGAACGCCAACGACGTGGAGGCCGCCGTGCGCATGCTGGTCGGTTCCGCCCGCTCGATGGGCATGTCCGTGGTGGAGGGCTGAGATCATGGCCAAGCAGGGCAAGCGTCTGAAGGCGATCTACGCCGGTCTCGACCGCGACAAGCTGTTCGCGCTGAACGAAGCGATCGCCACAGTGAAGGCGAACGCCAAGGCCAAGTTCGACGAGACCGTTGAGATCTCGATGAACCTCGGCATCGATCCGCGCCACGCCGACCAGATGGTGCGCTCCATGGTCTCCCTGCCGCACGGCACGGGCAAGACCGTCCGCGTCGGCGTGTTCGCCCGCGGCGCGAAGGCCGAGGAGGCGCAGGCCGCCGGGGCCGACGTGGTGGGCGCCGACGACCTGGCCGCCCTGGTGCAGGAAGGCAAGATCGAGTTCGACCGCTGCATCGCGACGCCGGACATGATGGGCCTGGTCGGTCGCCTCGGTAAGATCCTCGGCCCGCGCGGCCTGATGCCGAACCCGAAGCTCGGCACCGTGACCATGAACGTCAAGGACGCCGTGGCCGCCGCCAAGGCCGGCCAGGTGGAGTTCCGCGCCGAGAAGGCCGGCATCGTGCATGCCGGCATCGGCAAGGTCTCCTTCTCCGAGGAGCAGCTGGCGGACAACGCGCGCGCCTTCATCGAGGCGATCCAGCGCGCCAAGCCGACCGGCGCCAAGGGCACCTATGTGAAGAAGGTCGCGGTGTCCTCCTCCATGGGTCCCGGCCTCAAGGTCGACGTGGCCTCGCTGGCGGCGTCCGCCTGATCCGGCCGTGACCGCCCGAGGCGTGCAGCCGAGGGCGGGCATCGCGGCCGCAGAAGAATACGCGTCCCGCTGAAGCGGGGCGCGGGCAGGGGGCCGGCCATGGCCTGCCCCTGATCCTGTCCGAGAGCGCATGTGGCCCGGAATGGCGGGCCTTAAGGGGGCGATGGCCCCGCAGGCGTGAGATGGGGATGCCAAGAGCTGTGCAGCCCGGGCCGCTCCGCGGTTCCGGCATGATGAGCTTGGTTGTCCGCAAACTCAGACAGGCGAACCGGGGCGTCCTCCAGCAGGGGTGGCGCCCCCGTGTGAACCGGCCGGAGCCCTTCCACAAGGCACCGGTCACCGTGTGGAGACGGGAGTTGGATCGTACGGAGAAGCGTGCGTTCGTGGCCTCCCTCGCGGAGGTGTTCGCGGATACTTCCTTTGTGCTCGTCGCCCAGAACAAGGGTCTGACGGTCGCCGAGGTGAGCCATCTGCGGCGCCAGATGCGGGCGGCGGGCGCGACGTATAAGGTCGCAAAGAACCGGCTGGCCACCCTCGCCCTCGACGGCACTCGCTTCCAGGGCATCGCGCCGCTGCTGAAGGGCCCGACCGCGCTCGCGTGGTCGACGGATCCGGTGGCCGTGGCGAAGACCGCCGTGGAGTTCGCCAAGGGTAACGACAAGTTCGTGATCCTGGGCGGGGCGATCGGCAACCAGACCTTGAACGTCGATGGCGTCAAGGCCCTGGCCACCCTTCCCTCGCTCGAAACCCTGCGTGCGCAGCTGCTGGGTCTCATCCAGACCCCGGCGACGCGCATCGCTGGCGTGCTTCAGGCACCCGGCGGGCAGGTGGCGCGCGTGCTGGCGGCTTACGCCAAGAAGGACGAGGAGGCGGCCTGAGGGCCCCTTTGCGGATAACCACCCCGGGCGGTCGGACTTTCCGGCCGGGGATTGCAATCATCATGCCTGGCTATTAGATCGAAGGATAGAGAACCATGGCCGATCTCGCGAAGCTGGTTGACGAGCTGTCCAGCCTGACCGTTCTGGAAGCTGCCGAGCTGTCGAAGCTGCTCGAGGAGAAGTGGGGCGTGTCCGCCGCTGCTCCCGTGGCGGTTGCGGCTGCGCCGGCGGGTGGTGGCGCCGCGGCGCCGGCCGCCGAGGAGCAGACCGAGTTCACCGTTGTCCTGGCCGCGGCCGGCGACAAGAAGATCAACGTCATCAAGGAAATCCGCACCATCACCGGTCTGGGCCTGAAGGAGGCCAAGGATCTGGTCGAGGGCGCGCCGAAGACCGTGAAGGAAGGCGTTTCCAAGGACGAGGCCGAGAAGATCAAGAAGGTCCTCGAGGAGAACGGTGCGAAGGTTGAGGTCAAGTAAGGACCGTTCCGCCCCGCTTCGCGGCGGGGTGGGCCAGGGCTGAGCTTGGAACGGGCGGGAACCCCCATGGGTTCCTGCCCGCGATTGCGTTGCGGAGGGAGGTCTCTCCGGAATGCGTGAATACGGGTGGGGTCTACCCGCCGGCCGGGCGGTTTGGGGCCGGAGCGAAGGGAAGCAGGACGGGCATGAACGCAATCACGAAGTCGTTCACCGGGCGGAAGCGCATCCGGAAGTCTTTCGGGCGCCTGCCCGAGGTGGCGCCGATGCCGAACCTCATCGATGTGCAGCGGGCCTCCTACGAGGCGTTCCTGCAGATGGGGGTGAATCCCGATTCCCGCACGAACACCGGGTTGCAGGAAGTGTTCAAGTCGGTCTTTCCGATCGATGATTTCGCCGGGCGTGGCCGCCTGGAGTTCGTCCAGTACGAGCTCGAAGAGCCGAAATACGATGTCGAGGAATGCATCCAGCGCGGGCTGAACTTCGCCGCGCCGCTGAAGGTGCGCCTGCGCCTGATCGTCTGGGACGTGGATGAGGACACCGGGTCCCGCTCCGTCCGCGACATCAAGGAGCAGGATGTCTACATGGGCGACATGCCGCTCATGACGGATAACGGCACCTTCATTATCAACGGCACCGAGCGCGTCATCGTCTCGCAGATGCACCGCTCCCCGGGCGTGTTCTTCGACCACGACAAGGGCAAGACGCATTCCTCGGGCAAGTACCTGTTCGCGGCGCGGGTGATCCCCTATCGCGGCTCCTGGCTGGACTTCGAGTTCGACGCCAAGGATATCTGCTACGTTCGTGTTGACCGGAAGCGCAAGCTGCCCGCCACGACGCTGCTGTATGCTTTGGAGTCCGAGCGGACCGAGCAGCTCCGCGCCGAGCGGGGCACCGCGCTGGAGGCCGGCGAGGTCCGCGGCATGGACGCCGAGGAGATCCTGAACACCTTCTACGAGCAGGTGGTGTTCAGCCGCGGCGCCAAGGGCTGGAGCCAGCCCTTCCAGCCGGAATCCTTCCGCGGCGTCAAGCTGATCGAGAACCTGGTGGACGCCGAGAGCGGCGAGGTGGTTGCCGAGCGCGACACCAAGCTGACGCCGCGCCTGGCCCGCAAGATTGCCGAGGCGGGCACCCGGGAGGTGCTGGTCGGCCGCGCCGATCTGCTGGGCCGCTTCGTGGCCGAGGACCTCGTCGACCACAACACGGGCGAGATCTGGGCCGAGGCCGGCGACGAGCTGACCGAGCCGAAGCTGGCTGCCATCGAGCAGGCCGGCCTCGACAAGCTGCCGACGCTGGCGATCGGCCAGAATGTCGGACCGTGGCTGCGCAACACCCTGGCGGTGGACAAGAACAATTCGCGCGACGATGCCCTGATGGACATCTACCGCGTCATGCGCCCGGGCGAGCCGCCGACCCCCGAGACGGCCGAGACGCTGTTCCGCGGGCTGTTCTTCGACCCCGAGCGCTATGACCTCTCCACGGTCGGCCGCGTGAAGATGAACATGCGCCTGGGCTTCAGCCTGGACGACGTGCCCGACACGGTGCGGACCCTGCGCAAGCAGGACATCCTGGCCACGGTGCGGACCCTGCTGGAGCTGAAGGACGGCAAGGGCCAGATCGACGACATCGACAATCTCGGCAACCGCCGGGTGCGTTCGGTCGGCGAGCTGATGGAGAACCAGTACCGCGTCGGCCTCTTGCGCATGGAGCGCGCGATCAAGGAGCGCATGGGGTCGGTCGATATTGACACCGTCATGCCGCATGACCTGATCAACGCGAAGCCCGCGGCCGCCGCGGTGCGCGAGTTCTTCGGCTCCTCGCAACTCTCGCAGTTCATGGACCAGACCAACCCGCTCTCTGAGGTGACGCACAAGCGCCGCCTCTCGGCGCTGGGTCCGGGGGGTCTGACGCGCGAGCGCGCCGGCTTCGAGGTGCGCGACGTGCACCCGACGCATTACGGCCGCATCTGCCCGATCGAGACGCCGGAAGGCCCGAACATTGGCCTGATCAACTCGCTGGCCACCTTCGCCAAGGTGAACAAGTACGGCTTCATCGAGACGCCGTACCGCCTGGTGCAGGACGGCAAGATTGTGGGCGCGCCGCGCTACCTCTCCGCCATGGAGGAGGAGAAGCTGGTGGTCGCCCAGGCCGATGCCGAGGTGGACAACGACACGGGCGAGTTCCGCTCCGACCTCGTTTCCGTCCGCCAGGGCGGCGACTTCCGGCTGGTGAAGCCGGAAGAGGTGACCGCCATCGACGTGTCGCCGAAGCAGCTGGTCTCCGTGGCCGCGGCGCTGATCCCGTTCCTGGAGAACGATGACGCCAACCGCGCGCTGATGGGCTCCAACATGATGCGTCAGGCGGTGCCGCTGGTCCGCTCCGACGCGCCGCTGGTGGGCACCGGCATGGAGGCCGCGGTGGCCCGCGACTCCGGCGCCACCATCGTGGCGCGGCGCGGCGGCGTGGTGGATTCGATCGACGGCGCGCGCATCGTGGTGCGCGCGACCAACGAGGAAGACGGCACCACCCGCGGCGTCGACATCTACCGCCTACGCAAGTTCCAGCGTTCCAACCAGTCGACCTGCATCAACCAGCGCCCGCTGGTGAAGGTGGGCGACCAGGTGGCAGGCGGCGACATCATCGCCGACGGCCCCTCGACCGAGCTGGGCGAGCTGGCGCTGGGCCGCAACGTGCTCGTCGCCTTCATGCCGTGGAACGGGTACAACTTCGAGGATTCCATCCTCATCAGCGAGCGCATCGCCAAGGATGACGTCTTCACCTCGATCCACATCGAGGAATTCGAGGTGATGGCCCGCGACACCAAGCTGGGCCAGGAAGAGATCACCCGCGACATCCCGAATGTCGGCGAGGAAGCGCTGCGCAACCTCGACGAGGCCGGCATCGTCTATGTCGGCGCCGAGGTGAACCCGGGCGACATCCTGGTCGGCAAGGTGACGCCGAAGGGCGAGAGCCCGATGACGCCGGAGGAGAAGCTGCTCCGCGCCATCTTCGGCGAGAAGGCCTCCGACGTGCGCGACACCTCGCTGCGCCTGCCGCCGGGCACCACGGGCACCATCGTAGATGTGCGCGTGTTCAACCGCCGCGGCGTCGACAAGGACGAGCGCGCCATGGCGATCGACCGTGCCGAGATCGAGCGCCTGGCCAAGGACCGCGACGACGAGAAGGCCATCCAGGAGCGCAGCTTCCATTCCCGCCTGCGGGAGAAGCTGCTGAACCAGAAGGCCTCGGGCGGCTTCAAGGGCGTCAAGTCCGGCACCGTGATCGATGACGAGGTGCTGGAGCAGTTCGCCAAGGCCACCTGGCGCCAGATCGGCGTGCAGGACGATGCCATCATGGTCGAGATCGAGGCGCTGAAGCGCGAGTTCGACGCCGCCGTCGACAAGCTCCAGAAGCGCTTCGAGTCCAAGGTGGAGAAGCTGCAGCGCGGCGATGAGCTGCCGCCCGGCGTGATGAAGATGGTCAAGGTCTTCATCGCGGTGAAGCGCAAGCTGCAGCCCGGCGACAAGATGGCCGGCCGCCACGGCAACAAGGGCGTGGTCTCCCGCGTCGTGCCGGTGGAGGACATGCCGTTCCTGCCGGACGGTACGTCGGTTGACCTGGTGCTGAACCCGTTGGGCGTGCCCTCGCGCATGAACATCGGCCAGATCCTGGAAACCCATCTGGGCTGGGCCTGCGCCAATATCGGCAAGTCGATCGGTGAGCTGGTGGAGGATTACCGCCGTGCCGGCGCCGCCCGCGAGGCGCTGCTGGAGAAGCTGCGGGACGTCTACGGCCAGGAGATCTTCGACCGCGACATCGAGGACATGACCGAGGACCAGCTGATCGAGCTGGGCGAGAACCTCCGCAAGGGCGTTCCCATCGCGACCCCGGTGTTCGACGGCGCGCGGATCTCCGACATCGAGACCATGCTGGGTCAGGCGGGTCTCGACAGCTCGGGCCAGACCACGCTGATCGACGGCCGCTCCGGCGAGCCGTTCGAGCGAAAGGTCACGGTCGGCTACATCTACATGCTGAAGCTGCACCACCTGGTGGACGACAAGATCCACGCCCGTTCCATCGGCCCCTACAGCCTCGTCACCCAGCAGCCGCTGGGCGGCAAGGCGCAGTTCGGCGGCCAGCGCTTCGGCGAAATGGAGGTCTGGGCGCTGGAGGCCTATGGCGCCGCCTACACCTTGCAGGAAATGCTGACGGTGAAGTCGGACGACGTGTCCGGCCGCACCAAGGTGTACGAGGCCATCGTCCGCGACCAGGACAGCTTCGAGGCCGGCATTCCGGAATCCTTCAACGTGCTGGTGAAGGAGCTGAAGTCGCTGGGCCTCAACGTCGATCTGGAAACCCGCCCGTCTTGATCAGACCGACCCTGATCCAGCCTCGCGGAAACAACCTTTTGCTCAGCCGCGCCGGGGACACCCCGGCGCGGCGGCCTCACCTTGAGAGGACGGGCGCATGAACGAACTGATGAAGATCCTGGGCCAGACCGGCCAGGCGATGACGTTTGATCAGATCAAGATCACCATCGCCTCGCCGGAGCAGATCCGCTCCTGGTCCTATGGCGAGATCAAGAAGCCCGAGACGATCAACTACCGCACCTTCAAGCCGGAGCGGGACGGTCTGTTCTGCGCGCGCATCTTTGGTCCGATCAAGGACTACGAGTGCCTGTGCGGCAAGTACAAGCGGATGAAGTTCCGCGGCATCATCTGCGAGAAGTGCGGCGTCGAGGTCACGCTGGCCAAGGTGCGCCGCGAGCGCATGGGCCATATCGAGCTGGCTTCGCCGGTCGCGCATATCTGGTTCATGAAGTCGCTGCCTTCGCGCGTCGGCCTGATGGTCGACATGTCGCTGAAGGACCTGGAGAAGGTGCTGTACTTCGAGTCCTACGTGGTGCTGGAGCCGGGCCTGACCGACCTGAAGCTGCACCAGCTGCTGACCGAGGAGCAGTTCGTCAACAAGCAGGACGAGTTCGGCGAGGATGCCTTCTCCGTCGGCATCGGCGCCGAGGCGGTGAAGCAGATGCTGGCCGGCATCGAGCTGGACCGCGAGAGCACCGAGCTGCGCGCCGAGCTGAAGGAGACCACCTCCGAGGCCAAGCGCAAGAAGCTCGTGAAGCGCCTCAAGATGATCGAGAGCTTTGCCGAGGGCGGCGCGCGTCCGGACTGGATGATCCTCGACGTCGTGCCGGTGATCCCGCCCGAGCTGCGCCCGCTGGTGCCGCTGGATGGCGGCCGCTTCGCGACCTCCGACCTGAACGACCTGTATCGCCGCGTCATCAACCGCAACAACCGCCTGAAGCGGCTGATCGAGCTGCGCGCGCCGGACATCATCGTGCGCAACGAGAAGCGCATGCTGCAGGAATCGGTGGACGCGCTGTTCGACAACGGCCGCCGCGGCCGCGCCATCACGGGGGCCAACAAGCGCCCGCTGAAGTCGCTGTCCGACATGCTGAAGGGCAAGCAGGGCCGTTTCCGGCAGAACCTGCTGGGCAAGCGCGTCGATTATTCCGGCCGCTCGGTGATCGTCGTCGGTCCCGAGATGAAGCTGCACCAGTGCGGTCTTCCCAAGAAGATGGCGCTGGAGCTGTTCAAGCCCTTCATCTACTCGAAGCTCGAGAAGTACGGCCACGCCACCACCATCAAGGCCGCCAAGCGGATGGTGGAGAAGGAGCGTCCCGAGGTGTGGGACATCCTGGAGGAGGTCATCCGCGAGCACCCGGTGATGCTGAACCGGGCGCCGACGCTGCACCGCCTGGGCATCCAGGCCTTCGAGCCGGTGCTGGTCGAGGGCAAGGCGATCCAGCTGCACCCGCTGGTCTGCACTGCCTTCAACGCCGATTTCGACGGCGACCAGATGGCCGTGCACGTCCCGTTGTCGCTTGAGGCGCAGCTGGAAGCGCGCGTGCTGATGATGTCCACCAACAACATCCTCAGCCCCGCCAACGGCAAGCCGATCATCGTGCCGTCGCAGGACATCGTGCTCGGCCTCTACTATCTCTCGCTGGAGACGCCGGAGTTCCGCGTCGCCCAGAAGGAGCTGGAGGAGATCCGGGCGGCGATCAGCGGTGCCAATGGCAAGTCGGTCGACGCGTTGAGCGACGCCGAGCGCAAGGCGCTGGAGCACCGGCCCTACGTGTTCGGCGACCTGGGTGAGGTGGAGCAGGCGCTGGCCGCCGGCTCGATCACCCTGCACACCGCCGTCATGGCGCGCGTGCCGGCGCCGACCGAGGAGAACAGCAGCCGACGCGAGACGGTGCTGACCACGGCCGGTCGCATGATGATGGGCGCGCTGCTGCCGAAGGACCCGCGCACCCCGTATTCCCTGGTCAACCGCCAGCTGACCAAGAAGTCGATCTCGGACGTGATGGATGCGGTGTACCGCCATTGCGGCCAGAAGGAGTCGGTGATCTTCGCCGACCGGTTGATGGCACTCGGCTTCAAGCAGGCGGCCAAGGCCGGCATCTCCTTCGGCAAGGACGACATGATGATCCCCGCCGAGAAGGAGGGGCTCATCGGCCGCACCAAGGCCGAGGTGAAGGAGTTCGAGCAGCAATACCTCGACGGCCTGATCACGGCCGGCGAGCGCTACAACAAGGTGGTCGACGCCTGGTCGCGCTGCACCGACGAGGTGGCGACGGCGATGATGAAGGAGATCTCCAAGCAGGAGGTCGGCCGCGTCACCAACAGCGTGTGGATGATGTCGCATTCCGGTGCGCGCGGCTCGCCGGCGCAGATGCGCCAGCTGGCCGGCATGCGCGGCCTGATGGCCAAGCCCTCGGGCGAGATCATCGAGCAGCCGATCATCGCGAACTTCAAGGAAGGCCTGTCCGTCCTGGAGTACTTCAACTCGACCCACGGCGCCCGCAAGGGCCTCGCGGACACCGCGCTGAAGACCGCGAACTCCGGTTACCTGACCCGCCGCCTGGTGGACGTGGCGCAGGACTGCATCATCGTCGAGAATGATTGCGGCACCGAGCGCGGAATCACCGTGCGCGCCGTGATGGATGGCGGCGAGACGGTGTCCTCGTTGAGCGAGCGGATCCTCGGCCGTACGGCACAGCGCGACATCCTCGACCCGGCGACGGGCGAGGTGCTGCTGCCGCGCAACACGCTGATCGACGAGCCGAGCGCCGAGCTGGTCGAGAAGGCGGGCGTGGAGGAAGTCTATATCCGTTCCGTGCTGACCTGCGACGCGCGGTCCGGCGTGTGCGGCTTCTGCTACGGTCGTGACCTGGCGCGCGGCACCACGGTGAACATCGGCGAGGCCGTCGGCGTCATCGCGGCGCAGTCCATCGGCGAGCCGGGTACGCAGCTGACCATGCGCACCTTCCACATCGGCGGCGCGGCGACCCGCGGGGCCGAGCAATCGGCGGTGGAGGCCACCAGCGACGGCACCGTGGCGGTGCTCAACCGCAACGTCGTCGCCAACTCGGCCGGCGTGCCGATCGTGATGTCGCGAAACTGCGAGATCGTGCTGAGCGACGCTAATGGCCGCGAACGCGCCCGTTACCGCGTGCCCTATGGCGCCCGGTTGCTGGTGCTGGAGGACGGGCTGGAGGTCACGCGCGGCCAGAAGCTGGCCGAGTGGGACCCCTTCACCCTGCCAATCATCACCGAGCGGTCCGGCTCCATCGAATACGCCGACCTGATCGAGGGCATCACCCTGGTCGAGCGGCAGGACGAGGTGACCGGCCTCTCCTCCAAGGTGGTGGTGGACTACAAGCAGGCGGCCAAGGGTGCCGATCTGCGCCCGCGCATCATCCTGAAGGACGAGCGCGGCAATATCGTGAAGCTGCCGAACGGCGCCGAGGCCCGCTACTTCCTGTCGCCCGACTCGATCCTCTCGGTCGAGAACGGCGTCACAGTGCAGGCCGGTGACGTGATCGCCCGCCTACCGCGCGAGTCCTCCAAAACCCGCGACATCACCGGCGGTCTGCCGCGCGTGGCCGAGCTATTCGAGGCGCGTCGTCCGAAGGACCACGCGATCATCAGCGAGATCGACGGGCGCGTGGAGTTCGGCAAGGACTACAAGGCCAAGCGCCGCATCCTGGTGGTGCCGGAGCAGGTCGGTGACGAGCCGCCGGTGCCGCGCGAATATCTGGTGCCGAAGGGCAAGCACGTCTCGGTGCAGGAAGGCGACTATGTGAAGGCCGGCGACCCGCTCGTCGACGGCCCGCGCGTGCCGCACGACATCCTGCGGGTGCTGGGCGTCGAGGCGCTGGCGAACTATCTGGTGAATGAGATCCAGGACGTCTATCGACTGCAGGGCGTGAAGATCAACGACAAGCATATCGAGGTGATCGTCCGCCAGATGCTGCAGAAGGTGGAGATCCTGGAGCCGGGCGACACCACCTACCTGACCGGGGAGACGGTGGAGCGCATCGAGTTCGAGATCGAGAACGAGAAGCTGCTTGCCCGCAAGGAGCGGCCCGCCCGGGCCGAGCCGGTGCTGCAGGGCATCACCAAGGCGTCGCTGCAGACCACCTCCTTCATCTCGGCCGCCTCCTTCCAGGAGACCACCCGGGTGCTGACCGAGGCGGCGGTGGCCGGCAAGGTCGACTACTTGGCGGGCCTGAAGGAGAACGTCATCGTCGGGCGCCTGATCCCGGCGGGCACGGGGTCGGTGATGAACCGCCTACGCGCGCTGGCTGCCCAGCGCGACGGGCAGCGCCTGCCGCAGGGTCAGGGCGCTCTGCCCAAGCCCGGCCAGCAGGCCGCCGAGTAAGCCAAGGCTGCCGCCGGCCCGGGAGAACCGGTCCGGCGGCCAGGCTGCAGCTTGCCGGCGCGCTCTGCGCTGGCTGCATGGAAGCCGGGCTCCCACGGGGCCCGGATTCATTTGTTCCGGGGGTGCGGCGTGCTTGACTCATGAGGGGTCGGCCCGTAGTTTCCGCCCCCTCGACGGGGTCGATCCTTGATGGTTCGGCCTGCGGAGTTCTGGACGACAGGTTCTGAGCATCCGGCGCCGCCACTTTCTGATGGCTGAGGCCGGGAGCAGGAATATAGCCCGAGGGGGCGGCGCGGAAGCGCTGCTCGGTCGGGCGCTCTTGCTTGGCAAGGGATCTGGGCGTCAGTAGAAGGCACAAGGGGCGTCATGCCGACGATCAACCAGCTCATCGCCAGCGGGCGTGAGCCCAAGCCGGTCCGGAACAAGGTTCCGGCCTTGCAGAACTGCCCGCAGAAGCGGGGCGTCTGCACCCGCGTCTACACCACCACGCCGAAGAAGCCGAACTCGGCTCTCCGTAAGGTCGCCAAGGTGCGCCTCGTGAACGGCTATGAGGTGGTGAGCTACATTCCCGGTGAAGGCCACAACCTGCAGGAGCACTCCGTGGTGCTGATCCGTGGCGGGCGCGTGAAGGACCTTCCGGGCGTGCGCTACCACATCCTGCGCGGCGTTCTCGACACCCAGGGCATTGCCAAGCGGCGCAAGCGGCGCTCGCTGTATGGCGCGAAGCGGCCGAAGTAAGGAAAGCAAGCGATGTCGCGTCGCCACAGCGCCGAGAAGCGCGAAGTTCTGCCGGATCCGAAGTTCGGCGACCTCGTGCTCAGCCGTTTCATGAACGTGCTGATGTATGACGGCAAGAAGAGCACGGCCGAGCGTATCGTCTACGCCGCCATGGACACCCTGAAGAAGCGCGGTGGGGCCAACAGCGACCCGTTGCGCCTGTTCCATGAAGCGATGGACAATGTGAAGCCGGCCGTTGAGGTCCGCTCCCGCCGCGTCGGTGGTGCCACCTATCAGGTGCCCGTCGAGGTTCGCCCGGAGCGCCGCCAAGCCCTGGCCATCCGCTGGTTGATCGAGTCCGCGCGCAAGCGTGGCGAGCACACCATGGAAGAGCGCCTTTCCTCCGAACTGCTGGACGCGGCCAATAACCGCGGCACCGCCGTGAAGAAGCGCGAAGATACGCACCGTATGGCCGAAGCCAACAAGGCCTTCAGCCACTACCGCTGGTAACAGACCCGATCGGGGACGAAGACAATGGCGAAAGCTAAGTTTGAGCGGAACAAGCCGCACTGCAACATTGGCACGATCGGGCATGTGGACCATGGCAAGAC
>NZ_QXGS01000047.1 GCF_003604215.1 Teichococcus vastitatis
CCCGCCGGCCACGATCATCGGCCAGGCAATGGATTTTCGAGGTGTGGCCGCCCCGCGAGCGGCCGACCGCCTGCGTCCACTCCCCCCTTCTCCACCCGCCGCCGAGCGGTGGGCCTTCATGTGCGAGCTGTCGAGGCTGAGTTCCTCCGGCACTTCGCCCAAGGCCGCCATCCTGGCGAACAGCCGCTGCCACAGGCCGCGCTGTGACCACCTGTTGAAGCGGTTGTAGACGGTGGTCGGCGGGTCATACGCCGCAGGCGTGTCGCGCCAGCGGCAGCCGGTCTTCAGCACTGCAGGATGCCGCTGATCACCCGCCGATCATTGACCCGTGGCTTGCCCGGTCGACCGCGCGGCAGGTGCGGCTCGATCGCCGCCCAAGCCTCATCCGACAGCCAGAACATGCCGCAGGCGTGTCGCGCCAGCGGCAGCCGGTCTTCAGCACTGCAGGATGCCGCTGATCACCCGCCGATCATCGACCCGTGGCTTGCCCGGTCGACCGCGCGGCAGGTGCGGCTCGATCGCCGCCCAAGCCTCATCCGACAGCCAGAACAACCGCGCCATGACGCCTCCAGAGCCGTTCAAACCCGATCAGGAGGTAAAAACACGAACGAGGCCAAAGAGCTGTATGGGTTCTCTGCCTAGGCTCAGGACCTATTAACAAGCTCCTTGCGCTTTGATCCTGCTGTGCTTCCATGGCGGCCGGAGGTGCTGCCATTGTATGGGTTCTCTACCTAGAAGCGCTTTCAGTTTCGAGCCAGCTTGGCCCCGGATACTATCATCCTGAAGCCGTGCCGGGCTTTTCAGCCGCCGAAAGGGCGTCCATCTTCTAGCTCTAGTCTTTCCTTGCCGCCTGCCTGTTGGCTGACGGCGCTACACATTGAATCGAGGCGAGGCGCATGAACGTTCCCTTCGACACGTTCCAGGTAAAGTATGGCATCGGCCAACCGGTCTCTCGCAAGGAAGATCCGGTGCTGCTGCGTGGCGAGGGCCGCTATAGCGACGATTTGAATCTTCCCGGCCAGCTTTATGCCGTGATGGTCCGCAGTCCTTACGCTCACGCCGTGCTTCGCGGAATTGATGCGACCGAGGCGAAGGACATGCCAGGTGTCCTGGCAATCTACACAGGTCAGGATCTCGCAGCAGCTGACATCGGCCCGATGCTGGCCAATGTTGGCCAGAAGAACCGTGATGGCACGGATGTGCGCATCCCGCGCCAGATGCCGCTGACGATTGATCGCGTTCGCTATGTCGGCGAGCCTGTGGCCATGGTTATTGCCGAAACCGCGAAGCAGGCGCGCGACGCCGCCGAGGCTGTGGTGCTTGACGTCGGAGTGTTGCCGGCCGTGACCGAAGCCCGTGAAGCCGGCGAGGCCACCCCACTGTATGACGAGGTGCCAGGCAATCTCCTGCTGGATTATCACTATGGCGATGCCGAGAAAGTGGCAGGCGCCTTCGCCCGCGCCGCGCATGTGACACGGCTGCCGCTGCGCAACAACCGGATCGTCGTCGCGCCGATGGAGCCACGCTCCGCCCTGGCCAGCTTCGAGGCAGAGGAGCTTCGTTTTATCCTGCGCCTGGGAACCCAGGGCGTGTTCGGCATGCGCAACAATATCGCCAAGGTTATGGGCGTCGAGCCGGCGCAGCTGCGTGTTTTGACCGGCAACGTTGGCGGCTCCTTTGGAATGAAGGCCTCCGTTTATCCGGAGTACATCTCCATCCTCTATGCGGCCCGTGCCCTCGGCCGCCCGGTGAAGTGGACCGACGAGCGCTCGGAAAGCTTCTTGTCCGACAGTCATGGCCGCGACCACGATCTCACCGGTGAACTGGCGCTTGATGCGGAGGGCCATTTCTTGGCCGTCCGCATGACAGGCTTCGCCAATCTTGGCGCCTATCTCAGCAATGCTACCGTTATTCCCCCCACGAGTAACACCGTGAAGAACGTCGTCGGCGTCTATCGCACACCGCTGGTGGAAGTCTCCACGCGTTGCATGTTCACCAACACCACGCCGGTCGGTGCCTATCGCGGCGCCGGCCGGCCCGAGGGCAACTACTACATGGAGCGGCTGGTCAGCGCCGCGGCGCGCGAGATGGGGATAGACCCGATCGAGTTGCGTCGCCGCAACCACATCCAGCCGGCGCAGATTCCCTACGCCACGCCGGCCGGCACCGTCTATGACAGCGGCGAATTCCCGGCTGTCCTCGACGAGGCGCTGGTAGCTGCGGACTGGGACGGCTTTTCTGCCCGTCGTGCCGAGAGCCGCCGGCAGGGCAAGCTGCGAGGGCGTGGTATCGGCCACTACCTGGAAGTCACCGCCCCGCCTTCGAAGGAGATGGGCGGCATCCGCTTCGAGGTGGACGGCACAGTGACCATCATCACCGGTACACTGGATTATGGCCAGGGGCATGCCTCGCCTTTCGCCCAGGTGCTGGTGGATCGGCTCGGCATTCCCTTCGACCGGATCAAGCTCGTGCAGGGCGACAGCGACGAACTGATCGCCGGCGGCGGCACCGGTGGATCGCGCTCCATCATGGCAAGCGGGACGGCCATCGCCGAGGCGAGCGCCCTTGTCATCGAGAAGGGCCGCCAGCTTGCCGGACATCTGCTTGAGGCAGCGCTGGAGGATATCGAGTTCTCAGCCGGCCGCTTCCACATTGCCGGAACCGATCGCGGCATCGATATTCTCGACCTGGCGGCAAGGCTCCGCATGGCTCCGGGCTTGCCGGACGACCTGCCACGATCTCTCGATGTCGAGCATGCAGACCAGTATGAGGAGTCAGCCTTTCCCAATGGCTGCCACATCGCCGAGGTGGAGATTGACCCCGAGACTGGAATGACCTCCATCGACCGCTACGTGATGGTCAATGATTTCGGAGTGCTGATCAACCCGATGCTCGTCGAAGGGCAAGCGCATGGCGGAGTTGTCCAGGGAATTGGCCAGGCCCTCACCGAGTTGACCGCCTATGACCCGGACGGCCAGCTCTTGAGCGGCTCCTTCATGGATTATGGCCTGCCCCGTGCCGTTGATACGCCGTCCTTCAGCTTCCAAAGCCGTCCGGTGCCGGCACGAACGAATGTTCTGGGCGCCAAGGGCTGCGGCGAAGCCGGGTGCGCAGGTGCCCTCCCGGCCGTCATGAATGCCGTTGTCGATGCTCTGGCGGAGGTCGGGGTGAACCATATCGATATGCCGGCAACGCCGGCGCGCATCTGGCAGGCCATCCAGGCGCAGAGTTCTGATGGCCGCCACCAGCGGCCATCCGCTTAGAGCACCTGCTGGCCCCCACAACGATGTGTTCAGTGCCCCAGGCGCGGCGAAATGCGCATGCGCCCTACCCGCTTTCTCCGGCGACCACACCATGCTGATCTAGACCTATGCCGCAAGGCCGCTCGCGTGCGGTGAACGCCACAGACACTTCGCTCTCGAACGGGCGAAGTGCCGCCAGCCTGAGCACCTCCTGCGCCGAAGCACCTTTTCCCCTCCACACGCAGAGTGCTCGATACCATCCTGAGCCAGAGCTCTGCGGCACATCGGCTGCTACCTCCTGCCCGATCGTGCCCGCGGCTTTGCCGCCACATCGAACCTCACGTCGGGCCGGCGCGCCGCCGCCACCAAGCCGCGAAGAGTCCGCTGGCTAGCAAGGCCAGTCCTCCAGCCGCCAACCAAGCAACATCGACGTTTCGCGGCAGCAGAGTGGCCGCCCACTCGGCCAACAGAGCCGGCATCAGGAGCAGCAGCGCCCAGATCACAGCCGAGGTCACGTTGGCAGTCTGGAAACGCAGAGCGGTCATCGCCGATAATCCCGCGATCACCGGCACGAAGGCTCTCAGCGGCGCGAAGAACCGGCTGGCGAACACCGCCCACCAACCCCAGCGCCGGAACATCAGCAGGGCTCGGGCGTAGGCTCGACGCCAGCGCACCGGCAGATACCTGCGCACCAGCCGCGGCCCCATGCGACGGGCCACGGCATAGCCGAAGCTGTCACCCAATGCTGCACCCACGATCGCGGCCAGCACGGTTGGAAGCGCCGGCAGCAGGTCCAGCGCAATCAGCATTCCGATGCCGAGCAGCAGCGCCGTACCGGGCACAGCTAGGCCGATCACCGGGAGGCTCTCGATGAACGCCAGCAGAAACACGATGGCCGGGGCCCAGGCGCTGTGCGCCTCGGCCCAATTCAGGAAAGGCGCGACCAGATGCTCCTGCACTTTTGTGACCCGTCAGCCAGCCGCAACTGCCATGCGGCGGGCTTGGCGCTGCTGCTTCACGGCCGTCATGCCCGCCCACACCAGCAAGGCGGTTGTCACCATAAGGAAGCCGGCACTGATCGGCCGCTCCAGGAACACCATCGGGTCGCCACGCGACAGCAGCATGGCGCGCCGCAGGTGTTCCTCCATCAGCGGGCCCAGGATAAAGCCCAGCACCAGCGGCGCCGGCTCGAACTTCAGCAACATCATGGCGTAGCCGATGACGCCGAAGACCAGCACGAGCAGGATATCGAAGGCGTTGTTGTTGACGCTGAACACGCCGATGCAGATGAACAGCAGAATGGCGGGATACAGAATGCGGTATGGAATGGCGAGCATCTTGATCCAGATGCCGATCAGCGGAAGATTCAGGACAACCAGCATCACGTTGCCGATCCAGAAGCTCGCGATCAGTCCCCAGAACAGTTCCGGATGCTCGGTGACGAGGCGAGGACCAGGCTGGATGCCCTGGATGATCATGGCACCCAACATCAACGCCATCACGGCGTCGCCCGGAATGCCCAGCGTCAGGGTCGGAATGAAAGCCGTCTGTGCCGCGGCGTTGTTTGCTGATTCCGGTGCCGTGACGCCTTCGATCGCGCCCTGTCCGAAGCGCTCCGGATGCCGCGAAACCTTCTTCTCCACCGCATAGGCCAGGAATGACGCGATGGTGGCGCCGGCGCCAGGCAGCGCGCCGAAGATTGCGCCGATGCCGGTGCCGCGAAGCATCGGAAAGGCGGACTGCCGCAAATCGTTACGTTGCGGCACCATGGATCGAAAGGTGATCCTTTCCTTGGAGCGCTGACCAGTGCGCATCCGGTTGATCGAGGCGATCACTTCCGACACGCCGAACAGTCCCATCGCCAGCGCCACCAGGCTGAGGCCGTCCGAAAGCTCCGGAATGCCGAAGGTGAAGCGCTGGGCTCCGGTCTGCACATCGGTGCCAACCATGCCGAGCGCAAGCCCGACGAGCACCATGGCAATACCCTTCACCGGCGAACCCTGCGCCAGCGTTGCAGCGGCCACGAGCCCCAGCAGCATCATGGCGAAGTAGTCGGCAGGCCCAAACGACAATGCGATACCGGCCAAGGCGGGTGAAAAGGCAGTGAGGATGATGATGCCGAGGCTGCCGCCGACAAAGGAGGCGACAGTTGTCATCAACAGGGCAACGCCTGCCCGCCCCTTCTGGCCCATCGGATAGCCATCCAGGCAGGCCACCGCCGCCGAGGGGGTGCCGGGCAGGTTCAGCAGGATGGCCGCCGTTGAGCCGCCATACTGCGCGCCGTAATAGATCCCCGCCAGCATCACCAGCGCTGCCGTCGGCGGCACATGGAAGGTGAGCGGAAGCAGCATCGAGATCGTCGCCAGCGCACCGATTCCGGGCAGCACGCCGATGAAGGTGCCGAGGAACACCCCAATGAAGCAATACATCAGATTGAGTGGCGCGAAGGCTTCACCGAAGCCCAGGGCCAGATTGGCGAACATGTCCATTCAGAGGTTCCAGCGGAATGCGGGCAAGGGAATGCCCAGACCTTGGGTGAAAACCAGCACGGCGATGGCGGCCAGTGCCACGGCCAGGATCGCGGTGGGCAGCAGCGGCGGGCGGCGCTCGGCCAGGGCGGCGAGGATGGTCAACACCACGGTCGCTGGCACCAGCCCCAGGCGATCAATGCCGATCGCGAAGGCCAGGATCGCGATGCAAATCGCCGCCATCGGACGCCATTCCGGCTTTGGGAAGCCTCCAGGACGGCGCAAGGCCGGCAGCAGCAGCAGCACACCGAACAATGCCACGGTGATCCCGATGCATACCGGGAAGTATGCCGGTCCCATGCGCCGCAGAGTGCCCATGCTGTATTGCAGGCCGTGAAGACTGAACCATGTGCCGCCGATGATCATCAGCACACCGCCGATGATGTCGTTGTAGTCTCTCGTACTTCTCAACAGATCCCTCCCGTGGTGACCGCTGCTCGCCTCAAGGCTTCAGCCCGAGGCGCTTCATCCGCTCCCACAGCGTGGTGCGCGATATGGCGAGCAGCTGCGCGGCATCTCCGAGCCGATTGCCGCTGCGTATCAGGGCGCGGCGGATGTGCGCGCTCTCGGCAGCCTCCCGTGCCTCAGCCAACGACCATGGCGCGCCTTCGGGCTGCTGCTCCGGAAACAGATCATGGGACTCCAGGCGCGGCCCTTCGGCCAGCACGATGGCGCGCTCGATCCGGTTGCGCAGTTCCCGCACATTGCCGGGCCAGTCATGCGCCAGCAGCCGGTCGAAAACCTCGGCACCGAGCTGGACTTCCGGCTGGCCGAAGGCGGCGGCGAAGTGGCTGAGGAAATGGGCCGCGAGCTCACCCAGATCCTCCGGCCGCTCGCGCAGCGCCGGCACCTTCAGCTCGACCACCGCCAGGCGGAAGAACAGATCCTCCCGAAAGCTGCCTTCGGTGACGCGAGCGCGCAGGTCAGTGTTGCTCGCGGCAATGATGCGGGCGCCGAGCTGCAGCGTTTCGCGTCCGCCGAGCCGGGTGAAGCGCCGCTCCTGCAGCAGCCGGAGCAGCTTGGCCTGTGCCGTTGCTCCCAGCTCCGCCACCTCGTCCAGGAACAGGGTGCCATCGGCGGCCTGCTCCGCCAGCCCGGTCTGGCGCTCCAGAGCGCCCGTGAAGGCACCGCGCTCATGGCCGAAGATCTGGCTTTCCAGCAATTCTGCCGGAATCGCGGCACAGTTGATGGCGATAAAGGGTCGGGCTGCGCGGCGGCCACTCTCATGCAATTCCCGCGCCGCGACTTCCTTGCCGGCGCCGCTCTCGCCGGACAACAGCACGGTGCTGTCCACCTGCCCCAGCTTCAGCAATTGGCGCCGCAGGCGCTGCATGGCGGGGGATCGCCAGCCGGCGCCTTCCACCGGCGGGGTGGGCGGCGGCGACCAGCTCGCCAGCGCTGCCAGCTTGTCGAGCAGCAGCTGCGCCGGAAACGGCTTCTCGACGTAGTCATCGGCACCCGCCCGCAGCAGCCGCACCGCCTGCGCCACGTCGCCATAGGCGGTGATGACGATGATGGGCGTGCCGCCCAATTCCGGCATCAGCCGAGTGAGCAGCGCCTCGCCGCTGCCATCGGGCAGGCGCATGTCACTGACGATCAGGTTCGGGCGGTACCGGCGCAGCAGCGCCTCGCCCTCGCGCAGGGTTCGCGCCCAGTGGGTCGACACGCCTTCAAGGGTGAGGCGCTGCACCAGCGATTCACCCAGCACCGGATCATCCTCGATCAGCACAACAGACCGTTCCGAAGCGCTCATGCCGCAAGTTCCCCGCGCGAGGGCACGCGCAAGGTGATGCGGCTGCCACCCCGCCACGGCCCCGCTTCGATGCCGGCCCCCAAGGCGGCGGCCAGCTGCGCCGCAATCTCCAGGCCCAGGCCGGCGGAACCATCGGCTGGAACCTCACCGGACAAGCGGCGATCCGCCTCCGGAGGCAGGCCGCCGGCCTCGTCCTCCACCTGGGCCAACAAGTCAGCGGCATCCAGCCGGACCGTCAGCGCGACCCGCCGGCCCGGCGGCGTCGCGGCAACCGCGTTGAGCAACAGGTTCAGCAGCAATTGTCGCAGCCTCAGGGCATCCGTGGCGAACGGCACCGGCAGTTCCACGCTCCAGCCCAACTGCACGTCGCGGCGCTGCGCGTCGGGTAGGACCAGCAGTTTGAGATCCTCCAGATCCTCTGCGATCAGGGGACGCCCCTCATCCTCCTGCCGGTGACTGGCCAGGGTGGCGCGCACCACGGCTTCAATCTGCCGCAGGCCGCGCTCCAGCAGCTCGACCGCCCGCGATCGCGGCTCAGCCTGGGCGCCGAAACGACGAATCGTGTCGAGCGCGGTCAGCATCCCGGCCAACGGGTTCCGGACTTCATGCGCCACACTGGCGGCGAGGCGACCCAGCACGGCGGCCCGTTCCCGCTCCGCCAGCTGCGATGCTAGTTCCTCGCGCTCCCGCAGCCTTGCCGCCATATGGTTGAAGGACGAGGCGAGGCGCTCTGCCTCGGCATTGCTCCAGTGTTGGGGCAGCGGTGCGAACCGGCCCTGGCCAGCATGCTCGAGTGCTCGGGTGACGGCCAGGATCGGCCGCATCATCCGGCGCGAGAACAGCATGGTCAGCAACGCCGCGGCTGCGGCCAGGATGATGTCCAGCAAGGTCAGTCGGAGTGTCAGCTGCCGATGCCGCGCCGCCTGCTCCGGAAAGGCGAGTTGAGCGGCCAGCAGAGCCTGAACCTTGCCATTCTCCTGCAACTCATGTTGCACCCAGGCAGTGTCGCGATCGAGGTTCGGAGACCAGCGCGAGCCGGTCAGGCCGTAGGCCATGGGCGGCTTCTCGGTCGGCTGCCCGGCATGCGCGAGCGGCACACCGACGGGATCGGCCACGATGATCGCCAGGTCGCTGACGCCCCGCTGGAATCCCATGCCACGCTCCAGCGCACCTTCCAACGCAGCCAGATCACCGGCCCGTAGCAAGGGGAGGATCAGCCCGGCTAAGCTGTCGACATATACGCCGGCCAGGCGCTGCACCTCCTGATCCCGCTCATTCTCCATGATCCGCAGAGCCAGATGCGTGGTCCCGACCGACGACAGGAAGACCGCCACGCCGACCAGCACCGGCAGCCGCAAGGCGATGGGAAGGGTGTTCGGGAAAAACCTCATCCGCGGCGCATGCTCCTCTGGAACGCGCACGCTGGACCGGCTGCGGCGCTGATCCGACATGCCGGCATCGGACAGCATTCGTCCACCATTCGGCGCACCCGGGCGTCGATGCAGGTTGGTCAGGAAAGAAAGAGGCAAAGCCGACATGCAGCCCTCCCTTGCAAGCTGCCGGCCACTCCAGTGATGAATACTAAAGCACTGAAAATGCCGAGAATATTCGGAACACGGTCGGCGCCGGTGTCAGCCTTGCCGAACATGACCCGGGCCGGGTGTTCAGGTTTCCGAACAAGCGCCGCGGCAGGCCCACCGGATGCACCGCCTTCGCGTCGGCGCCGAGACCGAATCCTGCCCAGAGACCTCGACGACATGGTCAATGCGCAGTGTGGTATCGTCCGCTCACCAGGAGCTAGGATGCCCGGGCGAATTTCTGTCCAGTCTGAAGCATTCTAAGGAGCTCAAGGTCGATGACGTTCGACGATGGTGCGGGTCAGGCTCCGTGGGTCGGTCCTTTTGACCTGTTCCGGATCGGTGTCGGCCCGTCCAGTTCCCATACGGTCGGACCGATGATCGCGGCGGCTCATTTCGCCAGTCTCCTGCCGTCCGACGTGGAGCAGGTCATGGCCGAGCTCTACGGCTCCCTGGCTTTGACAGGGCGGGGGCATGCGACGGACACGGCCGTCCTTCTCGGTCTCACGGGCGCCTGCCCCCATGACCTCGATCCCGATGATGCTGCGGCGGTCGCGGCGGACATCCATGTTCGCCGCCGCATACTCCTTCCTTCGGGTCAGGAAATCGCCTTCGATCCTGCCTCGGATATCGCCTTTCATCCTCGGGAGGTCCTGCCATTGCACCCGAACGGTCTCCGCTTCAGCAGCAGAGGCCCGGGTGGTCCTTTTGTGCGCACCTACTATTCCGTTGGCGGCGGCTTCGTGGTGGATGATAAGGGACAGCCGCTCAGCGGGTCGGTCAGGTCGGCAGCGCCGATCCCCTACCCCTTTGCCCATGCGGCCGATCTGCTGCGGCAAGCCAATGCGGCGCAACTCAGCATCGCGGAGCTCGTGCGCGCGAACGAGAGTGCCGCGAATCCCGGCCGTGATCTGTCCGCTGGTCTTTCCGAGATCTGGGCTGCAATGCGAGCCTGTGTTGCCAGAGGTCTCGTCGCGGAAGGAATCCTGCCTGGCGGCCTCCGCGTTCGCCGTCGTGCCCCATCCCTGCTACAGCGCCTCCGAGCCCGGGCCGAGAATGAACTTGACCCCCTGGGCGCGATGGATTGGGTCAATCTCTGGGCACTCGCAGTCAACGAGGAGAACGCGGCCGGCGGCCGTGTCGTGACAGCACCAACGAACGGTGCAGCGGGCATCGTTCCCGCCGTGCTGCACTACTACGACTGCTTCATTCCCGGTGCGTCGCGCAGCGGGATAGAAACATACCTCCTCACCGCCGCCGCGGTCGGCGCGATCATCAAGCGCAATGCCTCCCTTTCTGGCGCGGAGATGGGTTGTCAAGGCGAGGTGGGCTCCGCCTGCTCGATGGCAGCGGCGGGGCTCGCGGCAGCGCTCGGCGGCACGAATGCGCAGGTCGAGAATGCGGCAGAGATCGGGCTCGAGCATAACCTGGGACTGACCTGTGATCCGGTTGCCGGACTCGTGCAGGTGCCCTGCATTGAGCGGAACGCCATTGCTTCCGTGAAGGCCATCAATGCAGCCCGCTTGGCGCTGCATGGCGACGGATCGCATCTCGTCTCCCTGGATCAAGCTGTTGCAACGATGCGCCAGACCGGCCGAGACATGTCCCATAAGTATAAGGAAACCTCCCTCGGCGGTCTCGCCGTCAATGTTGTGGAATGCTGAGAAACGAGCCCATCCGATATATGCTGTTTCTCATCAAGTCATGGATCTAGAATGCAAGGATTGGATATCCCACTTCGGATCGCCTCCATCCCGCACGGAACTCGGTGCTGGCTCTCGGACGGTCACAGAAACATGACGGGATGCCGCCCATCCCGCCCATCAGCGGCGTGCCGTCCGGCCGGCTCGAGGACATCAGGACTCCGGACTATGAGTTCCGCTTGCTCTGTTGAAAGGCTCACGCCGTGTCGGCGAGAAGCATGAGGTTATGGGTGAGGACGCGGAGGGCGAATTCGCGGGCCTGCGCCTGATCACCGCCTGCGGTGAGGGCTGAGCCGGGGCGGCGTTTATGCTGGCTGAGCCCGCCCTCAGCGTGCCAGCGCTGGTTGTACGTGGCTTTCGACAAATGAGGGCGCATCGCACGATGATAGGGCGTCCTGGACCAGCGGCGGCCGGTCTTGCGACGGTTGACGCGGATGACCGTCTGCCTGACGCTGAGATCTTCGCGGCAGAGGCGGTGGTTGTGCTTGGCATCGTAGCCTGCGTCCCCGAGAGCCGTGTCGATCCGAACGAGATCTGCGGCCTGCCGCATGGCCGGGGTGAAGTCGGCGGAGTCCTGGCTTGGGCCGACCCCGGGCACCGCCCCGAGGATAAGGTGCGAGTGGGTGTGGAGGACGGCGATTAGCTTCGGCCAGGCACGTTGCCGGTGGCCCTTGCACCTAACGCCGGAGCCCGAATGAGGCACTGACGTGGCGCGTCTCGCGGCCAGTGGCGTCCGCTGCCGCGACAGGTGCAGCATCGATCAGGCCGCGCCTGCGAGCGCGCCTGACCGCCACGGCTTGAGCGCTGCGGAAGGCCCCCCCGCCTCGGCGTTCGCGAGGATGCGGCGTGATGCATGGGCAAGGGTCGAGTAGTGCGGCACCTTCGCCAGGACAAGGGCGCGCCGCAGCTCTGCCCATTGCGGGACGAGAGCCACGATGCCCCGGTAGTCAGTCCGGAGGAACGGCCTCAGCACGAGAAGGGCGAAGAGCTGCGCTTGCCTGTAGTCGGGACTGTCAGGGATTTCGTGTGGGGCGGGGCATAGTAGGGAAGAAGGAGACCCTCTATGGCCCGACGGAAACAGCCGCGGATCCCGGACGCGATCCTGGACCAGTTGCTGGCCGGTGCCGATGCCAGGACAGCCTGCCGGAGCGGACGGGCTCTGAAAGTGCTGCTCAACCTGTCCTGCGCCGGGGCCACGGTGCCAACCTGCACATGTCTTGCCGCAGATGGACGCGTTTCTTCATCACCCGTTACGTCCATGTTGGCCATCAACACGCCGCCGCGTCCAACTCGCTGCCATCGTCGGCTACTGGTGATGAGTCCCGACTATAGGGTGAAAACCTCATCAGGAAGCGCTAGTGGCGCGGAATGCAGACCTTCAGAAAAGCTTGCTTGGTCACCCTGGCGACATCACGGGGGTCAGTGAGATGCGCCAGATCCGGATCGGGCTGTCCAGCCGCTCGAAATGATGCGGGCAGCCGCGGGGCATGAACACAACATCGCCTCCGGTGCACTCCATCACTCCCTCCGCGCAGTGCAGCAGCCCGTATCCGGATATGATCACGTAGACCGTATGGGCATGGCCGTCGTTGCGATGGCCATGCTCGGCATGGTCGGGCCCGCCGATCTCTAGCACTGCTCCGGCGCAATGGGCGGAAAGGCGCAGGGCCTGCTCGACATCCGGACAGGGAGTGCGGTCCGCCATTTCGGTCAGGTTGATGGGGCTAAGTTTGGCGGCGGACGACATGGGACACTCCTGAAGCGGCATCACGTCGATGCAAAAGAGGCTGTCAGATCAGGCCTTTGAGCCGATCGCGGGCCTCGCTGTCGGGCTGGTCCTTCGCGCGATCGAGATGCAGGTAATTGGCTTCGAACCGCGCCACCTTTCGAAGACCGGCAGGATCAAGCACCGTCCAGTACCGGCCCTCGATGGCGATCAGCTTCTCCTCCCGCAGTTGCTGCAGCATGCGGTTGACATGCACCGGCGTCAGGCCGGTCGCATCCGCCAAGTCCACCTGGGTAACCGGGAATTCGAAGCGCAGATCGTCGATGACACCGACCGCGCGCATCCGCAGCAGCATCTCATAGATGAGGAAGGCGATGCGGGAGCGAGCGTCGCGGCGGCCCTCGTCGATGATGCGCTCGCGCAGAATTCCTTCGTCCTGCAGCGTGCTCCACCAGAAGGCCAACGCAATGCCGGGGCGGTTGAGCAGCAGGTCCTTCATCGTGTGTCCCGGAACCGAGCTGATCAGGCTCGGCGTCACGGTGCCGATGCTGTGGTCCATCTCTTTCAGGATGAAGATCTCGGCATCACAGGGATCGCCCGGGATCAGAAAGGCCATGATCTGCCGCGTGCCATTCTCCAGGATCTTGTAACGGCAGGCGAGGCCGGAGAGGACGATGTGGATGTCATCGGAATGCTCGCCCTCGCGGATGATGTCCTCACGCGCCCCGTGGTGCTTCTGGTTCTGGGCGAGGAGTTCGTTGAGCAGGTGCCGGTCCGCGTCGGAGAAGGCCGTGAACTGCTCCATCCTCTTGATCAATGGGTTGTCCAAGCCTGTCTCCCTTGGCCATCATGCTCCGCCACCGAGGTAACGCAGGAGGCGACGATAGGTGCGCCCGGATGAATACGAGTTGTCAAATGGTCCAGAGGTATTCGCCCTCACCCGCCCGATGAATTCAGTGGCAGTGAGCCAGCTTTGCTGGCGGAAGTGAATGGAGCAGGCGGTCCTGGGCGCGGCGGGCCGCACCGTAGCATTCACAGGCGCAGGCCTCCAGGCCAGTCCGGTTGGTGATCTCGATCCGGCCGCGCTCATAACGGATGTGGCCCGCCTTCTGGAGCAAACCCGCCGCGACGGTGACGCCGGCGCGGCGGACGCCGAGCATCATGGACAGGAATTCGTGGGTCATCGGGAAGGCATCCCCACCGGCCCGGTCATGCGCCATCAGCAGCCAGCGCGCCAGGCGCTGATCAATGGGGTGGCGCCCGTTGCAGGCCCCTGTCCGCGCCACCTGCTCGAAATGCGCTAGCGCATAGCGGAGCAGGAGCCTCCGCAGGGAAGGGATCTGCTCCAAAGCCGTACGGAAGGCTGGCAGTCCGATGGAGAGCGCGGGGCCGGGCACCTGAACTATTATCTCGAAGCTGTCGCGGTCGTCGCCGAGCAGTACCGCTATTCCGGTCATGCCTTCAGCACCGATGAGGCCGATCTCGGCGGCATCGCCGTTATCCATGATCGCCAGCCGGGACAGGTAGCCATTCTCGGGGAAGTGGATGCTGGTGATCGGTTCCTCCGCCATCTGCAGCGTCTGGCGAAAAGACAGATCAACCCGCTCCAACCGTGGCCGAAAGCTGGCCAGATCCTCCGGCGGCAAGGCATTGAGCAGGTGGTTTCCGGGCGGTGGCGTGACGCGCGGGCTAAGACAGAGCATCGGAAGCTCCTGCGACTTGGTGTCGAATGAAGCTCAAGCCTGCCAAAGGAAGCTCGGTGCTGCCTTATCATGGATCAGGAACGACTGGATATTCTGCGCGCAGGGGCGCGTACACTGCCCGGTTAGACTTGCCCAGACCTGCTCAGGAACCTGATGGAAGCTGTCTCACGGGCAGACGAGGTGCGGCGAGCCCATGATCCAGGACTATGCAGCTTCGGCTTCACAAATGACCTGACGTCGTTCTCGCGCAGCGCGGCGCTGACGGGAGCCTTGATCACCACCTCCAGATCGCCCTTGGTGCGGTCGGTGATGTCCGCCCAGACATGGCGGCGGTATTCTCGGGTTCGAGCAGGCTTGCGAAACGCCGGCTGTCATATTGGGCCCCATCGATAACCACCCATCAGCCTAGTGCAGAGTGAGACTTGCGAAGCGCATGATCGATAGCCGGCCCACCATTGCAATTCAGCCTACCCGTCGGAGAACCCGTAGAAGCCCTCCGGTTATGCTCATGAAGAAGGCGCCGGCACGGATGCTTATAATGGCCCTCACTGCTCCAGCACCGACCTCACCGGGACGGCTTGAACGAGCACATGCCGATCAATCTACTTGGATGCCGCCCCTGGGCGGTCGTCAGATTCATCCCATTGAACGATGCGCGGCACCTACCTGATGGCTGTGTGTGCTCCTTCAGGAGGACAGGCGGCTGGAAAAGAAGGACTGTGGCAAGGTTACGCTTCCCGACGGAGGGAGATCGCCACGAATTCCGTCTTGGCGGAGGCCTTGCAGGACATGCCGTACGGCAATCTGCAGTTGCTGCAAAAGCACGTCCGCCTGCTCAATGCTGAGTTCTGAGATGACGGTCGCGTGCGGCATATCATGCGTGATGACCACGCGTCCGGTCAGATGCTGAACTTTGAAGAAGCTGCTCATGCCGTTACGGTGGCATACCGCTGATTTGATGTCACCAAAAAGTGTAATGGTTATTCTCGCTATGCCACCCACTGTACCCGGCGTCCCGGCGTCCCGGCGTCCCGGCGTCCCGGCGTCCCGGCGTCCCGGCCGCCCGTCAGAGCCCTCATCGTTGCTCTATGACTGCCAGCGTCACTGTATGGCCCAGAGGAAGCCGGGGAGGAGGACACTATGGACACTCCTGGACCAACAGGAAGCTGAACCGCCCCAGGCTTCCTGAAGGCTCCTATTCCCGAATCCGATGAACGGGCGCCAGATAGCCGAAGCGATCCGCGAGCGGATCCGGGCTACGCTGCCACGCCTCCGCCGTCAGGAGACTGGGTCATCGGCAAGCCCTTCCAATTCGACGAGAATGGGCGCCAATCGATCCAACGCCTCCCCACCAAACCAAAGCAAGTCCAGGCGGAGCAGGACTGATCCAACAGGGCTGGTCGAGCAGCCAATCTCCAAAGTAGTCAAGGAGTTCGAGGCGCCGCCGCTGGGGGGTAGCGTGCAAAAGGCCGTGCTTCTGAAAATCCCGGTTTGACCGCAATCAGCCAAGCTGTCGCGTTGGAAGCCGCGCTGTTCCGCACGGCTACTGCAGCAAGCTACCTTGGCCAGGGGACCGGTTCACACGTGAACGTCGCCATGAGCCAACTCGCCGGACTTCTTGCGCGGACGGAAGGTGGCGTAGGTGAGCCAGCAGTAGAATGTGCCGACCACAAGGAGCACGACCCAACCCGGGACAGGACCGAGCGCTAGGTTCTGCACCACGCCTCGCACAGGCTTTGCGGGATCCACTGGATCCGCGTCCTGTAGCAGCCATGCGGACGAAACTTTGAGGATCCAAGCAGCCAGCAGCACCAGGAACATCCAGAAGTAGTTCCGGCGCAGTCTGCGCGACATCGCGATCCTTCGTGAGATCAGGAATTGCGGCGCGCGCAGGTCCTCGCCGAGGCGCTCCATCCAATCCTCGGTCTGACCCGGATGGGGTGCGAAGATCTGGGCATAATAGTTCCGTTCGAGCATCCGCACCCGTGCCCTGTAGACGTCGAAGAAGCGATAGCGTCGCGCCTCGATCGACAGCAGAAGCATCACCAGCACCATGGCGAAGAGCAGCACGCCGTGATGCGCGGAGGGCGTCGAAAGCGAAACGGAAAGCATTCCCGCGACCACCGTGATGGCCCAGTTGCTCGTCAGGTCGATCCGGTCTCGCCAACCTGTCATTCGCGCGATCTCGGCCCGGTGGAAATGGGCCAGGACAGTGATCGCTTCTCCCGTCGTGCAGGGAAGTGGCAGACGAGTGGGATGCCTGGGGCCGTCGCTCGACTGCTTGTTTCGAACGTTGTCCAATGGCAGCCTCCAACTCAATATACTGAAAAATAACCAGTTTTCTGTGGATTAACAGAGATTGCTGCGTCCAGGTGACGAACTATATGGCCCTGCGGGCGCATTGGCTCCGATTTCCCAAAGGCCGCAGGAGGCCGGAACACCCTGACCGCGTTCCCGGAACCGGTCCGCCCCGAAGGGAAGGCTTCCGGGCTTCAGAGCAGCCCTCCTGAATCACGTTGGCAGCAGAATCCTGACACGTCGGATGCCCCAGGCACTGGGGGAACGGCACGCATGATGGTCCCGTCTCCACGCGAGCCGGCTTCAGATCCGTCGCGGCCGGGCCAAGCGGCTTGACGAGCAGCAGATTACGTATCATGTGAAGATACATGATCCGCGACAGCCGTCTGTCCGCCATCCTTCACGCCCTGCTTCACATGGCCGAGCAGGAAGGGCCGATAACATCCGAAGCCCTGGCGCGGTGCATGAACACCAATGCAGCCGTGGTTCGTCGAACAATGTCCGGGCTGAGGCAGATCGGACTGGTCCGGTCTGAGAAAGGTCATGGCGGCGGCTGGCGCTTGGCGTGCGACCTTCAGGCCGTGACGCTGCGCGACATCTATGATGCGCTCGGCGCCCCGCAGATCTTTGCCATCGGCAACAAGACGGAGAACCCGGCCTGCTTGGTCGAGCAGGCTGTCAACAGTGCCTTGAGCAAGGCGCTGCAGGAGGCGGAAGCCTTGCTTGTGCAACGGCTCGGCAACGTCACGCTGGCCGCACTTTCGGCCGATTTCCATCGTCGCCTTTCGACCCGGGGCAGCCAGTCCGGAGATACCACCCATGCTGCATGACGCCATCATCATCGGCGGTAGCTACAGCGGCATGGCCGCGGCACTGCAATTGGCGCGGGCGCGGCGTCAGGTCCTGATCGTGGATGCAGGCCAGCGGCGGAACCGGTTCACGGAGCATTCGCACGGCTTTCTGACGCAGGATGGCGCACCACCCGGCGCCATCGCGGAACGTGCCCGTGAGCAGTTGCTGCGGTACCCGACAGTGACCTGGATCGAGGGAACAGTCACGGCGGCCGCCTTGGCCAGGGATGGCTTCGAGGTAAAATTGGAGGCTGGTGAGCGGCATGGCGGGCGGCGCCTCGTGCTCGCGACCGGTGTTGCTGACGAACTGCCTGAGTTGCCCGGATTGCGCGAACGTTGGGGCACCAGCGTCTTCCTTTGTCCCTATTGCGACGGGTATGAGCTGGCCCAAGGTCATCTGGGCGTGCTGGCGACTGGCGAGTTCTGGTTTCACCAGGCAATGCTGATCCCGGAGTGGGGCCGCACCACGCTCTTCACAAACGGCATCCATCATCCGAACGCGGAGCAGCGAACGGCCCTGGCGGCGCGGGGGGTCAGCATCGAGGAGACGCCTGTGCTTGCCGTCGTCGGGAGACGGGCGAGGATGGAGTTGGAGGACGGCCGCAGCATTCCGTTGATGGGCCTTTTCCTGGTCCCCCGGACCCGGTTGGCGAGCGAGGTGGCGGATGGGTTGGGGTGCGCCCTTGAGCAAGGGCCCATGGGAGCATTCATCCGCACCGACGCCAGGAAGCAGACGAGCGTTCCGGGTGTCTTTGCCTGTGGAGACGCGTCGCGTGCTGCAGGTTCCGTATCCCTCGCGGTGGGAGATGGAGCCATGGCCGGGACGGCCGTGCACCAGTCCCTGGTCTTTGGATAGCCTGTTGGGCGAACAAGGCACTTGTTCACCAGCCGCCGGTCATGCCTGTTGAGGCCAATTCCTCCGCTCGGACGCGGCTATTCCGCTTGCCGTCATTGCCTGCCACTGGCCATCGATCCGCGGATTAGGGTTCAGCGATCGTTGATGAGAAAGCTCCTGTTTGCGTAGCCGGCCCACGACGTTCCTGCGGCGGAACGGCAGGAAGCCTGCCTGTCCGGCTCCCTGGATGTGCAACATCTACCGCGGCATCAAATAGTCCTCGCGGACTGGTCCGGCTGTTGCCCGGGAACAAGGAAGCCATGCAACGTCAGCAGGATGTGTAATACCGCCGAGCTTATGAAGTGACCTTTCTGATCCAGGGAGAGTTGGTGAGGGATTGGAGGCGGTCTGGGGTGA
>NZ_QXGS01000048.1 GCF_003604215.1 Teichococcus vastitatis
GATCGGCCCTTCCCTCGCATCGGACCGCCCTCCTGTGGCTGCCGCTGCGCAGACCACGAACAGAAGCAAGATCCGCGGCCGGACGACACCTGCGTTGACCAACCATTGCCCAATGACAGAAGGTGTCAATTTGGGAATTGCTAAAATGTTAGCTAGTTAGCTTGTTAGCTTGTTAGCACCCGAGCTGGCTTCGTTGACTAGCCGAGTGCGCACTTGTAATCCGGCTTCCTATCCAGGGGATGGGAATTCAGTATGAAGGTTCTGGTGACAGCCAGCCGGAAAGGCGGCTCAGGGAAGACGGTGGTCACTCGTCATCTCGCGGTCGCTGCCCTCCGGAGTGGCATCGGCAAGGTAGCGATGGTCGATCTTGACCCCATGCGCGGCCTGTCCCGGTGGTGGCAACGCCGCCCAGAAGACGGCCTCGAGCTGGTGCAACTCGCTCCGGAAGGCTTGCCGTCCGCCACACATGAAGATCGCGCCGGCGCGGCGTTGGCGGCCGCCCAGCAGCTCAATGGCGCTATTCCTGCCTTGCGCGCCCAGGGTTACGGCCTCCTCCTGATCGACACCCCGCCCGCCGCGGATGAAATTGTTCGATTAGCCGTGAAGGCAGCCGACTTGGTTTTGGTGCCGGTACGTCCATCGCCGGATGATCTGGACGCCGTGGGGGAAACCGCCGACTTGGTTGCGGGCCTCAGTCGACCGATGGTCTTCATCATCAACTCGGCAACGAAGCGCGCCCGACTGACTGGAGACGCCGCAGTAGCGCTGAGCCAGCATGGAACCGTGGCGCCCTCGACCTTGCACAGATCGGATGCGTACGCTGCGTCAGCGCTAGACGGCCTTACGGTTCAGGAGGCGGATCCCCGCGGCGCCCCTGCTGGCGAAGTTTCAGCGCTATGGGGATATGTATCCAAGCGCTCTGGTCTGTTAGCCAGTGAGCCAGTTAGCGAGTTAACAAAAAGGCCGGCTCTAAAGCTAGTCGGCGGGCGAAAGGGTAAGTGAAGTAGATGACGAAGCAGCCGACACGTCTGTCTTCCTTCTCTATTCCTCGGGAACCAGCCAATGTGCAGGACACCCCGCCTGCAGAGGCGCCTATATCTCAGGCTGCATCCCAACCAGTTCTAGCGCCAGTTGCTCCGCTTGTTCAGCCGCACGAGGTGCCGCCGGCCACCTTCCAACAGGAGCCGATCGACGTCATCACCCCGACCGTCCGGCATCGGAAACCCAAAGAGACGGACATCCCGCGAACTCAGGTAGGCGCCCGCATTCCGGCGCCGCTGGCTGATCGGCTGGCCGATTATTGTCATTACGAACGCGCCCGGCAGCAGGATGTCGTCGCCGAAGCCATCCTCGAGTTCCTGACGAAGAAGGGCTTTTGAGGGAAAGTTGTGACTGTTGCCGACCGTGGCTGCTGGTCCGACTCGGAGAAAAATGGTCGGCCTCGGCGGAGTAGAGACTTGTGATCTTTGCTGACCACGGCCAGCAGGCCACAACGATCTACTTTCTGTGTGACTGATGCCGACTAGCCAAAAAAGCGGCTGAGGAGAAGTCCAAGGAAAACAAGCGGTTGAAAAGTTATCCCAGTGTCTGATGCCGACCACTTCAATCTATCAATAAAGTTATCTTTATCTATTGCTTCGTCGGCATCAATCACATCTCCGGTCGGCATCAGTCACATCGACAGAATGCTTTTCCCAGGGCAGATTTCTGATTAGAGGGCATCATGAAATCGGCGTCAGGAAGAAAGCGGACTTCGGCACCTGACCTCTTCTCGCTTCACGGTTTGGTTGCCGAGAAGGGTAGTGAAGGGGCGGTAACTTACGCCCAGAACGCACTCTCGTCCCGCGAAGCTAGTGAGATCTCCCTCATGGACGCTGTTGCCGGGCGTTCTGGTCGCCGCATCGTGGATGCTGCCTCGGCCGCCATAACGCGCGAGATAGAGGGTGACGCCCAGCCGGGCTACACCTACAGCGCTTGGTGCCTCGCTGGCCTGCCGCACCGTGAGCGCCCGGCCGGGCAGGACTGGCTCATCAAGACCGACTTTGCGCAGCTCCTGGTCCGGCCAGGCGTCCGCATGATGGACGATGACACCCGCGAGGCATTACCGGTTCCTTCTGGCACATTGGCCCGCCTACTGCTCATCGATTGGCAAACGCAGGCATACACCTCCGATTGTCGGGAGATCATCCTCGGCCGGAATCCCAACGCCCTCCTGTCGCGCCTGGGTCTCAGCCGCGGCGGTCCGGTTACCCGCAAGCTCGCCGACCAGCTGGAGCGCCTAGCCACCTGCACTCTGGACTTCAGGTTCGGAACGGACAGGGCGGCGGTCGTCGTCAATGAACGGCTGATCGACGCCTACTTTTACGTTGGCGGCGAAGACCCACGCACGAAGCGACATGCCCGCTGGATCGAACGCATCGTTCTGTCAGAGCCGTTCTTCAACGAGCTGCGCCGTCACCCCGTGCTAATCGACCGTGCCGCCATCAAGGACATCCAGTCGTCCCCACGGGCATTGGATGCCTACCTGTGGCTGGCATTCCGCCTTCATGCTCTAGACAGCGAAATCCTTGTTCCCTGGCCGTCCCTGTGGCGGCAGTTCGGCACTGAGTTTGGGACACTGAAGCATTTCAAGTCCGAGTTCCCGGAACCCTTGGCTCTGGCCCTAGCGGCCTACCGGTCGGCCCGTGTCGAGGTCACTGACCGCGGCCTGATCCTCGCTCCATCGCCGCCGCCGATTGGGTGGTAGGTCGATAAGGATCACATCTCCAGGCTACTACCTGTACCGACTCCAGACGACCTCACATCTAGATTTCCGGCGTCCGTACCTGGAGCATGTCCTGGATCTCCTGACGCAACGCTCGGGCTGAAGGCGCCGAGGCCGGAGAGCATTCCGAGCCCGCCGGCGGCGCTGACCGCCACAGCCAAACAGGGCGGCCGGCCTTATGCTAGCCTGTACCGGAGGCAGCGTCGATGAACTCAAGCCACGCGGTCAGAGCGGTGCGCAGCATCGCCGGAGACGCCTTATGTGAGAGGTGAACTCAGCTTAGCGGACCAGGCAGGAGTGAACTACGCTTGGCAGAGCAGGACCGAATACAGCAGCGAAATTGATTGCGGCGGAGACCTCCTGACATCCGGTAAGCGAAGTTATCGGATCAAAGAACTTGTTTAGTTTCTAACTCAGTCTTTTTCGATCATATCGCGGATGCGGGTGGCCAGGGCCTGCATGGCAAAGGGCTTGGTGACCACCTGCATACCAGGCTCGAGGCTGGTCTTGCCGATCACTGCATTCTCCGCATAGCCCGTGATGAAGAGGACCTTCAGCCCTGGCCTCTGCTGGCGTGCCGCATCCGCAAGCTGGCGTCCGTTCATGCCTCCCGGAAGACCGACGTCGGTGACCAAGAGGTCCACCCGCTGATGCGATTGCAGGACACGCAAACCTTCCGGACCATCTGCTGCTTCAATGGCTGCGTAGCCGAGCTCCTCCAGGACCTCCGTGACCAGCATGCGGATGACCGGTTCGTCATCCACCACCAGCACAACTTCCCCCGTCCTCGCGCCGAGAGCTTCCGCTGGCGTCTCAGTGTTCACATCAGCGTGGACCTCCCCAACGTAGCGAGGAAGGTAGATGTGCACCCCTGTGCCTCGGCCAACCTGGCTGGCGATGCGCACGCGCCCGCCGGATTGTTGTGCGAACCCATAGACCATCGAGAGCCCAAGCCCGGTCCCCTGGCCTAGCGGCTTGGTGGTGTAGAACGGCTCGAAAGCCCGCTCGGCGACCTCGGGCGGCATACCCGTGCCGGTGTCGGTGACGGACACCATCACATACTCGCCCGGGTCTACCCCGCGCAGCCGGGCGGCGCCTGGATCACCCAGTGACTTGTTGACCGCCTCAATGGTCAGGCGCCCTCCACCGGGCATGGCATCGCGGCTATTGAGCGCCAGGTTGAGCAAGGCGTTCTCAAGCTGGTTCGGATCACACAGTGTTGTCCACAGATCCATCGGTATCGCGGCCTCGACCTGGATCGCTGGTCCTACCGACCGGCGGATGAGGTCCTCCATCGAGGCGACAAGCTTGGCGACATTGGTCGGCTTCGGATCGAGCGTCTGCCGCCGGGAGAAGGCGAGCAGGCGATGGGTCAGGGTTGCCGCCCGTTGAGCTGAACTCCGGGCCGCATCGAGATAACGAGACAGGTCCTGTGTCTGCCGTTGGGCGATCCGGAACTCGAGCAGATCTAGGCTGCCCGTGATGCCGGTCAGCAAATTGTTGAAGTCGTGTGCCAGACCGCCGGTGAGTTGGCCGACGGCCTCCATCTTGTGTGACTGACGAAGCTGCTCCTGGGCTCGTTCAAGTTCCTCAGCCGCGGCCTTCTCGGCGGTGATGTCGCGGCCCACGGCATGGATGAAGTTTTCATCGGGAACGGCGGTCCAGGAGATCCAGCGATCGCTTCCGTCCCTGTGCCGATAGCGGTTCTCGAAGCGCAAAACCCGAAGTCCTTCCGCGAGGCGGCCTACAGCGGCGAGGGTTGCCTCGCGATCCTCGGGATGGACCAAGTCCAGAAAATGCGTACCAAGCAGATCCGTCTCGCTCCAGCCTAGCAGCGTCTGCCAAGCCGGGTTCACGGCGGTAATCGACGCATCGAAGCGCGCCAAGAGCATAATGTCCGTCGAGAGACGCCACATGCGGTCCCGGTCGGCCGTTCGTTCCGCGACGCGCGCCTCCAGCACCTCATTGAGGTCCAGAAGCGAGTCCTCCAGAGTTCGGCGGTCGTGGATATCAGTGTTGTTGCCCAGCCATGCGGTGACTTCACCGCCGGTGTCGCGCACCGGCGTGCCGCGGATCTGAAACCACCGGTAGGTTCCGTCGTGACGGCGGAAGCGGCAATCCACCGCATAAATACTGCCTTCGCTGCGGGCCTTCTCCCACGCCGTGAGGAGGGTTCCGGCATCCTCGGGATGCAGGATCCTTTCCCAGCCAAGGGGCAACGACTCCTCGGCCGTCAGGCCGGTGTACTCGTACCAGGCGTCGTTCAGATAGCTCAGCGTTCCATCCCGGTGACCGAGCCACACGATTGCGGGCGAGGAGGCAGCGAGCAGCCGGAAGCGGCCTTCGCTCTCCCGCAGCCGTGCCTCGCTCGCGGCGAGGGCTCTCACAGCGCGCTTGCGTTCCGTGATATCGTGGACGACCAAAACAGCTCCGGTAACTTTGTCCTCGGCCACGATCGGAGCGTTCGAGCAAGCCACGTCGACTGTCTCGCCGCTCTTGCAGAAGAAGACGTCCTCGTGCCCGCGTAGCACCTCGCCGGACGATAGAGCCTGAACCAGGGGGCATTCTGCCGCGGGAAAGAAATTGCCGTCCTCGTGATGGTGGTGCAGCAGGTCATGCAGGACGTGGCCGAGGAGCTCGCCACGTTGCCATCCGAACATCGCCTCGGCGGCTGGATTGGCGAAGGTAATCCGCCCCTCATGGTCCATCAGGAACAGAGCCTCGGCGGCATTCTCGGTGATGGCCGCCAGAAGGTCCGTTTGCTGGCGCAGTTCAGTCTCGGATCTCAGGCGCTCGCGGACCGCAGCAACCTGTTGCGTCAGTGTGCCAAAAAATGCCAGGTCGGCCTCGGAGAAGCGATCGCGGCTCCGCGTCCCGAAGGACAGCGTTCCAAGCAGCCGCTCTGCTGCCAGGAGCGGGAAAGCGACGTAAGCTCGGAAGCCCTGCCGACGGATGATGCTCAGGCGGGGATGGTCTGTGGCCTGCACGTCGTTGATGTGCAGGGATTGCCGCGTTTGCGCGACATGGCTGCATACGGAACTGTCATCCATGTTGAGCCGCGCGACCGCCGTCTCGGCGTCTGGTGAGAGCCCGAAGCAGGCGGCGAGGCGTAGAGCACCGTCTGCTTCGTCCATCACGTAGCTGAACGAGGCGTCAATACCGAATTCCTCCGACAACGATCGGAACAGGGGTGTCAGAACGTCGTCCGGATCCCTGGCACTGAGTAACCTGGCGGCTGTCTCTGAGACAATCTCCAGCCTGCGCGCGCGCATACGCAGCACGTGCTCGTCACGCTTCCGGTCGCTGATGTCACGATAGAAGACCGCGATGCCGTCGGCCGTCGGGTAGATGCGGGTTTCGAACCAGACGTCGCGTTGACCGGAGACAGAGTGGTTCTCGAGAGTGACCGGCACGCGCTCGAGCATGCAGCGCCGGCATGCCGCCTCAAGCGACGTGTCGATGGAGGTGGGCCAGAATTCCCAATAAGCGCGACCGAGGAGATCCTCGCGGGACCGGCCCTCGAGCTCGGCCGCCCTGCCGTTCACCTGAATGATGCGGAAGTCGCGATCCATGGCAATGAAAGCCTCGCCCATGGAGGCGAGAAGGTCGCGCGCGCGCGCCTCAGCCAGCCGCGCCTCCTCGTGGGACCGGTACTCCTCAGTCCGGTCGCGCAGAATTTTGAGAAAACCCCGGACTTCACCGTCGCGGAGCGGCATCATCTGGCCTCGGGCCCAGAAGCGCGAGCCGTCCTTGCGGACATGCCAGCGCTCATCTGCCGCCTGACCGCACTCCAGCGCCGTGTTCATCTCGTGATCGGGCGCAGCCGCGGCGCGATCCTCCGGCGTAAAGATGATGCTGCCAGCCTGGCCAAGGATCTCGGATTCTTCCCAACCGAGGATGCGTCGGGCGCCTTCGTTCCAGGAGATCACCTTGCCGGACAGGTCCATGCTGAAGATGGCGTAGTCGGTCGCGCTCTCCAGGATGAGGCGGTGGAGTTCAAAACTCCTCTGAAGTTCGGCCTGACTCAGGCGCAACTCGGCATTGATCTGCTTCAGCGCGGCATTGAGCGACGCAGCTGGGGCGTGTTGGGGAATCTCGTCCATTGACACGGTATTGGCGGGGTTTCCCGCTTTCTCAAGCTGACCGCGAAGACGGGCAACCTCAGCCTCGAGCTCGGCTTTCCAGCGCCGCAGTTGTGCGAACTCGGCGGCGTGTGGATTATCGGGAGAAGCCCTCACTGGGCCGCCTGCATCGTGATCCCCTGACGTGCCTCGGCCCTCTCAAACACCCACTGGCGCAAGAAGCCGACAATGCGATCGGCGAGAACGGTAAGCCCGCGCGCGAGTCCGCTCTCGGCTATAGCGTACCGCTCGATCCAGCCCGCGAGCATGCCTTCGGACGTTTCTCTCAGCCTCTGCATCCAGTTCGGGGCAGGGGTGGCGCGGCCCTCGTCCTGTTGGCTATACCAGAGCCGCCAATGCGTCCTGGCGTCAGCATCGCGAGACAGCCCGGCATGGTTCAGTGCGGCTTGCCAGACGCTGCCACACAACGCTTCGAGCCATGGGACACCATCGCGTTCGTCCTCCATCACGCCCCCAGAAGCCAGTAGGTTGCATTTTGGCAATTAAGCCTAGGCCGAAAGTGCTTAGACATTCAATGAGGCAACATCTCTATCCACCTTGGATTTTCCATATTGATGTTGCATAGAAAGCTAGAATTATTCCATGGATAGGCTGAATGTTAATCTAGTACATAATAGTACTTATTAGGCGCCTAATAGTATGTTCGAAGGACAATAATCAATATTTAAAATAGGTTACGGCTTGAGCTTTGGAATTATTACAAAATAGTGATCGCCCTGAGGTTGCGCAGATCTGTTAACGCCACCGATAGTTGTGTTGGAGGTCGCAATGTCCCTGAGCCCGAGTGCGTCGCTGTCACCAAAGGATTTGAGTCCGGAAGCCATCGCCGAATGGCTCGCTCAGGCCGAGCAGATCACGCAGGCGCAGTTCTCCCAGGTGAGAACTGCGCCTGCACCGCTCCAAAGTTCAGGCAAATGAGCTTCGGTTCAGGCCGCTCGAGTGGTCCTGATCAAGAGGCAGCATGAGGAACTTAACCAGCCTCTTCGCAAGTGCCCTCAGCACGAACCGTGACCACCCTGCGCCTCGCGCATTACCAGCAGCATGGCAAAGCGCGTCCCGCTGAACGTCTCTCCGGCTCCAGAAAGTGGCCGTCTCCCTCATCCAGGCGAGCCATGAGTGCTGATCAGGCCCCTTGGCAGGAAAGCACGGAGGAATGGGCCGCCGATGCCGCCTTCCTGCGCGGCGTGCTGTCCTCGTCCGGCGACTGCATCAAGGTGCTCGACCTCGATGGCCGGCTGCTGTTCATGAGCGACGGCGGGCGGCGGATCATGGAGATCGACGACTTCGAGGCCGTGCGAGGCTGCCCCTGGCCAGAGTTCTGGCAAGGCAGGCAGCGCGCCGATGCCGAGGCCGCCGTTGCGACGGCCCGGGCCGGCGGCATCGGGCGCTTCCAGGGCACTGCCCCCACGATGGCCGGCACCTTGCGCCAGTGGGACGTCCAGGTGACACCAATCCTGGGTGCTGACGGCAGGCCGGAGCGCCTGCTCTCCGTCTCCCGCGACGTCACGTTGACACGTCAGGCCGAAGCGGAGCTTCGCGAGAGCGAGGCACGGTTCCGCAACATGGCCGACCACGCCCCGGTCATGATGTGGGTCACCGACCCGACAGGGTACTGTACCTACCTCAACCGTCGCTGGCACGAATTCACCGGCCAGACGGAGGCGGAGGCGCGCGGCTTAGGCTGGACGAAAGCAACTCATCCCGACGACCAGCGGCGGGCCGAGGACGCCTTCATGTCGGCGAACACGGCGCAGGCGCCATTCCGTGTCGAGTACCGGCTGCGGCGGGCGGATGGCACCTACCGTTGGGCGATCGACGCGGCCAGCCCGCGCTTCGGCGAGGACGGTGCGTTCCTCGGCTATGTCGGCTCCGTGATCGACATCGATGAGCGCCGCGAGGCTGAGGAGGCGCTGAGGGCGAGCGAGGCCCGGTTCCAGGCGATCACCAACTCGGTGGAGCAGCTGATCTGGTCCACCCGCCCCGACGGCTACCACGACTACTACAATGAGCGTTGGTACGAATATACCGGCCTCGTACCCGGATCGACCGATGGCGAGGCATGGAACGGCGTGTTCCATCCCGAGGATCGTGAGCGCGCCTGGACGGTGTGGCGGCGGAGCCTGGAAACCGGTGAGCCGTACCACATCGAGTATCGGCTTCGGCACCGCTCCGGGCAGTATCGCTGGGTGCTGGGCCGTGCGCAGCCGGTCCGCGACGGAGAAGGCCGCATTACGCGCTGGTTCGGCTCCTGCACCGACATCGAGGAGATCGTCCAGGCGCGGGAGGTCCTGACCCGCTCGCGCGCGGAGCTGACGCGCGAGGTGGAAGCGCGCACCGAGGCGCTGATGGCGGCCGAGGCGGCGCTGCGGCAAAGCCAGAAAATGGAGGCGGTGGGGCAACTTACCGGCGGCCTGGCGCATGACTTCAACAATCTGATCACTGGCGTCACCGGCAGCCTGGAACTGCTCACCGCGCGCGTGGCGCAGGGCCGCCTCGATAACATCGACCGCTACGTCAACGCGGCTCAGGATGCGGCCCGACGCGCGGCGGCACTGACCCATCGGCTGCTCGCCTTCTCGCGCCGGCAGACCTTGGATCCCAAGCCCACGAATGTGAACCTGCTGATCGCCGGCATGGCGGAACTGGTCCAGCGCACGGTCGGACCTGGGATCAGGGTGGAAACGGCCGCGGCGGTGGGCTTGTGGCACACTCTGGTCGATCGGGGCCAGCTCGAGAACGCACTGCTGAACCTGTGCATCAACGCCCGCGACGCCCTGCCCGAAGGTGGCAAGCTGGCGATCGAGACCGCCAATTGCTTTCTGGACGAACGGGCAGCACGCGAATGGGAGCTGCCGCCGGGCCAATATGTCTCGCTCAGCGTCGCCGACAATGGCACCGGCATGCCTCCCGACGTGGCTTCGCGCGCTTTCGACCCGTTCTTCACGACCAAGCCGATCGGGCAGGGCACCGGCCTCGGCCTCTCCATGATCTACGGCTTTGCGCGGCAGTCGAATGGGCAGGTGCGGATCGCCTCTGAGGTTGGGCAGGGGACAACCGTGCACCTGTACCTGCCCCGCTACACGGGCGAGACTTCGGACGCCGAGGCGGTGCCGGAGCAAGCCACTGCCGCACCGTCTGCCGCATCAGGCAAGACGGTGCTGGTGGTGGACGACGAGCCGACGGTGCGGATGCTGGTGGTGGAGGTGCTGGAGGAGCTGGGCTACACGGCGCTCGAGGCAGCGGACGGTGAGGCCGGGCTGCGGATCCTGCGATCGGATGCCCGGATCGACCTGCTGGTCTCCGATGTAGGACTGCCAGGAGGCATGAACGGACGCCAGGTCGCCGATGCCGCGCGGGCGATCCGCTGCAACCTGAAGGTGCTCTTTATCACCGGATATGCGGAGAATGCCGTGTTGAGCCACGGTCATCTTGATGCAGGCATGCACGTGATGACCAAGCCGTTCACGATCAGGGCGCTAGCCGAGCGGATCCAAGCGCTGGTGCCGAGGTAAGGCTTTCACCCAAGCAAGGAACTCTCTCGCGATCAACGGCTGATGCATCGTGGTGCCCTTCAGCCGCAATTGATTTCGAGATCTCCGTTCCAACCCGATCCAGTATCCACCAGGACCGCAGCATCTCAGATACCCTGCCCAACGAAGCAGCCGTTGGCAGCCTCATCGGCGCCCTGCTCCTTGAGCAGTCCAACGCGTGAGCTGCTGGACGCTCACGCCGCATGGCGCTACAGGCATGAGCGCCGTGAGTGACACCTCCGCCTGCCTGCTGCGGCCGCCTGACACTGCGGCTCAGCCTCCTGAGGAGCAGCGCTCCTACACCATGGAGCAGGACATCATCACGGCGTGCTGTGCCGTGCAAATTTCTTTACACGGCGTCCTGGTCAGGCGAGCAATGGTCTGGTTGATCCTCTCGCGTTTCGCGGCATTCACCCGGCGCGGATGGCGGTGAGGAAATTGTCCATCCGCCCCTGCAGCTCCTCGGCTTGGCGCGCCAGCTTTCCCGCCGCGCTGCGCACATCGCCCGCCGCGCGACCGGTCCGTTCCGCATCCTCACTGACACCGCCGGCATGGCGGGAGGCTTCTTCGGTGCCAGCGGCTGCCCGCGCCACCGCGTTGCCAATCTCCCGCGTCGCTTCCGCCTGCTGGCCAGCGGCTTCCGCGACCAGCTCGGTGGTGTCGTTCAGCTCCCGGATCATGCGCGCAATGTCCCCGATTGCCTGCACCGTGCGCGCTGTCTCCCCCTGCATGGTTGCGATCTGCTGGCCAATCTCCTCCGTTGCCCGCGCGGTCTGGCTGGCCAGTGATTTCACTTCCCCCGCCACCACGGCAAAGCCCCTGCCGCTTTCGCCGGCGCGCGCTGCTTCGATCGTGGCGTTCAGCGCCAGCAGATTGGTCTGGCTGGCAATGCCCGTAATCAGCTGCACAACATCGCCGATCCGCCCGGCTGCCTCGGACAGGCCGCGCACAGTGCGGTCGGTGCTTTCGGCCGCCTCGGACGCTTGCCGCGCCCGCCCGGCGCTATCGCGCACCTGCCGCGCCACCTCGGCGATCGACGCTGAGAGCTCCTCCGCAGCTGCCGCCACAGACTGCACATTGCCGCTGGCCTGCTGAGAGGCATTGGCCACAGAGGAAGCTCGGGTGTTGCCGGAGGCTGCAATCTGAGCCATCCCGGCCGCCGTCGTATCCATCTCGGTGGCTGCAACAGCCACAGCCCGCAGCGCACTTGCTGTCTCGGCCTCAAAACCGCGCAGCAGGCTATCCACTCGCTCGGCGCGCACAACTTGCTGATGCTGACTTTCCTGCTGCGCTGCCGCCAATTCCCGCCGCTCCAGAGAGCCCGCGCGCAGGGTCTCGACAGCCGCCGCCATCTCGCCCAACTCGTCCGTCCGAGCTCGGCCCGGCACCGTCAGGTCCAATTCTCCCTGCGCGATGCGCGTAACGCTGCCTGTTAGTGCCCGCAGCGGCTGCACCACCCGCCGCAGCAGCATCAGCACCGAAGCTGCGGCCAAGCCGCAAACCAGCGATGCCAAGGCGAGCGCCTGGAGGAACGCCAGGCGTGCCTGATCCCCAGCAGCGTCTACATTCTCCATTGCTTCATCGAGTGCCGCGTCGCGCAGCTTCAGGATGTCGGCCTGTGCGGGAGTTGACCAAGCACGAAATGGCACCACCGCCAGTGGCCAAACAACACTGCCGCCGTTGAGTCCGGACCGCGCCAGGACCAGCATCTCACGCCAGCGCTTTTCCGACTGACCGGCAAAACTGTCCTGTTGATGGAGGAATGCATTCTGCAACGTCGCCTTGTCGGGCAGGGCAGCCAACAGCCTCGTCGCCACTGACCAGGCTTGTTCGATACGGCCTGTGTAGAGTTGCGCCAGTTCCAGCTGCTCAAGCTTGACCGGCACGCCTCCGATCCAGCTCGTGATGGCCGTATTACGGCGGCCTGCGAAGTCGCGCATGTCCATCACAGCCATGGCGATCTCCACCGTCTGCGCCACTGCAGGAGCGACAGCGGCAACCTGACGCGAGGCGGCTTCAGCTATGCGGGCGAGGCTGTCCGCTCCTTGGTTACGCAGAGCTTGGGTGCTCTCGGGCAGGCCGGGCTCGCGCAGGGCCAAGGGCTGCGCCAAGGCATTGAGCGTTCGCGCTCGGAGGGCAGCGATCCGTGCCCGGATCTCCGTTATCGAACCTTCTGACAGCGCGCTGGCGGCAGCCTGCCTCTCGGCATTCTCCAGTAAGGCATCGGTGATAGGCGCCTGTCGCCGCAGACCCTCAATGTCAGGCGTATCAAGTCGCAGCAGTGAGGCATAGGCTCCGACCTCCACACCGATCGCGGTCTGTGCTCGCTGAGCGGCGGCAACTGTGCGGGTCGCCACAATCGCGCGCTCCGCCTTCTGCCAGTCGTCCCAGGACGTCTTGGAGAGCCAAGCGGCAGCCATACCGCCCGGCACTGCGACACCACAGAAGCAGATCAGAAAGAAGTTTCGAATGCGCATGTCATGGTTCCGGCGTTTCTGGTCCGAGCATGGGCAGTGAACGGTTATGAGAAGATGAAGCGGGCGACTTGACCGTATCCCGGCGTGATCTGCGTGGCGGCGAGGGAGGCAGGCGTCGCCGCGGCCAGAGCCTGGAGCATGTTCCAGTCAGGCTTGCTCGGCGGGCTGAGCTACAACGTCACAAAGGTTTGGTGGTACTGCTCGGGGGAGAGGGCGCCGGGATCTGGTCGGGCGGATTGCACCGCCTCCCGTGCGCCGAGAGCGGCACGCCTATAGGGCAGCATCCAGCAAAGGGAGGCTGCAGTCGGGTAGATCACGCAGCCAGAGATCCTGCACTGCCACCACCGGCTTGCGGAACACCAGGCCAGCGAGCGCCTGCCGGGCCCGACCGTCCCAGGGGCTGGCGACTCACTGGTCCGCCGATAGTCCTAGAGTGCAGACTTTGACATCGGTTGGTTCAAGTGCAGTTTGCCCCTTATCTCATCGATCACGTTCAGGACTTGGTCTGAACGCGCCACAGATAGGTTATCAACCCGGCGCCGGAGACTAGGCGGGAGGCCTCCTCAAGCTCTCCTGCTGAAATTCCGTTGATAGCAGCATCCTCACTGCACCACCGTGCCAGCTTTATCGCCGACCGGAGGCTGCCATCGGTCAATGCTGCAGAGAACGCATGAGTGTGGCGGGGCCAAGATTGAAGAAATTCCGCCGCACGAGCATCCATACTGGAACCCTTTGAGGACTGCATCCTGCCACCAACAATCTGCCTTTTTGCAAAGCCAACTATCCAGGAGGCTGCCTGACTCGGTTTCTCGAGGGTCGTTCAGCTATACCCCATCAAAGCACATCACGCGTTTGTGATCAACCACTGCGCGCAAATTGCCTTCTCTAAAGACAGCCAGGCCTTCGTCTGAGAAAGAGCCTTTCGGAGCTGCGGTTCCGGAGAGGCTTTCGGCCAGAGACAGGGGAAGGTTGTTTGGGGAGGCGGCGGGCATTCAGCCATAGCGGGTTGCAATGATGGCAGCGCTGAAGGCCATGCCGCTAGCCAGCCCAGCACCCCAACCTAGCACGGAGCCGAGTGCCAGACAGATGGCGGTACTCGCCACAATCGCCGCTTTGTCGTTCATCGTCATCCTCCCTCATTTTGAGGCAAACGGTACAGGACAAGCTTGGCGCCACCACAGCTGTTATTGACTTACCTGTTGAGCCTGCCGCCGCGTCCCCTCCCGGAACTCGCGGCATCAGCGGCTGGCCCAGTGGCGGCGCTGATCTACAACACGCATGCCTGATGTAAGTTGATGCAGCAGCAGCTGGCCCAGCGCGATTGCTGCGGCGCTAGCGTCCTGTTTCGGCTGCTAAAGTGCAGCGGCCATCCTGCCGGATCTCGGCCGCGGAAGCGCTCTGCACGCTCCGGGGCCCTGACGTGGCAACCGGAGGGGCAGGCGGAGCAGCCCGGTGCAGCGGCTGGCCAGCAGTGACGCTGACCTACAACACGCATGCCTGATGTAAGTTGATGCAGCAGCTGCTGGCCCAGCGCGATTGCTGCGGCGCTAGCGTTCTGTTCCGCCTGCCAAAGTGTGCGCAGCGGCCATCCTGCCAGAACTCGGCCGCGGAAGCGCTCTGCACGCTCCGGGGCCCTGACGTGGCAACCGGAGGGGCAGGCGGAGCAGCCCGGTGCAGGATTCCCACGATCACCAGGCCACCCCACCTGCAAGGCGGTGTCCTAAGGGTGGCTCATCACCAGCGCCCTAAGATGGGGCTCGCCATCGCCGGCTCCGAGAAAGTCAGATCCTCAGCGTTCTGGCGAGCGGTGCCCATCCCCATTTTGGCCGGCCCCTTCATCCTGCGCCAGGCCGATCTCCATCAGGCGCCGCACCGCTTCCGGCCGTGAGGGAAACGGCGGGGCTTGCCGAGCGATCCAGGCATCGAGCCGCGCCAGCGCATCAGGCTGCAGCCGTACGCCGATCAGGGTGCCGGGCTGATCAGGGCGCCGCTTCACAGCATCATGACCTGCTTGTTTCATGATATCATGATAACACTGATGCGGCCGGGCGGGAAGATGGAAGCTCCCGCACCCGGCCTAACCCCAGGCACGGATGATCCCCATGTCCAAGGCTACCCCCACGCTTACCACATCCCGCCGCGGCCTGCTGGTCGCGGGCTTCTTCGCCACACTGTTGATTTTTGCTGAGATCTGACCCGGGAGGGGTCAGAGTTTTCGCTGAGAAATGACCCGTGTCTGTTCACCTCCTCGGCCAAACGGTCGGGGTGATCGGAGTGATCGACATGGAGTTGTTGAGCGTGATCCGCCGGTGGCATTACCGGGACCGTATTCCGATCCGCGAGATTGAGAGGCGCACCGGCCTGTCGCGGAACACGATCCGCAAATACCTGCGGTCGAACACGGTTGAAGTGAAGTTCAAGGTTCCCGAGCGCCCGAGCCGCCTGGACCCGTTTGCCGACAGGCTGTCGGACTGGCTGAGGGTGGAGGCGGGCAAGGGGCGTAAGGGACGCCGCACCGTGCGGCAGATCCATATGGATCTGGTTGCCCTGGGCTATGACGGGTCCTACGGCCGGGTCGCTGCCTTTGCCCGATGCTGGCAGGCGAGGCGGGAGGCGGCACAGCAGACAACCGGGCGCGGCGTGTTCGTGCCCCTGTTCTTCCAGCCTGGCGAGGCGTTCCAGTTCGACTGGAGCGAGGACTGGGCGACGGTGGGCGGCAAGCGGATCAAGCTGCAGGCCGCGCACACCAAGCTGTCGCACAGCCGGGCTTTCGTTGTCCGGGCTTACAAGCTGCAAACCCATGAGATGCTGTTCGATGCCCTGGCCGAGGCGTTCCGCGTGCTGGGCGGCGTCCCGCGCCGCGGCATCTTCGACAACATGAGGACCGCCGTCGACCGGGTCGGCGCGGGCAAGATGAGGCAGGTCAACGCGCGGTTCGCGGCCATGGCCAGCCACTACCTGTTTGAGGCGACCTTCTGTAATCCGGCATCGGGCTGGGAGAAGGGTCAGGTCGAGAAAAACGTGCAGGACGCCCGGCGGCAGATCTGGCAGGGCATGCCGCCATTCGCGGATCTGTCCTCCCTCAACACGTGGCTGGAGGCCCGCTGCATCGAGCGCTGGAGCGAACTGTTCCACGGGGTTCTGCCGGGCAGCGTCGCCGAGGTGCATGCCCGGGAGCGGATGAGCCTGATGCCGCTGGGGCGGGCGTTCGACGGGTTTGTTGAACACACCAAGCGGGTCTCGCCGACCTGCCTCGTGCACTTCGAGAGCAACCGCTACAGCGTTCCGGCCTCGTTCGCCAATCGGCCGGTCAGCCTGCGCGTCTACCCCGACCGGCTCGTGGTCGTGGCCGAGGGACAGGCCCTGTGCGAGCACGTCCGGATCGTCGAGCGCGCGCACGATGTTCCCGGCCGCACGGTCTACGACTGGCGGCACTACCTGGCGGTGATCCAGCGCAAGCCGGGCGCCCTGCGCAATGGCGCGCCCTTTGCCGAGATGCCGGAGGCGTTCCGCAGGCTCCAGACCCAGTTCCTCCGGCGGCCAGGGGGCGAGCGGGAGATGGTGGACGTCCTCGCCCTTGTGCTGCAGCACGACGAGCAGGCGGTACTGTGCGCCGTGCAACTGGCCCTCGAGGGTGGGGTCGCCACCAAGACCCACGTCCTCAACATTCTGCACCGCCTGACCGACGGCAAGAACACGGCCGCGGTCATCGATGCGCCCCAGGCCCTTGTGTTGAACCAGGAGCCGAGGGCCGACATCGAACGCTACGACGCGCTGCGGAACCGGGAGGTGCGCCATGCGTCATGATCCCGCCAGCGCCGCCCTCGTGGTCATGCTGCGCGGGCTCAAGATGTACGGCATGGCCCAGGCAGTCAGCGAACTGATGGAACAGGGCGCACCGGCGTTCGAGGCGGCCGTTCCCACGCTCTCCCAGTTGCTCAAGGCCGAGGTTGCCGAGCGCGAGGTCCGCTCGATCGCCTACCAGACCAAAGCCGCCCGGTTCCCCGCCTACAAAGACCTGGCCGGTTTCGATTTCGCGGCCAGCGGGGTCAACGAGGCCACGGTCCGGCAACTGCATCGGGGTGAGTTCACCGAGCGGGCGGACAATGTGGTGCTGATCGGCGGACCGGGCACCGGCAAGACCCACCTCGCCACGGCATTCGGCATCCAGGCCATCGAGCACGGCCGCAAGAAAGCCAGGTTCTTCTCCACGGTCGATCTGGTCAATGCGCTGGAACAGGAAAAGACCGCCAATAAGGCAGGACAACTCGCCGAACGCCTGCTGCGCCTCGATCTCGTCATCCTCGATGAGCTCGGCTACCTGCCGTTCAGCTCATCGGGCGGAGCCCTGCTGTTCCACCTGCTCAGCAAGCTCTACGAGCGCACCAGCGTGGTGATCACCACCAACCTGAGTTTCAGTGAGTGGGGCGAGGTCTTTGGCGATGCCAAGATGACAACGGCCTTGCTCGACCGGCTCACCCACCACTGCCACATCCTGGAAACCGGCAACGACAGCTTCAGGTTCAGGAACAGCTCGGCAGAACCCAAAAACAGGAGAGCCAAAACACCTGCTTGACCCGCGGCCACAGCCCGCGGGCCATATTCCTGGCCGGGTCACTTCTCGATGAAAACGCCGGGTCAGATCTCAGCGAAAATCAACAACCCGATCGTCGAACGCACGGCCAACCCGTCCGACACCGCACTGATCGGGGTGGCCACTCAAGATCAGGCGGGAGCAGGATGATCACTGCAATGCCACCGTCTTCTAACCTCGACTTTGGCCATCAGGCGGCGTGACAGAGGGCGTAAGCCCAGGCGTGCTGGAGCGCTTGCCGAGGTTTTGCGCCGTGACCTCCATGCCGGGATGTGAGGAAACCTTGCTCGCACCAGATGTGACGTCGCACGGCGGCGAGGGTGTCGCTGAAGGTCGGGCGTTCCTTGCGGTACCAGGCGCTGCTTGCCGCGGCATTGCGTTCTGAGGCTCTGAGCTGAGCAGCCAGGAGGGTGACGAGGGAGAATAGCCCAAGCAGGCATGGCGTCGTGCGGGCGATGGCGAGGTCCGACCACTGGCGCTGGGTCTCGACACCGAGATGCATCCTGGTTTCCTGAAAGGTCACCTCCAGCTGCCAGCGCTGGATGAACCAACACAGGATCTGCTCGGGCGTTTGATCAGGCTCGGTGCACAGCAGGGCCTGCGGATCGAACCGGCGATGAGGATCTCGGACCAGGACCCAGCGGATCGGCACGATGGGCAT